>NZ_JACIJG010000004.1 GCF_014199265.1 Brucella daejeonensis
GTCGCGCCAGAGCCAGAAGCCGTTGAATATGTCCGCGTCTGCGATGCTTACGGCGCTGGCTACTTCTACATCCCGGGCACCGAAACCTGCCTGCGCGTCCACGGCTATGTTCGTTACGACGCCAAGGGTGGTGACCGCGTTTACGCTCGTACCGCCGGTGATCTGGAACGCGATACCTGGGGCAAGAACGCCCGTGCGACGCTTCGCTTCTCGACCGCTTCGGAAACCGAGCTCGGCACTCTGAAGACCTTCACCGAGCTGCGTTACAACTGGAACGGCGGCGGTGACGGCGAAGAAGACGCATACGGTTCGAGCGAAAACAGCTCGCTGCGTTACGCTTACATCCAGCTCGGCGGCCTGCGCGTCGGTCTCGACGAATCGGCCTTCGTGACCTTCCCGGGTTACTTCGGCAACGTCATCAACGATGACGTGATCCTCGCTGGCGGTTACCGCACCAACCTCATCAGCTACACCTTCACCGGCGGCAACGGCTTCTCTGCCATCCTGTCGCTCGAAGAAGGCGGCAACGGTGACTCCGACGTCGACGTTACGCTTAACGACTACACGCCGCACATCGTTGGTGGCCTGAAGTACGCTGGCGGCTGGGGTTCGGTCGTGGCTGTTGCAGCTTATGACGCCCGTAACGAAGAATGGGCCGGTAAGATTCGCGGCGACGTGAACATCACCGACCGTTTCTCGGTCTGGGCGATGGGCGGCTACAAGTCCAACGACGACCATTACGCTTTGAACGACGCTGGCGAATCCTACCGCGTCATCGACTCGTTCTACGGCACCTGGGGCGGCGACTGGGCCATTTGGGGCGGCGCAGCATTCAAGGCAACCGAAAAGGCTACCTTCAACCTGCAGCTCGCTTACGACGACTCGGAAACCTTCGAAGCGACTGCAAACGTTGCTTACCAGCTGGTTCCCGGCTTCACCATCACGCCGGAAGTCACCTACGTTCAGTGGAACGACAAGAACACCAGCCTCGACGGCGAAGACGCCTGGCAGGGCATGGTCCGCTTCCAGCGCTCGTTCTAATCCCTCGCGGATTGATCAGGAAGAACCCGGTAGCATCGCTACCGGGTTTTTTGTTGCGTGATTTTCAGTGCGGCGTCTTCCCTTTCTGGATAAGGTCCTGATCCTGGTTATCTGGCGGGGCGGGGCTATTGTCCGCCACGCTCCGTAATGTTCTGAACCGGAGAAATGCGCATATGTTCAAATGGTTCTGGCCCGGATTGACGTGGACCGCAGCATTGACGGCTCTGGCGCTCTGGTTCGGCGGTGGCCGATTGGAGAGCGATATTGCCGGGCGCGGTGGTGAAGCGCTGGCACCTTATATATGGGCGAGTTTCGATGTGGACGGACGGGACGTTACGCTGAAAGGAGTGGCTCCAGACCCCGGGAGCCAGACCGCAGCCCGCGCGGCGCTGGCCAATGTCTGGGGCATCGGGGCGGTGACGGATCTTACGAGCGTGTTGCCGCTCGTTTCTCCTTATGTTTTTCAAATTCAGAAAACCGGAGACAGCCTGATTCTTTCCGGCACCGTCCCGGACAACGATGCGCGCGACCGGATAATGGCGGCAGCCGAAGGGCTGAATAGTGACGGAACGCTGGATGACGAAATGGCGGTCGGACGCGGCAGTCCGCAGGCGTTTGTCGAATCGGTAATGTTCGCCTTGCAACTCGCGGCAAGCTTGGACACCGGCGAGATAAAAATTTCCGATCTGACGATTTCCGTAAAGGGAACGGCGCTGAGTGAGGCGCGTTACGCTGCATTGCAATCGGTTCTGGGCGGCACGCTGCCATTCGACCTGAAGACTGCAAGCGTCGAACTGACCGGGCCTTGATGGACATGAATCGAACCGCGTTGTAATCGTCCGGTCCAGTTTCTTGTTCGGAACTGACAGTCCGACTGTTCTGACGGGCGCTTTCTCTTTATGAAAGGAGCTGTGGACCATCCGGTTCGCAGCCATGCGTCGTCATTGGAACAGGAAGCGGACTTATCCATGCTTTATCTTGCCGAATCATTTTGGCCCGTTCTGGCGATCGCGGTTTTGATTGGTGCGATTGTGGGCTGGCTGACGAGCGCGAAATGAGCTTCTGTCGTCTGCCTGGGCCGGTGCGGTTCCGTTAAAAGGCGCGTAATTTGGAGTACGAGGAAAGACCAATATGCCGTTGCTGATCGTTCAACTGGCTGTTCTCATCGCCATTGCTTTTGTGGTCGGTTGTCTGCTTGGCCGCTTCGTTCGGCGCAAAAGGCCGGCGACAAGCGATAATGAACGCACGATCATCGCCGCGGCTCTTGCGACGCCTCCAATCGATGAAAAGCCGGAAAAGCTGGAGCCGCCGAAAACTGTCGGCGCGGCGACCGCGGTTGCGAAGCCGGAGACACCTGTCGAGACGGATAAGGCCGAGGCCCCGAAAAAAGTTCCGGACGCCGAGGTTGTCGGCGGTGAATTGCCGTTGCAGAAGGGCGAAGCGAAGCCCGCTGCCGAAACCGGACAGCCACAGTTTCTGGAAGCGCCGCGACAGGGGAAGGCCGACGATCTGACGGTCATCCATGGGATTGGCAGAGCGGTGGAAGCCATCCTTAACGGGCTGGGCGTGTTCCATTACGATCAGATTTCAGGCTGGAGCGACGATGAATCACGCTGGATCGAGCAGGCAATAGGCTTTCCGGGCCGGATCGGGCGCGAGAACTGGCGGGGT
Organism: Brucella daejeonensis; assembly: GCF_014199265.1. Classification (GTDB taxonomy): domain Bacteria; phylum Pseudomonadota; class Alphaproteobacteria; order Rhizobiales; family Rhizobiaceae; genus Brucella; species Brucella daejeonensis. The sequence continues at coordinate 2,713 of NZ_JACIJG010000004.1, forward strand.
CAGGCTGCAAGATTCGTGAGCGCTTCTGCCAAGGGCAGGACCAGAAAGGCCGAAAAGCCCAAAAAAGCTCCCGCCAAAGCAGGAACGAGGCGGACGAGAAAGACGCCAAAGACCCCAAGCTGAATATTTCGGGCAAAGATGTGCTAGTGGTCCGATTCCGACATTTGCATCCCTCTGATACAGGCGCCGAGCAAATATCGGAATTGAAAAGACCACTAGTAACTTTATGTATCTAGTGGATTTTTCGAATTTGACGTTTGAAACAGCATCTCATTCAGTCGGGATTCAAACGTCAAATTCAATCCACTAGGCCCGTCAGCGGCGTCCATGGATCAGGTCGGCCTGAATGTCGGCGCTGCCTGTCAGGCGGGCTTTGTACACTTCGTAGTTTTCCATCACGCGTTGCACGTAATTGCGCGTTTCGGAGTAGGGAATGCGCTCGATCCAGTCGACCACCTCATCGACAGGCTTGCCGCGCGGGTCGCCATATTTCTCGATCCATTCCGAAGCGCGGCGGGGACCGGCGTTATAACCCGCGAATGTAAGCACATAGGAACCGTCGAAGCGGTCGAGCTGTTCTCCGAGGAAATGCGCGCCAAGCGTTGCATTATAGCCTGCATCCGTCGTCAGGCGCGGGGCCGAAAAACTCATTCCGTTCCTTGCCGCCACGCTTCTGGCCGTTGCCGGCATGAGCTGTAGCAGGCCACGCGCGCCGGCCTTCGATACGGCGCCGACGTTGAATTCGCTTTCCTGCCGGGCGATTGCATAGGCCAACGCCTTGCCCGACCCGCTGATATTCGCGCTGGCAGGAATGGCGCCGAGCGGATGTGAAAGCGCGCCTGTGTCGAAACCGCGTAGGGCTGCGGTCTTGCCGACCCGCAAGGCGAGATAATGATTCTCGTTGCGCTCAGCCATGACGGCCAGCAAAGCCAGTTCGCCGACGCTATCCATCTCTTGCGAAAGCTGGCTGTAAAGTGCGGTGGCGCGATTGCCGTATCCAACCTGCTCGAGGCGTTTGATGGCCTGTACCGCAGGGCGTCCGGCAAAACGGACGCGGTCGGCGTCGGTCGGTTTCGGATAGATGAACTCCGGGGCCTTCTCATGCAGTTTGGCGGCGGCTAGCTGTCCGTAGAAAGTGGTCCCGAAATGTGCCGAACGGCGATAATAGCTGCTGGCATCACCGCCGGAACCCGCCTCGGCAGAGCGGCCGAGCCAGTAAAAAGCGCGCGATGCGGAGATCGGGCGCGAGGAAATTTCCGCGATCCTGGCGAAGTGTGAAGCCGCTGTCCCGGGCTGCTTCAAGGCCCGCAGCGCGTACCATCCTGCGTGGAATTCAGCCTCTGCGGCCATGCCGGGCGATTCTGCCGCGTGAGCGGCGACGAGCTTATAGGCAAGCTGCGGCTTTCCGAGGTCGAGAAGCTCACGGGATAGAATACGGCGCTCGATCCACCAGGCATCCGCGTCGATCAGGGCAGGGGCCTGACGCGGGGCCTTCAGCATGAGGTCGGTGGCTTCACTGTAGCGTTCGGCACGGCGAAGATAGCGGATTTTCAGAAACAGATAGGCCAGGTTTCCCTGCCATGTGCTGTCAACGCTTGCAATTGCCTTGGCGGCATTCGGAGATTTTTGCGCGACGGCTGCAAAGGCATTGTAGAGCGACTGGGCCTGGGCCGGTCCAGCCAACAACTTTGCCGATTTCAGACGGTTATTATAAAGCGAGCGCAGAATGCGGCGCTGATGATCCTCGCGTGTCAGAACGCCGGAGAATTCCTTCAATACTTTCTGCTCGTCCTCGGTGGAAAGGCGTTGCGTCGACCACCACGGCGAAAGAAGTCCGCGGGCCTTGTTCGCGTTTCCGGTGTTCACATAGGCACGGGCAAGCAGGATCATGCCTTCTGTCGTCAGGGGACGTGTGTTGCCAAATGCGGCAATCACCGTTCCCGGCGCGGGATTCTCCCTTGCCAGCGCCCGTTCCGAATTGCGGCGCAGGGCAGATAGTCCCGGCCAGCCGCGCAGTTCGGTCGTGGCGGCCGCGATTTCAGCGCTCGGCACGGCATCCAGCCCGGATGTAGCAATAGCCCAGCTCAGTATCTGCCGGTCAAGCGAGCCATTGGGCATTCCATTGCGCAATGCGATGGCGTTTGCGACGTCCCGCGAAGAAAGCGAATCGAGACCGCTCTTCAGCGTTCCGCCGATCACGGCGGGGGTCTCGAGACGGCTTACCGCCGACGTGACGACAGGATCGGATGTGGCGGGCCGGGGCGTCGGCGTAACCAGATTTATCGGCGACTGGCGCGTCGCTGTCGGTGCGAAAGGGCGCGCGAGCGGTGTCGGCACGTCTGTCGACAGGGAAGACTGGGCAAGAGAAACGGAAGGCTGAACGGCAACCGCAACGAGGCAACTCGCGAGAAGCGCTCTTGTCGTCATGGAAATTGCTGCGGCGTATTTAAACATGATCTAACTTAAACAAAGACTTGGCTCTGGGGAAATATGTTGATGAAATCCGGCTTTTCTTGGTCCATCCATTTTGGGGGGAACCATGACGGCAAGGATAGGATCGATGAATGAACCTATCCCTAATAAAGTATTATCGATGCGATCCGCCCGGGTTCGGCCATTCGAGAATTAAGCGCTGTTCGACCACGGGTTCGGGAAATGGCGGTCGAGTAACCATTCGCTGCAATTTTAGTCGCAAAACTGCCGTAATCGAGCTGTTTTGCCGTTGCACCCCGCTTGCTCCGTTCGCGTGGCAAGACTATTGTGCAACGCCTCGACCGTTGGGCTATTCGATGCCCGCGGGTGAGAGGTTCCGTCCATTCATTCAGGAGTTCACTAATGCTGAAGGGCTCAATTACCGCACTCGTCACGCCGTTCGATTCCGAAGGAGCGTTCGACGAGAAAGCCTTTCGAGCGTTGGTGGACTGGCAGATAAAAGAAGGCACGAAGGGGCTGGTCCCGGTCGGCACGACCGGTGAAACGCCAACACTTTCGCATGACGAGCACAAGCGCGTCATCGAAGTGTGCATCGAGGTTGCCGCAGGTCGCGTTCCAGTGATCGCCGGTGCCGGTTCGAACAATACCGTTGAAGCCATCGAACTGGCCCAACATGCCGAAAAGGCCGGCGCCGACGCCGTTCTCGTTGTCACGCCCTACTACAACAAGCCGAACCAGCGCGGCCTCTACGAGCATTTTTCGCGGGTGGCCCGTTCCATCTCGATCCCGCTCGTTATCTACAATATTCCGGGGCGTTCGATCATCGATATGACGCCGGAAACGATGGGCGCTCTCGTTCGCGATCACAAGAACATCGTGGGCGTCAAGGATGCTACCGGCAAGATCGAACGCGTTTCCGAACAGCGCGCGACCTGCGGCAAGGAATTCATCCAGCTTTCGGGCGAGGATGCCACCGCTCTCGGCTTCAACGCCCACGGCGGCGTTGGATGTATTTCGGTGACGTCGAATATTGCGCCGCGTCTTTGCGCCGAATTCCAGGATGCATGTCAGGCAGGCGATTTCGCCAAGGCGCTCGAATTGCAGGATCGCTTGATGCCGCTCCACAAGGCTCTGTTCATCGAACCCAATCCGTCGGGACCGAAATATGCCCTGTCACGCCTCGGTCGTGTGGAAAACATGCTTCGTTCTCCCATGGTAACGGTCGAAACGGCCACTGCCGAAAGGATCGATCAGGCAATGAAACACGCCGGACTTATCAACTGACCTGTCGAATTTGACAGCTTACGCCGATTTTTACGCTCCCGTTGCGCCGGGAGCGTTTTCATTTCAGGCATTGCACATTATATGGTGCCATCATGAACAAGCCGAAGAATTCTCCTGCGCGCAAGATCATCGCGGAAAACCGCAAGGCGCGCTTCAACTATGAGATCATCGACACACTCGAAGCCGGGCTCGTGCTCACCGGCACCGAGGTCAAATCCCTGCGCGCCAATCAGTCGAACATTGCCGAAAGCTATGCGAGCTTTGAGAATGGCGAGTTCTGGCTGATCAATTCCTACATTCCGGAATATACGCAGGGAAATCGCTTCAACCATGAGCCTCGCCGGCTGCGGAAGCTGCTGGTCAGCCGTCGCGAAATGTCTCGCCTGTTCAACTCCATTTCCCGCGAGGGCATGACCGTCGTTCCGTTGAAGCTTTACTTCAACGATCGCGGGCGTGCGAAGCTTGAACTTGCCCTGGCGCGAGGCAAGAAGACACACGACAAGCGTGAAACGGAAAAGAAACGCGACTGGAATCGGGAAAAGGCGCGTCTGTTGCGTGACCGTGGGTGATCGCCTGTCGATGTCTCTGCAAATGGAAAAGGCGCGTCAGGCGCCTTTTTGATTGAGGTAAGCGCGCGCATTTCTGAAAACATTGCGGAACATGGCATCTGTCAGCCTGCCCGTATTCGTATTGTACCGCGAGCAGTGGTAGCTGGAAAAAATGCGCAGGCTGCCGATGTCGCTTTCCCTCTCGTGACCGAAAGGATGTCGCGCGACCGGAGCGCCGAGGGCCCTAACCGTAGATTGATGGGCAATCGTTCCAAGAGTGACGACCGCGCGCAGCCGCGGAAAGCGTGTCAGCATTGGAGCAAGGAACTGGCGGCAATTATTGATTTCGGAGCCGACGGGTTTGTTTTCCGGGGGCACGCAGCGGACGGCGTTTACGATGCTGGCGTCGAGCAGTTTCAGGCTGTCGTCCGGGCGCGCCTCGAACTTGCCCGTGGCGAAACCGAACTCGCAAAGCGTGCTGTAGAGAAGTTCTCCGGCATAATCCCCGGTAAAAGGGCGGCCCGTACGGTTCGCGCCCCGAAGCCCGGGCGCAAGCCCGACAATGAGCAATTGCACATCCGTGTCATGAGCCGGGACGAACGGCGGCACGGGCGCATTATGCCATTCAGGCTCCTTGTGCCGCCATTCCTGCAGGAATGCTTGCAGTCGTGGGCAGATAGAGCAATTCGCGGACGGTTCGAAAATCATGCTTCTGCATGAACCGGCTCGACGACGGCGTCAATAGCTGTCGTCGAAATCGTCGTCCTGACGACGCGGTGCTCTTTCCGATGGATCGCGGCCGATTTCAGCTTTCAGCGAGACCAGATCGATGAAATGGTCAGCCTGACGGCGCAATTCATCCGAAATCATGGCAGGCTGTGTCGTCAGCGTGGAAACGACGGAAACCTTGCGGCCCTTGCGCTGAAGCGCTTCCACCAGCGAACGGAAGTCGCCGTCGCCCGAGAAGATCACGAAATGATCGACTGTGTCGGTAAGCTGCATGGCATCGACCGTCAGTTCGATATCCATATTGCCCTTGACCTTGCGGCGGCCGGTGGAGTCCGTGAATTCCTTGGCCGCTTTGGTGACGACCTTGTAGCCGTTGTAATCGAGCCAGTCGATCAGCGGGCGGATCGACGAATACTCCTGATCTTCCACCAGGGCCGTATAATAATAAGCGCGAAGCAGATAGCCGCGCTTCTGGAACGCTTTTAAAAGCTTCCGGTAATCAATATCGAACCCCAAAGTTTTGGAGGCTGCGTATAAATTGGCACCGTCAATAAAAAGCGCAATCTTTTCACGAGAATCGAACATCGTGCAATATATCCACCCTACGGCCGACCGGGAGTGGACCGGGAACCGCTTATTCAGTTTTGTTTTGCAAACGCGTATGGCAGCTAATTTACCAGGACCGTTTATTGCGTTCTAAGGCCATATTACAGAAAGACAAGCAACCAATGGTTGTTATTTGATAGTTCTAAATTACCTTGTGGCGAGTTTTCATTATATGATCGCAAGTAGGTTTGTAAATCACTGGTCGCGATTGAAATTTTTATGCGGTTTGTGGCGTGTTCAGGCTAATTTAAGGGCAATTATCAGTTTCAAAGGCTCCGAATACGGAAAATTCCGCTTTTGCTTGTAATTTGGCTCCGCAAGCGCTATGTGGAGAAAAATCCGTTAAAACTTGAGAAATGAAAGGGACCGCGCATGGCCCGCGTCACTGTTGAGGACTGCGTAGATAAGGTCGAGAACCGTTTTGAACTGGTTCTGCTGGCTGGTCACCGTGCTCGTCAGATTTCCCAGGGGGCGCAGATCACTATAGATCGCGACAATGACAAGAACCCCGTCGTTGCATTGCGTGAGATCGCGGATGAAACCCTCTCTCCCGATGACCTGAAGGAAGATCTGATCCACTCGCTTCAGAAGCATGTGGAAGTCGACGAGCCGGAAGCCGCCGCACCTGCTCAGATCGCTTCCGCTTCGGACGAGCTTGCCGAAGGTATCGTCGAGGCCGCCGAGGAAGATGTCGTTACTTTCGACCGCATGTCGGAAGAAGAACTGCTTGCCGGTATCGAAGGTCTCGTCGCTCCCGAGAAGAGCGACGATTTCTAGTCGTCGCTGCGTTTTTGCCTTTTGACGTGCGCTGCGACCCCTGGTCGTGGCGCATGTTTTTATGCGCGTATCAGACGGCCCGGTTCGTCATGACGACGCGCAATTTCTGCCAGAGATTGATGAAATTAATATTGTCGGCAGAAAATTAAGCCTAAATGTCGAGAACTGTTCGATTATCGACGATTTTGGGTCACAATGGCCGATACGGTTTCGGACCGAGGCTTTTAGGCTTTTGAAGGGAGTTCCTGTAGATGATGCGCCAGTATGAGCTTGTTGAGCGTGTGCAGCGATACAAGCCTGACGTGAATGAGGCGCTTCTCAACAAGGCATATGTCTATGCCATGCAGAAACATGGCAGTCAGAAACGCGCGTCCGGCGACCCCTATTTTTCCCATCCGCTCGAAGTCGCCGCCATTCTCACAGACATGCATCTGGACGAAGCGACGATAGCCATCGCGCTTCTGCACGACACGATCGAGGATACCACCGCCACCCGCCAGGAGATCGATCAGCTTTTCGGGCCGGAGATCGGCAAGCTGGTCGAAGGCCTGACCAAGCTCAAGAAGCTGGATCTCGTTTCCAAGAAGGCCGTGCAGGCCGAAAACCTGCGCAAGCTTCTCCTGGCCATTTCCGAAGATGTCCGCGTGCTTCTGGTCAAGCTCGCCGACCGTCTGCACAATATGCGCACGCTCGGCGTCATGCGCGAAGACAAGCGTCTGCGGATCGCCGAGGAAACGATGGATATCTATGCGCCGCTGGCTGGCCGCATGGGTATGCAGGACATGCGCGAGGAACTGGAGGAACTGGCTTTTCGCTATATCAATCCGGATGCCTGGCGTGCGGTAACGGATCGCCTCGCAGAGCTTCTGGAGAAGAATCGCGGGCTTTTGCAGAAGATCGAAAAGGATCTGTCCGACATTTTCGAAAAGCACGGCATCAGGGCGAGCGTCAAAAGCCGCCAGAAAAAGCCGTGGTCCGTTTTCCGCAAGATGGAAACCAAGGGCCTGTCTTTCGAGCAATTGTCCGACATTTTCGGTTTCAGGGTCATGGTCGATACGGTGCAGGATTGCTATCGTGCACTTGGCCTTATTCATACGACCTGGTCGATGGTGCCGGGACGGTTCAAGGACTACATCTCGACGCCGAAGCAGAACGATTACCGGTCTATTCACACGACCATCATCGGTCCGTCCCGGCAGCGTATCGAATTGCAGATCCGCACGCGTGAAATGGATGAGATCGCCGAATTCGGCGTGGCGGCCCATTCGATCTATAAGGATCGCGGCAGCGCCAACAATCCGCACAAGATTTCGACCGAAACCAACGCCTATGCGTGGCTGCGCCAGACCATCGAACAGCTTTCCGAGGGTGACAATCCCGAAGAGTTTCTGGAGCACACGAAACTCGAACTGTTTCAGGATCAGGTTTTCTGCTTCACGCCGAAGGGGCGTCTGATCGCCTTGCCGCGCGGCGCGACGCCAATCGATTTCGCTTATGCGGTTCACACCGACATCGGCGACAGTTGCGTCGGCGCCAAGGTCAATGGCCGCATCATGCCGTTGATGACGGAATTGAAGAACGGAGACGAGGTGGAAATCATCCGCTCCAAGGCACAGGTGCCTCCCGCGGCCTGGGAGTCGCTGGTGGCGACCGGCAAGGCGCGTGCCGCCATTCGCCGGGCAACGCGATCCGCCGTTCGCAAACAATATTCCGGCCTCGGTATGCGTATTCTGGAGCGCGCTTTCGAGCGTGCGGGAAAGCCGTTCAGCAAGGATATTCTGAAACCGGGCCTGCCGCGTCTTGCGCGCAAGGATGTCGAGGATGTCCTGGCAGCGGTCGGGCGCGGCGAACTGCCGTCCACGGATGTCGTCAAGGCTGTCTATCCCGACTATCAGGATACCCGCGTCACCTCGCAGAACAATCCTGCCAGGACCGGTGAAAAAGGCTGGTTCAATATCCAGAATGCGGCCGGCATGATTTTCAAGGTGCCCGAAGGCAGCGAGGACGCGACCGCGGTCGGGCCGGATGCCGTGCCGAAACCCGGCAAGAAGGCCTTGCCGATCCGCGGCACGAATTCAGACCTGCCGGTGCGTTTCGCCCCGGAAGGCGCCGTGCCGGGAGATCGTATCGTCGGTATTCTCCAGCCGGGGGCGGGTATCACGATTTACCCCATCCAGTCACCGGCGCTGACCGCTTATGACGACCAGCCGGAACGCTGGATCGATGTCCGCTGGGATATCGATGAGCAGATGAGCGAGCGTTTCCCTGCGCGCATCACTGTCTCGGCGATCAATTCGCCGGGGTCTCTGGCGGAAATAGCGCAGATCGCTGCGGCCAACGACGCCAATATCCATAATCTCTCCATGGTGCGTACGGCCCCCGACTTCACCGAGATGATTATCGATGTGGAAGTCTGGGATCTCAAACACCTCAACCGCATCATCTCCCAATTGAAAGAAAGCGCGAGCGTCAGCGGCGCGAAACGCGTGAACGGATAGGACCAAAATGAACACCGAAGACGTGCTTGCCGTCTTCCGCGAAGCGGGAGCGATCCTTGAAGGCCATTTCATCCTGACTTCCGGCCTGCGCAGCCCTGTTTTCCTTCAGAAGGCGCGTGTCTTCATGCACGCCGACAAGACGGAGAAGCTCTGCAAGGCGCTTGCCGAAAAGATCGAGGCTGCCAATCTGGGCCAGATCGACTACGTCGTCGGGCCGGCCATCGGGGGATTGATCCCTTCCTATGAAACGTCCCGTCATCTGCGTGTTCCCTCGATTTGGGTGGAACGTGAAAACGGTGTGTTTCGCCTGCGCCGCTTCGAGGTGCCGAAAGGCGCGCGCGTCGTCATTGTGGAAGACATCGTCACGACGGGGCTTTCCATCCGTGAAACGATCGACTGCATGAAGGATATTGGCGTCGAAGTGGTGGCCGCTGCCTGTATCGTGGATCGCTCCGCCGGTAAGGCCGATGTCGGCACGAAGCTGATTTCGCTCGCCGAATATGAAGTTCCAGCCTATCCGGCCGACAATCTGCCGCCGGAGCTCGCAGCCATCCCGGCGATAAAGCCCGGAAGCCGGAACATTTAACGACCCTGAAGCATGTCTCCCAAAAGTGGGAACCGGTTTTGGGATAAAGACATGCGTAAAAACAAAAGTTTAAAGCGTGTTGCCTGAATACGATTGAACGCAACACGCTTTAAACCATGTCTCCCAAAAGTGGGAACCGGATTGCCGCCGCAGGCCCCCTGCGGCGAAATTCCGCTTTGCAGGGTGCGCCATAGTTACCTATTAAAGAGCTGGCGAGTGGACCTCCCTCCCGTCCGGCTGTCGCAATAGGAATTCGTCGTGAGTGTAACACCTGCCATTTTCGGTCAGAAATTGCCTTATCGGGCTCCATGCGGGGTGTGCGCCGATTGTGATGTGCGCCGCATGGCGGTCTGCGCCGTGCTGGACGATGGCGATCTCGGCGCGCTCGAAGCGATCATGATATCCAGGCGTCTGGATGCGAATGAAATGCTGGTGGAAGAGGGCGAGCCGAAGCGGCGCGTCTTCAGCCTGACTTCGGGTCTTCTGCGTATCTATACGTCGCTCCCGGACGGCCGCCGCCAGATCGCCGGTTTTCTTTTTCCGGGCGATTATCTCGGCCTCGCCGACGATGAAACCTATTCCCAATCGGCAGAGGCCGTTGTTCCCTCCGTTCTGTGCGCCTTTTCCGCGAAGGAAATGGACGAGCTGATGGAGCGTTTTCCGAAGCTGAAGGAACGTCTGCATCAGATGACGCGTGCGGCGCTTCGCACCGCGCGTGACAATCAGCTCGTTCTCGGCCGTCTGGCGCCGGTTGAAAAACTTGCAAGCTTCCTGCTGGTTCTTTCTTCCCGGGCGGAAAAACGCGGCGAGAAGCCCAATCCCGTCCATCTCTTGATGAACCGGACCGATATAGCCGATTATCTCGGCCTGACGATCGAAACGGTCAGCCGCAGCTTTACCAAGCTGAAAACCCAGGGGCTTATTCAGTTGCTGGATGCCAATACGGTCGAAATTCTTTCACGGCGTTCGCTTGCCGCGGTTGCCGGAATGAACCTGGATAGCCTTTAGGCCGGAAAAAAACGCTTCAAGTCCTGTTTCGCTGCCTTTGATTCAAATCAATGCCGCAGATCGCCCATCGCCATATCTTCAAATCGTAAAACCGACGCAGTCCGGCTCATCGGCTGCTCGCGGTCAAAGCGCGTCCCGAAAAATGTGAAACGGTTTTCGGACAGGATGCGCGACGAAACGAATGGTTAGAGCGCCGATCTGGTTCAAGTCCGATCGAGGCGCGCTCTGGAAATGGGGAGAACAGGTGCTGTTGTGGCTGGCAATTGCAATATCGGCTGTCATGCGTGCGGACTTCCCTGCCGCCTTATACCGTCTTGCCCCGCCGAATGTCGCTCCGGTTCCGGCATTCGCATTCCCGGCAGGGCATCGCCGGAACACCCGGCACCCAGGGTGGAAACGCTATGCATGAGGAAGCGATAAGGCGTTACGCGGCGCTTGCCGTGCCGCGATATACGTCGTTCCCGACAGCTGCGGATTTCCTGCCCGTGAGCGGCGAAACCACGCATCGCTGGTTGCGGCAGATCGGCCCGGAAGAAGGCGTTTCGCTCTATATCCATGTGCCTTACTGCCGACAGCTCTGCCATTATTGCGGATGCCATGCAAAAATGGCCATTCGGGACGACGTCATCGAAAATTTCCATACGGCATTGCTCAGCGAAATCGAGACCGTCGGCAAAAGCCTGACCGCCCGACCGAGTGTGGTGCGTATTCATTGGGGCGGCGGGACGCCCTCGATTTTGAACACGCGCCAGTTCACGGCCATTCTGGCAGCCCTGCGCTGCGCTTTCGATTTCGCGCCGGAGATGGAACACGCCATCGAGCTTGATCCGCGAAGCGTCACTTCCGAGCTTGCGCGCGCGCTGGCGCTCATGGGCGTCAACCGGGCAAGCCTTGGCGTGCAGGATGTGGATACTCAGGTGCAAAAGGCCATCGGTCGCATCCAGCCCATCGAAAAGGTGGCGGAGGCTGCGGGTCTTTTGCGGGAATTCGGCATAGAGCGCCTCAATTTCGATCTCATCTATGGTCTTCCCCTGCAAACCGTCGAAACATTGCGTGAGACATGCACGAAGGTCGCATCGCTCAAACCCAGCCGCGTTGCCTGTTACGGCTATGCGCATTTGCCGCAGCGTCGCGCCAACCAGCGTCTGATCGACACGAGCCTGTTGCCCGATGCCGACGCGCGCTTCGCGCAGGCGCAGGTGGTTGCCGAGAGCTTTGTCGGTTTCGGCTATGAACCCGTGGGGATCGACCATTACGCATTGCCGGACGACAGCCTCGCCGTGGCTTCGCGTAACGGAACCCTGCATCGCAATTTCCAGGGCTATACGGATGATCGCTGCCGGACGCTGATCGGGCTGGGTCCTTCATCCATATCGCAGTTTCCCGGCGGATACGCCCAGAATATCTCCGACGTGAAGCAATATGCAAAACGCGTCGAGGCGGGGGAACTTGCCACCGTTCGCGGTTATGAAATGCGGGAAGGCGACCGTATCCGCTCCGCAATCATCACGGCATTGATGTGCAACTTCCGGGTTGACCTGAACGTGATGGCGCCGGGGATCGAATTTTCGGACGAACTGGCCTTGTTGCGCCCGTTTGTGGTCGACGGTCTGGTAGAAGTGAGCAATGGCGTCATCAACGCCACGGATGACGGCAAGCCGCTGATCCGTCTGGTGGCCGCCGCTTTCGATGAATTTCGCAGGGAGACGATGCACGGCTTCAGTTTTGCCGTCTGAATTTGCGACAACACAAAGAGATAGGGTTGAAAGCGCCCTATCAAGAGAATGCTGCTGCACCGGGCCGTCAAAAGGTCAGTAGCATGGGAGCACCGCCGTTGGGGGACGTGCGGTGCTCCACCTTTTTTCAGAGCTTCCGGCTCTTTTCCAGCTTGGGCAGGAATATCGTCAGCAGGCCGAGCAGGGGCAGGTACGAACAGATCGTATAGACATATTCGATGCCCTTATGGTCGGCGACAATGCCGAGAACGGCGGCCGCTATACCGGCCATGCCGAAGGCAAAGCCGAAGAACAGCCCTGACACCATGCCGACACGCCCCGGCAGCAATTCCTGCGCGAAAACCACGATTGCCGGGAAGGCGGAGGCGAGGATCAGCCCGATGATCACCGTCAGGACGGCGGTCATTTCAAGATTTGCATAGGGCAGGGCAAGCGTGAAAGGCAGAACGCCGAGGATCGATGCCCAGATCACCTTGCGCGCTCCGATCCTGTCTCCAATCGGGCCGCCGATGATCGTGCCCGCTGCGACGGCGCCGAGGAACAGGAACAGAAGCAGTTGCGATGTCTGCACCGTCACGCCGAAATGGTTGATGGTGTAGAACGTGTAATAGCTCGTCAGGCTGGCCATGTAGATATATTTGGTAAAGACCAGCAAGGCCAGAACCACGACGGAAGCCAGAACCTTGCTGCGCGGCAGCGGCAGGGTCTTGTCCGGTTTCGCCTTGTTCGCATTTGCGATCCGGTAGCGGTTGTACCAGTTGCCGACATACCAGAGCAGCATCATGCCGATCAGGGCTGCAACGGAGAACCACGACACGCTGATCTGCCCGAAGGGAAGCACGATGAAGGCTGCCAGCAGAGGGCCGATCGACGAGCCGAAATTGCCGCCCACCTGAAACAGCGACTGCGCGAAGCCGTGGCGTCCGCCGGAAGCGAGCCGGGCGACGCGGGCCGCTTCCGGGTGGAAGACGGACGAGCCGAAGCCGACAAAAGCCGCTCCCAGAAGCAGGATCGAATAGTGATGCGCGGTTGCCAGAAAGACGAGGCCGACGAGCGTGCAGCCCATGCCGAAGGGCAGGGAATAGGGCATCGGCCTGCGGTCGGTGTAGATTCCCACGAGGGGCTGGAGGATCGACGCCGTCATCTGGAATGTGAAGGTGAGAAGACCGATCTGCCAGAAAGACAGGCTGTAATTGTCCTTCAGCATCGGGTAGATGGCCGGAAGGAGCGACTGCAGCATGTCGTTCAGGAAATGGCCCATGCTTGTGGCCAGAATAATGGCAAGGACGGTACTTTCCGCGCCGCTGTTTGATGGCTGCTGTGCAGCACTCATGCTCATACTGGTGCTCCGAAGATGAAAAGCCGGTCTTCAGTCATGTTTTCCGCAGTGTTACCGGGCCGCTGGAAACGAGACATTCATGGCAGTTACGGTTGCTGATGTGAAACCATTGGAACTTAAAAACTTAACGCCCGAACATCCGGGCCGTCCCCGAGAAGGTTCAAGCGTCAAATCCATTCCGCCAGCGAATGTCGCGATCATTCCCAGCTCGCTATTAATAGGACTATTGCCTGTCGCCCGCTTTCGTGATTTGGTCCACTACTTTCGAGAGTGGGCCAAACAATGCGTGAGACAGCGATGAAACCCAGGTCGCCGCGAGGGCTTTTACTGCCCGGAAGCGAGGAATTGCAGCAGTTCCATGAGCAGCGTATCGCCATGCTCGAGCAGATGAGCGGCCCCGTGATCGCCTTGCCGACGCGCTATCCGGACGGGTATTTCGTGCCGCGCCATCGTCATAGCAGGGCGCAGCTTCTCTGCGCCTCGCGAGGGGTGGTTCTGGTAACCACCGACGCCGGTCGCTGGATGATTCCCAGCGACCACGCCATGTGGATACCTGCCGGTGTCGAACATTCGGTGGAGATAGTCGGCGAGGTCTTCATGCGCTCGATCTATATCTGCGTCGGTGCGATATCGGGTGTGCCGGACTATCTCCACGTCGTCGGGCTTACCGACCTCATGCGATGCCTCATCACCGACGCGACCGCGCATGACAGCACACCTGAGCCGGATAGCCGTGATGCGCTGGTGATCGAGCTTATATTGCGCGACCTTCACACATTGCCGCAACGTCCTCTCGGACTGCCTTTCCCGTCTGATCCGCGCTTGCAGAAACTATGCCGTGAATTCGTGAAAAAGCCTTCTTCGCGCGTCACCATAGATGAGTGGGCGGACAAGATGGCCATGAGCCGCCGTTCGTTTACCCGGCATTTTCAGCGGGAGACCGGCGTGAGCCTCTCGGTCTGGCGTCAGCAGGCCTGTCTGTTCGCTGCCGTTCCGCGCCTTGCCGAAGGCGAGGCGGTGACGAGTGTGGCGCTGGATTTGGGATATGACAGCGTTTCGGCCTTCACGACGATGTTCCGGCGGATGCTCGGGGTTTCGCCGCGGTTTTATCTGCCGAGACTGGACATTGTTCCGTTCGAACGCAGCGACAGCCTCGCTGTATAATAACAATTGTTTCTGCGATGAGAGCGCATTATTAGGGCCACATGCTGTTTCAACGCCGCACCCCTCCGACCAGAAAAGAGCGTCTAAGGCTTCTGGTCTGGCCGCGTCGCTCCTTTTCCCGTTCCCTGCGTTACGGGGGAAAGCGGATTCTGCGCATCACGGCGTCGCCACATGCGGTCGCTGCGGGGCTGGCGGTTGGCGTTTTTTCTGCGTTCACCCCGTTTTTCGGTTTCCATCTCATCATTGCAATCGTGCTGGCCTATTTCCTCGCTGGAAATCTGGCCGCGGCAGCACTCGGCACGACATTTGCCAATCCGCTGACGCTGCCCTTCATATGGGGCAGTACCTTCGAGCTAGGCCGTTTCATCATGAACGGCAGCTTCGACCAGGCGCCGCCGGTTCATCTGGGGCGCGCGCTTGAAACCCTGCATTTTGACGAGATATGGACGCCATTATTGAAGCCGATGTTATTCGGTTCCACTGTTCTGGGCGCCGTTTCCGCCGTGGTGGTCTATTTTATCACCCGTTTCGCCGTTTCGGCTTTTCGCCGACGGCGTATAGAGCGTCTTGCCGAGAAATACCGCCAGCAATGCGAACAGGAGTCCCGGTGAGCATGATCGTGGGAATCGGAAGCGATCTTATCGATATTCGTCGTGTCGAAAGTACCCTGGAACGGCATGGCGACCGTTTCCGCAACCGGGTCTTCACCGAGATCGAACAGAAGAAGTCGGAAGGGCGCAAACAACGCGCCGCATCCTATGCAAAGCGCTTTGCGGCCAAGGAAGCTTGTGCGAAGGCGCTTGGAACAGGCATAGCCCAGGGCGTCTTCTGGCGCGATATGGGTGTGGTCAATGCCCCTTCGGGAAAGCCTACCATGCAGCTCACGGGCGGAGCCGCCAGACATCTCCGCAAGTTGCTGCCCGCCGGTATGCGCGCTGCCATACATCTGACAATTACAGATGATTTTCCTCTTGCGCAGGCGTTCGTCATCATCGAGGCCCTGCCTGAGACGGAGTAATTGTGATTATGACAGGCAACTCCTGCTCATAATCGTGCGATAACCCGGCGTTCTGCCGGCGGCCTGATTGCTTCATGCATTCATAGTCGTTATTAGATCGCGTATTGGAAGCGGAGATACAATGAGCGTGTCCAGCAAGAGTGAAACAAAAAAATCCGGTGGCCTTGGCGAAACCATCAGCGTTATCATACAGGCGCTACTGCTGGCACTGGTCATTCGCACCCTTCTTTTTCAGCCTTTCAGCATACCGTCGGGGTCCATGCGCCCCACGCTTCTGGAAGGCGATTACCTTTTCGTTTCGAAATATGCCTATGGCTATTCGCGCTATTCGCTGCCTTTCGGTCCAAATCTGTTTTCGGGCCGTATCTGGAGCGCCGAACCCAAGCGCGGCGATGTCGTGGTGTTCAAACTGCCGAGCGATCCCTCCGTCGATTATATCAAGCGCGTGATCGGGCTTCCCGGCGACCGGATCCAGATGCGCGGCGGCGTACTTTATATCAACGAGCAGCCGGTCAAGCGCGAACGGGTCGGCACGATCGACAACCCCGATGTCACCGAAGTGAACCGCCCTGTCGAAGTCTATCGCGAAACGCTGCCTGACGGCGTGACCTATGACACGCTGGACCTCTCTCCGAATTCCATCGGCGACGACACCCGCGTTTTCGAAGTCCCCGCCGGTCATTATTTCATGATGGGCGACAATCGCGATAACTCGCTCGATAGCCGTTTCGGCGTCGGATATGTGCCGTTCGAGAACCTCGTGGGCCGTGCGAACATCATCTTCTTCTCGATTGCCGACAAGGCGAGCCCGCTGGAAATCTGGAAATGGCCGACCGACGTTCGCTTCGGCCGCTTGTTCAGCTCCGTCGGCGGTGCCCCGCACACGGCCGTAACCGGGAATTGAAATGACTTCCGCAGTTCAGGCCGCAGCAATTCTTGAGGAGCGCACAGGACACCGTTTTCTTGATCTGAAGCGGCTGGATCGTGCGCTCACCCATTCAAGCGTACAGGCGCCATCGCGCGCGAATTATGAACGACTGGAATTCCTTGGAGATCGCGTTCTCGGGCTGACCGTCGCGGAAATGCTGTTCGATGCCTTTCCCGAGGCATCCGAGGGCGAATTGTCGGTCCGGCTCAACGCGCTGGTGAATGCGGAGACCTGCGCGGCCATAGCCGATGAAATGGGGCTCGCCGAGCTCATCCATACCGGTTCCGATATCAAGTCCCTCAATGACAAGCGTCTGTTGAATGTGCGCGCCGACGTGGTAGAGGCACTGATCGCCACGATCTATCTCGATGGCGGGCTGGAAGCCGTGCGCCCCTTCGTGAAACGCTATTGGAAGAAGCGCTCCCAGCAGACCGGAGCGGGGCGGCGCGACGCCAAGACAGAATTGCAGGAATGGGCACACCAGCAGGGCAATGTCCATCCGTCCTATGCCATCGTCAGTCGCTCCGGCCCGGACCATGATCCGCTGTTTACCGTGGAAGTGACGGTCAAGGGGTTCGCGCCCGAGACGGGGCAGGGGCGCTCCAAGCGGATAGCTGAACAAAGCGCCGCTGAAGCGATGCTGTATCGCGAGGGCATCTGGAAGCGTGACAATTCCGCTTGACGCAAGAATTGGCGTTATTTGAAACGGGATCGGATATAATCAGTCGATACGATTGTCGCTTTAATAAGCGGTTTCGTCGTATCTGAAATGTCGTGCGCGGGGGACGGCGGCATTCTGCAAGCACATATCGTCTGGAAGGATAAAGAATGAATAATCGGACGACGCCGGCGGACGGCGAAAATGAGACAGGGCAG
The DNA here is from genome assembly GCF_014199265.1 of Brucella daejeonensis. GTDB lineage: Bacteria > Pseudomonadota > Alphaproteobacteria > Rhizobiales > Rhizobiaceae > Brucella > Brucella daejeonensis. The sequence goes on from NZ_JACIJG010000004.1 coordinate 20,243, forward strand.
ACCCGGTCAGGATTTGTGGCGCTGATTGGAGCGCCCAATGCAGGAAAGTCGACGCTGGTCAACCAGTTGGTGGGGACAAAGGTTTCCATCGTCACGCACAAGGTGCAGACGACGCGCGCCCTCGTGCGCGGTATCTTCATTGAAGGGCCGGCGCAGATCGTTCTGGTCGATACGCCCGGTATTTTCCGGCCCAAGCGCAGGCTCGACCGCGCCATGGTCACGACCGCCTGGGGCGGCGCCAAGGACGCGGATATCATCCTCGTGCTGCTGGATTCCCAGGGCGGCCTGAACGAGAACGCCGAAGCGCTTCTTGCAAGCATGAAGGACGTGCGGCAGAAGAAGGTTCTGGTGCTGAACAAGGTTGACCGGGTGGACCCGCCGGTCCTGCTCGACCTTGCCCGGAAGGCCAATGAGCTTGTTGCCTTCGACCAGACTTTCATGGTTTCGGCATTGAACGGGTCGGGCTGCAAGGATCTGGCGAAATATCTTGCCGAAAACGTTCCGAACGGCCCGTGGTACTACCCGGAAGACCAGATTTCCGACATGCCGATGCGGCAGCTTGCTGCCGAGATTACCCGCGAGAAGCTTTATCTGCGCCTGCACGAGGAGCTTCCTTACGCTTCGACTGTGGAAACGGAACGCTGGGAAGAGCGCAAGGATGGATCGGTTCGCATCGAACAGGTGATCTACGTCGAGCGCGAAAGCCAGAAGAAGATCGTTCTGGGCCACAAGGGCGAGACCGTGAAAGCTATCGGGCAATCGGCGCGCAAGGAAATTTCCGAGATACTCGAACAGACGGTCCATCTCTTCCTTTTCGTGAAGGTGCGCGAAAACTGGGGCAACGACCCGGAACGCTATCGCGAGATGGGGCTTGATTTTCCAACCTGATCGATAAGACTGGCGATCATGGAATGGCGCGATGAAGGTATAATTCTCGGGACACGACGCCATGGCGAAACGAGCGCCATCGTGGAAGTGATGACCCGTGAGCATGGCCGCCACATGGGCATGGTTCGCGGCGGGCGTTCCCGCCGTATGCAGCCTCTGTTGCAGCCGGGCAATCATGTGGACCTCACATGGTGGGCGCGGCTGGACGAACATATGGGCAGCTTCACCATGGAGCCGCTTGGCTTCGCCGCGGCCCGTCTCATCGAAACGCCGGTGGCGCTTTACGGCATTCAACTGGCTGCGTCCCATCTGCGCCTTTTGCCCGAACGCGACCCGCACCGAGGACTCTACGAGACCTTGCGCCTGATCATCGAACATTTCGACGATCCGCTGGCTTCAGGCGAATTGTTGTTGCGTTTTGAAGTCATGATGCTGGAAGAACTGGGGTTCGGACTGGACCTCAAGGAATGCGCGGCAACCGGTTCGCACGAAGACCTGATCTATGTGTCGCCCAAATCGGGCCGCGCCGTCTGCCGCGATGCGGGCGCACCCTGGGCCGACAGGCTTCTGGCCCTGCCGGGCTTCGTCAACAATACGGCTATCCGCGCGGCTTCCTACGACGATATCGATCAGGCTTTCACGATGACCGGCTATTTCCTGATGCGGCATGTGTGGGAGCCGCGCGCCGTGACGCCGCCCGACGCACGGGGCGGCTTTTTGAACGCGCTTGGACGGGCGATCAGTCTTCAAGAGGCAGGCTGAAGACCTCTCCTTCGAAGGCGTCCGCTCCGCGTCCTATTGCACGTATCGCCGCGATCATCCGCCCATTTCGTCCGAGCATTTCATCTGCAACCGATATCAGGCGAATATTGGGAGTAGCGGCAGACGATAATCGTCGCAGGCGTGCGGCAAGCTCGACTTCGTCGAGTGATGGATCGAGCGCCAGCGCCATGACATAGGCGGCGGCGGTGGAGCGCGATATTCCAGCATAGCAGTGAATGAGCAATGGTGCCTTCATCGGCCAGATTTTCGCGAAATCCAGAAGTTCCCGCACATGACTTTCGTCCGGCGCGACCAGTCCTTCTCGCGGTTCGGCAATATCGTTGAACGTCAATGAAAGGCGAATGGCGCTGTAGCCATCGGGCAGGGCTTCGGGAACCCCGCTTCCAAGCGTGACGACATGGCTTGGCCGGTGCCGGGCAAGTTGCACGGCCAGTTGCGACAAGGGCGAAACGACGATTCGGCTCATCGGCCCGATCGCGCCTTGTCCAATGCCGCGAAACGCCGGAGGAAATCCGTCTGCACCTCCTGCGTCGGACGCGGCGTGATATCCAGTCCGGCTGGGTCGAAGCCACGCGGCCGTCCGAAATATTTCACGGCTTCGGTTTCGGTAAAACCGGCAAGCCGCGTCGCTTCAAAAAAGGCGGCGACCTGATCGGCCCGTTTGATCAGCGTCTTGAGCTGGACCGGTACGGAGGCCGGCAGGGCGAAACGAAGGTGAATGGCATGTTCCAGCCGTGTCTCTATCGTTTTGTAATTGCCGCCCATCACCGCCTTGAAAGGCGAGATCATGTCTCCGATCACATATTCCGGCGCATCGTGCAGAAGGGCAAGCAACTGCCACTCGACACTGGCATCGGGCACCAGCCGATTGAATATCTGATCGACGAGCAGCGAATGCTGGGCGACCGAAAAAGCGTGCTGGCCGATTGTTTGTCCGTTCCATCGGGCAACGCGTGCAAGACCATGGGCAATATCTTCGATTTCGATATCGAGAGGCGAGGGGTCCAGCAGGTCCAGGCGACGTCCCGACAGCATACGCTGCCAGGCGCGCATTTTTCCGGAAGAGTGGTCGGCGCTTGCCATCAGGCGTTTCCTGTTTCTGCTTCGGGAAAGCCGAAGCCTACATGCGGCGGCAGGGAGAGTGTGACCGGCGCTTCGCCCGCGAGGATGACACTGCCGGAATCCATAGCCTCCTTGACGCGATCAATGCGCATCAGGGCAATCCCGACCGTGTTGGCGGAACTGCCCATTGCGCCGATCTCGCGCCCATTCACGGTAATCGGCGTCCCCATCGGAGGAAGAAGGGTCTCGGAACGTGCCACGAGCACGCGTCGCCGCGCCGTGCCGCGATGCTGCATCCGGGACACGACTTCCTGCCCGATGAAGCACCCCTTGGGAAATGAAACGCCGCCGGTCTGGTCGAAGTTGACGTCATGAGGGAAGACGTCGTTATAGGCGAAATCCGCTTCGCCTTCCGCTATTCCGTACTCTGCGCGAAGTCTCGTCCAGGCTGAAATATCGGCGCTGCCGGCGGTCTGGCCATAGATTCTCAGAACATTCAGTTCCGTGGGAAAGCGGCGGTCATGCCTGATTGAATCGGTTTGTGAGGAAGGTGAATCGGTTTGCCAGCAAACGCCGACAAGTGATTCCGGCAATTGCACAATTTCCGCTTTCGCCCTCAGCCTGTAGAGCGTGATACGCTTGACGAAATCGGCGGCAATGCTCGCGGGCAGATCGAAGCGCAGCCCGCCCTCAATGCGGGAGACAAGAAAATCGAACAGGATTTTGCCTTGCGGTGCAAGGAGCGCGCCCGGCTTGAGATCGTCCGGCCCAAGCTTGTCCAGATCGGTGGTGATCACGGCCTGAAGGAATTTTTCAGCCTCTTCACCCGTGATGTGAACCAATGTCCTGTTGGAAAGATTTATCGTTTGAGCTGCCGTCGTCATCGCTTCGTCCTTGCCTTTCGCGCCCTCGTTACGTAAGCCCCATTGGAAAGGCTCGCAAGTCCCATCAAGATGGCAGGAGACAACCATGGCCGAGACATTCGATACGATCTTGAAAGGCGCAACCATCGTCAATCATGACGGCATCGGGCAGCGCGACGTCGGTATTCGCAATGGACGCATCGCCGCCATAGGGTCTCTCTCCGCAAGTTCTGCCGATGAGATCGTCGACTGTACGGGCCTGCACATTCTTCCCGGCGTGGTGGATAGTCAGGTCCATTTTCGCGAACCGGGACTGGAGCACAAGGAAGATCTCGAAACCGGATCTCTGGCCGCCGTTCTGGGCGGGGTGACGTCCGTTTTCGAAATGCCGAACACCAAGCCGCTGACTACCTCGGCGGAAGCGCTGGAAGACAAGGTGCGCCGTGGCCGTCACCGTATGCATTGCGATTTTGCATTCTGGGTGGGTGGCACGCGCGACAATGCCGGGGATGTTGCCGAACTGGAACGCCTGCCGGGCGCTGCCGGTATCAAGGTGTTCATGGGATCGTCTACCGGCGATCTTTTGGTCGAGGATGATGAAGGCGTGCGGTCGATCCTGAAGAACACGCGTCGCCGCGCCGCCTTCCACTCGGAAGACGAATTCCGCCTCGAAAAGCGCAAGAACCTGCGTGTCGAAGGCGACCCGTCGAGTCATCCGGTGTGGCGCGACGAGATTGCCGCCCTTCAATGCACGGAACGGCTGGTGGGCATCGCGCGCGATACCGGTGCGCGCATTCATGTGCTGCATATCTCGACTGCGGAAGAGATCGACTTTCTGAAGAACCACAAGGATGTCGCGACCTGCGAGGCAACGCCGCATCATCTCACCCTGTCGGCGGACGACTACAAGACCCTCGGCAATCTCATCCAGATGAACCCGCCCGTGCGCGACAAGCGCCACCGCGATGGCGTGTGGAAGGGGATCGACCAGGGCATCGTCGACGTTCTGGGCTCGGACCATGCGCCGCATACGCTGGAAGAAAAACAGAAGTCTTATCCGGCTTCCCCGTCCGGCATGACCGGCGTGCAGACGCTGGTGCCGATCATGCTGGATCACGTCAACGCCGGCAAGCTTTCGCTGGAGCGCTTCGTTGATCTTTCGAGCCACGGTCCGAACCGGATTTTCGGCATGGCCCGCAAGGGACGTATCGCTGTCGGTTACGATGCCGACCTGACGATTGTGGACATGAAACATCGCGAGACCATCACGCACGAGCAGGCCGGTTCGAAAGCCGGATGGACGCCTTATCACGGCAAGACCGTCACGGGCTGGCCGGTCGGAACCTTTGTGCGGGGCATCAAGGTGATGTGGGAAGCCGAGATCGTGAACCCGAACAAGGGCGAGCCTGTGGAATTTCTGGAAGCGCTGCCGCGCCAGTGACCGGAGGCTTACCGATGTTTATTGTTAATCTGACCTATATCAAACCTCTTGAAGAGATTGAGGTGCATCTTGAAGCGCATCGGGAGTTTCTCGATCGGCAATATGCTGCAGGCATTTTTCTCGCGTCTGGACCGAAAAACCCTCGCGACGGTGGCATCATTCTTGTGAGCGGTGAGGTGAGTAGAAGCGAACTCGACAAGATGTTGAGTCGCGATCCTTTCTGGCAGCATCAACTGGCAAGGTATGAGGTTACTGAGTTCATGCCGGTGAAGTATGCGTCTGGCTTGGGTGAATTCCTTTAAGTTCGTTTCTGGATTACAGTTGGCGTGATTTGTCCGCTCTTTGTCCGTAAGTTGCCTTTCGGTCAGTGTTGCAAGGGTTATTCTCTCCCTATAGTCTTTTTAAAGGGAGAACAAAAATGTCCGCTCACGATACGGCTTTGCTGGTCATCGATGCTCAGGAATCCTTTCGTCACCGTCCTTATTATCGGGACGAAGAGGTCACGGCCTATATCGAGCGCCAGCAGGCTTTGATCGACGGTGCGAAGCGCGCCGGCATTCCGGTAGTGCAGATTTTTCATGTCGAGAATGAAGGTCCGTTCTCTGAAGCCTCAGGTCTGGTGAAGCCGCTTGCGCCGCTGTCGATCGAACCCGACGCGGTTTTCCGCAAGCGCCGCCACAGTGCGCTGGTCGGAAGCGGGCTGGATGTCTGGCTGGTTTCAAATGGCATCCGCCGCGTGATCGTTTCGGGGATTCGCACGGAGCAGTGCTGCGAAACCACCACGCGGCAGGCATCGGATTTCGGATATGCAGTCGATTTTGTTGGCGAAGCGACGCTGACATTTCCGATGACCGACGCCACGGGACGCGAATGGAGCGCTGCGGAAATTCGGGCGCGGACGGAACTGGTTCTGGCTAATCGCTTTGCCCGTATCGTAACCGTCGAGCAGGCCCTGGCGGCATCGGGAGAACGGAAGGCTGCATGAACCGCCCAATCGACAGCATCCGGTCAATTCCGGTCTTTGTCGTCATCCCGCCGCGCCTGCTTCTGCTCGACGTGGCCGGGCCGCTTGAGGTTTTGCGCAAGGCTGATCTTGAGCAGCAAAAGGTGCGGTTCGACGTTCATTATGTCGGACCGGACCAAACCGTGCTCAGCTCCATAGGTCTGCCCGTTACCGGTGTCGAGCCGCTGCCTCGATCATTGCCGGACCGCGCTCTCGTCATCGTTTCCGGCACTGCGGATGTCCCGCTGGGCCATGCGGAAACGGACCGCGCGGGTGATGCCGTTGCGGAAAAAGAGATTGTGGCGTGGCTTCGCAGCGCTGTTCGTCCAGGTGTCCGGCTGGTAACGATCTGCTCCGGTGCATTGCTGGCGGCGCGCGCAGGCTTGCTCGACGGCTATTCCTGCACCACGCACCACCTGACAATCGGCGAACTGGAGCGATTGGCTCCCGCCGCCCGCGTGCATGAGAACAGGCTTTTCGTGGAAGATGGCGAGCGATTGACCAGTGCTGGCATCACCGCCGGGATCGATCTGATGCTCCACATCGTTGCGGGTTTGACCGACCACGCCACCGCGCTGGCCGTTGCGCGCTATCTGGTTGTCTATCTCAGGCGCAGCGGCAACGACCCGCAACTATCGCCATGGCTCGAAGGGCGAAATCATGTGAACCCTGTCGTGCATCGCGCACAGGATGCCATCGCGCACGATCCGGCGGCGGATTGGTCGGTGGAACGGCTGGCGGGCATTAGCGGGGCCAGCCCGCGCAATCTTTCCCGCCTTTTCAACGAATATGCCGGAATGAGCGTGACGGATTACGTCAACCGCCTCAAAATCAGTCTTGCCCGCGAAATGCTTCTGAATTCGGATATGGATATCGAAAATGTTGCGGCACGGGCTGGATTTGCATCGGCACGGCAGTTTCGGCGTGTCTGGCATCGGCTCTACGATGAACCGCCGAGCCGCTTGCGTGCCCTTGTCTGACTATTCGCCGCCAGACAGGAACCGCTCTATTGCAGGATGCGCTGGGGCAGGAAGGTTCCCGCCACGATCTGCTCGCGCATTTTCTCGATGAGTTCCAGCGCGCAGTCGTCGCCAGCCTCGCGGATAAGCTCGGTGAGCGCCGTCGTGAAAGCGGCCTCTGCAAGAATTTCCGGCTCGATACCCTCGGAAATACCGTCTGCCCAGGCCTCGTTATGATATTCGATTGCGACGAGCTTTTTCTCGCGGGCAATCATTTCGTCCAGATCGGCCGGTGCGTGTTCCATAGGTTTCATCCTGGCTTTCGCCTTTCTGCCGCATGACTGTGTCTCACCGTTATCCGGGAGCGCAACCGCCTTGCGACGTGACTGCTTTTTAAGACAGTGTTAACAGATTATCACGGATTTGAACGACACTATTCCTCGCAATCCGCACAAGAGTGAATGATTGGTTAATTTCCATAGCGCGAGATGATCTCGTTCGACAAGTCCCCGCCTTCCTTCATGTAGCGATCGATCGCCGCAAGCGCCGAGGGCGTGCAGCGCGTATAGTTGTCGCCAAACACCCGATACCCATGGTTGAAGCTTGATACGAGCCTCACCCGTTCGGCTTCGGAAGGCTTTTCAGCCGTTATGATGGCATCCATCCGGTCCCGCCATTCGCTGCCAGCTTCGCCGCACAGATTGCGCAGATAGTGAAGCGAGCCGAGAATTTCGGCGAGCCGCAACATCTTCCCTTCATAGGGGGCGTCCTGAGCGGAAGCCGGAAACGCCACCCCGACCCATAAAGCGATCGAGGCGCGGACAGCCAGCCGAACAAACGGCCGAACAAACGGCCGAACAAGCGGAATGCCTTTCAATCGAAAACCCTCTCACCTGACAATAAGCTATTCTCCGAATAGGGGCGGCTTCAAGGCAGATCGCTAAACAAGATTAATCTCGGAATGCCCGTCTTCGCTTTCGGCCACCGCGCGGGCGACATCAAGGGTACTGTCCGTCACTTTTGCCGAAATCATCTCCTCCACCGTCAGCCAATGGATGGAGGCGGCGTCATCTCCCGCCGCTTCCTGACCGGAAATCCTCATCGCACGAAAGACAGAGAGATAGTAGCTCCTGTCATATGCCTTGCCTTCAAGGGCGAGATCAACGGTGATGACATGAGACAACTGCCGGGCCTCGAGCGCCGTTTCTTCCCGGAGTTCGCGGATGGCGGCTTCTTCGGGCGTTTCGCCGGCTTCGATGCCGCCGCCCGGAAAAGCGAGCCAGCCTTTCCACGGTTCCTTTCCGCGCTCGACCAGAAGGAAACGTCCTTCGCGCCGGCAGATCAGCGAGACGCCGTGAACCTTCGCAGGGATCGGAAATACGGGAACTGTTTTCATCATGCTCCGACTGTTTCACACTTTTCGGGATGTGTTCATAGCTATAACATGCCCACCATGTGTGGACGTTTTTCATTGACCGCAAGCCGGGACGAACTGGAAGCCTTCGCGGCGGCACTGATCGCCGAGGATTTTCCTCCGCGCTACAATATTGCTCCAACCCAGCCGATCCTGTCGATCCTGGGCGGTGAAACGCCTCCGCCGGGGAGCAACCGGCCCGACCGGATGGGTGTGCTCGTGCGCTGGGGCTTCGTTCCTTCATGGGTCAAGGACCCGAACCAATGGCCGCTGATGTTCAACATCCGGTCTGAAACGGCAGCCGAGAAAAATTCATTTCGCGCAGCCCTCAATCACCGTCGCGCCCTGATACCTGCGTCGGGCTTTTACGAGTGGCGTCGTGAAGGGAAGAACAAGTCGCAAGCTTACTGGGTGCGCCCGCGCAGGGGCGGCATCGTGGCTTTTGGCGGCCTGATCGAGACATGGAGCAGCGCCGACGGCTCCCAGATCGATACTGGAGGCATATTGACGACGAGCGCGAACGGCTTGCTCAGGTCGATCCATGAACGGATGCCGGTGGTCGTACAGCCGGAGGATTTTGCGCGCTGGCTCGATTGCAAGCGCCATCTGCCGCGTGAAGTCGCGGACATCATGCGCCCGGTTCAGGATGATTTTTTTGAAGCAGTTCCCGTGTCGGACAAGGTCAACAAGGTGGCCAATACCACGCCCGATCTACAAGAGCGCGTAGAGGAACAGGTTCCTTCGCAGAACGCAGCACCGAAGCGAAAGTCGAAGCCCGAGTCCGATGACGGGAACGATGGGCAGCTTTCGATGTTCTGACAGTGACCGCCAGTCTTGCTGGACTGGCGCTATTTTTTACGCATCCACCCACTCAGAGCGCCAGACCTGCGCGGCGCTCTCGGTGCTGAACGATATCAGCTTCTTCAGCCGGTCTTCTTGATGGCGAGAATGGAGCGGCGGCGATTGTCGTTACGACCGTCGGTCGTGCGCCGCGTTGCGTTCAGCAATGCTGCAACAAGCACGGCAGGCCCGATCTCGCGGTATTTATCAACCAGTCGGTCTTGGCGGGGTTGCAGTTCATTCTTAGACATCGGTCTTTCCTTTCGATAATGCCTGATCACCATTCTGTGATTGATTGAGACCGAATGAAGGCTGATTGGAGCCGGTTTTGCGGTTTTCCGGTTAACGGTGCGGTGTGGATAAGTTGGTTGCAAAAATACAACAGGCGCTGGGGTCTAAACCCAATTAGGATTTTGCCCCTGAATGCGTCGAAAAGTCCTCGTGGTGGGACACACCACGAGGACTTTTCTCCTGTTCAGGAACAAAATCCGGCTCACGCCACGCCCGAAACCTGATTGAGTTTAGACCCTAAACCATCAGCCTGTCGGCGAAAGTTCTTGACGGAAGTGCTTTCGCTGAGGATAAGTGCTGGCATGAAAACGCCGACCACGAACATTTGTATTTGTGCGATTATTATTGGCTAGCAGCTTGCTGGCCCGGCCGTTTTCGTCTCCCTTTCCTGAAAATTGGATGATAACGCCCCGGTCAGTCGGCTGCGGTTAGTCGCGCATCGATTTTGCAGGTCTTTTGGGGAATATTTACAATGGCTTATGCGCCGCAACTGCGTTTGTACAACACGCTGACCCGCACGAAAGAGGAGTTTTCTCCCATCGATCCGAACAATGTGCGCATGTATGTCTGCGGGCCGACCGTTTACGATTTCGCGCATATCGGCAATGCCCGTCCGGTGATCGTGTTCGACGTGCTGTTTCGCCTGTTGCGCCATGTCTACGGCGCGGAGCATGTCACCTATGCGCGCAACATCACGGATGTCGATGACAAGATCAACGCTCGCGCCGCGCGCGATTACCCCGATTTACCGTTTAATGAAGCCATTCGCCGGGTGACCGAAAGCACCAATGCGCAGTTTCAGGCCGATGTGACGGCACTCGGTAATCTCCAGCCGAGCGTTCAGCCGCGCGCGACCGAGCATATGGACGAGATGCGCGCCATGATCGACCGTCTCGTCAGGCTGGGCGTCGCCTATGTGGCCGAGAACCATGTCCTCTTCTCGCCTTCCGCCATGAACGAACGCAAGGGGCCGCGCTATGGCGCTCTCGCTCGCCGCTCGCTTGACGAGATGCTGGCCGGCGCGCGCGTCGACGTGGCTTCCTACAAACGGGACGAAATGGATTTCGTTTTGTGGAAACCGTCGAAAGAGGGTGAGCCGGGCTGGCCTTCTCCGGCAGGGATCGAGGTGCTCGGTCGTCCGGGCTGGCATATCGAGTGCTCCGCCATGTCGATGGCAAAGCTGCTTGAGCCTTTTGGCGGCGGCCTGAAATGCGACGACCCGCTCAGGAACCAGTTCGATATTCACGGCGGCGGCATCGATCTGGTCTTTCCGCATCACGAGAACGAGATCGCACAGTCATGCTGCGCGCTGGGCACCGAGCTGATGGCCAGCATCTGGATGCATAACGGCTTCTTGCAGGTCGAAGGGCAGAAAATGTCGAAATCGCTCGGCAATTTCATCACCATTCGCGACGTGCTGAACGATGGCCTGCCGCAATTGGGCGAGTGGGAAGACCGCGACGCACACGACCGCTGGGTCGGCCTTGCCGCACGGCTGTCGATGCTACAGACGCATTATCGCGAGCCTATCAACTGGACGGCGCAGCGCCTGATGGAATCCGCCGACGAATTGCACCGCTGGTACGGCCTGTTGCGTGACAGGAATTTCGTCGCGCCGCAGGTGCTCACCGCTGCTGGAGAAGTCGTTGAAGCACTTTCCGACGATCTGAATAGCTGGACGGCGATCACGGCATTGCGCAAGGCGTTCAAGGCGAAAGACGTTGCCAGTCTGGGCGAGGGCATGGCGCTTCTGGGCCTGTTCGATCCCTATTTCGTTGAGACGGCGGACGTGCCGGTCTTTGCCAGGGCAGAGGTGGACAGTGAAGCGATCGAAAAGCGCGTCGCGGAGCGCCTTCGTTTCATTCACGAGAAGAACTGGGCCGAGGCCGACCGCATTCGCGACGAGTTGCTCAAGGAGGGCATCCAGCTCAAGGATGGCAAGGACCCCGAGACGGGCGAGCGTATAACAAGTTGGGATGTGGTAGGTTAGTGGATTGAATTTGACGTTTGAATGCCGACTGAATGAGATGCTGTTTCAAACGTCAAATTCGAAAAATCCACTAGCTGAAGTCCGGATCAAGGGAGGGGATGACATGACGCTCGATAACAGACCGATCTATACGGGCGGTTGCCAGTGCGGTGCGGTCCGCTTTCGTGTCGAAGGCGCGTTGGGGTCGGCATCGATCTGCCATTGCCGCATGTGCCAGAAGGCTTTCGGCAATTTCTACGCACCGCTGGTGTCCTTGAGGGAAGCCAAACTCGAATGGACGCGAAACGAGCCGAAGCGTTTCCAGTCGTCCAATCATGTGAAGCGCGGCTTCTGTCCCGAATGCGGCACGCCGCTCACCTATGAAGCGCCCGACGGGATCGCGCTTGCCATCGGGGCTTTCGATGCGCCCGAGGAAATTGAACCGACCATTCAGTGGGGGGTCGAAAAACGGCTGCCCTATCTGGATGAACTTGCAAATCTTCCCGGCTACAATACGGAGCGCGACCCGGAGAGTATCGAGTTCGTAAGGACGATGATTTCCTACCAGCATCCCGATTACGATACTGAAAGCTGGCCGCAACAGCAAGGTTGACCGGACCGCACACCCACCGACAGGCAGGCAAATGACACGCGAGCGCATCTATATCTACGACACGACCCTCAGGGATGGACAACAGACGCTCACCGTCCGCCCGCAGCCGCGAAGCGTGCGAGGACGGACAGAACTGAAATCAGCCACCCGCCCGCAGCCGCGAAGCGTGCGAGGACGGACAGATGTTGGAACGGGCGGTTGTTGTCCAGCCAGAATGCGGGGAGCAAGATAATGACACGCGAGCGCATCTATATCTACGACACGACCCTCAGGGATGGACAACAGACGCCCGGCGTTGACTTTTCTGTAGAAGACAAGAAAGCGATCGTCGTGCTGCTCGAAGAGCTTGGTGTTGATTATGTCGAGGGCGGCTATCCGGGCGCCAATCCGACCGATACGGCCTTCTTCAAGCGCCGCCAGACTGCGCGGGCCAAATTTGCCGCTTTCGGCATGACAAAGCGCTCGGGCGTTTCGGCTTCGAACGATCCCGGCCTGTCCAGCCTGTTGCAGGCCTCCGCCGATGCCGTGTGTTTTGTGGCGAAGAGCTGGGATTACCATGTCCGCCTCGCACTCGGCTGCACCAACGAGGAAAATCTGGAATCGATCACGGCCTCCGTCACCGCCGCGCGCATGGCGGGGCGGGAAGCACTGGTCGATTGCGAACATTTTTTCGACGGTTACAAGGCCAACCCGGAATATGCGCTCGCCTGCGCCAAGGCCGCTTATTCGGCCGGAGCGCGCTGGGTCGTGCTCTGCGATACGAATGGCGGCACGCAGCCTTCGGAGATCGCAGAAATCGTCGGCGTGGTCAAAGCGGTCGTTCCGGGAGAAAGCCTGGGTATTCATGCCCATAACGACACCGAACAGGCGGTAGCCGTTTCGCTGGCGGCAATCGACGCCGGCGTTCGTCAGGTACAGGGAACGCTCAACGGTATTGGCGAACGCTGCGGCAATGCCAATCTCGTTTCGCTGATCCCGACGCTGGCGCTGAAGCCTTACTGGGCCGAGCGTTTCAAACTGGGGATCAAGCCCGGTGCCTTGAAGAGCATCACGCGCATTTCGCGCGCGTTCGACGATGTTCTGAACCGTCTCCCGACGGAGCAGGCGCCTTACACCGGTAGCTCCGCTTTTGCGACGAAGGCCGGAATTCATGCCTCGGCGCTGCTCAAGGAACCGCAGACCTACGAGCATGTGCCGCCGGAATCGGTCGGCAACAACCGGCGCGTCATGGTGTCGGATCAGGGCGGAAAGTCCAATTTCATCGCGGAACTGGAGCGTCGGGGCATTCGTGTCGCCAAGGACGATGTGCGCCTCGATACGCTGATCGCTCTGGTCAAGGAGCGCGAGGCCGAAGGCTATGCTTACGAGGGGGCGGATGCGAGTTTCGAGCTTCTTGCCCGCAATATGCTGAATCCGCAGCCCGAATTCTTCAAGGTCGACTCTTTCCGCTGCCTCGTCGAGCGCCGTTTCGATGCCAACGGCATGTTGAAGACCGTGTCCGAAGCCGTCGTCAAGGTCGAGGTCGATGGCGAAGTGCGCATGTCGGTGGCAGAAGGGCATGGCCCGGTCAATGCGCTCGATATTGCGCTGCGCAAGGATCTCGGGCGCTATCAGGCGGAAATCGAGGATCTCGAACTCGTCGACTTCAAGGTGCGTATCCTCAATGGCGGCACGGCTGCCATCACGCGCGTCCTGATCGAATCCGGCGACGTGACCGGCGCTCGCTGGCGGACGGTCGGTGTGTCCGACAATATCATCGATGCGTCTTTCCAGGCATTGATGGATTCCGTCAATTACAAACTGATGAAGAACCGCGCCATGGCCGGACTGGCCGCCGCCGAATAAAATTGTCTGTTCACTGCAATTGATGCTTCGATCAGTTTAATTGAATGGATTTTATGAGTCGTTGAGCGCATAGCGGAGAAAGTGTTGTGGTCCGTGTGCCAGCCGTGGCAGGCGGACGCTTTCAGTTTTGCCGAGGAGAGAGGCATGTCCGATCAGACCATCACCGATATGCGCCTTTCCGATGGCGTACGCGGATTTCTGATGGCTCTTGGAGCATATGGGCTCTGGGGCGCGCTGCCTTTTTATCTCAAGACCCTCAGTCATGTACCGGCGATGGAGGTGGTGTCCCACCGCGTGATCTGGTCGGTGCCGGTTGCGCTTCTCCTGCTGGTTGCCCTTGGGCAGTTCCGGGACATTCTCAATGCGGTGCGCCAGCCGCGTATGCTGGCCATGGCTGCTTTGACAGCCGGTCTCATCACCGCCAACTGGTCGGTTTATGTCTGGGCGGTTGCGCATGATCAGGTGATGGGGGCGGCGCTCGGCTACTATATCAATCCCCTGTTCAACGTCATTCTTGGTGGCCTGTTTCTCGGTGAAAGACTGACCAGGGTCCAGTATGTGGCCGTCGGTTTCGCTTTTGCCGCCGTTCTTTTGCTCACCGCCGACGCAGGCGGACTGCCCTGGGTTTCCTTGGCTTTGCCGCTGACATTCGGTCTCTATGGCTTCTTCCGCAAATCGCTGCCGATGCCGCCGCTCCAGGGTTTCACGCTCGAAGTGCTGATCCTGTGCATTCCGGCGCTTGGCTATGTGTTCTGGCTGGCGGCGACGGGACAGGACCATTTTTCCACCGGACCGGCCTTCAACGTGACGATGCTGCTTCTCGCCGGTCCGTTCACGGCCATTCCGCTGATCCTCTACGCTGGCGGCGCCAAGCTGCTGCGTTACACCACGCTCGGTCTCATGCAGTATATGACGCCGACGATGCTGTTCGTCTTCGCGATCTTCATTTTCCATGAGCCGTTTTCCGCCGCCCAGCTCGGCGCCTTTGCCCTGATATGGGCGGGTCTGGCGCTCTATACCTGGTCGATGCTCGCGGAGCATCGGCGTAGCCGAGCCAAGGACTGAACATCACGATCTGTGAACGGGGCGCTCTTCCGGTGGATAGTCTGCCGGAAGACATATTTTGGCCGCTGTTTTTATCAATCTCCCGCCAGTAATCCCACAAGCAATCCTGCGGCGGAGAATTGTTCGGCATGGTCTTCTGGTCAACGCAGGCAAGCGAGCCGCTTTCACCCGGAAGCCTGAATCCCTTTCGGCGGGTCCGTTTTTCCCTGCGAACCCATTTGCGATTTTGTCTCGCACTCGCCACCGCGACGGTTTTGGCCGGGAGCGGGCTTTTATTTACCACCGGGCGGCTCGTCCCGCATGGCCACGCGGCGCAGCCGGTGACGGTCGATCCGGCCCTATTGATCCGGCATCATGCCGCTGCGAGAGAAGCCCGATTGATACCCGAAGCAAGGGGTGGGGCGGGCGGCGGCGTATCGAGACGCATCGACATTGCGGAAGGCGTCGATGACGGCGATGCTCGTCTTTATACCTATCAGCATGTTGTTCTCGACCTGAAAGGGTCGAAGCCGGTTGCGGCCAATGATGGTTTCCTCGACGCAAACCCCGCGCCTGAATCTCCTTTCGGGCGACCAGAAAAGAAGTTGGAACGAGGCGTTCCCATCAATGTGAGCCTCGCCAGACCCGTCGGGGGCAAGGGGGCCAAAGTCCACGAGATCGTCGTCGCTCCGCAATCGCGCGAGCGGCTCGGAGCCTTGTTGCAGGCGGCCGGCATTGCCGAAGAAGACAGCAGGCGTCTTGAAGAAGCGCTGGCAAGGACCGAACTCGTGCCGGGCGACAATCTGGAATTGCTCGTGGACAGGTCTCACAGGGGCGCCGACGATAACGGAGATCGGCATATCGCGCTTGCCCGCTTCGAACATGGCGATTTTGACAAGGCCGTCTACGGACGCGCCGACGACGGCGTATTCCGCGCGACCGGCAATGAGCGCCTGTTTGCGCGGCTTTCACGCGATGCGATGCTGACGGCTCATCGGTCGCAAGGGAACACCGACGGCGATGGCTCCATCCCGTCCCGGCTCAGGCAGGCCGGTGCTCCTCGTGAAATCGTCGGGGAGGTCGAAAAACTGGCTTCCCGGAACGGAATTTCGCTTGCCGGTGGGCAAAACGCGCCGGATCTGATCGATCTTCTTTTCCGCAGAAGTGCCGGGTCCGAGCCGGAACTGGTTTTTGTCGCGTTTACCGCGAACGGGAAAAGCCGCCGGCTATACCGTCACGAGAGGAGCGGCAGAGCTGAATACTTCAACGAAGACGGCTCCTCCATGACCAAATATCTGATGCGGAAGCCCCTGCCGAATGGCCGTCTCAACGATGGTTTCGGCTGGCGCATCCATCCTGTCCTGCACGTCCGCAAGCATCATAACGGTGTCGATTACGATGCGCCCATAGGATCACCGATCGTTGCGGCGGGCGACGGTACGGTTGAGCTGATTTCCTACCAGAAGGGATATGGAAAATATGTCCGCATTCGCCATCAGGGCGGTTACAGCACGACCTATGCGCACCTGTCTGCGGCGAGAAAAGACCTGAAAGTCGGCGATCATGTCAAGCAGGGCGAGGTGATCGCTTATGTCGGATCGACCGGCTATTCGACCGGGCCGCATCTCTATTATGAGCTTAAGGTCGGCGATCGATATGTCGATCCGCTGACGGCCCATCTCAATGCCGGTGAAAAACTGACGGGATCGTCATTGAGCAGTTTCCGCGAGGAAATCGACCACGTGGGATATATCGTCAACGAAATGAAGCTGCCGCCCGTCGCCAGCCATTCCGAGACGGCGAAACCGGGATCGGGGAAAAGCGCCCGTCGCACCGGTCATTTTGCCGGGCGATAGGCCTTTGCCAGCGCAACGAACTCCTCGACGCTCAGGGTTTCCGCCCGCCGGGTTCCGTCGATGCCGGTCTTCTCAAGCAATTCGGCTCCGCCCACCGGTTTCAGGCTTTGCCGCAGCATCTTCCTTCGCTGGCCGAAGGCGGCCTGCGTGATCTGTCCCAGTGCCGTCGCATCGCAGGGCAGGGGATTTTCACGCGGGACGATGTGAACGACCGACGACATGATTTTGGGAGGCGGCGTAAAGGCCTGCGGCGGCACATCGAAACTGATCTTCGACACGGTTCTCCAGCCCGCGAGAACACCCAGCCGGCCGTAATGATTGCTGCCGGGCGCGGCCACGACGCGTTCGGCGACCTCACGCTGAAACATCAGGGTCATGGACGAATAGAAAGGTGGCCATGGCTCCGTGAGCAGCCAGTTGACCAGTAATTGTGTGCCGACATTATAGGGCAGGTTCGCCACGATGCGCGGCTTTGGCCCATCGGGAAACAAGGCCTGGAAATCCTGTTCCAGCGCATCGCCGGAAATAATGCGCAGGCGGCCCGGATAATATGCTTCGATTTCCGCCAGGGCGTCGAGGCAGCGTTCATCGCGTTCGATGGCGGTGACAAGCGCGCCCTGGGCAAGAAGCGCCCGTGTCAGACCGCCCGGACCGGGACCGACTTCGATCACGGGCTGATCGGCAAGATTGCCCGCCTGACGAGCGATCTTCGAGGTCAGATTGAGATCGAAAAGAAAATTCTGGCCGAGCGATTTCTTCGGCATCAGATCGTGCCGCTCGATCACTTCGCGTAGCGGAGGAAGATTATCTATGCTCATGCGTGTCCGTTCGCTGCGTTTTCCGCCAATTGCCGCGCAAGACGGATAGCCGCCACGAGGCTGTCGGGGCGGGCAATGCCTTTCCCCGCAATATCGAAAGCCGTGCCGTGATCGGGCGATGTTCGGATAAAGGGAAGCCCCAGCGTCACATTGACCGTTTCATCGAAAGCCAGCGCTTTGGCGGGGATGAGAGCCTGATCGTGATACATGCAGATCGCCGCGTCATAGCTTGCGCGGGCCGATGGATGAAACATCGTATCGGCGGGCAGGGGGCCGCGTGCATCCACCCCTCTGCGACGCAATTCTTCGATTGCCGGCAGAATGATTTCGTCGTCTTCCTTGCCCATGGCGCCGCCCTCACCGGCGTGCGGGTTGAGGCCGGAAATCGCCAGACGCGGCGACGGGATTGCGAAACGCTCGCGCAGTTCGTCAGCCGTTATCCGCGAAACATCGACTATGTCTTTCGTGTTCAGGCGAACTGGCACTTCGGAAAGCGGAATATGTATCGTGACCGGTACCGCGCGAAGCTCAGGCCCCGCCAGCATCATGACGGGCGTTACCGGCCTGCCGAGATGGCTGCTCGCAAGTTCGGCAAGATATTCGGTATGGCCCGGATGGGGAAAACCGGCTTCATAGAGCGGCTTTTTGGCAATCGGGCAGGTGACGACCGCGGAAGCTTCACCCTCAAGGGTGAGGGCAACCGCGCGCGAGATTGCCTCGATCGTGCCGTCCGCATTTTCGGGCATTGGCTTGCCCGGAGCTTCCACATGGCTGTTTTGCAGCGGGAGGACAGGCAGCGTCGTGCGAAACGCATCGGAGGCTTCGGAAATGGCCGAAATCGTCTTGATCGGAACCGCAAGCCCCAGATGACGCGCGCGCTTTTCAAGCTGGGATGGATCGGCAATCAGCACGAAGGGCGGCAGGGAAAGTTCGTCACGCCGCAGCCAGGCAGCAAGGGCGACATCCGGTCCTATGCCGGATGGGTCGCCGATACTCATGGCCAAGGGAGGGGCCAAGGGAGGGATACGCTTTGCGCACATATTCGATGGTCCCATAAAAATGGGGAGCAGGAGGAGGCGAATGCCGGATCGGCTTAGCGATTGACGATCTTCGCCTTTTCGCGCAGCTCCTGCAGATATTTGTTATTCAGTTCGTCGGCCTTCTTTTCCTGCCCCTCGGCGGAGTCGGCCCCTTCCATGGAGAACACGAGCTGGGCCACACGGTCATCCGAAACCTGACGGGTCGAGCAGACGGCGAGGAATTCCACGCCTTTTTCCGTGTCCTGCGGTGGCGTCGTCCTGCCCACGGGCGTCGATTTGACGGCCTTGGACCATTCGTTCGGCAATTGCTGCTCAAGGATGCGCCCCAGATCGCGAACGGTCACATCGATGATGCCTCTGGCCTGCTGGCGGGTGGCGTCACAGTTTTGAAAACGTGAGCGCAGCGCATTGGCTTCCTGCTTGCGCTTGGCGAGCAGGGCAGACGAGCGCTTCGCGGCGGGCACGACGAAAATGACCTGCTGAAGGCGATATTCGGTCGCGACGGGCTTCTTTCCGCCGTCCTTGAGCATACGCTGAACGGCTTCCTGCTCGCTGATCATGCCTGTGGCCCGGAAACGGGCGCTTACAAGACGGCCCCAGCCCATCTGGACCATGATATATTTCTTGAAATGATCGGGCGTAACGCCGGACTGGTTCATCACCTTATTGAGCTGAGCGAGGCTCATCTTGTTACGCGATGCAAAACCGGCATAGGCCTCATCGACCTGCCGGTCGGAAATGTTGATGCCGCGAGACTTCATCTCGATGCGTTTCAGCATTTCGTCGGTCAGTTCTTCACGGGCCGTCGTGGTGAGGTTCCCGCCCTTGCGCTGAAGTTTCAGGAACGCGACGCGATGCTGGATGTCGCTGTTGGTAATGGCATTGCCGGAGACGATGATTTTGACTTCCGACCCCGCACCTGCGGCAAAAGCCGGGTTCGCAACCGTTCCGAGCGTGGCCGCAAAGACAGCGGCGCTCAGCATGGAGGCGAAAAGAGGTCTTGCAAACATCATCTTTCTTTCCCATTCCTACCGGCCGACACAAGGCCCCCGCCGGATGTAAACCACTCTGGCCAAAGCTGTCTCTGCGCCAATCAGGCAGTCATATCAGCAGCCAATCGCAAGTTGCCTGTATAGATGAGCCAGTGCGGCGAAACAATGACCCCAGAGCTTTGCAATGAAAAATCGTTTAAATTGAGGTCCGCGAGGCGGATTTCCTTGTTTGTGGAACAGCAAGACGCCGAAAGCGGTCTTAATGCTTTCGGCGGCAGAATTTTAGAAGGATTGTGAGCCACTGCCAATATCACCCAGCGTACGCAGCGATATGTTGAAGCTGATGCTATGCGATGGGTCGTTGTCTCTGCCATCGCGCCTCGGATTACGTGTCTGTACGTAAGCCATCGAATAGGTGAAGCACTCGTCGTCATAGGCCAATCCGGCCGATCCCCGGACCAGCGTGTCGGAAACCAGGTCGTAGGTGCTCGAACCGAATACGCGCCAGTTTGTGTTGATCTTGGCGGTGGCTTGACCGGTCACTTCCTGACGAAGGTCGTTGTACCCATAGGCCGGTTGAGGCGCGATATAGGCGTACCGAGCCGAGACAGTCAGCTTTTTCCAGCTTTGCTGCGCTTCCAGCTCGCCGCGCTCGATATCGAAGCTGTCCTTGTCGAAGCGACCGCGAGCGGCAAGCGCAAGGCCAGTCGAATTGGACGTTCCGATCATTGCAACATAATCGGAACGGGCATCTTCAAGACCGGAATCCGCGCCGATGTTCAGGAAGTCGCTGGTGCCAAAGGAATTGACGCCGCCGAGCTGGAACGATTGGCCGCCGAGCGCATAGAGCGCCCAGTCGCTATTGTCGAAATTGCCTGAATAGCGCAGGCCGAGATTGGCGCGCGTTCCGCCTTCGACGCGGTCATAACCGGAAAACTTGTCACGCGAGAACAGATTGGTCGCATCGAAGACGAAGCTCTGGGCGTCTTCATTCGGCAGTTCGCCCGCATAACGTTCGTTGTTTCGAATATAGAGCTGGGCAATCGGTTCGATGATATGCGTCGAACTGGTGCTCGAAAACAGGATCGGCCAACGCAGTTCAAGCCCTGCCGTCGCCATGGCGCGGAGCGCTTCGGAGCGGACCAGCGCATCCGTATAACCCGCATCGATCAGGTTGAAGTTCGAATTGGCGCTAATCGCATCACCGCGCAAGGCCAGCAACGGCGTGATGACCAGACCCGCAGGCGTAATGAACGTGCGCTTCCATTCGACTTCGCTGGTGAGCCGGACATTGGTTCCATCGAAACCGGGGACGCGAGGATAGGCCGGACCGATGAGATTGTTGTTTTTATCTCGGACCGCCGGCGTATAATTGGCATTCCGGCGATACAGAACCTGGAGGTTGCTGGTGAAATTCAACTCGCCGCCATAGACCGGATCGGGCAGCGTGTAGGAATAATCCAGGCTGGGGAATACCCAGGGCTGCTTCGAGTGCATCTCGCGGAGATTGTCCGACAGCAGGGATTCCTGCACGTTGAAGCGGTAGAAGTTCAGGTCGAAATAGTTTCGATTATTGATGCCGCGCAGATAAATCTTCGAGACCTGGGTCCCGCTGTTATAGCCTTCGATATTGTAGGTCCGGCTGAAATTGCGATCCGTCTGGGCCATGATGTCCCAGCCAAAACGCCAGCGCGAATTGATCTCGAAGTCGCCCTTGGAAGCGACCATGCCGCGATTGTCTTCTTCGCGATCGACCGTATTGACGTCGAATTCTTCCGGCTTGTTCTGATGAATGCCGGCAATGCGGAAATCATAGGTCCCGTTCTCGAGACGATGACGCCATTCGGCTTCGGTCAGGAAGCCCTGCTTCATGTAGGCGGTTGTGGACAGCGTCACATCGTAATTCGGGGCCAGTGCCCAGAAATAGGAATTCTTGATGCCGAAGCCCAGATCGTCCTTGTAGGAAAAACCCGGGAACAGGAAGCCGCTCTTGCGCTTCACCGTCGGGTCAGCCATTTCGAAGGCCGGGAAATAGGCGAGCGGCATACCGAACAGCTCGAAACGTCCGCGTTCGAAGCGAACCGTCTTGGTCGCGCTGTTCCAGATGATCTTGCGCGCCTTGATCTGCCAGAGAACAGGCTTGTCCGGGTTCTTGGCGCAGGGTTCGCATGCCGTATAGACGCCGTTGTTGAACGTGGTGATTTCGCCGTTGCTGCGCTCGGCGCTTTCCGCCGCGAAGCGTGTATTGTCCGTTGTCTCGACGCGAAGGCCATTGACGAAGCCATCGCGGAAACTGTCGGTCACATCGATGTGATCCGAGTAGATCCTGTTGCCGTCACGCTCGACAATCTCGACATTGCCGGTCGCGGTCATGCGGCGGGTCTGCTGGTTATAGGTTACCTGATCCGCCACGAGACGATTGCCGTCATATTCGATGCGTACCTGGCCTTTCGCGGTGACGACATTGACATCGCGGTCATAGACAAGCTCGTCCGCCTGCAAAAGCATCCGGGCATTGGGATCGCTCTTGTAGTTTGCGGCGAGGGCATCCTGAGCCAGTGCAGGCGAGGGCAAAGCTGCGACAGAAACGAAAGGTAAAGCAAGGACACACGCCAAAGCCGTCCCGCGCGCAAGTCGCGAGAACGAATGGGGCAATACCATGCGGGCGTTACTCAAACCCACTAACCATCCTCCTTATGCAACAAAAAGGAGACACCGAAAAACGTCGCGATGACAACCGGAACCCAGGCAGCCACGAACGGCGGGACGAATCCCGCATTCCCGAATGCCTTTACCAGCACCGAAACGACATAAAGCATGAAGCCTGCAATAACGCCACCCAGAATCATTGCGCCGGACTGACCAAATCGCACAAATTTCAGGGACACTGTTGCAGCAATGAGAGTCATCGCCATCAGAAGCGCGGGCAACGCCAGAAGCGACTGGTATTGCATGTCGAATGCGTTTGCCGAATAACCGAATGACCGCGCCACTTCGATCTTGTGGCGCAACTGCGTGAAGGGAATCGTGTCGGGCGTGGCGAGCTTTTCCTCAACATATTCGGGGCGAAGCTGCGTCGCGATCTGGACCGAGTCCAGTTTCTGCGGCTCCTCGCCGCGTGCGAATCGCGTCACGTCGGTCAGTTCCCAGTGACCGTCCTCCAGACGCGCGGTGCGGGCGTCGTAACGGTCCTTGATATTCTTCTTTTCATCGAACTGGATGAAGGTCGCGTCGGCCAGCCTCGCGCCCTGATCCAGTATGCTCTTTGCGCCGATGATGGTCTCGCCTTCATCGGTTTTCTGGCGGAGCCATGGATCGCGCAGGGCCGAAACGTTCGTAACCTTGCCGTTCTTCCACGTCGCCGCGATCTCGTCTGCCTTGGAAAAGCCGTAAGCTGCAAACGGGTTGAGAATGAAAATCGTTGCAAGCCCGAACAGACACGCACCGAAACACGCGGGCAGAAGGAACTGCCACGCCGAAACGCCGACGGAGCGCGCAACAACAAGCTCATATTTGCGATTGAGCGAAATCAGGGTCGCCATGGCCGAGAACAGGGCGACGAATGGAATCATCTGCTGCATGATGAACGGGACGCGCATGGCCGAGAGGCCCAGCGCCGCCCACACGGTATAATCCGGCAGATTGGAGAGCTTGCTCGCATTTTCGGTGAAGTCGAGCAGCAGGGCGAGCGCGAAGATACCCAGCAGAAAATAGAGGGTGATCTGCACATAGCGGATGAAGAAATAGCGCCCCAGCGTCCAGCCGATCATGCCTTGCCTCCCGCATTGCGTGAGCGATTGGCGATACGGGCGTAGACTTCGGAAAAGCGTCTCTTCAGCCGGTCGAAATTATCGAGAAGGAAATCGTTCCACCGGTCGGGCAGGCCGACGCGCCGCCCGGTCATCAGCGCAAAACCGGTAACGAGAATCACCGCCAGCGGCACCAGGTACATGATAATCATATAGGTCTGGTCCTTATCGGCGCGATCGGACGAGAAATAGCCCGCCCAATAGACGAGAAGGGCGGTGCTGATCGCGGAGAAAGACGCGGAAACGCGCGCTTCGCGGTGCGAGCGGGAATCGCCCGCAAATGCAAGCGCGATCATGGCAAAGACGACCGGATAGAGCCATTGCGTCAGGCGCCGGTGCAATTCGGCCCTGTATCGCAACGGTCGGGTTTGCAGGATCGGATCGTTGGGATCCGGGTTCAGCAGATAGGAAAGCGGACGGTCCTTGGCATAGATGACGAAGTCGTCGCCGGCCGAAGCGAATTGGCTGAGATCGAACGCATAGGAGTTGAATTTGATGATCGAGACGGTCCCGTCCGATACGTCGCGGCGTTGAACTTCACCGTTGCGCATCAGCAGCATGTCGCCGTTAGGCGTCGAAGCGATTGCACCGTCGGCGGCATAATAGATGAGATCGAGCGACGGGTCGCGGGAATCGGCGATGAAAAGACCGCCGATGCTTCCGTCGGCGCGTCGTTCCGCCACCTGAATATAGAGATTGTCCGCCAGTTTCCGGAAATTGCCTTCCTGAATGATGACGTTCATGAGATCGGCGCTGGCATCGGCAATCATGGCGCGCATGTTCATGCGCGCATAGGGATCGACATAATTGGCCACCAGGAACGACACCACGGAGATGACGGCCGCCAGAATCAGAATTGGCCGCATGACGGCGCTTCGCGGCGCACCGGATGCGTTGATCACCACGAGTTCGGAGTCCTGATTCATCGTCGAAAGCGTCTGCGTGATCGCGATGATCAGGGCGAATGGCATGACAAGCGGAATTGCGGAGGGAATCAACAGGGAGCTGAACTGGACGATCGTCTGGAAAGTCTGGCCGCTGGTTGTCAGGAAGTCGATGCGCTGAAGCACCTGCACCGTCCATGTAATGCCCACCGCTGCGCCAAGCACCGCAAGAAACATGACCGCCACTCGGCGCAGGATGTACAGCTCTATCAATCGCATAGGTGGAGTCTACATCCCGGTTCCGTTGAGGGGGGCACGCGCCAGCAATTGGAACGATGCACCCGATAATGACTGAATTTAATAACGTCTGGCTAACATTGACCCAATAAACCTAGTTAACAGATTACTAACCGGGCCATCAAGGCGCTAGGGTCAGGACCTGTCAATTTGGTGGAAATGGTGTGAGGCCATCCGTCTGGATACGAGGAGAAAAGGCGAAGGAAATGTGGTTCATTTTCGAGACTTTACGACAAAGTAGCCGGGCGGATGGACCACATCCTTCGGACACCGAAAGGCCAAGGCCGGAAATTGGCGATCTGCGGCGTCAAGCCGCTCGACCGGGGGAGCCACCCCGTTTTCCGCGTCTTTCCTTGCAGCTCTTGTCATTTCAGGTGCCATTTCCATCACATTAACAGGTCCTGACCCTATCCCCATTGTTCCAGTAATGCGATTGTGATGTGTGAGGCAACTTTTTTGCGCTCGGGACGTGTGTCAAAAAAATAAAGCATGTTGCTTGAGTATGATTGAACTTAAAACTGAACAATCTGGCATCAAACCCTTGCTGTTTCGCCATATTCGTCTCACATGAGTGAGGAAAAATCGCGACGCAACTGTGTCATTCCTTAACCGGCCTCAACCAGCCTCAACCGGCTTCAATCGGTCACCAAGTCTGGAGTTATCATGTCTAAACGTCCTTCGATTTCTTTTGGCGAGTTCACAACGCCGGAAAAAGGCATCTCGATCGTTCTGGTCGCCAAGGGCGGCGATTTCGCGGACGAGGCGGCGAAGGCAGCCGGCGGCGCCGACAAGATCAGGCGTATCGCCGAAGTTTCGGGTTTCACCGGTGCGCTGGGGAAAACCGCCGAAGCGATTGAAACCGCTGCCGGCGGCGTGGACAAGATCGTTCTGGTTGGCGTCGGCGAGCCGGGCAAGCTTGGCAATGACGACTGGCTGAAGATCGGCGGCGCGGCGTTCTCGCGCATCGGCAAGGCGGAGCGCGCGACGGTAACGCTGGCCCTGCCGGAAACGACGATTGCAGGCGACGAAGCCGCCGACATGGCGCTGGGCATGATTCTGCGTTCCTACAAGTTCGACCGCTACAAGACACGCAAGAATGAGGAAAATGACGATCCGAAGCGCGCCGCCAAGATCAATATCTGTGTGGCGGACACGCATACCGCGAAGCGCGCCTTCGAGGTCGCCGAGGCCGTGGCAGACGGCGTTGTTCAGGCCCGTAACCTTGTAAACGAGCCATCTAATGTTCTCGGACCGGTCGAATTCGCCGAAGAAGCCGAAAAACTCGCAAAGCTCGGTGTGAAGGTCGAGGTTCTTGGCGAAAAGGAACTGAAGAAGCTTGGCATGGGCGCGCTTCTGGGCGTCGCGCAAGGGTCCGTTCGCCCGCCGCGCCTGGTGGTGATGGAGTGGCAAGGCGCGAAAGCCAAGGAAAAGCCGGTCGCTTTCGTCGGCAAGGGTGTGGTGTTCGACACTGGCGGCATTTCGATCAAGTCCGCCGCGGGCATGGAAGACATGAAGGGCGACATGGGCGGAGCCGCTGCCGTTACGGGTCTGATGCGCGCTTTGGCGGGCCGCAAGGCCAAGGTCAATGCCATCGGCGTGATCGGCCTTGTGGAAAACATGCCTGACGGCAATGCGCAACGTCCCGGCGACATCGTGACCACCATGTCGGGCCAGACGATTGAAGTCATCAACACCGATGCGGAAGGCCGCCTCGTTCTGGCCGATGCGCTGCATTATACGAATGATCGCTTCAAGCCGCGCTTCATCGTCAATCTCGCGACGCTCACGGGGGCTGTCATGGTGGCGCTGGGCCAGTACCATGCGGGCCTGTTCTCCAACGATGACGAACTGGCCGACCAGCTTTACGATGCGGGTCAGTCGAGCGGTGAAAAGCTGTGGCGTCTGCCGCTCGGTGCCGAATACGACAAGATGATCGATTCGAAATTCGCCGACATGAAAAACAGTGCCGGTCGACATGCCGGCTCCATCACGGCGGCGCAGTTCCTGAAGCGCTTCGTGGGCGAAACGCCATGGGCGCATCTGGATGTCGCGGGCACGGCAATGGGTTCGCCCGCAAACGAATATAGCCAGTCGTGGGCGTCGGGATATGGCGTACGCCTGCTCGACCGTCTTGTCCGCGATCATTTCGAGAGCTAAATTTTTAGCAAACAATAGGATGGATGGAGAAGCTGAATCGGTTTCTCCATCCTGTCAGAACGGGCAGGGCATGGCGGAAATACTCTTCTACCATCTGACGGAATCGACGCTGGACGAAGCATTGCCCGGCCTTGTGGAGCGTTCCCTGGGGCGTGGCTGGCGCGTCACGGTCCAGACTGTCAGTGAAGAAAGGCGGGATGCCCTGGACAACCTGCTATGGACCTTTTCGGATACGTCCTTCGTGGCGCATGGCACCGACAGGGAGTCCAACCCGGAACATCAGCCGGTCCTCCTGACCACCACGGAAGCCAATCTCAATGGCGCGACCGTCCGCTTTCTCGTCGAAGGTGCAACGCTGGAGCGGGCCGGAGACTATGAGCGGCTCGTGGTGATGTTCGACGGACATGATCAGGACCAGCTCGATATTGCCCGCACCCAGTGGAAGAGGTTCAAGGCGGAGGACCACGATTTGACCTATTGGCAGCAGACGCCCGACCGGCGCTGGGAGCGCAAGGCGTGATACGGGCGGTTCTGTTCTTGATGATTGCCGCCGGCATCGCGCTCGGCCTCGGCTATCCCTGGTACATGCGCCATTTCACCGGCAGCGAGATCGGTCGCTGGACCGTGCTCGAAAACCGCCAGAGCGGCTTCAGGGTTCAGGAAGTGCGGCTTGCCGCAAGCGATGCGCCGGTTCGCGTTTTCATCGACGCGACGCCTTTGCCGGGCTATATGCCCGCCGAACGCCGTTCCGCCGTCACGCTCGCTGTCAGCCGCGACGGGATGCCGGTTCTCTCGCAGGGGCTCGATTTCGTTTCGACAAGCGGTTCGATCAACACGGATCGTCCGCAGGATGGCGGCGTGTTGCGCCAGAGCGCGGGCGATATCGATCCCGTCATTCCGGGATCATACGCTTTCCGGCTGGTGCAGGGAAACACGGACGGGCTTCAGCTTTCCAGGGCCGAACTCGTTCTCAGGCGCGGCGCGGAAACCCCGAACGAAACCTATACGACCATCGGACTCGTCCTTGGTGTGCTCGGCCTCTATGGCCTGATGCGCACACGGCTGCGGCGCCATCAAGGGTGAACCATGACAACCGTTCGCGCCTTTCTGGATCGCCTGCTATTATTGCTGCTTTCTGCGCTTGCGGCGTTCTTCGCACTGTTCCCGTTGGAAAGGCTGGGTGTCTTCGGCTCGTCCTTCGAAGGGCAGAGCGGTTACGCGGCTGTCTTTTTCGGCTTTCCGATCCTGACCGTCATTTTCGCCGTTATGGCGGTCCGTTTCACGCCGCGCCCGCTACCCATGGCGGTAAGAATTCCGGGATGGGCGATTCTGGCCATCGCGGCGCTACTGATTCTTGGGGGATGAAGCGTGGCGGCTCAGTCCGCCATCGCTTCCTCATATTCGGTTGAAAGCTCCAGCCATTTGTCTTCGGCCTGCGCCAGCGCGGACCTGGCGTCGCTCATGTCCTTATTGATACGAACCGCCTTTTGCGGCTCCTTTTCATAAAGGGCCGGGTCTTCCAGTTGTGTGCTGAAGGCTTGAATCTGTTTCTGCAGTTTTTGCATCAAGGTCTCGGTTTCCTTGATCTTTTTCTGCAAGGGAGCGAGGGCTTCGCGCCTTTGTGCCGCGAGCTTGCGCTGTTCGGCCTTGTTGACCTTCGGTCCTTCGTCGCGATCGGCGGCGGGTTCGCCCCTGGCATCCGCCAGAACGATCTGGCGATATTCGTCTAGATCGCCCTCGAACGGTTTCACGCCGCCCTCGCGCACCAGCCAAAGGCGTTCCATCGTTGCTTCGATCAGGTGGCGGTCGTGCGCAATCAGGATGACCGCACCGTTGAAGTCATTGAGCGCGTGCACCAGCTCCTCGCGGCTGTCGATATCCAGATGGTTGGTCGGCTCGTCGAGGATAAGCAGGTTCGGGCCATGGAACGTCGCAAGGCCCATGAGAAGGCGAGCCTTTTCACCACCCGACAGATCGCGGGCAGGTGTCAGCATCTTTTCGGTCGAAAGGCCCATCTGCGCCACGCGGGCACGAACCTTGGCTTCCGGTTCCGTCGGCATCAGCTGGCGCACATGCTCGATGGCATTGTCGTCGGGCACCAGATCGTCGAGCTGGTGCTGCGCGAAAAAGGCAACCTTCAGATTGGGTGAAACGGTAAGCCTGCCGTTTTCCGACGCCAGCCGCCCGGCAATCAGCTTGGCAAGCGTCGATTTGCCGTTACCGTTCGAGCCGAGCAGCGCAATGCGGTCGTCATTGTCGATGCGCAGCGTCACATTGCGCAAAACGGGCTTGCCCGGCACATAGCCGACATCGGCATTGTCGAGCGCGATAATCGGCGAGGCGGCCTTCTTCTCCGCGTCGGGAAAACGGAATGGCTGCACATGGCTCTCGACATAGAGTTCGATGGGCTTCAGCTTTTGCAGCGCCTTGAGGCGTGATTGCGCCTGCCGGGCCTTGGTCGCCTTGGCGCGGAACCGCTCTACGAAGCTTTCCATATGCTTGCGGTGGGCTTCCTGCCTGGCATGGGCCTTCTGCTGCAATTCCAGCATCTCGTGGCGCTGTCGTTCGAACTGATCGTAATTGCCGCGCCAGAAGCTGATTTTCTTCTGGTCGAGATGCATGATCGAGCTTGTTGCCGAGTTCAGGAGATCGCGGTCGTGGCTGATGATGATGACCGTGTGCGGATAACGCTTCACATAATCCACCAGCCACAACACGCCTTCGAGATCGAGATAGTTGGTCGGCTCGTCGAGAAGAAGCAGGTCGGGTTCGGCGAAGAGAACGGCGGCGAGCGCCACGCGCATACGCCAGCCGCCGGAAAAATCGGAAGCGGGGCGGCGCTGCGCTTCCGCATCGAATCCGAGGCCGGACAGGATGGCGCCTGCGCGCGCTTCCGCCGAATGGGCGTCGATATCGGCCAGGCGGGTGTGGATTTCCGCGATCCGGTGCGGATCTGTCGCGGTTTCGGCTTCTTCGAGAAGCGCCGCGCGCTCCTTGTCCGCCTTCATGACGATTTCGATGAGCGCTTCCCCGGTGCCGGGCGCTTCCTGCGCCACCTGACCGATGCGCGTGTTCTTCGGCAGCGAGATGCTGCCGGTCTCCGGCGCAAGATCGCCCGTGATTACCCGGAACAGCGTGGATTTGCCGGTGCCGTTGCGGCCGACAAAGCCCGTCTTCGAACCCGCGGGCAGCGTCACGCTGGCGTGGTCGATCAGAAGGCGTCCGGCAATTCGTACGGAAATATCGTCAAGAATAAGCATGGTGAAAGCGCTTTTGCACGGCTTGAAGCGTTTCCGCAAGTATCATGCGAAACGGCGGCCGTCTTCGGTACGCTGAAATCGTGAGAGGTCGAGCGACGGAGCGTCGGCGCCGAGCCGCGTCAATGCTGTGTGGACCTGCCCACGATGGTGGGTTTGATGATTGAACAGATGCGCCAGGGATGGCGCCAGCCGCTGACTGATCGTGCGCATGGAACTCAGCGGGGTGTAAGTGTAGCGCCCCGACAGCTTCTGCGCGTCCAGCTCGTCCGTAAAGCGGCAGATGCGATCGTCTTCTGCCTGACGCTTCTCGCGCAACGCAATGAAATTGTCGGAGATGATGGCATCCAGCGCCTTCGGATGGTCGCCTTCACCGGTGAAGCGCTTCATCCAGATGCGGTCCGCGACCAGTATGTGATTGAGCGTGCGATGGATGGACCCGAAGAACAGGCCGAGATCGAGACGATATTCTTCATCGCTCAACTGGGCGGCGGCCTGGTAGAGCAACGCGTTGGCCCATTTGTTGTAATAGGCGAACATCTGAAAATGCTGTTCCATCGTGGCCCCGCTATCCGATAGATTGAATCAGAGTGGCATCATCTATGCCTTCAATTTTCTGCCGTCTCAAGCGGCTAAACAGGCCGTGACGTTCGCTGCCCCTTGGCAATTTGGCCTATCGACGGTATAGAGCCTCACCTTCCTGAATTTCCCATCAAACAAGGTGTCATAATGGCAATCGAACGTACCTTCTCCATGATCAAGCCCGACGCAACCCGTCGCAATCTCACCGGCGCCATCACTGCCAAGCTTGAAGCAGCCGGCCTGCGCGTTGTCGCGTCGAAGCGCGTCTGGATGAGCCTGCGTGAAGCTGAAGGCTTCTATGCTGTTCACAAGGATCGCCCCTTCTTCGGCGAACTGACCGAATTCATGTCTTCCGGCCCGACGATCGTTCAGGTTCTCGAAGGCGAGAACGCAATTGCCAAGAACCGTGAAGTCATGGGCGCGACCAACCCTGCCAATGCCGATGAAGGCACCATCCGCAAGGAATTCGCCCTGTCGATCGGTGAAAACTCCGTGCACGGTTCGGACGCCCCGGAAACCGCTGCCGAGGAAATCGCCTACTGGTTCTCGGGCACCGAAATCGTCGGCTGATCCCTTCTGCCGATAAAAGAAAAAGCCCGGTTTGCGCCGGGCTTTTTTGTTTCAAAGGCTCTGTGCAAGCCTTGCGATTTCTTTCCCCTCCTGATCGAACAGGACCAGTTTGCCCATATCGATCTTGTAAGACCGCGTCTGGCCCAGAACATCGAGGAATTTGCGCTCCTGGTTCATGAGCGCCGGCGGGCATTGCATGTAGGTCGAGCCGATATCGGCGAACGAGATTTCATCGCCCGCAACGGTTGCCTTGCTGAAATAGCGATTGCAGCCGCCCGATCCGTTCACCGCGCCGTCAGTCGCGACCGTCAGCGTGGTCTGCGCATTGTCGATCACGCCACCGCCCTGAATATCTTCCGCAAGCCAGTCCTTGCCTTCGATGCCGATGGCCGCGCCGTCGTCGGCGCTCTTGCGCACCATGACGACGCGAATTTCCGCCGGGGCGCCGGGATTCTGCGGATCGATCGTCAGGCGTTCGTCATTCACGAACCAGAGCGTATCGCCCGCCGAAATACGCGCCTGTAACGCGTAGGTGTGGTCCGGCTCGATCTGGCCCGTGTCGAAATTGATGGCAAAGGGGATTGGCGAGCCTTGAACGGATTCGATTCGTGTTTCGCCGACGACCCTCGACGGTGCGTCCGCAAGGGAAACATCGGAAAGCTGGACGGTGAGGCTGGCTTCCGGCGGAAGCGCGATCCGCTCACGATACATGACCATGCCGCTAATTGTCTTTTCGGCAGCCATGCTGGTTGTCGGCATGGACGTGGTCAGGAACAGGGCCGCGCCGCCGAGCGCGCCAATGCCGACCGCAAGCGCAGCCGCAATTGAAAGGGTTTTCGCAAGTCCTTTTCGCATCGTAAGCCTGAAACTTCCGTTCCCGCACGCACTGTTTTGGTCGAGACAGACGACGCTGATGCGGTTTCCTGCCTGTCTCTCATCGCCGCCAGTCGAGCGCTTGATTCATATCACCGACATTAGCGGGATTTTCATGTGAAAATTGTGGCGATGCAAGAAAGCACCAGCCAAATTAGCCAATATTTTAGGGGGTTAAATAGTTAATTCACGATTAAAATAAAAAAGGCGCCTCGTTCGGTAAAGGGAAAACAAGAAAAAGCGCAAGTTACCAGCGGTTGCGGCGCTCTTCATCTTCGGTTTTGGACGACACCCAGCCGCCGACCGATCCATCCGCCAAATGCTCCCGCTTCCAGAACGGCGCATCGGTTTTCATATAGTCCATCAGGTAGGATGCGGCTTCGAAAGCCGCCTGCCGGTGGGAGGATGCCGCCGCGACCAGCACGATATTATCCCCCGGCTTTATCAGCCCGTAACGGTGAATGACCGTAACACCCGTCAGCGGCCAGCGTTCCGCAGCCTGCCGTGCGATACGGGTGATTTCCGCTTCGGCCATGCCCGGATAATGTTCCAGTTCGAGAGCGGACAGCCTGCCGCTTTCATCGCGGCACAGGCCCGTGAAAGTGACGATGGCGCCAATATCCGTGCGGCCTTCGCCCAGTTTGCGCAATTCCGTTGCGATGTCGAAATCTTCGCTTCTGATGCCGACAAAAAGGGGGCACATGCCTTGCCCGCCCATTTCAGCCTCCCGTCATGGGCGGGAAGAGGGCAACCTCGTCGCCGTTGCGCACGAACTCGCCATGTTCGGCGTGTTCCTGATTGATCGCGGCGCGAATGACATGCTCGTGTTCGAAAGCGGCCTCATATTCGTCGCCGCGCGACTTCAGGTGGCCGATCAGATCGCCCACGGTTGTCTTGGGCGAGGGAAGCTCGATAATCTCTTCACCCTTGCCGATTTTCTCGCGAACCCACGCGAAATAGACGAGTTTTACAGTCACCGTATCAATCCATAACGTGTTTCAGGCCCGCCTTGAAATAGTCCCAGCCCGTATAAAGGGTCAGGAGAGCGGATACCCACAGCAGGGCAATGCCCATTTCCGTAACATAGGGCACGATCTTGTCACCGGCAGGGCCTGCGAGCAG
Source organism: Brucella daejeonensis (assembly GCF_014199265.1). Lineage (GTDB taxonomy): Bacteria > Pseudomonadota > Alphaproteobacteria > Rhizobiales > Rhizobiaceae > Brucella > Brucella daejeonensis. Next base: position 53,515 of record NZ_JACIJG010000004.1, read on the forward strand.
AAAAGCGAGCGCGATCATTTGCGCGGTCGTCTTCCATTTGGCAAGGCGCGAAACGGGAACGCTGACCTTCAGTTCGGCGAGATATTCGCGCAGCCCCGAGACGAGGATTTCGCGGCACAGGATGATGATTGCCGCCCATAGCGTCCAGCCGGCGATTGTTCCGTCGGCGGCGAGAAGCAGCAGAATGGCGGATACGAGAAGCTTGTCGGCAATCGGGTCGAGCATACGGCCGATAGTGGAAGTCTGCTTCCATATGCGGGCGAGATAGCCATCGAAAAAGTCGGTGATGCTGGCAATGACGAACAATCCCAGAGCTGTCCAGCGGGCGAAATCGCTCGATTCCAGCCGCCCCTCGACAAAGAAGCACAACACCACAAGCGGAACGGCGATGATCCGGCCATATGTGAGGATATTGGGCAAGGAGAGAGTGTGTTTTTTCTGCATGGTTCCGCCGCGTCATTCGTTTGCGCACATCATCAGGGATGACACATAAAATCAACACCTGCGAATATGTTCTGCCGGGACCTAATGACGCTTGCACGTAAATCCCGGACAAAATTACGTCATCGATCCCGGAAATGGTCGTGAATCGTCCGGGCCATCGCTTCGGAAATGCCGTCAATCTGCATGAGATCCTCCATCGCCGCGCGCGAAACGGCCTTTGCGGTCCCGAAATGGTGCAGCAGGGCGCGTTTGCGCGACGGGCCGATTCCCGCAATTTCATCGAGCGGGTTCTTGACCATTTCCTTCTTGCGCCGCGCTCTATGCGTGCCGATGGCGAAACGGTGCGCTTCGTCGCGCAGGCGCTGGATGAAATAGAGCACGGGATCGCGCGGCGGCAGCGTGAAGGGCAGCTTGCCTTCGACGAAGAAGCGTTCGCGTCCCGCCTCGCGGTCGACGCCTTTCGCAATGCCGATGGCATTGACGAGATGCGCAATGCCCATTTCTGCCAGCATCTGGCGCACGACGCCGACCTGGCCCTGACCGCCATCGATCAGAATCACATCGGGCCATGCCGGAAACGTATCGTTCGCTTCCGCGTCGGTCGGTTCTTCCGGCGTGCCGTGTTCCTTCACCAGTCGCGAAAACCGCCGCTCGATCACCTCGCGCATCATGCCGAAGTCGTCGCCCGGCGTAATGTCGGTTGAGCGGATGTTGAACTTGCGATACTGGTTTTTGACGAAGCCTTCCGGCCCGGCGACGATCATGCCGCCGACAGCGTTCGTGCCCATGATGTGCGAATTGTCGTAGACTTCGATCCGGCGCGGGGGGCGGGCAAGGCCGAATGTCTCGGCCATGCCTTGCAGAAGACGGGCCTGCGAGGATGTTTCGGCGAGACGCCGCCCGAGCGCTTCGCGCGCATTGGTCAGCGCATGATCAACGAGGTCTTTCTTTTCGCCGCGCTGGGGCACGCTGACCTGAACCTTATGGCCGGTGCGCGTCGAAAGCGCTTCGGCGATCAGCGACTGTTCTTCCACCGTTTCCGATAATAGGACGAGGCGCGGGCATGGTTTGTCGTCGTAGAACTGGGACAGGAACGCGCCCAGGACTTCCGCGGGCCCGAGCGAACTGTCGGCTTTCGGAAAATAGGCGCGGTTGCCCCAGTTCTGGCCGGTGCGGAAGAAGAAAACCTGAATACAGGTCATGCCGCCTTCCTGATGGATGGCGAATACGTCGGCTTCTTCGACCGTTTGCGGATTGATGCCCTGATGCGACTGGACATGCGAAAGCGCTGCCAGGCGGTCCCGGTAGACCGCCGCATGTTCGAAGTCGAGATCGGCGGATGCCGCCTGCATGGCGCTTGCCAGATGATCCTTCACCGACTGGCTCTTGCCCGAAAGAAACGCCTTGGCCTCGCGCACGAGCTCCGCATAGTCCGCGTCGCTGATTTCATGCGTGCAAGGACCGGAACAACGTTTGATCTGATAGAGGAGGCAGGGGCGTGTCCGCGTTTCGAACACCGAATCCGTGCAGGTTCGCAGCAGGAATGCGCGTTGCAGGGCATTGATGGTGCGGCCGACCGCGCCCGCCGAAGCGAACGGGCCGAAATAGTCTCCCTTGCGCGAGCGCGCGCCCCTGTGCTTGAAAATGCCGGGCGCACGATGGTCGCCGGTCAGGAGAATATAGGGGAACGACTTGTCGTCCCGCATGAGCACGTTGAAGCGCGGACGCAACCTCTTGATGAGATTGGCTTCCAGCAACAGGGCTTCGGTTTCCGTCCGGGTGACAACAAACTCCATCGTCACCGTTTCACGGATCATCCGCGTGATGCGATTCGAATGGCCGATCCCGCGCGCGTAGTTCGAGACGCGCTTCTTGAGGTTGCGGGCCTTGCCGACATAAAGCACGTCGCCGTCGCCGTTGAACATGCGATAAACGCCCGGATTGTTAGGCAGGCGCTTCACGAAGGCATTGATGATGTCCTGGCCGCTCAGGCCCGCAATATCCGGCAGGCCGTCCGACGAATCCCACTGAATGGAATCGGCAGGCGAAGGCGAGGCGGGTGCGGCGGCAATATCGTCGCTGTCGTCATCGTCTTCGGTTTCCGCTTCACCGATGATAATACCGGCCACCTCCTGCTCGTCGTCGGACGGCAGGCTGGCTGCGATATCTTCATGGTTCTTGCGGTTTCCGGTCATTCGGTGATTCCTGCAATATCCGGGGTTTCCCATGCCAGGTGCTGCCCGCCGTCAAGCGCGATCATCTGGCCCGTGACGGAGCGGCTTTCCCAGAGATAGCGAACAGTACGCCCAAATTCAGACAATTCCGGTGCACGCCGCAAAAGCAGCTTCCCGACCTGCCGCTCGAAATCGCCCGGCCTTTGCCGCTCGCTCGGCAATGTCGGGCCGGGCGCGATCGCATTGACCCTGATATGCGGGGCAAGCGCCTGCGCCATCGTCTGGGTGGCGTTCCACAGCGCCGTCTTCGAAAGCGTGTAGGAAAAGAAGTTCGGATTGGGCTTCCACACGCGCTGGTCGATCACATTGATCACGAGCGCATCTTCTCCCTTGGGCAAGGTTCCGGCCATCCCTTCCGCCAGCAGGACGGGCGCCTTGAGGTGGATGGCAAAGTGCTTGTCCCACAGCCCCATGTCCAGATTGCCCATGCGGTCGTCCTGGAACAGCGAGGCATTGTTGACCAGAAGCCGGATCGGGCCGATCTGGCGCGACGCATCTTGCACGAGATTGCGGACGTCGGCCTCGGATGAAAGGTCCGCGCGCACGACGCAGGCCGTGCCGCCGCTGTCCGTGATGGCGCTCGCAAGGGCCGCCCCTTCGTCTGCCGAGTGATTGCAATGTATGGCGACCGGGAAGCCATGGGCGGCAAGGTCTTCGACGATGGCCTTTCCGATGCGCCGCGCGCCGCCCGTCACCAGAACCGGGCATTTTGCAAGCAGGCGTGGCTCGTGATCGTTCAACACGGTAAACACTTTCTTATCGAGATTCTTCGGTCTTTTCATGCCATTTCGCCCGGAAAATTGCAGCTAAAAACCGAGCAGGGGCCATTCATAACTGACAAATTTGTAGGAAATTCAGCAGCTTCGTCATATCTCGCCGTCTGTCCGGGGCACTATGACGGCGCATCCCCCACCATATAGGAGGTCGAATCCGCCGTTGCGATAATGCAACATCGTATTTTTGCCACCTTCTCGACAGCTTCTCTCCACAGAAGCGGGCATTTCATGCCGCAATTACCGCCGATATGTCGGTCCTGTCAGCGCGGCATGGACGATTTTCTCCCAACGCCGTCCGCCCGATAAGGGACCGCGCTAAAGGTAATTTGTGTAAGGAGAATGCTATGCGCACTCTTAAGTCTCTCGTAATCGCCTCGGCTGCGCTGCTGCCGTTCTCTGCGACCGCTTTCGCTGCCGACGCCATTCAGGAACAGCCTCCTGTGCCTGCTCCGGTCGAAATGGCTCCGCAGTATAGCTGGGCTGGCGGCTACACCGGTCTGTATCTCGGCTACGGCTGGAACAAGGCCAAGACGGATTCCGTCGGCACCATCAAGCCTGATGACATGAAGGCTGGCGCATATGCCGGCTGGAACTTCCAGCAGGACCAGTTCGTATACGGTGTTGAAGGTGACGCAGGTTACTCCTGGGCCAAGAAGTCCAAGAACGACCTGGAAGTCAAGGAAGGCTTCGAAGGCTCGCTGCGTGGCCGTCTCGGCTACGACCTGAACCCGGTCATGCCGTACATCACGGCCGGTGTTGCCGGCAAGCAGGTCAAGCTCGACAACGGCTTTGACGACGAAAGCAAGTTCCGCGTTGGCTGGACTGCCGGTGCCGGTATGGAAGCCAAGCTCACGGACAACATCCTGGGCCGCATTGAATACCGTTACACCCAGTTCGGTAACAAGACCTACGACCTCGGCAACGATTCGGTCCGCAACAAGCTCGACACCCACGACATCCGCGTCGGCGTCGGCTACAAGTTCTGATTATCCGATAATCGAACACGAAAAACCGGGCAGTCACCTGCCCGGTTTTTTGTTGTCTTCATTCGACGCTTAAAGACCTGACGCGGTCAGCCGCGCGGCAGGAGTTCCACCAGTTCGGGATGCAGTTCCTGGAAACGCTTCATCCACCGCTTGAGCTTCGGACGGTTACGCTCCCACTTGCCTTCGAAACGCAGCGCCAGATAGCCGAGCGCGGCTGCGACCGCGACATGGCCGACATGAAGCTTGCCCGCCAGACGCGGCGGCGCTTCGTTCAGGAGGTCGAGCGTACGCTCGGCCTTGCGCCATTGCAGATCCAGCCAGGGCTGGTGAACTTTTTCTTCCGGGCGCATACGCCGTTCGTAGACATGCGCCAGAAGCGCGTCGCAAAGGCCATCGGCCATGGCTTCGTAGCGCTCCGCATCTGTGCGCTTTTCGGCATTGCGCGGGAACAGTTTGTTGCCCGAAACACGATTGAGATACTGCGTGATGGCGCGGCTGTCGAAAACCGGTTTGCCGTCGTCCGTCACCAGCGTCGGAATTTTTCCGAGCGGGTTGACGTGGGTGAGGTTCTCCGGTTCCGCGGCAGTGTTGACGACGACGCTTTCGAAGGGAATTCCTGCATGGTGAGCAGCCATTCGGACCTTCGCGCTATAGGGTGAGGCGGGCGCGTAGAGAATCTGTGTCATCTTCTGTTCCTGATAAAGAGGATCATCGTGTTGCGGGCATCATGACGGAGCGGCTGCGGCAGGCATTGGCATCCACCTCTCCGCAGGCTCGAAACCGGAGGTCTTTCGTCAGGCAGATGCGGATTTCCTGAAGATAGTTCCGCTTGCAACTGACGGAAATACCGTTGGGTTTCATGCCGGGATTGGCCGCGACGAAGGCTTTCTCGACGAGAAGGGGATCGACACGCCGTCCGCTCGCCGGATTACGCAGGCTTGGCGGAATATTGACCTGGTCGAAGGCATTGCGAAGCGTGGAAAAATAGTCGTTCTGCGACAGGCCGGAGCAACTGCCGTGCTTGCGCCATTCATAGGCGGCGAGTCCGGTCGAGGGCATGATACCCTTCAGGCTGGACAGAATCTGGCGGGGGACATAACTGCCGCGGCCGCGGCTGTTGTCGAACCGGCAGTTTGCCGGATAGCCCCTTTCGTTTTGCGGCCACAGGCCATGCACCACGAAGCCGAGCGGGCGATCTGATCCGCATTGCTGCCTGTCGGCGCGGGAACCTTCCATCGCGCAATAGCTGGGCGACCAGGAGAGGGAGAGGACATAGAAGTCGAAATCGCCAGGCGTATCGTCCGCCCTGACCGGCGATACCGTCATCATGCCCGCAGTTGAAATCGCGAGCAGCGCAATTGCCGCCGCTTGAAGCTTACGCAGCATATGTCCTCCACTCAATGGCTGCCGGTTGCGCTCACCCGGCTTCAGGCACTCAGCGAAGAACGCGGCACTTGGCGTCGTAAACATACCAGCGATCGAAACCGTCGACGCAGAATTCGACATTTCGGCCCATGGAGGCAAAACCCTGGCCTTCTTCGATCATGTACCAGACCGAGCGATACTGGCCGTCGCTCAGAACGGCTGTCGCCTTGCAATAGGTACGCTCGATTTCAGCCGGATTGGTCTTCGGTTCATAGCGCGTCAACTGGACATCGCTCATGGCCGAGATGCCGACCTGCGGCAATTCCGGGACATGGCGCACCTGATAGCCGAAATCGGAAACCACGGAGCGCAAAACGCTCTGCTGGCTACATGCGCCCGCATCGGCAACACCCGCGGGAGCCGGAGCAAGATAATCTGCGGCGCCGGCCGGCAGGGACGCGAGCGTCAGGGGAAGGACGGCTGCGGCGAAAGCGGCTGCGCGTGAAAACTGTCCAATGCGATCCAGGGTTCGTTGCATATCTCTATCCTGTCCGAAATTGCGAGCCAGCTCGCTATTTTTTGTGATGGCCGTAGTGACGTTGAGGTGCAGTTTCTGTCACCAGTTCACGCGGGTCAAGTGCGATCCGTCTCGCCGCGCACCCACTTGATACTGAAATTGCTCCCCTTTTCCTCGGCCAGAAGCTTGGTAAGGCAGGGAAGCAGGGTTTGCATCTCACTTTCGAGTGTATAAGGCGGGTTGACTACGATCATTCCCGTGCCATCGAGGCGTGGTTCTGTGGAAGGCGCGCGAATCGCAAGCTCGATCTGCATGATCTTTGGAATGCCGGTTTCGCGCAATTGCCGGGTGAAGCGCTCCGTTTCCCTGCGGTCCTTCACCGGATACCAGAGCGCATAGGTTCCACCGCTGAAACGCTTGTGCGCCTTGACGAGGCCATCGACGAGCCGGTCGAATTCGCCCTCTTTCTCGAATGGCGGGTCCACAAGCACCAGTCCGCGTTTTTCCTTCGGCGGAAGGTGGGCGCCAAGCGCAAGCCAGCCATCCAGTTCGGTCACGCGAACCTGATAGTCGCCCTCGAAGAGTTTCGATAGTTTCACGACATCGCGCGGATGCAGTTCGAGCGCGGAAAGACGGTCCTGCTTGCGCAGAAGATGCCGAACGAGGAGGGGCGAGCCGGGATAATGACGCAGCTTTTCGCCTTCGTTGACGGCGCGAACGGCATCGAGATAGGGCGCCAGCAGCTCCAGCGCAGGCTCTTCGATCTGCCCCTTCCGCACCGCTTCCATGACGCGGTCGATCCCGCCGGTCCATTCCCCCGTCTTGCCCGCCTCAACGCCCTTGAGATCGTAAAGACCGATACCCGCATGGGTATCGATGACGCGGAAGGCCTGATCTTTCCGTTTCAGATATTCGACAAGGCGCGTCAGGATGACGTGCTTGACGACATCCGCGAAATTTCCGGCGTGATAGGCGTGACGATAATTCATGGGCCGCTTGTTTCATGCCGGACAGTTTTCGGCAAGAGGGGCGATGGGGAAAGGCGAAAACGCTTCGGTATCCCTGCCGTCACAAATGTGACATACAACCTTCAACAACCGCTCCTTACCCTTGAGTCGAGTCCCGAATGTCTGGTGGCGTCCTTCTGATCGTCCTCTTTGGCGCGTTTCTCCACGCGAGCTGGAACGCAATCGTCAAGGGGAGCGGAGACAAATTCTTCGGCGCGGCCAGCGTAACCGGCGCCGCCGGGACTATCGCTCTTTTCATCCTGCCTTTTCTGCCGCTGCCAAACCCCGCAAGCTGGATCTACATGCTTTCATCGACGGTCACGCAGACCTTTTATATGTCGCTGGTGGCTGCGGCCTATAAATCGGGCGATATGAGCGAAGCCTATCCCATCATGCGCGGCACACCGCCCCTGCTGGTGGCGCTGGCGAGCGCTCCGCTTGTCGGTGAGATCATGGGCTGGCAAAGCTGGCTTGGCATCATCCTGATCTGCTCTGGCGTCCTGGCCATGGCGCTGGATGCCCGCCGCAGGAATGGCGGCGCTTCGAGCCGCACCGCGCTGCTTGCGCTCGCCAATGCCGGGTTCATCGCCAGCTATACGATCATCGACGGTCTTGGCGTCCGCGTGTCGGGCGAGCCTCTGTCCTATACGCTGTGGCTCTTTTTGATGAACGCCATTCCGCTTGGCGGTTGGGCTTTCTATCGTGAGCCGGACCGCTTCATCCATTATCTGCGCAATCGCTGGCGTCCGGCCCTGATCGGCGGGGCGGGCACGCTCGGCTCTTACGGTCTGGCGCTCTGGGCGATGACAATGGCGCCCATTGCCGTCGTGGCGGCGCTCCGCGAAACGGCGATACTTTTCGGCGTCCTCATCTCTGCGCTGGTGTTGAAGGAAAAAGTCGGATTGCCGCGTTTTATCGCTGCGGGTCTTATTGTTCTCGGTGCGATTTCGCTGCGCTTGTCTTGAAAATTTATTTCGTCACAGTGACAATCTTCCGGCAGAATTTCGTTTCTGCAAAGAACGGCTTGAGCTAATAAACTTCTATGAACCGGCCCGCTCCCATTTCGAATATCAAGATCGGTCATTCGGCCTGTCCGCATGACTGCCCGTCAACCTGCGCGCTCGATGTTGAGATTCTCGACGAGCGCACCATCGGCCGCGTGCGCGGCGCGAAGGACAACAGCTACACGGCTGGCGTCATCTGCGCCAAGGTGGCGCGCTATGCCGAACGCGTCCACCATCCCGACCGGCTGAAACATCCGTTGGTTCGTGCCGGTGCGAAGGGCGCGGGGCAGTGGAAGCAAGCGTCGTGGGATGCGGCGCTTGATTTGATCGCCGAGCGATTCCTGAAAGCCGAGCAGGACTATGGCAGCGAAAGCGTCTGGCCTTATTACTATGCAGGCACGATGGGGCTGGTGCAGCGCGACTCGATCAACCGTCTGCGCTTTGCCAAGCGCTATTCCAACCAGTTCGACAGTTTCTGCACCAATATGGCCTGGACCGGCTATTTTGCCGGAACGGGAAGCCTGACCGGCCCCGATCCGCGCGAAATGGCCAAGGCCGATGTGGTGGTCATATGGGGCACCAATGCCGCCGCCACGCAGGTCAATGTCATGACCCATGCCGTGCGGGCGCGCAAGGAGCGCGGTGCCAAGATCGTCGTCATCGACGTTTACGCCAATGCAACCGTCCGGCAGGCGGATATGGGCATTGTGCTGAAACCGGGAACCGATGGCGCCTTTGCCTGTGCGGTCATGCATGTGCTGTTTCGAGACGGTCTGGCCGACTGGGATTATCTCGAACGCTATACCGACGACCCGAGGGGACTTGAGAAGCATCTTCAGACCCGTACGCCTGAATGGGCTTCCGCCATCACCGGTCTGACGGTGGAAGAGATCGAGGCTTTCGCCCATCTCGTCGGCAAGACCAAACGGACCTATTTCCGCCTCGGCTATGGTTTCACCCGCCAGCGCAACGGCGCGGTCAATATGCACGCCGCCGCTTCGATTGCCTGTGTCACAGGCGCCTTTCTTCATGAAGGCGGCGGAGCGTTCCATTCGAACGCTGGCATCTTCAAGATGGACAAGCGCGAGATCGAAGGGCGCGCCATGCAGGATGTCGGCATCCGTTTTCTCGACCAGTCGAAGATCGGACGCATCCTCACCAATGATGCGCAAGCGCTCTATGGCGGCCCGCCCGTCATGGCGATGTTGATCCAGAACACCAATCCGGCGAATGTTACGCCGGAACAGCGTCTGGTTCGCAAGGGTTTTGCGCGCGAGGACCTTTTCGTCGCCGTGCACGAGCAGTTCATGACCGATACGGCGAAGATGGCCGATGTCGTCCTGCCCGCGACGACATTCCTCGAACACGACGATATTTATCGCGGCGGCGGGCAGCAGCACCTGGTGCTTGGTCCGAAGTTGATCGAACCTCTCGCCGATGCGCGCCCGAACATCTTCGTCATCAACGAACTGGCAAAGCGTCTCGGTGTCGGCCATCTGCCCGGCTTCGATCTCGACGAGCGCACGCTGATCGACAACATGAATGCCAATAGCGATCTGCCGCATTTCGACGAATTGAAGGAAAAGCGGTTTGTCGATTTGCAGCCGCCCTTCGAGGAAGCGCATTACATCGACGGTTTCAAATGGCCGGACGGCAAATTTCGCTTCCGCCCCGACTGGACCGGAAGCCCTTCGCCGAACAAGCCGCCGGAAGTCATGGGACTTCAGGGGCCGTTCGGCTCCATTCCGCAGTTCCCGGACCATTGGGACGTCATCGAAGCTGCGGATATGGAACATCCATTCCGTATGACGACCTCACCGGCGCATAATTTCCTGAATTCGACCTTTGCCGAGACACCGACTTCGCTCGCGAAGGAAATCCGGCCCGAATTGCTCATTCATCCCGACGATGCGGCAGAGCTTGGCATCGAGGACGGCGAGCGGATCGAGATCGGCAACCATCGCGGCGAACTGGTGCTTCATGCCGTTCTGCGCGCCGGGCAAAAGCGAGGCGTGGTCGTGTCGGAAGGCATTTTCCCGAATTCGGCATTCGAGCGCGGCGAGGGGATCAACATATTGATAGGGGCCGAACCCGCCGCCCCCTATGGCGGGCTTGCGGTGCATGACACCAGGATCTGGATTCGCAAAATAGACTTATAAATATTTATCAAACAACGCCGGGACGGATATATTCTATATCCGTCCCGGCGTTGTTTATTCGTGCCGCTCGTTAGCCGGCGTAGCGCAGTTTCAGCTTGGAAACACCCACGGCGGCATTGAGGCCGCGCTGGCCCTGAACCGAAATCGGCTGAAGCGAAATCGTCTTCCAGGAACCACCCGTCAGGATGTTGGTGCCGAATCCGACGCCGATGGCTGCATTGGCGGAAGCGCCGACATAACGGCCCTGGAGCGCGCCTTCCGGACGAACGCTCGGAGCCCACACGGCCCAGGCGACGCGGCTGCCATTGATGAAGCCGACATCGATGCCGAGCTTGGTGATGGTGCCGGTGTAACGCTCAAGCGGGCCGCGACCGCGGGCGGGCCTGAACACGCAATCCACATCCTGCTGGCTGCCGATGATGACGCCGATGGCGGGGGAGATGTCGCAGGACAGCATACCGACTTCCGAACGCGGCTGGGTGCGACCCGAAGCGGGAGGCGCTACGAAGTCGGCGGCGAGGGCCGGAGCCGTAACCGCGATGCCGGAAATCACGGCCATTGCCGAAAGGAAGGAAGTCGAAAAACGGAGAGACATGTCTTTGTCCTCTTCTAAAAACATATTGAAAGAGACGCTTTTCACGACTCTTAACGGAATTTGCCGAAGCAGGTTCCGTTACGACCGGGAATTAGAGCTTTTTGCGGGAAATTAAAGTTTTGTTAACAAAAAACTTCGTGTGTGATTAATTTGCCGCGGTCAGGCGCTGACGACCATGCTGTCCGCGGGTTCCGGCGCTTCCGTCTGTTCACCGGCAAAGTTGCGCAGCGCCAGCGCGTAAAGGCGATGCTCCGCCTTCAGGACACGCGCCGCGAGCGTTTCGGCATCGTCTCCGGCAAGCACCGGCACCGCCGCCTGCGCGAGGATCGGCCCTTCGTCCATGCCTTCGGTCACGAGATGCACCGTGCATCCGGCGAGTTTCATGCCGACATCCAGCGCCCGCTGGTGGGTATGAAGCCCCGGAAAGAGCGGAAGCAGGGACGGATGGATATTGAGAATGCGGCCTTCATAGGGAGCGATGAACCGCCCCGACAGAAGGCGCATATAACCGGCAAGGCAAAGAATATCCGGGTCGAGCGCCGCAAGCGCCGCCAGAATGGCATCCTCATGCTCATCCTTCGACGCATAATCCTTGCGCTTGAAAACCTGCGTGGGAATGCCCGAGCCTTGCGCTTTGGCGAGGCCGCCGGCGTCTTCCTTGTCCGAAAAAACCGCAACCACTTCCGCCGGATAGCCGGGCGTCTGCGCGGCACGGATCAGCGCCTCCATATTGGAGCCGCCGCCGGAGATGAAAATAACGACCCGCTTGCGGCTCATAGCGCAAGCTGGCCCTTGTAGACGACGCCGTCCTTCTCGCGGCCGATCATCCTGCCGAGCGTGACGACCTTTTCGCCTTCGGCGGCGAGGGCGGCGACGACTTCATCGACCTTGTCAGGCGTGACGACCGCGATCATGCCAATGCCGCAGTTGAACGTGCGCAGCATTTCCGCCGATTCGACACCGCCGGTTTTGGCAAGCCAGGAGAAAACGGGTGGCACGGAAATGGACGAAAGATCGATTTCCGCAGCGAGGCCTTCGGGCAGAACGCGCGGAATATTGTCCGGGAAGCCGCCGCCGGTGATGTGGGCGAGCGCCTTGATGCCGTCCGATGCGCGGATCGCGGCGAGCAGGGGCTTCACATAGATGCGGGTCGGCGTGAGCAGGGCTTCACCGAGCGTCGCGCCCGACCGGAAAGGCGCTTCCGACTGCCAGCCGAGGCCGGACAGGTCGACGATGCGGCGCACCAGCGAAAACCCGTTGGAATGAACGCCGGAAGAAGCAAGGCCGAGAATGATGTCGCCTTCGGCGATGTCGCCGCGCGGCAACAGGCGGTCGCGTTCGGCTGCACCAACCGCGAAACCGGCAAGATCGTAATCGCCCTGCGCGTACATGCCGGGCATCTCCGCCGTTTCACCGCCGATGAGCGCGCATCCGGCCTGACGGCACCCCTCCGCAATACCGGCAACGATATCGACGCCCTGATCGGGCGACAATTTGCCGGTGGCGAAATAATCGAGGAAGAAGAGGGGTTCCGCGCCCTGAACGACCAGATCGTTGACGCACATGGCGACAAGATCGACGCCCACCGTGTCGTGCTTGTCGGCATCGATGGCGATCTTCAGCTTCGTTCCCACGCCGTCATTGGCCGCAACGAGTACCGGGTCCGTGAAACCTGCGGCCTTGAGATCGAACAGGCCACCGAAGCCTCCGATTTCTCCGTCCGCGCCGGGGCGGCGCGTGGACCGCACGAGCGGCTTGATCTTCTCGACCATCAGGTTCCCGGCATCGATATCGACGCCAGCCTGCGCATAGGTCAGGCCATTCTGGGCAACGGGCTTGTTGGCGGGCTTGTTTTCCATGGTCATGGCCTGCTCCTGAAACTGGGTGCTTATCCACGCATTGTTTAATGCATTTTCGGCAAAAGCGTGTAACGGTTTTGCTTGGAAAAATGCGATGGGCAGTGAATGTGCGGGCAATGGCACGAGACGGCGCTGCCTGCAAGGCCACAAAGCCGGAAAAGCGAAAAACTGTGCAGATTCTCCGCAAATTCGTGACATATCGAGACGTCCCGATGGGAGCGCGCATTCCGGCCTGTCTTCGCACGGGCATTGCAATCCTGACTGACCGGTCTAACTTGCCTTCAGTTCGATGATACCAGGGCGGCTCCGATGCTGACGCTATCCAAGCCTTGGAAATGCTCAATCGCCGCACGGGCTTAATCAAAGCCTATGAGTTCCACTCATCAAGCTTTGCTATAAGAGTCTGAATCAAAAAGCGACATGTGCGTGCGAAAATGGTGATTTTCGAGTACCGGAGCGGAGTGTACTTGGACGTACATGAGCACCGGAACGCAGGAAATTATCATTTGCAGCCGCTCATGACGACTTTTGGAACAGTCTCTAAGACATCCGTAACGCCGCCTTGCTATTACGATTGGCTCACGCAGCCGTTTTTCAGAAATTGGACGCTCATGGCCAGGAAATTGACATCCACGCGCACCACCGCCAGCCGCCGGATTTCGCAGTCGGAAGCAACGGTACGCGATGGCAATATTCATGTGAATGTGGAAGTGGGTGCGCTGACGGGGTCATCCGTCCGCCGTCAGGCCATGTTCTGGGGCGCGGCCATCGCGATCTTCATCCTGTTTCTGGTCGTATTCAGCTCGGTGCTCCTGCCGTTCGTCGCGGGCATGGCGCTCGCCTATTTTCTCGACCCCGTCGCCGACCGGCTGGAACGCTTCGGCCTGTCTCGGCTTGCCTCCACCGTCGTCATCCTGTTCGTCTTCCTGATGGCGCTGGTCGTCAGCCTGATGATCGTCGTGCCGATCCTTGCGACACAGCTCGCCGACTTCATTTCAAAAATTCCCGAATATATTACGCAGTTGCAGTCGCTGCTGGCGAATGAGGATTCGCAATGGCTGAAGAAATATATCGGCATCGACAGCTCGGTCATTCAACAAAATCTCAGTTCCCTGCTCCAGCAGGGGGCCAGTTTTCTCACCGCGCTGCTTCAGTCCCTGTGGAATTCGGGGAAATCCCTGATCGATATTGCCGGGCTTTTCGTGGTCACGCCGGTGGTCGCTTTCTACATGCTTCTCGACTGGGACCGCATGGTGAACAGTATCGATTCCTGGGTGCCCCGCGCCCAGCTTCACACCGTGCGCCGCATCGCGCGCGAAATGAATGCCGCGGTCGCCGGGTTCATTCGCGGGCAGGGCACGCTGTGCCTCATCCTCGGCACCTATTACGCCATCGGCCTGACCCTTGCCGGCCTGAATTTCGGGCTGCTGATCGGCTTTTTTGCCGGGCTTATCAGCTTCATTCCCTATATCGGTTCGTTTGTCGGCCTGGCGCTGGCCATCGGTGTCGCGCTTGTCCAGTTCTGGCCGGACTGGATCATGATCGGTGTTGTCGCGGCAGTGTTTTTCCTCGGCCAGTTTCTGGAAGGCAATATCCTCCAGCCGAAGCTCGTCGGCTCTTCGGTCGGGCTTCATCCTGTCTGGCTCATGTTCGCCCTTTTTGCCTTCGGCTCGCTGTTCGGTTTCACCGGAATGCTGGTTGCGGTGCCCGCCGCCGCCGCTGTGGGGGTGCTTGTGCGGTTCGCATTGAATAGCTATCTCCACTCACCGATGTATGATCCTGCATATCATCAGCCGAACCCCGACGCCGGGCCGCTGATCGAGGCAGGCGAAAGCGCAGGCAAAGAGAAATGAGTTTTGGTCTTGACCGGGCAGGTTTCAAAGGAGGCCGCGATGCGTGACGCACCGCGCCAGATTCCGTTGAATCTTGAACATCAGCCCGGTTATCATCGGGAGGATCTGATCGTCACGGGTTCGAACCGTGCCGCCGTCGATCTTGTCGATCGCTGGCCGAACTGGCTGTCGCCCGTCACCATCCTTGCCGGGCCGACCGGCTCCGGCAAGACCCATCTCGCCGAGATATGGCGCGCGGGGACGGGTGCGCGGCTCGTCGATCCGTCGAACATTACCGAAGAGGCGGTCAACGGCGCCGCCGAATATCCCGTCCTGATTGATGATATCGGCGCGGAGCCGTTCGACGAAACGGGTCTCTTTCATCTCATCAACAGCGTGAGGCAGAACGCGGCGCAGGGGCCTGGCCCGTCATTGCTCATGACATCACGCCTTTGGCCTGCCAACTGGAATGTCAGGCTGCCGGATCTCGCCTCCCGCCTCAAGGCGGCAACCGTGGTGGAGATAGCGGAGCCGGACGATCTCCTGCTTTCGGGCGTCATCCACAAGCTGTTCGCCGATCGTCAGGTGAGCGTTGAGCCGCATGTCGTCGCCTATCTGGTGAGCCGCATCGAGCGCTCGCTTCTGTCCGCCATCCGCGTCGTGGACAAGCTCGACCGCGCGGCGCTCGAACAGAAAACCCGCATCACGCGCGCGCTTGCCGGTCAGGTTCTCGCGGACGGCGATCGACTGGAACGCTGAGGATGAAGATCGCAGTCACCGGGGCGGGTGGTTTTATCGGAAGCGCTCTCACCCAAATGCTGGCCGGAGAGGGCCACGAAGTCCTGCCGCTCTCCCGCAACGATCTCTCCGATCCCGACCTGTCGGGCGTGGAGACGGTCGTGCATTGCGCAGCACTTGCCCATCGCACAGGCAGCGAACGGCCGGACGCCGCTACCTTCGATGCCGTCAACCATCGGCTTGCGGTCGAGCTTGCGACCAAGGCGAAGGCGGCCCGTGTAAAGCGGTTCGTTTTTGTTTCCACCATCTACACGATTGCCGGAAACGCCTCGCCGCTGACACCTGATATGCCGCTTGCCCCGCGTGACGATTACGGGCGCGCCAAGGCAAAGGCCGAGGCCGATCTGCGGGAAATCGGCGGGATAGAGATCGTCATAGCGCGCCCGGTTCTGGTCTATGGTCCCGGAGCGCGGGCAAATCTCAAGGCGCTGATGAAGCTCTGCGACAGCGGGTTGCCGCTGCCCTTCGGTCTGGCGAATAACAGGCGCAGTTTTGTGTCGCTTGAGAATGTCGCGCGTGCGCTGGTTTTCTTGAGCACGGCTTCTGCGGAACGGGTTGCGGGACAGGTCTTTCACCTTGCCGAACCCCGATCGCGCTCCACACGTGAACTCGTGACAAAGCTGCGCGCATCCCTGGGGAAGCCGCCACGCCTGGTCCCGGTTCCGCCGGTTCTGATGAAGGCGCTGCTGGCCGCACTTGGGAAAAGAGGGCTTTACGATCAGCTTTTCGGCGATCTGGTTGCCGACGGCTCGTCGCTCATTGCCGCCGGTTTCGATTACCTGCCCGGCGATCCGCAACTGGAAGCCATGGCTCGTGACTCTAAAGCGTGTCGCGTTCAATCATAATCAGGCGACATGCTTTAGTTCTTCTGGCCGACCGCTTTCGGCGGCTCGATGCGCCGATGGGTCGGGCTTCTCATAGGGTTTGGCGTTGTCGCCGTTGCGGTTTGCCGTTTGCGGGCAATCGATCCGGTGATCATCGTCGCGCTGTCGGGCTTATTGCGTCCGCCGATGAGTTGGTTTTCGTGCACCCAGCCGATCATGTTGGTCTTGGGTACGATCACACGATGCCAGCGCCCGGTCTTGCCATAGGATCGCATTTCACGGCCTTTTTCGACCACGCCGATGGACGGCGACTTGTCCCAGGCGTTTTTATGGATCGTCAGCTTCGTCTTCGCATAAATGACCGAGGGGGAGCTTGCGGGCGCGTTGACGCCGCGCGGCGGCATTGCGCGGGGGGCGGCCGCCGGTGCCGAAGCGACGACGCGGCTGCCCGGACGCGGCGGCTTCGGGCTTTCCAGTGCCGCTTGTTGAACCGGCTTTCTTTGCGGCGCCGGCGCGGCGACAGGCGCCGAAGGGCGAGGGACCGGCCCGACGGCGGCGCCATAATCCCTCGAAGGCGTCTTGTTCTCTGGTGCTTTACTCACCGTCGGCGTTCTGGGCTCGGCTTTCGGAGGCGCCGATGCGCGGGGTGCCGATATGGGGCGCTGGAACAGGGCTGTAATGGCGGCTTGCGGGCTTTTGTGCTGGGATGTCGCCCACAGGCTGAATGCGCCAAGGGCGAGGATCGCGCCAAGAGCGAGGATCGGGGTGGATGAACCGGAGGAGCGGCCTGAGCGCTTGGGGGAGCGCTTTGAGGAGCGCTTTGGCGAGCGGGAGGTGCGTTTTCGTGCAGCCATCGTCTGTCTCCTGTTCGAATCGCGACAGGGAAACACTACCGATTGTTCCTTCGTATTTGGTTACCGCAGCGGTTTTGGCGCTTGCCGCCAGTTGCGAGGCAGAAACAAAAAACGCCGCTGAAGCGGCGTTTTTTCGGATATGCCCATGCGGCGATTGGGCATTTCAAGGCTTGGATAGCTTTGGCGCCGAAGCCGCCTTGCTATTACGGACGTCCAGACGCCTTGTCATCGCAGGAGGTCTGGCCTGAAGCCTTCTCTTGCTGTCTTTGACTGGCTTCGTTGGCCTCGACCGCGTTGCGCAGTTCTGCCCATTCGCGTTCATGACGACGATAAAGTTCATCGGAAACAGTCTGGATACCCATTTCGGTCCTCCGTTGATTTGGTGACCGGATTAACACGATATGCTTTGAAACGTTGCATCACAAAGCGTAAGCGTATGAAATCTTAATCGGTTTATATGTTTATAACTTCTTGGGATGCTCAAAACCTGTTCCAGAATCCGCCATGTGCGGTCGCAGCACTTCAGACAACTACTGCGTTGATGTTATTTCTCGATTGTTGCTCTGGAAGATTATGCCGTCGAAATCGGTTGAGCTGACGGCTTCCCGCCCCAGCATCCATGAACCCGTCATACTTATATGCCCGCTATCATAATAGATGGCCGGCCGTTGCGATAGGGCGAGCAAACTCCCCCCGGACAAATCAGGGAATTGAAATCGACATATGTTGCGTTGGGAATCTCCGAAACCAGATTCTTGAGTTGTTTATTGATCGAGAATACGGGGCCTGTATTGGCTATAAACAATTCTTCACAATTTATACCGGTCTTAAGCGATTTTTGCCCGCAATATTGATCATATCTGGAAAAATTTACGGCCTGCCCAATAACCGTAACGCGCTTTCCCTGCGAGACAAGGGATTCTATTGTCTTTCTTAGGGATGGTAGAAAATCTTGCGACTTTGCGTAAGACGTATAGAGAGACGATATTATGATGTGATCATAGTTTTTCAGAATTGGAATGACAACCTCGAGAGATTTCTTGCATCTGCTTTGTTCTTGAGGTGTGGTAAACTTATATCCATCTTCGAGAATCGGTGGGCATGAGCTATGTTCAACATTCCTGAAAGATGCATTTTCTCGTTTGGCCAATTCGCCAAGTAAGCCGATGTAGTGTGCTGCATTGCTGTCGCCCCACAATAAAACTTTAGGCTCTTCACTGCCGTTTATGATGCACGATGGTTTTTTCGTGTCGTCGCTGCGTACTGTGCTTCTTTGACATACGTAAGGGTATTTGTAGGCGGCCTGCGTACCATCTCTCATGCGTGCGAGGTTCTCGGCATAATCGGGTGCGGAAACGACCGGCAGGTAGCCACCAAGATGAATGGCGAAATAACTGACCGCACATAATGCCGCCGTCGGCCAGGCAAACATTCGTGCGAACACACGCCCCATGGATGCGGTTGAGTGCCGGAATGGCTCTTCGACAAGCCTGGTAGAGAGAGTTGAAAGAATGACGATTGCAATGAAAACAGCCGTTCCGACGGTGGCATCGATGTCAACGTACAAATATCTGAGATATGCCAGAATGGGCCAATGCCACAGGTACATTGAATAGGAGATGCCGCCTATAAAGCGTGCCGGTCGGATCGATAAAGCGCGAGAAAGAGCGGTCTGTTTGGTTCCAGCCAGCAGGAGAAGGCATCCGCCAAGCGTGACGGGGACAGCATTCAAGCCGGGGAAAGTGTCCTGACCTGTCAGAATGTACGCGCTCCCGGCGACCAGAATGGCGCCAACGGCTCCAAGCGCCAGCAAGGCGCCCGCCGGTATTCGCCTTGCTGTCGGGGTTTGCGCGAGGAACAGACAAAAGCCCCCTGCGCAAAGCTGGAAAGCCCGCGATGGAAGCATGTAATAAGCGGCGGAGTAGTTGCCCGTCCGAAGCCAGTATTCACCCCACGCCACGCTTCCCGCCATAATGGCAATCAACGTTGGCAATATGGCCCTGGGGAACTTCAGGAGGACAAAGAGCAGTAGCGGCCAAACCAGATAGAACTGTTCTTCGACGCCAAGCGACCAGAGGTGCAGCAATGGAATATAGTGGCTGTCCTTGGCGAAATAGCTCGTATCCAGAAAAAATGTGAAATAAATATTGGCGGCTGAAAATGACGCGAAAATTGCAGACCACGACAGATCGACGAGGTCCTCCGGCAGCAGTACGAACACGCCAATTGCAAGTGTAATCGCCGTTACAAACAGCATGACCGGGGCGATGCGGCGTATACGTCGACGATAGAACTCGGTGAAATCTGCAAAGGTGCTCAGGCCATCCTTGTATATGCGCTGAGTAATGACGTAGCCGGAAATAACGAAAAATAAATCGACGCCGATGAAGCCGCCGGGGATCAATGTTTCATTGATGTGAAAAATAACGACCAGAAGAACCGCAACAGCGCGCAGCCCCTCAATATCGTAACGGTACGACATAGATGCCCCCCAGAAAAGATCAATGGGGGTTACAACCACAGTTCTCTGGAAAAGTCTATATGACCGCCCCGGCACAGCCGAGGTCGTTACTCTTTGCTACGCAGAATGGAACCCAGCAGGGCCAGGCCGCCCAGGATTACGATGCCGAGCCCCATAGCGAATAGAAAAACGTTGAACCATACCATAGGGCGCCCCTGCCTTTTATATTCGTATTAGCTAATACAAATAAGACGGAACTGGCAAGTGGCGGTTATCGAGGTGGTTCTCGTTGCCGGACGGATGGCCGTTCGCATGAGATTGTTCGTGCCATCATGCATCGCCATGCCTGCTTTGCTCCATTTTTTTTTGGCGCGCCCCAAAATACCGCTTGCTTTGTAAAAATGAATTCTCTAGGGAAATCAGCGTCCGAACGGGCCACGGAGCGTAGCGCAGCCTGGTAGCGCACCTGATTTGGGATCAGGGGGTCGGAGGTTCGAATCCTCTCGCTCCGACCATTTCCACAGAAATCCGGTTTTGATAGCGATGATCATGCAGTCATGTTGGTGCCTGCATCTTTTATCGCGTTGACATGGATTGGCGCGTAAACTATTGCCTTGTTGGATTTTCAGCTCCTGACTGGGAGCGCGAGAGTAGTTCAAGGTTCTTCAAATGGTTGCACGTATTTACCGTCCAGCTAAGACTGCAATGCAGTCTGGTCAGGCCAAGACAGACCAGTGGCTTCTGGAATATGAGCCGGAAAGCCCGCGCATGGTCGAACCCCTGATGGGCTACACTTCTTCCGGCGATATGAAGAGCCAGATTCGTCTGTTCTTCGATAGTCAGGAAGATGCCGTCGAATATGCCAGGCGCAATGGCATTGCCTACCGTCTCATCGAACCGCATGAGCCGAAGCGCCGGAAAGTATCGTATTCCGATAATTTCCGTTTCGACCGGACGATGCCCTGGACGCATTAAATCGCGTCCCGGAAAGTGTGAAACGTTCCGCGCACTGAAATAGCTTCGACTTTTACAAAGGCGAGGTCCCGTAGCTCAGCTGGATAGAGCACCGGCCTTCTAAGCCGATGGTCGCAGGTTCAAGTCCTGCCGGGATCGCCACTTTTCAAAGACTTGCAGAGATTTGCAACTGTTGGCGGCCGCTACATGCAACATGGACTGCCGCTAAATGACCACTGAACAGTTTGGCGTCTTGCAACTTATAGCATTTGCGCTATATAGCGGATATGCAATGGTCGGTCGAAACCCTGGACGAGAATGTTGACGCCGAAATAGAGGCGCTTCCGGTTGGTTTACAGGCCCGGCTCATCCGTTTGATGGAAATGGTTGAGGCTGTCGGCTTGGAACAATTGCATGAGCCGCATGTGAAGCATCTGGACGGGAAACTGTGGGAGCTTCGCGCCAAGGCATCGGAGGGTATAGCTCGCGGATTATATGTCACGGTTGCCGGTCGCCGCGTTGTCATCCTTCATGTATTCGTCAAGAAATCGCAAAAAACGCCGAAAAGCGCCTTGGATATAGCGAAACAGCGTATGAAGCAGGTGAAGCCATGACCAAGATTGCAGAACTCAAAAAGCGCTTGATGCAGAACCCGGAGTTTCAGGCTGAATATGAAAAGGCCGATGCCGAGTTTGCCCTTATCGAGGCACTGGTGAAAGCCAGAACAGAAGCGAAAATGTCTCAGGCCGATGTGGCGAAGAGCATAGGCACCACCCAGTCGGCCATTGCACGTCTTGAAGGTGGCAGAGTTTCCCCTTCTATCTCGACATTGCGCCGATATGCAGAAGCGACCGGATCAAAGCTGGAAATAAGCCTTGTGCATTACTAATCCGGGCGCCATCGCACGTCCCGAAAAGTGTGAAATGGTTTTCGGATAGTATACGGCGATTGAGCATTTTTTCTTTTAACTTTCCGGTGTTCGCCCGCTGGCTATCGGCCAACCGCGCGTGCGGCATGATGGCGGGCGAGGTGGCTCCTGTCGTCAAGCGTCGAGCACAGGACAGCCAGGACGATGCCAATGCCAGCGCCCAGCAGCGTATCGAAGACCCGTTCCGGCGCCATGGCGGCGCCCGCGACACCCGGGGCGGCGAGATAGCTCATCAGCAGTGCCATCGGCGTGACCAGTATCTGACCGAGAGCATAGTTCGTCCCGATGATCATCTCGGTCGTGAACTGGAGAACGACGATCAGGGCAATCACGGTCCAAACCGAGGGCGCCTGAGCAAGAACCAGCCAGACCAGCCCGGCGCCGACGACCGTGCCTGCCATGCGTTGCAGCGCCCGGTTCATGCTGATGTGCAGATGCGCGCCCTGCATCACGGCCATTGCGCCCATGGCCGCCCATGCCGGGTGTGGCGCACCGGCGGCATCGGCGATGAAGGCCGCGATCGCCGACCCAAGGATCATGCGACCGGCGGCGACCAGACGGTGGCCGAGCGGGCGCACCGGCTCGCTCGGGAAGGGCGCATCCGGCTTCGCCTGATGGCGAAAGGTTTCCGTCAAGGCACAGATTCCCATAGCCAGCGCCGCGACGACAGCGGTGGCGGCGGTGCGCTCGATCACATCCTGCCAGCCGCCGATCTGCCCCATGGAGGCACCGGCGGCAAACACGAAGATCAGTGCGCCCGGAGGGCCGAATTGCCCGGCTGTGGCAGCAAAAAAGAACAGGCCGGAGCCGAGCGCCAGCAGCATCAGCTGGACAGCGAAGGGCGCGCCGAGCCAGGCCGCCATGGACATGGCCAGCACCGCAAAGCTTTGGCACAGGGCGCATAGAAGCAGGATGCGGCCGCGAGCGGCAGGCGCGGCAAACCGGCCGAACAGGGCCACCAGCGCGCCAAGCGAAGCAAACCCGATCAGATGCGGCCAGGGCGAAAGATAGACGGCAGGCAGGGCAATCGCCGCTGTCAGCGCGGATTGCAGGCCCGCGACGGTCGAGTTTCGGAGAGAGGGCTGCGCGGCGAGGGTCAGGCTTTCGCGAATTTGGTGCGGCTTTAGCAGATGGCGCGCGGCATCGATGCGGCGCGTATGCAGGGCCGACTGGGCGGCGGGATCGTTTCCAGTGGGGTCGAACGCGCTCATGAAACCTCCTGCTGGCGCCGGATCTGCAAATCCTGCAATCGCTGGTCGAGGCGCTCGAATTGCTCAAGCATCACGGCAATCTCCGTGTCCGGGAAATCGACCAGCATTTCCGCTTCGCCCTGGGCCAATTCCCGGCGAATTTCGGCGACCCGTTGCTCCCCGGCGGCAGTGAGATGGACCAACCGCGCCCTGCCGTCCGCCGCATCGACCCGCCGTTCCACCAGACCCTGCCTCGACAGAATGTCGAGCAGGCGCACCAGGCTCGAACTGTCGATGCCGACCAGTGCGGCCAGTTCTTTCTGGATAATGCCGCCCCCGCTGGCCTGAAGGTGGACCAACGGCACCCATGTGGCGTCGGTCAGCCCGACGGCGGCAAGATGGGCATCCAGAACCTGCCGCCAGCGACGGGCCAGCAGAGAGAAGCGGATGCCGAATTGAAGGCGGGGAGAGGATGGATCGGTCAACATGCGCCGAAGAAAGCAGAAAATAATTTGATTTGCAATACAAATTATTTTCTGTCGGGAGCAACGGTGCCCTTTTGTCGAAACCAAACCGGGACGGGGCCTTGGCAAAGCGCGGTGAGGGGGAACTCGTCGCGCTTTGGTCTTGAAAGCCTGAATAATACCAAAGCTCAATGAGCGAAACTCATCGAGCTTTGGTTAAGCCCGTGCGGCAATTGAGCATTTTCAAGGCGTGATGCGTTAGCATCTTGGCGCCTTGGTATAAGAGCGGCAGACCGTGGCGAAAGCGATGATTTTCGAGTATCGGAGCGGAGCGTACTTGAAGGTAAGTGAGCGCCGGAACTTGGAACAGGCTTTACGATGATGACGATACTCCCTCCGCTGTTGAAACCGGATCGTGAACCCGCTTCCGGTCGGCATGTCTTCAGCCGGGTTTTGTGCGGATTGGCGGGGTGCGCGGCGATCGTCTCGTCTGCGCAGGCGCAAGAGGCCGGATTCGATCCGGCGAATCTCGACCTTGCGAAATTGATCGAATGCCGCGCACAGGTCCCCGACTACAATGAGCTGGCCTCATGGCTGAAAACGGAGCCGCGGGCGCTTGAACGGCTCGGCTGGCGGCAGGTCGAAAGCGCCAATCCGTTTCTGGAGCAATATCTGCTGGACAGGCCTGTCGGCGTGTTCGGGACGCAGACGACCGACATCGCATTTGCGGGCAGCGCGATACTTGCTGTCCTCGACGGCGATACCGCATCCGGGCTGGCCGGAAAACTTGATGTTTCGCCGGTTCTGGATAATTCCGACAAATTCATGGGCGAGCGGGTGATTGCGGAGGAAACCGACGATTCCAACGAGATGATCACCATAAAGACGCGTGTGAGCCTCAATGTTTCGACTGTCGAAAGCCATCCGGGCAAGGTGTTTGCCGGTTGTTCCTACAGTTTCAGTCTCGACGTGAAGGAATGATGGCGCGTGGATTGGTCGTTCGGTGCGTCGTCTCGAAAAGGCCCGGAGCCGAAGGGAAGACAGGGTTGCCCCTGCCTTGAGGCCGCACATAGGGGCTTCTGGAGCCATCGCTGGTCACGGGCGGAATATTTCGAGCAGGGACGGCCTGTTTTTCGCCGTCTCCCGATCATGATCGACGACGATACCGTTATTGCGAAGCAATTCCCGAATAGCGAATTCCGGCGTGTGACCGAGGCCGATTTTGGTGTTCGCGGCTACCCTGCCATTCGGTTGAATGATGCCCGCGACATACAGGGTCCTGCCGTTGGCTTCCTGTATGGGATCGAGTTTATACCCGGCCCATCGGCCAAGTTTCTCCGCAGCGAACAGCGAAAAGGTCCAGTTGCTGCGATTTTTGCCGAATTTCATGGCCCGCCCCCCAACGGAATACCAATTGCCCTTTTCCCCGGCGCAAAGAGTTAGCACAAGTTTTTGTGCTGACAACGCTTATTTGTATTGGAGGCGGTGTTTTCTACCGTTTAGTGTGGGTCGGTTGCTGCCGGTCTGCGCGTGGACACGCCTATCCTTCTCGCGAGCCGCCCTCGAAGCGGCTGGCCGGATCGCGGTCGCGCTCATAAGTTTTCACGACAGGGAAGGGCGGTAGCCACGATTCCCTGCGGATGGTCCACAGTTCGTAAGTCGGCTGAAACCGGTCGATGGCATCGAGCGCCCCGAGATTGATCTCGACCTCGTCCGCGCTGCGGGAAAATACCGGCGAGCCGCAGCGGGGGCAAAAGAAACGCCCGGCATATTCGCGCGTTTCGCCTTCGACGATCACCGCGTCTTCGGGAAAGATGGCGGACGCATGAAAAAGCGCGCCGTGATGCTTGCGGCAGTCGAGGCAATGGCAGATTCCCACGCGATAAGGTTGTCCCGACGCCGCGAATCTCACATCGCCGCAAAGACAGCCGCCGGTAATTTTCTCCATGCCGGTTCTCCTCGGTGCGGGCTTTTGGAACCATTTCTGACGCAATTATCCCGGCTGCGCAGCAAAAAAGCGCCGCCTCGCAGGTGGCGCCTTGCTATTATTGGCCGTGCGGGCCGTCTCCTCCGCGACGCCTCAGATAAACCCTTGGGCCGTGGCCGCCATGGCGTCCATGCCAGCCCGGACGATCCCGCCAGCCATGGCGGTGCCAGTGCCTGTTGCGATGACGCCAATTATCGCGATACCAATAATCGTCGCGGTCGCGCAGCGCGGAACCGATAGCCAGGCCGGTAATGAGCGGAATGCCGATAAGCGCGGCTGTCCGGCCGAAATCACCGGAATATCGTCTGGAGGAACCTTCGCGAATTGCGAGGTAGCGGGATGACGACCAACCGAAAGTGCGGCCATAGCGGACTTGACACCAGCCATAACCGGACGTGCATCCCCGTACGGTGACCGGTGCGCCGCTCGGTATGGAGCCGAGCGTGGCATAGCGCGTGCCGGGGCCGGTACGGATGTTGAGGTTGGCGGTGGAAATGGCGTTCGCCGCCTGCGCTGCGCCCGCCGCAAACACGCCCACGGCAAGCAGGGCGGCTTTGAAAGCAAGCTTCATCGGAGTTCTCCCTGAACTGTCTCCATCAGGTTTAAACGACCTCGGGGAATGAAGGTTCCGTCAGGGCAGGGAGCCGGTCTATCTCCTGCAACGCGCCACATATATGCGGCCGCGGCGGTCGCGATATTCGCAATTGCCGTTGCGCAGTTCGCGGACCAGCAATCCGCCCAGCGCGCCCGCGCCCGCGCCGATAAGCGCGCCGCGTCCACCCCCGGCAATGCCGCCGATGATCGCGCCGGCTCCGGTGCCGATCGAAACGTCTTTTTCGGTTGTCGTACAGCCCGTGATTGCGAGCAGAGCGACCAGTCCGAGCGCCACTTTTCGCATCCTTCCATCCTCCTGCGAAGTTGTTGCCGAATAAAGCCGAAACGATTGTTTCCGCATCTGGTTCCCCGGAGGGATCAGCGGCGGCGCTGCCGCAGGATCACGGCAATGGCCAGAACAGCCAGCCCGATGGCGATCACGCCCTGCAAAACGAAAACCCAGTTCATCATGATATATCCTTTTGCGCCACGCGGCATTTCCAGCAGATTTTTCTACCGTATTCTGGCCGGGTGGGAAACGGGCGAAAGGTGCTTTGGAATAGGTATTTGAAATCATTAAATTTATTTAATGCGACTATTCATGTGGCATTCATGGTCGCCCCCGCATTCTGGGCGCATCCAATATGAAAAAGGAAGTCGTCATGAAGTCGATCGTTCTTGCTCTCACCGCTGTTTCCCTTCTTGCCGCGCCTGCGGCAATGGCACAGCCTTATTCATCCCAGCACGGCAAGCCCTCATACAGCAAGATGCATAAAAGCGGCCCGAAGCACGATATGGGCCGTCATAACGGGTGGAAGAAGGGCAATCGCCTGCCTCCGAACTATCGCGGCCATGTGGTGAAAAACTACTCCCACTACCGGCTGCGGAAGCCCCCGCGCGGCTATCACTGGGTAAAGGTCAACAACGATTATATGCTGATCGGCATCGCCTCCGGCATCATTTCGTCGATCATCGCCGGTCGGTAAAGAAGCCTTCTCAGCTGAAAAAAAAGCGGCCCTGGGCCGCTTTTTTTATTCGGATACCTAACAGTTGGTCATCAGTCTTCAGGCCCAAAATATTTTAATTTCAGATCGGCGATATCGCCGCTCTCCTGTGCGCTGATGATGGCGACGCTTGCAGGCTTGACCAGATCGCTGTGGCGAGGAAACGCAAAGCCGTATTTGTCGGGGCTGAACGTGTTTCCAACGACATCGACCGGTTCGCTTTTGTGCGTATGGGCAAAATATTCCAGAACCGGCCCGTCACCCACGATTGCTCCGATCTCGTCGTTCTTGAGCGCTGCCACCGCATCGGGCATGTGGTCGAAGGGAACGGTTGCAATCGAACGTGCCTGCATGAACTGTTCGGCCACGCTGCCGTTACGCACGCCAACGGATTTCTCCTGCAAATCGGCCAGGCTCGAAATGCTGTTATCGATATGCGCGACCGTCATGACGCTCGTTATGGAAGACGTCGCATAGGCGATGATGGCGATGCCGAAGACCATCCAGAAGGTCTGCCAGACGCGTCCCATCCATCCGAACAGGTTCTTGCGCGATGTCTTGCCGGAAATAGCGACGGAAACGACCTGATAAAAGTCTTCGGCGAGCCCCTCTCGCCACCGTTTCGGAAAGCCCTCGTCGAAGCGGCGGTCGAAAACCGTGAGCACGATGGTCGCGCCGACCAGAATGGCGAGTATCCATGCATAGGTCGCCAGATGGCCCGCATCGTCGAGGCGCTGTATCAGATCGCCCCAACTCTTGATCGCCTCCGTATGCACCGTGATGCGCAGGCCGGCATCGAACCAGGGATGCGTGAAATCCACAATCTTGGCCCGGTTTTCGGTAATCGTGAGATTGGTGACGGCAGCCTCGACTTTCCCCTCGGAGACGGCCTTCACCAATTCCAGATAGTTCGGATATTCAACATATTGCGGAGCAAGATTCAGGCGCGTGGCAACATTTTGCCAGATGTCTATCGCCATCCCGGAGTAAACGCCGCCCTTCTTGGTGACGAAAGGATCGCTGACATAAACGCCAACTTGTACTGGCCTGAGCTTCTGTGAAGAAGCGTCTTGCGCTTGCAGCGATACCGGAATTACCATCAAAAGTAGAGTAATGAGAAATTTACATATACTCTTACGCGCGAAATTTTTCCTTGAGACTGACGAGAACACGATCCCCTACCATTCCTGTATTCATCGAGAATCTTTGGTAGCAATAAAATAGTTGCAAAAATATATAAATTCTTCGAGGGGATTTTATTTTTTTAATTTATATTATTAGAATATTCTAATTTATTTCTCGACATGGACAGTAAATCTGATCGGAAACCTGGCGGGCGGTCGCGCGACGGCGACCGCCGGAGAAGCATCAAACTGCGGCAAATCCTTTTTCGAGGTCGGCGATGAGGTCTGGAACGTCTTCCAGCCCGATCTGCAAGCGAATGACTGGACCCGGATAGTTCCCCTTTGCCAGGAGACGGTCACTCAGTTTCACCTCGACCGCGAGACTTTCATAACCGCCCCAGGAATAGCCGAGACCGAAGATTTCCAGCGCATCGAGGAAGGCGTGGGCTTCCTTCTGTCCGCCTTCGGCAAGTACAAAAGAGAAAACACCGGACGAGCCGGAAAAGTCGCGTTTCCAGATCGCATGGCCCGGATGGCTCTCCAGCGCCGGATGCAGGACGCGGTCGACGGCTGGGTGGTTTTCCAGCCAGCGGGCGATCTCAAGTGCGCTTTTGCGGTGATGCTCCAGCCGCACGCCCATGGTGCGCATGCCGCGCAGAATCTGGTAGGCATCGTCCGGCGCGGCGCAAAGGCCGAGCGCGCCGTGCGTTTCCAGCAGTTGCGGCCAGCATTTTTCGTTGGCTGAAATCGTGCCGAACAGAATATCCGAATGGCCGGCGGGATATTTGGTCGAAGCGTGGATCGTGATGTCCACGCCGAAATCGAGCGCCCTGAAATAGAGCGGCGTCGCCCATGTATTGTCCATCATGACGATGGCGCCGCCCTTGTGGGCTTCCGCGACGATTGCCGGAATGTCCTGCATCTCGAACGTGTTGGAACCAGGCGATTCCGTGAACACGACCTTGGTGTTCGGGCGCATGAGGCTGGCGATTCCCGCCCCGATTTCAGGATCGTAATATTCGAGCTCCACACCCATGCGCTTCAGGACCGTATCGGCAAAGTGGCGGGTCGGGTTATAGATCGAATCGACGAGGAGCGCGTGATCGCCCGGCGACAGAAACGCCAGAAGCGGCACTGTGACCGCCGCCAGCCCGGATGGAACGCAGACCGTGCCGGCAGAACCTTCCAGCGCGTCGATGGCCTTGCAAAGCGCGTCGCTGGTCGGTGTGCCGCGTGTGCCATAGGTATATTGCTGGCCGCCTGTCGCCATCGTCTCGGCATCGGGAAAAAGAACGGTCGATGCGCGCACGACCGGCGGGTTGACGAAACCATGATAGTCGCGCGGCCGGTAGCCGTCATGGGCAAGCCTGGTGTTCACGCCCAGTTTCCCTGTCTTAACCTGATGCTTAGTCACGAAAATGCCTCCAGACGGTGTTGTATGCTGTCCAGCCGATTTGCGGCGGAAACCCGAAATACTTGGATAGGATGGGCGCGGCCCCGATGCAACCTTGTACCCTGCCTGTTCCAAAGGTCGCCATGAGCCGCGATCGAATATCTTGGCGCCTTGGTGATGGGCCTGAATCTAAAGATAATGACAAAGGAATATTTTCATCATGACGACGCAAAAAGCGGGAAACATTTTTCTTTATCCGTTTCGCGCGGCAGTTGAACTACTTCAGGCTCTCCTGCGGTCGCCCTATAAAGGTGCTCCATCATCATGGACACTTGAAATGACTGCAATTGCGGTGCTTTTGCCTTTCGTCATTCTGGTTTTGCATCTGTGGGATGCCGATATCGTTCGGGTGACGGCGCAAAGCGCCAATCCGATTATGGAAATTCTGCGAACGGCTACGGATGCCGCCCGCACCGCGCTCTGGCTGAAGATAGCCATCGTCGTCTGGATCGTCACCGCAATCTTGCTGTCGCCCCGGCTGCGCAACCGTGCGGGTATCGGGCTGGAGCGGCTTCATGCCTGGTCCACGCTCGTATTGAGCGCCATTGTCGTCGCCAGTATTCCGGTCGAAATCGGCAAGCTGGCGGTCGGTCGCGCGCGCCCGTTTCTTCTCGATGAAGTCGGCGCGGCCTATTTTTCTCCCTTCAAGGGGGGGGGGCTCTATGAAAGCTTTCCGTCGGGGCATTCCATGATGGCTGGCATCATGATGGTTTCGCTGTGGATTTTCCTGCCGCGCTGGCGTCTTGTCACCGTGCCCCTGTGTCTGGCTTTCGGTGTCAGCAGGCTTGCCGCCGGCGCTCATTATCCCACCGACGTCGTGGCCGGGCTGACCATCGGTTTCCTCGCCGCATGGTGGGCGGCGCGCTATATGGCAACGCGAAATATTATTTTTTCCCTGGATGACGAAAGCGTCATGCCGCGGATCTGATTTCGGGTGCATGAGGCTCCCGAACAGGCGCCCAGCTTGTGGATAAATCCTGTAACCTGTTGATTTTCATCGTCCGGTGGTTGCCTGCTTTCCTTCCTGTCGAGAAACGGCGTTTCTGTATTGATGCTACCCAGAAATCGGGAAATCGTGTAAAATACCGTAGGGTCAGGTTTCTGTTTTCGGTTGAGCCGGCACGTTTGGTTGCGTTAATGCCTTGACCGGAGACGAAATTTCGCCTTCGATAAGGTTGTGAAGGCGGCAGGTTTGTCACTGCGCTCAAAAACAAGAATCGAAGACCGAAAGCGGTCTCGGCGAGGGGCAGCCTGCTGTAAGGCACGGTTCGGGAGGGTCACATGGCTTTTCCGGCCGTTTATGCAAAAATAAAGCAACAAGAGACGCTTGGGGCATAAAGCTCCGCGTTCTCCAGGGAACAAAAGGTTGCAGGCCAGATGAAAAAAGCTCTTATGACGGGTGTAGTGGGTGCGGCGGCGTTGTTTGGCGCGGCTTCGGGAGCATCCGCCGATACGCTTTCCGATGTGAAGGCAAAAGGTTTTCTGCAGTGCGGCGTTAATACGGGCCTGCTTGGCTTCGCCTCACCCAACGACAAGGGGGAATGGTCGGGTTTCGACGTGGATTATTGCCGGGCCGTGGCCGCTGCGATTTTCGGCGATACGACCAAGGTAAAATTCACGCCGCTCAACGCGAAGGAGCGTTTCACGGCATTGCAGTCGGGCGAAGTGGATGTTCTCATCCGCAACACGACCTGGACCATCAGCCGCGATACGTCGCTGGGCCTGGATTTCCCCGGCGTCAATTATTATGACGGCCAGGGCTTCATGATCAATTCCAAGAAGCTGTCGGGCATCAATTCCGCGCTCCAGCTTTCGGGCGCTTCCATCTGCGTTCAGGCAGGCACGACGACCGAGCTGAACATGGCCGACTACTTCCGCGCCAACAAGATGGAATACAATCCGGTCGTCTTCGAAAAGCTCGAAGAAGCGAATGCCGCTTACGATTCCGGTCGTTGCGACGCCTATACGACCGACCAGTCGGGCCTTTATTCGACGCGCCTGACGCTCGCCAACCCGGACGACCATGTCGTTTTGCCGGAAATCATCTCCAAGGAGCCACTCGGACCGGCCGTCCGCCAGGGTGATTCCAAGTGGGGCGACGTCATTCGCTGGACCCATTATGCCTTGCTGAACGCTGAGGAATTCGGGATCACGCAGGCCAATGTCGAAGACATGAAGAACTCCGACAATCCCGAGATCAAGCGCCTTCTGGGTTCTGAAGCGGACACCAAGATCGGAACCGATCTCGGCCTCAGCAACGACTGGGTGGTCAATATCGTGAAGGGCGTCGGCAATTACGGCGAACTTTTCGAGCGCAATCTCGGCGCGAGCAGCCCGCTCAAGATCGCGCGCGGCCTCAATGCCCAGTGGAACAAGGGCGGACTTCAGTACGGTATGCCGATCCGCTGAGGCGGTCATTCCGCAAAGCGGACGAAGGGCGGGTGCGTTCGCACCCGCCGGATTTGTCGCCGCAGTAGCTTGCCGGTTGCAAGCTCCGCGTGAGCTTCAAACGGGCCGCACGACTGAACGGTTCGGCATTTGACGCATCGGTTTGACAGCCGTCCCGCGCTCTATGGGGCGGGCTGTCCCGGCGTCGATGCAGATAGCCGAGAGGATACAGGAACATATGGCTTCCTATTCTGCAACTGAACGCCGCCGGGATAGCGGCGGAACCTCGCTCCTGTACGATCCGCGCATTCGCGGCATCTTTTATCAGGTCATTGTCTTTGGCGCGGTTGTTGGCCTGATCTATTGGATCGTCGGCAATACGGTCACCAATCTCCAGCGTGCAAACATCGCGTCGGGCTTCGGCTTCCTCAACGGGCGCGCCGGTTTCGACGTCAGCCAGACCCTCATTTCCTATACCAACGATTCGACCTATGGCCGCGCCATTCTGGTGGGTCTTCTGAACACGCTCTATGTCGCCGTGCTCGGCGTTGTCACCGCGTCGATCGTTGGCTTTCTGGTCGGTATAGGCCGTCTTTCGCATAATTGGCTGATCCGCAAGATTTGCACGGTCTATGTGGAGATTTTCCGCAATATTCCGCCGCTGCTGGTCATCTTCTTCTGGTATTTCGGCGTGCTTTCGGTTCTGCCGCAGGCGCGCAACAGTCTTGCCCTTCCATTTGGCAGCTATCTCAACAATCGCGGTTTCTTCACGCCCGCGCCTGTCTGGGGCGAGGGGGCGTGGCTGCTGCCGGTGGCGCTGCTTCTCGGCATAGCGGCTTCGTTCTTCGTCGCCCGCTGGGCAAGACGCCGCCAGATGGCAACCGGCCAGCCTTTCCATACCGTGCGCGCATCGGCGGCGCTCGTTATCGGCCTGCCGATCCTGGCGCTGGTCGCGACCGGCTTTCCGGTTACCTTCGAATTTCCGAAGCTGGGCACCTTCAACCTGACCGGCGGCGCGCAGGTCAAGCCGGAGTTTCTGGCGCTGTTTCTGGCGTTGTCCTTCTATACGGCATCCTTCATCGCGGAAACGGTGCGGGCCGGGGTCCTGGGGGTCAGCAAGGGCCAGACCGAAGCGGCTTATGCCGTTGGTCTTCGTCCGGGGCAGACGATGCGTCTGATCATCGTGCCGCAGGCGCTGCGCATCATCATCCCGCCGCTTTCGAGCCAGTATCTCAACCTTATCAAGAACTCTTCGCTCGCAATCGCCATCGGTTATCCCGATCTCGTCGCCATCGGCGGCACGATCCTCAACCAGACCGGTCAGTCGGTCGAAGTCGTGGCGATCTGGATGGTGATCTATCTCGGCATCAGCCTGATCACATCCGCCCTGATGAACTGGTTTAACGCCAAGATGGCGCTGGTGGAGAGATGACCATGGAAAAAGCAGATCTCCAATATGTCCGCACGCAGATGGTGGATGGCGAGGCGCCGCCGCGCTCGGTGCAGGGCCTGTCGCACTGGCTGCGCGTCAATCTGTTCGCCACGCCCGTCGATTCGGCCCTGACGATTTTCGGCCTGCTTCTGGTGGTGTGGTTCCTTCCGCCGATCATCGAATGGGTGTTCGTCAATGCGGCCTGGACCGGCACCGACCGGACTGCCTGCCTGACGGTCGCGCAAGGCGGCGCCCAGCCGGAAGGCTGGTCGGGAGCCTGCTGGGCGTTCGTGAACGCGAAATACCAGCAATTCATCTATGGCCGCTATCCCCTGTCCGAACGCTGGCGCGTGGACCTCACGGCGCTGATCTTCGTTGTCCTGCTCGCGCCGCTTCTGATCCCGCGGGTTCCGAAAAAGGGGCTCAACGCCATCCTTTTCTTCCTGGTGTTTCCGGTGGTTGCGTTCTTCCTGCTGGTCGGAGGCTGGTTCGGACTGCCTTATGTGGAAACCC
Source organism: Brucella daejeonensis (assembly GCF_014199265.1). GTDB lineage: Bacteria > Pseudomonadota > Alphaproteobacteria > Rhizobiales > Rhizobiaceae > Brucella > Brucella daejeonensis. Next base: position 87,261 of record NZ_JACIJG010000004.1, read on the forward strand.
CGCTCTGGGGCGGTCTTCTGGTCACGCTGGTCCTGTCGTTCGTCGGCATCGCGGTCTCGCTGCCGCTCGGCATCGTGCTTGCGCTCGGCCGCCGGTCGAAACTGCCGGTCATCAAGACGATCTCCATCGTTTTCATCGAAATGGTGCGCGGCGTTCCGCTGGTGACGGTGCTGTTCATGGCAAGCGTCATGCTGCCGCTGTTCCTGCCGCCGGGCGTCACCTTCGACAAATTGCTCCGCGCCCTGATCGGTGTCGCGCTTTTCGCCTCGGCCTATATGGCGGAAGTGGTGCGCGGCGGTCTTCAGGCCATTCCGCGCGGGCAATATGAGGGCGCGGATGCACTGGGCCTGAGCTACTGGCAGAAAACGGGGCTGATCGTCCTGCCGCAGGCCCTGAAGCTTGTCATTCCGGGCATCGTCAACACCTTTATCGGCCTCTTCAAGGATACGAGCCTGGTCTACATCATCGGGATGTTCGATCTTCTGGGCATCGTGCGTCAGAACTTTTCCGATGCGAACTGGGCTTCTCCACAGACGCCTGCCACTGGCTTGCTCTTTGCGGGCTTCGTTTTCTGGATTTTCTGTTTCGCCATGTCGCGATACTCTATATTCATGGAACGGCGGCTCGACACGGGTCATAAACGATAAAAATAAAGGGAATAATGGAAATGAGTGCACAAAACGCCCTGTCGCAGTCGGAGATCGGTGCGGAAGTCGATCGGTCGAAAATGCAAGTTTCGGAAACCGAAGTCGCCATCGAAATCACCAATATGCATAAGTGGTACGGCGAATTTCACGTTTTGCGCGACATCAACCTCAAGGTCATGCGTGGGGAGCGCATCGTCGTGGCCGGGCCGTCCGGTTCGGGCAAATCGACCATGATTCGCTGCATCAACCGTCTGGAGGAACATCAGAAGGGCAAGATCGTCGTGGACGGTATCGAGCTGACCAACGATCTGAAGAAGATCGATGAGGTTCGGCGCGAAGTCGGCATGGTGTTCCAGCACTTCAACCTGTTTCCGCATCTCACCATTCTGGAAAACTGCACGCTGGCCCCCATCTGGGTCCGCAAGATGCCGAAGAAGCAGGCGGAAGAAATCGCCATGCATTATCTGGATCGTGTGAAAATCCCGGAACAGGCCAACAAGTATCCGGGCCAGCTTTCCGGCGGGCAGCAGCAGCGCGTGGCGATCGCCCGTGCGCTATGCATGAACCCGAAGGTCATGCTGTTCGACGAACCGACCTCGGCGCTCGATCCTGAAATGGTCAAGGAAGTGCTGGACACGATGGTGAGTCTTGCCGCGGAAGGCATGACCATGATCTGCGTGACGCACGAAATGGGCTTTGCCCGCCAGGTGGCAAACCGCGTGATCTTCATGGATCAGGGCCAGATCGTCGAACAGAATTCGCCGGACGAATTCTTCGACAATCCGCAGCATGAGCGCACCAAGCTGTTCCTGAGCCAGATCCTGCACTGATCGGCTTTTTCAGGAGCGAATTGAAAACACCCGTCAGAAGAACTGGCGGGTGTTTTTGCGAGCACGGAGGGGATCGTGAAGAATTTTCAGTGGCTGGAAGAACTTCCAGCCGGGCGACACCGCGAGTTCCATGCCTTTTATTGCCGGGAATGGTGGACCGGGGAGCGGAGCTTCGAGGACGTCACCCATATGCTTGCCCATTGCGACCTGCTTCTGTTCTGCCTCGATGTCGATGGACGGATTGCGGGCTTTGCGCGGGTGCTGAGCGATTTCACGTTCAAGGCAATGATCTTCGATGTCATCGTGGCGGCAGAGCATCGCGGGCAGGGGCTTGGACAGGCTCTCGTACAGCGCGTGTTGAGCCATGAAAAGCTCAGGCGCGTGAAGAGCTTCGAGCTATATTGCCCGGATCGGCTCGTGCCGTTTTACGAGAAACTGGGCTTCGTCAAAGGCACATCTTCGCTGCTTTTCAACCAGCCCTGAACCGTCCGGCATCGGATATAATCCGATCAATCCTCCACGAAGCGGCGCAGGCGTTGCAGCGCGTCTTCCCACTGGCCCGAAACACTGGCGAGATAGGCGCGGGCGTCGACAAGCGGCGCGGGATGCAGCCGAAACCGGCTCTCCCGCCCCACTTTCTCCCGTTCGACCAGTCTCGCCTGTTCCAGAACGGCAAGATGCTTGGTCACGGCCTGCCGCGTTATGGTGCCATTTTGCGAGAGCAAGACGATGGAGCGGCTTTCCCCATCGCTCAGGGTCTCGATGAGCGCCAGCCGGGTCGGATCGGCCAGCGCTGCAAAGACGGCGGATATTTCCGTAGCGTGCATTTCCGTCCTATCGTTTCTCGGCATGGGCCTTGATATTGCCAACCTGCTCCTCCCAGCCCCCGTCGTTCATCCGAAGGGCAATCGGCTGGCGTTCGGCGGGCAGGGCGTCGAAACCGCTTTCGATGACGGTCAGGCGTGTGCCGCTATCGATCGGCTGTAACCTGAATTCAACAAGCGTCGGCGGTTCGCTGGAATAATCCGTATCCCGGTCCACGGCATAGGGGTGCCAGGTGAAAGCGAAATAATCGGGCGAACGCATGTCCTTTATGAAAGCCTCCCAACGCACGTGCTCAAAGCCCGGATAGGTCACGTGGCCGAACGAGCGCGTGCCGACGATGAACGGGCCTTCGATCTTTACCTGGAACCAGGTTCCGAACTCATCATGATCGGTCAGCGCGCGCCAGACCCGGTCGATCCCGGCATGAATGTCTACCGTCTTCTCAATGCGGTCGGTACTGCTTGTCATGGCATATATCCTCCGTAATAGGCAACTTGATGGTTGCCAATTTACAGATACTTGAAAAATACGCAACCAAAAAGTTGCATAATTTATTCCGGCATGGAAGCCTTGTCGGGAAGCGGAAACAGCGTCACGAATTTTTCCGCGAGCGTTCTGTCTCCCTTGATGACAAGAAGATCGGCGTTTTCCAGCGCCGAGAGCGGCTGTCCTCCGTAAATTGCGGCGGCGAGCATTCGGGGAGACGCTTCGAAAAACAGGTCGTACTTCTCGTCGGCCCCCCGCTGTATTTCCAGTCCGCCGCCGTCCATTCGAGCGATGAAATCCTCGCCATCCAGACGGAATCCGATGGTGAAATGCAGGTCCAGCGCCTTTTTGCCGTCCAGCATGGTCCGCAGGGAAAGCAGGAACGAGTTGGTCGAAATAGGCAGGTTGGGATCGTGGCCAGGCGAGCGCGCCGCCCAGCGGCCAAGCGCCTGAAGGATCGGCTCGCTTTCATAGCCCCATTCGGTCAGTTCATAGACCTGCACGGACGCAGGAGGCGCAAGTCTGGTCTTGTGCAGAATGCCTGCGGCTTCCAGACCTTCCAGTCTCTGCGTCAGCACATTGGCGCTCACGCCCGGCAGGCCGGAGCGCAGATCGCCGAAGCGTTTCGGCCCGAACATCAGTTCGCGCATAATGAGAAGGGACCAGCGTTCCCCAATCAGATCAAGGGCATGGGCCGCAGCGCAGGCATCGTTATAGCTACGCTTGGAGGCTGGGTTGTCAGCTTTAGTTACTTTTTCTAACTTCATGGTTGCTAATTATAACTTATCTGTCATTATGTGCAAGCAAGGATAGCGCGGGTACCGCGCAATCACGGAGGAAATTCGGTCTGCGTCCTATGGGACGGCCCCTTTGGGACGCACGATGAAACCGGGAAGGAGCGGGGCACGGCCCCGCCGATGGAGGAAATACCATGCCGAAAATGATTTTTGTGAACCTGCCGGTGAAGGATGTTGCGCGCTCAACAAGCTTCTATGAAGCCATTGGCGCAACGAAGAACCCCATGTTCTCGGACGAAACCGCGTCCTGCATGGTCTTCTCCGACACCATCCACGCCATGATCCTCGATCATGACAAGTTCAGCCAGTTCACGCCCCGGAAGATTGCCGATGCGAGCGCTGTCAGCGAAGTGCTCGTCTGCCTGTCGGCGGAGAGCAGGGCCGAGGTCGATGAAACGCTGGAAAAGGCCGTGAAAGCGGGCGGTCGCGCCGATCCGGCGCCGAAGCAGGATTATGGTTTCATGTATGGCCGCAGCTTCGAAGACCTGGACGGGCATATCTGGGAGCTGATGTGGATGGATATGGAAGAAGCCGCCAAGGTGATGGGATGAGGAGGAGAAAATGTCCGGTCTGACAATTTGTCTCTGGTTCGACACGCAGGCTGAAGAAGCCGCGAACCACTATGTTTCGATCTTCCGCGCCTGCGGAAGGCAGGCCTCCGTCGATGGCCTCGTTCGCTTCGAACATGGGCACCAGCCCGCCGGCACCGATGTGGTGGTGGCCAATTTCACGCTCGACGGGCAGGTCATGGCGGGCCTGAACGGCGGGCCGCAGTTCAAGTTTTCCCCGGCGGTTTCGCTCTTTGTCCAATGCAGGGACCAGACGGAACTGGATATGTTCTGGGAAAGGCTGATGGAAGGTGGCGGCGCGCCGATGGAATGCGGCTGGCTGACCGATAAATACGGGTTTTCATGGCAGGTCGTGCCGCAGATGCTGCTCGATATCCTGAAAACCGGCGAGCCTGAAGTGCGCCAGCGCGTCGTCAACGCCATGATGAAGATGATCAAGCTCGATATCGCTGCACTGGAAGCGGCGCGCGACGCGACTAATCTCTGACAGCCGCGACGGCGTCGTAACCGTAAAGCCAGTCGAGGTTCTTCAGGAACGTGTCGGGGCGGCGCATGGCAAAAAGCATGTTGCGGCCAAGCGCAAGAACGCCCGTCGCGTGATAGGCGAACCGGTTCAGTTGCCCGCGCCGGGCGACCGCTGAAATTCGCTGCTTGCGGACGGCATCGAACCTTCGTAACCCGGCCTCCCGGTCGGCGCTGTCCAAAGCTTCGGCAAGCGCCGCGGCATCTTCGATCGCCATGGCCGCACCCTGCGCGGCGAAAGGCGTGACGGCGTGGGAGGCATCGCCGAGGAAGATCGTTCTGCCCGGTCCGGCGAAATGCGCTTCAGCCATCTGGAACAGAGGCCAATAGGTCCACTCGCCGGCCATCGCCAGCACGTCGCGAACCGGCGCGCTCCAGCTTGCATAGAGGGAGCGCAGCAGATTCAGGTCGCCGGTCCGGGACCAGACTTCACCGGGGTTTTCCCCGGCCGTAATCGCGACGAAATTGAAGAAGCTGCCGCCCTTGACGGGATAGGCGATGAAATGCGCCTTGTCGCCGAGCCATGCCGAGACGGCCATGCGCTCCGCTACCGCTTCGCGGAAGGATGCGGGCAGGGCTTGCGCTGCAAGCGTCGTGCGCCATGCGATATGGCCGCTGAACTGCGCCTTGGGGTAGCCGGCCTTCGAACGCTCAGCCGACCAGACGCCATCGCAGGCGATCAGATAGGCGGCGTCGAGCACTTCTTGGGCGTTGCCGTTGCGGATGGTGGCTGAAACGCCGCCATTTTCGGCCTTGTGAGTGACGATTTCGGCATCGAGGCTGATTTCGATGCCGGGTGTTTCGCGACAGGCATCGAGCAGCGCGGATTGCAGGTCGGCCCGGTGGCAGACGACATAGGGATGATGCCAGCGTCTGAAAGTCCTGTCGCCGAGCTTCATTTCAAGAAGTGGACGCGCCTTGCGTCCGTCCATGAGATAGAGCGCTTCGGGCGTTACGGCCTGTGCGCCAAGACGATCGGCAATGCCGAGCCTTTCCAGATGGCGCATCGCATTGGGGGCAAGTTGCAGGCCCGCGCCGACTTCCGACAGGCTCCGCGCTTTTTCGAGCAGGCGAATATTCCAGCCGCGCGCTGCCAGTTCCAGCGCCGCGCTAAGACCGGCGACACCGGCCCCGACAATCAATATGCGCCCTTTGCTCATGTTGCCGCGCTCATCCGGCATTCAGCCCGATGAGACCAGTCCGATCAGGCCGCTTTCCCCGCTGGCGCTTCGTAAACGCAGCCAGCCGGGACGGTTTCATCGGCGTGAAGCTTTGCATTGTAGCGATAAAGCGTCGAGCAGTATGGGCACACGACTTCGCTTTCATCGCCCATATCGAGAAAAACATGCGGATGATCGAAGGGCGGGTTCGCGCCAACGCACATGAATTCCTTCACGCCGATTTCGATGGCAGCATGGCCGGCGTCGTTCTGGAAGTGAGGAATGATGTGATCGGACATGATATGCTCCGGTTCTGATCGATGGTCGGTACATGGCGCGATGTGGAACTGCTTTTCGGACAGGATCGCGCCTGGACATTGCCATGCGTGTACCGCGAATGTCTTGTTTTCGGAAGCGTTTTCATCAATTCTGAGGACATTTCAAGCGATTTGCTATCAAACTGTCATATGACAGCCATAGGCTTGGGGCAAAGCCGGAACATTTCGGTGATAGCCGGGACAGGAAAGATGAACAAAAACAGCATTATGGCCAGCGAAACCTCCAACGCGAGCAAGCGCGGAACTTCCGATATGCCAGCAGAGCCGATCACCGTTTCCAGCGCGGTCCCTTCCGGTGAAGCCGGCGCCGACGCTCACGAAGCTTTGAACGGCGAATTGATGCAAAGCGCCGACCGCTTCGTCAATCGCGAGTTTTCGTGGCTGCAATTCAATCGCCGCGTTCTGGAGGAAGCCGCGAATATGCGCCAGCCCCTGCTTGAGCGCCTGCGCTTCCTGTCCATTTCCGCCGCCAATCTCGATGAGTTCTTCATGGTTCGCATCGCCGGTCTCGCGGCGCAGGTGCGCGCTGGCGTGGCCATGCGCAGCGCCGACGGGCGCACGCCGCAGGAGCAGCTCGATTTCGTGCTGGAGGAAGTCGGGCGCTTGCAGGTCAAGCAGCAGAACCGCCTGCGCTTTTTGCGTGGCGAACTCGAAAAGGAAAATATCGAGATCGTTCGCCCGACCGCTTTGTCAAAGCCGGAGAAGGAATGGCTCGAAAACCATTTTCTGGAAACGATCTTCCCGGTCCTGACGCCGCTGTCCATCGACCCGGCGCATCCGTTCCCCTTCATTCCCAATCTTGGTTTTTCGATTGCGCTGCAATTGGCACGCCGCGCCGACAATCATCCGATGACGGCGCTGCTGCGCATTCCCGTCGCGCTCAAACGCTTCATCCAGCTCCCGACCGATCAGCCGAATGTCTATCGTTTCATCACCATTGAGGATGCGGTGAGCCTGTTCATCGAGCGCCTGTTCCCCGGTTATGAAGTGCGCGGCGCGGGCACGTTCCGCATCATTCGCGACAGCGATATCGAGGTGGAGGAAGAGGCGGAAGATCTGGTGCGCCTGTTCGAGACGGCGCTGAAGCGCCGCCGCCGCGGACAGGTGATTCGTATCGAATTCGACGGCGAAATGCCCGAAGCGCTGCGGATTTTCGTGGCGACGGAACTGGGCGTCTCGGAAAACCGTATCAGCGTGCATGAGGGGCTTCTGGCGCTCAACATGATCTCGGAGATCGTTTCGATCCCGCGCGAAGACCTGAAATTCGTATCCTACAATCCGCGCTTCCCCGAGCGTATCCGCGAACATGGCGGTGATTGCTTCGCGGCCATCCGCGAAAAGGACATCGTGGTCCATCACCCCTATGAGTCCTTCGATGTCGTGGTGCAGTTCCTGCGTCAGGCGGCAGCCGACCCGGATGTGCTGGCCATCAAGCAGACGCTTTATCGAACCTCCAATGACAGCCCGATCGTACGCGCGCTGGTCGATGCGGCGGAAGCGGGCAAGTCGGTGACGGCGCTGGTCGAACTGAAGGCGCGTTTCGACGAAGAAGCGAATATCCGCTGGGCGCGCGATCTGGAACGCGCCGGCGTTCAGGTGGTGTTCGGCTTCATCGAACTGAAGACCCACGCGAAAATGTCGCTCGTGGTGCGCCGCGAAGACCAGAAGCTGCGATCCTATGTGCATCTGGGAACCGGCAATTATCATCCGATCACGGCGCGCATCTATACCGACCTGTCATTCTTCACGTCGGATGCCGATATCGCCCGCGACGTGTCGCATATCTTCAATTTCATCACCGGCTATGCGCAGCCTGCCGAGGAAATGAAGATTGCGATTTCGCCTTTCACCCTGCGCGCGCGAATCCTCAAGCATATCGAGGACGAGATCGCCCATGCGAAGGCGGGACGTCCGGCCGCGATCTGGATGAAGATGAACTCGCTCGTTGATCCACAGATAATTGATGCGCTCTATATTGCGAGCCAGTCGGGCGTGCAGATCGACCTTGTCGTGCGCGGAATTTGCTGTCTGCGTCCGGGTGTGCCGGGCCTTTCCGACAATATTCGCGCCAAGTCGATTGTCGGGCGTTTTCTGGAACATAGCCGCATATTCTGCTTTGGAAACGGTCAGGACCTGCCTTCCGACAAGGCCATCGTCTATATCGGCTCAGCCGACATGATGCCGCGCAATCTCGACCGCCGCGTGGAGACGCTGGTGCCTGTCACCAACGCCACCGTACACCAGCAAATCCTGTCGCAAATCATGTTTGCCAACATAATTGATAACCAGCAGAGCTATCAGCTACTTGCGGACGGCACCGCTCGCCGGATAGAAAAAGAAACAGGAGAGGAAGCTTTCAACGCTCAGGAATATTTCATGACCAATCCCAGCCTGTCGGGTCGCGGAAAGTCGCTGAAGTCTTCGGCCCCCCGCCTTATCGCGCACCGCAAGCGCGTGCAGGCGGAAAGAAACACGACTGCATGAGCCCATCCATAGCACAAGGCCGTCTGAAGGGACTGAAACCCATCGCGGTTATCGACATTGGCTCGAACTCGATCCGTGTCGTCATCTATGAAGGCATCGTCCGTTCGCCGACGGTGCTTTTTAACGAGAAAATCCTCTGCGGCCTCGGCAAGGGCCTCGCGAAGACCGGCAAGCTCAACGAGAAGTCGGTCGAGGCGGCTCTGCGCGCGCTGAAACGTTTCCGCGCATTGGCCGAGCAGGCAGGCGCCGTGACCATACATGCGCTGGCGACTGCGGCGGCGCGCGAGGCGAAGAACGGCCCCGATTTTATCACACAGGCGGAAGCCATTCTGGGCCGGCACATCGAGGTCCTGTCGGGCAAGGAGGAAGCCTACTACTCCGCACTCGGCATCATTTCCGGCTTTTACGGGCCGAAAGGTGTGACAGGGGACCTCGGCGGCGGCAGTCTGGAACTGGTCGCCGTCAACGATTACGACGTCGGCGAGGGGATCACGCTCCCGCTCGGCGGCCTGCGCCTGCAGGATATGTCGAACGAGAAACTGACCGAGGCGACGAAGATTTCGCATCAGGAACTCGCCAAGGCCACGCTTCTCGAAGCGCATCAGGGCGAGGTTTTCTATGCGGTCGGCGGCACATGGCGTAACCTTGCCAAGCTGCACATGACGGCCAGGAACTACCCCCTGCATGTCATGCACGGCTACGAGATGGACCCGGTGGAGGCGCAAAACTTCCTCAAGCGCGTCGCCAAGGGCAATATAGACACGATGCGGGGCATCGAGGCGGTTTCCAAGAACCGCCGTCAGCTCCTGTCCTATGGCGCGACGGTGCTGCTCGAAACCATTCGCCGCATGAAGCCGTCGAAGATCGTCTTTTCGGCGCTCGGCGTCCGTGAAGGCTATCTCTACTCGCTCCTGCCGAAGAACGAACAGCGGCTCGACCCGTTGCTGGCGTCGGCGGACGAATTGTCCATCCTGCGTTCACGCTCCCCACGCCATGCCCGGGAACTGGCAGCCTGGACGACCCTGTCGCTGCCCGTCCTCGGCTTCGACGAAACCGGGGACGAAGCCCGTTACCGGCAGGCGGCCTGCCTGGTGGCGGATATAAGCTGGCGGGCGCATCCCGATTATCGCGGCTCGCAGGCGCTGAACATCATCGCCCATGGCTCGTTCGGAGGGATCGACCACCCCGGACGCTCCTTCATGGCGCTCGCCAACTATTATCGTCATGAAGGGCTGATCCAGGACGAAATCGCACCGGAAATCGTCCAGCTTGCCACGCCGCGCCTGCGCGAGCGGGCCAAGCTTCTCGGTGCGTTGCTGCGGGTCGTCTATCTTCTGTCGGCATCCATGCCGGGGGTGATCCCGCGCCTTGTCTGGCGTGAGGAAGAAAACGGCATCGCGCTGGTGGTGCCGGGCGATCTCGCCGATCTCATTTCGGACCGCCCGGAAGGCCGCCTCCAACAACTCTCGAAGCTCACCGGAAAGAACATCTATTTCGCGGTGGGCGATGGTGCTGTGGAGGGGACGCGGGAATAGGGGAATAGGGGAATAGGGGAATAGGGGAATAGGGGAATAGGGGAATAGGGGAATAGGGTGCGGGCAAGTGGTGGACAAGGCAAGTAAAATATTTGCCTTGATCAAGAATAAGTAATTCTACTCCCTTACTCCCTTACTCCCTTACTCCCTTACTCCCTTACTCCCTTACTCCCCTAACTCCAACGCCGTGATCCGCCGGTTCTCGAACTTGATTCCGATCTTGCCGTCGATGAGATCGAGCGCCTTCTGGCCGAAGACTTCGCGGCGCCAGCCTTGCAGAGCGGGCACATTGGCATTGTCGCCTTCCGCAGCGATCTTGTCGATATCGTCCGAGTTGGCGACGACCTTTGCCGCGACGCCATGTTCTTCGGTCACAAGCTTGAGCAGTACCTTGAGAAGATCGGCCGCAGCGGCGCTGCCTTCGGGCGAATGCGACGGTTTCGGTAGTTTCGGCAGGTCATCCTTGGGGATTTCAAGCGCCGACTGGATGGCGGCGACAAGTCCTGCCGCCTGTGCCGAACGCTCCCAGCCTTTCGGAATGGAGCGCAAACGGCCCAGCGCCTCCGCGTCGCGCGGCTGCTGCTGCGCGATTTCGGCAATCGTGTCGTCCTTGATGACGCGGCCGCGCGGGACGTTGCGCTCACGCGCCTCGCGCTCGCGCCAGGCGGCAACGGCCTGCACGATGGCAAGCTCGATGGGTTTGCGCACCCGCGCCTTGACCCGGCGCCACGCATCGTCGGGATGCAAATCATAGGTCTCGCGGGAAGTCAGCACCGCCATTTCCTCGTTCACCCACTCGCTGCGGCCTTCCTTGTGAAGTTCTTCCTTCAGATGGAGATAGATGTCGCGCAGATAGGTGACGTCGGCCAGCGCATAGTCGAGCTGCTTGTCGGAAAGCGGGCGCCTGCGCCAGTCGGTGAAGCGCGACGACTTGTCGATATGCTTGCCGGTGATTTTCTGCACGAGCTGGTCGTAGGAAATGGCGTCGCCAAAGCCGCATACCATGGCCGCGACCTGACTGTCGAAGACGGGCGAGGGGATCAGGTCGCCGAGGTGGAAGACGATTTCGATGTCCTGACGGGCCGCGTGGAAAACCTTGACCACGCCCTGGTCGCCCATGAGACGGAAGAACGGCGCGAGGTCGAGGCCGGGCGCGAGCGCATCCACCAGCGCCGTATGGTCCGGCGAAGCCATCTGGATCAGGCACAATTCCGGCCAGAATGTCGTCTCACGGATGAACTCCGTGTCGACCGTGACAAAATCGGATTTGGCGAGGGCGGATACGGCCTCTTCAAGGGCCTGGGTCGTCGTGATGAGCTGCATGTTTTTCTTTTAGACAAGGCGATGCTTCTTGTCGCGGAAAAATGCGTAAAACCAGTCCGGGGACCGGCGCAAATCGTGTTTTTTGCACACACATCGCATCAAGCAGGGCGAACGGCAGGCACTGTCGGCAATGCAGACTTGACAAAACCCGGTCAAAATGCGCTTTTCCGCCAGAATTTGCAGCGCTTTGCCTGCTCTAATTATTTCACTTCCAGAAGGCAGAAATCATGCATCGTTACCGCAGCCATACCTGTGCAGCCCTTCGCAAGACAGATGTTGGCTCGAACGTTCGTCTTTCCGGCTGGGTTCACCGCGTTCGTGACCATGGCGGCATTCTCTTCATCGATCTTCGCGACCATTACGGCCTGACCCAGATCGTCGCCGATCCCGATTCTCCGGCCTTCAAGGTTGCCGAAACGGTGCGCGGCGAATGGGTTATCCGTGTGGATGGCGAAGTGAAGGCCCGTGCAGCCGATGCGGTCAACGGCAATCTGCCGACCGGCGAAGTGGAAATCTTCGCGACCGAGATCGAGGTTCTGGCGGCTGCCAAGGAATTGCCGCTGCCGGTCTTCGGCGAGCCGGATTACCCGGAAGACATTCGCCTGAAATACCGCTTCCTCGACCTGCGCCGCGAAACGCTGCACAAGAACATCATGAGCCGCACCAGGATCATTGCCGCGATGCGTCGCCGCATGACCGAGATCGGCTTCAACGAATTCACCACGCCGATCCTGACGGCTTCCTCGCCGGAAGGCGCGCGCGACTTCCTCGTGCCGAGCCGTATTCACGAAGGCAAGTTCTATGCGCTGCCGCAGGCGCCGCAGCAGTATAAGCAGCTTCTGATGGTGGCCGGTTTCGACCGCTACTTCCAGATCGCGCCGTGCTTCCGTGACGAAGATCCGCGCGCCGACCGTCTGCCGGGCGAATTCTACCAGCTCGACCTTGAAATGAGCTTCGTCACCCAGGAAGAAGTCTGGGAGACGATGGAACCCGTCATGCGCGGCATTTTCGAGGAGTTTGCCGAGGGCAAGCCGGTCACGCAGACCTTCCGCCGCATCGCCTATGACGATGCGATCCGCACCTATGGTTCGGACAAGCCGGATCTGCGCAACCCGATTGAAATGCAGGCCGTGACTGACCATTTCGCCGGTTCCGGCTTCAAGGTCTTCGCGAACATGATCGCCAACGACCCGAAGGTCGAAGTCTGGGCCATTCCGGCCAAGACCGGCGGCAGCCGCGCCTTCTGTGATCGCATGAATTCCTGGGCGCAGAGCGAAGGCCAGCCGGGCCTTGGCTATATCTTCTGGCGCAAGGAAGGCGACAAGCTCGAAGGCGCTGGCCCGATTGCCAAGAATATCGGCGAAGAGCGCACCGCTGCGATTGCCGCGCAGCTTGGCCTTGGCGATGGCGATGCCTGCTTCTTCGTGGCCGGTCAGCCGTCGAAGTTCTACAAGTTCGCAGGCGATGCGCGCACCCGCGCAGGCGAGGAATTGAACCTCGTTGATCGCGCCCGTTTCGAACTGGCCTGGATCATCGACTTCCCGTTCTACGAATGGGACGAGGACAACAAGAAGCTCGACTTCGCGCACAACCCGTTCTCCATGCCGCAGGGCGGTATGGACGCGCTGGAAAATCAGGATCCGCTCGCCATCAAAGCCTATCAGTACGATCTGGTCTGTAACGGCTTTGAAATCGCTTCCGGTTCGATCCGTAACCAGTTGCCCGACCTCATGGTCAAGGCTTTCGAAAAGGTGGGGCTGAGCCAGCAGGATGTGGAAGAACGCTTCGGCGGCCTTTACCGCGCATTCCAGTATGGCGCGCCACCGCATGGCGGCATGGCTGCCGGTATCGACCGCGTGATCATGCTGCTCGTCGGTGCGAAGAACCTGCGCGAAATCTCGCTCTTCCCGATGAACCAGCAGGCGCTCGATCTTCTGATGAACGCGCCTTCGGATGTGTCGCCCGCCCAGTTGCGTGACCTGCATATCCGTCTGGCGCCGATACAGAAGAGCTGATTTCCCCGCTTGTCGAACGCAAAAAACCCGGCTGCGAGGCCGGGTTTTTTATTGGCTTTGTATCAGTTATTGGCGTCGACGCCGACTTTCAGAAGCTGGATGATCTTGGTCGGGTCCAGCGATGCGGTGGCCACGATCGAGGCGAAGGTGACGGGCTGGTCGGGCGATGCGCTGATGGTCAGCGACTTCGGATCGCTGAAATATTTGTCGCTTGCGGTTTTCAACTGTGCGGCGAACTCGGGATTGTTGAGCTGGGTTGCCATGAGGGGAACCATGAGCTTCATCTGCGAGCCGAGCGCCTTGGCGTCCGATCCCTGCTTCTTTGCATAATAGGTGAGCAGCTTGTTGGTCAGCGAAGCATCATCGAAACGGATCGCCAGATTCTTGACATTCAGCTGTTCGGCAAGGCCGAGTATTGCAAGACCGGCCGCGTCCTTGTCGGTGTCGGTCCTGGCCATGGTTTCCTGCGTCTTCTGCACCGCTTCGACGAATGCAAGATCGTAGCCGCCAAGGCTCGCCGTGATGTTGAGCTTGCCGAGATCGACAGCATCGATTTCCATCTGGTCGAGCGACATATCGCCGGATTGCGGCGACCATTGCCCCTTCATGTTGACCGCGGCCTGAAAGTTTTTCATGCCAAGCGGCGCAAGCGGGTTCTTGCCGTCGCTGCCGAAGGTCGCGTCGATGCTTGCAACGGTCGTGGTGAAGCCGATCTTTTCCGCCTTGTTCGACGTGTCGAGCGAGACGTCGATGTCCTTGACGGTCGCGCCATCCTTTCCGGGCTGCCCGAGCGCAATCTCGTCGATCTTCAGATTGTCGTAGAGGGCCATGCTGTCGAGCGGTCCCGTGGCCGATGCCGATGGAACAAAAAGGTTGTGCATCGACATGCCCTTGATCGTGGCGGCATCTTTTTTGTCTTCGGTATCCGTGACGGTGATGTCCGGGACGACAACCTGTCCGATTGTAAAGCCGCCATCCGGCGCATCCTGAACGTCATTCAGCGCCACGTCACCGATTGGGACGGTCTTGTCCGATTCGGCGGTCAGCTTGAGCGTGGTGCCTTCAAGGACGATGCGGGAGCCATCCGCCTTCACATTGGCGAAATTCAGTTCGCCGCCCTGTTTCGCATAGATCGCCTTGAGGCGCTCTGCGACGGCATTGGCGTCCGCGGCCATGGCGGCGCTGCCGAAGATCAGCGCAAGCGCCGTGCTTGCGGCAAAGACGCGCGCGACCGGTTTGATGTTGGAGAAAACCTGCATTCGAAGCTCCTGCCTGATCCTTTATTCGATGCCGCATTCATAAGCGCAAATCGTTCGATTTAATACCATGATTTGCTGCCTGTAATTGCGTGAGGGACGCGATCCCTGTCGTTCTATAGGGTAACAATGGCGGCGGATTTACGACGAATGTACTGGATTGGTTCTCCAGAACGCTTGCTGACGAATCGCGCAATTGGTACTGAGAGATATGGGAAAAAGTCTGATTCCGCCCGGCGATGGCGAAGAACATATCGAGCGGGTCGATCTCAAATCGGCTCTTGAAGAGCGCTACCTCGCTTACGCGCTGTCCACGATCATGCATCGTGCGCTGCCGGATGTGCGCGACGGCCTCAAGCCCGTGCATCGCCGCATCATGCATGCGATGCGTCTTCTGCGGCTCAATCCCGATCAGGCCTATGCGAAATGTGCGCGTATCGTCGGCGACGTGATGGGTAAATTCCATCCGCATGGCGATGCGTCGATCTACGATGCGCTGGTGCGTCTGGCGCAGGATTTCGCGGTGCGTTATCCGCTGGTGGACGGGCAGGGCAATTTCGGCAATATCGACGGCGATAATGCCGCCGCCATGCGCTACACCGAAGCGCGCATGACCGAAGTGGCGACGCTGCTGCTGGAAGGCATCAACGAAAACGCCATCGATTTTCGCCCGACCTATAATGAGGAGGACGAGGAACCCATCGTCCTGCCGGGCGCTTTCCCGAACCTTCTGGCCAACGGGTCGGCAGGTATCGCGGTCGGCATGGCCACCAATATTCCGCCGCATAATGTGGCCGAGCTTTGTTCTGCCGCGCTTTATCTGATCAGCCACCCCGATGCGGGCGTGGAGGAACTGATTACCTCGCCGGAACAATATGCGGAAATCGAGCAGGAAGCGAAAGCCGATCCCACGGCACTGTTGAAATGCAAGGTGCGCGGCCCGGATTTCCCGACCGGCGGCGTTCTGGTCGAGGAACATGGCAATATTGTCGAGGCTTATCGCACCGGTCGCGGTGCTTTCCGCGTTCGCGCGCGCTGGGAGAAGGAAGAGGGCAATCGCGGCACCTGGGTGATCGTCGTCACCGAAATTCCCTATCAGGTGCAGAAGTCGCGCCTTATCGAAAAGATCGCCGAACTGCTTCTGGCGAAGAAGCTGCCGCTTCTTGACGACATTCGGGATGAATCGGCGGAAGATATCCGCATCGTTCTGGAGCCGAAGAACCGTTCGGTCGATCCCGAACTTCTGATGGAATCGCTCTTCAAGCTGACCGAGCTTGAAAGCCGCGTTTCGCTCAATATGAATGTGCTGTCGCACGGCAAGGTGCCGAACGTGCTGTCGCTGGGCAGCGTGCTGCGCGAATGGCTGGACCACCGCAAGGAAGTACTCGTCCGCCGCTCGCAGTTCCGTCTGGCCGAAATCGAAAGACGTCTGGAAATCCTCGGCGGCTTCCTGATCGCCTATCTCAATCTGGATGAGGTCATCCGCATCATCCGCGAGGAAGACGAGCCGAAGCAGGAACTGATGCGGACGTTCGAACTAACGGATGTTCAGGCCGAGTCGATCCTCAATATGCGCCTGCGTTCGTTGCGCAAGCTGGAAGAATTCGAGATTCGCAAGGAATTCGACGCTCTGACCGCCGAGAAGGCCGATCTGGAAGGCCTGCTTGCTTCCGGCACCCGCCAGTGGAAGAAGATCAGCGCCGAGATCAAGGCGGTACGCGAGAAATTCGGGCCAAAGACGAAGCTCGGGCAACGCCGCACGACCTTTGCGCAAGCGCCGACTCACGATCTGGAAGACATTCATCACGCGATGATCGAGCGCGAGCCGGTCACCATCGTTGTGTCGGAAAAGGGCTGGCTGCGCGCCATGAAGGGGCATCTTGCCGATTTCTCGACGCTTACCTTCAAGGAAGGCGACAAGCTCAAGCTCGCTTTCCATGCGGAAACGACCGACAAGCTTCTGTTCTTCACCACCGGCGGCAAGTTCTTCACCATTGGCGCAAACACGTTGCCGGGCGGTCGCGGCCATGGCGAACCGATCCGCATTCTGGTCGATATGGAGAACGATCAGGATATTTTGACAGCTTTCGTGCACGATCCGGCGGCGAAACTGTTACTCGTCAGCCACGAAGGTAATGGCTTCATCGTCGCCGAAAACGAAGCAGTCGCCAATACCCGCAAGGGCAAGCAGGTGATGAACGTCAAGGCGCCGGACGAGGCCAAGCTCTGCCAGCGCGTTTCCGGCGATCATATCGCGGTCGTCGGCGAAAACCGCAAAATGGTCGTCTTCCCGCTATCCGAGATACCGGAGATGACACGCGGCAAGGGCGTGCGCCTGCAAAAATACAAGGATGGCGGCATATCCGACATTCGCACCTTTGCGATGGCCGATGGCCTGTCATGGCAGGATTCGGCGGAGCGAACCTTTACCCGCAGCAAGGACGAACTGGCCGAATGGATCGGCGCGCGCGCTTCTGCGGGACGTCTGGTGCCGAAAGGCTTCCCCCGTTCGGGCAAGTTTTGAACGTTAGCTTCCACAAAATACGGCAACGGAAAAATGCTCAGACTTGTAAATTATACGGAAATCCCGTAGGATCGTAAACGTGACGGGAGACAGATTTGACCCCTTCAAGGATACGATCAACCGTGAGAAGCACAAATTGCCTCTATCGTTTGGCGATCGGCTCTTTGAGGATGACAATCATCTGATTGTTCCATCGATACGTGCGGTCGATGGAGAGGAGCGCTTCAAGGTGATCGGGCTCGTCGAGGAAAAGCTGTTCACCGGCGTTTTTGTCTGGCGACGCGATCTGGCCCGCTTCATTTCGGTGAGAAGGAGCAACAAGGGTGAAGAAAGAGCATATCACGCTACCTGCTGATTCGAATGATGCCGAAGACTTTGATGTGACGGTCGAAGCGCTGGATCGTGGCCAGCGTGCCCGTTTGATCCGCAAGACAAGGACAGGTCTGGGCCTGTCACAGTCCGAATTTGCCAATCGCTTCCGGGTGCCGGTCGGGACGTTGCGCGATTGGGAACAGGCGCGAGTGACTGCGCCTGATTTTGCCATCGCCTATGTTCGTGTCATCGGGCAACATCCCGATATAGTGGCAAAAGCCGTTGCTTGAAAGCGCGGTTTAGACCCTACCCCTCGAACTTGTCCCAGCCTTTCGGTCCGAGATGTTCCTGCGGGGTGAAGCGGATCTTGTACTGCATCTTGCGCGATCCCTCGACCCAATAGCCGAGATAGACATGCGGCAGGCCCGCCGCGCGCGCGCGTTCGATGTGATCAAGGATCATATAGGTGCCGAGCGAGCGCTCGTGCATATGCGGCGAGAAGAAAGAATAGACCATCGACAGGCCATCGGCCATGACGTCGGTCAGAGCCACGGCAACCAGTTCGCCATCGCCCTTGGGGTCGATGAAACTGTCCGGTCCGCGCCGGCGATATTCGATAACTTGCGTGTTGACATGCGTGTCCTCGACCATCATCGCATAATCGAGCACCGTCATGTCCGACATGCCGCCCGAGCGATGCCGGGCATCGAGATAGTCGCGGAAAAGCGCATATTGCTCGGTGCTGGGCTGCGCCTTGTGCACGCGCCCGACGAGGTCGCGATTTTGGCTCCAGATGCGGCGCATATTGCGCGTCATCTCGAACTGATCCGCCAGAATGCGCACCGAGACGCAGGCGCGGCAAAGCTCGCAGGCCGGACGATAGGCTATGTTCTGTGAACGGCGAAACCCGCCCTGGGTCAGGAGATCGTTGATCTCGTTCGCCTTGTCCCCCACCAGATGCGTAAAGACTTTTCGCTCCATCTGGCCTTCGAGATACGGGCACGGCGATGGAGCTGTCAGAAAGAATTGCGGAGACTGTTGCGGTTGATGGGTCATTCAATATCCACGAAATGGCTCACTTTATCTGCTTTGACGCATTATCCCACGCAAAACCGCTTCGCACTTTTGGCTCGAAAATGCTCTGGCAAAACCATCACGATACTGACTCTAAGGATTGAGCCGACCGCACAAAACGTCAATAGGCATTTTGCGCAGCCGGCTCTGAATTTTTTTGATCTGAAGCATCGGCCCGAAATTCGGAATCGATTTTCGGAAAGCACGATGCGTCGATTCAACTCTATGCGTTTACCGATCCGAACGAATGACGGCGGTGCCCAGCAGGAGATCGTGCACGGTGCGCTTGCGGTCGAGGACCAGCGTGGCGAGCAGGATCAACGGCGTCAGCACGACATTGAGACCCCAGAACAGCACCGTGTGAACGATGGCGAGCATGGAATCGACAGTGCCGCCTTCCAGCCGGACGAGCTTGATGTTCATCATCTGCATGCCCTTCGTGGCCTGCTGCGGCCCGCCGAGCGTGCGCGCGACGTAGAACAGCGCCACCATGGGGAACATGATGCCGTAAAGCATCCAGCCCAGGCTGAGCGTGATGATGCCGAGGATCGCAATTACGATTGCGGCGGGGATGCAAAGCAGAAAGACAATCAGATAATCGATGAGAAAAGCCATGATGCGGCGGGTGCGCACGCCTTCAAAGAATGCGCGGCTTTCATAACGCGGCCCCATGACTTCGCCGTGCAGAATATGGTCGGACATCGTTCCTTCCAGTCGTTTCCAAGGAAGCGTCCGGGGGATGAACAGACCGGCGCTGTCCCGCCACCTCGGCGGAACAGTCATCAACATGGGAACCAAACCCGGCGGTTTCAAGGAAATTCGATGATTTCCCGCCCGCCGGAACCAGGCTTGTAGGGCTTTAGGGTCAGGACCTATCCCTTGAGCTTTTCAGCCACTTCCATGGCGAAATAGGTCAGGATGCCGTTGCAGCCCGCGCGCTTGAAGGAGAGAAGGCTTTCCATCACCACCTTTTCCTCGTCGATCCAGCCATTCATGCCGGCGGCCCTGATCATCGCATATTCGCCCGACACCTGATAGGCATAGGTCGGCAGGCGGAGTTCGCTCTTCAGGCGGTGGATGATGTCGAGATAGGGCAGGCCGGGTTTCACCATCAGCATGTCTGCGCCTTCGGCAACGTCCTGCTCGGCTTCGCGCACCGCTTCTTCCGGATTGGCCGGATCGAGATAATAGGTCTTCTTGTCACCCTTCAGGAGTCCCTGCGTGCCGATGGCGCCGCGATAGGGACCGTAGAAGGCCGAGGCGAACTTGGTGGCATAGGCCATGATCGGAACATGGTTGAAGCCGTGTTCGTCCAGCGCCTGGCGAACGGCGCCGACGCGCCCGTCCATCATGTCGGACGGCGCGATGATGTCCGCACCGGCTTCGGCCTGCGAAAGCGCGCCGCGAACCACCATGGCGACCGATTCGTCGTTCAGGATTTCGCCGTCGCGCAGAATGCCGTCATGCCCGTGCGTCGTGAACGGGTCGAGCGCCGCATCGGTGATGATGCCGATTTCCGGCACTTCCTTCTTGATTGCGCGCACGGCGCGATTGATGAGATTGTCGGGGCTGGCGACGAATGCGCCGTCTTCTGTCTTCACTTCCGGCTTTTCACGCGGGAAGGGCGCTATGGCCGGGATGCCGAGCCTGGCGGCCTTTTCGGCCATCCGTACGGCCATGTCCACCGAATAGCGCTCCACGCCCGGCATTGCCTCCACCGGTTCGCTCACGCCCGTGCCGTATGTCAGGAAGAAAGGCAGGATGAGATCGTCAACCGACAGGCGCGTTTCCTGTACCAGCCTGCGGGACCAGTCGGCCTTTCGCATCCGGCGCAGACGTCTGCCGCCTGTCACGTCGTCGACGTGCTGGCTGATATTGGTTGGCAAATATTTGGACTGACGGTCGCTCATTGGAATATTCCCTATTCCCGAGAATAGAAAGCCGCGAACCGGCGCGTTCGAAAGGCTGATGACGGTGCCGACGGTTTATCACGGGAAAAGTGGTGAAACCAAGAACAATGACCTGCGCAGGATTGACGCGGGGCGTCTCACTTTCTACCCATTGACGGGAATGGGAGAAACGACATGCAAATCGACTTCGGTGGCGGCAGCGAAATCAGCTTCGAGCGCAAGGGAAAAGCCGGGCTTGTGAAGCTTACAAGGACCGCTGCCCTCAACGCGCTCACCCACGATATGATTCTCGCGCTCGACCGTGCATTGCAGGCATGGGAAGACGATCCGGAAGTGGCCTGCGTGATTCTGGAAGGCGAGGGGCGCGCCTTCTGCGCCGGGGGCGACGTGGTCGCGGCCTACAAGGCCGGTCAGGCGGGAACGCCCGCCTATGAATTCTTCCGCGACGAATATCGGCTCAATGCGCGCATAGGCCGGTTTCCGAAGCCTTATGTATCGCTCATCAACGGTATCGTCATGGGCGGCGGCGCGGGCATTTCCGTGCACGGTTCGCATCGCGTCGTGACCGAGAACACGATGTTCGCCATGCCGGAAACCGGCATCGGTTTCTTCCCGGATGTGGGCGGCAGCGCGTTCCTGCCGCATCTGCACGACAATTTCGGCTATTATCTGGCGCTGACCGGCAATCGCATCCGCTGGGGCGACTGCCTCCAGAGCGGTATCGCCACCCATGCCGTGGCTGCGAGCGATTTGGAGGACGTGCGCGACGACATCGTCGCAACCGGCGATATCGAGGCCGCTCTGACCCGCAGCCAGTATCCCGATTTCGAGACTTCCGTCGAAACCCGCCAGATCGTCAACGAATGCTTTTCCCATGCAACCCTTGCCGATTGCATCGCGGCCATCGAGAAGGCCGCCGAGGGCGGCAGCAAACCCGCGCGGGACATACTGACGGTCATCGCCACACGGTCGCCGACCAGCGTCGCGGTCACTTTCCGCCAGATTGCCGATGGGCGGGCGCTCGATCTGGATGGCTGTATGCGCATGGAATACCGCATTGCCAGCCGGATGCTGGAAGCGCACGATTTCTATGAAGGCGTTCGCGCGCTTCTCATCGACAAGGACGGCGCGCCATCCTGGAAGCCTGCAACGCTCGATGAGGTCAGGCCCGAACAGGTCAACGCCTATTTCGCCAATCTGGGTGAAAGGGAACTGACCTTCTGATGAGGATCGGCTGATGCATATGAACGAGCTGCGCCAGCACACCCAGCCGAGCGGTACCGAATGGGCTTTTACATGGTTCATCCGGTTGCTCGCGCTCGTGGCGCTGGCGAGCGGCGTTTTCTACTGGATCAGGCTTATCGGCGTGCATCCGGGCCTTCTGTGGCGCTTCGACCTGATGCCCTGGCTCTGGCAGACCGCCGTCGTCGCCCTGGCGGTCCTGATGCCGGTTGCCGCCACGGGCCTATGGATGCGCGCGCCCTGGGGGCCGGTGCTGTGGTTCGTGGCCGCGATTGGCGAGATCGCCATCTATTCGGTTTTCTCGCGCCATTTCGAATACAGGCCGCTGACCGTCGGGTTCAACGCGGCCTGTATCGTCATTTATGTGGTCTTCCGCATCCTGCTGTTTCTTGAAAAGAGGCGGCAGGCGCGCGCGAACCTGCCGGCTTAGGGTCTAAAGTTTTTCAGTGCCGCGATAGCGGGCATAGGGCTTCGCCGTCTTTTCGTTGAAAAGCAGAACATCGTAAGTGTCGGGCGCGCTGCCCGGCATTTCCATGCCCGGCGATCCCATCGGCATACCCGGCGCCGTCAGCCCCGTTGCCTGCGGACGCTCGACCAGCAGCCGCTTGACCGCACCGGCCGGGACATGGCCCTCGATGACATAGCCATCGACAACCGCCGTATGGCATGAGGCAAGATCGGGATTCACACCGTGCTCTTCCTTGATCCTGTCCATCGCATCTTCGTTTCTGACCGTTACGTTGAAGCCCGCCGCCTTCATGTGGTCGGCCCATCCTTCGCAACAGCCGCAGGTGGGGTCTTTATATATCGTCATTTGCGGAGCGGCTGTAACAGGTTCGGCATGGGCGAAACCCGTAAACCCGGTAAAGCTCAACAATCCACCGATAACGACGTAACGGGCAAGATGAGGCGTCATGGTCTCTCCGATCAGTTTTGATATGAAGCGAAGCTATCGCGGATCGAGCCGGTTCTCAAATGACGAAAGTTTAATCCGGCATTCCGCCGCAGGCCCGGAAAACCGGGATTTTTCTGCTCCAGCGAGGTTCCGCCGAAAGGGGCCGCGAAAGATACGGAGTAAGTAAACATTAAGCCTGAATGGCCAATTTCGCCGGTAAGTTACTGTTAAGGCTGACTTTTAAGTCGAATTTTATGCATCTCCCCTAAATTCCGGTCAGAACGGTGAGAAACAATACACCGCATAAAACAGGAAGAGAGCTGCATCATGGTTTCATGGAATGCGGCTCCGGCAGAGAGGCAAAAGAAATGATCAACGCACAGCGCAAGACGGATGTATCCGCTCCGCTCACGACACCGGAAACCGCACTTCGCTCGCTCTATCTGGAAGCGCTCCAGCTTGTCGAGCGTCTGCATCGCCGCCTGCTCGACGTCGTCAAGGACGAGTTCGACCGCAACGGCCGCAGCGACATCAACGCCACGCAGGCGCTGCTTCTTTTCAATATCGGCAATTCGGAACTGACCGCAGGCGAATTGCGCTCGCGCGGTTACTATCTCGGCTCCAACGTGTCGTATAACCTCAAGAAGCTTGTCGAAATGGGCTTCATCCACCACCAGCGTTCCCGCGTGGACCGCCGTTCGGTGCGCGTCAGCCTGACCGACAAGGGCAACGAGATCGCCGCACAGGTGGCCGCGCTCTATGAACGCCACATCTCTTCCATCGAACAGGTCGGCGGCATTCAGGTCGATGAGTTTACGGCGATGAACAAGTCGCTTCAGCGTCTCGACCGCTTCTGGAACGACAGCATCGCCTATCGGCTGTAACCGGGCTTTGGCAAGCTGTCCGCTTGTTGCAGAACTGTCACAGCCTGCTTCCATTGAAGGGAATAAGATGCGGTCAGGCTCTCAATCCGGGGTCGCATGGCTTGAAATACCGGCCATGCGACATGATTAAGCCATAAAAAATGACTTAAGCCTTTCATAAAGGCACGGCCAATATTGTGCCGCCTTCGGGAATAGGCCCTGATACCGGAATATGGTAGAAGCGGTGGATATGCGATTTTGAAGACCGAAAGCCGCGTGCTGGCCTGTTGCTGATATTCTCTGGAAAGAACCCGCGTGAGCGGTCAGCCTTTTGGAACCAAGCAAAATGACGAAAACCGACAAACCAGCCGATGCTCTCAGAATGGATCGCCGCCGTTTCCTCCGCGGCGCGGCGACAGCCGGCCTTTCCGTAGCCGCTTCCGCCACGGTTTCCTCGGCTTACGCGCAACAGGCGCTGACCGACATTCTCGCTTCTCCGCGCCGCGGCAACTGGGATGACCAGTTCGATGCCCGCGCGACGGGTGGCCAGCGCGTGGCGACCAATCAGCCGGTCCTGAGCCAGCAGACTGTGGCCAGTCTCCAGAACGCGATAGCGCAATATACCGATATTGCCGGTCGCGGCGGCTGGCCGAACGTTCCGGGCAATACGAAGCTCAAGATCGGCGTGACCGATCCGGCGGTGCAATATTTGCGCAAGCGTCTGATAATTTCAGGCGACCTGCCGCAAGGCGCCGGCCTTTCCAGCTCGTTCGATACCTATGTCGATGCCGCCGTGAAGCGTTTCCAGTCGCGCCATGGCCTGCCTGCCGATGGCGTGATGGGCCAGTTCACCTATGCCGCCATGAATGTGGACGCCAATACGCGTCTCGGCCAGCTTCAGACCAATTTGCAGCGCCTCTCGCCTCTCGCCAATGAAGGTATGCAGGAACAGCGTTTCGTGATGGTCAACATTCCGGCCGCGCGCATCGAGGCCGTCGAGGGCGGCAGCGTCGTGCAGCGCCATACGGCGGTCGTCGGCAAGATCGACCGCCAGACGCCGCTCCTCAACTCGAAGATTCACGAGGTCATCCTCAATCCTTACTGGACCGCGCCGAAGTCGATCATCCAGAAGGACATCATTCCGCTGATGCGGAAGGACCCGCAATATCTGACCAAGAACAAGATCCGCCTTTACGACCAGTCGGGCCAGGAAGTCGCGCCTGAAACCGTGGACTGGAACACGGACGATGCGGTGAAGCTTATGTTCCGTCAGGACCCCGGCAAGATCAACGCCATGTCCTCGACCAAGATCAACTTCCACAATCCTTACGCGGTCTACATGCACGACACGCCGCAGAAGAGCTATTTCAACAAGCTCATGCGTTTCGACTCGTCAGGCTGCGTCCGTGTGCAGAATGTGCGCGACCTCGATGTGTGGCTCTTGAAGAATACGGCGGGCTGGGATCGCCAGACTATCGAAAGCACCATCAAAACCGGCACGAACACGCCGGTCCAGATTGCCGATCCGGTTCCTCTGCACTTTGTCTATATTACCGCCTGGTCCACGGGCGACGGCGTGGTTCAGTTCCGCGACGATATCTACAAGATGGACGGTGCAACGGCGCTGGCGCTCGGCACGGACACCTGATTCCATCAGAAACCGCCTTGTCAGAGCCGTCCGAACCTGTTTCGGGCGGCTTTTTCGTTCCGCCGCATTTATCAAATCGGTTTGCCGCATTTTGGAATATGCTTTTCGCTTTGCGGCCATTGGCCTTGTGCACTCAAGTGTGATAATGCGCCTCATCCAATAGCTTTACAGGCCGACCGGAGAGTGTGAACCATGTCGCAAGCCAACGCCGCCAAGAATGCGTTCTTTAATGCAAGCCTCGAAGATATCGATTCCGAGATTTTCGGTGCAATCCGCAACGAACTCGGTCGCCAGCGCCACGAAATCGAGTTGATCGCCTCGGAAAACATCGTCTCGCGCGCTGTTCTTGAAGCACAGGGTTCCATCCTCACCAACAAATATGCCGAGGGCTATCCGGGCAAGCGCTATTACGGCGGCTGCCAGTATGTGGACGTGGTCGAGGAACTGGCCATCGAACGTGCGAAGAAGCTCTTCGGCGCCGAATTTGCCAATGTGCAGCCGAATTCCGGCAGCCAGATGAACCAGGCCGTGTTCCTCGCGCTGCTTCAGCCGGGTGACACTTTCATGGGCCTCGACCTGAATTCCGGCGGTCACCTGACGCACGGTTCGCCGGTCAATATGTCCGGCAAGTGGTTCAATGTCGTCTCCTATGGCGTTCGCAAGGACGATCATCTGCTCGACATGGACGAAGTCGCCCGCCTCGCACGCGAAAACAAGCCGAAGCTGATCCTCGCGGGCGGCACCGCTTATTCGCGTATCTGGGACTGGAAGCGCTTCCGTGAGATTGCCGATGAAGTCGGCGCCTATCTGATGGTCGATATGGCGCACATCGCCGGTCTCGTGGCTGGCGGCCAGCATCCGTCGCCCGTTCCGCACGCCCATGTCTGCACCACGACGACGCACAAGTCGCTGCGCGGTCCGCGCGGCGGCATGATCCTCACCAACGACGCCGATATCGCCAAGAAGATCAATTCGGCAGTCTTCCCCGGCCTTCAGGGCGGTCCGCTGATGCATGTCATCGCTGGCAAGGCCGTAGCGTTCGGCGAAGCGCTGAAGCCGGAATTCAAGCTCTATGCGAAGAACGTCGTGGACAATGCGCGCGCACTGGCCGAAGAGCTGAAGTCGCACGGCCTCGACATCGTTTCGGGCGGCACCGACAATCACCTGATGCTGGTTGACCTGCGTCCGAAGAATGCGACCGGCAAGCGTGCCGAAGCAGCGCTTGGCCGCGCCAACATCACCTGCAACAAGAACGGCATTCCGTTCGACCCCGAAAAGCCATTCGTGACCTCCGGCGTCCGCCTCGGTACGCCCGCGGGCACCACGCGCGGTTTCGGCATAACGGAATTCAAGGAAATCGGCTCGCTGATCGCCGAAGTGCTTGATGGCCTCAAGGTCGCCAATTCCGACGAGGGCAATGCCGCCGTCGAACAGGCTGTGAAGGAAAAGGTCGTCGCCCTGACCGACCGCTTCCCGATGTACGGCTATCAGGGCTAAGCTCTGTTGCGATGTTCCGAAAAACCCCGTTCAGCCTTGTTGAGCGGGGTTTTTTCATTGTCGCTCTCGGTAGGTTGATCGGCGTTAATAAGCTATGATCGGCAGGAATCGGTTAAGCGTTACCTGCATCAAAGTCGAAAGTGTTCCATGCGTTGTCCCTATTGCCAGTCCGAAGATACGCAAGTGAAGGATTCCCGCCCGGCGGAAGACGGCGCGGTCATTCGCAGACGCCGCGTCTGCTCGGTTTGCGGTGGGCGTTTCACCACATTCGAGCGCGTCCAGTTGCGCGATCTCATGGTGGTGAAGAAAAGCGGGCGCCGCGTTCCCTTCGACCGCGACAAGCTCACGCGGTCCATCGAGGTGGCGCTGCGCAAGCGCGACGTTGACGGCGAAAGGGTGGAGCGCGCCATTTCCGGCATCGTGCGCCAGCTTGAAAGCTCGGGCGAGGCGGAAGTGACCTCCGATGAGATCGGTCGTCTGGCGATGGATGCGCTGAAAGGCATCGACGATATCGCTTATATCCGCTTCGCTTCGGTCTACCGGAATTTCAGCAAGGCCGTCGATTTCCACAACGTCATCGACGAATTGACGGTATCCGAAACCGGGGACGATCTGGAAGCATAGAATGGCTGAGAGGGAATTTCCGCATTCGAAAGCGACATCGGACGATGTCCGCTTCATGGAAGCGACGATCCGCCTTGCGCGCCGTCACAAGGGCCTGACAGGCACCAACCCTTCGGTGGGGACCATTATCGTCAGGGATGGCGTCATCGTCGGACGCGGCGTGACCGCGCTTGGCGGGCGACCCCATGCCGAACCGCAGGCGTTGGCCGATGCGGGCGAGGCGGCACGCGGCGCGACGGCTTATGTGACGCTTGAACCCTGTGCCCATCACGGACGCACGCCGCCATGTGCGGAAGCGCTGGTGCGGGCAGGCGTGGCGCGTGTCGTGGTCGCCGCGACCGACCCGGATGAGCGCGTCAGCGGAAAAGGCTTTGCCATCCTGCGTGAAGCGGGCATCGAGGTCGTGCCCGGCATTCTGTCCTCACAGGCTGCCGACGATCTCGCGGGCTATCTGAATCGATCCGCGAAGAAACGCCCGGAAGTGATTCTGAAACTTGCACTTTCCGCCGACGGCTATATCGGGCGCAAAGGCGAGGGGCAGGTGGCGATTACCGGGCCGGTATCGCGCGCGCAGTCGCATATCCTGCGGGCGCAGACGGATATCATCCTGATCGGCATCGACACGGCGATAGCCGACGATCCGGTGTTGAACTGCCGCCTGCCGGGGCTGGAACAGCGTTCGCCCGTTCGTGTGGTGCTCGACGGCGGATTGCGCCTGCCTTTGTCGTCGAAGCTTGTGCGGTCGGCAGCCGCGCAGCCTTTGTGGATTGCCTGTAGCGAAGAGGCGCCCGACGAACGCCGCGCCGCGCTGAGCGCGGCTGGATGCCGTATCCTTGCAACCGAAACACATGATTGCCGCGTGGCTTTGCCGGAATTGCTGGACGACCTTGCCGCGCAGGGCATTTCCTCGCTTCTGGTCGAGGGCGGCGCGGGCGTTGCGAAGAGCTTTCTGGATGAAAAGCTCGTGGATCGGCTGGCCGTCTTCCGTTCCCCGGTCGAGATCGGCGCGGCGGGTGGGCTTGCCGTGGACGGTCTTGAAACCCATATCGCTGACGAGTTCGAAATTCTGCGGCAGGCGCGCTACGGCGACGATGCCTATACGGAATATGTAAGGAAGACTTACTGATGTTTACAGGCATTATCACCGATATCGGCAAGGTTGACCGGGTCAAGCCGCTCAATGAAGGCGTGCTTTTGCGGATCGAGACCGCCTATGATCCCGAAACGATCGAGCTTGGTGCATCGATCGCCTGCTCGGGCGTCTGTCTGACTGTGGTCGCGCTGCCGGAAAAGGGCACCAATGCGCGCTGGTTCGAGGTCGAAGCCTGGGAAGAAGCGCTGCGCCTGACCACGATCTCCAATTGGCAGAGCGGGCGGAACATCAATCTGGAACGCTCGCTGAAACTTGGCGACGAAATGGGCGGACACCTCGTTTCGGGCCATGTCGACGGGCAGGCCGAAATCGTCGGGCGCAAGGACGAGGGCGATGCGGTGCGCTTTACCCTGCGCGCGCCGGAAGAACTGGCTCCGTTCATCGCCCAGAAGGGATCGGTCGCGCTCGACGGCACGTCGCTGACGGTCAACGGCGTCAACGGCAACGAATTCGACGTGCTTTTGATCCGCCATTCGCTGGAAGTCACCACCTGGGGCGAGCGCAAGGCGGGCGATAAGGTCAATATCGAGATCGACCAGCTCGCACGTTACGCAGCAAGGCTTGCGCAATATCGGAAATAGGCTTACAGCCTAAATTCCCAGGCTGTAAAAGCATATCCCGATTTTAAGCGTTGACCGCATCGTTGCGGTCCGCAGAATTTTGTCATGGAGTCTCTCATGTCCAAGCACGAGGCGCATGCGCCGCATTTGCTTATTGTCGAAGCGCGTTTCTACGATGGTTTCGCCGACGCGCTTCTTGATGGCGCAAAGGCGGCTCTGGATGAGGCCGGGGCGACTTATGACGTCGTGACGGTTCCCGGCGCGCTGGAAATTCCTGCCGTGATTTCGTTTGCTCTCGATGGCGCAGACAATGGCGGCACCGAATATGACGGCTTCGTCGCGCTCGGCACGGTTATCCGTGGCGAAACCTATCACTTCGATATCGTATCCAATGAATCCTGCCGTGCGCTCACCAATCTCTCGGTCGAGGAAAGCATTGCCATCGGCAACGGCATCCTGACGGTCGAGAACGAAGAGCAGGCCTGGGTTCGCGCTCGTCGCGAAGACAAGGACAAGGGCGGTTTTGCTGCCCGCGCCGCACTGACCATGATCGACCTGCGCAAGAAGTTCGGAGCCTGAATATTATGAATTCTTCTACCTCAGGCCGCCCGACCCCCAACGCTCCGCGCACGGCAAACAAGCGCGGCGTCGCCCGTCTTGCCGCCGTGCAGGCGCTCTATCAGATGGATGTCGCGGGTACGGGCGTACTGGAAGTGGTGGCCGAGTACGAATCTTTCCGGCTTGGCAAGGAAGTGGACGGCACGCAATATCTCGACGCCGATCCGCAATGGTTCCGCGCAATCGTCGCAGGCGTGGTCGATGACCAGTTGAAACTCGACCCGATGATTCATCAGGCTTTGACGGAAGACTGGCCGCTGTCGCGTCTCGATTCCACCCTGCGCGCCATTCTGCGCGCCGGCACATGGGAACTGAAGTCGCGCAATGATGTGCCGACCGCCGTGATCGTGTCGGAATATGTCGATATCGCCAAGGCGTTCTATACCGAGGATGAGCCGAAACTGGTCAATGCCGTGCTCGACCGGCTGGCATTCGTCGTTCGCGGCGAAAGCCGGGGCGTGAAGCCGCGCTGATCCGGCTTCCCCGACAATAATGACGAAAGAAGGGCTGTGAGAAATCGCAGCCCTTCTTTCGTTGTACGCTGGCAAAGAACGACTTGACGTTTGTTAAACCGTTTCGCATGTTGGTTGCGCGGCATTGAGAATGCTGAAATGCAAGGAATCGCGCCAATATCTTGATTTCAAGGCGTAAGTTCCAGACGTGAATATACCGATGAAGCCCGGTATCCTTTATTGGCTTCAGGCACTTCCATGCCGCTCAGTCGGGTCCGGGGAGGGGTTTTCCGGCCTATCCTGCGCATGTGCCTGCCGACAATCGCGGCTCGCGGTCTGACGGTAGCCAGCGCAAACTATGGAGCGTGTTTCGATCTGTTTGCAACAGACCGGCGCTCCAGTTGTCTGATTGGCCGCGCATTTTTTCCGAAAACCGTTCCACATTTTTCGGGATGCGCTCAATGGGAGTTGGCCTTTATGCAAATGGGAGTGGCAGTCTTACTTCTCGTTATTGCCTGCGGTGTGCTTTCCGTCCTTTTCGCCATATGGGCGATCCGCTCGGTCCTCTCGGCCGATCAGGGAACACAGCGTATGCAGGAAATCGCTGGCGCCATCCGTGAAGGCGCGTCAGCCTATCTCACAAGACAATATTCCACGATTGCCATCGTCGGCGTCGTTGTTTTCATCGCCGCCTGGTATCTGCTGTCGCTCAGCGCGGCCATCGGCTTCCTGATCGGCGCGGTCCTGTCGGGCGTTACCGGCTTCATCGGGATGCATGTTTCGGTCCGCGCCAATGTACGCACCGCGCAGGCCGCTTCGCTCAGCCTCGCGGGCGGACTGGAGCTTGCCTTCAAGTCCGGCGCGATCACCGGCCTTCTGGTGGCCGGGCTAGCGCTTCTCGGCGTGTCCGTCTATTACTTCATTCTCACCGCATGGCTCGGTTACTCGCCTGCGGACCGCATGGTTATCGATGCGCTCGTGTCGCTTGGCTTCGGCGCTTCGCTGATTTCGATCTTCGCGCGTCTCGGCGGTGGCATCTTCACCAAGGGGGCGGATGTCGGTGGCGATCTCGTCGGCAAGGTGGAAGCGGGAATCCCGGAAGACGATCCGCGCAATCCGGCAACCATCGCGGATAATGTGGGCGACAATGTCGGCGATTGCGCGGGCATGGCCGCCGACCTGTTCGAAACCTATGCCGTGACGGTCGTGGCGACCATGGTTCTGGGCGCGATCTTCTTCAACGGTTCCAACATACTGCCCGCCGTGATGCTCTATCCGCTGATGATCTGCGGTGCCTGCGTCATCACCTCGATTGTCGGCACTTTCTTCGTCAAGCTCAGCGTGGACGGCTCCATCATGGGCGCGCTTTACAAGGGCCTGATTGCCACGGGCCTGCTTTCCATCGCGGGGCTTGGCATCGCCAATACGCTCACCGTCGGCTGGGGCGAGATTGGAACGGTTGCCGGGAAAAGCATCACTGGCACCAACCTGTTCTTCTGCGGTCTGATCGGCCTCGTCGTGACCGGCCTGATCGTGGTGATCACCGAATATTATACCGGCACCAACAAGCGCCCGGTCAATTCCATCGCGCAGGCCTCCGTCACCGGCCATGGCACCAATGTCATTCAGGGATTGGCCGTCTCGCTGGAATCGACCGCGCTGCCTGCCATCGTCATCGTCGGCGGCATCATTTCCACCTATCAGCTTGCCGGTCTGTTCGGAACCGCGATTGCAGTTACGGCCATGCTCGGCATTGCGGGCATGATCGTCGCGCTCGATGCTTTCGGTCCCGTTACGGACAATGCCGGCGGCATTGCCGAAATGGCCGGTCTCGACCCGGAAGTGCGCAAGGCCACCGATGCGCTCGATGCGGTCGGCAACACGACCAAGGCCGTGACCAAGGGCTATGCCATCGGTTCGGCGGGGCTGGGCGCGCTGGTGCTGTTCGCGGCCTATTCCAACGACCTGGCCTATTTCGCCGCCAATGGCCAGACCTATCCATATTTCGCCGATATGGGGCCTGTCTCCTTCGATCTCTCCAACCCTTATGTGGTTGCGGGGCTGATCTTCGGCGGGCTGATCCCCTATCTCTTCGGCGGCATGGCCATGACGGCAGTGGGCCGGGCCGGAGGCGCGGTGGTGCAGGAAGTGCGCCGCCAATTCCGCGAAAAGCCCGGCATCATGACCGGCAAGGAACGCCCGGACTATGCGCGCGCGGTCGATCTCCTGACCAGGGCGGCAATCCGCGAGATGATCATCCCGTCGCTTTTGCCGGTCCTGGCGCCGCTTGTCGTCTATTTCGGCGTGCTGCTTATCTCCGGCTCGAAGGCCGCGGCTTTTGCCGCACTTGGCGCTTCGCTTCTCGGCGTCATCATCAATGGCCTGTTCGTGGCGATCTCCATGACGTCCGGCGGCGGCGCATGGGATAATGCCAAGAAGAGCTTCGAGGACGGGTTCACCGATGCCGATGGCGTGAAGCACCTGAAAGGCTCGGAAGCGCACAAGGCTTCCGTGACCGGCGATACGGTCGGCGATCCCTACAAGGATACGGCAGGCCCTGCCGTCAATCCGGCCATCAAGATCACCAATATCGTGGCGCTGCTGCTGCTGGCGGTGCTGGCGCACATGGCCTGATCGGTTTCCGACCCGAAAAAAGAAAACCCGCCGTAAAGGCGGGTTTTTCATTGCAGCCTGTTGCCACCGATCAGTTGCCGGGGCTGCCGGACATGCCCGGCAGCGAGGTCGGGGCCTTGGAAACGCCCTGGATGATCTGGCCGAGGAAGGTCTGGTCCTTGCCGCCAGTTGGCGTCGTGCGCGACACGAAGTCGAACAGCTTGCCGTCCTTCAGGCCGTAATTTGCGATATGCTCGACCTTGCCGTCCTTGTCGAAATAGATCGCGAGAATCTGGCGTTCGATGATCTTCGGCTTCATGAACTGCACGGCGCGATAGCGCTTCTGCGAAATATAGTAGAACACTTCATTGTCGAAGGTCGCGGTGGTGGACGGCGTGCCAAGCGCCAGAAGCGCCTGTTCGCGGCTGGAGCCGACGGGAACCGAACTCAGTGCGTCCTGATCGAGCACGTACCCTTCGGTCAGTGTTTCGGACGGGTTGAGCGTGGATGCGGTGTTGCATCCGGCAAGAGCCACTGAGAAGAGAATTGCCGTGCCCGCGAGAAGGGCACGCTGCCCGCGTACGCCAGAGGATGCACTTGGGAAAATTCGCTGCAACAAAGACCTCTCCATACATTCTAATTCAGCGCGGCACTTTCGCCGTCGGGAGAACTTCGGTAAACCACCTTGCTTATTTATGCAACTGGAACGGTCGTACGGATATGATTCTCCAACTATTCCGCCGCAAATCGAAAGCAAATCAGGCGATTGTGCTTCGCGTTTACGAGACGATCGTGGCAGCGGCGCGGCAAAAACGGTTTTATGCACAATTTGATGTGCCCGATACGCCCCTTGGCCGCTATGAGATGCTCTCGCTGCATATTTTCCTCGCGCTGCACCGCATGAGAGGGGAAAATGCAGCGCTTGCCGATCTTGCGCAGGAAATTGCCGACGAGTTCTTCAAGGATGTGGATCACTCGCTACGCGAACTTGGCATCGGCGATCAGGGCGTGCCGAAGCGCATGAAGAAGCTTGCGCGCATGTTCTATGGCCGCGTTGCGGCCTATGGCGAGGCTCTGGATGCAGACGATCCGGCAGCGCTTGCCGCCGCGCTGACACGAAATATCCGCCCGGACCTCGAATTCTGGCCACATGCTCGCTATTTAAGTGAATATGTTCTGGCCTGCCGCGACTGTCTGCAAAAAATCGCCGACGATGCTTTGGCGGCGGGCGACATTTCCTATATGGATGCCGGGCAGGTTGGTTTTGCGCCAACGAACAATGCTGAAGAGGCCAATGAGAATGACTGACAGACCGGCGCTCACCTATCCCGTTCCGGTTCTTCACCTGCCGCAAAAGGGTGTCACGGTGAAAATCGGGACCGACGAGAAGGAACGCGCAGCGCTCGCCAGGGATCACGCGCTTGAGGCGGTAAACACGTTCTCGGCTGAATTTCTGCTGACGCCGTGGAAAAAGGACGGCATCCGGGTGCGCGGCCGCATCGACGCGGAAATCGTGCAGTCTTGCGTGGTGACGCTGGAGCCGTTGACCAACACGATTGCCGAGGAGATCGACACGGTCTTCGTGCCGGAAAATTCGCGGCTCGCCCGGATAGAGCTTGATGACAGCGGCGAAATGCTGCTCGATGCGGAAGGCGCGGACATTCCCGAAACCTTTGTCGGAGACAGAATCGATGTCGGTGCGATTGCAGAGGAATTCTTCGATCTCGCCATCGATCCCTATCCCCGCAAGCCGAGATTGCCGGACGAAAGCGAGCCGAAGATTTTCGGCGATGACGGTGCGGAAGAAAAGCCCGTTTCGCCATTCGCCAAGCTTTCTGAATGGCAGAAGAAGTCGTAATTCACAGCGGGTTTATCAGAATTTGGTTGTGCGACGACGCAAAAACACTATTTTCGCCGAAAACCTGTCTGTTGCAAAAGCAGCGCAGGGACAGGGATCGCACAGGAATAATCAAGAGTGATCAAAATTTCGATTGACGCCATGGGCGGTGATTTCGGCCCGGAAGTGGTCATCCCCGGCGCGGCGAAGGCGCTTGAGCGTCATCCTGACATCCGCTTCATCTTCTTCGGTCTCCCCGCTCAGGTGGAGCCGGTGCTGGCACGCTATCCGAAACTGAAGGCTGCATCGGAGTTCCGCGCCAGCCAGGTGGCCATCAGCATGGACGACAAGCCGAGCCAGGCCCTGCGCGCCGGACGCGGCAAATCTTCCATGTGGCAGGCCATCGAGGCGGTGAAGACCGGCGATGCCGATGTCTGCGTTTCGGCGGGCAATACCGGCGCGCTGATGGCCATGTCCAAATTCTGCCTGCGCATGATGTCGGATGTCGAGCGTCCGGCAATCGCCGGTATATGGCCGACACTGCGCGGCGAGAGCATCGTGCTCGACATTGGCGCCACCATCGGCGCGGATGCCCGCCAGCTTGTCGATTACGCCGTCATGGGCGCGGGCATGGCGCGGGCATTGTTCGAAGTGCGCAAGCCGACGGTCGGCCTGCTGAATGTCGGTACGGAAGAAGTGAAGGGCCTCGACGAGATCAAGGAAGCGGGCCAGATTCTGCGCGACACACCGCTGGCAGGACTGGAATATGCCGGTTTCGTGGAAGGCAACGATATCGGCAAGGGCACCGTGGATGTTGTCGTGACCGAGGGTTTCACCGGCAATATCGCGCTCAAGACCGCCGAAGGCACTGCCCGCCAGATGGCAACGATGCTGCGTCAGGCCATGAGCCGCACGCTGCTTGCCAAGATCGGCTACGTTTTCGCCAAAGGCGCTTTCGACCGCCTGCGCGAGAAAATGGACCCGAACAAGGTCAATGGCGGCGTCTTTCTGGGTTTGAGCGGCGTGGTCATCAAAAGCCATGGCGGCGCGAACGCCGAGGGCTTCTGTTCGGCAGTGGAAGTTGGCTATGACATGGTGAGAAATCGCCTTCTGGAAAAGATCGAGGCCGATCTGGCTCATTTCCACCACAGTCATCCGCATGTTTCGTCCAATGAGGGCGGGGCAGCGGCGAAGTAACTTTTTGCCAGCGGAGCATTTCCAGCAAAAGTGTGAAGCGGTTTTGCGTCGGATAATGCGACAAACAAATAAATAGAGCGGTTCCGACGATTCCGTTTGACCGGAACCGCTCCGGGTTGAGCCAGAATTCGCGACCGTGCGGGGAAGTCTCCGTCGCAGTGATCGCATAAGAGGACAGGAAATAAGAGATGATAAGATCTGTCGTGCGGGGTATCGGTTCGGCATTGCCGAAGCGGGTCATGAAGAATACCGACTTCGAAGGTATCGTTGAAACCTCGGACGAGTGGATCGTGCAGCGCACGGGCATCCGCGAACGCCACATCGCCAGTGACGGCGAAACCACGGTTTCGCTCGGCGCGGCGGCAGCGCGCGCGGCAATCGAAAACGCCGGTTTGCAGCCGGAAGATATTGATCTCGTTCTTCTGGCGACCTCCACGCCGAACAATACGTTTCCGGCAAGTTCTGTGGAAATCCAGCGCGAGCTTGGCATCACCAGAGGCTTTGCCTTCGACATGCAGGCCGTCTGTAGCGGCTTCATCTACGCGCTCACGACCGCGGACCTCTATATCCGCGGTGGCATGGCCAGACGCGTTCTGGTCATCGGTGCCGAAACCTTCTCACGCATCCTCGACTGGACCGACCGCACCACCTGCGTCCTGTTCGGCGACGGTGCGGGCGCGCTGGTTCTCGAAGCGGCGGAAGGCAACGGCCTGACCTCGGATCGCGGCGTTCTGGCCGCCAATCTGCGTTCGGACGGCAATCACAAGGAAAAGCTCTATGTCGACGGCGGTCCGTCGACCACGCAGACTGTCGGACATCTGCGCATGGAAGGCCGGGAAGTCTTCAAACATGCCGTCGGCATGATTACCGACGTGATCGAGGCTTCCTTCGCGGAAACCGGCCTGACCGCCGAGGATATCGACTGGTTCGTCCCGCATCAGGCCAATAAACGCATCATCGACGCGTCTGCCAGAAAGCTGAACATTGCCGAAGACAAGGTTGTCATCACCGTTGACCGCCACGGCAATACGTCCGCCGCATCGGTTCCGCTGGCGCTTGCGACCGCCGTCGCCGATGGCCGCATCAAGAAGGGCGACCTCGTTCTGCTCGAAGCGATGGGCGGCGGATTTACCTGGGGCGCGGTCCTGCTGCGCTGGTAGGGTCCATCCGCCCCGGCTACATGCACGAAAAGGCGAAGGAAATGGACACATTTCCTTCGCCTTTTCTCCTTGCATCCAAACGGATGGCCTCAAACCAATTTCACCAAATTGACAGGTACTGACCTTAAGCAACAAATTTGATCCGCCGCGATGGAACTCGCGGCTTGACCGTTACGCTTTTATTTGTGTAACGTCCTGTCACGTAAGGATATTATCTGTTCAAACGCTAACCAGGCAGGTTCGGTCATGGGAGGTAAGACGGTCACGCGAGCTGATCTGGCAGAGGCTGTCTACCGTAAGGTAGGCCTTTCCAGAACGGAGTCGGCGGCTTTGGTCGAGATGATCCTCGATGAAGTCTGTGACGCAATCGTCAACGGTGAAACGGTGAAATTGTCGTCTTTCGCGACATTTCAGGTTCGCGACAAGAACGAGCGCATTGGCCGCAACCCGAAAACGGGCGAGGAGGTTCCGATTCTTCCTCGCCGTGTGATGACGTTCAAGGCTTCGAACGTCCTCAAACAGCGCATTCTGCAAGAGCACCAGAAGCGCGAAGCCGGCAAGCAGAAATAATCGCAAATGCTGTCCTTTCGGGCGGCATTTTCTTTTTGACCGCGTTCGACATTTTCGATTCGCGCCTTTTCGGTCGGGTTACCCAATGCTGGCGGTAATTCGGTTACGTCCTTTCATGGCAGTGTGAACTGAGCCGGTGCTGTTTCGCCAGACCGGTTTGCTCGATTGGCGGCGCAACTCCGTGCGGCATCCGCCGTCTTGTGTGAAGGGATGCTTATAAAGCTCTGATATTATATAATAGGTGTGGTGAGGCGAATCGCTTCGCCGGTATTGTTTTCCGGACAGCCAGGGGCTTTCTGGAGAGAGTTTTTGTGTTAAACGCCGTCCGGTTTTGAATGACGTTTAAGCCGTGCCTCGCACGCCGGAGATTTTTAACTCCCGTCTTTTAAAATCCGTTGGTGACAAATGCCTTTCGTGTTGCGGATGCGTTCGCGTGGGCAGTGAGTTTGAACTATCTGGACAGGCGAGGCTGCGCCGCGCTGGCGAAGCCCGAACCACTGGAAAGGGCAAGTGGATGGACAAGAGCCCTGATGCATTCAGGACGATCAGTGAAGTGGCGGAGGCCCTCGATCTTCCGCAGCACGTGCTGCGTTTCTGGGAAACGCGCTTCACCCAGATCAAGCCCATGAAACGCGGCGGCGGCCGCCGCTATTATCGCCCGCTCGATGTGGAGCTGCTCAAGGGCATCCGCCATCTGCTCTACGATCAGGGCTACACGATCAAGGGTGTGCAGCGCCTGCTGCGCGAGAACAATGCGCAGTTCATCATCGCGCTTGGGAATGGCGATGTTCAGGCCATGGAGGCGATAACCCGTCAGAGACAGGCCGCAGCGGAAAAGCGCACGGCGGAAGAGGCGGCGGACAGCGAAATGGCGCTGCCGAGCGGCATCAAGGCTCCGCAGCCTGCGCGCAAGCTCTTCGGTCTTCTGAAGGGCGAGGAAGATGGCCCGATCGGTGCGGATGGCAAACGTCCGTCGAAGGACAATCGCTCGCTGTTGCAGGAAGCGCTGTTCGATCTTCTGGAATGCAAGCGCCTGCTGGATCAGGTGCGCTGACCGGGCTGCAACGAACGTAAAAAAGGGAGGCTTCGGCCTCCCTTTTCATTGTCGCCCAACTCAGTTGGACGAGAGCTTCAAGCCGACAAGACCGGCAAGGATCAGCGTCACGCTGGCGATGCGGAAGAGGGTCGCCGCTTCGCCAAGGATGAACACGCCCACCAGAAATGCGCCGACCGCCCCTATACCGGTCCAGACTGCATAGGCGGTGCCGAGCGGCAGGCTGCGCATGGCGATGGACAGAAGAAGGAAACTGCCGATCATCGTTACAATGGTGATCGCGCTCGGAGTAAAAAGCGAAAAGCCTTCGGACTTTTTCATGAAATAGGCCCAGACGACTTCGAGAAGCCCGGCCAGCGCAAGATAAAACCACGCCATTTCAGTGCGGTCCGAAGATGGAGTTCATTGGAGATTGTTCGATCGGCTTTGTCATGGGACACCCTTCCTATGGGG
Source organism: Brucella daejeonensis (assembly GCF_014199265.1). Lineage (GTDB taxonomy): Bacteria > Pseudomonadota > Alphaproteobacteria > Rhizobiales > Rhizobiaceae > Brucella > Brucella daejeonensis. The sequence goes on from NZ_JACIJG010000004.1 coordinate 126,304, forward strand.
CCGTCCCCGATGCGAACACAGGCGCGGGTCGTCCCGCGCAGCTTTCAAATAATGCTTCCCGGCTCTTGAGGCAAGGGCAGGCGAGAACTCGCCGCCACAGCCTGGGGCGCTTCTCGGATGCGCTCCAGATTATCGTCCGCCCGCGACGTCGATGAACGTACCGGTAACATAAGCGGGAGCGTCGTTCAGGAGCCAGAATATAGCTTCGGCGACTTCCTCCGCCTTTCCGGCGCGTCCAATCGGTGTTGCAGCGCCCAGCCGCGCCGCGCGGTCGGGATTGCCGCCGCTGGCATGAATTTCCGTATCGATCAGGCCGGGCCGAACGGCATTCACGCGGATGGCTTTGGGCGCCAGCTCTTTCGAGAGGCCGACGGTCAGCGTATCCAGCGCGCCCTTGGCCCCGGCGTAATCCACATATTCGAAGGGCGATCCGAGACGCGACGCCATGGACGAGACGATGACGATCGTGCTGTCGGGCGGCAGGCGCCGCGCAGCTTCTCTCGCGCAAAGATAGGTGCCGTAGACATTGACGTCGAACATGGTGCGCAGGCGTTCGGCGCTCATTTCGGCAAGCGGCATGGTCTGGGCGACGATGCCGGCATTGAGAACGACGCCCCTGAGCGGGCCTAGCTCGGCCTCGGCGCGGTCGAACATGGAGATGACATCGTCTTCCCTGGAAATGTCGCCCTGGATCGCCAGAGCGCCTGGAGCCGATGTGGCCAGCGCTTCAAGTGTCCGATCGGCGGCCTGCCTGTTTCCGGCGTAATTGAGCGCTATCGACCAGCCATCGGCTGCGCAGCGCAACGCCGTTGCCCGACCGATGCCGCGACTGCCACCTGTGATCAGAACGTTCTTCATGCCTCTTCTCCATGCGATTTCATGGGGTGCTAACCCATTTATTGGCGGCAATGTTTTCCGTGTTGGTAACAAAGTTCGGCTGACCGGACAGCCGGTAATCTGATCTATGCGTCGCCCGCTCACCAGCTTTTTCTTTGTGGAAAGGAAATGCCAATGACATGACGTACGGTTTTTGTGTGGGCATCAGAAATTTAATCGGGTTTTCGATCCATTAGATCAATCTCCCAACCGATGGTCCGATTGCGTCCCGGACATACGGCACGAACCACTGTTGTCGGTTCCATTTTGAGATAGGATGTCGTGGTCCAACCGAGAGGAGTAGGATCGGTTCTCCCGCGTACAACCTCCAAAGCGCAATCGGCTTCGGAAAGTGATGCAGAGATAATAGTATTGTTAAAGCGTACCTCAAAACCGTTGTCTGTCAGAATTGGCTCTAAGTCGGGTGCAAGATAGAGGCTGCTGACGTAATCGTAAGTGGAGCGCGCGGAAAGGCGATCTTTAATTATTAACTTTTCGCCAGGGCGATAATGGATTTGACGCTCCTGCGTGAAGAGATTGGGATGTTTGGCCTTTCCCTCAAGGACAAACTGTCCGCCCTCGACCCTCGTGCTGCTTAACAAGGAACTTCCTGATAGGGTATCGTCAGGCCCAATACTTTGGCCCGCAATAGAAATTGTATTATGGGCTTCCTTACTAAGCGCATATTTGCGCATGGCGTCATCTTGATAGCTGTATTTTCCGGCTTCGGTGAATATCAGCCTCCCACGTTCATAGAGGACAAAGCTCAAATCATCGGCATGGTCGTGTGGCTGAGCTTGCTCCATCCCCGTGACAAATAGCATGGATGGTCCTTGGGGATTATCTGATCGCACAATTGCGTAGCCAGACTGTTCGATATTTGCGAGCGCGAAACACCGGTTGTCCGGTAGGCATTCATGCCGTCCGCCCGCGAGGGCTTGCGGTGCTCCAGCCTTCCCTTCGCTATCTCCTATAGGGGGCCAGTTCCCGTCTGGGAGAACCAGCCACGGTTCGACTTGCTTGGCCTTTTTCAGTAGCTCATTGACAGCTGGATCATTGAAGCGCTCGCCGCCGCCTAGTCTTTCGATGACCCGGATAGCAAAACGGTGGTAAGTTGGAGAATTCTCCATATGAACGCCCTGCGGGGTAAACTGATGGGACAGTATCCATTTAAATTTTTCGGCTGCAAAGCGACGCCCATCGGCGCATTCCATTATATTCACGACAGAGCAAAGCAAATTCAGACCGAAAACTTGAAATAGTCCATGGTTCCCGGAGTTGATAAACTTATCGACTTGCAAACGAGTGGCGTGCTCTCGGGCCAGGTCGAGCATTTCGTCTCGATAGTCAGATGACAGCTTTCCGTTATCGATCATGCTGATGAGGAATGCGATCTTGAGAGCACGTATTCCGGTCCCCATGTCATCCCAAGAGAATCTTGCTTCCTGTGATTTATGCCAATGGAGCCAGTCAACCGCAATCTTGGCCGCGTAATCCAGGGAAGCGAGGTTTCCGTCCTTGAAATATCTGGTCAGTAGCGGATCCATAATCCGCCACATATGCAGTTGTGATTGCCAGTTTAGATCATTGTACGGGTTGGCGGACCAATCCAAAGGCAATGTATAATGCCAGGCTGGGGTGTCTCTACGTGGATGAAATGTTCTTTCGTCGCCAGGCAAACCGCGGACAAGAGATATGTCATCCGGTCCAATCTGGATGGCATGTGCCATCGAAGACGGCCAGATCAGGCAGAATAGTGCTGCGAGTGCGCGGAAACTGTCAAAAAATCCTGTCGGCTGAACAGACGTAATCCCACCATTGCGCCCTGCAAGGCGCGCGACCATTCTCTTCAATATCATCTAGTAACGTCCCCATAGCCCAAGTAATGCACCCATTCGTTGCGCTAGCATGGTGAATTACACCTCTGCAACCCAAATTTCGGCACCTGTAGAGGTGGCATTCCATTACCGAAAAGGAAAAGGCCTGGCGTCCCGGGAGGTTCAGGAAAGCGTTCGAGACTGCCTACCGAAGATATTAGCGAGGGGTGGCACGCAATAATTGAGCGATATATCGGGCAGGAGTGAACATTCGACTGGATGCGTCATTATTTGGTGGCGATAAGTGACTATTTTGTCGTCCACGGTAAATCAAAGACGGTAGCTAAATCTTTGATTTCAAATGGTCGGAGCGGCGGGATTCGAACCCACGACCCCTTGATCCCCAGTCTTGTAATGACCGTTATCTGGCTATTTATGGTGTTGGATTGATAAGTGCAAGCTATTGAAAATCCAACATCATCCAACCGACGCACCATTGACCGAATGATGATTGTTACGTAAAGTCTGGCTACATAGTGGCTATACGGAAGGTCGACATGGCGAGGTTAAAGATATCGGCTGGTGCGGTTGCGGAGCTCATGGACACTGCGATACCAAACAAAACGACGTTTTATTTCGATACAGAATTGTCCGGTTTTGGGCTGTATCGGACCCCTTCAAACGTCGGGACGTACTTCGCCGAATATCGTCCAGTAGCAGGTGGCAATAAGAAGCGCGTCAAACTCGGACGTGTTGGGATATTGAAGGCCAACGACGCTCGAGAAGCTGCGCGCAAAGCTATCGCGAATGCGGCACTGGGCAAGGATTTAGCTAAAGATCGGGCAATGGAGCGAGCTAGCTTAACGGTCCATGAGCTGGTCGAAAAATACATTGATGAGTTTGTCTCACAGAAGAAAAAGGCGTCCTCTGCGGAATTCTATCGGACCATGCTGCGCAAGCATATTGCTCCGAAACTCGGTTCTATCAAGGCGGTGACATTGACGCGGGTCGATATCCAGCGCGCGCACACCGCAATGTCAAAAACAGCCAAGATTTCCGCAAACCGATCGATGAAATTGCTTTCCGCGGCTTTTAACTGGGGTGGCAAAAATGGTCATGTGCCGGAAGGCTTTAATCCAGCAAGTGGCATCGAGTTAAATGAAGAGAACGAGCGCGAACGGTTTTTGAGTGAAGCTGAAATGGTTCGCCTTGGCGACGCGATGCATGAAGCCGAGACGATAGGATTGGAAGTAAATGCAGGCGATGCGAAGCACGCTCCTAAAGGGCAGCGCGTGAAGATGAGCGTTGCAGTTACAGGAGCCTTCCGCCTTTATATGCTGACGGGCTGCCGTTTGAGGGAAATCCTGCATCTGCGCTGGTCGGATTTGGATCTGGATCGTGGAATCGCATTTCTTCCAGATTCAAAGGTTGGAAAGCGCACAATCTTGCTGTCAACAGCAGCCGTTTCGGTGCTAGAGAACATCCCTCGGATCGGAATATACGTGATCGCCAGTGATACCGCTGGAACGCAGAATGAAAAGCCAAGGGCCGATTTGAAACGTCCGTGGGCGTCGATAACGAAACGCGCTGGCCTTGAGGGGCTTCGGATTCATGATCTTCGTCACAGCTTTGCAAGCGTTGGAGCTTGGTCTGGTCTTGGGCTGCCGGTCATTGGAAAACTGCTCGGGCATGCGGATGTAAAAACAACGGCTAGATACGCCCATATAGCGGACGATGCCGCACGGCGCGGGGCTGATGTGATTGCGGAGCAGATCGCCGCAAAGATAGGGGGCAAGTGATGGCTAAACTTCCGTTTGTAGTCAGCATCCAGGCAATTCCCATCGAAGCCGCTCTATCAGAAGGCAGGACGGAAGATGCGAAAACAATGGTTGTCGAACGATTGCTATCCGGTGATGCCGACCCGGCAGTCCAGAAAATTGCCGCTGAACTAATCAAGCCTAAAAAGAGCGGGCGCGGACGAAGGAAGGCGCACACCCGATACTGGTTAGACATTGGAGAAATGTATAACGATCTTCGAGATCAGCAGATGAAAAGGGAAGAAGCGCTCGCACAAGTCGCAGATCATTTCGGAGTCAGTGAGACGCACGTCCGAACAGCGGTAAAAGAATATGACGCCGCGAAGGAAGCGCACGACGAAGCGTCTCGAAACAGTGACAAGGCAAATTAATCCCATTTTTTTGCCTAAAAACACAACTGCAACAGTGTCATATTGCATCCACCACCACACCACCGACCAACAACACGAGGAGAAAAAATATGGGAAAGAACGTTCGCGTTCTGGAAGCTGCAGAATATCTGTGCCTATCGAAAAGCAGCTTAGATAAGATGCGCTGTTATGGCGGAGGACCAAAATATTATGAACTCGGTCGCGCCATCATTTATAATACCGACGATTTAGATGCATGGCGCAATGAGCGTGCCGTTTTTGGCATGAAGGCTGACAATCAGAACTCTGTAGCGAAGCAGGTGGCGTAACCATGCCGAGCATCACCGAGACTGAAGGATGGCGCGCCGCGCGCTCCATCATCATGGATATTGCGCTGACCGAGCGAACGGAATTTCGCGAAGACATCCGCCTTGTCACAAAACTGGTTGATGGGCCGAGGATGCTTGCGGTCTACGTCGATGATGCGTTTGAGAAAACGAATATCCTGATATCGCTATCCAGTTTACTTGAAGAGTTTGCAGGACGCGACTATGCGCTGGATTACGGGGCGGCTTTGCGGGACATTAATGATGACCGTTTCCGGCGGGGCAAGACAGTTTTCCCGATTTCGTTTGCTGATGAAAAAGGCAATCCAGACAATGTAATTTACATTTCGGATTGGCTCGCAAGGCGTGCTGCGATGGCAGACGAAGCCGCCGCCTAACACCAACCACCAAACCACCACCGCATGCGCAGTTGCCCGCGCCACGGGCTTTTGCGCGCTTAAACACGAAGGAGCACTTGAATGAATATCGCAGCAGAACACCACAACTCAGTAGGCGCCATCCGTAAGCAAGCGGACAGTCTTGCAGAATTTATCGACCATCACGAAGATCCAATTGAACTGGCGGACATCGTGAAGAATTTTCCAGATTTCCGCACTGCTACCGTCATGCTGGCAATCGGTAAAACCCGAAAGCTTGACCTCTATCTCGCGGATAATTCGGCAGAGCTTCTGTGCCGAGGCCACCACCTTCTCACCGAGCGCGCAGTGCTCTCCGATGAAGATTTCGCCAGCCGACTACACGGGATTATTACTCTGGCGAAGTGCTCGGCGGCTGCAGCATGACCGACCAAGCTGCCGATTTCGCGAAGTTTCTGATTGAAGAATATCGCGGGATGCCGCCAGCAAGTGCGGTCATCCAGATCAAACACCGATTTCCCAATATCACCTATGGGGAATTCATGCGTGGCTTTGCGATTGCCGAAGAACTGGCAGTCGCCGATGCTTCAACCACCACTACTGAACACGAGGAAACACCATGGCTGATGAACCTTATTATCACGAGGGCATGCAGTGCTACGTGAACTCTATCCATTACGATTTTCACACGAAGACCGGCACCGTCTTTATGGAAGAGGATGCCTGCACTGATATGTCGGGATGCATTGCATTCTTTGAACGCATAGACCCGCAGGCGCTGCTTATCAGGACGGTCGCAGGAGAAGAAGACGACACGGTTTATCGGCGCGGTCCACGCCGTTGGTCCGCATTTGCACCGGGCGTTCTGTAACCATGGCCGCACGAATTTTCAACATCACCCCCTCGCGTCGCGGCGAGGGGAACACGCTCGCTTGGTTTGATGCGGAGTTCCCGAATGGCGTCAAGATTTACCGGCTAAAACTGGTCGAAACGCGCAACGGGCATCGGGTTTATGGGCCGCGTGATCATATCGGCCAAACCATCTCTTTGCCGATCGATCTTGCCGATCAACTCGCCATCCTTGCAGTCTCACAGCGGAAAGCAGTTGCCACCAATGACAATCATCGACGTTAAATCTGCTGCCGCAATTCTAGGCGGTGATACCTTTCGCGGAAATCGCGTTCTATGCCCGGGACCTGGGCACAGTAAGAGCGACCGCAGTCTGCAGGTCGTGTTCAAGGCAGACGGCAGTTTTACCGTCACATCCTATGCGGGCGACGATTTTCGAGACTGCCGTGATTACGTCAAAGCGCGGCTCGGATTGAGCGATGAACAGCCCGTATCATTTGCAACGCCATTGCCGGTGATTGACGTCGACAAGCTGCGCAAGCAGCAGACCGCGGCGGATATCTGGTCGAGGTCCATACCTATCGCGGGCACATTGGCTGAAGCATATCTCCGGTCGCGCCGTCTATCATATGCAGGTGACGCTCTGCGCTTTTGGCCAGGTGGTCGCGCCATGGTCGGATTAATCACCGATACTATAACGGGCGTCCCCATCGGTATTCATCGCACTTTTCTCGATCGCGATGGCAAGCGTACAGCCAAGAAGATGCTTGGAGCCGCCGCTGGTGGCGTTGTTCGCCTGTCAGGCGACGATGAGGTGAGTACCGGATTGTCAATCTGTGAAGGAATCGAGACGGGCCTGGGCGCACTGCGTTTCGGTTATGGGCCGGTATGGGCCTGCTTGTCGGAAGGCACGATGCGCCGATTTCCAGTGATTGACGGTGTCGAGGCGCTGACAATCTTTGCAGACAATGACCGGAACCGCGTTGGCCTGCGCGCCGCAGATGAATGTGCGCGCCGTTGGCATGAGGCAGGCCGTGAGGTGACGATTATCGCCTCTGAAACGGTGGGCGAAGATATTGCAGATATAGCAGAGAGGACAGCGGCATGAAATCTAACTGCGCAGTGACCAATATCAGGTCAGCCATTGCCGCGTACCTGCGGCACCGTTCCGGCATATCGCTAATTGAGATGTGTCGCGACATAGTCGGGTTTGCCGGGGACAAAACCTGGATCATTGCCGACGCTAATCTTGTTGTATGGCCGGGCATGTCGGATGAAGCCGTCGAGGCGATGATGGCCATGATAGTTGCAGAAGAAATTACGCCGACAGTCACCACACCCTTTGTCTACCTCTATGATGGCGGCATGCTGGATATGCCGGTAGCTAAGAGCCTCAAGCATTACAAAACAAAGCGCTGGATACCGCTGGTCTTTGCAGGAGGTGCTGCATAATGGTGGCCATACCCGGAACGAAAAGCGTCGTCTACGATCCCGATAAGCCTGCGCCGGAATTACAGGCGTCTAACGACAATGACCCAGCCAAGGGTAAGCAAGTCCTCAATCTGCGAGACTGGACATCGTCCATTTACGCCAGTGAACCGCCTCCGGTGGAATACCTAGTCGATGGCGTGATCGAAAAGGGAATTCCTGGCCTGATCGCCGCTATGGGTGAAGTTGGTAAATCCTACCTCATGCTGGAGCTTGCGCGACGAGTGGCGTTCGGTTCATCTCGTTTTGCCTCTCCAATTTTCGGGGGGCAAGTTGTTCAGGAGGGTACGGCGGTCTTTCTCACGGGCGAGGATGACCGCAACGCACTTCATAGGCGTATGCATGCAATCGACCCGGAACAGGCCCGCTTGACCGCGCGCAATGAACGGTTAATTGCAGTTCCCCTTCCATCGGCGGCGCCATCGATCCAGCCCTATTGGGTCGAGAAGAAGGGAGAGCTTATCGAAACCGAAGCCTGGTCTCGTCTGAAAGACCAACTGCTGTCGTTTTCCGATCTCCGTCTGGTTGTTCTGGATCCGTTGCAGTTGCTGGCACTTCTGCCATTGAATGAAGACCCAGCGGCGGGGCAGTTCGTTTGTGCGTCGATTGCGTCATTGGCGGCAGAGAGTGGCGCTAATGTTTTTTTCACGCATCACATGAACAAGGGCGCAAAATCGATCGCAAATCTGGCGGATGCCCGCGAAGCGGTGCGCGGCACAACCGCCATCGTTGACGGTGTGCGCGTTGCATATGGCCTGTGGTATGGCGACGAACAAAAAAGCAAGGCGATATGCAAACAGATCGGCATCCCGTTCACGTTCAACCGTATAGCGTACGGCGGCGTTCTGAAGGCAAACGGTGCGGCCAAGCGCATTCTGACCACGTATTCGCGAAATCCTTCGGGGCTTCTGGTCGATGCTAACGCACGACTTGGTGGAGATTTCATCGACCAAGACGATCTTCGTACAGCATTGGTTATAGCCATTGAAGCCGCCGCAGCTGATGGACAGCCCTTTGCAAAAACAGGACAAGCCGGATTGTTTGAAAACAAGGAGCGCTTGCCGGAAGATTTGCGTGGACTGTCCAAGCATAAAATGGGCGAACTCGCCGACAGCGCGCTAGACCGTGGCGAGATTGTCAGGGCTACAGCCAAGGGTGAAAAAACACCCAAGTGGCTTGATGTTCCGGGCGGACAATTCGCAATTGGCATCGGCGAATTCGGGGTCGGGGCGATACGAAAACCCGTTCCCGGATGACGCCGGGAACGCATCGTTCCCACGGGAATGGGAATGTCTTTTTTAATGATTTCAATCACTTAGCGTTCCCATTCCCGGCGTTCCCGGAACCCGGCGGGAACGGATAAGCTATTGATTTTAAAGGCGTTCCCGCGTTCCCGGAATTTACCCCTACTACGTAGGGGAAGGCGTCTGGGAACGCCATCCCCCAGTTATGCGAATAACAGCCTTGCCGTCTGTGGCTCATTAACACCGCATTTATTAAACCACCACACCATCATTCTTGGCCTCACCAGCCGACACCACAACACGAGGAGCAAACATGTCTCATTTGCAAAAGAATATTCACGCTGCCCTTTTTGGCGTTCCAGAGTTAGAGCGCCTGGAACTGCATACGATCGCCGAAAAATGGGCAGCAGACAAAAACCGCCCGACCATCCCGTTTCAGCGATTGGCCGAACTTGCCTTTGTAGAAGGATGGTCGCTATCAGAGCTTCCAGCTAATCCCGTCTACACTCAAGTCTGGCAATCGAAAGCCTGGGTATCTGCGGCGTTGCTTGGCGCGATCTATCAAATTTCTGCGGCTTACCGCCGTCAGTCCAACGACACGCACCAGCGGTCTGTTTTGGAGGAACTACAGGCCAAGGTCGCACGGCTTACTGCATCATGTCGGGCAGCTTGGCGAGCGTCAGATTTAAAGGTGCCATTTCGCGAACCTCGCCGTGTAGGCACCAGCGCCTATTCACCCGAGCCGATGGATGCAACTGAGCAGCATAATGACGGTGCCTTGCGCGGAAAGCGCATCACCCGTGCGGAATTGCACAAGCAGCGCCCCGATCTTCGCGACGGAGAAGCTGCATGAGCGCGGTTCTACGGCAGCCGACAAGCGACATGATGATCGAAGTAGATCCTCACCAGTACGTCAATTGGCTGAGCGCGATGCAGAACGGCCTTATCGTGAAGAATGCTCTATCCTCTAAGCGACAATACCTGCGCCGCGAAATGGGAATTGAGAACGCTGCTACGGATGCGCACGACACTCATCTCGCTCTAAAGGAAAGCCGAGAGGGCGCAATCTTTGGGCGCCCCACGGCACCGGTCAATATTTTTGCGGCTCCAGCCGGACCGGTTCAGAATCCTTACCGGACACGCACCCGCTGGCTGCGAGACCAGTCCGGCGCACTGGTCCGTGACGAACACGGCCTTCCAATGCCTGAGCCGCGCAAGGTGACGCGCCGGTCGTCAGTAACTGACCCGCGTACTGCGGCTTGGCGGAGTATTTCAGGCCAGAAAGTGCGCATCGCCAAAACTTGGACGGAGGGGAAAATGAAGGAAGAACATTCACCGCAAGAACGTGAACTCGGCCGGGCGATTGCTTGGTATCGGCGTGTTGTAGCCGAAGAAGACCTGACCGCGGCACTGGAAAAAGCAAACAGTCGGCGCGCCGAACTTGCAGAATCTGCGGCCAATGACAATGAGCCTCAACAGGGTTGGGAACTGTTGCGGCAACTCCGCCGTGATCATCGCCATGACGATATCGAGGTTGTCGAACTGTATCGCGGATTGTGCGGCCTGATTGCCAGCAATCCGCTGCAGGGCGCCGACTATGGATATGATGCATCTGCGGAGAAGGAATATCGAACCTTAAAGCTAAACGGTGTGGAGGAAGTAGACGAAGCTGCTTCCAAAGGATGGCAAGATAACGCGGTGCCTGGCGGTGAGATTGAATACAAGGAAGTCCGGAAGCGCGGCTCCGATGACCCAAACTGGACTATTCCAGCAAAGCAAAAGGTAGTCGGGAAAGACCCTACAAATATCAAGGCACGCCCATTCGCCGTGAAATTCAATGAGAATGTCATGATCGCGAAAATCGATATGCGACCCGTTCTGGAGGAATTGCGTGCGTCTCTAGGCATTGGCCTGGACGCGTTCGAGGACGCGGTACTTGCGGGCAAGACATTGACAGAGATCGGCGAGGCCCGAGGCTATAAGCATCGTCAAGCATCATCGGTCGGCAAGGAACTTGTTTATGCGTCCATCGGTGCTCTCCGTGTGGCGTGGCAAAAGATCAAAACGCGCCAGCGGAAAGAGGCGAAGCAGGCCATGCGGAATGTGCAGCGTGCCCGCGAGCGTTTGGAAGCGCAGCAATACAAGCGCGCCGCATAGTGAGGTGTACGTCAAACCCGCTCCCAAGGGTATAAGAGAGAGAGAAGAAAACAATTCAAAAGCCCGGTCGCAAGCCGGGCTTTTTCTATTTCAGATCAGCGTGGGTTTGCTCCTTTCCCCACGCTGTAGCTGTGAAGACGGTTTCTCCTCCCGTTGTAGCAGCCCTCACCGGGTTGAGCGCTGTCCCCGGCGCTCCCCGGTGTTTTGGTTTCTTCTTACGTGGTCGCGCCACGGACCGCACGCCAGTTGGATAGCGTGGCAAAACAAGCCCACACAGTTTCAGCACCCTTGAGATCGTCGGTGCAAGTCCGACCCCTGCAACCAATCTTCAAGGGCATGGGCCCGTATACAGCCGAACGGATTGATGAACCGCGTCGGCTGCCCAATTCATGAGGTGATACATGACTGACCCACGTTTGGATGATCTGCAGCGCAGGCTCGAGTCCGCGTTCAAGCGAAACAAACTGACGATGCCGCGGATAGCCACGGCGGATGAGCAGGAAGCTGACAGGCAATTCAGGCTTAAGGGCTTGTGTCGACTTCAGCGCGAGATTTCCTTCGCACGTCTCGGCCCGCGCAAAGGTGGTATCAATGACCTTTCGCAATGGGCAGAGTTCGGTGGCCATCTTCCCCGGCCAGCGCCGCCCACGTTTGGCTCGGCACAATGACCGACCCACGCAGCGCTGAGGCGAAGAAATACCGCGCGCTTTATAAGTCAGCCAAGTGGAGACGCATCCGCGAAGCCCAGCTTCGAATGCAGCCTCTCTGCGAATACTGCCTGCAATCGGAGATCGTAGAACCCGCCACGGTCGTGCATCACGGCGACGGTGGTCACAAGGGAGATATGAACCGTTTCTGGACCGGGCCGTTCGTATCACTTTGCAAGCCCTGCCATGACCGTGATGGTCAGCGTGAAGACCTCGGCCAGACCGTCATCAGGTTCGACGCGCAGGGCTGGCCCATCGGCTGATGTGACCGAAAAACACACCCCCGGGGGCTATCTCGGTCTCTCCGGCCATCGGCCATCGGGAACCGGCGATGGGCGAACGCGCACGCGAAACCAATTCAGATGTTGAGATGAGGATTTCATGGCTAGACCCAGAAATCCCCTCGCCAAGGCGGAGGCGGAGGGGAGAAACGTTACGCACCCGACCCGCTTCAAGGGACGGAAAGAACCGAAAGCGGCGACCGATATCGGTAGGGCGCCGAAATGGATGAATGCCGAGCAGGCCAAAGTCTGGAACTTGTTTGCGAAGGAACTGCCTTGGTTGAATGGCTCGCATAGATCGCTCTTGGAAATCGCCACTACGATCCGAACGCGCGTCATAGCGGGCGAGGAAGTCGGCGTACAGGCGTTGAACCTCCTGCGACAGTGTCTCGGTCAAATGGGCGCTACGCCATCCGATGCAACAAAGGTCTCAATGCCGGATAGCGGCGAGGAAAAGGACGATTTGGTAGATGACTAAGACGCCGGCGCTTGACCGCGTGAATACTTACGCGCGCGCCGTGCTCGATGGTGTTGAAGTTGCGGGACCGCATGTCCGGAACGCCTGCCAACGCCATTTCGACGATCTGGCGCAAGCGCATGAACGCGGTTATTTTTGGGATGACGCTAAAGCCAATCGTGCGATGCGGTTCTTCGAAGAGCGACTGAAGCTGAACGACGGTCAGTTCGACGGTAAGCCGTTCAAGCTGCATGCCTCACAGGCTTTCAAGCTGGGCTCGATCTTCGGCTGGGTGGATTCAGACGGCAATCGTCGTTTTCGCCGTGTCTATATCGAGGAAGGCAAAGGTAACGGCAAGTCACCCTTTGCAGGTGGCCTCGGCCTCTATGGGCTGATGTCAGACGGCGAGGCGGGCGCGCAAATTTATGCAGCCGGCGCGAAAAAGGAGCAGGCCCAGATCCTTTTTCAGGATGCCGTTAAAATGGCAAGGGCAGCTCCAAAACTGTCAAAACGCATAACCTTCAGCGGCGGCATTGGACGCGAGTTCAACATCGCCTTTCTTGAGAAAAAGGCATTCTTTCGTCCGATTTCCAAGGATGCAGGTAAAACCGGCAGTGGCCCCCGACCGCACTACGCTTTGTGCGATGAGGTGCACGAACATCCTGACCGCTCAGTCATGGAAATGCTGGAGCGCGGGTTCAAATTTCGACAGCAGCCGCTGCTTTTCATGATCACGAATTCGGGCAGTGACCGAAACAGCGTTTGCTGGGAGGAACATGAGCACGCGGTTCGGGTAGCGGCTGGCACGAAAACGCCTGATGACGACTTCAGTTATGTCGGTGAGGTGATCGACGACACGACATTCGCCTATGTCTGCGCTCTGGACAAGGGTGACGACCCGCTCGAAGATCAGTCTTGCTGGAAGAAGGCTAATCCGCTTCTTGGTGTGATTTTGACCGAGAAGTATCTGGCCGGTGTAGTTGATCAGGCCAAACAGATACCGGGCAAACTGAACGGCATTCTTCGGCTGCATTTTTGCGTCTGGACCTCTGCCGACAAGGCTTGGATGCCACGCGAGACTGTCGAAGCCGTTATGGATGACTTCGACCCGATTGAAGAGCATCGCGGTAAGCAGTTGTTCCTTTCCGTCGACTTGTCCGCCGCGCGCGATATGACGGCCCTTGCCTGCGCTGTGAAAACTGGCACTAAGACCATGGAGCGTGAAGACGGATCGACGATCGAGCTGCCGACGTTCGACGCATGGATTGAAGCATGGACACCAGCGGAAACGCTGAAGGCCCGCGCTCTGGCTGATAAAGCACCATACGATGTGTGGGTAGAGCAGGGATTTCTGAATGCCTCGCCGGGTAAGCGAATTCGGTTCGACTTCGTCGCGCAGCGAGTCGCTCAGTTATCGCAAGAGTTCGACGTCGAAGGCATCGCCTATGACCGCTACGCCTACGACAAGTTCCGCGAGGAACTGGACGCAATCGGCGTTGAAGTCGAGCACATCCCGCATCCACAGGGCGGCAAAGTTCGTGCGAAAGCCAGCGAAAAGAAGATCGAAGCGGCGAAAGCAGCCGGTTTACCCGAGCCTAGAGGCATGTGGATGCCAGGATCTGTCACGGAGCTTGAGAACGCCATTATCGATGGTCGCGTCAGGCTTCGGCGTAATCCAGTGCTCATGACTGCCCTGATGGGCGCCACCTTCGATCGCGATCCGCTCGACAATCGATGGTTCGTGAAAACCAAAGCATCGGTGCGCATCGATGCTGCCGTGGCTCTGGCCATGGTTACGGGTTTTGCAGCCGATACACCTGTCGAGGTCAAGTCCTCGCTATCACCATGGGACGACCCAGAATTTACTCTAACGAAAGCAGCCTCATGAGGATATTCCCGCGGTTCTCGCGTTCGCGACGAGAAGCCGATATTGAACAACGCGCCAGCCCTGAAAACGCTGGTGTACCGGTGAGTGCTGAAAATTTCCTAGCTTACTTTGGCGTTCAACCGGTCAACCTTCCATCTGTCACGATCGAAAGCGCCTTGACCGTGCCCGCGGTTCTTGCTGCGGTTTCATTTCTTTCCCGCACAATGGCCGCGTTGCCTCGTCACGCATATCGTGATGGCAAAGGCGGTTCCAAGCGTCTGGGCGGTAAGCTTGAGACCATTGTGAACACAGCCCCCAACTCGGATATGGGTGCTTTCAAGTTCTGGCAGTACTTTTGGCAGCAGGTTTTTACTGGCGGTCGTGGTCTGGCTTGGATCGAGCGATCGGGAGAAGAAGTTTTGGCTTTGTGGCCTATGGACCCGACCAAAACCACCGTGAAGCGCAAAGGTCTGGCTGTTGTCTACCGATTTGACAACAAGGAATATCCAGCCGCCGACGTCATAGACGTGCCGTTCATGTTGCGGGCCGATGGAATTCGACATTTCGGCCCTATCGCTCAGGCAGCCAAGGCGATTCAGCTTGCCATCGCCATGAATGACTACGGGTCGAACTTCTTCGCCGGCGGCGGCGTTCCTCCTCTAGCTCTAGAAGGCCCTCTGCCGCAAGGCGGGGCGGCCATGCAACGGGCGATGGGCGATATTCATCGCGCAATTGACGAAGCCCGAAAGAGCGAAAAGCCGATCTTTCCAATGCCGCCTGGCCACAAGTTGACCCAGGTTGGCTATGACCCCGCCAAGGGCCAGATGATCGACGCGCGCCGCTTTCAGGTCGAAGAAATCGCCCGCACTTGGCAACTTCCACCTGTATTCTTGCAGGATCTTACGCATGCTAGTTTTTCGAATGCAGAACAGCAGGATCTGCATCTCGTCAAGCACCTGATCATGCAATGGGCCAAGGCTCTCGAAGACGAGATGAACCTGAAGATATTCGAGGTCGCGGGTGGTACGCGTTACATCCGTCACAATCTGGACGGGCTTCTCCGTGGTGACTTCAAGAGCCGCATGGACGGTTATGGGGTGGCAATCCAAAACGGTATCCGGACACCAGATGAAGTGCGTTCTCTGGAAAACTTGCCAGCCAAGGGCGGGGCGGCGGATCAGCTTCATATTCAGGGTGCCACCGTTCCGTTGGGGACGCAACCGGCGATCGCTCAACCCCCTGCCAACGACAATTCTGTTGAGGAAAATGCTGCAGCATGACCGAAATTGAAAAACGTAGTGGGTCTCTCGGCGTAGAGACCCGCGCAGACGACAAAAAGCGTGTGTTGACCGGGTACGCGGTTATCTGGAACAGCAACACGACCATCGGCGACTATTTTGTCGAGCGGATTGCACCCGGCGCATTTTCCGGGTCGATGGGCGGCGACATCCTGGCCCTTCTGCATCACGATTCTGGTCGTGTGCTGGGTCGTACCAAGAGCAACACGCTGAGGCTGAAGGAAGATGCCCGCGGGCTTCACGTCGAAATCGATGTGCCCAACACCACCGACGGTAACGATCTATGGGAACTGGTCGAGCGAGGTGACATCACGGGCATGTCCTTCGGAATGCGGGTAACTAAGCAGGAATGGGATGATACAGGCGCGATACCTCATCGCACCATTCTTGAGGCGGAGCTTTTCGAAGTCACTGCCACTCCCACCCCCGCTTACGAAGACACTCATCTGGCGAAACGCTCATTAGATGCGTGGCGAGCCGAGGCGGATGCGACTATAGCGCGGCGCCGAGATGAAAATCGAACGGCAGCTGCCCGCCGTATCGCTGAGAAACGCGCCTCTTTTGAACAGAGAATTCGCGGCATCGCCTGATGTCGTGACCATTACCCGGCATGCCGGAGGGTCTGCATGGCAGGCCAGAGCAAAACCGTTATCTTCAAGGAAAATCTAATGTCTCTTACCGAACTGCACGAGCAGCGCGGCCGTCTGGTCACGCAGGCTCGCGAAGCCCTCGACGAAATCAAGTCGAATACCGACGAAGCGCGATCCAGTGAGCTGAACGAGCGCCATGACCGCATCATGACGGAATTTGATAGGATCGAAAATCTTATCAAGCGCGAGAAGACTCTCGCTGAAATTGAAGCGCGCGCAGCAGATGAGCGAGCACGACAGCGCCCGATTTCCGATTCCGAAGGTCGCGGTAGCGATGTCGGCGACGAAATCGAATATCGTTCCGTGTTCTATAAATTTCTCGCCAACAATGCCGATATCGGCGAATTGTCGGCAGAAGAGCGTACCGTTCTAAAGCGCGGCGTTCAGCCCGCCGCCGAGACCCGTACCCAGGTAACGGCGACCAACGCCGCTGGCGGTTACACCGTACCGGTCGAGCTCGCCAACGAGATCGTCAAGTCTATGAAGGCTTGGGGCCCGATGTACGATGAGGACATCGCGACCGAGATCGTTACTTCCGCTGGTAATCGTATCAACATTCCGACCGTTGATGATACCGGAGTTGAAGCCGAAAAGCATACCGAAGGAACGCCATTGACCGACGATGGCGGCAAGGACGTGACGTTCGGTCAGAAGAATCTTGACGCGTTCGTTTACGACACTGAGTTCGTCAAGTTCTCCATGGAACTTGCACAGGATTCAATTTTCAGCGTTGAAGCCCTGCTTGGCCAGCTTCTGGGCGAGCGCCTTGGTCGTATTGCAAACAAGCAGCTGACCATCGGCACCGGCACTGACAGCCCGAACGGTCTCGTCACCGCCTCTTCGCTTGGCAAGGAAACGGCTGCCTCGGCGGCGATCACTTCTGACGAACTGATCGACCTGCTGCATTCGGTCGACCCAGCTTATCGCCAGAGCCCGAAAACGCGTTGGATGTTCAACGACCTTACCCTTGGTTCGGTCCGTAAGATCAAGGATAACGAAGGTCGTTACATCTGGTCGATGGGTGATATCACGAAGGGCGAGCCCGGCACCCTTCTTGGTTATCGATACAGCATCAACCAGGCAATGGCTGGCATCGGCGCGGGCAACAAGCCAATCGTGTTCGGTGACTTCGGCAAGTACTTTGTCCGAAAGGTCGGTTCTCCGGTGATTGGCGTTCTTCGCGAGCGCTTTTGGCCGGATCTCGGCATTGCCGGCATCATCCGCTTTGACGGTGAGCTCGGCGATACCGCTGCGGTCAAGCATCTCGTAAACGCTGCATCTGGCGGCTAATCAATCTTCGGGGCGGTTTATCCGCCCCGTTCCTTTTTGGGGACGCTCATGAAAATTACTATTACGACCAGTCTGTCAGGGCCGACCTACACGCTCGAACCTGGCGCCGTCGCCGACTTTGCCGAGGCCGAAGCGATCCGCCTCATCAACGCTGGTTTTGCTATTCCCGCTACAGATGATGGCGAAGTCGAACGTGCTGTGAAATCCGTTCCCAATGGGGAGAGGCGCGAGAAGCGAGGCCGATCGAATGTGGCATCCGTATAAGGTCGCGCAAGGTCCGACGGGCGATGTCATCGCGCTTGAGGATGTAAAGCGCCATTTGAATGTGATGCACGACGATGATGACGTTTACATCCGATCGCTCATTACGGCCGCATCTGACTTTGTTGAGAAGTATTGCGGGATCGTCGTCGCGGGGCAAAAGATCGAAGCGTCATGCGATGCTTTTTCCGACATGTCTCGTCTCTCGGTTGGTCCGGTATCAGAAGTCGATAAGATCGAATATATCGCTCCCGACGGATCGAAGAACTCGGTAAACGCTGATGCATATGTTTTGAACAGCGATGGTGTCGAGCCGTCGATTGCCTCGGCATATGGAAGCCGTTGGCCGATTGTTCGGCCCGGGGCTCGTATAGCGGTCACCATGAATGCAGGTTTCAATCCACTTCCAGCATCTATTCGTCACGCCATGCTGTTGTGGATTGCCGATGCCTACCTCGTTCGGGCTAACAGTGCGACGGTCGAATGGTCGGCTTTTGACAGCCTGCTTTGCAATTACCGAAGAGGTCGATGATGGCCGACACGAAGTATCGAGCTGATGCAATCGGCCAGTTGAACGCCCGCATTACCTTTGCCAAACGGGTCGAGATTGATGATGGTTTCGGCGGCACCCGCGGAGAATGGGTTGACCAGTTTACCGTACCGGCACGCTTGAAACCGAAGTTTGGCGGCAATGCTGAAAGCCTCGTTGCATCAAGGCTGGTTTCAAAACAGCCCTATAACTTGACGATCTACAGCAGCACAGCAGCGAGACAGGTCACAGCCTCCTGGCGCGCCTATGATGCTCGGGCAGGCAAGACCGGCGAAAACCCAAATCGCGTTTTTGGCATTAAAACCATCGTCAACCCCGACGAAACAAACCGCTTTCTCGAAATGCTGGTTATTGAAAACGAGGTCGCCTGATGGTGGTTCGTGCGAAGCTTAAGCGCACCGATCTGATGAAGAAGATTCAGCAGATCGCGCCGAAGGCGATCGAAAAGATGGCCGAAGCCCAGTTGCAGGTTGCTGAAGAAGTTGCCGAAGCAATCAAGGCGCGCGCTCCAGTTCGCGCCAATGGCGGTGGCGAATACAGAGATAGCATCCACGCCGCCAAGCAAAGCGATAATCCAGGCAAAGAGGTCTTCGGCGCCCGCAAATCGACGGACCCGAATGCTGTCGGCGTCTACGGAAGCTGGATCTGGCGCTTTCTGGAATTCGGCACGAAGGCAAGCGCTGGCACCGCTGCTCGCGTCGATCGTCGGTACAAGTCTGGCACAGTCATGACCAAGGCCAAAGGGCCGCACGCCGCTACACCCGCTATGCCGCACGTTTTCCCAGTCTGGCGCGGCATGCGGAAGAAAGCCGTCAGACGCATTCGTGCGGCTATGAATAAGGCGATCAGAGAGGCCATGCAAAAATGATCGATAGCGAAAGCTTGGAATTACAGGGCGCTGTTGTTTCTCGTTTGAAAGCATGGCCAGACCTGCAAGCTCTCGTCGGTACCAAGATTTACGACATCGTGCCGTCAGACACTACTGCGCCTTACGTCGAGATCGGTGACTTTGATGATCATCGAGACGACAAAACCTGCGTTTCCGGTCGGCTTATTTACGTGACCATTCACGTCTGGACAAAAGCACCGGCTGGTAGCAGCCGTGTGGAGGCCAGCCGGATCGCAAGGGCCGTAGAAGGTGCGCTCACTGAAGCCAGCCTGACGATGCCGTCATATCGGCTCGTTTCTTTGGACCACACCCGAACGCAAGTCTTCAAAGACCTGGATGACGCCCACCTCCATGGTGTCGTCGAGTTTACCGCCAGGACAGAACGTCTGGCCTAGCCCACCTCCCCAAACAATCAGTTCAACCGCAGCCCGCCATTTCGGCGGGCTTTTTTATTGAAAGGCCATAAAATGGCTGATGGACAGCAAATCGGTCGCCTTCTCCTCATTCAGATCGGCGATGGTGAAACTCCCGAAGTTTTCACGAACCTCTGCGGCTTGCAGACCCGTTCGTTCAATATGTCGGCTAACTCCGTCGATACCACTATCCCAGATTGTCAGAATCCCGGTGCAACGCCGCAGAAGACTGGCGTGCCTGGTATCAAGCAGCGCACATTTACCGGCTCCGGTAAGTTCGTGGCGGGTGCGAATTCCGCCTACTTCATCGGCAAGGTGAACGACGCTGCGATTTTCAACGCGATCGTAATTGTTCCTGGCCTTGGCTCATATGAAGGCCCGTGGTTCGTGACGGACTTTGAATTCTCCGGCGAGCAGGAAGGCAATATGGACTTCAGCGCTACCTTCGAAGCAGCAGGTCCGCTGACTTTCGAAGCTGAGGTATAACATGGAGCTTCCGGTTAACGGAGCTCGCGGCGAAGTCGGCGTCACTATCGGTGGCGTCGAAATCGTCCTCGCGGCGACCATGGGCGGACTGGCGGCTGTTTCTGAAGAGCTCGGCTGCAAGTCAATGAACGAGCTGTTCGCACGACTGTCGGACGCCGAGATCAACGCTGCAATTGTCGGCCTTCGACACTTAACGGTGCAGGGCGACGCAGCTGCGGCTATCGAGCGATTGAATTTAAGCCATTTCGCTTCGCTCTCCACTGCATTTCAGGCTGCGCTAGCGCACCATTTTCAGGGCGACTCGGGAAACGGAAAGGCCAAGGGAAAAGCGTAGCTGCCGATTTCCCTTGGCTGGCGTGGCAGCAGGCAGCTTTCGGAATCCTTAGATGGACGCCGAAAACATTCTGGAACTCGTCTCTGACGGAGTTCCTTGCCGCTCTTGATGGCTTCACGGAAGCCCGAGGCGGGAAGAAAAACGCAGAGCCACCGACCGACGCGCAGATGGATGATCTGCTCAAGAAATACGGAAAACCCAAGAAGCCCGCCTAGTGCGGGCTTTTTCTTTTTATGGAGAGCCGCGTGGCCGAAGAAAACACCGATATTATTCTATCCATTTCCTCAGATGTCGCATCGATGCGACGTGCGCAGAAGCGAATGGAAGAAATGCTGAACTCTATGGGCAGGAGTTCCGACAGCGCCTTCAATAAAATAGCAGACCGGGCCAATGCCGATATGCGCCGCATTGAGGAGGGCGCAATCAAGCTGCGCCGGCAGCTCGACGCGACATTTCAGCAGTCATTCGGGAGCAGCTTAAACAAAGGACTGGCTGCGGTTGGTTCCGTTCTCGGAACGAACGAAGTCCGCAAGTACGCAGACCAATGGACGACTGCCGAAAACATGTTGAAGGCAGCGACCGCTGCCACCGGTATGCAGACACGCTCGTTAAAGGAGTTGCGTTTTGGAGCGGACGACGCTCGCGTGTCCGTCGAGGATTACGTCGATCTTTACGCGCGCATGGTGCGCTCGGCATCTGGTGTAGCCAAGTCCGAGAACGAAATTGCGTTGGCGACCAATCTCGTTTCTAAAGCGTTCAAGGCCGGCGGCGCGTCTGCGCAGGAACAGGCGGCTGGTATTCTCCAGCTTGGTCAGGCGCTCGGCAGTGGCGTTTTGCAGGGTGATGAACTGCGATCGCTGCGCGAAAACGCGCCTATCGTCGCCAAGGCTATCGCGGATGAATTCGGCGTGACGGTTGCGAAACTTAAAGATCTCGGCGCCGAAGGCAAGCTCACGTCTGATCGCGTGTTTAGAGCGATCATAAACGCGCAAAAGACGATTGAAGCACAGTTTGCCGCCACGAACGCGACCATTGGCGACGGCATGACCGCCATTAATAATGCCATGCTCCAGTATATTGGCACGGCCGGTGATATGACCGGCATTTCGGCCACCGTATCGCGCGCCTTGATTCTGATTTCGCAGAATTTCGACCAGGTAGCGGATGCAGGCATGCAGCTGGCCGCGGTTCTGGCCGGTGTGCTCGTCGGTCGGTCTTTGGGCGGCATGATCCGGACGCTTGGAACCACGACAGCGGCTCTCGTTAAGTTCCATCAAGCGGCGAAGGCCGCGCAGGGCGCTATGGGCCTTGTGCAGGCTATGGGCGGTCTCGGAGCGGCAGCTGGCCCGCTTGGCGCTATTATCGGTGGTGCGCTTGTGCTGGCCGTTGGTAACTATACCGTCAGCGCCATGGCCGCGCAGAAAAACTCAGACTCTCTTCGCGCTGAGATGGAAAAGCTCGGGCTGGTTGCGCCCAAGGCCGCGGATGGGATCGATAAGGCGGCTGAGTCGCTGGATAATCTGGCCGATCCGGAGAAGGCGAGGAAGCTTAAGAATATCGCCAGTGAGCTTGAGCGGTTGCGGAATGGTGGCGGACGTTGGGGTAGCCTTCTTGGGCAGGGCGACGAACTGGATGTTTTGTCTGCGAATGCTACGGCTCCGCTCAAGAATGTCATGCAGAATCTTGGCATGTCAGATGCAGACAAATCTGCGCGACGTGAAATTGCAAACCTCATCAGCGATTTCCAAAACTTCGCAATTACCGCAGATAAGGCGAAGGAGCGACTTCATGCGATCAATAACACTTACGTCAGTAAGGGGGTCGTTGAACTTACTGAACGGGTTCAGGAATCCATTGACCGCATGTCTGGCCTTCAGGCCATGTCAACGCGCGTCGGCGAAATGCCCGGCATTCAGGAAGCCGAGCAGCGGGTTCTGGAGTTTCGCGATCAACTGGAAAACTTGCGCCAGCAGGAATTCATTGACGATCAGCAGAAGGCGCAACTTCAAGGAATAATCGATAAACTCCTTGAAACCAAAACTGGTGCCGGTGAAGCGGTTACCGCCATCAACAGCCTGTCTAACGCCAACCCCAGCATTGCCGGTTTTCTCTCTACAATGGAGCAGGCCATTGTCACCTTGGGCGGAGTGTATGACGCTGCCGTGAAAGCCCGCAAGGCTATGGCCGCTGCCTACCCGGTAGGCGTCCCTGACGAAGCAAAAGCCACAAGCTCCGCCAACGATCCCTTCATCATTCAGCGGAAAAAAGAAAATGCAGCCGCTGCCGATTTCGAGAAAAACGCCACCCGCCGCGCTGGCTTGACCAAGTCCCAGCTTGAGCTCGAAACTAAGCTGGCTGATGTCCGCAAGCGTCTTCAATCCGAAGGTGTGACGAAGCCAGACGAGGATATGGTGAAGCGCATCGCTGACGCCGAACTGGCTGGCGAAAAAGCTCGATCCAAGGAAGGCAAAAAGCCGAAGGACGTTAAGAAGTCCACCGACCAGAAGATCGACTCCGACATCCAAGCTGTAAAGGACCGCACCGAAGCGTTGCGCCTCGAGGCCGAGATGGTCGGCAAGTCCACGGCCGAGCAGGAAAAGCGCCGCATAGCGATGGATCTCGAGCAGGCCGCGCTGGCGAAGCTCAAGGACGAGGCGATCAAAAAAGGCCAGAAAGATTTGTCGAACATAAAAATTTCGGCGGATCAGCGGGCCCAGATCGACCAAGTTGCTGAGGCCTATGGACGGGAAGCGGCTGCCTTGCAGTTGGTTGAAGACCGGCAGCGACGTTCTGAGCAAGCCGCGAACGACTTTTACGAGTCATTCAAAAGCAGCACGATCGGTGCAATTACTGGCGCAAACAGTCTGGCGGACGCGTTGAAGAACATCGGCAACAGGTTGGCCGAACTGTTCCTGAACGCCGGTTTTGATGCTCTGTTTAAGCCGTCGTCCAACGGCATGAGTGGTGGAGCATTCGGCGGCTTCTTTAACAGCATCGGCAGTTTGATCGGGCTGAAAGACGGCGGCCAGATACCGGGCTATGATAGCGGCGGCCGTATTCGTGGTCCTGGCGGACCACGTGACGATAAGGTGCTTTTGTGGGGTAGCAACGGCGAGTTTATGATGAACGCGGCAGCAACGCAGAAGTGGCTGCCAGTACTTGAAGCCATGAACGCCGGTCGGTTGCCAGAACTGCGCGATGGTGGCGGAGTTGGCTTTTCGGCGCCGCGTATTTCGTCGGCGTCGATTCCTGTTCCTAGCATCCCCAGTGTCGCCCAGCTGTCGGGCAATTCCAGCGTCGATAACTCGCGCACCGATAATTCGGTGAGCGGACCGACCATTAACGTGACGGTCAATGGTGCCACCGGCAATGCCGAAGTATCATCGATGGTGCAGGAAGGGATCGCAAAGAGCATGATGGCCTGGCAGCGATCGCCTCATTTTGCGAATGCAGTTTCGCAGGGTGTCAAACAAGCCAATAGCCGCGGAATGTTGCGGCGCTGAATTAAACATGGACGGCCCAAAGGCCGTCCATTTTCTTTTTGGAGATAAAGATGAACATTTATTTCGTGACGCCAGCACCTGCACAAGGTGGCGACATTCGCGTACTGCAGGACGATGAAAAGACGCCGATCGTCGGGTTCTTGTCACATGAGGAAGCGGAGGACTTCGCACAGCGCATGGCCCGTCGCTATCCCGGTAATCAGTTTTGGGTCATGGAAGGCACGGCCACGAAGGCGTTTATTACCGATCCCTTGCCGGTGCGGGAATGCACTCCGGCCGTCGGGGAGTTCTGAAATGGCCGAAACGCTTCCCGAAGGCCTAAATTATCAGGCGAGCCCGCTCAAGCTCAATCGGTCAGTTTCAACGTCCCGATACGGCGATCGGGCAGTCGCGTTCATCGAGAATGGCGATCCATATTGGTCGTGGACCGCCAGTATAATCTCGCTTAGCCCTGCCGACCGAAAGCGGCTTGAGGCGTTTTCAGATCGCTGCCGCGGCGGTCAGGTGACGGTCCACTTCACGCCGAAAGACGCTTGTATTCCGCAAGCCTATTGGGGCGACGCCGATAATCCGGCAATCACAGGCACCGCGACGCTGGCTGCGATCAACGGCAACTCGCTGACTTTCAACGGCGTGGTGTCTGGACTGATTTTGACGGAAGGCGACCTGCTAGGCTTTACGATCGGCGACTACAACTTCATCGCGCGCGTTGTAGCCGACGCCACTGCGGTCAGTACGAGTTTGCAGGTGAAGATCGAGCCGTTTCTGCCTTCATATATCGGCGTCGGCTCTACGGTGCGTTTCAAGAATCCCGTCATGAATATGCGGATGATGCCGAACAGCTTGGAAATCGGCGATGGCTTTTTCCCCGATGCATCATTTCAGCTTGTTGAAGTGCCGAGGTAGTAGCCTATGTTCGTTTACTTGTGGTCTTAAAGGTCGATAACAGTTTTTCAGGAACGAAAAAAAGATCCCGCCTAGCCCTGGAGCACGCGACATATAGTTTGTTGCGTGTTTCGGGATTGATGTTAAGAAAACTGCCGCTTTCCCATGCTTTAACATTGCTCGGATTGAGTACCACGCATACGTCTTGGTAACTGTCGATCCCTTTTGATCCACCCCAGTTATTTGAAAAGCAACCAAACTTGTAGTGTTCTTTCAAGAACAGTTTTACTATGTTTGGATCTCGGTAAATCTCATGCGCTGCTTTTTGGTCGTCCAAATATTTAACTGTTGTTTCTTTTGGGCCTGACGATTGGATCGAAATTCCTATTCGATCGGTAATAAAATCACAGACGGTCTTACTGCACCTTCTGCTAAACTTCAGGCTGAAATTGTCTAAGTTAAAATTAGCTTTTCTAAATCGTTGTTGATAGGCTTCAAAGTCTAGGTGAAGATTAGAGTTCACGTTGCCGTCGCGGCTGGTGTCAAAAGTATGTTGATAAAAATCACCAACAAAAACACTAGTCAATTCTGATTCACTAATAGCCAAGAGAAAATTGAAGTCATGACCTGAAAAGTCTTGAACTTCATCAACAAGCAAAACGTCGAAATATCGTTCCAGTCGATGGTTTATTGCTTTGTACAGATTTTCTTTCTCAAGCAATTTTGCAACGCGATTTGAATAAAGATACCGATTTTTAGTGATATATCTTCTATCATCGATAGAGCTGTATCTAGGAAATATAGGAGGGAGATCAAAAATTATTCCTCGCGTATTCTTTCTTTGTCTTAAAAACGGTTTATAGCAGAATCCGTGCAAAAAGCTGAAGTACGTAAAAATTATTATGTTCGCAGGTAAGTACCCAAATCTATTTATTATTTTGGTGCGAATGTTGTTATAGTTCGCCTGAGTGTAAGTTATAATTAAGAAGCGACGCTCCTCATCCAAGCTTGAAACGAGGTGTGTAGTCTTTCCGGCGCCGGCAACCGCAAAAATTACGCTCTTATCCATGTTATTGCTTTTTGGATGTAATCTGGAACGGCTAGAGATGCACCATGGGCGCAAAGCAATTGGAACGCTGCGTCTGTTTTGTTTTTCAGCATGAAATCCTGAACTGTTAGCTTCTTTCTGCCCTCGGAGAATAGTGTTTCGCACTTCTCTCTATTGTCTTGATACATACAGACTTCGAATGTCGAGCGATTGTTATCAGTGTCTGCAAAAATATTTATGCTTTCCGTTGTGTAATTTTCGTAGTTGGCTACACAGTTTGTTTGGAAGTCGCTATCATTGTCGCGAATAGCGGCAACTTTTATTCCCAGTATCTTGGCAAGCTCAAGGTATCTCTTAAAGCTAGTCCCATCGATTGAAATGATATGGACGCCATCTTCATCAGGACTGATCCCATCAGTGCAATTCTTATAAAGAGCATCCATGAGAATGAACTCGGCGTCACCCTCGAGGAGGATCGCTTTTTTACACAATGCTAGTTCCAAGACATTGTTATCGGGCGCTTTCATAAAAAATTTTGCGGTTTCATTGCTCAAGTGCTTGAGCGTTGCCGGTCGGGAAGGGTATTCCTCACTGAGGATTATGACGTTTTGCAAATCCAATCGGGTCGCAATGAAGCTGCTGTGAGTGGCAATGATTAACTGCTTCTTTGTTGAAGACCGTATGCGATCAATCAATTGGCGCATGTGAACATTGCTTAGATGGTTTTCTGGCTCTTCCAGTAGGAGTAAATCGAGACCTTGCCCTTCATTCCGTAATGCAAATTCTGTTTTTATGAAGCATTGACGGCCCTTTCCCTTGCTATCAACAGGAATATCAGCTTCGGTAAGGATGATATCAGTTTCTACATTCGATTTTTGGCTTGTGCGCAGATCAAATTGATATTTTGGTAATGTGTCATTCAGTGACTTGAGTACGCTTTCTGTGAATCTCGATTTGGATTTGCGATACTCGAAGCTGTGATGATTTCGCTCAGATGCCGATGCATGTGCGGCATACATCGCACGGGTGTATTCGCGGGTGGCATATTCGTTATTGATTTGAGAGCTATCAATCAGGAGGTGTCGAACAGGCTTCCTATAATGGAAAATTGCCTCGTCGGTAAAAGTCTGAAAATGAATTGAATAATATTCAAATGGGAAACTGTCGTGCGCATCAGACAGTATTGTCGAGATATCTTTCGAATATTCGTCCATTGGCTTGCATGTTAATTTAATGCCAATATGATCTCTACCGTAGGTGTTATTTCGACCGTCTAGATCGAAGCGTCCTTGAATATCGTCTAGATAAATCTCAACCAACATTTCCGGTAAATCTTCGATGCGCCTAGCGCTGCGCATAAATGCGGCGATCGTCTCCGCATTTAACAGGTTTTCCAAACCTGCTGACTCGATCTTGCTACGACTAGCGCTGAGGACAAGATCTATTGCTTGCAGTACTGAACTCTTCCCCGCCTCGTTACCGCCAATAAGGACATTGATGTCGTTGGAGAAATCCAATTCCAGAGATTTGAAACGCTTGAAGTTTCTCAGAATAAGCTTTTTTATTGTGGCCATGCTGCGATAACCTGTAGAGCTGCACCGATAATGACAGCGCAAAAGCCTAACCTAAAAATCCACATTCGCCGGTTGAGCCGATGAACACTGTCAAGAATCAATATCGAATCCAGTTGTTCGGCGGTGACGGTGTCGGGATCAACGTTCTCGAGCAGCTTTTTGGCCTTTGGAGAAATATCGGTGTAGCCATTGAATTTCGGCGAGCCACCGGACTTCGCAATCAAGTCAGATTGTTCAATTTCCAGTCTATTTAAACTGTCATACATCGAAGTGCGCCATTCGAACGCAAGCATGCAGACTCCCAAGGTATTGATGAGAATCCCTATAGGGGAGAGCCAAGGAAGCGCTAAAAGATTCTCGATCACTCTGCTTTACCTATCCGCAAAGATCTGCGCAGGCCTAGCCGTGCGGGCTGTCGAGACCGGAGCAGGGGCACTTCCAGCCACTGGCTGTTTCCCGCTGAGCGAAGCAGCGATCTGCTTTTGTGACTCGCTAATGCTTGCAGCGTATTCGACCAATTGTCCGATGCAATAGAGAAACACGCCAGAGACTACGGCGCTGCACCCTGCGGTAAGCGCAAATGAACCGCCGCGGTTCATCTCGATAAAGCCCATAAGCGCCAACAGCGCACCGCCGACCAAGCTTAATAGCCCAAGAATTTTTGCCGCTGTTGCCATGATTGCCCCTCCAACACGATAATCTGGAAGGTGCCTCATTTAGCCGGCGATATCAACTATCGAAGCGTCTTGTGGGACGCCGTACTGGGCTGAACGGTCTATACCTGGCGTGGAAACAATTCCGCTCGAACGCTGAGGATGCCGACGGGCGAAGCGCCAGATCCTCACGCCAATATCAAGCTGGAATTGTGTGGTAGCAGGCTTGCTATCGGTTCGGGGAGCAAGACGCGGCCAGTCGCGTGTATGATCTGAACAAGATCAATTTCTTCCCGGAGAGTCTTTTAAATGGGTACTGCTAACAAGCCCAGCCCCCGCTGGGCGGGTCATGAAGCCTTATTCCATGTCAGGTATATCTCCCCACTGAAACAGAACAGCAGGCGGTCCATATTCTCCAACGTGGGGATCTGCTTCGCGGCTCCACGCGACTACACCGACATGTTTGCCCTCCAGCGATTGCGCTGCACGTAACGCACGGCTCTCTGTTTCAAATGCCATGGGTTCGAACGCCGGAACCAACTCGCCGTCTGCATTACGGTCGAATGCTGCAACCACGATAAGCCGCGCATTGGTCATTTAATTTTACTTTCCGTCGGTGTTAAGGTCCAACTCCGGATTATTGTCCGCCTTGGTTTGGCTCTTCTTTTTTGAGAGACTGCCAGTTTTAGGTTCTGCAGGGCGGTCAGGAGTGCTCGTAAACTTAATGGCCATAATCGTTTCAAATCTCCATGAGAAATGTTGCTATTTTGTTCTCGTGACGCGTGTATGTCAGATATTTTTGCACATGTCCAACGATTGCTAGAAGCACGGCATTGGTCAACACCAAAAGAGCTCGCGGTGATGTATATGCGCATGAACCTAATCATCCCGGAAATCCGTCAAATATTGCAAATCGGGTCATAACGAAGTTGTGTAAGCTCAACGCTACCGGCTATTGCGCAAGCCCTTTTTTGAGGGTGGCGGCATAATGCTCTCCATCTCTTGGCGTTGTTTTCGCAAGCGCAGCGTCTTGGCAACCCGCTCGTCTACTTCCGCGTCGAGAATAGTACGCACGGCTTTATTGGTGCGTGAAGCGACCGACTCCCGAGAGGAAGGGACGGGCTTGAAAAGAGTATGTTTCGTAAAGGAGCCGCGTGGATCTTGGGGCAATTGTTGTAATCCTTTTTAAAGGTAAATAAAAAAGGTCGGGCAATGGCCCGACCCTAAGTCAACTTCTTTCGACAGTGCCAGTACATCCGTGGTCAAAGGAAAGAAAATCAGCGATTTAAGC
The DNA here is from genome assembly GCF_014199265.1 of Brucella daejeonensis. Taxonomy (GTDB): domain Bacteria; phylum Pseudomonadota; class Alphaproteobacteria; order Rhizobiales; family Rhizobiaceae; genus Brucella; species Brucella daejeonensis. The sequence continues at coordinate 156,042 of NZ_JACIJG010000004.1, forward strand.
GGCTTGCAGGTTGCAGGCCGACATTTTGCCGGACTTGCGATCCTGCTCCAGATCATAAGTAAGCTTCTGGCCTTCGGTCAGCGAGTACATACCTGCGCGTTCAACCGCAGAGATATGAACAAACGCATCGCCACCGCCATTCTCAGGCTGAATAAACCCAAAGCCCTTTGCTGTATTAAACCATTTAACTGTGCCGGTGTTCATTGGAACCCCTTTCATAGAAATATTGATAGCCGCATTTGAAGCAAACGCAGAGATGAAACGATTTTTTAAAGGGAGTTTTCGTCAACGCACGGCGCTAATCGTGCAGAAAGTTAAGCTCAACAAGAAAATCTCGATGCCATCTTTTAGCAATTTTAATAATGTTTGTCAAATTTTTAATATGGTTCAGCTAATTTAAATTATAAAAATACTTAAATATCTTAACATTCCCGTTGTTTTTACGGGGGGTATAACGATTTCAATTTATTATTTGAGAGGCCCTATTTGGGCCCCACCAAACAATAATGGTTAAGCCGTGCCATAAGCGGAAGACGCTTCCGTCCGCGGACCTGGGATCGTTTGAATGTCGCCCATTACTCCAGCCATAAAACTCTTCAGAATTAACGCTGACTCATTATAATGGGGTCCTGGTAGGGGCTTCATCCTGGACGTGAGATAGCCGGCCTTAATAATCATCTGCTTTAGAATGCGATGGTTTGAGTGAAGATCGCCATTATAGATAATGGAAGACATAGCGTCCTCCTTTCAAATTGCGGGCAAGGGCAATTCAACCCGTGTCAGCGAAGCCCGTAATCAATTAAATCGCTGACAACCCATGGTGGACGGATAGTGCTTGGATAGCAAGCGAACAATTAAGGTGACTTAGGGGCAGTGTATCCAATGTACTGACGCAAACGGAAGGATTTCGTCCGCGCTAGGCTGACCTCTACCTAAAAAGAACCCCGCGGCATCGAGGTGCGGGGTTGGAAGTCATATGTCATCGGCAAGCAAATTCTATTCCTCGAAAGGAGAAAATCAAGCCGCGATTCACTCGCGATGTTTTCTCTCCGCAGCCTCCAAGCGCGCCAAAAGCTCCGAAATCGTGTTTTCATTATTGTTGGAGCATGTCACCGCAAAACCGTCTTTCAACGCCTCTGCTATAGCTTGCGATGGAAGATCACGACGTCTCACGCCAGCGGCAAATTGTCTCACCGAATGGTATAGTTCTGTTTGGTTTGTCATGCACCCAACGCCGCAATCATTTTCAGCATAACGAGCTGGCGGTGGCTATGTTCCAATAACGAGCACACCGAAATATATATTCTGCAAAGCCCGTAAATCTCCCAACCAGTAAGGCCACGCCTGGAAAAGGTGGGTACTAGCAGTGGACGCCTGCTCGGCTCGGAAAATTATGTAGGCATAAAAATTCACTTCGGCGCCGCAAGACAACTCAGAATTAAAATGAATAAAGAATTCGCGCGAAAGTTGATTGCGTTGGTGCTATAATCAAAATCCAACGCATAATTATGTGCGTTCGATCATTGAAGATCGGATACCATCATGAACAAGTTTGAATGGTTAAAGCCCGCACTCGGCGGCGCATCGGTTGGTGCCATTGCAGCAATTGCTATCGGGTTTTCCGTAGGTGGATGGGTCACACAAGGCACTTCTGAGCGCCGGATTGCATCCAACATATCCGACGGGGTGGCGCTTGCCTTGACACCTTACTGTCTTGAAAAATCAAGAAACGATCCGGCTGTTGTGAACATCCTGGCTGAGTTTAAGGCTGCCCCAGCTTACTCTCGCCGTACTCTTATTGAGAAGTCAGGTTGGGCCACACCGTTGGGAACAGAGCAACCCAACACCGCGCTGGCAACTGCGTGCGGCAACGAACTCGCCAAGGCGCTTTAGTATGGCGGGGAAGCCTAATGAGGAGGCTATCATGAAAAAACAACGTAATCGTAACATTGGATTGGAAACTGCTTCTGTACGTCCACGGCACGATGAGGACACGACAGCCAGCAGAAGTGATCTCAGAAATGCTCATGAACAGATGACCTCTCCATCAAAGGATTGGACGCAGCTTGCGAACATTCTTCGGCGTTCTTGCGGTGGATTCTCACGTTCCCGGTCGCCGCGCCATTCTTTACCGAGGAGCAAACGCAATGGATAATGACACCACAGCTCTAGAACGAAAGGTTCTTGCACATGAGCAGATACTTCAGGTTCTCATCGGGCATCTAGCCGAGACCGAACCCAAATTTCTGGATCGACTTAAAGCAGTATTCACGCATCATCATATTCTTGGCCCCAATGAACAGAACTACGTTAATACAGCGCAGTATGCCGAACAATTCATTCACGAAATCGAGAAGATGCAAGGGTATAAGGCAACGCGTTGATTTTCTTCGGATCATGATTATCTGATAGGAGTTTTGAGCCGATTATTTCTAAATAAATATCACGTGTTTGCTTGCACTTTAATTCGAAAAGGCGCACTGTTCATTATGCACAGCTTTTGAAACGGGCGCTGTCGTTGGGAGAGAACGATCTCCCGCCCCAAAAATGAAGGGGACACGCGATGTCTTCCGCTTCATATCTATCCTACTTTGGCCCTGAAGATTTCCCGTCGCTTCGTGCTTTCCTGCAACGTTCCGGATATTCGCTGGAGGGTTGCGAAAAGCCAGAGACTCGCCTGGAAGCCGCCAAACACCTTTGTGAAATTTTCAGCGACGGAAGCCATGATCCTGTGCAGATGCTGGACATACTTTTGGCAATCCGCGCCCAACGGCTATCACAATCCAATCAAAGAGAACTGGAAGCCTGGGAGAATGAGGGCGGCTATACGATCCCGCAAGTCACTGCAAAATCCTTGGTCTTGCGATGGCCTCCTCGAAAGCGGCTCCGATTGAGGTTGGCCCATGGCTGATATTTTGCGTTCCCCAATATCAGGCATTGAGGTGAGAGAGCGAAGGATTGGGTCTCGCCGTAACCAGCTCTATCCCGCAATCCGGAATATTGTGCGGATAGAAAACAGGGTCCGCGAACCGTTCAGCGCGAGATGTTTAGCCAAACACATGCCCTCGACGCATATACCTTGGTTGAAAAGCTATTTGAGCTCTCATGCGGCAACGTCGCTTCGGGACCGAGAGGCATATTTCGTGAGGGTATGTCGGGGCTGGTATCGTCTCAATGACACGTGATCAATCTGGCGAGGAGAAACTGTCAGTCCCAAAATCGTTGGATCGTAAAGTGAGCGTGTATCTGATCGCGTTCCTCATAATATGCATCGATATCGGATTGGTCGTCTGGGTGCTCGGCTCCTACGTCTATTAATTACCAAGCAGTCATGCGTGGCGCTAAAACGTATGCTTTCCCACAAGAATGAAGTCTGCACTTCCGTGAATGCCGACGTTTTGTACGTCCACCCTCAGCAAACCATCGCCTTTTTCCGACGATAACTGAACGAGCTCGCTTGAATAAGCCTGCCGGAGCATGTCCATGCTTGCCCACATGACGCCTTTTGTAAACGTCCTCTCGCCTTCCGTGAGTACGGAAATACTGTAGCCAACAGAACCGATACTTTTACCTTCGCAATACAAATTACCTATTGAACTAAATGTAGACGTTGGCATGATTGTACCCCGATACGGCTGTGTCTCCTCACCAAGAAAAGTGGAAGACACAGCTATAACTAATGCCGTTTGGTTTTGATCATGTCATTGGCAGGAGTAGGAAAGAGACCTGCAACAACGTCTGTCGACGCAGTTTTCTCCTTGGCCTTATCTTTTTTTGGCTTTCTTATTTCTCGGTTACTTCTTTTTTGACCACGGGGCATTTTGAAAACTTCCTGTTTTTGAGGAATTAACTAATTCTTGCATACCCGACCAAGCCAGGGATGGTTCAAATTACCGCTGGAGATACTTCCACATTCTCACGGGGATGTTGCCGAGAAAGCTGCGACATCGCTCGCGATGGTGAGCGTACAGATTGAAATTCCTGAATGAATAGCCTTGCTGCGGATATGTGAGCGGCACGGTTTTCTGCGGTGTCGTAAAGCCGATAGCCGGCGCGTCGCAGTATTTCACGCATCATTCGAAAGTCGGTAGGTCCAAAGTAGGGTTTGATAATTTTGGAAGACATTTCGTCCTCCTTGTATTGGGGCTGGAGTATGCACTCCCAACGACAGCGCCCGTTTCAAAAGCTGTCGAGACATGCACCATGCGCTTTAAATTTGAGCAAAGCAACTGAGGCTGAATTGCGACGGCAGATCGGCTCAATCATTGCATAAAAAGCTACTTCATGTCCTCCATGGTGATGCGATAGGAAGTTTGCCGAGCCTGTGAATAGACCTCGCGAGCAGCATCGTAGATCAGTTTCCGTGAGGCGTCGAAGGCGGCAAGAAGCGATGATTCCGTCGCTGCAATGACGCCATTCTTCTCCAGGGCGGGCTTATCGATTAGAAATGGGACGGAGGTCATTCCATCGTAGCCGACAAATCGCACGCCCACCTCAAGATCATCGAAACTTCTGCTGGGGTTTGGAAATGAAAGGGCCATTACTTTTCGCTTTTTACTGCGTCGCCTTCGTCATCGCAACGATCGACGGCATTTGCCATTCTTCGATGTTTTTTGATAAATTGTGTCAGGGCGATCTGTAGCCGGCCTTCGTCACGTGTTCCCTCCTGAAATCGACGCGCCAGATAACGTGCAGCATCAGTGCGCAAATCTTGTGTGTCGCCGGGTTTGCGAGCCTCCCTTAGAAGTCGCGAAATCATAGTGATGTTTCTGGAATTCAACGCGATGGAAGACATTTCGTCCTCCTTTGTTGCGGGTCAGGCATTTGAAACCTGAACGACAGCGCCCGTTTCAATTACTGTCATGATAATTATGATGCGCCTTCTATGAGACGAAAGCAAATAAGGCTGCAATGGAGCTGCTGTTAACTCGGTCCGGGCTGCGTTGCAGAGGACGGCTCTGCAGTCATATTAACTGCAGCTTTCAACTGCGGTTCGTTATCGTCAATGCTAGGAAAACCATCGATACGTTGATAACGCTGCACCAACTTTCAATTCGTGTTCCCCAGCTTCTCAGCAATGCGCTCCTGGGCGGCTCGGATCGCGCCCAGATGCTCGATCACCCGTCCCATGCACATCATGAAAATCCCGAACGCGATCGCGGAGAATCCGTAGGATAAAAACGTTATCGTGAATAACCCGCTGCGATCCGCCAGCCCATTAATGATAACGATCACGCCTGCCACGATAGAAATAAGACCAAATATAAGTGCAGCAACTGACATTATGCCCCTCCGTTCGATGGCCGACGCTAGAACGGTTGCAATTGTCGCGCAATAGTCATTCTTTCCGATCTCGAAGTCTCACACCGGGCCCATTTCCATTCTGCTCAATGAAGATCACACCTGCATCTTCAAGCGCCGCACGGATATCACGTAAAGTTCGTTCGTAGGGGGTCGATTTTTCGGCTTCGAAGTTCGCCAGGGTCGCTCTTCCGACTTTTGCAGCATCACAAAGATCCGACTGGGACCAAGCGATGAGGGCGCGTGCGGCGCGACATTGGGATGGCGTTAACATCATTTTTGCATAACTCGATATTTTTTGTATTGACTTTGTTAACTACGATCATTTATGCATATGGTTATAGGAAATGCATTGAGTTGTACAGCAATTCAATCAAGCATCCCTAACAGATTACTAATTCCTGATCGGTCGCGGCCAGAGATCCTTTGTTACCCACTAAGCTGACGCCCGACCGATCAGGAACACCACAAGAGGAGACACCAATGCCAACAGCAACCCAGACAGCATCAAAGCCGATCACGCTTTCGGCGATTGCCCGCGACATGCTTATGCAGGCAGACGGTGACATGAACCGTGCCGCAACTGCTTTCGCCAGCTTTGGCGAAGCTGACGCCAGCGCTCGCGGAGAGATGCTGTTCTATGCCGCCCGCAAGCTTCTGGCGGAGGTTCCGCAAGTCCAGCGTGCAGCCATCCTGAGTGAGCGCGCCGCAACCATTTCAGAGCCATTCTTGAAAGCTCCGGAGCGCATGCAGAATGCTGCGAAGGCGGCTCGCGAAAGGCTTGTGTTGGCGAAAGGCGCTTTGCAGTCATCGCTATATGAGCTTCTGTATTCGATCGGAGGCACCACTAAGCCGCTGCGCGAATGGACTGGCACTGAAATCATAGGCCACGCCGAGATTGAGCTTGCCAAGGGCGCGACGGCTGTTCGCAACGCCCGGTTCTTGCGGTCGGTTGGCTATGCCGCTGGTGCGGCAAAAGTCGGCGAGGCGGTTTCGCCGGACGATCTCGAGCGGATGAAAGCCGACGCTGACGCCAGTGAGGTTTGAACAGTTTTGGGGACGGCCACAATCTGCTTGTAACCCACGATGGACACGCCTCCCCAATCACCCGTTGCAGTCAGATGCAGCCAATGCAGACGCGCAAACCTTGGCGCCGTCGCCCATCTGTCTGCACCCCATCCGAGGAGAATGTAATGAACATTGCAGTTCACCCATCCGAATTATGTGCTGCGATTCACCTGGAGCCGTACAGCCCTGCGCCCGATATTACCGCGACGATTGCCGAGATCGTAACGCTGCATCGCTTGCGGCAGAATGCGATCAAGGCGCAGACGAAGCTTTCTTTGCAGGGGCAGGCTGTTATCCGCTTGCTCGTGCCGGCTGACGATATGCCGAAAGAAAAGGCCAAGGCGCGCTATGCCGCCATCTACAAGGCCGCAGCAGCCGATCCCTTGCATGATCTGCACGACTATGTTGCGCCGTATCCGCATGCTGGGAGACCACTCGACGAACAGCGTGCAATTTATGAAAGACAGCTTGTGAAGGCCGCGAAGCGCCTGCCGGTCTATCCATGGGTAAAATCGGTGCGAGGCTTCGGTGACATTTCCTTCGCCACTATTGTCGGCGAATGCGGCGACATCGGCGCTTATAAATCGGTGTCAGCTGTGTGGAAGCGCCTTGGTCTCGCCGTGATCGACGGCAACCGTCAGGGCAATCCCGGTAAAAGCGCGTCCGCTGACGACTGGATCGCACACGGTTACAACCGCCAGCGTCGTTCGGTTAGCTGGAACATGCGAGCGAACATCATTGGCGCACAAGGCATGTGGCGACCGATCTTCGGTGAGAACGTCCGCGCCAATCATGATCTGACGCTTTATCAGCAGGTCTTTGCGGAGCGTGCGCGGATGTATGCCGGTCGGCTCGACGTGCCAGTCGCGGAAAGCGCCAAGGGCAAAGAGTCCTACAGTGAGCACGTAGTCAGGCGAGCAGCCCGGTACGCCGAAAAGCTTCTAATCAAGCACCTTTATCTCGAATGGCGTCGCACCGCTAACCGGTAACCGCCATCCAGCAATACTGAAAAACGAGGAGAATGCCATGACGTGCGAGAGCGCGAACGGGAAACCTTTGTCCAGCCGTGAGAGAATCCTGAACAGCGAAGAGAATGTCTGTGATTTGCACCGGTTGGCGATAGCGACGGATGAGGTTTGGGAATCTTTCTCACGCGACTTTGGTGCCGCCAAGAAACACGGAATTGAGATCTGCGCCGAACAGCTGAGCGAATTGATGGACGTTCTCGGCGCCAACATTGCCAGCCTTCGCATTATGTCGCGCGACGTCCGGTCGGCTCTTTTTAGTTAAGGTGCAGCATGAGCAAAATTCACGCCCTTTACGCCTTGGCATGTGCATGCAGCGGCGAGACGAAAGATCAGCCTGATAAGGTGAATGACGAAATATGGATGGCCGTTTGGCATCTGAAGCAGGCCGTTCTCAAACTCCGCGCTCAGTCCCGGGCCGACCTCGAAATCAAAATCGCGCTTTGGACTGACCTCATCGGAGATCCGGCCTGCATTCTCGATGTTCATCAAGAGCATTGGCGCACGATGATGGCTGATTTTTCGCTGTTCATGCACGCCGCTGAACATCCCGAACGATACCCTGAACTGAAGGAAGCATCATGACCCCACAAGAACGCCTTGTACAAGCAATCAACGACGCCACGGCTCTTTCGCTGATTATCGGCGATCTTTTCGACAAGGACGACGTGAGGCAGGACTTTCTTGCCCGCCAGCTAGTTTCGGCCACCGAACGGATGAACCGTGCCCTTGCGGCTTGGCAGAAGGAACTCTCCGAGGACGGCGAGCCGGAACAGGTGGCGGCATGAGTATGGCGGAGAAACGAACACTGAAGGAAAACGTGAAGCCTCCGAAAAAGGAGCCCGCGTACCTGAAAGCGCTGGCAAGCCGCGTGAAGGGGAAGGGGAGGAAGCGATGATTGATCTGCCGTCCTACTTCCTTGGCGTGGCCGTCGGCAGTGCAGGCTGGACGATTGTCCGCGAATTATGGCGCCACCGTCGACGCTAACAAGTTTGCCCGCGTATCGGTCGCGTCTTCTAAACGCGGAACCGTAGAGGATCACGCCAGTTCGAATCTGGCCGCGGGCTCCAATCCTAGGAAGGCCGGAACACGTTCATCCCCAGCGCGCTCCGGCCAGTAGTTCATACCGCCGCCCTTTTGCCCGGCGATATGTCCACGAGTGGTCCTCACTAAACTAATGGTCCCACGGCGGATGAACACATTAACACGATATACGAGCAATGTATCGCTAATAAACGATCATGTCTTGTGGAGGTTGATGGTCCCGACCGCATCGCGCGCCGGGGGTACGCGTTGCCTGAGAACGCGATGCGGCGGTACCTGCCGTTTGCGGCAGGCCCGCTATACATGTGGGGATGCGGCAACCAATCGGCAATCAGATTTGTGGTTGCACATTACGATTAATGGTTCGCAATCGTGCGAACCTCCTAACACATCCTCTGGCGGCTCGTCGCAAGCTTCCAGAGGGTACCGGCGAAGCCCGGCACAGTTTGGACGTCGCGGCGATTGGGCGCGAACTGTGGTGCATTGCTTGCCGTCCCGAGCGGCAAGACGGGAAGCGCGTAAGCGCCCCCATTCCCGGCGGCCTTACCATCCGTTCGGCGGACCAAAACACGAGGAGTCGAAAAAGCCCCTTGGCCTTCGGGCCGAGGGGCAACAAGAAAAAGGACGGCGTTATGCCCGGCACCACCCGTAAGCCGCCGTCCTCCGTACTAGCCAAGGACACGAGGAGACTAAAAGCCACCAACCTTGGCGTTTCTTCCGGGTACCACCCCGGCAACCGGCATATGGCCTTCACCACGCCATGTGTCAATCGCCACCAAAACGAGGAATGACTATGAAGAACGAACAAAAAAAGCAGACCATCCAAGACCTGATTGCCAAGATCATCGCGCTTGACCCAGTTGATGGATATCGAACGTATAAGGAATGGATGGGTGGAAAGTTGACGTTTACGGCTGAGCCCGAGGCCGACGATGGGGCCGACGCCAATCTAAAGCCCTTCGAGACGGATGAATTCGGCGGTGTCCATATGAGGAATGCTGAGGTGAATTATGAGGCCATCAACAAGGGGGTTGGCGAACTCATGCAGTTCCTGGATCCGAGAATCGGCACGCTCCGGAATGAAATCTTGCGCATGTCAGCTAAGACCAACGGCGAGCATGCGACTCACGTATCGATGAATTTCTATGTTGGCGAACCGCGATTGATGGTCGAGCCAACCGAAGTGCCACTGTTTGACCCGCGCAAGCACATTGGTGAAACGTTCTCCAAAGCCTGCGAAAGTTGGACTGAAAGCATCGCCGAGGCGACAGGTCCGCGATCGGATTTGGCAAAAACTATCGAGCATCTAACGGTTTGTCTCGATTCAGAAGAGCTTTACGACGATCTGGTGAAAAGCCCGGAATTCAAGTCAGTAATTCTAGACGCGCTCTATCACAGTCCGCGTACCGTGCATATCAAGCTGTAAAGAAATGCCCCGCCTGCCAAGCCGGTGGGGCGGGATGAAGCCAAGGTCAATCTCTGGCTATAGTGTGGCTATTTCTAAAATAGCCAGTAATCAAAGATGGTAGCTAAGTCTTTGATTTTAAATGGTCGGAGCGGCGGGATTCGAACCCACGACCCCTTGACCCCCAGTCAAGTGCGCTACCGGGCTGCGCTACGCTCCGAGCCGGAGACAGCCCTAGATTATAACGACTTGGCACGCAAGGGATAATTTCTCGAAACTGGAAAATTACACATGCATTCTTTCATTGACGCGGCATCAGCCGCGAGGCGCGAACAGGATGATGCATGTGCCCGCCAGAGCCGTGCACGCGCCCACAATGTCCCAGCGATCCGGGCGCGCGCCTTCGGCAAACCAGATCCAAAAAATGGAGGCGATGATATAGATGCCGCCATAGGCTGCATAGGCGCGGCCCGCGACGTTGCTTTCAATCAGCGTCAGAAGATAGGCAAACAGCGCGAGGCTGACCGTGCCGGGCACAAGCCACAACGGCGATTTGTCGAGTTTGAGCCATGCCCAGAAAGTGAAGCATCCGGCGATTTCAAAGAGGGCGGCAGCGCCGTAGATCGCGAACTGCAAGAAGATTGCTCCCTTGAGCGGTTTCTGTGTCCGTCCCAAGCCGGAACGAACGCGAAAGCTGGTATCTGTATTCCAGCCCCGCGCAACCCCAGATGATACCGAAAAGCAGATAAAAATGTCGCCAGTGATCGGTGTCGATCACATTGCCGATCAGGACATGGCCGAGATAGGTCGCATAGGCGACAAGCAGGAATGGCTGCCACGGGCGGTTGCGAAAGATCAGTTTGATGCCGATGCCAAGTGTGAGAAAGGTCAGCGCTACAAAGGCGATGAAACCGATCCAGCCATAATCGAGCGCGGCCTTGAGCCAGATATTATGCGTGTCTTCGCCGAACATCGGACCGAATTCCAGCGGCCCGATCCCCAGCGGATGTTGGGCGGCAAGGATCATCCCCAGCCAGTGGCGTGCGAAGCGCCCGAGTCTCGCGCTGTCGTAGCTTTGTTCCAGACGCGCGCGCTCCACAAAGAAATCTCCCACGCCGGGAATTTGCAGCAGGATCGCGATCGCAAGGACGACGGTCACGACGGCAAGAAGCCCGATGCCGATAAGCCGGAGCCGGAAGCGGTTGCTGTCGCTTTGCAGGAAGAGAACGCCGGACAGGACCGCGAAAGAGAGTGGAACCATGGCCCATGCTGCGCGTGAAAAGGATACGAGAACGCCGATGGCAAGCAGGCAGCAGAGCGGCAGGTAGACAACGAGATCGCGCAGGCCACCGCGCAGGACGCGGTAGAGCGTCCATGTAAGCGGCAATATCAGGAAAGGGCCGTAGACGTTCGGGTCCTGGAACGCGCCTTGCGCGCGCCCGTAGCGTGTGAAGATCTCCGCGCCTGGAACAAGGCCGAGATAGCCGGCAATGCCCAGGAGAGCCGAAAGCAATCCCACCAGAAGATAGGCGTTGAAGATCGTTCCGAGGCGTCGGTAGTCGCCCTCGATGGCTGCTGCGTAGAATACCGAGGTGAAAGCCAGAAACAGCGACACAGCGATATAAAGCGGCGCCTTTTTCATGTCCGCCATCTGCATGATGGAGATGAGACCGCCGAAATTGAACACGGTCAGCAGGGCCAGAAGCACGAGGCTGGTGCGGGTCAGCCGCAGCCCGAACAGCAATGCCAGCGCGATCAGGCCAACCATGTAGATTTCATAGGGCGCCGGTTCGCTCATCACGAAGCCGAGCAGGAAGACGCCGAAACCGATTGCGGCATTGGCTATCAGGCGGTTGAGCGCACGTCTGCGCGCCGCCTCCGCTGGCAGTCTTGCGGCCACGGATGGATTACCGTCAAGCCTTTGCGCCACGGTGGTCAATAGGCGTTTTCCGTATCGAGAAGCCGTATCGGCGTCAGGAACAGGATCTTGAGATCGAACCAGAGCGACCAGTTTTCGATGTAATAGAGATCGAATTCCGTACGCATACGAATCTTGTTCTCATTGTCGATCTCGCCGCGCCAGCCATTGATTTGCGCCCAGCCCGTCACGCCTGGCTTGACGCGGTGGCGCGCGAAATAGCCGTCCACCACCTCATTATAGAGGACATTGTGCGAATGCGCCGCGACCGCATGGGGGCGGGGTCCGACGAGCGACAGCGACCCGGCCAGAACGTTGAAGAACTGCGGCAGCTCGTCGATGGAGGCCTTGCGAATGAAACGGCCGACGCGCGTGACGCGCGGATCGTTCTTGGTCACGGCCTGTCTGGCGGTCGGGTCGCACATCTCGGTATACATCGAGCGGAACTTCCAGACATTGATGATCTCGTTGTTGAAGCCGTGCCGCTTCTGCCTGAAGATCACCGGCCCTTTGCTGTCGAGCTTGATGGCGATGGCCGTCGCCAGCATCACCGGCGAGAGCAGAATGATCGCCAGAATGCTGAAGGCAACGTCGAAAATGCGCTTGGCGACGGAATCCCAGTCATTGAGCGGCTTGTCGAAAATATCCAGCATCGGCACCGAGCCGACATAGGAATAGGCGCGCGGACGGAACCGAAGGTGGTTGTTGAGCGCCGACAGGCGGATATCCACCGGCAACACCCACAGTTTCTTCAATAGCGCTAGCACGCGGGCCTCGGCGCTGATCGGCAGGGAGACGATCAGCATGTCGATGCGGGCGATACGGGCAAATTCGATCAGTTCGTTGATATTGCCGAGCTTGGGGTAGCCCGCGACGATAGGGGGCGATCGCTTGTCGTCACGATCGTCGAAAATACCGCAGATGCGGATGTCGTTGTCGGCCTGCTGCTCCAGCGAGCGGATGAGCGTCTCGGCATTGGGACCGCCGCCGACGATCACGGCGCGGCGCTCCATCGTGCCGTTGCGCGCCCAGCGCCTGATCTTCCACGACATGAAAAGGCGCGAAATCAAAAGCAGCGCAAAGGCGCTCACCGCCCAGAACAGGAACCAGCCGCGCGAGAAATCGGCCGAGGTTTTCAGAAGAAAACCGGCAATCGCAAGGATGCCCAACACCGCGCCCCAGCTCACGATGAGACGCCGCAAATGCCGGGTCGGGCTGCGCAGCACGTTGATCTGGTATCCGTCATTGACTTCCATCAGCAGCACGAACAGCGCGCCACCGGCAACAATGATGAGCGGATAATAGAAAACGAGATGGGTGCGGATGCCGATGTAAAACAGGAAACTGACAATGCCGGTGAGGAACACAAGCCCGAATTCCACCATGCGCATGACGCCGCTCAACATCAACGGCGAGAACGTGTCGTGCCGGAATTGTTCGGCCATGCGCCGCGCCAGCGGGCCAAGCTCTACCGGACCCTGCGGCCTGACATTTTGCCCTGAATCGGGCCCCGAAGCCGAATTGTTATCGGCTTCCATGGCTTTTCGCCCAAAAGGAGAAAGCGCACCGTTATCTCTCACGATATTGCCCCTGACCGTAGAATGACCGCGCTGTTACTAAACCGGGAGTTCTAAGCAGAATATAAACGCCGCATGACTAGCTTCGGACTTAGGTAAACGCTCGATTAAATGCCCGGATGGAGATTTGTATAATTAGAGACTTCTAAAATAAAAGCCGTCGTTGTTATTATTATAACATTGACCGCAGGAATCGAGGCCAATTTGTTGGTCCGGCCATGCGTCCGCCGTTGCGTCAGCTGCCTTTGGGGGCGCCAACCAAGCCTTAAATGCAAGGCCGCAGTTGTTTCTCAACGATTTGAGGCTCATGCGCCAAGGTTTTCGGGCGCAAAACCGTTTCACACTTTTGCTGGAAATGCTCTATGGTCCGCGAAACGAGATGTCCAGAACGATGAAACTCGCTCATATTAATCTTGTAGCGCGTGATGCGGAAGCACTTGCAGCGTTCTACATGAATGTCATGAAATGCGAATTGCTTCGCGCACCCAGGGTGCTGTCCGGGGAAAAAGTCTCGCGAGGCAACGGTCTTCCGAACTCGCAGATATATTCCATCTGGCTCAGGTTTCCTGCACTTGAACATCCATTTCTTGAAATACATGAACATACGACCACCCATCATCGCGATCAACCGCAGGTCAATGAGCCGGGCTTCGGGCATCTTTCCTTCCAGATGAACGACATCGAAGACACGCTTTCGAAAATCATCGAGGCCGGTGGAGCGCAGATCGGCCAGACTACGAATTTCGGGACGTCGGATAAGCCATACCTGATCGCATATGCAAGAGACCCCGAGGGAAACGTCCTTGAGCTAGAACAGACAAGCGAATGACCGCTTGCGCCCCGCAAGTTGCAAACTTCGGGCTTCGCTCCTCGATGGGGTATACGCAATCTTCATGCGGCGTCTGCAACCGCAGGTCAGTCGTCGGGAACGATCCGGTCGGGATGGGCTTCGTAATAGATGGTCTCGACCGAATGCGCCATGGAATGCAGGCTGAAGCGCTCGCGCATCCGTGCGGCATCGGGCATCATGGATCGGAATTTCGCCTCGTCCGCCGCCACCTGCATCATCTTGTCCGCAAGCGCCTGTTCATCCGGTGCCACCAGGGCCGGGGAATTCGGGCCGAACACTTCGGGAATGCCGCCGACATTGCTCGCGATGACCGGCTTTCCGGCGGCGAGCGCCTCAAGAACGATATAGGGAAAGGCTTCCGCGCGCGACGGGATCACCATGGTGCGCCCGAGCGTGAAAGCTTCCCGCGCTGCCATTCCGGGCAGAAAGCGGATTTGACCGGTCAGGCCAAGCTCGTCTGCAAGGGCGACGAAGCCCGGCTTATCCGTTCCGTCTCCCGCCAGCGTTGCGGTGAAAATACGCCGGTCGCGGTCGCGCAGGCGCGCAAGGGCGCGGATCAGAAGGTCGGGGCCTTTCAGTTCGCGCATCGTGCCGACAAAGAGAAAATCGCTGGCGTCCGGCGCGGTCGCGACCGGCAGAAACTCGTCTTCGGCAAGCCCGTTATAGACGACGGCATAAAGCCCGTAGGGCCTGCCCACTTTTTCTTCGTAGAGTCGCTTCTCGAAATTGGAAACGAACATTACGGCATCCGCCATGGGCGCCAGCATCCTTTCGACCAGAAAGACCGCGCTTCCGCGCCGCGTCTTCCGGTCGAAATGCAGGCTGCCGCCATGCGGCGAATAGATACGGGCTACGCGAGACCTGAAAACCCGTAAGAGTGAACCGAACAGCCGCGCATGGACGCCGCCCTTGGCGCCATGTCCGTGCAATATGTCCGGTCGCAATTTCCTGATGATGCGGTATGCCTTGAGCGCCGCCGCCGCGTCGCCGAGGCCGACACGGCGCTGCATGGCAATGCGGTGGAGGCCGAGCGCAAGGCTTGGCCGCAATTCTTCCAGAAGCGCATCTTCGCGCGCGCCGCCGGTCGTCGCGTCGCAGACGATGCCGACGGCATGTCCGCTTTCCGCCTGCAACCGCGCGAGGTCGCGAACATGGCGGAACAGCCCGCCGGTCGGCTCGCGGAAGCAGTGGATGATGCGTAATGGGGAGATTTCGGTGTCATCAGCCATCAATCGCCATCAGAACAGACGTTCGCGCACATAGATCGTGTCGCCCGGCAGGATGGGGCCGGAGATCAGCACGCGTCCGGTCAGAACCTTGCCGTTGAACTGGCGGGTGATGTCCACATTCTCCTGGCTGGCGCGTGGAGAGAAACCGCCCGCAGCGGCGATGGCCTTTTGTGCAGTCATGCCCGGAACGTAGGAATACTGGCCCGCGGCGCCCACTTCGCCCATCACGAAGATCGGGCGGTAGCGGTCGATCTCGACGCTTACATCGGGATCGCGCAGATAACCGCCGCGCAGTTTCGACGCGATCAGGCCTTCAAGCTGCTTGGAGGTCTTGCCGCGTGCCGGAATGCTGCCCACGAGCGGAAAGGCAATATAGCCCGCCTGATCGACATTATAGGTGTTGGTAAGGCTCGACTGTTCGAAAACCGTGATGCGCACGCGGTCGCCTGCATCCAGCATATAGGGCTGGTTCAGCGCCTCGTGGAATGCGGGCGGAGCAGGGCGATAGCTGGAGCAGGCCGAAAGCGTCATCGCGGCAAGGCCGAGCGCCACGAGCAATGCGTGGCCTTTGCGCCTGGTCTGAATTGTCTTTGCCGTCATCTTCCGCCCCGGTTTTTCCGAAAAGCATTTGCCCCACGACCGCAATCAGCGCCGGTATCGGCGCATCGATTACGAGTATCGATTGCAAGCGTTATCGATTGATTAGGGTTAATGGCTGGTAAAGAAGACAGGGTCAGGCGGAAAAACTTTACAGCTTATCCGCCAAATGCGGGCTTAACCCTCTGGTTACCTTGTTCCTTTACGGTTCGGACAGGAATCGGGGGTGTCTACCCCACGCGGGCGGGAGCGAGCGATCACGCGCCAGGCGCACTCGCGAAGTCCATGGAGCACGGGGAATGGCAGAAGACGGTCCGTTATCAAGGGATGCAGATATCGATATCGGCGCGCTGTTTTCGAGCTTGCGCCGTCACTGGCTGTTAATTGTCGTCGGCGCGCTTGTCATGGCGGCGCTGGCATGGGCCATCTGCCTGCTGGTGACGCCGGATTATCGTGCCGAAAGCCGCATCCTGATCGAAGCCCGCGAATCCGTCTATACCCGTCCCAATGGCGAAACGGCGTCGGAGCGTCCCGTTTTCGACCCGGAAGCCATCAAGAGCCAGGTGGAGGTGTTCACCTCCGGCGATCTGCTGAAGAAGGTTTCCGACGAACTCGGCCTGACGAGCGACGAGGCGTTCACGACAACGGACGTGAAGCCCTGGACCCGCGTTCTCATCCTGTTGGGAATGCGGACCGATCCGGCGCAACTGACGCCCGAAGAGCGCGTTCTGCAAAAGCTGCGCAAGAACCTTCAGGTTTTCGCCGTTACCGGCTCCCGCGTCATTTCCGTCCAGTACAGGTCGGCCAATCCCAAAACGGCTGCGCGTGTCGCCGATGCGGTCGCCAACCAGTATATTGCCTTCCAGCGCGCCGCCAAGCTGGAGTCGAACGACGACGCCACCGGCTGGCTTGCGCCGGAGATTGACGATCTGCGCAATCGCGTCCGCGACGCGGAAAAGAAGGTTGCGGATTATCGCGCCGCGCGCGGGCTCCTGACCGGGCAGAGCAACAGCACGATTGCAACCCAGCAGCTTTCGGAAGTCTCGACCGAGCTTACCCGCGTTCGCACAGGCCGCGCTTCGGCGGAAGCGAAGGCGGAGAGCATTCGCAAGGCGTTCGCCTCCGGCGCGTCCATCGACACGCTGCCGGACGTTATCGCTTCCGGCATGATGCAACGTCTTGCCGAACGCCGCATCCAGCTCAACGCGCAGATTGCCGATCTTTCGACGACGTTGCTCGAAGGTCATCCGCGCATCAAGGCGCTGCGTTCACAGCTTGCCGACCTCGACCGGCAGATCGGGATCGAGGGCCGCAAGCTTGTGGCGAGCCTCGACAACGAAGTCTCCGCGGCAAGGCTGCGCGAAGAGGAACTCAACCGCGAACTCAACCGCGTCAAGGCGCAGGCCGCGCAGGCGGGCGATCAGGAAGTTGAATTGCGGGCGCTGGAGCGCGAGGCGGCGGCACAGCGCCAGCTTCTGGAAACCTATCTCACGCGCTATCGCGAGGCGGCATCGCGCGTGGACCGCAATTATGTGCCGGTCGATGCGCGCATCTTCGCTTCCGCCGAAGTGCCCGCCGTGCCTTATTATCCGCTGGTCCTGCCTGTGGTCAGCGCGACCTTCGCCGCCGGTCTGCTGCTCCTGTCGATTTTCGTGCTGCTGCGCGAACTGTTCAGCGGGCGCGCTTTCGTGACTGCGGACGGGCACAGGGCTGAAGCGGTCGAGGAGATCGAAATGCCTGTCATCGTCGCCGCCACCGAAGCTGCCGCCGAACCGCCATCCGGGGAAACGGTCGCGCCGCCGCGCCGTTCATGGACCATGCCCTTCGTCACCAGACCGTCGGTTTCCGGCGAGAGAAAACCCGCCGGGGAATCTCCCATGGCCAAACAACGCAATCCCAACGGCGTCGAAGCCGTGGCGGATCAGCTTGCCGGTGGCACGCTGAAGCGTGTCGTGGTCGTGTCCCCGGAGGGCGACGCAGCGTCGGCGGGAACCGTGCGCCTGCTGCGCGAACTGGCCGACCGGGGCAAGCGGGTCATTCTGGTGGACATGACTGCCCACGGCACGGTCGGGCTTGCCATGCTGGACGGCGCGGAACTGCCGGGCATCACCGAACTTCTGGCTGGCGCGCGCCGCTTCAACGAGGTCATCCACAGCGACCGCTTCTCGCAAGCCCATATCGTTCCGCTCGGCAAGGCCGACCCGGAAATCGCCATGCGTTCCGCCGACCGCCTGCCGCTCATTCTCGATGCGCTGGAAACCGTCTATGATTTCGTCGTGGTGGAATGCGGCCCATCCTCTTCGGAACAGATCAGGCGCATCGCCGATGGACCTGCTTCGGTTGTGATGAGCGTTATCGATCCCGACGAGAGGGGCGTGGCGCTTGCCGCCCTCGATCTCGATCAGGGCGGCTATGAGGACGTTATCATCCTGATGGACGAAACGGCCTGACCGTCCGAAACCGATTCAGGAACAGTGTTTTAGGCGATATTCCTGAATCGGATTGCTAACTTCTTGCGAGCTTGCTGCGCAGGCTCCTGGCAAGGCTCCACAGGCGCGGATTGCGCTTGACCGCGCCTGCAAGCGCATTGCGCGCCATCTGCGCCGCCGTGAAAACCCTGCCTTTGGCGGTCAGCGGCAGCAACGTGTCGTAGATTGCCAGTTCTATATCGCACCATTCGCGCTTATAGGGTTCGTCGCCGATGCCGAAACCATAGATCGAACGGCCTTCCTCGCAACTGCGCCTGATATCCTCGAAGAACAGGAATTCGCCGGGACTTGCCGTTATCAGTTCGTCATCCGCAATCGCGCTGAACTCGACCGTCGGTCCTGTGTCGCTGTAAAGCTTGCCGACGATGGAGCGTATGGTCCCGCCAACATCGAGAAAGCGAAGCTCGCTCAGTTCCTGCCCTTTTGCCAGCCCTTCGCCGAAAAGGGTTTTGAAGAAGCGGCGCACGTTTTCGTCGGCGAATGGGTCTCTGATTCCCATCTGCCGGAAGCGGTGAGCCTTCATCGTAAAATAGAGATCGAGGATTGCATCCGATGCCGCACGGTCCTGTGGTCCGGCAATTCTCCAGCCGCCGCTTTCCTCGTAACGGCGACCGTGCTGGCGGTGTTTTTTCAGTTTTCGCCTGCGATTGCTGCGTTCGAGAACGGAATCGAACCCGCCGCCGAGCGATGCCGCCAGAACGGGGTTTGGATTACGCTTCGCACCGAGCGCCAGCAGCGGATTTTTCACGCCTTGCAGGTCGGCAAACTGCCTTGTCAGCGAAAGCGCATCGATATCCGGTCGCGCCTGTCTGATTGCACCGACCATCCGTTGCAGCGCATCGCGGTCGGGAGTACCGGCATTTCCGGCCAAAACCCACGGAAAATTGCAATTGGCGTGGCTTCCGCCGGGATAGCGCGCGATCTTCGCGCCGTTCCGGCTGACCACTTCCAGCGGAACCAGCAGGACGGGGCAGTCATCGGTGAAAATCCCGGCGACGAAACTGTCGGCATTGACCGCCCTGTGCCAACCGCCGATCCATTCGAGCGATTGCGGTGCGCCATGAACCGCCGGAGCATCACTCCACAGTCGCTCGATCTCGCCGAAATCCGTGAGGAGGCGCGCTACTAACCGCTCCGTCATTGTCTGTCGCCCCCCGAACCGGCGTCAGTGCTGATTTTTGCGTGGAGGCTGGGCCATCCACCAGATGATGCCCATGGCGGGGAGAACCCAGAGAATGCCGGTCACGAAGAAATAGAGAAGATGCACCCAGGCGCTCGACTGGGCCAGATGCGCGACGGCGATGATGGTCGCGAACACCGCATAGATGATGACCAGTGCAACCAGCAAAAAAGTGCCTATCAGTTTTTTCAGCCTTACGGGCATGGGGTGTCTCCTTCTCGCAAGTCTTCACTAGCGCGTGAGATCGCATAACGGAAGAGAAAACGCGGCGGCATGTCGCGTGACACCAGCTTGTAACCGCTTCACCTATGCGGCATGTATCCTTCGGCTCATTATTGAAGGGTGAATGGCATGACGGCAGCAACGGCACACTATGTAGGGCAAGGCCCCGGATCATCGAGGGATGACCGGGACCGCCGCCTTGTGCGCTACTGGCTCTATGCAGTCTTCGTGGTTCTGATCGCCATCGTCATGGTCGGCGGCGCGACCCGCATGACCGGCTCCGGCCTGTCGATCACCGAGTGGAAGCCCATCCACGGCGTCATTCCGCCGCTCAACCATGGCGAATGGGTGGAGGAATTCGAGAAATACCAGCAGATCCCGCAATATCAGCAAATCAACAAGGGCATGTCGCTCGAGGAATTCCAGTCCATCTTCTGGTGGGAATGGGCGCATCGCCTGCTGGCGCGTTTCGTCGGTTTTCTGGTCGCCATTCCGCTGGCCTTTTTCTGGCTGACCGGACGCCTCAAAGGCAGACTGAAATATCGTATGCTGGGCCTCATTGTGCTGGGTGGGTTGCAGGGCGCTATCGGCTGGTGGATGGTCGCTTCCGGCCTGAGCGAACTGACCAGTGTCAGCCAGTACCGGCTTGCAATCCATCTGACGATGGCCTGCATCATCATCACGGCTGTTTTCTACATCGCACGCGGTCTTGCCGCCTATACCGAGCGCCCGGCTGAACGGTCGATCCAGCGTTTTGCGGGCTGGATGGTCTTTGCGGTTCTGGTGCAAATCTATCTGGGTGGCCTCGTCGCAGGGCTTCATGCCGGGCTGACCTACAATAGCTGGCCGCTGATGGACGGTGCGGTCATTCCGTCCGATCTGTTCATTCAGCAGCCCTGGTGGCGTAATCTGTTCGAGAATCCGAAGACGGTGCAGTTCGTGCACCGCATGTTCGCCTATGCGGTCCTGGTTCTGGTCGTCCTGCACGCCGTGCAGGTCTGGAAAAATGCAGCTGGAACCACCCATGCGCGCCGCACGATCGTTTTTGTGGGCCTCGTGCTGGTGCAGGCGGTGCTTGGAATCGGAACGCTTTTGATGAGCGTGCCGTTGCATATGGGCCTGACGCATCAGTTTGTGGCTTTGGTGGTGCTCGCTTTCGCGGTGGCGCACTGGCGCGCAACCAAGGGCGCTTATGGCGCATAAAACAAAACCCGGCTGCGTTTGAGCGCAGCCGGGTTTTAAAATTCTGGCGTCTTCCGGCTTATTTGCCGAGCATGAGATTCATGTTCTGGACGGCTGCGCCCGACGCACCCTTGCCGAGATTGTCGAGAAGCGCCACCAGATTGACCTGTCCGTCACCTTCGGTGCCGAAGACAAAAAGCTTCATGCCGTCCTTGCCTGCAAGCTCTTCCGCATCGACGCGCGGAAGCTTCGCGCTTTCCTCAAGCGAGACCACTTCGACAATGTCCTGCCCGGCATAATGTTCAGCCAGCACGGCATGAACCTTTTCGAGCGATGGCGACCCTTCGAGTTCGTTCAGGAACAGCGGAACCTGCACGATCATGCCCTGCGGAAAACGTCCGACGCTTGGGGAAAAGATCGGACGGCGGTCCAGACGGCCGTGCAGTTGCAGTTCCGGCACATGCTTGTGGTGGAGCGGCAGGCCGTAAAGGAAATTATTGGCGGCGAGATGCTCCGGATGGTTTTTGTCTTCCATCTGGGCGATCATCTGCTTGCCGCCGCCCGTATAGCCGGACACCGCATTGACGCTGACCGGATAATCAGCGGGCAGGAGGCCCGCATCGCGCAGCGGGCGCACAAGCCCGATAGCGCCGGTCGGATAGCAACCCGGATTGGCCACGAGGCGTGCTTCGGCAATGCGCTCGCGCTGCCCTTTGGCGAGTTCCGCGAAGCCGTAAGCCCAGTCGGGGTGCACGCGATGGGCGGTCGACGTGTCGATGATACGGGTCGAGTTGTGGCCTTCGAGCAGCGAAACGGCTTCCTTCGAGGCGTCGTCGGGCAGGCACAGGATCGCAATGTCGGCGGAGCGCAGATAGTCGGCGCGCAAATCCTTGTTGCGCCGCTCGGCTTCCGGGATCGAGATCACATCCAGATCGTCGCGTTCGGCCAGACGGGTGCGAATTTGCAGGCCGGTGGTGCCATGTTCGCCATCGATGAAGATTTTCGGTTTCATGCGTTTTGCCTTTGAATTCAGAAAGTTATGACAATGACCGGAATCGGTTTTTCAGCTGCTTGATTCAGTTTCTCAACCGCGCCGTCATCGTCGTTCTTTCCGCTCGGCCAGAAGGCCCAGATAATACATTGCAATCGTCGCTCCCGCGATGGCCGTTATATCGGCATGGTCGTAAGCTGGTGCAACCTCGACCACATCTGCGCCCACCACGTCAAGAGCGCTGAGCTTGCGCAGCACCGAGAGCATCTTTGCCGAAGAAGGACCGCCTGCGACCGGCGTGCCCGTTCCGGGCGCGAAGGCTGGGTCGAGGCAGTCGATATCGAAGGTCAGATAGGTCTTGCGGCCTGCGGTGCGCTTCAGGATTTCTTCGGCAATCGCCGCAGCCGACATATCCTCGACCTCATGGCCATAGACGATCCTGATACCGCAATCTTCCGGGGCATGGGTGCGGATGCCGATCTGGATGGAGTGTTCGGGATCAATGATACCATCGCGCACGGCACGACCCACGAAAGAGCCATGGTCGATCCGCTTGCCGTCATCGTACCATGTGTCCTGATGCGCGTCGAACTGCACCAGCGCCAGCGGGCCGTATTTGGCGGCATGAGCCTTCAAAAGCGGCCATGTCACGAAATGATCGCCGCCGAGCGTCAGCAGGAACGCATCGGATTTCAGGATTTTTGCCGCTTCGCGCTCGATGGTTGCGGGCGTCTTGGTGTGATTGCCGTAATCGAGCAGGCAATCGCCATAGTCGATGACGGCCAGATTCTCGAACAGGTCACGCTCGAACGGATATTGCGGGTCGTTGTCGAAAATGGCCGACGCCCGCCGGATGGCCTGCGGGCCGAAGCGCGCACCGGGCCGATTGGAGACCGCGGCGTCGAAGGGAATGCCCCAGACGACGGCTTCAGCACCTTTCAGCGACTTGGTGTAGACGCGCCGCATGAAGGACAGCACGCCCGCATGGGTCGGGTCGGTAGCGGCGCCGGTCAGGCTGCGGGCTGTGATGGCATGATCGATGGTCTTTGAGGGCATGGCCGCTCCCTGCAAGCTGATTCCTGCTCCTGTCATCCATAACAAAAAAGCGGACCCGAAGGCCCGCTTTTCTGTAAGCTCTGAAGCGATAAATATTAACGCTTGGAGAACTGGAAGCTGCGGCGGGCCTTGGCCTTACCGTACTTCTTACGTTCGACGACGCGGCTATCGCGGGTCAGGAAGCCACCCTTCTTGAGAACCGTGCGCAGGCCCGGTTCGTAGTAGGTGAGGGCCTTGGAAATGCCGTGACGAACGGCACCGGCCTGACCGGAGAGACCGCCACCGGCGACGGTAGCGACGATGTCGAACTGGCCGGCGCGGTTGGAAGCGACGAGCGGCTGCTGCAGGATCATCTGCAGGACCGGACGTGCGAAATACTTCTCGAATTCCTTGTCGTTGACGACGATCTTGCCGGAGCCCGGCTTGACCCATACGCGTGCAACGGCGTCCTTGCGCTTGCCGGTGGCATAGGCGCGGCCCTGTGCGTCCAGCTTCTGGACGTGAACCGGAGCGGCGGCTTCGGTCTGGGCGACGGTGCCGAGTTCTTCGAGCGAGTTGATGCTCTCAGCCATGATTATGCATTCCCTTTGTTCTTGCGGTTCAGCGCTGCGACGTCGAGGACTTCCGGCTGCTGAGCTTCCTGCTGATGGTTCGGGCCTGCATAAACGCGCAGGTTCTTCATCTGGCGACGGCCGAGCGGGCCACGCGGGATCATGCGCTCGATTGCCTTCTCGATAACGCGTTCCGGGAAACGGCCTTCGAGGATCTGGCGAGCAGTGCGCTCCTTGATGCCGCCCGGATGGCCGGTGTGCCAGTAATAGACCTTGTCGGTGTACTTCTTGCCGGTCAGGACAACCTTGTCGGCATTGATGATGATGACATTGTCGCCATCGTCAACATGCGGGGTGAAGGTTGCCTTGTGCTTGCCGCGCAGGCGATTGGCGACGAGCGATGCGAGACGACCGAGGACGAGACCTTCTGCGTCGATCAGCACCCACTTCTTCACCACTTCGGCCGGCTTCTGGGAGAAAGTTGCCATTGAAGTCTTCCTTGACTTGATCCCCGTCCTTGCGAACCGGGCTTTTTTTGTTGCTTGTGTTGGCTTGAACCAACCCGAACGAGCGGGCAAAAGATCACTTCTGCTCACTTTGGCGGGTCGATACACAATGTCCGCGTCCTCGTCAAGCCCTATTTCCATGGCATCGTTTTAAAAATCAAGCAAAATCAATGTGTTAAATATTTGGTATTATAATACCGTATCTTTTTGAGGGCTTTTATCGCGGTGGAATCGAATAGGTGGCGGTTGCGTGGGCGACCAGTTCGCCATTGGCGCCGTCGGTAAGGCTGATGTCGAGCACCGCCAGCCGCTTGCCGAGCTTGAGGAGCCGCGCCACGGCTTCCACCGCGCCGGGCGAGGGCTTGCGCAGGAAATTGATGTTGAGATTGGTGGTTACCGCCAGCGCGACCGGGCCGATATGCGCCAGAATGGCCGCATAGGCCGCGACATCCGCGAGCGCGAAAAGCGCGGGGCCGGAGACCGTGCCGCCGGGGCGCAGATGCTGCTCGTCGGCATGAAGCCGCATCGTGGCGGAGCCTTCATCCACGCTGACGACCTCGAAAGCATCGCCCAGTTGCGGAAATTCCCGTTTCATGAAGGCCCGAAGGTCCTGGATTGTCATCACGGGGCCGACACTTGTGCGATGCGCGGTATTGATATTCATGCAATCCTCCCAAATCTAATAATCAATAGAGGCAGTAGTCGCTTTCACGCAAGCGCCGGTTCAAGCGATTGAAGAGGAAGAAATGCAAAATCCGTCCGCCGACCAGATTCGCGAAATTCTCCTTTCCGTTAAAACTATCGCGCTTCTGGGCGCTTCACCGAAGCCGGAGCGACCGAGCAACGGGGTGATGGAATTCCTGCTTTCGAAGGGCTATCGCGTGGTCCCGGTCAATCCGGGGCAGGCGGGCAAGGATATTCACGGCCAGCGCGTGATGGCGCGGCTGGCGGATATCGAAGAGCCGGTGGACATGGTGGATGTCTTTCGCGAACCCTATTCCCTGCCCGGAATCGTGGACGAGGTTCTGGCCATGAAACACAGGCCGAAAGTCCTGTGGACGCAGCTTGGCGTCGTGCACGAAGAGGCCGGGAAAAGGGCTTCAGAAGCGGGGCTGACGGTGGTCATGGATCGCTGCCCGGCAATCGAATATCCGCGCCTGATCGGCCGGTAACTGCTTCGCAACGAATTTCCCCGATTTCGCCTGTCGTGAAAAAATCCTCCTTTGCTTTCCTGACGGTAACGCCTAGGGTCCTGTCACCATTGGGGCTTAGGATGCTGGAGGAAATCATGTCAAAACGCTCGCCCGGAATTGAAACGCTCGCCGTTCACGCAGGCGCGAAGCCCGATCCGACGACGGGCGCCCGCGCAACGCCGATCTACCAGACCACGTCTTTCGTGTTCGAGGATGCCGACCATGCGGCGTCCCTGTTCGGTCTTCAGGCTTTCGGCAATATCTATACGCGTATCACCAATCCGACGACGGCGGTTCTGGAAGAGCGCGTGGCGGCGCTCGAAGGCGGCACGGCGGCGGTTGCGACGGCTTCGGGCCATGCGGCCCAGTTGCTGGTGTTTCATACGCTTCTGCGGCCGGGCGACAACTTCATCGCCGCGCGCCAGCTTTACGGCGGCTCGATCAACCAGTTCGGCCAGTCCTTCAAGTCTTTCGACTGGCATGTGCGCTGGGCCGATGCCACCAACCCGACCGATTTCGCCAAGCAGATCGACGATCGGACCCGTGCCATCTTCATCGAAAGTTTTGCCAATCCGGGCGGTATCGTGGTCGATATCGAGGCGATTGCCGAAATCGCCCACAAGCACGGCCTGCCGCTGATCGTCGATAATACGCTGGCCTCGCCCTATCTGGTGCGCCCGATCGAGCACGGCGCGGATATCGTCGTCCATTCGCTGACGAAATTCATCGGCGGTCACGGCAATTCCATGGGCGGCATTCTGGTCGATGGCGGCACATTCGACTGGGCGGAATCCGGCAATTACCCGATGCTGACCGAACCGCGCCCGGATTATGCGGGCCTGGAACTGCACAAGACCTTCGGCAATATCTCTTTTGCCATTGCTGCCCGTGTGCTGGGCCTGCGCGATTTCGGCCCGGCCATCTCGCCCTTCAATGCCTTTCAGATCCTGACAGGCGTGGAAACGCTGCCGCTGCGCATTCAGCGCCACAGCGACAATGCGCTGAAGGTCGCCTCCTGGCTGCACGGCCACGACAAGGTGTCCTGGGTCAATTATGCCGGCCTGCCGCACGACAAGTTTCATGCGTTGCAGCAGAAATATGCGCCGAAGGGCGCTGGCTCGGTTTTCACCTTCGGCCTCAAGGGCGGTTACGATGCGGGCGTGAAATTCGTCGACAGCCTCGAACTCTTCTCGCTTCTGGCCAATATCGGCGATACGCGCTCGCTGGTCATTCACCCGGCATCCACCACGCACCGTCAGTTGAACGACGAACAGCAGGTGGCGGCGGGCGCGGGGCCGGATGTCGTGCGCCTGTCCATAGGCATCGAGGATGCCGACGATATCATCGCCGATCTGGAACAGGCGCTGGCAAAGGTCTGATTTCTGTTCAACATATAAAAACACCCGCCGAACCGATCGGCGGGTGTTTTGTTTGAAGCGTAAATTTTAGTTATGCGGCTCGCGCTTGATAGGCTCGATGATCGGCAGGTCGCCGCGACCCGGACGGTTGCCTGAAGGCGGACGTTCCGGCCTCTGCGGGCGAGGGCGATCCGGCTTGTTATAGCTCGGGCGATCCCTGTCCCTGTCCCGGTTTCTATCCCTGACCCTGCTTCTTTCACGGTCGCGATAGCGATAGCGTGAGTCCCGATAATAGCGCGAAGAGCGGCGATGATCGCGATAATAGCCGCCGCTGTCATAGATGACGCCGGTGCCGATATAGCTGCCGCGCGAATAATAGGGATCGTAACCATCGCCATAATAGCCTTCGGATACGCAGCCGCCGAGCGTCAGGCTGGCCGCGCCAATGCCGAGTGCCAGAAGGATCGATTTCAATGACATGCTCGCTACTCCCGTAAGGCCGGGGCCAGTGCGACTGTGCACAACCACGCGGCGAACCAAAACTTATGAAGATTATGCGCGTTCCCGCGCACCGTCCATAATCAAGAATGGTTGCAGAGCGTTAGCTTGATTAGCTCTGCTGGAAAACAGCAATTAGTTGTTCGCTCATGCCGGCTGGACCAGATTGGCCATCAGGCGAAAGGCGCCGGGCACGAGCCTGTCGAGCTGATGATGCAGGACGAGGCTTGTATGCGTATGGCGTCCTTTGCCGATTTCGGCCGAAACGAGCGCGCCGAAAAGCGGCTGTTCGCCCTCGTCGTGCATGGATAAGAGCGGCAGATAAGCCTCGTTCCAGCCGGAGGCGAAATAGAGCCCGCGTTCCTTGTGCCAGCCGTTCCAGTCACTTTCGTCGATGGTGTTGGGGCCGACAAGAAGGGAATGTTCAGGCTCAAGAACCGTAACCGCCGCATCCGGGTTCGTAACGCGCCAGCGCAGCGAAGGCGAGCCGATCGTGAGATTGCGCGGCGGGGTTCGGCCCGGATGCCAGCCATCGGTCGGGCGGTGATAAAGCGTCACCAGATGCCCGCCATCTTCCACGAAACGATGCAGCCTGTCCGTCGCGGCGGCGAGGTCGCCGCGCAGGCCGAAGGCGAATATGCCGACCACGATGGTCGTGAACTGCGAAAGATCGCCTGCCAGATGATGCGGCTCAACTTCGCTCACGTCGAGCCCCATGCGCTTCAGCCACAGGCCGACATTGTCCGCGCCGCCACCGATATAGCCGATGCGCGTATCGGGCAATGTGACGTCAAGCTTGAGTACCGAAAGCGCGGCAGGTTCGCGCCACACGGCCCTGCCGATATGCGGATAGTCCGTCGCGGCGGTCTGCCATGCGGGCTTTCCATTCGCCAGGGCCTGCAAGCGGGTCAGGCCGGGTTTCGCCTCGACAGGCCCGCGCAGGCTGGCCTTCTCCCCCTCGACGTGGAGTTCCCAGCCGTTTTCAGAGGTAAAGCCGACCGTCTGCACCGGCCCATCGGCTTGAAGCCGGATTGGCGGGATTGCCTGCCTGTCCGTCATGATGATGGCAGGCGGGTCGATCTTCAACGAGACAGGCGGCGCAATGGCAAGCGGCTCTTCCAGGTCGAATCTGGTTTCTGCCAGATACCCCTCGAACTGGGCTTTCAGCCGGATATAGGCTTGTCCATTCCCGCCGGTTGACCGCCATGCAGGCTCGAAAAGCGGGGAATGTGCTGCGTCTTTTGCCAACGCAACAGTCAGAACTTCCCGCTCCGCTGTCCGGTGCCCGGAGCGGATCGAGCAGGCTTCCGGCAACACCGGTTGCACCGTTATCGCGATTTCCGCCGCTCCGGGGCCGTATTCGACAACAAGGCGCGTCTCGCCGCCTGTCGGCAATATCGGTTCATCCAGATAAGCGCGCTCGAATAGCGAAGCCGCTTCGATCAGGGCGGCGTCGATTTCCCGCTGCTTGCGCTCCAGCCTGTGTCCGTGTCGCACAAGGAAATCATCCGGCGCGCCGGTCAGAACAGCCTTCAGCTTTTGCGCGGCTTCGACCAGATTTTTGACAATGGCTTCACGCTTGGGAAAAGCTGCGATGGCCCGCTCAATGGAAGATTGAGCATCAAGAAGCCGCTGCCGACGTTCAAAGGCCAGTCCATCGGTTTCTGCAAGTGCGGCGAGGGTTTCTGGAAGCCCGTCAAGAATTGTCGATTCCGAGCGGCTTTCGGGCAGTTTCAGATGCAGCGGCCATTCGATCTTCGGCGTTTCCGGCCAATAACCCATGCCCTGCGTGGCATGGCAGGCGCGGGACCATTCGCCGATACGGTCGAAATCCGCGCCCGTTGCCTCGTCGCGCCCGGTCGCCCTGATCGTCAGCGTCGCGTCGGGTGGCGGCAGTTCGTCGTCATAGGTATCGCCGCCGCCCGGCCATGCTGGAAGATAGAATTTACCCACCTGCCACGGCGTCAGTCCTTCGGCGAAATGCTCGGGAAAGGCGGTTGCGTCTGCGGCGAGCCGGATGGCCGTTTCCGCCGCTCTTGTCATGGCGCGGTGGTGACCGTGCTGGCCCGGCACGTCGAGAAAGGTCGGCAGCACGATATCCGGGCGCTCCGCACGATAGGCGCGCACCAGCCGCTCGACGGTTTTCTCCTCGCCCCAATGGGCAAATGTGCCGTCTCCGTCCTTGGAGAAGCCGAAATCGTGAACGGGATCGTCGGGACCATGGCCGAGCCAGTGCAGGTCGCAATCGAGAATGCGCGCCGCTTCTTCCATCTCGCGGCTGCGGATGACGCCGAGCGCGCCGCCGCGTTCCGGCCCAAGCGCGTTCTGCCCGCCTTCGCCGCGTGTCGAACAGGCGATCACCACCCGAATGCCAAGGCCGAAGCGCAGCCAGGCCATCAGGCCGCTTTGCTCGTCGTCGGGATGCGCGCCGGTGTGCATCAGCGTCACCGTGGAACGCAGCCTTCCAAGCGCGCGATGCAGGCGGACAAGGGCGGGGGACGACTTCTGGCGCTCGATGCGCTGGCGGGCGGTCAGCATGGCCGGATTTCGGAATTGGTGTCGAGTTTTGGCGTCATGGCCTCGAACATGGGCAGCGCGGCGGCGCCGAGCGCGGCGGTAAACTGCCCGGTCTGGCCCCGGATGACGCGCGGCAATGCGCGGGCGCGGCGGCTTGCGACCGAAATCGGCAATCCCCCCATATGCCAGATCAGATCGTCGATGATGGCATCCGGCAACATGCCGCCCAGAATGATCGTCTCCGGGTCGAGGATGTTTTCGATCATCGCGATCATCGGCGCCAGATGGTCGGCGGCTTCCTGTAGCCAGCCCATCAGGACAGGGTTGCGCGCCAGGTGCAGTTTTTCCAGCGCGTCGAAATCGGTGTTCTTGATCCCCGCTGCATGAAGCTTCTCGCGCAGCGTGTGCAGCGAGGCATAGGTTTCGAGACAGCCCTTCTGGCCGCAGGCACAGGCGCGCCCGCCGGGTGTGATGACGATGTGGCCAATCTCGCCCGCATTGCCGAAAGCGCCGCGAAACGGTGCGCCGTCCCGGATCATGCCAAGCCCGATGCCCGCGCCGAAATAGATCATGGCGAAATTGGAAATCGCATGGCCCGCGCCGAACAGGCGTTCTCCGACAGCCGCCGCATTGGCGTCGTTCTCGACCAGAACCGGCTCGCCGCAGGCCTTGCTCAAGACGGCCGCCGCGTCAATGCCGGACCAGCCGGGCAGCGTGGTCGGGCCGACCGAACTCATGCCCTCGATGTCGAACGGTCCCGGCATCACAACGCCGATACCGAGCAGGCGCGCGGGAAACGAGGCCTTCACCGCATCGACTTCCGTGCGCAACTGCGCCGAGAGCTTTTGCGGGCTGACATCGTGGATCGGGCGCACATGCTGCGTGCGCGGTTTGCCGGAAAGGTCCAGCACCGTCGTCACCATATGCGTCGATCCCATTTCGACGCCAATGGTCATCGCGCCTTCGGGATTGACGGCGAACTGGATCGGCGGCTGGCCGCGCCCGGTCTTGAGCCGGCCGAGCTGCATCAGGAGATTTTCCGCCACCAGTTCGTCCACGATATTGGCGATTGCCTGCGCGGTCAGATGCGTCAGGCGGGCGATATGCATTCGTCCGAGCGGGCCGTGACGACGCACGACATCGAGCACGACGCGGCGGTTATGGTCGCGGATTCGTTCGGGATTCTTGCCGAGCGTAACCGCCTGCGCGGTTGCCCGCGCGGTCGCGGATTCACCTTCCGGTCTCGATGTCATGGTCCCTCCTGTCTCCCGTCAAAAGAGATAGCCTGAGGAGCTTTTAACAGCAATATATTAATTCAACTAAATTATCTTATTGACAAAAGCCTCGCAAAATTGAACCGTAAGGAGAGGGTGGTGCAGACCGCCCTGCTCATGCAGGGGGAGAGGGTTCCCGCATGGCGGAGAATGGGCGCTGCGCAAGGAATTGCGCGGCATGTGGTGGAATATGCGGGCCGGTCAATCCTGTCCGCAGCCGTGCCTGGCACCGCATCAGCAAAGCCGGTGGGGCAAAAGGGAGGTTTTATGCGCAAGCTTTTATTGGCAGGTCTGGTTGCAGGTCTCAGCACCTTTGCGATCAACGCCGCACAGGCTGTCGAAATCGAATATTGGCAATATGTCTTCGAGACACGCGTCAAGGCGATGGACAAGCTGATCGAGAATTTCGAGAAGGCCAACCCGGACATCAAGGTCAAGCAGGTTACGTTCCCTTACGACGACTATCAGACGCGCGTGATCGCAGCGAAGATGGCGGGCAAGAGCCCGGACGTGATGCAGCTTTTCTATGGCTGGCTCGACAAGTTCGTGGCTGGCGGCATTCTCCAGCCGCTGCCGCAGGATGCGTTTCCGCATGACAAGATCGAGGGTGAATTCTTCCCCATCGTTTCCGCGATGAAGCGCGGCGACGAATATTACGGCCTGCCGACTGCCGTGCGTTCGCTGGCTCTGTTCTACAACAAGAAGCTGTTCACGGAAGCGGGTCTGGACCCGAACAATCCGCCGAAGACGCTGGATGAAATGGTCGAAGCCGCGAAGAAGACGACCAAGCGCGACGCTTCCGGCAATCTTCTGGCCGAAGGTATTACGCTCGACATGCCGGGTCAGGACCAGCATTGGTGGCGCGAGGTTCTGGTGCGCCAGTTCGGCGGCCAGCCCTATACCGACAATGACCGCAAGGTCGCCTATAACGCCGCCGCCGGTGAAAAGGCGCTTGCTTTCTATACGGGCCTCCAGACCGAGCAGAAGGTCGGCGAAGTCAAGTTCATGGACGAAGGGCAGGCGGCTTTCCGTGCGGGCATGGCGGCCATGACCATCGACGGCACTTTCCGCCTCGGTTCGTTCCGCACCATCAAGGACTTCGAATGGGGCGTGACCGAACTTCCGGCCAATGCCGAAGGCGTGCGCTCCAACTATGCGAGCTATTTCGCCAACGGCATCAGCGCCAAATCGAGCGGCGAAAAGCTGGAAGCTGCCAAGAAGTTCCTGAACTACATTTCCTCGCCGGAAGCTATGGAAATCTGGCTGAAGGAGGTGGGCGAACTGCCTGCGCGCCGCTCTGCGGCCTTGACTGAAGCGAACCTTGCCGATCCGGTCTATGGCCCGTTCCTGAAAGGTCTGGAATATGCGCACACGACCATGTTCGTGGATGAACTGAAGCAGCGCCAGATCGCCGTCGATATGGTCAACCGCGTCATTCTCGAAAAGCAGCCGATCAAGGAATCTCTCGACCAGGCGGCCAAGGCCGAGCAGGATGTGCTGGACGCGGCCAAGTAACAGGGCAGCGAAGTAACAGGCTTGAAATGCGGCGGGGGCGGGGCCTCGCCGCTCTTCTCGCGGCGCGGCTCATCCGTGGCCGAAGGATTCTGAAACATGACAATGACTGTAGAAGCCGGGACTGTAGAAGCCGGGACGGCTGAAACAGGCGGCACGGGGAAGGGGCCTTCGGGCAACCGCCTGACGGATCGCCTTTCCATGCGCACAAGACGGCTGATCTGGGTGTGGAGCTTTCTGGCTCTCCCGATCCTGTTCTATTCGGTCATCCGTTTTTATCCGACGATAGAGGCTTTCTGGCTGTCTCTCACCGACTGGGACCTGATGAACCCGCCGAAATTCATCGGCCTCGCCAATTACCAGAAGCTGTTCGCCGATCCCGAATTCTGGAAAGTTTTCAAGAACACCTTTACCTATCTGCTGGTCGGTACGCCGATCAGCCTTGTGGTCGCCTTTACGATTGCCTGGTTTCTGGATCGCGTGCGCATCATGCACGGTTTCATCCGCGCGCTTTATTTCCTGCCCTATCTCACCACGGCAGCCGCCATGGCTTGGGTCTGGCGCTGGTTCTACCAGCCCGCGCCCATCGGCTTCATCAATAATATATTGAGCGCGCTGGGGCTTCCGCAGCAGGGTTTTCTGCGCTCGGTCGATCAGGGTCTTTATGCGATCATGGCGACATCGATCTGGGCCGGTCTCGGTTTCCAGATCATCATCTTCATGGCGGGCCTGCGCGCTGTTCCCAATACTTTCTATGAAGCCGCGCGCATCGACGGCCTCGGCGAATGGGCCATCCTGCGCAAGATCACGATCCCGCTTCTGAAGCCTACCACGGTCTTCCTTGTCGTCTTTTCCTCCATCGGCTTTCTGCGCATCTTCGATCAGGTCTACAACATGACCACGAACGATCCCGGCGGACCGCTCGGCTCCACCAAGCCGCTGGTGCTGATGATCTATCAGACGGCCTTCTCCTCCTATGCGATGGGCTATGCGGCTGCGCAAACCGTCGTCCTCTTCACCATCCTGCTTTGCGTGTCGCTGTTGCAGCTCTGGATCCTGAGGGAAAAGAAATGACAGCGTCCGCTCAAACGAAATCGCTTCCCTTCCAGAACCTGCGGCCCGGCCGCATTATGATATGGACGCTGCTTTTCATCGGCGGCCTCATCATGGTCACGCCGTTGGCCTTCATGTTCTCCACCTCGCTCAAGACGGCGGGGCAGGTCTACGACCTGCGCCTGATCCCGGCGGAGCCGACATTGCAGAACTATGTCACCATCCTTGCCGATGGCCGCTTTATCCGCTGGTTCCTGAATTCCATGATCGTCGCGGTCGTGGTCACGCTGTCGAATGTCTTCTTCGACAGCCTCGTCGGCTATACGTTGGCGAAATTCCGGTTTCGTGGGCGCTATTTCATCTTCCTCGCCATTTTGTCCACGCTGATGATCCCCACCGAAATGCTGGTGATCCCGTGGTATCTGATGTCGAGCAAGCTCGGCTGGCTGGACAGCTATTGGGGCATCATGTTCCCCGGCATGATGACGGCCTTCGGCACCTTTCTCATGAAGCAGTTCTTCGAAGGCGTTCCCAACGACTTTCTGGAAGCGGCCCGCGTGGATGGCCTCAACGAATTCCAGATATGGTGGAAGGTGGCCATGCCGCTGGTGACGCCCGCTCTCTCGGCGCTTGCGATCTTCACTTTCCTCGGCAACTGGACCGCCTTCTTCTGGCCGCTGATCGTCGCCACCAGCCCGGAGCTTTACACGCTGCCGGTCGGGCTTTCGAGCTTTGCCGTAGAACAGTCCATCCAGTGGGAAATGATCATGACCGGCGCGGCAATCGCCACGCTTCCCACGCTCGTCGTCTTTCTTCTTCTCCAGCGTTACATCGTGCGCGGTGTCATGCTTGCTGGCCTCAAGGGTTGAACCATGTCCGATCTCGATCCACGGCTGTCCGATAAAAGCGTCTTTCCCGATCCGGTTTACAAGGAAACCGTGCTTCGCCCGCTTTTCGACGGCGCCAGAACCCACCATGTCGACGGCTTTCGCCGCATCGACCGCGCGCATCTCGTCATGCTGACCGAAACCGGCATTCTGGACCGCGAGCAGGCATCGGCCATCGCCGGTGCGCTGGAAGCCATCGACAAGGAAATCGACCCGTCGCAGCTCACCTATACCGGCGAGGTGGAGGACTTCTTCTTCCTCATCGAAAAGGAGCTGAAAGCACGTATTGGTGCCGACACCGCCGGTCGGCTTCACACGGCGCGTTCGCGTAACGACATCGACCACACGCTGTTCAAGCTTG
Source organism: Brucella daejeonensis (assembly GCF_014199265.1). Classification (GTDB taxonomy): domain Bacteria; phylum Pseudomonadota; class Alphaproteobacteria; order Rhizobiales; family Rhizobiaceae; genus Brucella; species Brucella daejeonensis. Next base: position 190,886 of record NZ_JACIJG010000004.1, read on the forward strand.
GCCTGAAAGCCCGCATCGACGCGCTGATGGCGCAGGCGCGCAATCTGCTGGATAGCGTGATCGCCGCTGCGACACGTGAAAAGGAGACGCTCATCGTCGCCTATACGCACGGCCAGCCGGCGCAGCCTTCGACCTTCGGCCATTATCTTTCGGCGGCAATTGAGGTTCTCATCCGCGACATGGAGCGGATGGAAGCCGCGCGCGCCATCGTCAACCTGTCACCCATGGGGGCGGCGGCCATCACCACCTCAGGCTTTCCGATCGATCGCGCACGGGTCGCCAGCCTGCTGGGCTTTGCCGCCCCCTTGTCCAATTCCTATAGCTGCATCGCGGCGGTTGATTACGTCACCTCCACCTATTCGGCGCTGGAACTGATGTTCGTGCATCTGGGACGTCTCATTCAGGATTTCCAGTTCTGGACCAGTTTCGAGGTCGGCCAGATCTATGTGCCGAACGCCTTCGTGCAGATTTCCTCGATCATGCCGCAGAAGCGCAATCCGGTCCCTGTCGAGCATATGCGCCATCTGGCGAGCCAGACCATGGGGCGCGCCCGCACGGTACTGGATGTGATGCACAATACGCCCTTTACCGACATGAATGACAGCGAGGGCGAAACCCAACAGATGGGCTATGAGGCATTTGCCTCCGCTGGTCGCGTACTCGATCTTCTGGCCGCTTTCATCGGCGCGATCCGCATCGATCCGGCGCGTGTGGCAGAAAACATCCGACGATCCTGCATCACGATCACCGAACTGGCGGATTCGCTGGTGCTGATCGAAAATCTCTCCTTCCGGCAGGCGCACGAAATCGCGGCCAGGGTTGCGCGTGCTGTCGTCGCCATGGGCGGCGGGCTTTCGAGCGACGGTTTCGAGCCTTTCCTCGAAGCTTTCCGCGAATCTGCCGGGCGCGAGCCGTCCTTCGGGCGCGAGCAATTCGAGGAACTGGTATCGCCGCAACATTTCGTGACCGTGCGCGACCGTCTCGGCGGTCCGGCACCTGCCGCAATGGATGCGGCCCTTGCACGGCATGAGGCGGAAGCCGACCGCTTCAACGCCCTTGCGCGCCAACATGCCTCCGACGAGGCACAGGCCACCCGCGAGCTCAACGAAAAATTCAGTGCACTTGTGGAGGCACGCTGATGGCAACCATCGAACTTGAAAAGCTGGTCAAGCGCTATGGCAAGGTCGAGGCGGTCCGGGCAATCGATCTCCAGATCGAGGACGGTGAATTCGTCGTCTTCGTTGGACCTTCCGGCTGCGGCAAGTCAACCACCTTGCGCATGATCGCCGGTCTTGAGGATATTTCCGGCGGCAATCTCAGGATCGGCGGCGAAATCGTCAATGAGCGCGATCCGAAGCAGCGCAACATCGCCATGGTGTTCCAGAATTATGCGATCTATCCGCATATGACAGTGCGCCAGAATATCGGTTTCGGACTTTACACGTCGAAACTGTCGAAAGCCGAGAAGGACAGGCGGATCGAGGAAACCGGCAAGGCGCTCGGCCTCGAACCCTATCTCGACCGTCGCCCGGCGGCGTTGTCCGGTGGCCAGCGCCAGCGCGTCGCCATTGGCCGCGCCATGGTGCGCAATCCGTCCGCCTTCCTGTTCGATGAGCCTTTGTCCAATCTGGATGCGCAGTTGCGTGCGCAAATGCGCATTGAAATTAAGCGCTTGCATCAACGTCTCAAGACGACGACCGTGTATGTGACCCACGATCAGGTCGAAGCCATGACCATGGCCGACCGCATCGTCGTCATGCGCGATGGCCGCATTCTCCAGACAGGCACGCCGACCGAACTTTACGAGCACCCGACGGATGTGTTTACGGCACGTTTCATCGGCAGTCCGTCGATGAACCTCATTGCGGGCCGTCGCAGCGGCGCGGGCGTGGAGCTTGTGCCGGAGGGCGATATTCTCGTCGGCGTTCGTCCGCACGACCTCAAGGTCGGGGAAGGCACGCCCGCCTGCCTGTCGCTTACCGGCACGGTGACGGCGGTGGAGCCGCTCGGCGCGGAAACGCTGGTCCATCTGGACGTCAACGGCGTATCGGTGATTGCAACGGCGCCCGGCAAGGTCATTCCGGCAGCGGGCGGCACGCTTGCCGTCTCCGCGCCTGCCGGAAGCCTCTATCTCTTCGATGCCAAGACCGAGAAGAGCCTGGGCCGCCTATGATGCCGCAACAATTCAAGCGCCCTGCTGTCCTCAGCATCGGGCGGGTTTACTGCGACCTCATCTTCACCGGCCTGCAATCGCTGCCTCAGCCGGGGCGTGAGGTTTTTGCCGAAAGCATGACGATGGCGGCGGGCGGCGGTGCTTTCATTTCCGCCGCGCATCTTGCCCATGCGGGCAGGGCGGTGGCGCTAGTCGCGCGGCTCGGTTTCGACGGCCTGTCGCGCGGGATCGAGCCTGATCTCAGGATCGATGGCGTCGATCTGCGCTTTCTGGAGCGCACCGACGATGCCGGACCGCAGGTGACGGTGGCAAGCGTGATCGGCAACGACCGCGCATTTCTGTCGCGCCGTGCAGGTTCAGCGCTACCCGCCACTCTTTCCGCCGCTCTTCAATGGAAGGATGCAAGGCATCTGCACATTGCTGAATTCGCCACGCTGCACGAAATCCCTGATCTCGTGCGGCAGGCGAAGGCGGCTGGCCTGTCCGTCTCGCTCGATCCGAGCTGGGACGAGACGCTGATCTACGATTCCGGTCTTCTCTCCGCCTGCGAGGGTGTCGATATATTCCTTCCCAACCGTGAGGAAGCGCAAGCCATCACCGGCCATGGCGATCCGGCCAAGGCGCTCGATGCGCTCGCAGGCCATTTCCCTGTCGTCGCGCTGAAGGGGGGCGGCGAGGGCGCGTGGCTGCGCACCGCCGATGCCGATATCCATATGGCGGCAAAGGACGTGCCGGTCATCGATACGACGGGAGCGGGCGACGCCTTCAATGCCGGCTTCATCGATTCCTGGCTCGAAGGTCACGACGCTCATCGGGCGCTTGCAGCCGGTATCGAATATGGCAGCCTCGCCGTGCAGGCGGTGGGCGGCGCTTCCATCCTGCGTTCGCCGGAGCGTCTCGCGGGGTGACGCGTTTGGACAAGCTTGGACAGGGCACTTCCATGTCGGATGCTTTCTGACCGCCTGTAAAAAAGCGCAAGAAAGCTGGAAAATCGAAACTTTTCCACTTGCGCTCCCCGTCCGAATTGCCTAAACGGCTCTCACGACTTGGCCAAGCAGCCGGCCTACAGTCGGGCGATTAGCTCAGTTGGTAGAGCGCTTCGTTTACACCGAAGATGTCGGGAGTTCGAGTCTCTCATCGCCCACCATTCCCTGTTAAAGATATTGAATATCAATTACTTTTTGGGTTTTCCATGCACCATATTTGCAGGTGCGGGATATTTCATTCCCAATCTGATCTGCCTCCCGGAATGGACAACGAGAGTATGAGCTTTCGTCTCATGGCGCGATCGGGTTTCGACTACGCACTCAATGAACCAGGCAGCGTAAAGGTTAGCCAGTGCGAGCAGCCTGACCTACAAACATTTCCGGTTGAACTGCCAGTATTTGAGCGGTTGAATTAATTGACAGAAAACACGCCCCGGTTTACCACGTGTAAATATTGGGGGCATGTTTATGAGTAATTTTCTGACAGTTATAGCCAAACCATCCCTGTGGAATAGTTTGGATGAATTTTTCCCTGACGACCCGTCATTTAAGCGTGGCGACGTCAGGGTATATGGGGGTTATGATATCTTTCGCGGTTGTGCATTGGATATCGAAAACCGCAGGGTCATATATGAAACAGCGGAATCTATACATTGGCCAAAATACAATAGTAATTTAGAAGGTAGTTATATACGTGTCTCGATTGACGGCGATAATCTATGCATAGGCACTGACGTATTCCGCCAGATACCTATTCTTTTTTTCGAAGAAGAAGGGATATGCGCGTTTTCAGATTCATTGTTCATGCTGTCTCAACTTCGGCGCCATCTGAAAATTCCATGTAAATTAAATGATGATGTCGCAATATCGAGGTCTTTACTCGGATCGATTAACTCTCAGCAGTTGGGACCAAGGACTCTTATAGAGGGGGTGAATTATCTCGCTCTGGGAACTTCGGTTCGTGTCAATCTGAGCGAGAAAAGACTCTCAGTAGGGATGGAGAAGATTGACGTTCGATCATTGTTTTCTTTTGATAACTGTGATTATCGGTCTGCCATCAGGGGGGGCGCTCAGGCGATAGCTGACCTTCTCGCAACGGTAACGTCTCTGAAAGACGCCGAGGTTTCGATTGGCTTATCCGGCGGGCATGATTCCAGGGTAGCATGGGCTGGCATTGTAAAAAACGGCAGCGAGAAATCCGTTTCAGTTCGTACGAATAGGCGTTGGGCCAAGGACTTGTCAGCCGTTGAACGCCTGTGCGCGGAAGCGAATGTTTCTATCGATAACGCCCGCATCAACAATGCTTTGGCCTCTGATCAGATGGCGACCTGGTTCATATTCAATGCCGGAATTTATGACCCTTTACATACGCCAAATATCAGCAAGCCTGATGTATCTCGGTTTTCTATAGGGGGGCGTGGAGCAGATCTCCTCAAAGGCAATTACGGGTGGATGTCGCTAGATGATCTTCTGTTGAGAAGACATAAGAGGATTGGAGAAGTTTCAGTCAATGAGGCTGTATTTCGTGAAGCATCGTTGGGGCTGGAAGAGATTGGGATAAGCCCGAAAGATAAATGGGCGTCAGAGTGGCATTATCTGGCATATCGTAATGCAATCCACGCCGGAAGGGCGACGATGGATAGTCTTGTTGCACTGCGCCCCCTCATGCAGAAAAAACTGGTTGGGGTTGGATATTCGGATACAAATGAATTTCCATCGCCAGAGAAATATAGACCGTCGATGGTGACTGACCTTATCATTGCGCTTTCGCCTGCGGTGGCCGTCTTGCCTTTTGACGAGGATGAAAAGAATCTTGATGACGGGTTCGTGGCCAGTCGCTCAGAATATCTGGGAACGGTGCAGGCTGGCTCCCCATATACAGTGTTCGGCCATCCGTCAGGATGCAGGGCGGGCGCATCCGAAACCTCTATCAAGATGGCGCGGGAAAGAGGTTTTACCGGCAAAAAGGCGGACGATATTATCAAGCGATTGGCTGAAAAGGGCTACTACAACATACCGAAGCGCCTCCGGCCATTTTATGATGACCATCTGAATATCGTCAAATCCGAGCTTCAGCCACCCTTTGGGGCAAGCGCCAAAGCCAGCATTGCCGCGGGAAAACTTATGGCATTCCTGCTGGTGGATCGTCCATCAAGGACGAGGGCGTTCTTTCGTAGGCTGAGCCGGACAGTTCAATCCGTACGAAGTGCCTACAAATTGATTTATCGACGGACTTTCTCACCCGGTATCTCGCCATGCGCAGCGGATTGAAGCAGGGCGATTCCACGCTTTTGCCGGTCGGCGCTGATTCCGCTCGTCCGCCGGGTCTTGTGGATAAGTTTGATGTCATTGAAAATGCCCGGAAAACGGGCGTTCCGTGACAAAAGAGAAAATTCTTGTCCTTTCTTCGTGACCCTTGCTTGACACTGGTCCGAGAACCTCTTAAACGACCGCTCACACCGGACGGAAACGCCGGTGCGGCGCAGCCCAAAAGGTTGCCGAGAAATGCGCGGGTGTAGCTCAGTTGGTTAGAGTGCCGGCCTGTCACGCCGGAGGTCGCGGGTTCGAGCCCCGTCACTCGCGCCACTTTCCTCTCAACATATCGATAGATGAACGTTGACACGAAAGTGGCGCTGGCCGCGTTTGCCTTTTTCCTGACCTGATCCATGTCTCCGAAACCCGCACAGGCTCAGCCTGTGCATGAATTTCCCAATATCGCAATTCTTCTCGAAACACCTGCTTGACACTGGTCAGAGAACACCTTAAACGACCGCTCACACCGGACGGAAACGCCGGTGCGACGCAGCCCAAAAGGTTGCCGAGAAATGCGCGGGTGTAGCTCAGTTGGTTAGAGTGCCGGCCTGTCACGCCGGAGGTCGCGGGTTCGAGCCCCGTCACTCGCGCCACTTTCCGCTCAACAAATCGATAGATGCATGTTGACACGAAAGTGGCGCCGAAGGTTTTCATCAATCCAGTGTCGAGCGCTCAAATGCGGGCAGCAGGCTGCCGATCCGCATCGGTCCGGCTATTTGGAAAACTGCTTCCACGACAGATAAGCCACGGAAAGAATGATTGCCGCGATGACAAGAAGGTCGCCGCTGGCGAGCAGGTAATGGCTCATCTGTGACCTCCTTCATGTCTGGGCCGGTTGCGGCCTCAATGATAAGGAGTGCGGCCTGGATCTGAAGGCATGGCTTCGCGCCACCTTGCATATTCGAGGCGTTTCCATTCCAACTTTGCACGAAGCGGCGAACGGATTTTTCACGGAAGTCGAATCGCGGGCAGGGGGCGGGCGCGGTGCTTCTGTTCGGGCTTGCGGCGCCGCCGGAGCGGAAAATTTCTCTTTGCAGTCCTACATCACGAAGAATGCAACTGCCGTGCTAGTGTGTGGTTTACGGATTTGAAGTTCCTGAACGCAGATGCCAGGCAAATGATGGGAACTTCAAATCCACCACACCAGGTTCTTGATTCATTCAGCGATTGCCGGGCAGGAAATTGCATGTGACTTTTCCTCACGAAATTATGATCCTTTCATGTTATACGGGGTTTAGGTGGGATAAGCGGGCTCGATGCCATGTCTTGTTAAGCATCTCGGTTCGTCTTTGCCCAATAGATAATGCCGGAGGGGTTGCGCTTGCGCGCGTGCTGCGATAACCGTCCCGGCGAAAAGCGCTTAGTTCGCACGGTACGCCTTTTGAAGCTGCTTGGGCGACGGGGTTGCAATAGATGCAATGTGTCGCATGGTCGTCAGCTTCAAAAAGCTTATGACAGGCGGCGCAGCCTCGTATTCAAGCCGGATAAAGGACCATGAACGAGCTTTTAAGTTCCTACCTGCCGATCGTCATCTTTCTCGGCATTGCGATGGTAATTGGTGTAGCCCTTCTGGTTGCGCCGTTCCTTGTCGCTTACAGACAGCCCGACCCGGAAAAGCTTTCCGCTTACGAGTGCGGCTTCAATGCCTTCGATGACGCCCGTATGAAGTTCGACATTCGCTTCTATCTTGTGTCGATTCTCTTCATCATCTTCGACCTCGAGGTCGCCTTCCTCTTCCCGTGGGCCGTGTCCTTCGGTGAAATCGGATGGTTCGGTTTCCTGTCGATGATGGTGTTCCTTGGCGTTCTGACCATCGGCTTCATCTATGAATGGAAGAAGGGAGCGCTGGAATGGGATTGACCGGCAGCAGCACCACACTCGTGGCTCCTCAGCCGAAGGGCATTCTCGACCCGCGTACGGGCAAGCCCGTCGGTTCGGACGATGCATTTTTCAACGATCTGAACGGCGAGCTTTCCGACAAGGGGTTCATCGTCACCTCCGCCGACGCCCTGATCACCTGGGCGCGCACCGGTTCGCTGATGTGGATGACTTTCGGCCTCGCCTGCTGCGCCGTGGAAATGATGCACATTTCCATGCCGCGCTACGACGCCGAACGTTTCGGCATCGCGCCGCGCGCCTCTCCACGCCAGTCCGACGTCATGATCGTCGCAGGCACGCTGACCAACAAGATGGCGCCGGCGCTTCGCAAGGTCTACGACCAGATGCCGGAGCCGCGTTATGTGATCTCGATGGGTTCCTGCGCCAACGGCGGCGGCTACTACCACTATTCCTATTCGGTGGTGCGTGGCTGTGACCGCGTGGTGCCTGTGGACATCTATGTTCCGGGTTGCCCACCGACCGCCGAAGCGCTGCTTTACGGTATTCTTCTGTTGCAGAAGAAAATCCGCCGTACCGGTACTATTGAACGCTAAGGCCAGAGAGGCATTTGATCATGAGCGAAGAAGCTCTCGGTGAACTTTCCGGCTATATCGGGGAACGTCTCGGTAACGCGATCGATGAGGCGAGGCTGGCCTATGGCGAGCTGACGCTTTCCGTCCCCGTGATGAACCTCATCGGCGTTCTGACTTTCCTGCGTGACGATGTGCAGTGCCAGTTCGTCAATCTGACGGATATTTCCGGCGTCGACTATCCGCAGCGCGCCAAGCGTTTCGATGTCGTCTACCAGCTTATGTCTCCGCGCCAGAACCTGCGCATTCGCGTCAAGGTCCAGGCGGATGAGGACACGCTGGTGCCTTCCGCCGTTCCCGTCTATGTCGGTGCGGAATGGTACGAGCGCGAAGCCTACGATATGTACGGTATTCTGTTCTCCGGCCACCCGGATCTGCGCCGTATCCTGACCGATTACGGTTTCGAAGGCCATCCGCTGCGCAAGGATTTCCCGACGACGGGTTATGTGGAAGTACGTTACAGCGACGAGCTGAAGCGCGTTGTCTACCAGCCGGTCGAACTGCGTCAGGAATTCCGCAATTTCGATTTTCTCTCGCCATGGGAAGGGACGGATTACGTCCTGCCGGGCGATGAAAAAGCCAAGACGAACTGAGCGACGGGAAGCTGAACATGGCTGAGACTCAGGTCCGCAATTTCAATATCAACTTCGGTCCGCAGCACCCTGCCGCGCATGGTGTGCTGCGTCTGGTGCTTGAACTCGACGGCGAAGTCGTCGAGCGTGTCGATCCGCATATCGGTCTGCTGCATCGCGGCACCGAAAAGCTGATGGAAGCCAAGACCTATCTTCAGGCCGTACCTTATCTCGACCGCCTCGATTACGTTGCGCCGATGAATCAGGAACATGCCTATGCGCTGGCCGTCGAGCGCCTGCTGGGCATCGACGTGCCGAAGCGCGGCCAGCTCATCCGCGTTCTCTATTCGGAAATCGGCCGTATCCTGAACCATCTCCTCAATGTCACCACGCAGGCCATGGACGTCGGTGCGCTGACGCCGCCGCTCTGGGGCTTCGAGGAACGCGAAAAGCTGATGGTGTTTTACGAACGCGCCTGCGGCGCGCGTATGCACGCCGCCTATTTCCGTCCGGGCGGCGTCCATCAGGATATCCCCGACCAGCTTGTCGAAGATATAGGCAAGTGGATCGACCCGTTCATGGTCACGCTGAAGAATCTCGACGATCTCATCACGCCGAACCGTATTTTCAAGCAGCGCAATGTCGATATTGGCGTCGTGAAGCTGGAAGACGCATGGGCGTGGGGCTTCTCCGGCGTCATGGTGCGCGGTTCGGGTGCTGCATGGGACCTGCGCAAGTCGCAGCCCTATGAATGCTATAACGAGATGGAATTCGACATTCCGATCGGCAAGAACGGCGACTGCTACGACCGTTACCTGATCCGCATGGAAGAAATGCGCCAGTCGGCGCGCATCATGCGTCAATGCGTCGATCTCCTGCTCGGCAAGGAGCGTGTCGGTCCGGTTTCCAATACCGACAACAAGATCGTGCCGCCGAAGCGCGGCGAGATGAAGCGCTCGATGGAAGCGCTCATCCATCACTTCAAGCTTTACACGGAAGGCTACCATGTGCCCGCCGGTGAAGTTTACGCGGCAGTCGAAGCCCCGAAGGGCGAGTTTGGCGTCTTCCTCGTTTCGGATGGCTCCAACAAGCCTTATCGCTGCAAGCTGCGCGCTCCGGGCTTTGCCCATCTTCAGGCCATGGATTTCCTGTGCCGCGGCCATATGCTGGCCGACGTGTCGGCAATTCTTGGCTCGCTCGATATCGTGTTTGGTGAGGTTGACCGCTGATGTCCGTTCGCCGTCTCGCAGATGATGCCGTCCAGCCGGCTGCTTTCGCATTCAACGCGGAAAATCAGGCCTGGGCGCTCAAGACGATTGCAAAATACCCGGAAGGCCGCCAGCAGTCGGCCGTCATTCCGCTGCTCATGCGCGCGCAGGAGCAGGATGGATGGGTCACGAAAGCCGCCATCGAGCACGTTGCCGGTATGCTCGACATGCCGCTGATCCGCGTTCTGGAAGTCGCGACCTTCTATACGCAGTTCCAGTTGAAGCCGGTCGGCACCCGTGCCCACATTCAGGTTTGCGGCACCACGCCCTGCATGTTGCGCGGTTCGGAAGCGCTGATGGATGTCTGCCGTCACAAAATCCACCACGATCCGTTCGAGCTGAACGCCGACGGCACGCTGTCGTGGGAAGAGGTGGAATGCCAGGGCGCTTGCGCCAATGCGCCGATGGTCATGATTTTCAAGGACGCCTATGAAGATCTGACGCCGGAACGCCTCGCCGAAATCATCGACGCTTTCGAAGCAGGCAAGGGCGATACGATCGAGCCGGGTCCGCAGAGCGGTCGCGTAACGTCTAATCCGGCCAATGGCCTGACCTCGCTGACCGAAGATCTGGACTATCGCAAGATCGGTCTGGAGACCCGCAAGGCATCGGACGCCGCCGCTGCCAAGGCGAAGGCCGAAGCGGAAGCCAAGGCCAAGGCGGAAGCCGCCGCGGCTGCTCCTGCCGCCGCGCCTGCGCCCAAAGCGGAGACACCCGCTCCGGCAGCAGCGAAGCAGACAGTCTCGCTCGACGACAAGAACCGTCCGGTTGCAATTGCGCGCCCGGAAGCGGTTGACGATCTGCAACTTATTTCGGGTGTCGGACCGAAAATCGAAAAGACGCTGCACGATCTTGGCATCTTCACCTACAAGCAGATTGCTGTGTGGAAGAAGGCCGAACGCGAATGGGTCGACCATTACCTGAGCTTCCACGGCCGCATCGACCGTGAAGACTGGGTGAAGCAGGCCAAGGCATTGGCCAAGGGCGGTGTCGAGGAATACATCAAGGTATTCGGAAAGAAGCCGGTATGATGACTTCGATATTGGCAAACACGAACGGAAACAGGTGAGACATGCTGGCTGATAAAGATCGCATCTTCACCAATATCTATGGCTTCAAGGATTGCTCGCTGAAGGGCGCGATGTCGCGCGGCCATTGGGACAATACCAAGGGCTTTATCGACAAGGGCCGTGACTGGATCATCGACGAGATGAAGGCGTCGGGTCTGCGTGGCCGTGGTGGCGCGGGCTTCCCGACCGGCCTGAAATGGTCGTTCATGCCCAAGCAGAGCGATGGTCGTCCGCATTATCTCGTCGTCAATGCCGACGAATCCGAGCCGGGCACCTGCAAGGACCGCGAAATCCTGCGCCACGATCCGCATACGCTGATCGAAGGCTGCGTGATTGCCGGTTGTGCAATGGGCGCGCATACGGCCTATATCTATCTGCGTGGCGAATTCATGCGCGAGCGTGAAGCGCTGCAAGCGGCCATCGATGAATGCTACGACGCCAGGCTGCTCGGCAAGGGCAACAAGTGCGGCTGGGATATGGACATAATCCTGCATCACGGTGCGGGCGCCTATATCTGCGGCGAGGAAACGGCTCTGCTCGAAAGCCTCGAAGGCAAGAAGGGCCAGCCGCGCCTCAAGCCGCCATTCCCGGCCAATATGGGCCTCTATGGCTGCCCCACGACCGTCAACAATGTGGAATCGATTGCGGTCGCGCCGACGATCCTGCGTCGCGGCGGCGCATGGTTCTCGTCCATCGGACGCCCGAACAATGTCGGCACCAAGCTGTTCCAGATTTCCGGTCATGTGAACACGCCATGCGTGGTGGAAGAGGGGCTGGGCATCACCTTCCGCGACCTGATCGAAAAGCACGCTGGCGGCATTCGGGGCGGTTTCGACAATCTTCTGGCGGTCATTCCCGGCGGCGCGTCCTGCCCGGTCATCAAGGCTGAGGACATGATGGATGCCATCATGGACTTTGACGGTATGCGCGACAAGAAATCGTCGTTCGGCACCGGCGGCCTGATCGTCATGGACAAGTCCACCGACATCATCAAGGCGATTGCGCGCCTGTCGGCCTTCTTCAAGCACGAAAGCTGCGGCCAGTGCACGCCATGCCGCGAAGGCACGGGCTGGATGTGGCGCGTGATGGAACGCATGGTCAAGGGCAATGCGCAGAAGCGTGAAATCGACATGCTGTTCGACGTCACCAAGCAGATCGAGGGTCATACGATCTGCGCTCTGGGCGACGCGGCTGCATGGCCGGTTCAGGGCCTGATCCGCAATTTCCGCCCGGAAATTGAAAAGCGTATCGATGAATATACGCGCAACGCCGTTCAAAGCCGCAATATCCGTCTGGAAGCGGCTGAATAAGTTGTGCGATGCCTGCCCGACGGGGCAGGCGACAAAGTTTTACGATCTGGAAGATGCGGCTTAAGCCGCAGGTTTGGACAAGCGATGGCAAAGATCAAGGTTGACGGCACGGAGATCGAAGTTCCCGATCACTATACGCTCCTTCAGGCTGCCGAAGCCGCGGGCGCGGAAGTGCCGCGTTTTTGTTTCCACGAACGGCTTTCCATCGCCGGAAACTGCCGTATGTGCCTGGTTGAAGTGAAGGGCGGACCGCCGAAGCCGGCGGCATCCTGCGCCATGGGCGTGCGCGATCTGCGTCCCGGCCCGAATGGCGAAGCGCCGGAAATCTTCACCAACACGCCGATGGTCAAGAAGGCCCGCGAAGGCGTGATGGAATTCCTGCTGATCAATCATCCGCTCGATTGTCCGATCTGCGATCAGGGTGGCGAATGCGATCTTCAGGATCAGGCCATGGCGTTCGGCACCGACGGTTCGCGCTATAGCGAGAACAAGCGCGCCGTCGAAAACAAATATATCGGCCCGCTCGTCAAGACGGTGATGACGCGCTGCATTCACTGCACGCGCTGCGTCCGCTTCACGACGGAAGTGGCAGGTATTTCGGAGCTGGGCCTGATCGGTCGCGGCGAAGATGCCGAGATCACCACCTATCTCGAACGCGCCATGACGTCTGAATTGCAGGGCAATGTCATCGACCTTTGCCCGGTTGGCGCTCTGACCTCGCGTCCTTATGCGTTTCAGGCGCGTCCGTGGGAGTTGAACAAGACCGAAACCATCGATGTGATGGATGCGGTCGGCTCCAATATCCGCGTCGATACGCGTGGCCGTGAAGTGATGCGCGTCATGCCGCGTGTCAACGAAGCGGTGAACGAGGAATGGATTTCCGACAAGACCCGCTTCATCTGGGACGGCCTGCGCACGCAGCGCCTCGACCGGCCTTATATTCGCAAGAACGGTCGTCTTGTCGCGGCCAACTGGCCGGAAGCCTTCTCCGCGATTGCGGCAGCCGTTTCGGCAGCGTCCGCCGACAAGATCGGCGCTGTTGCAGGCGATCTGGCTTCGGTCGAGGAAATCTACGCGCTGAAGGGTCTCATGGACTCGCTCGGCTCCGCCAATATCGACGGTCGTCAGGATGGCGCTGCACTCAACCCCGCACTGGGCCGCGCAAGCTATCTCTTTAACGCGACGATCGAAGGCATTGAAAACGCTGATGCCCTGCTCATCATCGGCTCCAATCCGCGCGTCGAAGCAGCCGTCCTGAACGCGCGCATTCGCAAGCGTCAGCGCATGGGTAATTTCCCGGTCGCGCTGATCGGCGAACAGGCCGAACTGCGTTATAACTATGAATATCTCGGCGCTGGCGCAGACACGCTCGCCGCCGTTGCCGCTGGCAAGAACGCATTCCGCGACGTGCTGGCCAAGGCTGAACGTCCGCTGATCATCATCGGTCAGGGCGCGCTTGTCGGTGAGAATGGCAGTGCCGTGCTTTCGACCGCCGCGAAGCTCGCGCAGGATGTCGGGGCGATCAAGGACGGCTGGAACGGCTTCTCGGTCCTGCATACTGCCGCTTCGCGCGTCGGCGCTCTGGATCTCGGCTTCGTGCCGGGTGAGGGCGGCAAGGCGGCTCGCGACATGCTGGGCAATCTCGACGTCGTGTTCCTGCTCGGCGCCGATGAACTCGACATGGGCACGAAGGGTTCGAGCTTCGTCGTTTATATCGGCACGCATGGCGATGCCGGTGCACATGCCGCCGACGTTATCCTGCCGGGCGCAACCTATACCGAAAAGTCGGGCACCTGGCTCAACACCGAAGGCCGTGTGCAACTTGGCAATCGTGCCGGTTTCGCGCCGGGCGAGGCGAAGGAGGACTGGGCGATCCTGCGCGCTCTTTCCGACAGTCTCGGCAAGCGCCTGCCATTCGATAGCCTGCAACAGCTTCGCGCCAGGCTCTATGCGGACTATCCGCATATGCTGGCCATCGACGCAATCACGCCTGCTTCCGCCGACGATCTCGTCGCGCTGGCGGGCAAGGCATCCAATCCGGGCAAGGACGCTTTCGTCTCGCCCGTGAAGGACTTCTACCTGACGAACCCAATCGCGCGCGCTTCCGCCGTCATGGCCGAATGTTCGGCGCTTGCGGCCGGCGGCTTCCAACAGGCGGCTGAGTAAGCGAGAGAGAGACGGAACAATGGAAGGAATTTTTGCAGCTTACGTCTTGCCAGCGCTGATCATGGCGCTGAAGTCGGTCGTTCTGCTCGTCGTATTGCTGATCGTGGTTGCATACCTGCTTTATGCGGATCGCAAGATCTGGGCGGCTGTGCAGCTTCGCCGCGGCCCGAACGTGGTCGGCCCGTGGGGTCTGTTCCAGGCCTTCGCCGACCTGTTCAAGTTCGTATTCAAGGAACCGATCATCCCGTCGGGTGCCAACAAGGGCGTGTTTCTTCTGGCGCCGTTCGTTTCCGCCGTGCTGGCGCTGGCGACCTGGGCGGTCATTCCGGTCAATGAAGGCTGGGCGATTGCCAACATCAATGTCGGCATTCTCTATATATTCGCCATTTCGTCGCTCGAAGTTTACGGCGTGATCATGGGCGGCTGGGCGTCGAACTCGAAGTATCCGTTCCTCGGCGCGCTTCGCTCGGCAGCGCAGATGGTGTCTTACGAAGTCTCCATCGGCTTCGTGATCGTCACGGTGCTTCTGACCGCCGGTTCGCTGAACCTGACCGATATCGTCCTGTCGCAGAATACCGGCCTCGGCACCAAGCTTGGCCTGCCCGGTTCGTTCCTTGACTGGAACTGGCTCTGCCTGCTGCCGATGTTCGTGATCTTCTTCATTTCGGCGCTCGCCGAAACCAACCGCCCGCCTTTCGATCTTGTCGAAGCGGAATCCGAACTCGTGGCCGGTCACATGATCGAATATTCGTCCACGCCGTTCCTTCTGTTCTTCCTTGGCGAATATGTGGCGATCACGCTGATGTGCGCCCTGATGACGATCCTGTTCCTTGGCGGCTGGCTGCCTCCGGTGGATATCGCGATCCTCAACTGGGTTCCGGGCATCATCTGGTTCATGCTGAAGCTTTGCTTCTGCTTCTTCCTCTTCGCAATGGTGAAGGCTTTCGTTCCGCGTTACCGCTACGACCAGCTTATGCGCCTTGGCTGGAAGGTTTTCCTGCCGATCTCGCTCTTCATGGTTGTCGCAACCGCGACCTTCCTCAAAGTCTTCGGTCTGGCGTAAGGAGTAATCATCATGGCTTCACTTGCTCAAGCAGCCAAATCGCTCCTGCTGAAGGAATTCGTCGGCGCGTTCTTTCTCTCCATGCGCCAGTTCTTCGCGCCCAAGGCGACGCTGAACTACCCGCATGAAAAGGGTCCTGTCTCCCCGCGCTTTCGTGGTGAACACGCGCTGCGCCGTTATCCCAACGGTGAAGAACGCTGCATCGCCTGCAAGCTTTGCGAGGCGATCTGCCCGGCGCAGGCCATCACCATCGAGGCCGGTCCGCGCCGCAATGACGGCACGCGCCGCACGGTGCGTTACGACATCGACATGGTGAAGTGCATCTATTGCGGCTTCTGTCAGGAAGCCTGTCCGGTGGATGCGATCGTCGAAGGTCCGAATTTCGAATTCTCGACCGAGACGCGTGAGGAGCTTTACTACGACAAGGAAAAGCTCCTCGCCAATGGCGACCGCTGGGAACGCGAAATCGCGCGCAACATCGCGATGGATGCGCCGTATCGCTGATAAGTTAAAGAGTATTGGATTGGAAAAGTCTTTTTGATCCAATGCCTGAACATAAGTTTGAATAAAGCGGGCGAAGCAATAGGGCTTTGCTCACGGAAAGGTGTTGGGGGATCCCCATGCTGACAGGTATTGCGGCAGCGTTCTTCTATCTGTTCGCTTTCATCATGATCGCATCGGCGTTCATGGTGATCGCGGCGCGCAACCCCGTGCATTCGGTGCTGTTTCTGATCCTCACATTCTTCAATGCGGCTGCATTGTTCCTGCTGACCGGGGCCGAGTTCCTCGCCATGATCCTGCTCGTCGTTTACGTCGGCGCGGTGGCGGTTCTCTTCCTCTTCGTGGTCATGATGCTGGATGTGGATTTTGCGGAATTGAAGCGCGGCGCGTTGCAATACGCGCCGGTCGGCGCTCTGGTCGGGCTGATCCTGCTTGGCGAACTGGTCTTCGTCTTCGCAAGCCGCATGTTCACGCCGAAGCTGGGGCAGGGCGCGGTGCCGATCCCCGATATTGCCGAGCGGACCAATACCGCCGCTCTCGGTGACATCCTTTACACCGACTATGTCTTCTACTTCCAGGTTGCCGGTCTCGTCCTTCTGGTCGCGATGATCGGCGCCATCGTTCTGACGCTGCGGCACAAGCCGAATGTCAAGCGCCAGTCCATTCCGGCCCAGGTTGCTCGTACGCCCGAAACGGCGGTCGAGATCAGAAAAGTCGAAACGGGCAAAGGCATCTGAGGATAAGCATATGGAAATCGGTATCGCCCACTATCTGACCGTTTCGGCCATCCTGTTCACGCTTGGCGTCTTCGGCATCTTTCTCAACCGCAAGAACGTCATCGTCATCCTGATGTCGATCGAATTGATCCTGCTTTCGGTCAATCTCAACTTCGTGGCGTTTTCCAGCCAGCTCGGCGACATGGTCGGGCAGGTCTTCGCCCTTTTCGTTCTCACCGTCGCGGCAGCGGAAGCTGCCATCGGTCTGGCAATCCTCGTTGTTTTCTTCCGTAATCGCGGCTCCATCGCGGTGGAAGACGTCAATGTTATGAAAGGTTGACGGGCAAATGCTCTACTACGCGATCGTCTTCCTTCCGCTTCTCGGCTTCCTGATCGCCGGTCTTTTCGGCAATCAGATCGGAGCCAAGGCGAGCGAATACATCACTTCCGGCTTCATGGTCGTCGTCGCGATCTTCTCCTGGATCGTCTTCTTCCAGATACCGCTTGGCCACGAAGCCGAAACCGTCCGCATCCCGGTGCTGCACTGGGTGACGTCCGGTACGCTTTCCTTCGACTGGGCGCTGCGCATCGACACGCTTACCGGCGTCATGCTGGTGGTGGTCAATACGGTTTCGGCTCTCGTGCATATCTATTCGATCGGATATATGCACCACGATCCGCATCGTCCGCGCTTTTTCGCCTATCTGTCGCTCTTCACCTTCGCGATGCTCATGCTGGTGACGTCGGACAATCTGGTCCAGATGTTCTTCGGCTGGGAGGGCGTGGGTCTGGCTTCCTATCTCCTGATCGGTTTCTGGTTCAAGAAGCCATCGGCCAACGCCGCCGCCATGAAGGCGTTCGTCGTCAACCGTGTCGGCGACTTCGGCTTCCTGCTCGGTATCTTCGGCCTGTTCGCGCTGTTCCAGTCGGTCGACTACAACACGATCTTTGCCGCCGCGGCCAATTATCTTCCCGCTGAAGGCGCGGCCGATGCCAATCAGGTCGTGCTGAACTTCCTCGGCTACCAGCTCGACAAGCAGGGCGCGATCACGATCACCTGCCTGCTGCTCTTCATGGGCGCGATGGGCAAGTCGGCGCAGTTTCTGCTGCACACCTGGCTGCCGGACGCCATGGAAGGCCCGACGCCGGTTTCGGCTCTCATTCACGCCGCCACCATGGTGACGGCTGGCGTGTTCATGGTCGCACGCATGTCGCCGATCTTCGAACTCTCGCACACGGCTCTTCTGATCGTCACGATCATCGGCGCCACCACCGCTTTCTTCGCGGCGACGGTCGCCCTTGTGCAAAACGACATCAAGCGCGTGATCGCATATTCGACCTGTTCGCAGCTCGGCTATATGTTCGCCGCCCTCGGTGTCGGCGCATACGGCGCCGCCGTGTTCCACCTGTTCACGCACGCTTTCTTCAAGGCGCTTCTGTTCCTCTGCGCCGGTTCGGTCATCCACTCCGTTTCGGAAGAACAGGACATGCGCCGCATGGGCGGCCTGCGCAAGCTGATCCCCATCACCTACTGGATGATGGTCATCGGTACCGTCGCCATCACGGGTCTGGGCATTCCGGGCACCGTCATCGGTACGGCCGGTTTCTTCTCCAAGGATGCGATCATCGAATCCGTCTTCGCCTCGCACAGCGCGGCAAGCGGCTATGCCTCGACGCTCCTCATCGTTGCCGCGCTCTTCACGAGCTTCTATTCCTGGCGCCTGATTTTCATGACCTTCCACGGCAAGCCGCGCGCTTCGGCGGAAGTCATGCATCACGTCCATGAATCGCCCCCCGTCATGTTCGTTCCGCTGATGATCCTCGGCGTTGGCGCGATCCTCGCCGGTGTGCTGTTCAAGGAACTCTTCTTCGGCCATGAATATGCCGAATTCTGGAAGGGCGCGCTGTTCACCTCGGCTGCGAACGAAATCCTTGAGGAATACCACCACGTTCCTCTGTGGATTAAGCTGTCGCCGTTCATTGCGATGGTTCTCGGCTTCATCGTCGCCTGGATCTTCTACATCCGCTCGCCGGAAACGCCGAAGGCGCTGGCCGCACGTCACCGTGGCCTGTACCAGTTCCTTCTCAACAAGTGGTATTTCGACGAGCTGTACGATTTCATCTTCGTACGTCCGGCTCGCTGGATCGGCCGCCTGTTCTGGAAGGGGGGCGATGGATGGCTCATTGACGGCTTCGGCCCGGATGGCGTCTCGGCCCGCGTGCTTGACGTTACCAACCGCGTCGTCAAGATGCAGTCCGGTTACCTTTATCATTACGCATTCGCGATGCTGATCGGCGTCGCCGCGCTCGTCACCTGGATGATGCTCGGGAGCTCTTTCTGATGACCGACTGGCCAATTCTCTCAACGGTCACGTTTCTGCCGCTCGTCGGCGCGTTACTGATCCTTCTGATCAAGGACGACAGCGAGGCTTCGCGTCGCAACATCCGCAACGTCGCGCTTCTGACGACGGTGTTCGTCTTTATCCTGTCGCTCGTCATATGGGCCGGGTTCGATAATTCGAACCCCGGTTTCCAGATGGTCGAGCAGGCCGGATGGATGGGCGGCGGTATCAGCTACCATATGGGCGTGGATGGTATCTCCGTCCTGTTCGTGGTGCTGTCCGCTTTCCTGATGCCTTTCTGCATTCTCGCAAGCTGGGTATCGGTGGAAAAGCGCGTCAAGGAATACATGATCGCGTTCCTTATCCTGGAAACGCTGATGATCGGCGTGTTCTGCGCGCTCGACCTGTTCCTGTTCTACGTATTCTTCGAAGCAAGCCTTATCCCGATGTTCATCATCATCGGCGTGTGGGGCGGCAAGCGCCGCGTCTATGCGAGCCTGAAGTTCTTCCTCTATACGCTTCTGGGTTCGGTGCTGATGCTCATCGCCATCATGGCCATGTACTGGCAGGCCGGAACGATGGACGTCGTCGAGCTTTTGAAGCACGACTTCCCGGCTTCGATGCAGACATGGCTATGGCTGGCCTTCTTCGCGTCCTTCGCGGTCAAGATGCCGATGTGGCCCGTCCACACCTGGCTCCCCGACGCGCACGTCGAAGCGCCGACGGCAGGCTCGGTCATTCTGGCCGGTATTCTCCTGAAGCTCGGCGGCTACGGCTTCCTGCGCTTCTCGCTGCCGATGTTCCCGCTGGCTTCCGCCGATTTCGCTCCTTTCATCTTCACGCTCTCGGTGGTTGCGATCATCTACACGTCGCTCGTCGCCATGGTGCAGGAGGACATGAAGAAGCTGATCGCCTATTCGTCCGTCGCGCACATGGCCTATGTGACCATGGGTATTTTCGCGGCCAACGAGCAGGGCGTGCAGGGCGCGATCTACCAGATGCTGTCGCACGGTATCGTGTCGGCGGCGCTGTTCCTCTGCGTCGGCGTGATCTATGACCGCATGCATACCCGCGAAATTGCGGCTTTCGGCGGTCTGGTCAACAATATGCCGAAATATGCGGTTGCGTTCATGATCTTCACGATGGCGAATGTCGGCCTGCCGGGCACTTCCGGCTTCATCGGCGAGTTCCTGACGCTGTTTGGCGTGTTCCGGGCCAATACCTGGGTTGCGCTGTTCGCGACCACGGGCGTCATTCTTTCGGCGGCCTATGCGCTGTGGCTCTACCGCAAGGTGATCTTCGGCGCGCTGGACAAGGAAAGCCTCAAGGCTCTCCTCGACCTCAGCCCGCGTGAAAAGCTGATCCTTTATCCGCTTGCCGCGCTCACCATCTTCTTCGGCGTCTACCCGGCCCCGGTCTTCAATGCGACCGCCGGTGCCGTAAGCGCCCTGATCCAACATTACGACGCAGCTCTCGCGGGTACCGCGAGCGCCTTGCTGGCCCAATAAGAGAATAGAGGCGTAAGGTCATGCAGACTGATCTGATAGCTCATCTGACCCTGGCGGCACCGGAGGTTCTCCTTGCCGCCGGCGCCTTGGCACTGCTCATGATCGGCGTGTTTTCCGGCGAGCGGGCGACGACGTTCGTCAACGGACTGTCCGTCGCGGTGCTTATTGCGGCGCTGGCTCTGATCGTGCTGTTCCCGGCGAACGGCTCCGCATTCGGCGGCGCCATCGTCAATGACGGCTTCAGCCGTTTCATGAAAGTCCTGACGCTGATCGGCTCCATCGTGACGCTGATCATGTCGGTCGGCTTTGCCAAGGCCGAGAAATTCGACAAGTTCGAATTTCCGGTCCTGATCGTGATTTCCACGCTCGGCATGTTGCTGATGGTTTCGGCCTCCAACATGCTGTCGCTTTATCTCGGTCTGGAACTGCAATCGCTGGCGCTCTACGTTCTGGCGGCATTCAACCGCGACAGCATCCGTTCGACGGAAGCCGGCCTGAAATATTTCGTGCTGGGTTCGCTCTCCTCGGGTATGCTGCTCTACGGCATTTCGCTCGTCTACGGTTACACCGGCCATATCGGTTTCGCGGAAATCGCGCAGGCCGTTTCCGGCGGACAGCGTGAACTGGGTCTGGTCTTCGGTCTGGTCTTCATCCTCGCGGGTCTCATGTTCAAGATTTCCGCCGTTCCGTTCCATATGTGGACGCCGGACGTTTATGAAGGCGCGCCGACCCCGGTGACGGCATTCTTCGCCGCCGCGCCGAAGATGGCCGCCATGGCGCTCATCATCCGCGTCGTCTCGGAAGCCTTTGCCCCGATCACCCATGACTGGCAGCAGGTCGTGATTTTCGTCGCGCTCGCTTCCATGATCCTCGGCGCCTTTGCCGCGATCGGCCAGCGCAACATCAAGCGCCTGATGGCTTATTCCTCCATCAGCCATATGGGCTATGCGCTCGTCGGCCTGGCTGCCGGAACGGTTATCGGCGTGAAGGGCGTGATGATCTATATGGCGATCTATCTTGCCATGACGCTCGGCTCCTTCGCCTTCATCCTCGCGATGCGGACGAAGGACGGCAATGTGGAAAGCATCGAAGACCTGGCAGGTCTGTCCCGCACCAATCCGGTTCTGGCGACCATCATGACCATCTTCCTGTTCTCGCTTGCCGGTATTCCGCCGCTCGCAGGCTTCTTCGGCAAGTGGTACACCTTCCTCGCCGCCGTGCAGGCCGGTCTTCTGCCGCTGGCAATCATCGGTATCGTGGCTTCGGTCGTGGGCGCGTTCTACTATCTGCGCATGATCAAGATCATGTGGTTCGATGAGCCGACGACGGGCTTTCTTCCGGTCGCGGGCGAACTGCGTCTCGTTCTGGGCGTAACCGGTGCCTTCGTGCTGTTCTACGTCTTCCTTGCCGGTCCGATCGGCGGTTTTGCCGAAGCCGCAGCCAAGACGTTTTTCTGATCGAAGCCAGGGGCGGAAGCATAGATGAGTTTTGCGCTTTCGCCCGTCGCTGGAAATGAAGGCTACCGTGTCGAGAGTTTCGAGACGGTAGGCTCGACCAATGCGGTGGCCCTCGAAAGGGCCGCTGCGGGCGATCCGGGCAGGCTCTGGCTCGTTTCCAAGAGACAGGAAAGCGGTCGTGGACGGCGGGGCCGTGCCTGGTCCACGCCGGAAGGCAATCTGGCCTCCACGCTTCTTCTCGTTGAATCCTACGAAATGAAAGCGGCTGCGACGCTTGGTTTCGTTGCCGGACTGTCGATGGCCGATGCGCTCGATGCGGTATTTGCCGCCGCCGGTCCCGCCGTGCCGCCGCAAATCGGTCTCAAATGGCCGAACGACGTGCTGCTCGATGGCGCGAAACTTTCCGGTATCCTGCTGGAATCCTCCATTCTGGGAAAAGACCTGTTCGCCATTGCCATCGGGATCGGCACGAATGTGGTCGCGTTCCCCGACGATCTGCCTTATCCCGCGACCTCGCTTCGCGCGACCGGCTGCAAATGCGACGCCGAAA
The DNA here is from genome assembly GCF_014199265.1 of Brucella daejeonensis. Classification (GTDB taxonomy): domain Bacteria; phylum Pseudomonadota; class Alphaproteobacteria; order Rhizobiales; family Rhizobiaceae; genus Brucella; species Brucella daejeonensis. The sequence goes on from NZ_JACIJG010000004.1 coordinate 213,349, forward strand.
TGCTGTTTGCGGCCCTGTCCGACGCCTGGTCGGTCAATTACCGTATCTGGAATGGCGGACGCGGTCTGGACGATATCCGCAAGCGCTGGCTGAAGCGGGCGCACGGTCTCGGCCAGGATGTCACCATGCAGGTGGAAGGCCGCGTGATCGAAGGTCGTTTCGAGACGATTGACGAAGCCTGCCGCTTCGTCATTCGCGACGACGAGGGCGCGCGGGTTACGGTAACGGCCGGCGATGTTTATTTCGGAACGGCTACGACATTGCGTAAGTAGTCGATTCTTTTGCCTGCCGGGGTTGCAACGGGACAAGATTAGGTCCAGTTGATGCAGCAAGACAGCAGGAATAACCACAGAGGAAATTTCATGGCCCGATCCAATAGTACTGAACTCGTCTTTCTGCCGCTTGGCGGCGTGGGCGAAATCGGGATGAATCTGGCCATGTACGGCTTCGGCCCTGCGGATAACAGGGAATGGCTGGTCGTGGATATGGGCGTAAGCTTTGCCGGACCGGAACAGCCCGGCGCCGATCTGATCCTTCCCGATATCCGTTATCTTGAAGCCGAAAAGCACAATCTGCGCGGCATCGTCATCACCCATGCGCATGAGGACCATTTCGGCGCGCTGCTCGACCTGTGGCCGCGCCTGAAGGTTCCCGTCTATGCGACGCCGTTCACCGCTGGCCTACTGGAAGCCAAGCGCCAGTCGGAAGTCGGTGCGCCGGATATCCCGGTCACGACCTACAAGGCTGGTGAAACGTTTGAGATCGGCCCGTTCAAGATCGAGGCCGTCGCGGTGACCCACTCCATTCCAGAGCCGGTTTCGCTGGCGATCACGACGCCGCTCGGCACGGTCGTTCATACCGGCGACTGGAAGATGGACCCGGAACCGTCGCTCGGTCCGGTCATCGATGAAGCGCGTTTTCGCGCCATCGGCGATGCGGGTGTGCTGGCGCTGATCTGCGATTCCACCAATGCGCTGCGCGAAGGGGAATCGCCGTCGGAACGGCAGGTCGGCGAAAGCCTGCGCGAACTGATCGAAGGGGCGCGCGGTCGCGTTGCCATTACGACCTTCTCGTCGAATGTCGGCCGTATCCGTTCGATCACCGAGGCGGCGCGCGATGCGGGACGCCAGGTTCTGGTGGTCGGCCGTTCGATGAAGCGCGCCATTTCGGTCGCGACCGAGCTTGGCTATATGGAAGGCCTGCCGGAATATCTGAGCGAAGAGGATTACGGCTATATTCCGCGTGAAAACGTGGTGATGATCCTGACCGGCAGTCAGGGCGAGCCGCGCGCCGCACTTGCCAAGCTTGCGCGCGATGAGATGCGCAGCCTTGCCCTGACCGCGGGCGACACGGTCATCTATTCGTCGCGCGCCATTCCCGGCAACGAAAAAGCCATTCTCGACATCAAGAACCGCCTGATCGACCGGGGCATCAAGATTATCGGCGACGGCGATGCGCTTGTGCATGTGTCGGGCCATCCGCGCCGCAGCGAATTGCGCCGCATGTATTCCTGGGTTCGCCCGAAAATTCTCGTGCCGGTGCATGGCGAGGCCGCGCATCTGGTCGCGCAAGGCTCGCTCGGCGCGGTGGAGGGCATCAAGGAAGTCGCGCAGATACGCAATGGCGATGTGCTGCGTCTTGCCCCCGGCAAGGCCGAGATCATCGACGAGGCCCCGATTGGCCGTATCTACAAGGACGGCAAACTGATCGGCGACGAGGAAGAGATCGGCATGGTCGAGCGCCGCAAGCTCGCTTATGTCGGTCACGTGGCCGTTTCGGTGCTGCTGGATCGCGAGCACAAGATCATGGATGAGCCGGATCTGGTGACGTTCGGTCTGCCGGAAGAGGACGGGCAGGGCGATCTGATGGAAGATATTCTTCTGGACGCCGCGGTCGAGGCGATCGACAGCATTCCGCGCGTTCGCCGCAAGGATGTCGAGCTTGTGCGCGAATCCGTTCGCCGCGCCGTGCGCGCTGCGGCAAATGCGGCATGGGGCAAAAAGCCCGTAGTGACCGTATTCGTGAACAGGATACGGTAACCGGACCAAAATGAATGACCGGCATGGGAGGTGCTGATGCTCGAACGTCTGAACCATGTGGCGATTGCCGTTCCCGATATTAAGGCGGCGGTCGCTCTTTATCGCGGCAAGCTGGGCGCCGAAGTGACCGAGCCGCAGGCTCTGCCGGAACATGGTGTGACGGTCGTGTTCATCGATGTCGGAAATACCAAGATCGAATTGCTGGAACCATTGGGCGAGGGGTCGCCTATCGCGGCCTTTCTGGAAAAGAACCCCTCCGGCGGTATGCATCATCTGTGCTACGAGGTTGCGGACATCATCGCGGCGCGGGATCGCCTCAAGGCGGAGGGCGCGCGCATCCTTGGCGATGGCGAGCCGAAGACCGGCGCGCACGGCAAGCCGGTTTTGTTCCTGCATCCCAAGGATTTCAATGGTACACTGATCGAGCTTGAAGAGGTGTAATCATGTCCCTGATCTCTGGCATCGCAATCTATTTCATCATCTGGTGGACGACGCTGTTCGCACTCCTGCCGGTAGGACTGCGCACGCAGGCCGAGGAGAACGACGTCACATTGGGCACCGTGGCCAGTGCTCCGGCAAAGCCGCGTGTCGGCCGCGCATTCCTGCGGACGACCGCCGTCGCCACGGTCATCTTTCTGGTCTATTATTACGTGACCCAGATCAGCGGATTTCGCCTCGACGACATCCCGCATTTCTTCCCCGATCTGACCTGATCCCACGGACATCGTCTGGCTTGCATATGTGGGGCTGCCTAAAATTTAGGCGGCCTTCTTTTTGTCCAAAGAAAAATGGATGCGTCTATCGCAGGTTGCAAGACGTGCAGAGCGCGAGGCCTAACACATTGAAAATATGGGCCTGCCCAGCCGCCATGCGCGGTGGGTGCATAAGGGGGAATTAAAGAAGAGATACTTAATAAATCGATTTATACTTAAGCGAAATTTAATACTTATGGGCCGGAGAGGCACTTTGATAAATCATACAAAATCAATAGGTTATTGACGGGAAAAAATCGGTGGGCTTCGAGGGTGGCGGCGTTCTGCAAGTGCAAAAAAAAAGCAAGGCTTTCGCCTTGCTAATCAAATACGCGCTCGATCCGTTTCCATTTGACTGGCGGCTGCGAAAATCGCGCCTGGATCCATCCTCCCAAGACTTTGACCGCGTGAAACCAACGGTTTTATTCCGTTGCTGCTCTTATGCTGAAAAAAATAGCGAACTGCACAGCTTTTGTCACGAAAATTCTTCTACCGCGTCATATTTCTTTCGCATTTTTTTCGAAGGCTCACTGATATATCTGTAATATATTGAATTTGAATGTGAATCTGGCAACGCCATGTAAACGCCCCGGTTCTTCCGTCGCGTCCCGATGGTTGTGGATGGCCAAAATCATCCCTGCGAAAGCTTCTCCAGCCGGGTTTTCAACCGCTACATAACCCGGTAAGAAACCGATAAATATGCTTAATTTTTGCCTGATTCTTGAAGCATTCAGGCTGTCCCTCTTGATTGGTGGTTACGATGCGTCTGTCGCGGTATTTTTTGCCTATTCTGAAGGAAAATCCCAAGGAGGCCGAAATCGTCTCGCACAGGCTGATGCTGCGTGCGGGCATGATCCGGCAGCAATCCGCCGGCATTTATGCCTGGCTGCCGCTCGGATTGAAGGTGCTCAACAAGGTCTGCGCCATCATTCGTGAGGAACAGAACCGCGCGGGCGCCAATGAAATCCTGATGCCGACCATCCAGTCGGCCGATCTTTGGCGCGAAAGCGGTCGTTATGACGCTTACGGCAAGGAAATGCTGCGCATTCGGGACCGTCAGGAGCGCGAAATGCTCTTCGGCCCGACCAATGAGGAAATGGTCACGGATATTTTCCGTTCCTATGTGCGTTCCTACAAGGATCTGCCGCTCAATCTCTACCACATTCAGTGGAAATTCCGCGACGAAGTGCGCCCACGTTTCGGCGTGATGCGTTCGCGCGAATTCCTGATGAAAGACGCCTATTCCTTCGACCTCGATTATGAGGGCGCGAAGATGGCTTACTACCGCATGTTCGTGTCTTATCTGCGCACCTTCGCCCGCGTCGGCCTGCAGGCGATCCCGATGCGCGCCGATACCGGCCCCATCGGCGGCGATCTTTCCCACGAATTCATCATTCTGGCCGAAACCGGCGAAAGCCAGGTCTTTTGCGACCGCGCCTATCTCGATCTCGCCGTGCCGGGCGCGGATACCGATTTCCGCAACGATGCCCAGCTCACCGACATCGTCAATCGCTGGACCACGCCTTATGCCGCGACCGACGAAATGCACGACGAAGCCGAATGGGCCAGAGTCGATGCGGACGACCAGCTTTCCGCGCGCGGCATCGAAGTCGGCCATATCTTCCATTTCGGTACCAAATATTCCGAACCGATGGGCGCGAAAGTGCAGGGCCCGGACGGCAAGGAACACCCCGTTTCCATGGGATCTTACGGCATCGGCCCGTCGCGCCTCGTGGCCGCGGCCATCGAAGCTTTCCACGACGATGCAGGCATCATCTGGCCGAAGGCCATCGCGCCGTTCGGTGCGGGCATTGTCAATATGAAGCCGGGCGACGAAGCCTGCGACGCGGTGAGCGAAAAGCTTTATGAAGCGCTGGCCAATGCCGGCATCGATCCGTTGCTCGACGACACGGATGACCGTCCGGGTGCGAAATTTGCCACCATGGACCTGATCGGCCTGCCGACGCAGGTGATCGTCGGTCCGCGTGGCGTGGCCGCAGGCGAAGTCGAGATCAAGGATCGCAAGACCGGAGAACGCCAGAACCTGACCGTTGAAGCCGCCATCAACATGCTGACGGCACAGGCATGAGCAGCGCGGCGGCAGCAAAATCCGGGAACACGGCGAAGGTAGCCCAAACGGCGCCCAAGTCCGGTCCGTTTTCGGCATTTGAACGGATGATCGCATGGCGATATCTGCGTGCGCGCCGCCGCGAGACGTTCATTTCGGTCATCGCCGGTTTCTCGTTTACCGGCATCATGCTGGGCGTCGCGACGCTCATCATCGTCATGGCGGTGATGAACGGTTTCCGCGCCGAGCTTCTGACCCGCATCCTTGGCATCAATGGCCACCTGATCATGCAGCCGATGGATCGCCCTCTGGACGATTACGCCGACCTCATCAAGCGCATCGACGGCATTTCCGGCATCAAGTTCGCCATTCCCGTCGTGGAAGGGCAGGCGCTCGTTCAAGGCAATATCGGTGCCGGGTCGGGTGCGTTGGTGAGGGGACTCCGCGAGGAAGACCTCGACAAGCTCAAGCTCGTTTCCGGCAATATCCGCCAGGGCACGCTGAAAGGCTTCGACCAGAGCGGCGGCGTTGCCATCGGCACGCGCATGGCGGAAAATCTTGGCCTTTCCATCGGCGATACGCTGCGCGTGATCTCGCCCGATGGCGATGTGACGCCCTTCGGCGTCAATCCGCGTGTGAAAGCCTATCCGGTCACCGCGATCTTCGAAATCGGCATGTCGGAATATGACGCGTCTATCGTCATGATGCCGCTTTCCGAGGCGCAGCTTTTCTTCAATCAGGAAGGCAAGGTGCAATCGCTGGAAATCTTTGTCGATAATCCCGACAAGGTGGATGCGATGCGCGCGCCGGTGGAGGAGGTGGCGGCGCGCCAGCTTTCGCTTACCGACTGGCGCCAGCGTAACCAGACTTTCTTTTCCGCGCTCGAGGTCGAACGCAATGTCATGTTCATGATCCTCACGCTGATAGTGCTCGTGGCCGCGCTCAACATCATTTCCGGCCTCATCATGCTGGTGAAGGACAAGGGGCACGACATCGCCATCCTGCGCACAATGGGCGCGACGCGCGGCGCGGTGATGCGCATATTCCTGATGACTGGTGCTGCCATCGGCGTCACCGGCACGGTAGCAGGCGTCGTCCTCGGCGTTCTGGTCTGCCTCAATGTCGAGCGGCTGCGGGAGTTTTTCTCGTGGCTCTCCGGCACGACGCTGTTCAACCCGGAGCTTTACTTCCTGAGCCAGTTGCCCGCGAAAATGGACCCCGGCGAGACGATTTCCGTCATCGTCATGGCTCTGGTTCTGTCTTTCATCGCCACCATTTTCCCGGCCTGGCGCGCCGCCAAACTCGATCCGGTCGAAGCATTGAGGTATGAATAATGGCGGCTGAAGTGATCCTGCGGCTGGAGAAGGTCAGCCGCGCCTATAAGGAAGCCGACCGCGAACTGGTGATCCTCAAGGATGCCGATTTCACGCTTCGTCGCGGCGAGATGGTCGCCCTCGTGGCTCCATCCGGTGCGGGCAAGTCCACGCTTCTGCACACTGCCGGACTGCTGGAGCGTCCCGATGGGGGCGATGTGATGCTGGACGGTCGCTCGTGCAGCGCGTTGCCGGACGACGCGCGCACGGCCGTTCGCCGCAACGATATCGGCTTTGTCTATCAGTTCCATCATCTCCTGCCGGAATTTTCCGCGCTGGAGAATATAATGCTGCCGCAGATGATCCGGGGCCTGTCGAAGAAGCAGGCGGCAGCGCGCGCGCAGCAGCTTCTCGAATACATGAAAATCGGCCAGCGTGCCTCGCATCGTCCCGCCGAGCTTTCCGGTGGCGAGCAGCAGCGCGTCGCAATCGCCCGCGCGGTGGCCAATGCGCCGCTTGTCCTTCTGGCCGACGAACCGACCGGCAATCTCGATCCGACCACCTCGTCCTATGTTTTCGGCGCGCTGGAAGCCCTCGTGCGCCAGTCGGGGCTGGCTGCGCTGATCGCGACCCATAATCACGAACTTGCCCGCCGCATGGATCGCCGTGTGACGCTGAAGGACGGCAAGGTCGTCGATCTGTAACCCCTTCGCAATGCAGTAGCACCTCATCATGAGATGCCGCCGTGGTCGGTGTCTCCCGCACCTCATCCTGAGGAGCTGCCGAAGGCGACGTCTCCTGCACCTCATCCTGAGGCGCGCGCTGCTGGCGGCGTTTCCCGCACCGCATCCTGAGGATGCTGCCGAAGGCGGCGTCGCCTGCACCTCATCCTGAGGAGCCGCCGAAGGCGGCGTCTCGAAGGGCGGGGTGTCGGCTGATCCCGCTGCATTTTTGGCGCAGCGGATAGCCCCCGCCTGCGGTTGTATATTCACCATTCATAAACCTTAAAATAATCGCCGGTGCAGAACGGGTGTTGACTTTGGAACAAAAATAGAACAAAAAATAAACATACGTGAACAAAGAGGAGTTTCCCGCATGACCGATCTCGTCTACGACGTTTTGTCCTTCATCTCGGTAAGCCTGTTCATTGCAACTTTCGCCATCTGGGTGAGCGCGATCTGAAGGAAATAGCGGGTTCCTGTGAACCCTTTTCAAGGTGGCGGTGGTCCTGCTGGACATTGCCATCCCATTCCCCGAAAATGATGTCCGAGGGCGACAGAGTCGCCAGCCGCCAGCCGTGATGGACGACGAAAGAAATCCGTCATCGACGTAATTGCCATAGGCGGTTATCCGCGCCGGGTGTATGTCCATCCGGGCGGTTCAGCAGATGATCGGGGTAGATTGAATGAGTGATGCAGCAGGCAATGCAGCAAATGACGGTGTTTCGGCGCCACGTTTCGTGCACCTGCGGGTACACTCGGCCTATTCCTTGCTCGAAGGCGCTCTGCCGCTCGGCAAGATCATCAAGCAGGCGATTGCCGACGAGGCGCCGGCTATCGCCGTCACAGACACCAACAACCTGTTCGGTGCGCTGGAATTCGCGCAAAAGGCATCGAAAGACGGTCTGCAGCCGGTCATCGGCTGTCAGCTCGATATAGCTTTCGGCGATCACAACGATAACGGACGCAGCGCCAATCGCAGGCTTGCCCTCGATCTTGCTCCCATCGTGCTGCTTGCGGCGACGGAGGAGGGCTACGCCAATATCGTGCGGCTCGTCAGCCGGGCGTTTCTGGATACGTCCGCGGGCGATCCGGTTCATATAGAGCCGGACTGGCTTCCCGCCCTGGCAAAAGATGTGATCGTTCTGACGGGCGGGCCGCTTGGTCCCATTGGCCGGTCTTTCTCCGCCGACAGGCCGGACAGGGCGCAATCGCGGCTCGCCTTCCTGAAGGAGACTTTCAGCAACCGGCTCTACGTCGAATTGCAGCGTTTTGCGGGGTATGACCGGGCATTGGAGGCAAAGACCGTCTCACTCGCCTATGAGATGAAATTGCCCCTTGTCGCGACCAATGAAGCATTCTTTCTCAAGGCGGAGGATTTCGAGGCGCATGATGCGCTTCTGGCCATCGCGGAAGGACAGATTCTTTCCAATGATGACCGCCGCCGCCTGACGCCGGATCATTATCTGAAAAGCCGCGCCGAAATGGCGGAGCTTTTCGCGGACTTGCCGGAAGCGCTCGACAATACGATCGAAATTGCCAGGCGTTGCAGTTGGTATACCCAGACCCGCAAGCCGATCCTGCCGCGCTTTACGGGCGAATCCGACGACCCGGAAGCAGCCGTTGCCGCAGAAGCCGATGAGTTGGCGCGGCAGGCCCGCGAGGGCCTGAAGATGCGTCTCGAGACGGCGGGCATCTCGGAAGGCTATACGGCGGAGCAATATGCCGAACGTCTCGAATATGAGATCGGCATCATCACGCGTATGAAGTTTCCGGGTTACTTTCTCATCGTTGCGGACTTCATCAAATGGGCCAAGGCTCAAGGGATTCCGGTCGGGCCGGGACGCGGTTCCGGTGCGGGTTCGCTCGTCGCCTATGCGTTGACCATTACCGATGTTGATCCGCTGCGCTTTTCGCTTCTGTTCGAACGCTTCCTCAATCCGGATCGCGTTTCGATGCCCGACTTCGATATCGACTTCTGCCAGGATCGCCGCGAAGAGGTGATCCGCTATGTGCAGGAGAAATACGGGCGCGATCAGGTTGCGCAGATCATCACTTTCGGAACCTTGCAGGCCCGCGCCGTGCTGCGTGACGTCGGTCGCGTGCTGGAAATGCCCTACGGTCAGGTCGACCGTCTTTGCAAGCTGGTGCCGCAGAACCCGGCCAATCCCGTGTCGCTGGCGCAGGCCATCGAAACCGAACCGAAGATCAACGAGGAGCGCGAGAAGGAGCCGGTCGTCGGTCGTCTTCTCGATATGGCGCTCAAGCTGGAAGGGCTTTACCGCCACGCATCGACCCACGCCGCCGGTATCGTCATCGGCGACCGCCCGCTGTCGGAACTGGTGCCGATGTATCGCGATCCGCGTTCCGACATGCCGGTCACTCAGTTCAACATGAAATGGGTGGAGCAGGCGGGGCTGGTGAAGTTCGACTTCCTCGGCCTCAAGACGCTGACGGTGCTTCAAACGGCGGTCAAGCTCGTCGCGCGCAAGGGGATCGACATCGATCTGTCGCATGTGCCGCTCGATGACGAACTGACCTATGAAATGCTGTCGCGCGGCGAGACGGTCGGCGTGTTCCAGGTTGAAAGCGCGGGCATGCGCAAGGCGCTGCTCGGTATGCGCCCGGACCGGATCGAGGACATTATCGCGCTCGTGGCGCTCTATCGCCCCGGCCCGATGGAGAACATACCCACTTATAATGCGCGCAAGAACGGTGAGGAGGAGATTGCCTCCATTCACCCCAAGATCGACTATCTGGTGAAGGAAACGCAGGGCGTTATCGTTTATCAGGAACAGGTGATGCAGATCGCGCAGGAGCTTTCCGGCTATTCGCTCGGTGAAGCTGACCTTTTGCGCCGCGCGATGGGCAAGAAAATCCGCGAGGAGATGGACAAGCAGCGCGTTCGTTTCGTGGATGGCGCCATTGAGGGCGGCGTCGACAAGGCGCAGGCGAACATGATCTTCGATCTGCTCGCCAAGTTCGCCGACTACGGCTTCAACAAGTCGCATGCCGCCGCCTACGCCATCGTCTCCTACCAGACGGCCTATATGAAGGCGCATCATCCGGTCGAGTTTCTCGCCGCGTCGATGACCTACGATATGTCGAACACCGACAAGCTCAACGATTTCCGCCGCGAGGCCAACCGTCTCGGCATCGAGGTCGTGCCGCCTTCCGTCCAGACATCGTTCCGTCCGTTCGAAGTGGGCGAGAAGCAGATTTTCTATTCTCTTGCCGCCATCAAGGGCGTTGGCGAGGCCGCCGTCGATCACATCGTGGAAATGCGCAGCCAGAAGCCTTTCGAAAACCTTGAGGATTTCTGCGAGCGGATCGATCCGAAGATCGTCAATCGCCGTGTGCTGGAAAGCCTGATCAATGCTGGCGCGATGGATTGTTTCGGACGCGATCGTCCCGCAATGAGCGCGGGCATGGACCGCATCATGGGGTTTGCCCAGCGCACGCAGGAAAATGCGGCCAGCGGTCAGTCCGATATTTTCGGCCTGTCCGGCGCGCCCAGGGAAACGCTCATTCTGCCGCAGGCAGCCCCCTGGCTACCCTCGGAAATGCTGCATCGCGAATTCCAGGCCGTCGGCTTCTATCTGTCGGCGCATCCGCTCGATGAATATCGCGCCGTACTGGACCGTATGCGCGTTCAGAACTGGGCCGATTTTTCTGCCGCCGTCAAACGCGGCGCGAATGCCGGCCGTCTGGCAGGCACCGTGACGGCGCGGCAGGAGCGCAAGACACGCACCGGCAACAAGATGGGTATCGTGTCCTTGTCGGATGCGAGCGGGCAATTCGAGGCCGTGCTGTTTTCGGAAGGGCTTGCGCAATATCGCGACCTGCTGGAAAGCGGTAAGTCGGTGGTGATCACGGTTCAGGCGGAAAACCGGCCCGAAGGCATCGGCCTGCGTATCCAGACGGTTCAGTCGCTGGAAGACGAGGCCTGCCGGATGCAGAAGGCCATGCGGCTTTATCTGCGTTCGGCGGAAGCTGTTCGCCATATCGCGCCGCATTTCAACACGCGGGGCGACGGGCAGGTGAGCCTCATCGTCATCAAGGATAACGGGCAGCGTGAAGTCGAGATCGAGTTGCCGCACCGTTATCGCGTCAGCCCGCAGATCGCCAGCGCCATGAAAGCCATTCAGGGCGTGGTGGACGTCGAGCTGGTTTGAGGTAATTAAGGCAAAACGGGGGCACACCCGTTTTGCGGTCTGTTTGTACGAAAGAACCGGTGGAGATACGTCTGTTTCACCACCGATATTGTGTCAATCTCGTGTCAAAAGCATGGCATTTGTGTGGCTGATACTCAATAGGCGACCGTGAAGCGCTTGCGGATGTGCTTGCCCTGTTCGGCTTCATCGACAATGGCAGCAGCCAGGTCGGCAACGGAAATCTTGCTTTCTCCCTTGTCGTCGAAGACCGGTTCGTCCGTTCCGAGGCGATATTTGCCGGTTCGTTCGCCGGGCTGGAGAAGGATCGCCGGAGAAACGAAAGTCCAGTCGAGATCGTTTTCGTTGCGCAACGCGTTGAGCGCTTCGCGTGCGCCGAGCGCGCCTTCTTTCCATTCCGCCGGAAAATCCGGCGAGTCGACAAGCTGCCTGCCATTGATCGAGAGGCTTCCCGCCCCGCCGACAGCGATGAGACGCCCGATGTCGGCCTTCCGGGTTGCCTCCGTTATGGAGCGGCTGCCCCTGATGTGATTTTCGCGAATATTGGGATCGCTCCAGCCCGGATTATAGGCCGAGATGACGATGTCGTGTCCTGCCAGAAGCCTTGCAAGCGCGTCGGTGTCGGACACATCTGCCTGCACGGCGGTTACATTGTCGAGTTTCTCGACTGTTTCCGGGTGGCGGACGAGCGCCGTAACAACATGCCGACGCGCTGCGGCTTCCTTCAGAATTGCGCTGCCCACGAAGCCGGTTGCGCCGATCAGTGCGATTTTAGCCATGGCATTTTCCTTTCCAGCCCTTTTCGTTGCGGGCGATACAAGGTATGTTTCATAAGTAGGTTATTTATGGTAACTGCATTACGAAATGCTGCCGAACTTGTGAAGAACGCACTTTTACATGGTCAGGATACATGGAAGTAACCGCCTGCAAGGCAAGGCAGACAGGTGCGAATGACGGGCGGCCGGTATCCGGTATGCCCGTATTCAGTTTTTCGGAGACAGAATGACGATGCCGACGCGCCCGGAAGGGGATATGCCTTTGCTTTCTTCGACGCCCGCCTTCGAAACGGACGATGGAGGTTCTTGTCCGATCCGCGAGGTGCTGGACCGTATCGGCGATACCTGGAGCATTCTTGTCATTTTCAATTTGCAAGGCGGTTCGATGCGCTTCAACGCGCTGCGCCGCGCTATCGAAGGCATTTCGCAGCGCATGTTGACGGTTACGCTGCGGTCGCTGGAACGCGACGGCCTTGTTTCGCGGCATGTGCGCCCGACCTCTCCACCGGAAGTGGAATATGCCTTGACCGATCTGGGGCACTCCCTGGCCGGACCGGTCGATGTTCTGGGGCAGTGGGCCGTCAGGAACCGCGCCGCCCTTCGGGACGCACGTTCACGTTTCGATGGACATGACGAATAGAAAGGAACCGGCCAACCCTGTTTGCGTTTGCTTGTCAAACAGGAGAAAATCCCATGCCCGCAAAATCCCAGGCTCAGCAGAAAGCGGCTGGCGCCGCACTTGCCGCCAAGCGCGGCGAAATGAAGAAGAGCGAACTCTTCGGCGCGTCGAAGGAAATGTATGAATCGATGAGCGAAAAGGAACTGGAAGAATTCGCCGGAACCAAGCGCAAGGGCTTGCCGCAACATAAGGAAGACGGGAAGAAACATTGACTGGCTGGCGAGCGCCTTCCACGAGAACTCGCCAGACTGGCCGCAGAGGCCTTATTTGCCGACCGTGTTCGGCACCAGTTCTATGGCTTTGAGCTTGCCGTGGGCGATGCCGCAGCGAAGCACGATGCTGTCCCATTTCGCGGATGCATTCCTGTTCCGCGCTTCGCCGGCGACAGAAATAACCGCCGACATCTTGCGCGCGTCGCCGGTGCTGAATTTCGATGGTTTATCATTGGTTTTGGCGCCAGAAATATCGTCCTTGGTGAAGCCGAGACGATCATATTTCTTGCTTTTCTTCACATAGTCATAGGCGCTGGCGATGCAGTCGGCGATCCGTGGGGCGGCTTGCTGGTCCTTGACGAGTGTCTGATAGTTTCCCGCAAAATCTTTCGAATGCGTGGGAACGGCGTCGGCGTGAGCGACGGCGGAAAAGCCGAGCGCGAAAATGGATGTAAGTATGATTTGGGTCGATTTCATGCCTTATGTCCTTCTAAAGTCCGCCGCTTGCCGGCGGATGGCGTAATCGAATCGATAAACGGTGGCAGAATATAAGTCCGATTTTGATTTTTTAATGAATTTCCGATGCTTACGATATCTTATTGGCAAATGCGTGCAAGACAGGATTTGCCATGGCATCCCTGATCGAGATGCATGTTCGTGCTATGCGCGGCATCGCCGTCCGGGCCGATTACGGTCATGAAAAGCCCGCAGCTTGCGCCATGCACCGCACGCCAGAAGGTCTTTTCCTTGTCCGATCCGTTCCAGCCGGTTTCAAGCTCCGTTTTGCTGCCGTCCGAGAATTTGAATGACATGATATCGAGGGCATTGGCGAATGCATGTTCCGAAACGCGGCCCGTGGCCCCGCCATTGACCTTGCGGCACTGGTAATCCGAACCCGTGCCGATTTCGCTGATCTTCACGTCAGTCCCGTAAACGTCCCGCACGGCCTTGTTCACTTCGACGCTCCACTGCGCCAGCGTCACGGCCATGGCGCAATTCGTGGTGATCGCATTGGCGAGTTTCAGCGGTTCTTCCTTGCCGATGGCGGTCAGGGAAAGCGGAGAATGCGCACCGCATTGCTCTCCATCCTCGATTGGCGGCAGCAATTTGCCCGCCACATCGCCCGAAATCAGCGCAGGACAAGACACCTGATAGACCCGCTCGTCCTTCTCCGGCTTCGCCTGCGGCGGCGCAGGCTCGGTCGTCGGCGCTTCGGGCTTTTCCGCCCGGCGCGGTGGCTCGGCGGGAACCGGTGCTGTTTCCCTTTCCTCCGGCTTTTCCGGTGTATGGGCGGGGCGAGGGGCAGGGGTTGAAACAGGTACGGTCCCGGGACCGGTATCTCTTTTTTCGACCGTCTGGCCGCGTCTCCTGACCGGTGCCTTGCCGCTGCGTTCTGCCGATGGGGCCTTGCTGCGCTGCCTTGCCTTGTGTGCATCCTGCTTCAGCATCTTTTCGATAAACGTTTCGGCCTGCGCGGCGTCGCCGGATATATGCGGTATGGGAATAAAGCCCAGTATCAACAGAACCGCCAACAGAACCCCCAACAGGACCATTGCCATGCGCTTGAGGGGGGTGAAGGAGAAGACAGCCATGAACGCCTCTTGGATGATAAAGCCTTGTCACTAATGATAAAAAGGCCGAGACGTTCCTTCACGCTTGATGGCAGTTCGTTGCAAATGGTAGGAAAAGCATAGGGCAGGCCGGTTTTTCCGGCTTTTGCGGCACTGCGATCTTGACAAGATGACAGTTGCACGACTAAACACCCGCCATCGCTGGTGCGCATTCGCGCCGGTGGTTCATTTGACGTGTCCCGTGGATGAAGTTGCGCTCGCGCGCTTTCATCCTGTCAGTCCTCGAAAACGGAGGGCAGAGGAGGGCGCGTTTCCTCCAGCGTCTTCGGGCGCTATAACTTTTTGAAGGAAATGCGATGAGCAAGCGCGAATCCGCTAAGTACAAAATTGATCGCCGTCTCGGCGAAAACATCTGGGGCCGTCCGAAGTCCCCGGTCAACCGTCGTGAATATGGCCCGGGCCAGCACGGCCAGCGCCGCAAGGGCAAGCTTTCGGACTTCGGCGTGCAGCTGCGCGCCAAGCAGAAGCTCAAGGGTTTCTACGGCGACATCTCTGAAAAGCAGTTCCGCAAGACCTATGAAGAAGCTGCTCGCCGCAAGGGCGATACCGGCGAAAACCTGATCGGTCTGCTGGAATCGCGTCTGGACGCCGTCGTTTACCGCGCCAAGTTCGTTCCGACGATCTTCGCTGCCCGCCAGTTCATCAACCACGGCCACGTGAACGTGAACGGTCGCCGCGTCAACATCCAGTCTTACCGCCTGAAGGTCGGTGACGTTGTTGAAGTCCGCGAAAAGTCGAAGCAGCTCGTCATCGTTCTGGAAGCTGTTCAGCTCGCCGAACGCGATGTGCCGGACTACATCGAAGCCGATCACAACAAGCTGGTCGCGACCTATTCCCGCGTTCCGACCCTTTCGGATGTGCCTTACGCCGTCCAGATGGAACCGAACCTCGTGGTCGAATTCTACTCGCGTTAATCCTGAGCGCGTTCAGGCGCGCCGGATATATGCCGAAATCGAAAGCCGCGCTGTATATGCAGCGCGGCTTTTTCTTTACGCGGCATCTCCGTGCAAAGAATTGCGGTTTGCCGGTTTTCCCTGCGGCCAGTTTTCGCTATTAAGCCTTCAACATCCTCAATTTTTCGGGAAGCACCATGAACGCTTTCGATCCTGATATTGCCGAAGATACCGACGGCAGCGGCTGTCACCCGCTATTTCGCGATGTGCCGGCCACGGTGGAATTCAACAAGCTGCGCAAGCGGCTCCTGCGTCTGACACGTCAGGCCATCGAGGATTTTTCGATGGTGAAGCCCGGTGAGCGCTGGATGGTCTGCCTTTCGGGCGGAAAGGATTCTTATGGCCTGTTGGCGCTTTTGCTCGACCTGAAATGGCGCGGCCTGTTGCCAGTCGAGTTGCTGGCGGTCAATCTGGATCAGGGCCAGCCCAATTTTCCGAAGCATATTCTGCCGGATTTTCTCAATCGTTATGGGATCGAACACCGGATCGAATATCAGGACACCTATTCCATCGTCACTGACAAGCTGCCGGAAACGAGCACCTATTGCTCGCTCTGCTCGCGGCTGCGTCGCGGCAATCTTTATCGTGTCGCGCGTGAGGAGGGCTGTTCTGCGGTCGTTCTGGGCCATCACCGGGAAGACATTCTCGAAACCTTTTTCATGAACCTGTTCCATGGCGGACGCCTTGCCGCAATGCCGCCGAAGCTGGTCAATGACGAAGGCGACCTGATGGTGTTCCGTCCGCTGGCCTATGCCGCGGAGGAGGATCTGGAAAAATTCGCCATGGCCATGCAGTTCCCGATCATTCCGTGCGATCTGTGCGGCAGTCAGGACGGCTTGCAGCGCAACGCCATGAAGGCGATGCTCGCCGACATCGAAAAGCGTATGCCGGGCCGCAAGGATACGATGATCCGCGCCATGACCAATGTGCGCCCCAGCCACCTGCTCGATCGCAAGCTGTTCGATTTCGCGGGGCTGACACTGAATGACGGGGGCGATGATGCGCTTTGATGAAGGAAAGATCGATTGGCTGGCCGACCTGCTTGCGGAAGCGGCCGGGCGGGAAATCATGCCACGTTTTCGCCAGTTGGGCGAAGGCGACATTCGCCAGAAGACATCGCCTGCCGATCTCGTTACCGAGGCCGACATCAATGCTGAGCGCTTCATTACGGACCGGCTGAAGGAGACTTTTCCAGACGCAGTGATCGTGGGCGAGGAGGCTTGCTCCGATAATCCGGCTCTGCTGGCCGGGCTGGGCGATGCGGAACTTGCATTCACCATCGACCCTGTTGACGGGACGTTCAATTTCGCTTCCGGCGTGCCGCTCTTTGGCGTCATGCTGGCGGTCGTGTCCAGAGGAGAGACGGTCGCGGGCATCATTCACGACCCGGTCGGCAAGGACTGGATCATGGCCGTGAAGGGAGGCGGCAGCTACATCCGTCATGCCAACGGACAGCGCAGCAAGGTCAATGTCGCCCCTTCGGTCGATATTTCGCGCATGACCGGCGGCGTTTCCTGGCAGTATACGGAGGAGCCGTTGCGCTCGCGTCTGGCACGCAATCATACCAGGTTTCTTTCGCAGATCGGTTATCGCTGCGCCGCACACGACTACCGTATTCTCGCGACCGGCGGCGCGCATTTTCTGGTCTATAACAAGTTGATGCCGTGGGATCATCTTCCCGGCGCGCTCATCCACCGCGAAGCAGGCGGCTATTCCGCCCGCTGGGATGGTAGCGAATATCTGCCGTCGCATACCGGAGGCGGGCTGCTGGTCGCCCCGGACAGGGAAAGCTGGAACGCCATACAGGCGGCGCTCTGGGAGGAGTAGCAGGAAGTCCGCCAGCTTGCATTTTTGGTGCTTGGGCATTATGTTGGCGGAGTGGGTTGGAAGCGCGAACTCCCAACCCGTTTCGCTTACGTAAAGAATGTGACCCGCACGTAGCATTGCCAGCCCGTGCGGGTTTTCTTTATCGTCAGCGTGATACTAACGGGCATGAAACCCATTTGTGTCACTCCGGTTCGACGGCAAAGCCCTTGCCGAGGTCGGAGTGGCTCATCCTCTCCGATGCGCCTGCTGGCGGGCGCGTTCTGCTTTTCCCGTTGAAACACCAACTGATAGCATGTGCATGGCATAATAAAAGCCCACTAACTATGAGCGGGCTTTTATTGTTTATTCCTGATTTATAATCAGATCACGTGATCGGCAGGAGGGTTCTGGACCCGGAACAACCGGCCGCGTTCGGCGATGAGGACGCATCCAAGGGCGATAAAGCCAAGCACGCAATAGCCGGTCGCGACCGGCGTGGTCGTGCCGTCGAACGCCTGGCCGATAATCGCGCCAAGTGCGGCGCCGATCACCGTTTGCGCAAATCCGAGCACGGAAGAGGCGGTACCGGCGACCTCACCGAGCGGCTCCATGGCCAGCGCGTTGAAATTTGCGGTCACGAGGCTGAACGAGAACATGATCGTCATGTAGATCGCCATAAGGATCGGGAAGGGTACCGGGCCTTCCACCGTGACGGACAGCACCATCCATAGCAGGCTGAAGCCGGTGAAGACCAGGAGCATGGTCTGCGAGATCCTGCGCATCCCGTAACGGCCCACAAGGCGCGAATTCAGGAACGAGGCAAGCGCCAGCGTCATGGCAACGGCGGCGAAAGCCAGCGGAAACAACGCGCCAAGCTTGTAGATGTCGACGAAAATCTGCTGTGCCGAATTGATATAGCCGAACAGCGCTCCGAGGATGAAGGAGGTTCCGAGCATGTAGAACAGCGCGACGCGGTTGGAAAGAACGATGCCGAAGCCGCCAAGCACACTTTTCACCGTCAACGGGCGGCGGTGGCTGGCGGGCAGGGTTTCGGGCAAGCGGACATAAGCCCATATGCCGACGACCAGCGCCATGAGGGCCATCGACAGGAAGATGAGGTGCCATTCGCCAAACAGCATGATGAGCTGGCCGGTGGCGGGCGCAACGACGGGCAGGATCATGAAAACCATCATGACGAGCGACATGACCTCGGCCATCTGGCGCCCGGCGAACTTGTCGCGAACGACGGATACGGCGATGACGCGCGTCGCTGCCGCGCCCAGCCCCTGCAACACGCGCAGGACGATCAGCGCTGTGAAGTCGGTCACGACAGCCGCGCCGAGAGCCGCAACGATATAGATTGCCAGTCCGCCGAAAAGCGGCAGGCGGCGACCGAAACGATCGCTCAGCGGCCCATAGAACAGCTGCGAAACACCGAAACCGAGCAGATAGGCGGTAATGACGAACTGGACGTGATTCTCGGACTGGACACCAAGGCTTGCGCCGATCTGCGGCAAACCGGGCAGCATGATGTCGACCGCCAGCGCATTGATGGCCATGATGGCGGCGATGAGAGCGATGAACTCACCCCTCCCGTGCATGGAGGTCTTCTGGTCCGGCGAACCGTTCTTGATGTCGAGCGGCATGACTGGCATTCCCTGGCAAAGTGGTGCTTCGCGTCTGAAAGACACGATGCAAGAAACAGATTAGAAAGCAGAAGCCGACAGATGAAAATCTGTCGCACAGCATCTAGCAAATACAAAAGGCGCCGCGGAACGGCGCCTTTGAAAAAAGTGAGGCTAAAGCCGTATAACCGGCAATTAATCCTCAAGCAGCCTTGGTGGCAATACCCTTATCGGTAAAAAGTGCCTGCAATTCGTTGGACTGGAACATTTCACGCACGATATCGCAGCCGCCGACAAACTCGCCCTTCACATAGAGCTGAGGGATGGTCGGCCAGCTCGAATATTCCTTGATGCCCTGACGCAGGTCGTCGGAGGAGAGGACATTGACGCCCTTATAATCCACGCCGAGATAGTCGAGAATCTGGACCACCTGACCGGAGAAACCGCATTGCGGGAAACCCGGCGTGCCCTTCATGAAAAGCACGACGTCGTTGGTCTTTACTTCATTATCGATGAAATCACTCATGCCAGCCATTTTGTGGTCCTTTCATAACGCCGAGGCAAGTTTCGGCGCAAAAAACGAGAATATGCTCCCAATATAGTCACTGGAATGGTGGTAACCACCCCGTCGCGTTGAAAGCAAGTCAAATGCGCGGGAAGAAGGCTGCCAAGGAAGCATCATCTTGCCGCAGCAGGTTTTCCTCACTCCGGTACGCTTGTCTGCAATGCGAGTGCGTGCAGTATGCCGCCCATATTGCCCTTCAGCGCATCATAGACCATCTGGTGCTGCTGCACACGGGACTTTCCGCGGAAACTTTCCGCGACCACCTCGGCGGCATAATGGTCTCCGTCACCGGCAAGGTCGCGGATCGTCACCTTTGCGTCGGGAATCCCCTCGCGTATCAGTTTTTCGATCTCATGTGCGTCCATAGCCATGTAAAATCTCCTGCCGTTTCCGGCTTTTTCTTATTGCTTTGTCGAATCGTAACGCACCATCGTGGTACGTCAACAACCATCTGTCTAACCTTTAAATGGCAGACAATCAAACGCCCGGACGGTGACCGTCCGGGCGTTTATCATGGAGCATTTTATAGCGATCAGTTGTCGCTGACAGGTTCACTGCTCATGAAACCGGGGAACCAGCCTTCGAATGCCTGGGTCAGACCGGCAACGCTGACATCGACAATGCTGCCGAATTTCACGCGGTCGCCGCTGACTGTGCCAAGCACGCGGAATGGAACGCCGGCGCCTTCGGCGTTGAGGGCGACCAATCGCGCCATTTCCGGCGTGGCGGCAACGACATAACGCCCCTGATCCTCGCCGAAGAGAAGCGCGTGCGGAAGGCCGTCGCCCGCGTCGAGTGCCGCGCCCTTGCCGGATTTGATGGCCATTTCGGCAATCGCGACCGCCAATCCGCCATCGGAAAGATCGTGGCAGGCCGTGACCTGATTGTTGCGGATGGCCGAGCGAACGAAGTCGCCATTGCGCTTTTCAAGCGCGAGATCGACCGTCGGGGCCGGGCCGTCGGCGCGGTCGAACAGATCGCGCAGATAGACCGACTGGCCAAGATGCGTACCGTCACCGCCGAGAAGCAGCAGCGTATCGCCGTCCTGCATGCCGCCGATCTTCGCCGTCTGCGACCAGTCCGGGATCAGGCCGACACCGGCAATGGTCGGAGTGGGGAGAATGGCCTGACCGTTGGTTTCGTTATAGAGCGAGACATTGCCCGAAACGATCGGGAAATCGAGCGCGCGGCAGGCTTCCCCAATGCCTTCGATGGCCTTGACGAGCTGGCCCATGATTTCCGGCTTTTCCGGATTGCCGAAATTGAGATTGTCCGTCGAGGCTAGCGGTTCCGCGCCGGTGGCGGTGATATTGCGCCAGCATTCGGCGACGGCCTGCTTGCCGCCTTCGAACGGGTCGGCCTCGCAATAGCGCGGCGTGACGTCGGAAGAGAAGGCCAGCGCCTTTGTGTCATGGCCTTCAACGCGGATGACACCGGCATCGCCACCCGGAATTTGCAGCGAATTGCCCTGAATGAGCGTATCGTACTGCTCATAAACCCAGCGGCGCGAGGAAAGATCGGGCGAACCGACCAGTTTGAGAAGCGCTTCGGAATAGTCCTCCACCTGCGGAACATTGGCAGCGGGAAGCGGCGCGTGTTTGCCCGGCTCCATCCATGGGCGATCATATTCCGGCGCCTGATCGCCAAGATCCTTGATCGGCAGGTCGGCGACTTCTGTGCCCTGGTGAATGACGCGGAAACGCAGATCGTCCGTCGTCTTGCCGACAATCGCGAAATCGAGACCCCATTTGCGGAAAATGGCTTCGGCTTCGGCTTCCTTTTCAGGCTTGAGAACCATGAGCATACGCTCCTGGCTTTCCGAAAGCATCATCTCATAGGCGGTCATGTTTTCTTCGCGAACCGGAACATGATCGAGATTCAGCTCGACGCCGAGGTCGCCCTTGGCGCCCATTTCGACCGCCGAGCAGGTGAGACCGGCCGCGCCCATGTCCTGAATGGCGATAACCGCGCCCGAAGCCATCAGTTCGAGGCAGGCTTCCAGCAGGCATTTTTCGGTGAACGGATCGCCAACCTGTACGGTCGGGCGCTTTTCCTCGATGGACTCGTCGAATTCGGCCGAGGCCATGGTTGCGCCGCCAACGCCGTCGCGGCCCGTCTTCGCGCCAAGGTAAACCACCGGCAGGCCGACGCCCTTGGCTTCGGACAGAAAGATGCCGTCCGTCTTCGCCAGACCGGCAGCGAATGCGTTGACGAGGATATTGCCGTTATAACGCTTGTCGAAATTCACTTCGCCGCCAACGGTCGGTACGCCGAAGGAATTGCCATAGCCGCCGACGCCCGAAACGACGCCGGAAACGAGATGACGGGTCTTCGGGTGGTCAGGCTCACCGAAGCGCAGCGCATTCATCGCCGCAACGGGGCGCGCGCCCATGGTGAACACGTCACGCAGGATGCCGCCAACGCCGGTCGCCGCACCCTGATAGGGCTCGATATAGGACGGGTGGTTGTGGCTCTCCATCTTGAAGACCACGCAGTCGCCATCGCCGATGTCCACGACGCCCGCATTTTCGCCCGGACCCTGAATGACGCGCGGACCGCTGGTCGGCAGTGTGCGCAGCCATTTCTTGGAGGACTTGTAGGAGCAATGCTCGTTCCACATGGCCGAGAAAATGCCGAGTTCGGTGAAGGTCGGCTCGCGCCCGATCAGCTCAAGGATGCGCTGATATTCGTCCGGCTTGAGGCCATGCGCTTCGATCAATTCCGGCGTGATGTCTCGCGTATTGGAAATAGTCATGGAAATGGGGAACCCCGTCGCAGGCTGCGGTACCCGAAAGCCTTCTCCCGAAGGCTGGCACCTAAGGTTTCAAGGCGCCTCTTTAACCCATGTTTCCAAGAAGTGCGATAGGAAAATGCCAGTTTCCCAGCCTCATTCGGCGATGAATCGTCATTGAGTGCTAGCATTACAGTTGCAAATTCGTCAGGCCGTGGTGAAAAGAGTGATTTTCGAGTACCGGAGCGGAGCGTACTTGAAGGTACGTGAGCGCTGGAACACAGACAAATTGCTCTTTGCAGCCCGGCATCACGAAGAATGCAACTGTAGTGCCAAAACATCGAAGCTTCACACCGTACCCTCATATCCGGCCTGTTCATTTTCCAGAAGCCTGCGCAGCGTGAGGAAAGCATTTTCGACGATGTCGCGGTTCGATGGCGACGAAAATGCAATGCGGACACGGTGATAAATCTGGTCAACGCGTCCGGCTTTGAATTCGTCCTCGTCGTCGATCAGTATGCCGCTTTCGTAGGCTGCGGCCTTGAACGTTCCCGAGAGCCAAGGCTCGGGGAGGCTCATCCAGAGAAACGGAATATTTGGCCGGGAAACGAAATCGAAACCGGCGAAAATCTGCCGCGCCATTTCTTCACGCGCCTGCGTCTCCGTCCGGCATTTCTGGTGGATCATATCGGCTGCGCCCGAAAGCACGAGCTGTGCGCCCGTTTCAGCCAGAAGAAAGGGCGCGCCGCCCGTCATCATCTTGTGTGTCACCCGCACACGCTGCGCGCAGTGCGCCGGGCAGGCCACCCAGCCGCTGCGGACCCCGGCTGCGACGGCTTTCGACAGGCCGGATACGACGAAAGTCCTTTCCGGGGCGAATGTGGCGAGCGGAGCGATGTCGTTTTCCGACATGACGCCGTAAATGTCGTCCTCGATCAGCCACACATTGTAACGCCGGGCAATTTCGGCAATCTGCTGGCGGCGTTCCTGCGGCATACAGGCGAGGGTAGGGTTGTGCAGCGTGGGCATGAGGAAGGCGAGCGTGGGATGCTGCTGGCGGCACACGCGCTCGAACTCTTCCGGGATCAGGCCGTACGCGTCATTCGCAGCCTGTATGGTGCGGCGACCGAGCAGCCGGACCGAACGGCTGATCTGCGCATAGGTGAGGTTCTCAAAGAGGATACGGTCGCCGGGATTGGTGAAGGCGGTGATGATGGCGATGCTCGCGGCCTGTGCGCCATTGGTGACGACAATCGTGTCGAGGCCGGGTTTCCAGTCGTTTCGCGAAAGCCATTTCTGCCCGGCTTCCAGCCAGTGCTGCGGGAAATAGCGCGAATAGCTCGCAATATCCTGCGGAAAGTCGCGGTGAATATCGGCGCTGATTCTGGCGAGCACTTCGTGTTGCCCGACATCCGGGGCAGCCGTCGTGTCGAACCGGACCTTGCCCGTCGGAACGTCCGCGTGTTTCGTGCCCGCAAGCGAGGAAGCGCTCAGTTCCGTTTCGGTCGTTTCGTCGCCGAGGACATAGGTGCCGCGACCGACTTCCCCGGTCACGAGACCGCGTTCGTGCGCAAGCGCATAGGCGCGCCCGATTGTACCGATTGTCACCTTGAGATCGAATGCCAGATTGCGCTGCGGCGGCAGCTTCATTCCGGCGGGCAGCGACCCGTTGCCGATGGATTCTTCGATGGCATCCGCCAGTTGCAGGTAAAGCGGGCCAGTTTTGCTCGAAAGATCAGGTATCCAATTTGTCATGGTGACAACTTATAAATTGTATCCATTGTTCGGTCAATTATAGAGTCATTCCAGCGTCAGGAAGTGTCGCCTGTACGGCGAAACTCCATCTTTCGACAATGAAAGGACCCGGTTATGTTCTACTTCAGGCCACAGACAGAGACAATAGATACAATTTTGCCCATGCCGAGCGCCGATCGTTTCAGCGATCTGCCGAAAGGGCTGCATCCCCATCTGATGTCCGCGCCGGAGGCTCCCCATTCCCTTGGACTGCTGATGCGGTTCTGGAACTGGCTGGCCTATCGCCTGATGCTTCGGCGCAGCCGTCTTGCATTATTCGATCTGACGGATGACCAATTGCGGGACATCGGCCTGCGGCGGTCCGAGGCGGAGCGCGAAGCGCGCAAGGTGCGCTTCCATCTGCGATAGAATTTTTGGTGGGCCGATTACTGGCAGTCCTTCCGGCCGGATGCCCAGCGATTGACGTCGCTTGCAATTCGGCCGCCATGGCTTTCCTGCATCATCGGGCCGAAGGCTTCGACCTTGGCCGGGTTGCCCTGAGCCTGAACGACGAGCAGCGGACGCGAGGCCGGATTGCGGGCGGGAACGACCAGAATACGCGGGCGACCGGTAAAGGAATTCAATTCCGGCGCCAGCGAATAACCGCGGAAATCCTTGTCCCCGGATTTGAACCAGCAGCTATTGGCGGACAACGCAATCCGCTCCATTGTCGGCAGCGCCGCCTTGCTGGCGTCAACGGAAATGGGACCGGTGGGCTTGCCGGACATGCAGGCGGAAAGAAACGCCAGTGCTGGCAAAGCCAGAAACGCGAGGGTCTTTTTCGTCAAGGAGTGGCTCCGAAAAAGCATGTCTCCCCCTCCCACCACGGGGGAGCCTGTTCCCAAAGCCGCCACATGTGCCGCTTTTGAACTCAGGCTCCGGGGATTTGCAGGAGACATGCGCAGAAAACAGATATTTGTGGGATCAGGCAAGTTGGGGCATGAAGGCTTTCAGGCCGTCGCTCATTTCATTCCA
Source organism: Brucella daejeonensis (assembly GCF_014199265.1). Lineage (GTDB taxonomy): Bacteria > Pseudomonadota > Alphaproteobacteria > Rhizobiales > Rhizobiaceae > Brucella > Brucella daejeonensis. The sequence continues at coordinate 238,159 of NZ_JACIJG010000004.1, forward strand.
GACGCGCTCGAAGGCCGGATGTTGCTTCGCCTTTGCGGCATATGCATCGAATTTGGGGAACGCGTCCAGCAAATCCGTCCGGCCCGACAGTTTTTTCAGCGGTTCCATCAGAAAGCGCACCGGCAGCAGCCAGCAATCGGCAAGTGTCGGCTCAACGCTGACCGCATAAGCCCCGTCCGACAGCCGCGCCTCGATCACGGTCAGGCCCGTATGCAGTCTCTCGAACAGGCGGTCGATCGTCGTCCGGTCCTGTTCCGGTTTGCTCAGCAGGATGAACAGCTTCATCGCCGGACCGAGAATTTCCAGTTCGGTCACCCGCGCCACAAGCCGGATCAGCGCGCGCTCGCGCGGCGTACCGGGCAGAAGGGCCGTTTCGGGGAAATGGTCTTCCAGATATTCGGCAATGACCGTCGCTTCGAACAGCGTTTCGCCCGAACCGGTGATGAGGACGGGGATGCGGCGCAGCGGTGTCACGTCACCGAAATCGGCGGGAAACGGATAGGGCAGGCTCATCGGCTTGAACGGCAGGTCTTTCAGATAGAGAACGCCGCGCACGAAAGATGAGTAGGGGGAGAGAGGCCTGGAATAAAGCTGCATCGTGTTATTCCCCTGATTCGCTTTTCGCTGAAAATTCTATAGGCAAAGCTGCCATGAAAACGGGCGGTGAACAACATCACAAGAAGCAAAAAGGGCGCCCCGGCCGGGACGCCCTTTCAGTTCGTTCATTTTCGTCAGGTCAGGCCGCGATGCCCAGCGCACCGGCAAAAAGAGCGCGGCCATCGTCGCCGCCATGGGCCGATTCAATCAGGTTTTCGGGATGCGGCATCATGCCGAGCACATTGCCGCGCGCATTGACGATACCGGCAATGTCGTTGACCGAACCATTCGGATTGGTGCCCTCCGCATAGCGGAACACGACCTGGCCCTCGCCTTCGAGGCGCTTCAGCGTTTCCGCGTCGGCAAAGTAGTTGCCGTCATGATGCGCGACCGGGCAGCGAATGATCTGGCCGGGCTTGTAGCCGCGAGTGAAGGCGGTATTGGCGTTGGAAACTTCCAGCTTCACTTCACGGCAGACGAATTTCAGCGATGCGTTGCGCATCAATGCGCCGGGCAGGAGGCCTGCTTCCACGAGTATCTGGAAGCCGTTGCATACGCCCATGACCATGACGCCCTTGTCAGCCTTCTCGCGCACGGCCTGCATGACCGGCATACGCGCCGCGATCGCGCCGCAGCGCAGATAGTCGCCATAGGAGAAGCCGCCGGGGATGAGGATCATGTCCACATCGTCTGGAATGCTCGTATCGGTCTGCCAGACGGTCACCGGCGCCTGACCGGTGATCTTGGTCAGCGCCGCGATCATGTCGCGGTCACGATTGAGGCCGGGAAGGAGAATGACTGCGGATTTCATGGCTTCTGCTTTCCGATGGGATTAGCTGATGGCGATGGAGAAGTCTTCGATCACCGTATTGGCGAGCAGCTTTTCGCACATGGCCTTCAGGTCGGCTTCCGCTTTCGCCTTGTCCGAGCCTTCCAGTTCAAGATCGAACACCTTGCCCTGACGCGCGGAGCTGACGCCTTCGAAGCCGAGGCTGCCGAGGGCTCCGACGATGGCCTTGCCCTGGGGGTCGAGAACGCCGTTTTTCAGTGTAACGGTGACGCGTGCCTTGATCACTCTGTAGTTCCTGTCGCTTCTGGATTGGATCGCAAATAAAACAGCCCGGAACGTTTATTCTAGCACGTTTCCGGGCTGAGTGTTTTTCACTTCACAAGCGTGGGACCGGAAGGGCGGGGCGTGTCGTTCTCGTTCATGATGCCGAGACGGCGCGCGACTTCCTGATAGGCCTCGACCAGCCCGCCCATATCGCGGCGGAAACGGTCCTTGTCGAGCTTGTCGTTGGTGGTGAGGTCCCAAAGACGGGCGGAGTCCGGCGAGATTTCGTCGGCGACGACGATACGCATCATGTCGCCTTCCCACAAGCGCCCGCATTCCATCTTGAAATCGACAAGCTGGATGCCGATGCCGAGAAAGAGGCCGGTGAGGAAGTCGTTGACGCGGATGGCAAGCGCCATGATGTCGTCGATTTCCTGCGGGCTTGCCCAGCCGAAAGCCGTGATGTGCTCTTCGGTGACCATCGGGTCGTCGAGCGCGTCGGCCTTGTAGTAGAACTCGATGATCGAGCGGGGCAGGATAGTGCCTTCCTCGAGGCCGAGACGCTTTGCAAGCGAGCCGGCGGCAACGTTGCGCACGACCACTTCAAGCGGAATGATTTCCACTTCCTTGATCAGCTGCTCACGCATGTTGAGGCGGCGGATGAAGTGCGTCGGGATGCCGATGCGGTTGAGCTGGTTGAAGATGTGCTCGGAAATGCGGTTGTTGAGCACGCCTTTCCCATCGATGACTTCGTGTTTCTTGGCGTTGAACGCGGTTGCGTCATCTTTGAAGAACTGGACAAGTGTGCCGGGCTCTGGGCCTTCATAAAGAATCTTGGCCTTGCCCTCGTAAATACGGCGGCGACGGTTCATGGTTTTTCTCGGATTTCCATATCTGATGGTCGGCTTCAAGCCGCTATTCTCGCGGGCTACCTATAGCAATTGTGGGCTTTTAACAATCCTGCTTTGTGCCCGTCCCCCTGTTTTCGCTGTTTCTGATGCGAGATTATGCTCGAGTCGCAAGAAAGTGGGCTTTATCCCTTGTATAATCTTGCGCTCCTTGCCAGCTTTAGGCAAGAGAACGGATGACGATCTCTTCTAACTTGGAAGTCTGGGAGCTTTATGAATGACCACTGGCATGGATGATCGCCGCGACGCTTTTGAAAAGAAATTCGCACTGGATGCGGAGTTGCGTTTCAAGGCCGAAGCACGTCGTAACAAGCTTCTGGGGCTCTGGGTTGCCGAACAGCTCGGCAAGAAGGATACGGATGCCGAAGCTTATGCGAAGGAAGTCGTTGCCGCGGATTTCGAGGAAGCGGGCGACGAGGACGTTTTCCGCAAGGTGCGCGCCGATATCGACGCTGCCGGCGTCAGCGTGACGGATGAGGCAATCCGCGAAAAGATGCTCGCTTTCCTTGAGGAAGCGGTTCGTCAGGTGAAGCAGGATTGACGAAATACGGGGCGGAGAGACGAAAGTTTCTCCGCCCTGGTCTTATGAAATGAAGGAAATACCCATGTCGTTGTCTTCGCGCCTTCGCGCAGGCGAGACTTTGCTTTCCGCATGGTCTTCCCTGCCTGAACCCCTGACGGTAGAAATTCTCGCGCACAGCGCCTTTGACGCGGTTACGCTGGATATGCAGCACGGAGGGCACGATGAAGCCAGCATCCTGCGCTCGCTCGGCCTCATCCTCAATGCTGGCAAGCCGCCGGTGGTGCGTATTCCCGTCGGACGGTTCGATATGGCCAGCCGTGCCCTGGATTTCGGAGCTGAAGCAGTGATCGCGCCGATGATCAATTCGGTCGAGGATGCACGCAGATTTGCAGCGGCGATGAAATATCCGCCGGTAGGCGAACGCTCTTGGGGTGTATTCCGGGCCAAGGCCGATTATGGCGCGCCGGGGTCCAACGATTATCTGACCACCGCCAATCGCGACACGCTGGCTTTTGCGATGATCGAAACACGCGATGCCTATGACGCGCTGGACGCCATTCTGGACGTTCGCGGCATTGACGGCGTTTTTGTCGGCCCTGCCGATTTCTCCATCGCCTGGAGCAACGGGCGCGAGGCCAACCCGCATTCGGATGCAATCGTGGAACCGGTTGCCAACATTGCGCGCAAGGCTGCCGCTGCGGGCAAGTTTGCAGGCATCTATTGCCCGTCGCCGGAATTTGCGCGGCGCTATATGCCGCTTGGCTTCCACTTCCTGACGCTCGGCAACGATAGCAGCTATATCCGGCTTGCAGCGGAAACGCTGACAAAGGCAGTCCGCGATTGATGCGATAAAAAAGGCAGGGTTTGACCTGCCTTTTTGTTTTGACTGACCTTCAGTGTTGCTTTGGGGCCTGCAACTGCGTCATGAATTCGGCAAAGACCATCGAGCCTTCCGGCCATGGGCCATGGCCGGAATCCGAATTGATGTGACCGGATTCGCCTGCATCTATCAGCATCGCGCCCCAGTCTTTCACGACGTCTTCTGCCGCTTCGAAGCTTGAGAAGGGGTCGTTGCGGCTGACCACCGTGATGGCCGGGAATGGCAAGCGCTCACGCGGATAGGGGCCGAAAGTCATCAGATGTTTGGGGCGAATTTTTTCATTCGAGACATCCGGCGGCGCCACGAAAAATGCCCCCGCAATCTTGTGCTGGATATGCGGCAGGGCATGAACGGCGGTCGCCACCCCAAGCGAGTGCGCCACCAGAACGATAGGCTTGGTTGCCGCATTTGCGGCCTTGACCAGTTCCCCCACCCAGTCGTCGCGTACTGGTTTCGACCATTCGGCCTGCTGCACGCGCCGCGCCGTGGAGAGCTTGCTCTCCCAGCGTGTCTGCCAATGATCGGGGCCGGAATTGGTGTAGCCGGGGATGATGAGGATTTCAGCGTCTTTGACTTTCATGGCCCTCATTTAGAGGGCATTTGTGTCTTCTTCAAGCATCCCCCCGTATTTTGAAACCGGCGCAGGGCATCGGAACGATGAACAGCCTGTTCGATGATCGCGGTCTTGTGAACAGGGCCTTGAACAGCGATTTTGAGCGGGAAATGGTCGCGAAGGAGAAGGAAATGACCGAGAAATTGAAAACTGTAGCGAGCAGCGCTGCATCTCCGGTTGCGCCGTTACCCTTTGCTATGACGACGCCGGTTCGTGTGGCCCGTGTCGGTCTCAAGGCCCGCGATGCGGAAACGCTTGCCGAATATTATCGCGATGTGGTGGGCCTGCATGAAATGGCGCGCCGTGGCGCATCGATCGTTCTCGGTGCAGGTGATCGCGAACTGATGGAGATCGAACAGTTTTCCGCCGCAAAGCCGGACGATCCGCGCAGTGCCGGACTTTATCACACCGCATTTCTGTTGCCGACACGCGGCGATCTGGCGCGCTGGTCGCGCCGCGCCATCGACAGGCAGTTTTCTGTGAGTGGCGCTTCCGATCATGATGTCAGTGAAGCGATCTACCTGACTGACCCGGAAGGCAATGGCATCGAGATTTATTCCGACCGTCCGCACGATACATGGACATGGAATGCGGGACGAGTGAAGATGGGTACCGAGGCGCTTGATGTCTGCTCTCTTCTCGATGTCTTGAAGACAGAAGGCGGCGAATGGCAGGGCGCGCCGCAAAACACGGTAGTCGGGCATGTGCACTTGCGCGTTGGCAATGCTCATGAAGCCGAAACCTTCTGGCACGATGAACTCGGTCTGGAGACGGTGCAGACCTATGGCGACCGGGCGGTGTTCATGTCCACTGGACGTTATCACCATCATATAGCAGCCAATGCCTGGCAGAGTTCAGGTGCCGGAAAACGCGACATGGATCGCACAGGATTGGCCAGGGTCGAACTGGAAGATACACGCGGCGGCAACGATAGTTCGTTCGTAGACCCTTGGGGCAATGCGATCAACACGATCAAGACCAAGGCCTGACAAATACCATAAAAAAGCCCCATGCTTTCAAAAGCATGGGGCTTTTTTTTAATCTCTATGCTTGCCCCCCTCATCCTGAGGTGCGGAGCGAAGCGAAGCCTCGAAGGACGAGGGCAAGTGCGGAGCGTTTTCCCTCAGCCCTTCGAGACGGTTTCCTTCGCCATGCTCAGGTCACCTCCTCAGGATGAGGGAAGGGATGGGCAGCGCTGCTTTAGAGCGCGTTTCGATCTGATTGAATCAGATCGGCGCTCTAACGCTTTCTATTTTAAGCATAATCTTATCGATCCTCGTTTCACTCCGGTCGGATTATGCTCTAGCCGAAGACGCGCTTGAAGATGGTATCCACATGCTTGGTGTGATAGCCGAGATCGAATTTTTCGCGGATCTGTTCTTCGGAAAGCGCGGCGCGTACTTCCGCGTCACCCAGCAGTTCCTCAAGGAAGTCGGCACCCTTTTCCCAGACTTTCATCGCGTTGCGCTGCACGAGACGATAGGAATCCTCACGCGATACGCCAGCTTGCGTCAGCGCCAGAAGAACGCGCTGCGAATGCACCAGACCACGGAACTTGTTCATGTTTTTCAGCATGTTGTCCGGGTAGATGACCAGCTTTTCGATCACGTTGGCCAGACGGTTCAGCGCGAAATCGAGCGTGATGGTAGTGTCGGGGCCGATGGCGCGTTCGACGCTCGAATGCGAAATATCGCGTTCGTGCCAGAGAGCCACGTTTTCCATCGCTGGCGTTACCGACATGCGCACCAGACGGGCGAGGCCGGTCAGGTTTTCGGTCAGAACCGGGTTGCGCTTGTGCGGCATGGCGGACGAACCCTTCTGGCCGGGCGAGAAGAACTCTTCCGCTTCCAGAACTTCGGTGCGCTGCATGTGACGGATTTCGATGGCGACGTTTTCCATCGAGGAAGCAATGACGCCGAGTGTCGCGAAGAACATCGCATGACGGTCACGCGGGATGACCTGCGTGGAAACCGGCTCCGCTGCAAGACCAAGCTTGGCGCAGACATATTCCTCGACGCGCGGGTCTATATTGGCGAAAGTGCCGACAGCGCCGGAGATCGCGCCGGTGGCGATTTCGGCGCGTGCCGCGACGAGGCGCGCGCGGTTGCGCGTCATTTCGGCATAGAAGCGCGCGAAGGTGAGGCCCATCGTGGTCGGTTCGGCATGAATGCCGTGACTGCGGCCGATGCGTACCGTGTCCTTGTGCTCGAAAGCGCGCTTTTTGAGCGCTTCCAGCACGCGATCCATATCGGCGAGCAGCAGATCGGCGGCGCGCACGAGTTGGACGTTGAGCGTCGTGTCGAGCACGTCCGAAGAAGTCATGCCCTGATGCACGAAACGGCTGTCCGGGCCGATGAATTCGGCCAGGTGGGTCAGAAACGCGATGACGTCATGCTTGGTGACGGCTTCGATTTCATCGATGCGGGCGACGTCGAATTTCGCCACGCTGCCCTTTTCCCAGATGGTCTTGGCCGCTTCCTTCGGGATGACGCCAAGCTGAGCCAGCGCTTCGCAAGCATAGGCTTCGATCTCGAACCAGATGCGGAATTTCGTTTCCGGTGACCAGATGGCGACCATTTCGGGCCGGGAATAGCGCGGGATCATTGGCGTATCCTGTAGAGAGTGTGTTTAATTTTTGCGAGCGGCTTCTGCCGCTGCACGAATGGCGTCGATATTGGCGCGATAGGACGCGACCGAATTGCCCTTATAGACGGCGGAACCGGCGACGAGGATATTCGCTCCGGCAGCGGCCACCAGACCGGCGGTTTCGGGCGTGATGCCGCCATCCACCTCGATGTCGATGGGGCGGTCGCCGACCATTTCGCGCACGCGGGCGATTTTTTCCAGCATGGACGGAATGAATTTCTGTCCGCCGAAGCCCGGATTGACCGTCATGATAAGGATCAGATCCACATCGTCCAGCACATTGGATAGCGCCTCGACCGGCGTGGCCGGATTAAGCGAAATGCCCACTTTCTTGCCAAGCGCGCGGATGGATTGCAGCGAGCGGTGCGTATGCGCGCCAGCTTCGGCATGAACCGTAATCAGGTCGCAACCTGCATCGGCGAAGGGCTCCAGATAGGGATCGCAGGGGGCAATCATCAAATGCGCGTCGAAGAATGCTTTCGTGCGCGGACGGATCGTTTTCACCACCTGCGGACCGAAGGTGATGTTCGGCACGAAATGACCGTCCATGACGTCGATATGGACCCAGTCGGCACCGGCTTCCAGCACGGCATCGACTTCCTCACCAAGTCGCGCGAAATCGGCGGAAAGAATGGAAGGGGCGATGGCGATGGGGCGCATGAAAAAAAACTCCGTGGAAGCTGGGCTTGCCCTAACATAAGGGGAGAAAAAGTCCTATCCCCAGCGCTTGTGGAACCACATCCACTGGCCGGGATATTCGCGCACCCATTGCTCGACCGTGTCGTTCAGCAATTGCGCCGTAGCGTCGATGTCGATCTGGCCCTTGTCATCGCGGGGCAGTTCCATGCGCTCATGGAGTTCCAGCCGGTAGCGTCCGCCGGGCAGACGGATGCAGCGCGCCGGATAAACGTCGCAATCATATTGCCGCGCCAGCTTGGCCAGAAGCGGATTGGTCTTTACGGGACGATTGAAGAAGGTGGACGGAATGCCGCGCGAAAATTTTTGATCCACCAGCATGCCGACATTGCCGCCATCGCCAAGAATACCGGCCAGCGCCCAGGCCGCGCCCGCCTTGGAAGGGACGAGATGGCCCATATTGGTGCGGCGGGCTTTCAGAACCTTCTTGGCGACATAGGGATTGTTTGGCGGACGAAACAGCGCCGTGACATTGAGGCCAAAGGTGGCGGCGCAGATCGGCAGAAGCTCGAAATTGCCGGTATGGGCGGTGAAGAAGATATGCGGCTTCTTTTCATCGCGCAGGCGCTCGAAGATCGGAATGCCATCCACTTCGATCAGGCCGGGCTTGGCGGCATGGGGATCGAAATCGAAAATCGCGTCGAGGAAAATATATTCCGCGAGGAGGCGCGCCATGGAATCCCACATGTCGCGTGCGATGTCTTCGATTTCCGCTTCGCTTTTTTCGGGATAGGCCGCGCGTATATTATTGGTGGCTACCTTGTGGCGCGACGTCAGCGGTCCGACAATGCGGGCCACTTTGGCCGTAAAGCTGATCGCAGCCCTGGCTGGAAACAGGCGCAAAAGGCCGAGCAGCACGAACACGGCCTGTGCCCAGAGCCAGTAATTGAACTGCTTGAACTTGCGCGACCAGCGAAAGAGCAGAAGCTTCAGTTTGAACATCATAGGCTTGGCAGGCTCACTCTATGGTCAGAATGATCTTGCCGAAGACGTCGCGGCCTTCCATGCGCTTCAGGGCGGTGTCGATGTCGTTGAAGCCGACCACCGTATCGATGACCGGATGCACGATGCCGCGCGCCATTTTCTGCATGGCGTCAGCCATGTTTTCCATGCGGCAGCCAAAAGAACCGAAAATCTTGAGCTGCTGCTGGAAGAGCTGCATCAGGTTCATGTTGGTCGAAACGCCCGAGGTCGAGCCGCAGGTGACGAGACGCGCGCCACGCTTCATGCACAGCATCGAGCCCGCCCAGGTATCCGCGCCGACATGCTCGAAAACCACGTCCACGCCTTTTTTCTTGGTGAGCTTGCGCACCACGCCTTCAAAACGGTCTTCGCGGTAATTGATGACGTGATCGGCACCCAGCGCCTTGGCTTTTTCGATCTTGTCGTCGGAGCCGACCGTGGTGATGACGGTGCAGCCCATCTTTTTGGCAAGCTGGATGGCTGCCGTGCCGATGCCGGAGCCGCCTGCCTGAACGAGAACGGTTTCGCCCGGCTGGAGTTTGGCATTGTCGAACAGCATGTGCTCGACCGTGCCGAAGGTGACGGGCGCAACAGCGGCAGCGATGGCATCCACACCGGGAGGGGCTGCGACCAGCAGGCGGGCAGGCAAGTTCACCGCTTCGCAGGCAAAGCCGTCGAGGTGGAAACCGTGCACGCCGCCGACATGTTCGCACAGATTGTCACGACCTTCACGGCAGGCGTGGCAGAGGCCGCAGGTGCGTGCGCCATAGATCGAAACGAGCTGGCCGGGCAGCAGATTGGAAACGCCTGGACCGACCGCATCGACAATGCCCGAGGCTTCCGCGCCGATCACCAGCGGCATCTTGCGCTTGGCGAATGCCATGCCGCGCCAGCCCCATACGTCGATATGGTTGAGCGCGACGGCCTTGATCTTCACGGTCACTTCGCCAAGGCCGGGCGGCGGCGGGGGCGCTATATCGGTGATTTCAAGGCGGCGGTCATCGAGAAGCTGCAAGGCGCGCATTGGCTCTTCCTTTCATGGCATGATCCCGGACAGGGTTCGCCATCCGGGATCATCAGGAAAATTAAATAAGTGTCGGACGGATTAATTCGGTTCCGCCGTCAATACAAGGCTCGTATTCTGTCCGCCGAAGCCGAAGGAATTGGAAAGCACGGCCGAAACTTGGCTCTCACGCTTCACATTCGGCACGACATCCAGCGTCATGGCCGGATCGGGATTGTCGTAATTGATGGTCGGGGGCAGGGTGCCGATCTCAATCGTCAGAAGCGAGAACACAGCCTCAATCGCACCGGCAGCGGTCAGCGTATGGCCGATCATTGACTTGTTGGATGAAACCGGAATGGAACTGATGGCGTCACCGAACACGGTGGACATGGCCAGAAATTCCATCTTGTCGTTTTCCGGCGTCGAGGTGCCGTGGGCGTTGATGTAGGAAATCTGGCTTTCGTTCAGCCCTGCATCGGCCAGAGCGGCGCGCACCGTGCCAATGGCGGGCGAGGCGTCCGGCTTGGAACGGGTACGGTGGAAATCGTCGGCCTTTTCGCCGCAACCGGCCAGAATGCCCAGCACTTTCGCGCCACGCGCCACAGCGCTTTCCAGCGATTCCATGACCAGCGCGCCCGAACCTTCGGCCATGACGAAACCGTCACGATCCCTGGAGAAAGGCTTTGACGCCTTTTCCGGCTTGTCGTTCTGGGTGGAAAGTGCCGACAGAAGCGAGAAGCGGATCAGCGCTTCGGCTGAAACCGAACCATCGGTGCCGATGGCCAGCACATGATCGCTTTCGCCGCGACGGATGGCTTCGACACCAAGCTGGATCGCGGTCGCGCCCGATGCGCAGGCCGTCGAAAGCGTGATCGGCAGGCCGCGTGTTCCGAATGCTTCGGCGAGGCGCTCGGCGATATAGCCAAACTGCGTCGTGTTGAACAGCGCATCATGGCGAGCACGGCGGCAGGCTTCGAGAAGAAGCTGATAGCTTGCCGGACCTTCGTTTTTCACGCTGGCGTCGAGTGCAAAACGGCTCTTCCAGTCGAGTTCGACCGGAGGTGCGGCCAGAAATAGAGGACCGCCAAAATTGGTAGTGGACAGACCGGATTGGGCCAGCGCTTCTTCGCCTGCCAGACGCGCCAGCGCTTCCGACAATGCCGATGCGCCAATGTCGCTTTCCGGCAGGAAATCGACGGTGCCCGCAAAGCGTGTCTTGAGGTTTTCGGTCGGAAAACGGGTGATCGTGTGCAGGCCCGACTGTCCGCCGGTCAGCGCTGCCCAATTGTCTTCCTTGCCCTGTCCAAGCGCGGAAACAACGCCAGCGCCCGTAATGGCAACGATGGGACGGCCCAGATGGTCTTGATATTTGGTCATCTTATGCTCTCACCAGCTTTGCAGCACCTTCGGCGCGGGTAGCTCCAACCGTTGTGACGATGGCTTCGCTGATTGCGCCGCCAGCGGCTTTCTCCGATGCGTCGAGCGGTGCGAAAGCTTCGCCCTTCGATACCGAAATGGCGGCCAGCGCCAGCGCCAGCGGGAACTGTGCTTCGCGCATATGGCCGGTCAGGCCTGAAATGCCGCGATAGGCAGCGGAGATGCCGTCAAGCGCCGATTTCTCGGCTGCTGTCGCTTCATGCGCGCCTGATGCGCCAGAAACGATGTAAGTTGCTTCCTTGCCGCCATTCACGGTCAGAACCAGATCGCGAACGGTTTTCGCAAGGTCGTCCTGATCGCGGCGGATCTGGGCGCTTTCGATGCCGGTAATTTCGGCATAGGCGCGCGCGGCGCGCTTTTGCGCATGATCGGCATTTTCCAGCACGAGAAACACGCCGCCCGAACCGGAAACCATACCGCCGCCAGCCGAACCCTGCCGCTGCCACAGTGGCGCCCAGCCGTCATGCTTGAGCAGGCCGCCCAGTTCGTGACCGAGAATCATGTCGAAATGTTCGGCATTGTAGGAGCCGCCCACCAGCGCATGGGTGCTCTGGCCGGAGCGGATACGGGCCGCAGCCGTCTCGACGGCTGAAATGCCGGAGCCTTCTTCGCCCATGAAGGTGCGCGATGAGCCGGTCACCTTGTGCACGATGGAAATATTGCCTGCGAGCAGGTTGGAAAGCTGGGCCAGAAACAGTGTCGGACGCAGTTCGGTGGAGAGTTTTTCGTTCAGCATCACGCCGCGATCGTTTCGCGTGCGGCCTTCTTCGAGAATCTGCATATCGACGGTGATGTCGCGTTCGCCGCCGCCTGCACCCACGATCATGTCCATGGTCGCGCAAAGCGTTTCGTCGTCCTTTATGCCCGCATCCTGCAAGGCAAGACCGGCAGCATAGGTGCCAAGCCGCTGCCAGGTCTCCATCTGGCGCTGGTCGCCGCGCTTGGGAATTTGCAGGCTCCAGTCCACTTCACCGATCGGGTGAACGGTGTAGGGCGCAAAGGCTTGCGCTTCGAGGCGCGGCTGCGCGCCAGCCCCTGAAAGGGCGTTCCAGTGCGCATCGCTCCCTTCGCCGAGCGAAGAAAGAATGCCGATACCGGTGATGACGACTTTATTGTTCTGCATGAGTTGCGTTCTGCCCGTGCTGGTGAAACCGCTCCAGAAACGGCATCAGGGCGAACATTTCTGCCCACCCTTGAATACCGTCATATTGTGCGCCCTGGCTCAGGCCTTCTTGGCTGCAACCAGTTCGTCGATCTTGGCGCAGAGATTCTTCAGAACGAAATATTCTTCCGTCGGAACCTTGCCTTCGTTCACTTCCTGCGTCCACTGTTCAAGCGGAATCTTGATGCCGAAAGCCTTGTCGATAGCGAAAACGATGTCGAGGAAGTCGAGGCTGTCAATGCCCAGATCGTCGATGGTGTGGCTATCCGGCGTGATGGTGTCACGGTCGATTTCACTGGTTTCGGCGATAATGTCGGCGACTTTGTCAAAAGTAGAGGACAAGTTTCGATTCCTTTATTTCTGGCGATGCCGCGCGTGGCGAACATCTGACTATCTGCGCGTATCTAGCGTTTTTCCGGCGTAAGGGAAAGTCATATTGCTTTCAAAATCACCGTGGATTGATAGCGCATATAAGGTACACAACCGGAAAAGCGCAACACAAAGACAATCGCAATTTCTTGAAACCTGACCAGATTGATGGTTCAGCCGTGTCGGGCAGAAAGATTGGCAGGCGGTCGGTTCGGGCTGTCAAGCCTCTTGCCACCTGCACTTCGTTGCGGCTTGATGCGGGTAAATCAATCATCCTTGATGAGAGGCGGTAAAAGGTGACTTCGGATATTTTCGGGACAACGCCGGACGGGCAGGCGGTGCATCGGCTGACCATTGCCAATGGGGGGCTTACGGCCAAAATCATCACCTGGGGCGCGGCCATTCAGGATCTTCGGATCGAGGGGCATGAAGCGCCTCTTGTCATCGGCTATCGGGACTTTGCCGATTATCCGGCGCATTCCCCGCATCTGGGGGCGATTGCGGGGCGGTCGGCCAACCGCATCAGGGATGCGCGCTTTGTGCTCGATGGCGAGACCTATGCGGTGGAGCCGAATTATCTGGGACGTCACAATCTTCATGGCGGCAGCAAGGGGCTGGGCAACCGCGTCTGGAAAATTACCGGCACAGGTCCCGATTTCGTAACGCTTGCCACGGTGGCCGCGGACGGCGAAATGGGTTTCCCCGGCAATCTGAACGTGAGCTGCACCTATATGCTCAACGCTGACGGAACGCTCATCGTCCGGCTTGAGGCCGTGACGGACAAGCCGACCGTCTGCAATCTCCTTCACCATAGCTATTTCAATCTCGATGATGGCGGCGAAGGCGATATTCTCGACCATCTCCTGAAAATCGATGCCGACGCTTATATGCCGGTCGATGAGGCGCTTATCCCCGACGGGCGGATTCTTCCCGTCACTGGCACGCCATATGATTTTCGTGAATTCCGTCCGATTCGTTTCGAGGAAAACGGCGAGCAGGTGCAGTATGACAGCAATTTCTGTCTGGCTGCGGCACGCGGGCCTCTGCGTCCGTGCGCTTCTGTCAAGGGAGCAAAGTCCGGCATCAGAATGGATGTTTCAACCACCGAGCCGGGTCTCCAGTTCTATGCCGGAAACACCATGGCCAGCGATTGCATCGGCCTGACCGGCAAACCCTATGGCAAACATGCCGGATTTTGTCTGGAGCCGCAAATGTGGCCGGGGTCGCTCGAATATCCATATTTTCCGCAAGCGATATTGCGTCCGGGCGAAATTTACGCCCAGACCACTCATTTCACGTTCACGCGTGAGCGGGATTGAATGCCGATTGGTCCTAACCGGTAAAGGCGGCGCGCGCGGTCTCCATGGGGGCAAGCGCGCCGCGAATCTCGACGACGCGCGCAGCGACCTGATGCGCCTTCCTGGCGGCTTCGACCGGCGCCAGTCCGCTGAGCCGGGCAGCGAGATAGGCGCCGTTGAAACTGTCGCCGGCGCCGGTTGTGTCCACCGGCTGCGCGACGACCGACGGGACAAACGTCCGTTCAGCATCCACAACGACCAGAGCGGGTTCGGTTCCGTCCTTGACCACGATTTCGCCGACGCCCAGCGACGCCAGACGATCCGCGCAGGCGCTTGCGTTCTCGTCTCCGAAAAGCGCCTGTTCGTCCGGGAATGTGGGGAGTGCGATATCCGCGATGCTCATTGCCTCGCTGATCGTTCCCTGGGCGGCTTTCCGATCGGGCCAGAGCTGGTGCCGGAAATTGGGATCGAACGCGATTCGCGACCCGGCGGCGCGGCATTGCCGCAGGACATCGAAAAAGGTTTCCCGATGTTCCGGGAATATGATGGCGACCGAAATGCCCGAAAAATAGATGATGTCGCGACCGGCCAGACTTTTTTCCAGCGCCTGCCTGTCGCTGGCAAGGCGGCGGGCGGCGGCGTCGTTGCGCCAATAGGTAAAGGAGCGTTCGGCCCCGTTCAGCGTGATTGCATAGAGACCCGGATGCTGCCCGGCGATGATGGGGCTATGGGCGATGCCGATGCCGTTGGACGTCAGGAACACGCGCTGCTTCTGGGAAAAGCTGTCTTCGCCGAAGGCCGTCACATATTCCACAGGATAGGATTTGTCCGTCAGCGCCCGCATGTACCAGGCGGTGTTCAGCGTATCGCCCGCAAAGCCCATGCGCCATTGATCGCCTTCATTGCCCGAAAGCTCGATCATGCACTCGCCGATAGATGCAAAACCGCTCATCTCTGTCTCCTTGCTGTGATGGCGCTACGCCTATACCAATTTGCTGCTATGTAAAATTGGTTTGTCGATGATACGGTGACTGTCACCCTGCCTTTATCGAGTTGCCACATTCATTGTGTAAGCATCCGCCGACCGCATCGATCTCAAGGTTGCGACTTATGGCGCACGATGCATTAACTGATATTTTGGAGTTCCGCTGACGTCGTGTAGCGAACCTCAGCCAAGGATTTGACATGCGTTATGCGATTTATTTCACCCCGCCGTCCAACGATGCACTTCTGAAGGTCGCGGCAAACTGGCTTGGCCGCAGCGCCTTCAGCGGCGAAGCGGTGAAAATGCCTGCGATTCGCTCTCTTGCGACCGATGAAGTCGCCCGACTGACGGAAGAGCCGCGCCGTTACGGTTTTCACGCGACGATGAAGGCGCCGTTCCGTCTGGATGAAAAACATTCCGAAAGCGACCTCCTGTCGGCATTGATGCATTTTTCGTCATCGGCTGCGCCTGTTGTCATTCCCCGGCTCAAGCTTCATGCGCTCGGCCCGTTTTTCGCTCTCGTGCCGGACGAACCGGTTGCGGCGTTGAACCAATTGGCGAACGACGTCGTCGTTGCCTTCGACCGGTTTCGCGCACCGCTCAGCGAAGTGGAAATTGCAAGGCGACGGCCGGAACGTCTCAGCGAGGCGCAGCGTCACAATGTCGAGCGCTGGGGTTATCCCTATGTTTTCGAGGAATTCCGCTTTCATATGACGCTGACCGGGCCGGTGGAGGAAAAAGATCGCGCTCGCGTGGAGAGAACGCTGGACGAATTTTTCACGCCGCTTCTGGACGATGCAGTCGAGGTCGCCAATCTTGCCCTGTTCGTGGAACCGGAGCGGGGCGCTCCATTCGAAATTCACTCGCTGCATCCGCTGACGGGCGGCAAGATGACATCGGGACGGACCTCACGAGCGGTCGGGAGGCCTTGAGCGATGGCGAATGAAACCATCCTGCGCAATGCCCGCATCGTGCTGCCCGACGAAGTGGTTCCAGGATCGCTGAAACTGGTGGACGGCAGGATTGCCGATATTTCTACCGGTTCCTCCGCTTTCGGCGAGGACATGGAGGGCGATTTCCTGACGCCGGGGCTGGTCGAACTGCATACGGATCATCTCGAAGGGCATTATGCGCCGCGTCCGAAAGTGCGCTGGAACCCCATCGCCGCAGTACAGGCGCATGACGCGCAGATCGCCGCGTCGGGCATTACGACCGTTTTCGACGCATTGCGTATCGGTTTCGACGACGATGCGGAAACCGGCATCGACGATATGACCAAGCTTTCGACGGCGATTGCACAAGGTCGCGATGCGGGCCGGTTGCGCGCCGACCATTTCCTGCATCTGCGCTGCGAGGTCTCCGCACCGGATTGTCTTCCGGCCTTCGAGCAATTCGGCGACCGGCCGCTGGTCCGGCTGGTGTCGCTGATGGATCATGCGCCGGGGCAGCGGCAATTCATGGATATCGAGAGTTACAAGACTTATTTCATCCGCAAGTTGAAGCTAACCGAGGAAGAGTTCCGGCTTTACTGCGAGAAGCGCATGGGGCAGTCGCAGCAATATTCCGCTCCGACCCGCAAGGCTATCGCGGAGCAATGCCATGCGCGCGGCGTCATTCTGGCAAGCCACGACGATGCGACCGAAGACCATGTCGCGGAAGCGCGGGAGCAGGGGATCAGGGTGGCTGAATTCCCGACGACGCATGTTGCGGCACGCGCGTCGAAGGCAAATGGCATGTCGGTGCTCATGGGGGCGCCGAATGTCGTGCGCGGCGGGTCGCATTCAGGCAATGTGTCGGCCCGCGAACTGGCGGAAGCCGGAAATCTCGATATCATCTCGTCGGATTATATTCCGGCGAGCCTGATGCAGTCGGCGTTTTTCCTCACGGATGTGGTGGAGAACATTTCGCTGCCTCAGGCCATCCGTCTGGTTTCCGCCAACCCGGCTGAAGCTGTGGGACTGAAGGATCGCGGCGAGATCGTCGAAGGCAAGCGCGCCGATCTGGTGCGCGTGCAGGTCGCCGATCACATTCCTGTCATCCGTACCGTGTGGCGGGAAGGGCGGCGGGTTATCTGACCTGCCGTCTGCCTTGTTCTGCCCTGATCACCCCACCGACATCGGCGTCGCGTGCTCCAGACGGAGCTTTCCACTCTCCGAAATGCTGAGTTGCAGCGACCGGTAGCTTTCGATGCTGTGGTGGGATGTCTGCGGCGAGTGCGGATGCGTTGCCGTCACCACCACGACACGGGCTCCCGCCGTTTCTCCAGCAACGATACCGGCTGGCGCGTCTTCGAAGACCAGACAGTCATGCGGGTCGAAACCCAATCGTCTTGCACCGAGCTGAAAGCATTCGGGGCTGGGCTTTCCGCGCTCTACATCCTCCGCCGATACGATGGTTGCGGGCATTGGAAGGCCAGCCGCGGCGATACGGCGCCGCGCAAGCTCCAGCGGTGCCGAGGTCACGATTGCCCACCGCTCTTCCGGCAGCGATTTCAGGAATTCGCCTGCGCCTTCGATGGGGGCAATGCCTTCCAGGTCGGCCATTTCAGCCTGCATCAGGATTTTGGCTTCGCGGACGGGGTCCACGCCCGGAAGCGCCAGCCTGCGGACGGTTTCGACGGCGCGCACCCCATGGATCGTGGGCAGGAATGTCACCGGATCGATACCGTGTTGCTTCGCCCATTCGGCCCATACGCGTTCCGTCGCTTCGATGGAGCTTAAAATCGTGCCGTCCATATCGAAGAGGAACGCGTCGAATGATTTGCCGAAGGGGGAGAAGGAGGTCACGCCGGATTTCCTTGAATTGCAGGGATGAGAATCGGAAAGACGTTTCTGCTGTGATCATAGTATGTTCTGGCGAAGAAGACAGTGTATCGTCGTCACGAAACGACGTATCGCCTGCATGAGAAGCGTGAAAATTCAGTCTGAAATATTATATTGATGTGAAAGGTGCCGATCATACCGGAACTTGATCGTTGCTTTCATTTGTGGCTTTTTGCGCCGTTCCGGGACCTGGCGAGTATTGAACCGGGCGACAGTGACAGAATCGCATTCTCAGGATTGTTCTTTAAATGACTGAAACAAAAGAAAAAAGCAGAAACTATCCGGGGATTCGTTTTGCCGTTGCTCCCATGATCGACTGGTCGGACAGACATTGCCGTTATCTTCACAGGCTGTTTTCGAAACGGGCGCTTCTCTATACCGAAATGGTGGTGGCGGATGCCGTTATCCATGGGCCGCGTGACCGCCTGCTGGGTTTTGATGCGATGGAACACCCGGTTGCCCTGCAACTGGGGGGCTCCGATCCGGCAAAGCTGAAGGAAGCCGCGAAGATCGGCGCGGACTACGGCTATGACGAGATCAATCTCAATGTCGGCTGTCCATCAGATCGTGTTCAATCGGGCACGTTCGGCGCCTGCCTGATGCAGACACCCGACATTGTCGCCCGATGCGTTGCCGCGATGAAGGAAGCGGTTTCCGTTCCGGTCACGGTCAAATGCCGTATCGGCGTGGACGATCAGGACACGGAAACCGCTTTGGATAATGTGGCCGACATGACGCTCGACGCCGGGGCGGACGCGCTCTGGGTCCATGCCCGCAAGGCGTGGCTCAAGGGGCTGTCCCCCAAGGAGAACCGGGAAATACCACCGCTCGACTATGATCGCGTTTACCGCCTCAAGGAGCGTTTGGGCGGTGTTTTCGTGGGGATCAACGGCGGCATCGCAACACTGGACGAGGCCGCGCAGCATTTGCAGGCCGTCGATGCGGTGATGCTCGGTCGCGCAGCTTATCACAACCCGGAATTGTTGGGCGATGTGGATGCCCGTCTTTATGAGGACGGCCGACCGTCGGTCGCGATGGATGCCATCATCGATGCAATGAGTGCGTATATTGACCGGCATATCGCTGCGGGCGGCAGGCTTTCGCACGTAACCCGCCATATGGTCGGGCTTTTCACCGGGCAGCCCGGCGCGCGCCGCTGGCGGCAGATACTTTCCACCGACGCGACGAAGCCGGGCGCAACCAGCGAAGTGCTGCGCCAGGCTTATGCCGCCGTCACGGAAGCACGCGCCGAAGCGGCCTAGAGTGCGTTTCGATTGGATCAGGTATACGATCTATCTATTTGTTTTAAAAAGAATATTTCCCGAAAACTGTTTCACACTTTCGGGGCGTGTTCTAATCAATCAGGATGAGCTGATCGCCGCGCACGGTGAAACCGCCGAGCGTCTGTAGAAAATTCATGCCAAGCAGGCTGCCGGTCATGAGACCTTCCCTCGTTACCATGGCCCGCACATTCTGGCGCTCGATATCTCCGACCTTCAAAGTTGCAATGGTGATGGTCGCGGCGCTGGCTGTGCCATTTGCAGTCATCACCGGAACGGAATAGTTGAGCGAAGCCGTATCGATACCGGCACGTTCGGCGTCCTGCTGCGAGAGGACGACGGAAGATGCTCCGGTATCGACCAGAAAATGGACCCTTGCGCCATTCACGCGTCCGCTGACCTCGAAATGACCATTTGCGGATTTCGCAAGCGTAACCGTCAGCGCGCCGTCGGCCCCGCGACCTGAAATCGGACTGCCGGGGATGAGGCCTGCCGTGATTCGGCTGGCTGCATCCTGCAATTCGTATCGGTACTGATAACCGGCGACGAGACCGAGAACGATCACCGCCCACATCGCCATGTTGCGCGCAAAATCGGTAAGCTTGATGCCGGAGCCAAGCAGCCCGGCGGCGAGGACGACGCCCCATATGCCGAGATAAGCGGCACGGGCGAACACATCGTTGTCGAGGCCAAGCGTCGAACCGCTGTCATTGTTCGACATCAACAATAGTGCGACGATGGCAATTGCCGCGATGATAAGCCAGAAGAAGCGCCCCATCAGCCATTTCTCTTTTCAACGATGATTTCGTGTCTGTCTGCCAGAAGCGCCCAGACCGCCATGCGCTCGTCGGCGCTCATGCTGGACCACTGCGCGATTTCGTCCAGCGTTCGCGCGCAACCGAGGCAGAAACCGGTTTCGGCATCAATCGTGCAAATCAGGATGCACGGGGATTCGATTGTCGTGTCCATGGATGCAATGTGGTTGCGTCAAAGGGCCATGACAAGCCCGGCCAGAAGTGCAAGACAGCCGATCTGCTGGGCAGCCCCCAGGCAATCCCCTGTCTGGCCGCCGATCTTCGCCACGCAAAGTCTGGCAAAGCCGAACAACAGAACGGTGGCCAGCGCCAGCCCATTGACGAGTGACAGAAAACCCCCGGCAGGCAAGAATGCGACGGTGAGCACGATCAGCCCGATCCCGCAGCCGAAGACGACAGTCTCCCATTGCGGACGGCCCACGCTATCGGCAAGCCCGCCGGGCCGCGCCGAAGGGAGGGCGTGCCAGAATGCGAGCATTCCGGCGCGGCTTGCCGCTTCACAGCCGATCAGGGCAAGCGCCGCATAACCTGCTCCGGCATGTTCGATGACCGCCATCAGGAAGGCGGCTTTCAGTCCGACAGCGACGATCAGGGTGAGGGCGGCAAACGTCCCTATGCGGGAATCCTTCATGATTTCCAGTCGCCGGTCCGGCGTCGATGCTCCGAAGAAGCCGTCGGCGGTGTCGCCGAGGCCGTCTTCGTGCAGGGCGCCTGTCATTGCTGCGAGAGCGCCGATGGCCAGCAGTGCCGCCGCAAGCGGCGGCAGCTTCATCGCACAGGCGACCAGAAGGATGGCTCCAGCGAGAAGTCCCAGCAATGCGCCCGCAAGCGGAAAGGCCCGCGCGTTGTCGGGAAGCGAATCGCCGCTGTTTCCAAACCAACCCTGCGGAAGGGGCAGGCGGCTCAGAAAGCCGAGGCTTCGGATCGTGTCGCCAATCAGACTATTGTGCAGCAATTGACCGTTCCACTTTATCTGCCGCTCCAGCCATGCTTCGGGTGCGCTTTCGCGATATTTCGCCTCAATATTGCGTCAACTCAAAGAGGTGATTTGAAAATTCATGTGAGTGCTTATAGGACGAGCCCAGCGAATTTACACCTTCCATCATTGATTGGACTGAACATATGAGTGCCAGCGGCCTTCCCTTCGACGATTTCCGTGAACTGATCCGCAATCTTCCGGGCCCCGACCTGGGAGCGGAAAGAGCCGTTCGCGAGCGCGAAGCGACGCTGACCAAGCCTGCCGGTTCGCTTGGGCGTATGGAAGAGATCGTCGCATGGCTGGCCGCATGGACGGGCAAGCGGACACCGCAGATCAACCGTCCGCTGGTTGCGGTCTTCGCCGGCAATCATGGCGTTACGGCCAGGAACATCACGCCGTTCCCGTCCAGTGTGACCGCGCAGATGGTCGAGAATTTTGCCGCAGGCGGTGCCGCCATCAACCAGATCTGCATTGCGCACGATCTGGGGCTCAAAGTGTTCGATCTGGCGCTGGAGCATCCGACGGGCGACATTACCGAAGAAGCCGCGATGGACGAGCGGACCTGTGCGGCAACCATGGCCTTCGGCATGGAGGCGATTGCAGGCGGAACCGATCTGCTCTGCATCGGTGAAATGGGGATTGGCAATACCACGATTGCCGCTGCCATCGCGCTAGCGCTCTTCGGCGGTACGGCGGAAGACTGGGCCGGGCCGGGCACGGGATCGACAGGCGAACTGATGCAGCGCAAGCTTGCCGCCATTCGTCAGGCCGTGGCGTTGCATCAGGCGCATCTACAGGACCCGCTGGAAGTGCTGCGCCGTCTCGGCGGTCGCGAGATCGCGGCCATGGCCGGGGCAATTCTTGCAGCTCGCATGGAAAAAATTCCGGTTATCGTCGATGGCTTCGTCGCGAGTGCCGCCGCTGCGGTTCTCTATGCCGCCAATCCGGATTCCGTGGACCATTGCCTGTTCGGCCACGTTTCCGCCGAACCCGGTCATCGCAGGCTTCTGGAAAAGATGGGCAAGCAGCCGTTGCTCGATCTCGGGATGCGGCTCGGTGAGGGAACCGGAGCCGCGCTTGCCGCCGGTATCGTGAAGGCTGCGGCCCTGTGCCATTCCGGCATGGCGACCTTCGAACAGGCCGGTGTGTCGGCCTCAAGGTAACAAGCGTTTCACGGTCAAGACGAAGCCCGCCGAACGGCGGGCTTTTCTTTTAGATCAATGTCTTGAAGGCATCAGTTATTTTCTTTGTCGAGCACCATGTAGTCGAGCGGCAATTCGGTCGTGTACTTGATCTGCTCCATGGCGAACGAGGACGACACGTCGCGAATCTCGATCTTGCTGATGAGACGCTTGTAGAAGGCATCGTAAGCGGCAATATCGGGTACGGCCACGCGGAGCAGATAATCGACGTCACCGCTCATCCGGTAGAATTCGATAACTTCCGGAAATTCCTGAACCACTTCGGAAAAGCGCTTCAGCCATTCGTGGCTGTGCGAACTGGTGCGCACGGACACGAACACCGTGACACGCGCATTGACGCGAACCGGATCGAGGATGGCAACGCGGCGCTTGATGACGCCGTCTTCCTCGAGCTTCTGGATACGACGCCAGCATGGCGTCGTGGAAAGACCAACTTTCTTGGCAACGTCTGCCACTGCAAGTGTCGCGTCTTCCTGCAATAAGCGCAGTATCTTTCTGTCGAGCCTGTCCATGCGTTTCCGTTCCCGGTTTTAGAAATCGTTTCCCGAACTTTGCGAATGGGTGAAACGTCATACCTTATGGTTCGCAATCTCATTAAGTTACAGGAATAATATTCTGATGAAAACGCGCAGAGTAAAATTTATATGTCGTTCGTGAGAAGGTGGCGGACTTTTGCCTGCAAAACAGGCACGACCTCCGCGTCGAACCAGGGATTCCGCTTCAGCCAGCCGCTGTTACGCCAGGAGGGATGCGGAAGCGGCAGGACAATTCGACCGGCCTGATTGGGCGTTGTCATGAAATGTTCCCAGTTTCTGACGGTCTCGGTCAGGTTGCGCCCGCGGTAATCGGGCAGATGATAGGCCAGCGCATACTGTCCGACCACCAGAACGAATTCGAGCTGCGGCATCGCCGCGAAAATGCGGTCATGCCAGATATGGCGGCATTCGCGGCGTGGCGGGAGGTCTCCGCCGTGCTTGTCGTAACCGGGAAAGCAGAACCCCATGGGCACGATGGCAAAGCGTGATGGGTCGTAAAATTCCTCGCGGGTGACGCCCAGCCACTGCCGCAGGCGGTCCCCTGAAGGATCGTTGAAGGGCAGGGACGTGTTATGTACGCGAATGCCCGGCGCCTGGCCGCAGATGGCAATTCTGGCTGTACTGGAGACGATGCAGACCGGATTCGGTTCGTGGGGCAAGGGCGGAAGAAACTGCGGTGCGTCGCGACAGATGCGGCAATGCCTGATCGAGCGCCGCAGTTCGTCCAGTTGTCCTATGACGTCCATTCTGTGAGTCCGTTCAGTGTGTCCATTCAGTTCCGGGGCACGATCGTCCCGAGGAGGGCTTGAATATGCTCCCTTATATAGATGATCGCGCTGCCGATTACATCGTTCTGCTGCGTGTGATGGAGCATCCGGTCGTCTTCCTGATTGCGATGTTCCTTGCGCCAGAGCGAGGGTTGCTCGAACCGGCCATCCCATATGCCCCGCCGATTGCGGCGGGCATTGCTTTCCTCATGCTGATAGTCGCCGTAGGAAACTGCCCAGCCCTGTTCGACCATCCAGCGATTAAGCTCCGTCTCGCCGAGATAGCAGCGCGACAGTTCGCGCATGTACTGATCCCGCCCCTCCTTGTCGCACCGAATCGCGGATTTGCCGATCTTCGCTCGCAGGATGTTCCGGGCTTCCCGTCCGCAATCGTAGTTTCGCCCGGCCCGTTCGCACTGCTGTTCCATCTCCGGCGCATCCATACCCTTCAGACGGATATGGGTTTTGTCCATGATCACCGTATCGCCATCGATTACATAGACGGTTCCGTTCATCGCTTCCCCGGGCGGGGTCTGTTTCTGAAGCCAGACAACAAGCATTCCGAGGACTGAAAAGAGAAATATAGTCAACAGGATGCTTCTAAAACTTCCGGCGTAGCTTTTGCGTGTCCGGCGGTGATGGCGTCCATAGGGGCGGCGGTATCTGCTCATCGATGCCTGTCCGAATCCCGCTAAAATCAATGTGTTTCAAATTCCCGGTAGATTGGGAGGCTATGTCCTCCACGTCAACAAGTTGGGATAGGTGGCCGCAACAACCCCCAACTTGTTGTCAATCGGCAACAGTCTTCATCATTGCTTTAGGCTACAAAAGGGCAACGGCCCATTTGCCCATTTCCCGCCACAAACAGGCGTCACCGGTCATGGCAGGCAGAAGCCGTCAAGAATATCAGGAGCCGGAAAGCTCCCCAAAGGATAGGCAGGAATGGAAAAGGGCGTATCGTTATACGACAAAACGTTTGAGGGCAGGAACGCTCCTGTTCGTACGGCTCTTATTCTTTCCTATGATGGTAAGGCTTTTTTCGGCCAAGATCGGGTCGCAGTCTTGACGAAAACGGCGCGCATTCTGCGCTCCATGAATGTTTCCTCCAATGAATGTGAAAGACCGGCGTTGTGATGCGTATCCGCAGTTTTTCATATACCGCTATATTGGCTCTGGGCCTGGCCATTGCCTGCAACAGCGCCTTTGCCTTCGATCTGAATGACGACTCCGAAAAGTCGAGAAGCCCGTTCGAACTCTTCAAGTTCGGCTTTTCCGCTTACAAGAACGGCCACAAGGACGAAGCGATCAAGGCGTTGCGCTATGCTGCGGATCGCGGACATCAGGGCGCGAAGTGGAAACTGGCGCGCATGTACGCCGATGGCGACGGCGTGGTGGAAAACGATTACGAAGCCTACAAGATATTCGAACGAATCGTCCGCGACGGCGCGGAGCCGGGTTCGCAGAACGATTCCTATGTGGCTGACGCGCTGGTGGCGCTTGCCGGCTATATGAAGCGCGGTATTCCCGGTTCGCCGGTTCATGCCAATCCGGGCATGGCGCGCAATCTCTATGTGCAGGCCGCTTCGAATTTCGGCGACCCCGATGCTCAGTTCGAGCTTGGCAAGATGCTGCTGGACGGGGATGGTGGCGAACGCAACGCCATTCAGGCGGCGCGCTGGTTCCAGCTTTCCGCGAAGAAGGGTAATGCCGGTGCTCAGGCCATGCTCGGCAACATGCTATTTCAGGCAGGCAAGACCGTGCGTGGCCTTGCAATGATGACCGCCGCCTTTGAACGCTGCCCGGCGGAGGATTGCCCCTGGATACGCGATATACAGGAACAGGCATTCTCGATTGCCGGTGAAGCGGATCGCCGCAACGCGATAGCGCTTTCCAGCGATTATGCCGTCAAGGGCGATTTCTGATTATCGCCCGGCGTTGAGGGAACTCAGAGCGGTTCCGGTTGAAACCAATATTCTAGAGAGAAAGCCTTATCGTGACCGGCACATGGTCCGACGGTTTTTCCCACGCGCGCACATGCTTTTCCACGTCGCTTGCTACGAGATGATTGGCAGCTTCCGGCGACAGCATCAGATGGTCGATGCGGATCCCGTTGTTCTTCTGCCAGGCGCCAGCCTGATAATCCCAGAACGAATAGATGTCGTCTTCGTCGCTTGAAGCGCGAATAGCGTCGGTGAAACCAAGATTTTCCAGTCTGCGAAGCGCCTGACGCGATTGTGGCTGAAAAAGCGCATCATTGAGCCACGCACCCGGATTCCTGGCATCCACGGGTTCGGGAATGACATTATAGTCACCCGCGAGGACCAGAGGTTCCTCCAGTGCGAGACGCTCCTTCGCCCATTGTTCGAGCCGCTGCATCCAGGACAGCTTGTACGGGAATTTCTCGGTATCGATCGGATTGCCGTTCGGAAGATAGAGCGATGCGACCCGAATGACGCCCTTGCCGGTCGAATAGACGCCTTCGATAAAACGGGCCTGCTCGTCGCCATCATCGCCCGGAAGGCCGCGATTGACTTCATCGGGTGACTTTTTCGACAGAAGAGCGACGCCGTTAAAGCCTTTCTGGCCATGTGTTTCCACGTGGTAGCCCAAAGCTTCGATCTCGAGGCGGGGGAACTGCTCGTCAACCGACTTTATTTCCTGCAGGCAGGCAATGTCGGGTGATGATTCCTTCAGCCAGTGCTGAAGGTTGTCGATGCGCGCCTTGACGCCATTGATATTCCACGTAGCGATCTTCATGACGCAATGATTAGGCGCTTGACCGGGCAAGGGCAAGCATGGTCGATCTCGCACCACAGCTTTTCTGCCGCAATGACGGCATCCGACGATATTTGCGTCGGATGCGTTTGTATTGACGGTTTTTCATGCCTATCTCCTCAGGGACATTAGCCAAACAGGAGATCATCGAATGTTCGACGCCAGGAAACTTCTCGAACAGTTTCTGGGAGCGCAAGTGCCGGGAATGTCTGGCAGCGTCCGCGACAAGGCAGGGCAGGCCGCCGATCTGGCGAAAAAGAATCCACTGGCGACCGGAGCCATTGCAGCCGCCATACTCGGCACCAAGACCGGGCGCAAACTGGCGGGCAATGTGGCCACGGTTGGCGGTATCGCGGCAATTGCCGGACTGGGATATCTGGCCTACAAAAACTATAAATCCGGTCAGGCGCCGCAGGCACCGGAACAGCCTGAAACGAAGGAGCCCGAGCTTCTTCCGCCGCCAGCCGATTCTTCCTTCCATCCGCAGTCTTCCACGGTGAGCAACAGCTTTGCCCTGACGCTGGTTCAGGCCATGATCGCCGCTGCGAAAGCCGATGGGCATATAGACGATGCCGAGCGTGCCCGTATCATGGAGAAGGTGAAGATTTCCGGCCTCGATGACGAAGCGGAATCCTTTCTGGACAAGGAACTTGCCAATCCGGTCGATCTGGATGCGCTGGTCGCTATGGCGCAGACCGAGGAGCAGAAAGTCGAGCTTTATACGGCTTCCCGACTTGCAATTGATCCCGATAACAGGGCAGAGCGCGGATACCTCGACATGCTCGCCGGTCGTCTTGGCCTGCCGGACGCGCTGGTGGATCACATCGAAGCAACCATCGCTTCCGTGACGGTTTGACGAACAAAAACCGGCTGCTTCCCGCAGCCGGTTTTCATTTTTGCCCGTCTGTTTGTCTTGCCTGCTTGCCTTCTCGTCAGATGGCGAAACTCGTCCCGCAGCCGCAAGACGACGTTGCGTTCGGGTTTCGGATCTGGAACGACTGGCCCATCAGGTCGTCCACGAAATCGATTTCCGAACCGTCCATATAGGGAACCGATATGGAATCGATCAGGACCCTGGCGCCCAGCTTCTCGATGACGATGTCATCGTCAGCCTGCTCGTCAACCAGATCGTATTTATAGGAGAAGCCGGAACAACCGCCGCCTTCGACCGAAACGCGAAGCGCTGTCTTTCCCGGCTCCGATCCGAGGATTTTGGCGATCCGCTTTGCTGCGGAATCCGAAACGCTAATGCCTGTCATCTGCCTTGTTCCGTCTGCAGGTACGAAGATCGGCCCGGTGATTTTCCGGGTTTTCCGATGGTCGCATACTTGCCTTCATGATTAACTGATAGCTATGAACGCAGTCTGCGGAAGTCAATGTCCACTCTCATATAGTGTAATCATATTACAGTGAAGGAAGCATCGCAATGTCGCTGGAAGGAATAGGCTTCGGTTACCGCGAGCGCGCGCCTTATGCCTGTGATCCTGCTCTCAGCCGTGGGCGGCTGGTGCCGGAACCGGAAAGCCCGACGCGCACGCCTTTCCAGCGCGACCGTGACCGTATCATTCATTCCACGGCCTTCCGGCGGCTCAAGCACAAGACGCAGGTCTTCATTGCGCATGAAGGCGATCATTATCGCACGCGGCTGACGCATACGATCGAAGTTGCCCAGATCGCGCGCGCGCTTGCCCGTGCCCTGCGGCTTGACGAGGACCTCGCCGAAGCCGTCGCTCTCGTCCATGACTTCGGCCATACTCCGTTCGGCCACACGGGAGAGGAAGCGCTTGACGAGCGCATGAAGAATTTCGGCAGGTTCGATCATAACGCGCAATCGCTCAGGATCGTGACCAGACTTGAACATCGATATGCCGATTTCGACGGTCTCAACCTGTCGTGGGAAACCCTGGAAGGACTGGTCAAGCATAACGGTCCGCTGCTGGGAGCCTATGCCGCACACGCGGATGTTCCCGTTCCGCAGCCGATACTCGACTTCAATGACCGTTACGATCTTGAACTTTCGCGATTTGCAAGCATGGAGGCGCAATGCGCCGCGATCGCCGACGACATTGCTTATAACGCGCACGATATCGACGACGGGCTGCGCGCCGGTCTTCTGAGCCTCGATGCGCTTGACGAAGTGCCGCTGACGAAACGTCTGCTCGACCTGGTGCGGGAGCGCTACCCCGATCTCGATGCCGTGCGTACAGGCCATGAACTGGTGCGGCGCCAGATCACCATCATGGTGGAAGACGTGATCGAGGAGGCGCAGCGCCGCCTTGCGGCTGCAAAACCGCAAAGCCCCGAAGACGTGCGCGGCCAATCGCAGGCGCTGGTGGCCTTTTCCGGTTCCATGCGGGACGACGAGAAAATCCTCAAGCGGTTCCTTTTCAAGAACCTCTATTTCCACGAAAGCGTCGTCGTGCGCAGACATGCCGCCGACAGGATCGTCAAGGACCTGTTCGATGCCTGTTTTACCGATCCTTCCATCATGCCTCCCGAATGGCGATCGGGCTGGGAGACATTGAGTGAAGCTGCCCGTGCGCGACGCGTGGCCGACTATCTTGCCGGCATGACCGATAATTATGCCGTGCGAGAACACCGACGACTGTTTGACCATACACCCGATTTAGCTTAATCGGAGCCGAACGAAGCGGCATCTATCGGTTTATTGACCGGATTTCGCACTTTATTGGAACGCGCCTACACCGGAAAAGCAGGACAGAAACCGGCGTAAGCCTGACAGGACAGACCATGAATATCTTTGCAGATTTCGATGCGCGTATTAAAAAAACGTTGCAAGATATTGATCTGAAATCGAAAGACGGCGGCGAATTGGATCTTTCGCGCATCGGTGTGGAGCCGCCGCGCGATGCCTCTCATGGCGACATCGCAACCAATGCGGCCATGGTTCTGTCGAAGGCCGTTGGCCAGAATCCGCGTGAGCTTGCAACGCGCATTGCCGATGCGCTGTCGGCTGACGAAGACGTCGAATCTGTCGATGTTGCCGGTCCGGGTTTCATCAATCTGCGTCTCAAGGCCGGTTATTGGCAGCGCGAACTCTCGGCCATGCTGAATGAGGGGACGGATTTCGGCCGCTCGCGGCTGGGCGCAGGCACGAAGGTCAATGTCGAATATGTTTCGGCTAACCCGACCGGTCCGATGCATGTCGGTCACTGCCGTGGCGCAGTCGTGGGCGACGTTCTGGCAAATCTCCTGAAGTTCGCCGGATACGATGTCGTCAAGGAATATTACATCAACGACGCCGGTGCCCAGATCGACGTTCTGGCGCGCTCCGTGATGCTGCGTTATCGTGAAGCGCTCGGTGAAAATATCGGCGAAATTCCCTCGGGCCTGTATCCCGGCGATTATCTGGTCCCGGTGGGGCAGGAGCTTGCCGGAGAGTTCGGCGGCAGGCTTCTGGAAATGCCGGAAGCCGAAGCGCTCGCGCTCGTGAAGGACCGCACGATCGATGCCATGATGGCGATGATCCGGGCGGATCTGGAAGCGCTCAACGTGCATCACGACGTGTTCTTTTCCGAGCGGAAGCTGCATGTGGATCATGCGCGGGCGATCCGTAACGCGATCAATGATCTCACGCTCAAGGGCCATGTCTACAAGGGCAAGCTGCCGCCCCCCAAGGGGCAGTTCCCGGAAGACTGGGAAGATCGCGAACAGACCCTGTTCAGGTCGACGGAAGTGGGCGACGATATCGACCGTCCGCTGATGAAGTCGGACGGTTCCTTCACCTATTTTGCTGGCGACGTGGCTTACTTCAAGGACAAGTATGACCGTGGCTTCAATGAGATGATCTATGTTCTGGGCGCCGATCATGGCGGCTATGTCAAGCGTCTGGAAGCGGTCGCGCGGGCCGTTTCCGATGGCAGGGCGAAGCTGACGGTTCTGCTGTGCCAGTTGGTGAAACTGTTCCGTGACGGTGAGCCCGTCAGGATGTCGAAGCGGGCAGGCGAGTTCATTACGCTTCGCGATGTCGTCGATGAGGTCGGCCGCGATCCGGTGCGTTTCATGATGCTTTACCGGAAAAACGACGCGCCGCTCGATTTCGACTTTGCTAAGGTGACGGAACAGTCCAAGGATAATCCGGTCTTTTACGTGCAATATGCTTCGGCGCGTTGCCATTCGGTGTTCCGTCAGGCCGCCGATCAGCTTGGGCTGGCCGATCTTGAGCGCGTCAGCATGGCGGCCCATTTCGAAAAGCTGACGGACGAGAGTGAAATCGCACTTGTCCGCAAGCTCGCCGAATATCCACGCCTGATCGAAGCCGCAGCCGTCCATCAGGAGCCGCATCGGCTTGCTTTTTATCTCTACGACCTCGCCAGCGCGTTCCATTCGCAGTGGAATCGCGGTTCCGAGAACCCGGACTTACGTTTTATTAAGGTTAACGATCCAGACTTGTCCCTAGCCAGGCTAGGGCTGGTGCAGGTTGTTTCCGATGTGCTGACGTCCGGACTGACGATAATCGGTGCGGATGCTCCGACGGAAATGCGCTAGAGCATAATTCGAAGGTGCATACCTTTTGAGACGGATTATGCTCGAAGAATGGTCTCTGCGGCATACGAGGCGCGTGATGCGATTCGAGTGTTCTCAGAGACTACTTGGCTGCCAAGGAAGCTTTTCGGGTCGAAAGACTGGCTGAAGGTGGAAGTTGGCAAGTCGAGCGGATGGAAGGTCATGATGAATGCAAGTCATCGGTCCTTCTTCCGGCGCGGGAAGCTCCCGTCAACTTTTGCCCACATTGCCTCGCTAAATAAGCAATGTATGGAGACGTCTTTTGGCGTCCAGGGTTTGAGTTAGGAAAACACCATGTCGGACAGCAGTGCAAATCCCCGTAATTACGGCGAGCGTCCGTTGCACGAAGACGATCCGTTGATGGAACTGTCGCGGATCATGGACTTCGGTACGCCTGCTGATGATAACGTTGCTTCGAACGAGCATCGCCCTGGTCGCTTTGAAGATAATCGGACAGAGCCGGATTTTGATCCCTCGCTGGATCTGGAGCGTGAGCTTCTCGGCAGTTTCGACGATTATTCTCAGCCTTCGGGCGAGGCGCAAACCCCTGCGACCGCTTTGAACGACGATTCCTATCGCGAGCCTCATGCCCTGATGCAGGAAGACGAACTTGTTTCGGCGCTGGAAGAAGAGTTCGATCTCGAAATGGACAATAGCGACGAACAGGTGGCGGCGTTCGAGCCGCCCGTGTTCGAGGAAGCCGACCATGCGGAACCTGTTCCGCAATTCGAGTACAATGATTATTCGACGGCCCGCGCTTCGGCAGATGAGGCCCACACGGCATCCCCATCCGCTTATGGACGGCGCGAAACCGTCGAGGAAATCCATGTCGACGTGCACGACGATCCGGCAATCCATCAGCCTGCGGTCGAACCCCGTGACGATTACCGCGGCGCGCGCGATCACGACTGGAATGTTCAGGCCGTAGAATCTGCGGCCCCGTCCTTTGCCGCAGCCCCCACGCAGCAGCCGCTCTCGCTGGAAGACGAGCTGGAGAGCCTGCTTTTCGGTGAGGAAACCCAGCCTCCATCTTACGTCGACGCTCCGGCCTATGGGGCCGAACAGCCTGCGGCCTATCGGGCCGAGCCGGAAATCGACGGTCTGCATCTGGACGATCTGGAGATTGACGAGGGCGGGTTCGATGTACAGCACACGCCTGCACCTGCCGCGTCGGCCCATGCTCATGAGCAACATGCTGCTCCTGCGGGTTATCCCTATTACACGCGCGGCAACTTTTCCTCAGGCGTCGCAGCGCAGACTGCCGTGGAACAGGCTCCGCAGCCCGATCATGCATCCGCTGCGCCCTCGTTTGCCGCAGAAGAACCGGAAAATGACGCCGACGACTTTTCCTTCGATGACGATTTTTCGTTCGATCTGGATGAGCCAAGGGCAGCAATAGCTGCGGAAGCGACCGACGACGATCTTTCTGAACTCGACGATATCGGCCTGTCGGAAGACGATTTCTTCACCGAGGACGATCTCGACCTGAGCGTGGATGATGAGCAGGAGGCTCCAGCCTATGCCCATGCGGTGCATTCGGAAGACGATTATCGTTCGGCTCCCGTTTCGTTCCCGCAGTTCGGTAGCGCCCATTCCGCCGTCAGCGCGCCCGCGCCTGAAGTCGAAACATTGAGCGTGGCCGAAGAAAAGGTCGAGCAGACCCACTCCCTTGATCTGCCGGAAGTCAATTACGGCGAAGAGGCGCCGGGTGCGGCCTTTACCGATCTCGAAGCCGAATTTGCGGAAGTCTTCAACACGGTCGGCACGGATGACGGAACAAAATCCGACGCCCAGAGCGAAGCCGACAGGGCTTTCGAGGATATTTTCCGCGAAAGCGCTTCCAGCTACATGCCGAATGCCGATACCGGCCTTGGCGCTGCCGTGGGTGCAGCCGCAGTCGGCATTGGCGCAGCTACCGCTGCCGGAGCTTACGCCCGCCCGCAGGCCGCTACCCAGGCGAAAGAATCCGGGTCGCTCGGAAATGAAGACGACTTCTATAATCACTGGGCGGCTCAAGGTGCGCAGACGGTGGAAGGCGGCGATTACGGCGAGCGCGCCGCGATGCAGGCGGAGGACGATCTCGGCAGCGCTGCCGATGCATATCGCAATCGTCCGGTTCGCGGTCGGCGCGGCCTTATTCTGGCAAGCGTCGCCGGTGCGGTCGTCCTTCTGGGCGGGATCGGCTATCACTTCCTC
Organism: Brucella daejeonensis; assembly: GCF_014199265.1. Classification (GTDB taxonomy): domain Bacteria; phylum Pseudomonadota; class Alphaproteobacteria; order Rhizobiales; family Rhizobiaceae; genus Brucella; species Brucella daejeonensis. The sequence continues at coordinate 271,195 of NZ_JACIJG010000004.1, forward strand.
GGCGGAGGTAATTCCGGCGAACCTGTTGTGATTCGCGCCGACACCAAGCCGATCAAGGTCCAGCCGGAAAATCCGGGCGGCGCTACCGTGCCGAATCAGGACAAGGCGGTCTACGATCGTGTTGCCGGTACTCTTCCGAACAGTCCTGAACAGAAATCCCTGATCACGTCCGGTGAGGAGCCGGTCGATATTTCGGGGACGAATGACAGCGAAAACATGGCCGACAACGCGCCGGACGAACCGGTTGTCGCCAATAATGCTCCTGCGAATAATCAGGATGCGAACCAGAACGCGCCGTTGATTCAGCCGCGCGAAGTGGAAACGATGATCGTTCGCCCGGATGGCTCCATCGTTCCGTCTGCGCCCGCACCGCAGGAAACGGCGCCCCAGCCGTCGCCTGCGGCTGAAAGTCAGCCTGCGGCGCCGGCCAATGGCGGCGATGAAATCGGCGCCCTGGTCGCGGGTAATGCACCTGCGGAGCCGGTTGCTCCGGCAACGACGCCGACACCTCAGGCCCAGCAGCCTCAGCAGGCGGCGGAAGCGCCGAGGCTTCCGGTGCGTGCTCCGGTGGTGCCGTCACGCCCGGCCGAACAGCCGGTCAATATTGTCGGCAACGTTCCGCAGCGCACACAGCAGGTGGCATCGGCGGCGGGCGCGGGCGGTTATTTCATCCAGATCGCATCGCAGCCATCCGCAGAACTGGCGCAGAAGTCCTATACCAATATGGCCCAGAAATATGGCAGCGTGATCGGCGGTCGCAGCGTCGACATCAAGCGCGCCGATATTCCAGGCAAGGGCACTTATTATCGCGTCCGGGTCCAGGGCGGTTCCAAGGAGGAGGCCATCGCACTTTGCGGACGCCTCAAATCCGCTGGCGGAAGCTGCTTCGTAACCCAGTAATCATCGGGATATCGAATCATGAAAGGGCGGCTTCGGTCGCCCTTTTTCATCGTTCACTACCACGCTCGTCTTTTTTCGGATAAACCGGGGCGAGAGATCATTCGAGGGAAAAGCGCATGAAACAGTGCAAGGCATGGATTGCCGGCGTATCGGGGACGAAGCTCACCCAGGATGAAATAGCGTTTTTCCGCGATGAGCGCCCGTGGGGCTTTATCCTCTTTGCGCGTAACGTCGAGAGCCTTGAGCAGGTCACTGAACTGACCGCTCATATGCGCGATCTGACGGGCAGGGACCAGACGCCGGTTTTCATCGATCAGGAGGGCGGTCGCGTGCAGCGTCTTCGTCCGCCTCTCGTGCCGAACTATCCTTCCGCGTCCGAAATCGGCGCGATCTATGCGCGTGATCGCGAAGCCGGTTTGCGCGCTGCCTGGCTTCATGCGCGTCTTCATGCCTTCGATCTGCTGAGGGTTGGGGTCAATGTGGATTGCCTGCCGGTGCTCGACGTGCCGGTGGAGGGTGCAAACGATGTTATCGGTGCGCGGGCCTATTCGAAGAATCCGCACGCGGTCGCGGAAATGGGTCGTGCGGCGGCGGAGGGCTTGCTCGCTGGCGGTTTGCTGCCGGTGGTGAAACATATGCCGGGTCATGGCCGGGCATTTGCCGATACGCACAAGGAACTGGCCCGTGTCGGCGTTCCGCTCAGCGAACTGGTCGCGCACGACTTTGTGCCGTTCAAGGCGCTCAACGATCTGCCCATGGCCATGACGGCGCATGTGGTGTTCGATTGCCTTGATCCGCAACGCCCGTCCACGCTTTCACCAACCGTCGTCAACACGGTCATCCGTAACATCATCCAGTTCGATGGCCTTGTCATGAGCGACGATATTTCCATGAAGGCGCTTTCGGGTGAGCTTGGCGATATAGCGGAGGGAATCATTGGCGCGGGCTGCGATATCGTTCTCTATTGCGCGGGCGTGATGGAGGAACTGGTGAAGGTCGCGGCCCGTGTCCCCGTTCTCGAAGGTAAATCGAAGCTTCGCGCCGATCTGGCGGAAGTCTATGCGGGTGAGCCTGATCTTTCGAACGAGGAAGAACTGCGCGCGGAGTTCAACGCAATGTTCGAACTGATAGCGTAATCGTCAAAACTTGATAAACTGGCGCCGTTGGCGGCAGCTATCGCAGGGAAACGGATTTGGCGGCATCGGGAGCAGACACAGGCGACAAGGGCGGCACCATCGTGCCGATGGATGTGCTGTGGCAGGGCGCTTCCGAACGCGGCGAGAGCGAGCCCTCCCTTCTCATAGACGTTCAGGGTTTCGAAGGCCCGCTCGACCTGCTCCTGCATCTGGCGCGAAGCCAGCGCGTCGATCTCTCCCGTATTTCGGTTCTGGCTCTTGCCGAGCAATATCTTGAGTTCGTTGAACAGGCGCGAGCGCTGCGTCTTGAACTTGCCGCCGATTATCTCGTCATGGCCGCCTGGCTCGCTTATCTTAAATCCAAGCTGCTGATCCCGAAGCAACAGGGCGAAGATGGAGAGACAGGTGAAGAACTGGCAGCTTCGCTGCATTTCCGCCTGAAAAGGCTGGAGGCGATGCGCGACGCTGCCGGGGCGCTCGTCAATCGCAACCGGCTGGGCCGGGATGTCTTTGCGCGGGGTATGCCGGAAATCGTCATGGTGGACAAGACGAGCCGGTTTTCCGCAACGCTCTATGATCTCCTGACGGCCTACGCCTCGCAACGACAGCGACAGGCCGTTTCGCATGTCGAGATCGCCAAGCGGGCGGTCTGGTCGCTCAAGGAAGCCCGCGCCGCGCTGGCGCGGATGGTGGGCGCGGTCGGCGACTGGATTTCACTGGATCGTTTCCTGATCGATTATGCCCTTTCGCCGCGTGAAAGGGCGTCGGCCCTTGCCAGTTCCTTTGCCGCCAGCCTCGAACTCGTGCGAGAAGGCAAGCTTGAAGTCAGGCAGAATGCGGCCTTCGATCCGATCTACATACGCGCGAAGGGCGATCTGGGCGAATTGGATGAGGACGAGGATGTCTGAGGCGGAGCATCGAAATCTGGTCGAAATCGACAGCGAGGAATATGGCGCGGACAGCGAGCCGTCCATTCCGGCTGAAGGGCTGGCGGAGCTTGCACGTATCGTGGAAGCCATCGTCTTCGCTTCGTCGGAGCCGGTTTCCGAACGGCTGCTGGCCGAGCGTTTGCCGGCGAATGTCGATATCGCGCCTGTGTTGAATCACTTGCAGAAATTATATGAGCCACGCGGCGTGCATTTCGTTCAGGTCGGCAATGCCTGGGCTTTTCGTACCGCGCCCGATCTTGCCTTTCTGATGAGCCGCGAGGCCGTTCAGCAGCGAAAACTGTCCCGTGCCGCGATGGAGGTGCTTGCCATCATTGCATACCACCAGCCGGTGACGCGGGCCGAACTTGAGGATATTCGAGGGGTTGAAACCTCGAAGGGCACACTGGATGTGCTCATGGAAACAGGCTGGATCAAGCTGCGCGGCCGCCGTCGCACACCCGGCCGCCCGGTCACTTATGGAACGACCGACGCTTTTCTCGACCACTTCGGCCTGCCCGAAATCCGCGATCTGCCCGGACTTGAGGAATTGCGCGGGGCAGGGCTGCTTTCTGCGCGAATGCCGTCAGGCTTTGCTGTTCCGGTTCCGAATGTGGACGCGGATGAGCTGACAGAAGAAGAAGAGCCGCTCGAGGACATCGACCTTGAGGAACTCGGCCTTCTCGCTCCGCGTGGTGAATAGTCCGGCGCTTGCGCCATGCGCCAATTTATTTTGCCGCAAAGCGGTTCACCGTCACACTTCTGTTTGAAAGATTTGTTGAAAGCGCTTAAATCGTAATTGGCATTGCAGGAACATGCCGCGCATCGCGGCGATGAGAGGAATAAAATGGGTAGCTTTTCCATCTGGCACTGGTTGATCGTCCTGGCGGTTGTCCTTCTTCTTTTTGGCCGCGGCAAGATCCCCGAGCTGATGGGTGATGTTGCCAAGGGCATCAAGAATTTCAAGCAGGGCATGTCCGACGAAGACGCCAAGGACGATGTCAGGGACGCAGGTCGTACCATCGACGCCAAGGCCGACGAAACCGTCAAGGACGTGAAGAAGACGACCAAGTCCTGATCTAGCGGATAAAGAATGCTGCGCGCCTTGATTGGCGCGCAGCATATTTTGCCATTACAAGTGCGGTTTTCCGCCGAAAGACGGGACGTGCGCGCCAAATTGCGCGGGGTGCAAGAATATGCTCGACATCGGTTGGTCTGAACTTCTGGTTGTCGCGGTCGTGATGATCGTGGTGGTCGGACCCAAGGATTTGCCTAAGATGCTGAGGGCATTCGGTAAGGCGACCGCGCGTATGCGTGCGACCGCCAATGAATTCAAGCAGCAGTTCAACGAAGCTTTGAAAGAGGCTGAACTCGACGACGTAAAGACCATCATCGACGAAACCCGCAAGCTCGATCCGCGCTCGAAGATCACGCAGGTTTTCGATCCGATTCGCAGCGCGGGCGAGGATTTGCGTTCGGGTCTCCAGTCAACGACGTCCACTTCTTCGGTGTCGACGTGTCCGGCCACGCCCGAAAAAGCTGCCGAGGCGGCCGATACAAGCGGCGCGCCAGTGCCGCCGGTCGAACCGAAGAAACCTGCGCGCAGGGCAGCTTCAAAGGCGCCCGGCAAGGCAACCGAGGCGAAGGGTGTCGCCGCTTCGAAGAAGCCTTCTCCCAGGAAGCCCGCCGCCGCAAAGCCGGAAGCAGTGAAGACCAGGGCTGCAAAAACCGCTGCGCCCGCCAAAAAGACCACGGAAAAGACAGGAACCAAAGCGTGACACGCGACGAGGACGAAATCGAACAGAGCGCAGCGCCTCTGCTTGAGCACCTGATCGAACTGCGCCGCCGCCTGATCTGGGCAATTCTGGCATTTTTCGTGGCATTCGTATTGTGCTTCATCTACGCCAAGCAACTCTTCAATCTGCTGGTGGTTCCCTACCAGTGGGCGATCGACTGGGCCGGAATGGATCGCAGCAAGGCGGAACTGATCTATACCGCGCCGCAGGAATTCTTTTTTACCCAGGTGAAGGTAGCGATGTTCGGCGGGGTGGTTCTGGCCTTCCCGGTGATCGCCGCGCAGATTTACAAATTCGTGGCGCCGGGCCTCTACAAGCACGAGCGCATGGCTTTCCTGCCGTTTCTGATCGCATCGCCCCTTCTGTTTTTGCTGGGCGGCGCGCTTGTCTATTTCTTCTTCACGCCCATGGTGATGTGGTTCTTCCTTGCCATGCAGCAAACTGGCGGCGACGGTGAAGTGCAGATTTCGCTCCTGCCGAAAGTCTCGGAATATCTCAGCCTCATCATGACGCTTATCTTCGCGTTCGGTCTGGTGTTCCAGCTGCCGGTCGTCACCAGCCTGATGGCGCGTGTGGGGCTGGTGACTTCCGCCGGTCTGAGAGACAAGCGCAAATATGCCATCGTTATCGCTTTCGTGGTCGCCGCCGTGCTCACGCCGCCAGATCCGGCGAGCCAGATCGGCCTTGCCTTGCCGACGATCCTTCTCTACGAGATTTCCATTATTGCGGCTCGCATGATCGAAAAGAAGCGGAATGAGGCGCAGGCTGCGACCGACGCCGAGAATAACGCTTCATCGTCCTGACTTGTCGCGGTGATTCTTCGAGGTCGCAATCTGTGCGACCTCGCTTGTGTTCAATTTCACGAAACGGCTTTTCCCATGCTCGACATCAAATGGATACGCGAAAACCCTGAAACCCTCGACAATGCGCTCGCCAAGCGCGGGGCTCAGTCGCTGTCGTCCGAGCTGATCGCGCTTGACGAAAAGCGTCGCGAACACGTCGGTAAGGTCCAGGCCGCACAGGAGCGCCGCAATGCCGCCTCGAAGGAAATCGGCAAGGCTATGGCCGCAAAGGATACGGCCACCGCTGACAGGCTGAAGGCGGAAGTCGGCGAGTTGAAGGACTTTCTCGCGCAGGCCGAGGACGAAGAGCGTCGCCTGACCCGGGCCTTGACCGACGCATTGTCGACCATTCCCAACATTCCGCTCGAAGATGTGCCGCTTGGCAAGGACGAGAACGACAATGTGGAAGTCCGCCGCATCGGCAATCAGCGCAATTTTTCCTTCCAGCCGAAGGAACATTTCGAACTGGGCGAGGCGCTCGGATACATGGATTTTGAGCGTGCCGCCAAGCTCGCCGGTGCTCGTTTCACGGTCCTGAAGGGGCCGCTTGCACGGCTTGAACGTGCGCTGGGCCAGTTCATGCTCGACCTGCACACGGTAGAACACGGTTTTACCGAGACGATGCCGCCGCTGATGGTGCGCGACGAGGCGGTTTACGGGACCGGTCAGTTGCCCAAGTTTTCTGAAGACCTGTTCCGCACGACGGATGGGCGTTGGCTCATCCCGACGGCGGAAGTTCCGCTGACGAATCTGGTCGCGGACGAGATCGTCGATGCAAAGACGCTTCCGCAACGCTACACGGCCCTGACCCCGTGCTTCCGCTCGGAAGCCGGTTCGGCCGGTCGCGATACGCGCGGTATGCTGCGCCAGCACCAGTTCCTCAAGGTCGAAATGGTGTCCATCACCGATGCCGAAAGCGCAATCGAAGAGCATGAGCGCATGACGGCTTGCGCGGAAGAAGTGCTGAAGCGCCTCGGCTTGCCGTTCCGCACCGTGGTTCTGTGCGCCGGCGACATGGGCTTCGGCGCGCAGAAAACTTACGATATCGAGGTCTGGCTGCCGGGCCAGAATAGCTATCGCGAAATCTCGAGCTGCTCGGTCTGCGGCGATTTCCAGGGGCGCCGCATGAATGCCCGCTACCGGCCCGAGGGCGAAAAATCGACCCGCTTCGTGCATACGCTGAACGGTTCCGGTGTTGCGGTTGGCCGTGCGCTCATCGCTGTCATGGAGAATTATCAGGAAGAAGATGGCAGCATTCATATTCCTGAAGCATTGCAGCCATACATGGGCGGCCTCACGCGGATCGAGAAGTCCGCGTGAATCGAAACAGACAATAGCCCGATGAAGGAGTGATGACGTGCGAATTCTGCTGACGAACGATGACGGTATCCATGCTGAAGGCCTCGCAGTTCTGGAGCGGATCGCACGCAAGCTCTCCGATGACGTCTGGGTGGTGGCGCCGGAAACGGACCAGAGTGGCCTTGCGCATTCGCTGACCTTGTCCGAACCGCTTCGTCTTCGCCAGATTGACGACCGCCATTTTGCACTGCGTGGCACACCGACCGATTGCGTGATCATGGGCGTGCGCCATGTGCTGCCGGGTGCTCCCGATCTGGTTCTGTCCGGGGTCAATTCCGGTGCCAATATCGCCGACGACGTCACCTATTCGGGCACGGTCGCCGGGGCCATGGAAGGCACGCTTCTCGGCGTTCCTTCCATCGCGCTTTCGCAGGAATATGAATATGAAGGCGACCGCCGCATCGTTCCCTGGGAGACGGCGGAAACCCATGCGCCTGACCTGATCCGCAAGCTGATCGATGCCGGATGGCCGGAAGGCGTTCTCCTGAACCTCAATTTTCCCAACTGCGGAGTGGATGAAGTCAAGGGAACACGCGTCACCGCGCAGGGCAAGCTCAGCCATGATGCCCGCCTCGATGAGCGCCGCGACGGGCGCGGATTTCCTTATTTCTGGCTTCATTTCGGTCGTGGGAAGGCTCCTGTGGCGGACGACAGCGACATCGCTGCAATTCGTTCCGACTGCATTTCGGTAACGCCGCTGCATCTTGACCTGACCGCGCATAAGGTTCGCGCGGAATTGAGTGCTGCAATCGGGGTTGAAGCATGAGGCAGGCACTGTCTGAGCGCCCAAGGCTTTCGGACAAGGAAGGCTTCGCTTCCTTCGTTTTGCGGATGCGTGGATACGGGATTGACGATCCGCGCCTGTTCGCCGCCATCGAATCCACGCCGCGCCAGAACTTTCTGGCGTCGTCCTGGTCCCATCTTGCCTATAGTTCCCGTACCGTTCCGCTCGACTGCGGGGAGTATATGGAGGGGATCGACGATCAGGCCCGGGCTATCGCGGCGCTCAGACTGGAGCCGGGGCATCGCGTACTTGAGATCGGGACGGGTTCCGGCTTCACCGCTGCGGTAATGTCGTCGCTTGCCGGACGCATCACCACAGTCGAACGTTATCGCAAGCTCTGCGACCGTGCATTGCAGCAGTTCGTCTCGCTGAAACGCGAAAACATCGTGCTCAAACATACGGACGGTCGTCACGGTATGCCGGGAGGCCCTTTCGATCGTATCCTGGTCTGGCTTGCCTTTGAGGAGGTACCGCGCCAATTTGTCGAGTTGCTGGCGACCAACGGGGTACTGATCGCGCCGATAGGGCCGGGTGACGGGCCGCAGGTCATGACCCGGATTGGCAAGATCGGCAGCCGCTTCGAACAGGAGGACCTCATGACGGTCCGCTACCAGCCTTTTATCGAAGGCGTCTCGTCCGTTCTGTGAAATCCCCGCCAGTCATACGGGCGAAATCATGGGTTTCCGGCAGAACCGGGGTCGCAATCATTCGCTTATGGTATTTAATTGGTGAATCTTTTTTCGCGAATCGACCGTTCTTAACCAGAGAGTAACATTAACGCGTTTTAATCAGTCCTACTGAGTTTTTCGAGTATGGGCGAGTTGAACATGCGTTTACAGATTTTGCAGCACACGTCTGAACGTCTCCTGCGGAATGTCGCGATCGTTCTGATCGCCGGTTTTGGCGCCGGGTGCAGTGCCGATACGATGCGCTTCACGGACGGTATCAGCACGGGCTCTACGTCCAGTCAGCGTGTTATGCAGCAACCGGCAGGCGATCTTTATGCTTCAGCAGCACCTGTTGCTTCAGCGCCTCCGGTTTCCAGCGGTTCCGTTCAGCGCAATTCTTTGCCGCCGGTGTCTTCCGCGCCGATGGCCGCGCCGGTAGCAGCGGCCTCCAATCAGGTGCAGAACCAGGTAGGGCAGGCGCAGGATATGGCTGCGGCGCGTGTAAACAGCACAGTCAATACTGCCCAGACCAAGGTAGCGAGCGCGGCGACCGTTACGCGCAACACCGTCAACGGCGCACAGGAAAAGGTTCTCGGACAGATTCCGGCGCCGACGACGCCGCGCGCGGCTGGCAACAATGTTGCCGTCGTCCCGCAGGCTCCCGCCGTCAACGGACAGAAATCTTCGCCAACCGTTGCGGCGTCAGCGGGAACGAGCGCGGCAATGCCGCCTGCATCCAGCGGCGCCTACACGGTGAAGAGCGGCGATTCGCTGTATTCCATCGCGCAGAAGCACAGCATCCCGGTCGAACAGTTGAAAAAGGCCAATGGCCTGAGCAATGGCGTTATCCGCGTCGGACAGTCGCTCGTCATTCCTTCCGCGTCAGCTCCGGTCGCGACGAAAGTTGCCGCCGTCTCGCAGACACCTGAAAATCCGGCCAAGACGGCGACCGCGCCGGCCGCAAACGCCAATGTAAAGCCTTACACGCCGCCGCAGGCGAGCAACAAGGTGATTGAGGAAGCCGAGAAGGATCAGGCAGCAGCACCTTCTTCCACCGGTATTTCCCAGATGCGCTGGCCGGTCAGGGGTCGCATTCTGGCAAGCTTTGGTCAGCGTGAAGGTACATCTGTAAGTGATGGTATCGACATCATGGTCCCGGAAGGGACTTCGGTGAAAGCGGCTGAAAATGGCGTTGTCATCTATGCGGGCGACGGCCTGAAGGAATTCGGACAAACGGTTCTGATCCGTCACGACAACGGCCTTGTCACCGTCTATGGCCATAACAGCAAGATCATGGTTCAGCGTGGACAGAAGGTTCGCCGTGGCGAGGAAATCGCAAAGTCGGGCATGAGCGGCAATGCGAAGTCTCCCAAGCTGCACTTCGAGGTGCGCAAGAACTCCGCGCCGGTCAATCCTTCCAAATATCTGGAAGCCTGATCGAGAACAGGACGAATGAGTTAAAGGCGGGCCTGGTGCCCGCCTTTTTAAGCTGGTGTTACATGGCGACGCCGAGGCGACCCGCCAAATCCTGAATGTATTGCCAGGCGACACGACCGGAGCGATTGCCGCGCGTGGTCGACCACTCCAGTGCCTCGGCGTGCATTTTTTCAGGATCGTAAGCCAATTTGAAATGCGCCGCATAGCCGTCGACCATGGCGAGATAATCGTCCTGACTGCACTTGTGGAAACCGAGCCAAAGCCCGAAACGGTCGGAAAGCGAGACTTTTTCCTCGATGGCCTCGGACGGATTGATCGCGGTCGAGCGTTCATTGTCGATCATGTCGCGTGGCATGAGATGCCTGCGGTTGGACGTGGCATAGAAGATCACGTTACCCGGTCGGCCTTCGACGCCACCTTCAAGTGCTGCCTTCAGCGACTTGTAGGACGTGTCGTCATGATCGAATGAAAGGTCGTCGCAGAAGAGGATGAAGCGATAGGACGCTTCCTTTATCAGATTCATGAGCGTCGGGAGACTGTCGATATCTTCGCGGTGAATCTCGACCAGCTTGATCGGATTGCGATCCGCCAGTTCCGCATTCACGCTGGCCTGAACCGCCTTCACGAGCGAGGACTTGCCCATGCCGCGCGCGCCCCAGAGCAGCACATTGTTCGCCGGAAAGCCCTTTGCGAAACGCCGGGTGTTGTCCACAAGCTGGTCGCGCACCAGATCCACGCCGCGGATCAGCGTGATGTCCACTCGGTTTACACGCCTGACCGGATCAAGCGTCAGGCGCTCGGGAGCCCAGACAAAGCAGTCTGCGGCATCGAGGTCGGGTGTTTTGGCTTCCGGCGGCGCGATGCGCTCCAGTGCGGCGATCAAACGGTCCAGTTTCTGGCTGAGTATGTCTTCGGTCGTCATTTCATGCCCTTGATGATGGGGTAACACGCTTAACATGTCACAGCGGAAGCGAAAAGTGTGCGAGCTTGGCGCAGGCGGGGTCATCGCGGTTGCAATTGGCGCGCCAACCATTGTAATGCCGTTAATAATTTGTCTTTGAGACTTCAGAGGAGTTCCTAATGTTCGCAACACCGGCTTTCGCTCAAGCACCTGGCGGCGCTGTAGGACCAGATATGCTCATGAGCATTCTGCCGTTCATCCTGATCTTCGTGATCATGTATTTCCTGATCATCCGCCCGCAGCGGACCCAGATGAAGAAGCGTCAGGAAATGCTGGGCCAGGTACGTCGCGGCGACACGGTCGTCACCGGCGGCGGTATCGTCGGCAAGGTCCAGAAAGTGGTTGATGACAACGAACTCGAAGTCGAAATCGCCGATGGTGTCCGTATTCGCGTTCTGCGCAGCAGCCTCATGGATGTGCGCGTGAAAGGCGAACCTGTCGCCGACAACAAGAACAAGTAGGTCTCTTCAGGACCGAACAGGCCCCGGTAAGCTTTTCATAACCGGGGCCTGCACATTATTCGGCAGGCGCTGAAAGCGGGCGCCCGACCATGGGCCGGAGAGCGGTTCACGACAGGTGAGCTCCGGCGTGCTCTATCCAAGCTGATACGGAATTGCTGCTCTATGCTCTATTTTTCACGCTGGAAATCTGCCCTGATCTGGCTCGCGGTTCTCGTCAGCTTCGTCATCGCATCCCCCAATTTTTTCTCGCGTGAAACGCTGGCAAACCTGCCTGGCTTTTTGCCGAAGCAGCAGATCGCCCTCGGGCTGGATCTTTCCGGCGGTTCGCGTCTCATCCTGCAAGTGCAGAATCCGGGGGCGGACGGCCTCAAACGCACGGCCGATATCATGCGGCAGCGCCTTGAAGAGCTTGGCTATGGCAAGCCTCTCGTGGAAGAGGAACATCGCAACCAGATTCGCGTTGAGGTTCCCGGCGTCTATGATGCTCAGCTTCTGAAGGACATTCTCAGCGTCCGAGGTGATTTCTCGTTCCGAACGGTCGATAGCTCCATGTCGCCGGACGATGCCATTCGCGGCGCTCCGCCGGCCGATAGCGAGGTCATCTATTCCTATGACGATCCGCCGGTTGGCTACCTCGTCAAGAAGACCCCGATTCTGGTCGGCGCCAATGTCACCGATGCCAAGGCGACGCTTTCGGCGGATGATAACGAACCTGTCATCACCCTCACGCTTGACGATGCCGGTCGCCGGAAACTTGCCGAGGCGACTTCGAATCTCATCGGCGGCAGTTTCGCAATCGTCGTGGACAATCAGATCGTTTCGGCTCCCGCCGTGGACGAAAAGCTCGATACGAACGAATTGGAGATTTCCGGCGCATTCGACCTGCAAGCCGCCAACAATATGGCTGTCGTGCTGCGTTCAGGTGCGTTGCCGCAAGGCGTATCGGTTCTCGAAGAGCGAACCATTGCTTCGGCCCTTGGCGAGGATTACGCCAGCGCGGCGGCAATGGCTGCCTTGCTGGCAGCGCTGCTGGTCGGTCTCTTCATGATTCTGTCCTACGGTCTCCTCGGCGTGATCGCCATGGTTGCGCTTGCGGTCGACGTCATCGTTCTGATGGCTGTGCTGTCGTTGGTCGGTGGTTCCATAAGTCTCGCCAGCATTGCGGGTCTGGTCCTGACCATCGGTCTGGTCGTCGACGCTCATATCCTCATCTACGAACGTGTGCGCGAAGATCGCCGCAAAGGCTATTCGGTCGTGCAGGCGATGGAGTCCGGCTTCTATCGTGCGCTGTCGACCATCGTCGATGCGAACCTGACGACGCTTATCGCGGCGCTCGTTCTGTTCCTGCTCGGGTCGGGGACTGTGCACGGTTTTGCGCTGACGGTGGCGGTCGGCATCGGCACGACACTCTTCACCACGCTCACGTTTACACGATTGCTGATCGCGCAATGGGTGCGAACCGCCCGGCCGAAAGAGATTCCGAAGCGCCGCCTGAAGCTTGTGCCGACGGTGACGCATATCCCGTTCATGCGTCTGCAATTCGTGACGCTCGGCATTTCGGTGCTGGCATGTGCCATCGTGGTCGCGCTTTTTGTCAATATAGGCTTGAATTACGGCATTGATTTCCGCGGCGGGTCGATGGTCGAATTGCAGGCCCGCAGCGGCGACGCCAATCTGGAGGACATCAATGAGCGGCTTTCGGAGTTGAATATCGACAGCGCGCATGTCCTGCCTGCGAAATCGCCCCGCTCCGCCCTTGTCATCATCGGCAGCCAGGAAGTCGGCGACGACGCGGAGCAGACTGTTGCGGTGAAGCTTCGCGGAGAATTCGAACAGGATTATTCCTTCCAGCGGGTGGAAGTCGTCGGCCCCACGGTTTCCGAGCAGCTTTCACGCGCAGGCATTCTGGCCGTCATATTGTCGCTGATCGGCATCTTCATCTATGTCTGGGTCCGTTTCCGCTGGCAGCTCGCGCTCGGCGCAGTGCTTTCGACCCTGCACGACGTCATCATCCTCGCGGGCATGTTCATCATCTTCCGCATGGAATTCAATCTCTGGAGCGTTGCGGCCATTTTGACGATCATCGGCTATTCGCTGAACGATACGGTGGTCATTTACGACCGCGTGCGCGAAAATCTGCGCCGCTACAAGAGCGCACCGCTACCGGCGATCATCGATGCTTCGATCAATCAGACGCTGTCCCGCACCTTGCCGACATCTTTTGTGACTTTTCTGGCGCATATCCCGCTTTATGCTTTCGGGGGCACGGAAATTCGCATGTTTGCGCTGGCGCTCAGTGTCGGTATCGTCGTCGCGACCTATTCGTCGATTTTCATCGCCGCGCCGTTGCTGGTGCTGTTCGGGCTGAAGCCTCGCGATGCCGGGCATGACGATGCCATGGGTGACGAACTCGCTCAGTCGCTCAATCTGGAGAACTGAGAATGGCCAAGGGAATAGAAATACGCGATGCCCATTTTCCGGGGCGCGCACCCATCGACGCCTATGGTGACGGCGGGTTTCGTTTCGCCGAAATGTCGCATCGCGGCTCAATCTTGTGTCTGCCATCCGGCATTCACGGCTGGCAGCCTTCGACGCCGCCCATTCTGTCGCGCGCCGATCTCGGGCTTATCCTTGAACAGGCTTCCGATATCGAGATACTCCTGGTCGGAACGGGTATGGATCTGCGCCGCATCCCCGACGATGTCCGCGCAATTTTGCGCGAGCACCGGATTTTGTCCGACCCGATGAGCACGGGAGCGGCCGTGCGCACCTATAATGTGCTTCTGGCTGAGGATCGCGCGGTTGCGGCGGCGCTGATTGCTGTAGACTGACATCATGAATGAGAATGATGCACACTGCCTGGCGTTGCTTCGCGAAGCCGACCGGGATCGTTATCTGACGGTGCTCTATGCGCCGCAGGACAAGCGCGGCGCTCTTGCCGCGCTCTATGCTTTCAACGCCGAGGTCTCGCGTATCCGGGAACTGGTTCACGAACCGCTTCCGGGCGAGGTGAGGCTGCAATGGTGGCGTGACCTCCTCAACGGGGACGCGCGGGGCAGCGCTGAAGCTCATCCGGTAGCCGCGGCATTGATCGGAGCGATCGAGAAGTATGAACTTCCGCGCACTGCCTTCGATAATTATTGCGAAGCCCGCATTTTCGACCTCTATGACGATCCGATGCCGAGCCGTAACGATTTCGAAGGCTATTGCGGAGAAACCGCATCGGCAATCATTCAACTGGCGGGCTTGATACTGGACCGCGATGCTGCGCAGAACTTTGCGGAACTGGCCGGTCACGCCGGTGTGGCGCAAGCGGTTACGGGTCTGTTGCGTCTCTTGCCGATCCATCGCAGGCGAGGGCAGCTTTATGTTCCGGCCGATATGTTGCAGGCCGTCGGCGTTAGCCGCGACGTGTTTTTGAAAGGCGAAGACAAGGCGGCTGTCGAGCGTGTTATCAGCATCATGCTTGCCCTTGCGCGCGAACATCTGGCGGCTTTTGAACGAAGCAGGACGGAACTGCCCAAAAGCCTGACCCCGGCCTTCCTGCCGCTGGCGCTTGTACCTGCCTATCTCAAGGCAATAGAGCGTCTGGGTGCGCAGGCTGTGGACAGGGTGGCCGATATTTCGGCCATCCGTAAACAATGGCTCATGTTGAGAGCGAATTTCTGAAACAGTTTGACTGGCTCCAGTTCATCTATTGAAGCCAGTCAGAATATTATTCCGGCAGGCCGAGCCATGTCCGGCAATCGGCAAGCGCGCGTGCGGAAAGTGCACGTTTCTTGGCGACGGTCTTTTCCTTGCCGCGCAGGCGCTTGCCCTCGGGTTTCGGGACTTCGACCGGCGGGAACAGCCCGAAATTGACATTCATCGGCTGGAACGAACGCTTGCCCGGCTCATCGTCCGCCACAATATGTCCGCCCGTGATGTGACCGAGCAACGCCCCGAAAGCCGTTGTCGGTGGCGGGGGAACGGCGGTATTGCCCAGCATTTCCGCAGCGGTGAAGCGACCGGCAAGTAGGCCGATAGCCGATGATTCGACATAACCTTCGCAGCCTGTCACCTGTCCGGCGAAGCGCAGGGTTTGACGCGATTTCAGGCGCAGCACATCGTCGAGAAGCACCGGAGAATTGAGATAGGTGTTGCGGTGCAAGCCGCCGAGGCGGGCAAATTCCGCATTCTCAAGGCCCGGAATCATCTTGAAAATGCCGGTCTGCGAACCGTATTTCAGCTTCGTCTGGAAGCCGACCATATTGTAGAGCGTGCCGAGCGCATTGTCCTGACGCAACTGCACGACCGCATAGGGCTTGACGGTCGGGTTATGCGCGTTGGTCAGTCCCATCGGCTTCATGGGGCCGTGCCGCAGCGTTTCCGGTCCGCGTTCGGCCATGACTTCGATCGGCAGGCAGCCGTCGAAATAGGGCGTGCCTTCCCATTCCTTGAAATCGGTCTTGTCGCCTTCGACAAGTGCGGCGACGAAGGCCTCATACTGCTCCTTCGACATCGGGCAGTTGATGTAATCCTTGCCGGTGCCGCCGGGGCCGACCTTGTCGTAGCGCGACTGGAACCAGCAGACATCCATATTGATCGAATCGAAATGAACAATGGGAGCGATTGCATCGAAAAAGGCGAGCGCATCGGCATCCGTTTCCGTTGCGATGGCCTCGGCCAACGACGGTGCGGTCAATGGGCCGGTAGCGACGATCGTGGTTCCCCACTCCGCAGGCGGCAGGCCGGTGATTTCCCCGCGCTCGATGGTGATAAGCGGATGTGCTTCAAGTTTCGCTGTCACGGCCTGCGAAAAACCTTCGCGGTCCACGGCAAGCGCACCGCCAGCCGGAACCTGATGTGCATCGGCGCAGGCCATGATCAGCGAACCGGCAAGGCGCATCTCGGCATGAAGGACGCCAACGGCGTTGGTTTCGGCATCGTCTGAACGGAACGAATTGGAGCACACGAGTTCGGCGAGCTGTTCGGTCTTGTGCGCGTCGGTGCCGCGCACCGGGCGCATTTCGTGGAGAACGACAGCTACGCCAGCCTGTGCGATCTGCCAGGCGGCTTCCGAGCCGGCGAGACCGCCGCCGACGACGTGTACGGGAGAAATATCGGGTGTGTTTGACATGGCATTCCCTTACCGCCTTTGCCGGGCGCCTTCAATGGAGAAGCGGAGCGAAGAGAAGGAATGAACCCATAAAAAATGGCATCCGTCGCGGGAGGAGGAGCGACGGATGCCATTATGAAAAGACCGGTATTTGGGAGGAGGAGAACCGGTCTTGTTGCCGCAAAGCCTGGGAGGAGGAGAGCTTTGCGACGATCCAGGTCTGATGGGAGGATGAGCCAGACCTGAAAAACTGTCAGACGCGCTGATTAGCGAGCCTTGGCCTGGCGAGCAACGTACGGGATGTCCGCGCGGGAGATGCCAAGATCGTTCAGCTCACGGGTGGAGAGCTGGCTGAGTTCGTTGACGGTGTCGCGATAACGGCGCCAGTTGTTGTAAGAGCGAAAGAGGTTCATCGTGCTATTCCTTCATCGTTGAGGAACTGAGGTTCTGTTCAATTCATCTCGTTTGTTGCCCATGATATAAGCTATTGTTTTCGCAGGTTGCAGACCCGAGTTTGCATAGCTGCCTTGCGGATGCTGCACGACGATATAAATCGATTGAACTGGCAGGGCACAAATTTGCCGTAAAGCGATTTGGTATCTATCTTTGCCGGCAGCGCGGTTTCCTATATGTTCTCAGCCGCTTACGAATGCGTTGGCGACAACGGACAAAATGAGCAGGAGCAAATTTGTCATTTTCCATATCTGTTGAACGCCTGATCGAGAGATGGCGGCGGGACGGCTTGATCGATGCTGAAACAGCGTCGAAACTGAATGCCGACCTTGAAAAGCGCGCTTCGGCCTTCAGTCTCGGTTCTGTCCTGGCCACGCTCGGCGGACTGCTGCTTGGCGCGGCGGTTATCATGCTGGTTGCCGCAAACTGGCAGGAAATGCCGCGCCTCGTGCGTATCGGCCTCATATTCGTCCTGATATGGGCGAGCTATCTCGGCGGGGCCTGGCGACAGGCGCGCGGCGATACGGTGTTCCCGGCCGCACTTTACGTCGTCGGAGCCGCTTCGTTCGGCGCGGGGCTGGCGCTTGTAGGGCAAATGTATCACCTGTCAGGCGATGTTCATTCGGCGGCGATCTACTGGTCACTCGGCGTCCTTGCATCCGCTTTTCTGGTTCGGGCACCGGTGCTGGCCGCGTTCGGGGCCGGTGTCGCCTGCTTTTACCTGTCGACCTACGTGTTTGCCGATGGATTATATGACGACGCGACATATCGCTGGGTCGGGCCGATCCTGTTCCTTGTCGGTGTCGGTGCGGCGCTTTTCACTCGCTCGCGTCACGCTGCCCATCTGTGGGCCTTTTTCTCTATCGGCTGGACCATACTCATCTATGCGGAGCAGGAGAACAATGCGGTGCTGATCGCCATGATCGCGGTCGGCGTCGGTCTGGTGGCGGCCGATGGCTTCGGCCATGTCGCACTGCAAAGGCTGACCCGCTTCGCTCATCCGTTGGCCGCTTATGGGCTACTGATGGCTTTGCTGGCGCTCGCCATCCTGCAACTCAACCAGATGTTCTCCTATTCCGGTCTGGCCATGAGCATCGAGCGGGAGGCCTTTTACGGAATTCTGATACTGGCGCTCTCCATCGGAGCGATAGCCATATGCGGCCGCAACAATGGCGGATTGCGCTCCATCGCTTATGCGGCGTTTTCTATAGAGGTCCTTTATCTGGCGTTCCAGACGGTGGGCTCAATGATCGGTACGTCAGGCTTCTTTCTCACGGCAGGTATTCTCGTTCTGTTGCTTGCCGCCTTCGTGCGGCGCATGGAGAACCGTTTCGGACGCAAGCGCAATCTGGTGGAGGCGGGATCATGAACCGCAAGTGGCTTTATGCCGGGGCCGTCGTCGCCGCTCTGCTGCAAACCGGTATCCTTTATGCCGGAATAGAAAAGCGGGCGTCGATATTGCGTTCGGGCTCGGAAGTGGTGCTTCAGACCGAACCCTTTGATCCGCGTGATTTGATGCGCGGCGATTACGTCGTCCTCCGTTACGAGATATCCAGTCTGGCAAGAAAGGATATCGCGGGTACCCACCCGGACGGTTCGCGCATCGTATATGTGGCGGTCAAGCCGGATGCGGAAGGTGTCGCGCGGTTCTCGCGAGCGTCTTTTGTTCCGTTCAAGGACTTGGCGCCGGAAGAGGTGCAGATTCGGGGCGAGGCCTACTATTCGATAACCGACGACCGGGAGGCGAACATACGCCTTAATTTCGGCATCGAACGCTATTATGTTCCTGAAGGGCAGGGGCGTGCCATCGAGGACAGTCAGCGGGAACGACGGATTACCGCCGTTGTCGCGGTCGATGTGAGCGGATCGCCGGTCATCAAGGCATTGCGCGATGACGGGCGGCAACTCTACAAGGAGCCACTTTATTGAGAGCGGTTCGGCCTCGATCCTGGCATTATGGACAGGGGCTGTATATGGAGGCGCGAAGGGCAGGAAGCGCTGGCCTTGCAAAACTGGGCAAAACCGGGCAAATCATTGCCGGGAAGGCGGCTTTTTTCCTTTGAACCGGAAAAATTGGATGATATAGAGACGCGCGCTTTTGAGGGCGGTTCAATATCTGAGGCGAATTTGGTGCGTTCTGCGGAATGCGCTTCGCTTCAGAAGCGGATGTGGCGAAATTGGTAGACGCACCAGATTTAGGTTCTGGCGGGAGACCGTGGGGGTTCGAGTCCCTCCATCCGCACCAATGACCGTCATAAGGCAACGGAATTTCTCTCCCGCGACTTGAGGCAAAATGCCGGAAACGGCGGGATAATGACAAGAAGTGAAGGTTTGAACATGCAGGTTACCGAAACGCTCAATGAAGGGCTGAAGCGCGAGATTAAAGTCGTGGTTCCGGCCGGAGATCTCGAAGCCAAGCTCGCAGAGCGGCTCGAAACCGCGCGTGGCCGCGCTCGCATCAACGGTTTCCGTCCGGGTAAGGTGCCTGCCGGTCATCTACGCAAGATGTACGGCAAGTCCTTCATGGCCGAGATCGTCAACGAAATCCTCAATGATTCGTCGCGTTCGATCCTCGCCGACCGCAACGAAAAGTCGGCGACCCAGCCTGAAGTCATCATGTCGGAAGACGAAAAAGAGGCCGAAAAGGTTCTCGACGGCAAGGCTGATTTCGTTTTCTCGCTGAACTACGAAGTTCTGCCGGCCATCGAAGTCAAGGATTTCTCCAAGATCGCAGTGACCCGTGAAGTCGTCGATATTTCCGATGAGGAAGTCGATGAGCAGGTCAAGCGTGTCGCCGCGTCCACTCGCACCTTCGAAACCAAGAAGGGTAAGGCCGAAAACGAAGATCGCGTCACGATCGACTATCTGGGCAAGCTCGACGGCGAACCGTTCGAAGGCGGCGCGGACAACGACGCGCAGCTCGTTCTCGGTTCCGGCCAGTTCATTCCGGGCTTTGAAGAGCAGCTCGTCGGCGCCAAGGCTGGCGACGAAAAGGTCATCAACGTGACCTTCCCGGAAGAATATGGCGCAGCGCATCTCGCGGGCAAGGAAGCAACCTTCGACATCAAGGTCAAGGAAGTCGCCAAGCCGAACGAACTTGAATTGAACGACGAAACCGCCAAGAAGCTTGGTATCGAAACGCTGGAACGCCTGCGTCAGGTCGTTCGCGAGCAGATCGAAAGCCAGTATGGCCAGATCACCCGTCAGAAGGTGAAGCGTCAGATTCTCGACGCTCTGGACGGCGACTATCAGTTCGAAACCCCGCAGAAGCTGGTTGACGCCGAGTTCAACAACATCTGGCAGCAGATCAATTTCGATCTCCAGCAGGCTGGCCGCACCTTCGAAGACGAAGAAACCACGGAAGAAGCTGCTCGCGAAGAATATCGCAAGCTTGCTGAGCGTCGCGTGCGCCTCGGCCTGGTTCTCTCCGAAATCGGTGAAAAGGCCGGCGTTGAGGTTTCTGAGGAAGAACTCCAGCGCGCCGTTTACGATCAGGTTCGCCGCTATCCGGGTCAGGAAAAGGAAATCTACGAATTCCTGCGCAAGACGCCGGATGCCGTGGCTAACCTCCGTGCTCCGATCTTTGAAGAAAAGGTCGTTGACCACCTGCTCGCCAATATCAGCGTGACCGACAAGAAGGTCTCCAAGGAAGAACTGACGGCAGAAGAAGACGACGCAGCGGAAGCAAAGCCTGCAAAGAAGGCCGCGCCGAAGAAGAAGGCTGCACCGAAGAAGAAGGCCGATGAGGGTAAGTCTGAAGAGGCTTGATCTTCCCTTCTCCGCGAATGAGGATTGGCCGCGCTTGCGAAGCGCGGCCTTTTCCGTTCCAGAACCTTCTATGTGGCTGAAAAGCTTGCATCGAGGGGGGCTTTGCTCTAGCCAGTAATCAATCCGTTTTTCAGCTTAATCCAGATAATTCGCGAGCCAGCATGTCCATTATTGATACGCGCACGCCAGAACCGAAACGCTTCATTTCCGGCGCCACGGGCGACTGGGAAGTCGTCATCGGCATGGAAGTTCACGCACAGGTCACATCCGAATCGAAGCTGTTTTCAGGCGCTTCCACCTCCTTCGGTGCGGAGCCGAACGCCAATGTGTCTCTGGTCGATGCGGCCATGCCCGGTATGCTGCCGGTCATCAATCTGGAATGCGTGAAGCAGGCGGTCCGCACCGGCATTGGCCTCAAGGCGCAGATCAATTTGAAGTCGGTTTTCGACCGCAAGAATTATTTCTATCCCGATCTGCCGCAGGGCTACCAGATTTCGCAGTTCAAGCAGCCGATCGTCGGCGAAGGCCAGATCACCATTTCTGTCGGCCCCGACAATAAGGGCCAGTTCGAAGATGTCGAGATCGGCATCGAGCGACTGCATCTGGAGCAGGATGCGGGCAAATCGATGCACGACCAGCATCCGACCATGTCCTATGTCGATCTGAACCGTTCCGGCGTGGCGTTGATGGAAATCGTTTCCAAGCCGGATATGCGCTCGTCGGATGAGGCGCGCGCCTATCTGACCAAGCTGCGCACGATCGTCCGTTATCTGGGTACTTGCGACGGCAATATGGATGAAGGCTCCATGCGCGCTGACGTGAACGTTTCCGTGCGCCGTCCGGGCGGCGCGTTCGGTACACGCTGCGAAATCAAGAATGTGAACTCGATCCGCTTCGTCGGTCAGGCGATTGAATATGAGGCCCGCCGCCAGATCGCCATTCTGGAGGATGGCGGTGAAATCGATCAGGAAACGCGCCTGTTCGATCCGGTGAAAGGCGAAACGCGTTCGATGCGTTCCAAGGAAGAAGCGCATGATTATCGCTATTTCCCTGATCCTGATTTGCTGCCGCTTGAATTTGATCAGGCATTTGTGGATGCGCTGGCCGTCGATCTGCCGGAGCTACCGGATGAAAAGAAGCAGCGTCTGGTTGAGAAGCAGGGCATTTCGATCTATGACGCCTCGATTCTGGTCACCGAAAAGGCCATTGCGGACTATTACGAATCCGTGGCTGCAAACCGCGACGGCAAGGCTGCCGCAAACTGGGTCATCAACGATTTGCTCGGCGCGCTGAACAAGGCTGGCAAGACCATCGAGGAATCGCCCGTCAGCCCGGAGCAGCTTGGCGCGGTGATCGACCTGATCCGGGACGGCACCATTTCCGGCAAGATCGCCAAGGATCTGTTCGATATCGTCTGGAATGAGGGCGGCAACCCGAAAAAGCTCGTTGAAGAACGCGGCATGAAGCAGGTCACCGACACCGGTGCCATCGAAAAGGCCGTGGACGACATCATTTCCGCCAACCCGGACAAGGTCGAACAGGCCAAGGCCAAGCCCACGCTGGCAGGCTGGTTCGTCGGTCAGGTGATGAAAGCCACCGGTGGCAAGGCCAATCCGCAAGCTGTCAACGGACTGGTCAAGGCCAAGCTCGGGATCGAAGAATAATGTGGGTTCGCAGTGCGACAGAGGCCGATCTTAAAGCAGTTCATGAACTGCTCGTTTCGACCTGGCACGCGACGTTCGACGATATTCTGGGTCGGGAGACGGTGAATGCCGTCACCGACCGCTGGCATAGTGTTGCCGCGCTGAAAGCCAATCTGAAAAAGCCTTATTCGGAATTCGTTGTTGCCGATAATGGCGAGGGCGGCATTGACGGCATGGCTTTCGCAAGCCAGTCCGAAGAAGGCAAGGCATCGCTGCATCAGCTTTACGTGCGACCCGATGCGCAGGTTCAGGGCATCGGCACGATGCTTCTGGCCGAAATAGAGATGGCATTCCCCGATGTGCGGGCGATCAAACTTGAAGTGATCGAAAAGAACGCGAAAGCCGTGAAATTCTATGAGCGCAAGGGTTATGCGATTGTCGGGCGCAGTGAGGACTGGGGCGATCCGAACTGCAAGGAGCCGGTTCTGGTTATGGAAAAATCGCTCGAAGGCTGGAGCATGTAAGGCTCTTCATACTGTTGTGAGAGCGGCAACTTGGCTCTTGCCTTGGATGGGCGATAGGGCCATAAGCTTTCAATAAAGCGGCGGTTTTAATCGTCTGCAACGATGATGGATCTGGAAAAGGCCATGATGAAATTTCTTACGCAAGTCTTCACCTGGTGGAACGGCCAGACACTCGGCACGCGTTTCCATACCTGGCGCAAGGGCGAGCGGGTTGGCGAAGACGAATTCGGCAATGTCTATTATCAGGGCGGCAAGGATTCTGAAGGGCGTACGCGCCGTTGGGTCATTTTCAATGGCTATGCGGAAGCAAGCGCCATTCCTGCCGGCTGGCATGGCTGGATGCATCATCGTGTCGACACGCCTCCGAGCAAGGAAGACTATCGCCCGCGCGATTGGCAGAAGCCGCATCTTCAGAACCTGACCGGTACGTCATTGGCCTATCGCCCGAAGGGTTCGATCGCCCGTCCGGGTACGGAACCTGCGGAACGTCCGCGCGTTACCGGCGAGTATGACGCCTGGACACCGGGTAACTGAGATCGGGGTTATCCGGCGTGAAACACGCCGGATTTTGATGCTTTTGGCTCGCTTCGAGCCGAAATTGAATGAAAAACCGGGATAGTCGCGTGACAATCGGGTCCGTGCTTTATTGCAACTTGCAGTCGGGCAACGAATCGTCACATTTCGTTACTAGGAATAGTCCCAGTTTTTTTAACATTATGGTGCGGATTTCGTTTTGACGAAGCATTTCCCCGGCGTAACCGATAGCAGAAGAAACAGCATCAAAAGGGCGGCTATGGTCGCCTTGATTTCGGTCTTTGCGAGCGCAAGCGGCTTTCATGGCGCCAAGGCGGAACGCATTACCAACCCGGTTGCAGAGTTTTCCGGGCTGGACAAGGTGACGGGACGCATCACCACATTCGATGTCTACATCAACGAGACCGTCCAGTTTGGCGCCCTGCAGGTAACGCCAAAAGTCTGTTATTCCCGCACCGAAAATGAAGCGCCTCGCACGGATGGTTTCGTCGAAGTCGATGAGATCACCCTGGACCGTAAGATACGACGCATTTTCACTGGCTGGATGTTTGCTGACAGTCCGGGTCTGAATGCCGTCGAGCATCCAATTTACGATGTCTGGCTGAAGGATTGCAAGCAGACCTCAGACGTTCCACCGCCGGATCAGCGCAAGTAGTTTTTACAGAGCGTGTCGTCAGAACCGCGCAATACCTTCGAGCGCGCCTTCCAGCAGCTTCTCGTATTTCTTTCGCGGCACTTCTATTGCGCCAAATCTCTCAAGATGCGGGGTGGTGAACTGGGTGTCGAGCAGGACGAATCCCTGTTTGATCAGATGCTGCACCAGATAGGCCAGACACACTTTTGAAGCGTCGCGCTTGCGCGTGAACATGCTCTCACCGAAAAAGGCGCGCCCGAGAGTGACGCCGTAAAGCCCACCGACGAGATGATTGTCATGCCAGGCTTCGACGGTGTGGCAATGTCCTATTTCGAACAGTTTCTTGTAGGCTTCCCGGATCGGTTCATTGATCCATGTGCGCGCGCGCTCGCCTGTTCCGCTGGCACAGCCGTCTATGACACCATCGAAATCGCTATCGAGCCTTATATCAAATATGCCCTGTCGAATGGTTTTTCGCAGGCTCTTCGGCATATGAAAACTGTCGAGGGGGATTACGCCGCGGCGTTCAGGACGAACCCAGAAAACTTCGGGATCGTCCGCTTCTTCCGCCATGGGAAATACGCCCGTGGCGTAGGCCCGCAGGAGCAGTTCCGGCTCGATTCTGTAGTCGTCCGGGGTCACTCCTGCGGTCACTTTTTTCAGGCGCTTTCGCTGTTCATCTTCGTGGCGAGATATTTTTCCAGCCAATGAATGTCGTAATCGCCGTTGGCGATGTCCTGATTGCCGATCAGGTCCTGGAACAGGGGCAAGGTCGTCTTGACACCATCCACCACGAATTCGTCCAGTGCGCGACGCAGACGCATCATGCACTCGACGCGATTGCGGCCATGCACGATGAGCTTGCCGATCAGGCTGTCGTAATATGGCGGAATGCGATAGCCGGAATAGACGCCCGAATCTACACGCACACCGAGGCCGCCCGGCGTATGGTAATGCGTGATGAGACCCGGCGAAGGCGCGAAGGTCAGCGGGTCTTCCGCATTGATGCGGCACTCGATAGCGTGACCGGAGAAGCGGATATCCTGCTGCTTAACCGACAGGCCAAGGCCAGCTGCCACGCGAATCTGTTCATGTACCAGATCGATCCCCGTGATCGCTTCCGTCACCGGATGTTCGACCTGAAGTCGCGTGTTCATTTCAATGAAGTAGAATTCACCGTCTTCATAGAGGAACTCGATCGTCCCGGCGCCACGATAACCAAGCTCGGCGCAGGCATTGGCGCAGATCATGCCGATCTTTTCGCGCGCTTCCGCGTTGAGCGCCGGGGAATTGGCTTCTTCCCACACCTTCTGGTGGCGACGTTGCAGCGAGCAGTCACGTTCGCCAAGATGGATGGCGTTGCCCGCACCGTCGCCCATGATCTGCACTTCGATATGACGCGGCTTTTCGAGGTATTTCTCGATATAGACCGCATCGTCGCCGAAAGCTGCGCCAGCTTCGGAACGTGCCGTCGCCAGAGCGATCGAAAGGTCTTCCTCGGAGCGTGCAACCTTCATGCCGCGGCCGCCGCCGCCGGCAGAAGCTTTGATGATGACCGGATAGCCGATTTCCTTGGCTACGCGCGCGGCTTCCTTGTCGTCCGTCACACCGCCATCGGAACCCGGGACCACGGGAATACCGAGGCGCTTCGCCGTGCGCTTGGCTTCGATCTTGTCGCCCATGATGCGAATATGGGAGGCGGTGGGGCCTATGAAGGTGATGTCGTGCGCTTCAAGGATTTCAGCGAACTTGGCATTCTCCGACAAAAAGCCGTAGCCCGGATGAATCGCGTCAGCGCCCGTAATCTCGCAGGCTGCAACGATCTGATGGATGTTCAGATAGCTGTCGCGCGACGGCGGCGGACCGATGCAGACGCTTTCGTCCGCCAGGCGCACATGCATCGCGTCGGCGTCCGCGGTTGAGTGCACGGCGACTGTCTTGATGCCCAGTTCCTTGCAAGCCCTGAGCACGCGAAGAGCGATTTCGCCACGATTGGCTATGAGTATCTTTTGAAACATTGCGCTTTGCTGCCCGTCCATTGAATAAGCCGTGATCCGTTATCTTATTCGATCACGACGAGCGGTTCGCCGTATTCGACCGGCTGAGCGTCTTCGATCAGGATCGCCTTGACCGTACCGGCACGCGGCGCCGGAATCTGGTTCATGGTCTTCATGGCCTCGATGATAAGAAGCGTCTGGCCTTCCTTCACCTGCGTGCCGACTTCGATGAAGTTGCGGGCGCCGGGGGCCGGAGCGAGATAGGCGGTGCCGACCATCGGGGAAGGAACGGCGTTCTTGGCAAGCTCGGCCTTGGTCGTTTCTGCTGCGGCCGCAGGCGCAGCGGCAGGTGCAACCGTCGCGGCCGGTGCAGCTGCGGGAACGACGGTAGCCGCAGCTTGAACCGTAACCTTGCGCGAAACGCGGATACGCAGATCGCCGTGTTCCACTTCGATATCGGTGAGATCGGTTTCGTTCAGAATATCCGCGAGATCGCGGATCGTTTCCTTGTCGATGACGGAGTTTTTGCTGGACATATCAGGCCCCTTTTACGCTTTGCCCGTTGTTTTCTTGTTCTTTGGCAATTGCCGCAAGCGCGCGCAGGCCGAGCAGGTATCCTTCCGCGCCAAAGCCGCAGATGACGCCCTTGGCGACTGCGGACACGTAAGAATGATGCCGGAAAGCCTCACGCGCATGAATGTTGGACAGATGCACTTCCACCACCGTAACCTTGGCCGAGCGGATGGCATCGTGAATAGCTATTGAAGTGTGGCTATAGGCGGCCGGATTGATGAGGACGAAGGCGTCCTTGTCGCCCGCTTCCTGAATCCAGGTCACCAGATCGCCTTCATGGTTCGACTGGCGGAATACGACGTCAAGATTCAGTTGTCCGGCCTCGCGTTTACAGGCCGCCTCGATGTCATCCAGCGTTGCAACACCATAAATCCCCGGTTCCCGTTTTCCGAGAAGGTTGAGGTTGGGGCCGTTCAAAACAAAAACCGTTTTTGCCATATCCGTCCGTGACGATAGCGCGTTTACCACGAAATTTCGGTACACTTCGCATTCCATATAGAGGGCTTGGACGCAAGTCGAAACCCTCTAATTCATTGCAGATGGCATACCGCAGCGGTTTTTCCCGCTATTCTTTGCGGAATGAACAAGCAATACGGCATTTTTGCTCCATTCACCGTATTTTGATGGCGCCGGGCCACAACTGTCTCACGAAAGCGACCAGCAAGAGCCCGGCAAATTTTTTAGTTCTTTGTAGCAGCGCGTGCAGCGGCGATTCTTTCGACCAGTCCTTCGACGCCGATGGCGCCCGGCACCAGCTCGTCGCCGATGATGTAGGACGGGGTGCCCGTAATATTGAGCTGCTGCGCCAACTGGTAGGTCTTCTGGAAGGCGTCTGTAATTGCCGGATCTTTCATCTTGTCGCGCAACTGCGTCTCATCGGCTCCGAGTTCGACCGCATCGGCAATGGCAGAATCTTCGGTTGCGCGTTCCTGTGCGCCGAGCAGTACCTGATGGAACTGGTCATACTTTTCCGGCATGAGGGACTTGAACGCCTGCGCCACGATATGGGCCTTTACCGAGTCCGGCCCCAGGATCGGGAATTCCTTCATCACGAAACGAACCTTCGTGTCGCTCTTGAGAATGGCTTCCATGTCGGGCAGGGCACGCTTGCAGTAGCCGCAATTATAGTCGAAGAATTCGTAGACGGTGACGTCGCCTTCGGGATTGCCGAAGACAGAATCGTGCTGTTGATCGTAAAGAGCGTCACGATTGGCGGTCAGAACCGCCTTCGTCTGCTCCTGGGCGACACGTGCCTGCTTGGTTTCGAGCGCAGTTTGCACTTCCAGCAACACTTCCGGGTTCTGGATGAGATAGTTGCGCACGACATTCTCGATGGCTTGCTGGTCGGGAGCCTGGGCAGCCGCCGTTTCGACAGGAGCTGGCGCGGAAACCTGTCGTGCCGTGCCGGCATAATATCCGACCGCAAGAGCTGCGAGACCGACAACGCCGCTCGCCATTGTGATGGAAAATGCATTCTTCATCCGAGAATTCCGATCTTTCTTGAAAATCCGTATCGGGCTTGCCCGATGTACTATTTTGACTTCTTGGCGTTGATGATGTCTTGCGCGCGCAGCCAGTTCGGCGAGCCGGGCTTCATCTGTTTTTGTGCGCGGATGGCGAATATCTGCGCCTGCCGGAGCTTGCCCGAATAATAGTTCATGTCGGCGGTGGCAAGATCGGCAAGCGCCATATTTCCTTGCTGTCCGTAGGCTTGCGCGAGATAGCCGTAGCCGCCGGGAAACTCGGGATCGGAAGCTATGCCCGCCCTGATCTCTTTGATGGCTGTCGGCATATTCGCCTTGGAGCCGGTCAGCATCAGCGCTCGACCATAGCTCATGCGCAGAAGCGGCGACTTGCGCGGATCGAGCGAAACCGCCTTCTGAAAGGCTTTTGCCGCGCCCGATGCGTTGTTTGCCTTGATCAGAACCTCGCCTCGCATTTCCTGAAAATAGGGGTTCTTCGGCTGTTCCTTGATGAGAGCATCGAACTTCGGCAGGGCTGTCCGCGCCGATCCGTTCAGATAGGTCGTGATGGCATTGCCATAGCGGGCCGGAAGGCCTCCGGGATTATTGCGGAACATACGCTGCAATGCGCCCATATTGCCGGAATAGGCCGCGATCTTTGCGCGGGCCATGTCGTGGCGAAGCTGCAATGCCGGGGAATCTGTCTTGTTGAAATAAGGACTCTTCCTGGCGAGTTCTTCGAGATTGGCGATGCGTTCGCGCGGGAGAGGGTGGCTGATGCGATACTGATCGATCTGCGTGCCCGATAGAGACAAGGCCGATGCGAAGCGCTCGAACGTGTCCAGCATACCCTTTGTCGATTGGCCGGTTGCATTGAGGTAATTCACCGCAAGGCGGTCCGCCGTCATTTCTTCGGTGCGCTGATAGCTCATAAGGCTGCGCATCGCCATTTCATTGGTGCCGAGCGCAACGCCCGCTCCAGCCCCGGCTGCGCCGCCACTGCCGCTCGCAGCGCCAGCGACGCCAGCCCCGACACCCAGAAGCATACCGATGATCGCCATGGTGCGGGCACGGCTCAGCTGTTCACGCAGCCGATCTTGATGGCCGCCCGCGAGATGCCCTGATTCGTGTGCAATGACGCCGATGATCTCATTTGGCGTCTCCGCCTGCATGATGGCGCCGGTATTAATGAATATGCGCCGCCCGTCGACGAAGGCGTTAAAGCTGGGGGAATTGACCAGAATGACCCGCACACCGCGACCGCCGAGGCGGGCTGCCTTGAGGATTGGTGCAGCATAATCGGCCACGAGCGCCTCAATCTCCGCGTCCCGAACAATGGGGACGCCGCGACCGCGCGTCTGCGCGGAGGCGGGCAGGGCGCTCGTAACGGCTATGGTCAGCGCAGCCACCGTCGCGACCGAACGGCGAACCAAAGCACGGAAAGAAAGTCTTCTGCCTGGGAAAGGTGCAGTCATCGTCCCCATAGTATTGTTCTTCCTTCTCGAAATCGGCGCGAATCTTATAGCCTGTGTGTTAAATCATGGACAGGTTACGGCAGCATTGTCTCGTAATTTGGTCGCATTTTCTCAAAACAGTCTGTTGCTTTAGCAATCCGGCGATTATACGGCGGATAAAGAAAGCGCCATTCGCAATTTTCTGGAGGTAAAGTTGGTCACTCTTTCGAGCCGCAGCGCGGTTGAGCCCTTTCACGCCATGGATGTACTGGCTGAGGCCAACCGGCGTCGTGCCGCGGGACACCCGATCATCTCGATGGCCGTGGGGCAACCGGCCGACCCGGCACCGATGATCGTCCGTCAGGCGGCGGAGCGCGCCCTCAAGGATGGTCGCATCGGTTATACCGACGCTTTGGGCTTGATCGAATTGAGGGAGGCCATTGCCGCTCATTATGCCGATCATTACGGCGTTTCGGTTTCTCCCGAACGAATTGCTGTGACCACCGGTTCTTCCGCCGCCTTCAATCTGGCTTTCGTGGTCTATTTCGATCCCGGTGACCGGGTCGCGATCACGCGCCCCGGCTATCCTGCCTATCGCAACATTCTGACGGCTCTTGGCCTGGAAGTCGTGGAAATTCCTACGGGTAACGGAACTACGGCATCCCTGACTGCCGAGGCGCTTGCCGCCGCACATGCCGAAAAGCCGCTCAAGGGTGTGCTGTTTGCGAGCCCCGCTAACCCTACCGGTGCGGTCATTGACAGAACGGAATTGAAAGCGATCGTCGAAACGGCCCGCAAACTGGATATCCGGGTGATTTCCGATGAAATCTATCACAGGCTTTCCTATGAGGCCGAGGATGTGACTGCGCTGGAAATCGCTGACGACGTGACGATCATCAATTCGTTCTCCAAATATTATTGCATGACCGGCTGGCGTATCGGATGGATGGTCTTGCCGGAAAGCGATATTCGCGCAGTCGAACGGTTGGGCCAGAGCCTCTATATCTCGGCGCCGGAACTATCGCAGCGGGCTGCTATCGAGGCATTCCACGCAACCGACGAACTGGAGCGCGTGAAAGATCGCTATCGTCGGAACCGTCGTATTCTGCTGGACCATCTGCCGCGCATGGGGTTGAGTCTGGCCGCGCCCATGGATGGCGCATTCTATGCCTATTGCGATGTCTCACGATTTACCAATGACAGTATGGAATTTGCCCGCCGGATGATCGCGGAAATCAACATTGCGGCGACGCCCGGCCGCGATTTCGATCCGCTGGACGGACATCGCACGATGCGCTTTTCCTATGCCGGAAAGATCGAAGAGATGCAGGAAGCCGTTCGCAGGCTCGAAAGCTGGCTCCCTCAGCAGAAAGCCTGACTCCCACATTCATGTGTTAGAGCGCGTTTCGATCTGACTGAACCAGATCGGCGCTCTAATAGGTCCTGACCCTGATCTTGAAAGATAAAGAAAAACCGGCGTTTCCGCCGGTTTTTCATTTCATCCATCAACCCGCTCAGAAGAAGCCCTTCTTCTGCCACCAACCGGCGCGCTTGGGTTTCTGCTCCTCACCTTCGCTCTCGCTCGAAGTCACGACCGGCTCAGCACTCTTCTGAGGTTCGGTTACGGTCGCCACTTCGGCTTCGACCGCTACGGTCTCCTCGACCTCCACCACCGGCTTTGCGGCAGCTTTGCGGGTACGCCGCTTCGGCTTTGCCGGTTCGGCTTCCTCTGGGGACGCAACCGGTTCGGCAGGTGCTTCATCTGCGGCTTTCTTGCGCGCGCGGGTCTTGCGTGCCGGCTTGGCAGGCTTCTCTTCGGCCTCGACCGCCACAACCTCTTCGGCTGCTTCTTCCGATTTCACGGCCTTGCGGGCACGCGGCTTGCGCACAGGCTTGGCGTTTTTTTCTTCGGAAGCGGCTTCTTCGGCGGCAGGCGCAACGGCCTCCACGACCTCAACCGTCTCAGTCACCGCAGGCGCAGAAACCTCTTCGGCTACCGTTTGCTCGGCCTCGACCGCTACCAGCACAGGCGTATAGCCGACGAACTCAGGATCTGGAACCTTGCGGCCGCGCGGTTCGTCGTCACGACGGTTCTTTCGTCCGCCCCGGCGACCGCGACGACGCTTCTTGCGGCGTTCCTCTTCGCTCGATGCGGCCAGGGAATCGTCGCGGGCTTCCTCGACCGTATCGTCATCCTCATCGGATTCCTCGTCCGAAGCACCATCGGCCTGTACGGTCTGCTCGCGGTTTTCACGATCGCGGCCACCACGACGGCGACGGCGGCGACGGCGCTTGCGGTCGCCTTCCTCTCCCTGATCTTCGCGAGCCTGAATATCAGCCTTTGCTTCTTCTTCGGCTTCATCCTCATCGACCGGAATTTCCGGATCTTCGATGTCGTCCTCGATGTAAGCCATAGGCTGCACCGGAGGCTGGGTCACAGGGCGGGTCGACGGTGCGCCCTTGTCGATAACGAAATGCTGATGACCGACGCTATCGTCGGCATCGATGCTGATCGCGACGCCGAAGCGGCCTTCCAGATCGGCCAGGAGCTGGCGCTTGTGATTAAGCACGTAAAGTGCCGAAGCAGCCGGTGTACGAACATGAATGTCGAAGCCGGAATGACGCAGCAGGTAGTCCTCAATGCCGCGAATGATATGCAGCGCCATCGATGAATCCGAGCGGATATGGCCGGTGCCGCCGCAATGCTGGCAGACCTGCATCGTGCTTTCGAGCACAGATGCGCGGATGCGCTGGCGTGACATTTCCAGAAGACCGAAGTGCGAAATCCGCCCCACCTGAATGCGGGCGCGGTCGTCCTTCAGGCATTCCTTCATTTTCTTTTCGACAGCGCGATTGTTGCGCTTTTCTTCCATGTCGATGAAATCGACGACGATCAAACCCGCGAGGTCGCGCAGGCGCAACTGGCGCGCGACTTCCTCGGCCGCTTCGAGATTGGTCTGGAGCGCGGTGTCCTCGATGGAGTGCTCACGCGTCGAGCGGCCCGAATTGACGTCGATGGCGACAAGGGCTTCCGTCTGATTGATGATCAGATAACCGCCCGATTTCAGCGTGACCTGCGGCAGAAGCATACGGTCGAGCTGGGATTCAACGCCGTTGCGCGTGAAGATCGGAATCTGGTCGCGATAGGGCTGGACCACCTTGGCGTGGCTCGGCATGAGCATACGCATGAAATCCTTGGCCTCGCGATAGCCGTTCTCGCCGGAAACGAGAATTTCCGCGATGTCCTTGTTGTAAAGGTCGCGGATGGAACGCTTGATGAGGCTTCCTTCCTCATAGACGAGGGCGGGCGCCGTCGATTGCAGCGTCAGCGTGCGCACATTTTCCCAAAGGCGCATCAGATATTCGTAATCGCGCTTGACTTCCGCCTTGGTGCGGTTCGCGCCGGCGGTACGCAGGATCACGCCCATGCCCTGCGGCACTTCGAGATCCTTGACGATGTCCTTCAGGCGCTTGCGGTCCTGCGGATTGGTAATCTTGCGCGAAATTCCGCCGCCGCGCGCCGTATTGGGCATCAGCACCGAATAACGTCCGGCAAGCGAGAGATAGGTGGTGAGAGCTGCACCCTTGTTGCCGCGCTCTTCCTTGACGACCTGCACCAGAAGAATCTGGCGACGCTTGATCACTTCCTGAATGTTGTACTGGCGGCGATTGGTGCGGCTATGGGTCGGAAGTTCTTCCAGAGCGTCTTCCGAGCCGACCGATTCAACCATGTCCTCTTCGTGTTCGACATCGTCTTCATCGCCGCTGTCGACTGCTTCGGAGATCACGTCGCCTTTCTGCGAGAGCGCGATAGCCGGTGTTCCCGGTACGTAATTCTCAAAAGCGGGACCGACGGGCTCGGCAGCAGGCAGGTTCTTCTCGGCGCTGTTGGCAGTCGTATCGCCATTCTGGCCGTCACGACGGCCGCGGCGGCGATTGCGGCGCGAACGGTCGCTGCGATCACTCTTGGAGCGCGGCTCGTCTTCGTCATCTTCCGCCCGCGCAGCCTTTGCCTCGGCTTCGAGCAGAGCCAGACGATCCGCTACCGGAATCTGATAGTAATCGGGATGGATTTCCGAAAATGCGAGGAAGCCATGACGATTGCCGCCATATTCCACGAATGCAGCCTGCAGCGAAGGTTCGACGCGGGTCACGCGCGCCAGATATATATTGCCTTTCAGCTGTTTCTTATGTTCCGACTCGAAGTCGAATTCTTCAATCTTGTTGCCCCGTGTGACGATAACGCGGGTCTCCTCCGGGTGGGAGGCATCGATAAGCATTTTGTTGGACATTATTGTCTTTCCTGCCGGCGCAAAGACGCAAGACGCGTGCGCCGGACAATACCCTAGGGGCTGCCATGCTCACTGCGATGCATCTGCCGGATGGTTCTGGGTTCGTTGGAATAAAAGCTGATGCCTCCGCGCGCGACGGCCTCGTGGCGATCACGGTCTTCAGGCTCGCAATGGTCAGTCTTGCTTGACCCATAGCTGTTCCGAACGAAACGACCTCATATATGACCCGGAAAAGCCGGGTCGACCTCTTTGCTCTTTTCGAGCGATGGCGACAGCGCGTGAAGATGCGCAGTCGGCCGATAGAAACGGAGGGCGGGGGAGCCACATCTCCGCTGAATTCTGTGCCGGTCACCGGGGCGGCGGATGAATATGCCGCTGTTTTCGCTATCATTCCTTGCGGTTCTTTTAGAGAACCGGCAAACGATTCTGATAGTTCGCCGTAACCTGTCTTAGCTTTTATGATCTCGTTTGAAGGATGACAAGTACGAATATCAGTTGACATTCGTATCGCAATTTTGCCGAAAGCCGAGTATAGGCCTCATTCAAGGTGGAAATACGGCTGGAAATCCTTCATTAACTGTAGTTCTGTACGAGTGTTTGAAGCGCATCCCGAAAAGTCTGAAGCGATTTTCGGAACAAGATGCGTATCAAAAAGACAGATGTTCGGGCGAGCGGGTGCAGGGGCAAAAGTACCGGTATCGCGATTATTGATGCCGGTTATTCGATAACGTTTTTGATTGTGGCGGCCAATGCATTTTCGAAGCGCTGAAAACGCTGTGACAAGATTGCCGGGTGCCAGATGCCTGTTGGTAATGCTGGTTCTGTTCTCAGCTTTGCTGGTTCAAGCCCTGCCTGCTTTTACGGCGGACCGGGTGAGTTCGCCGCTTTCCGCGCTCACTTTTCGTATGGCTGGCGATGATTTGCGGATGCGGGTCGTCGTCATGTTTGACCGCGAGCCGAAGCTTTCCACCTTGCTGCTGGATAATCCGCATCGTCTTGTCGTCGACTTGCCCGAAACGCGTTTCGGTTTCGATGAGGACAGCCTCGCGGCGAGAGGGTTGGTGTCGCGGGTGCGCTACGGCCTCGTCGGCAAGGGGCGTTCCCGACTGATCCTTACCTTGCGCGGTCCCTTCAAGGTCGAAGATCTCCGCGTTCTCAAAAATGAAAGCGCATCGGGGTACCGGCTCGTGGCTGACATCGTTGCTTCGTCGGACCGGGAATTTGCCGAGCAACTGAAAAGTCGCCAGGAAATCACAAGTTCCACCGAAGCCGGTGAAAAGCCGGTTCGGGCGGTGAGCGAAGATCGGGCGAC
Source organism: Brucella daejeonensis (assembly GCF_014199265.1). Classification (GTDB taxonomy): domain Bacteria; phylum Pseudomonadota; class Alphaproteobacteria; order Rhizobiales; family Rhizobiaceae; genus Brucella; species Brucella daejeonensis. The sequence goes on from NZ_JACIJG010000004.1 coordinate 306,210, forward strand.
CCGTCCCTTTACGGTTATGATCGATCCGGGGCATGGCGGCATTGACAGCGGAGCGGAGAGCCTGAGCGGAATCAAGGAGAAAGAGCTGACGCTCGCCTTCGGTCGCGAATTGCGGGATCGCCTTGCCAGGGAAAAGAATATTCGGGTTCTGATGACGCGCGACGACGATACGTTTCTGAGGCTTTCGGAACGGGTTCGGATTGCGCGTCAGCACGAGGCCGACCTTTTTATTTCCATTCATGCAGACACGATCAACCAGAACGCTATTCGCGGCGCGACGGTCTATACGATTTCGGACAAGGCGTCGGATTCCGTCGCGCGCGCCATGGCGGAGCGCGAAAACAGGTCAGACAGCCTCGGTGGCGCATTGCCGGAGGAGCAGCCTGAAGTGACCGATATTCTCCTCGATCTGACGCGGCGTGAGACCCATACTTTCTCGCTGAGTTTCGCCGAAAAAGTCATCGGCAAGTTGCAGGGGCAGGTGAATCTCATCAATAATCCGCACCGTTTCGCGGGGTTTCAGGTGTTGAAGGCTCCGGACGTACCGTCCGTTCTCATCGAGATCGGCTATCTGTCGAACGCCGAGGACGAAAAATTGATCAGCGATCCGGAATGGCGAAAGAAGCTGGCGGATCGCCTCGCACTGGCCGTGAAAGCGTTCAAAGTGCTGAAGCATCCGGCACGCCTGACCAAGGGCTAGTGTGGCGAAACCGAAATTCGTATCACTTTGGAGCAGTGTTGAGAACGAATTTCGGTTTCAAAGCCACGCTAGCAAGATATTGAATCTAGTGTGGTTTACGGATTTGAAGTTCCTAAACATGGATGCCATGCAAATGAGAGGAACTTCAAATCCACCACACTAGGACCATCGCTGTTTTCCTCGTCCGCTGGCAGATTATATGATGAAAAGCTTATAAGATGCATGTGTGCAACAGTTTGGGGTATTTTTGCTGCGTTTATGAAACCGACCGCGTTAAATTGGTAAAAACACGTAAACGATCTTGCCTTTGACTCATTTGCTGGTCACTAAGCCAACAGAGGCCATACGGCAAAATTGGGTGAAGGGTTGGCGGTTTCTGTTGCGCGCCCTATGATATAAATAGTCTGAAGGCAGGATTCCGGATTCATGGTAAGGCTTATCGGATATTTCTTCGGGATCGGTACGGTGCTGATGCTCCTCGTTGCAGGTGGCGTCGCTCTTTACGTCGGAAGTCTCACGAAAGATTTGCCAGACTATGAGGTGCTCGCGAAATACGAGCCCCCGGTAATGACGCGCGTTCACGCTTCGGACGGTAGCCTGATGGCGGAATTCGCGCGTGAGCGTCGCCTTTATCTGCCGATCCAGGCTGTCCCAAACCGCGTCAAGGCCGCTTTCGTTTCGGCTGAAGACAAGACCTTCTACGAACATCATGGTCTCGACTTTGTCGGCTTGGCCCGCGCAATGATGACCAATATCAAGAATATGGGTTCCGGTCGGCGCCCCGTCGGCGCTTCCACGATCACGCAGCAGGTGGCTAAGAATTTCCTTCTGACGTCGAAGCAGACCTATGATCGCAAGATCAAGGAAGCCATCCTGGCCATGCGTATCGAGCAGGCTTATTCCAAGGATCGCATCCTCGAACTTTATCTCAACGAAATTTTCTTTGGCCTGGGGTCTTACGGCATTGCCAGCGCTGCGCTGACCTATTTCGACAAGTCCGTGGGCGAACTCTCCATCGCCGAAAGCGCATATCTCGCCGCGCTGCCGAAGGGGCCGAACAACTATCATCCCTTCCGCCAGCCGGAACGTGCAATCGAACGCCGTAACTGGGTGATCGATCGCATGAATGAAAACGGCTACATCACTGTGGAAGAAGCGGAAACCGCCAAGAAAGAACCGTTGGGCGTCAAGCAGCGTTCGGATGCGCATTATGTTTTCGCATCGGAATATTTCACTGAGGAAGTGCGCCGCCAGATCATTCAGAAATATGGCGTCGACGCCCTTTACGAGGGGGGGCTTTCGGTCCGCACGACACTCAATCCGACCTTGCAGATCGAGGCTCGCAAATCCTTGCAGTCCGCCTTGCTCCGTTATGACGAAGTGCGCGGCTGGCGTGGCCCGATGAAAAATGTCGAACTGGGCAACGACTGGGGCACCGCATTCGGCGATATGGACTCCTATTCCGACGTACCGGAATGGCAGCTTGCAATCGTTCTCAACGTTTCGGCAGCTGGCGCGGATATCGGTCTGCAGCCTCCGCTCGAAGCGTCCGGTTCCCGCAGCAAGGAACGCAAGCGGGCATTCATCTCCGCCGAAGATATGAAATGGGCGATGCGCGTCATTCATATCGGCGACAAGCGGACGAGTGCAAAATCGCCGGAAGGCGTCTTGAAGCCGGGCGATATAGTCTATGTCTCCAGGCAGGGGGACTCCCGCTATCGCCTCCAGCAACCGCCGAAGCTCGAGGGCGCACTGGTGGCCATGGATCCGCATACGGGCCGTGTTCTGGCCATGGTCGGTGGTTTCTCCTATGCCGAGTCGGAATTCAATCGTGCGACGCAGGCCTATCGTCAGCCGGGTTCTTCGTTCAAACCGTTCGTCTATTCTGCCGCTCTCGATAACGGCTACACACCCGCGTCGGTCGTTCTCGACGGTCCGCTGGAAGTCGATCAGGGCGGTACACTCGGCGTGTGGGCGCCGAAGAATTATTCCGGCAAGTTCTCCGGCCCCTCGACGCTGCGCTATGGTATCGAACAGTCGCGTAACGTCATGACCGTGCGCCTGGCGCAGGATATGGGGATGAAGCTCGTTGCAGAATATGCAGAGCGTTTCGGAATCTACGACAAGATGCTGCCGGTTCTTTCCATGTCGCTCGGCGCTGGCGAAACCACGGTTTTGCGCATGGTGACGGCCTATTCGATCATTGCGAATGGCGGACAGAGCATAACGCCGTCGATGATCGACCGTATTCAGGACCGTTACGGCAAGACCGTATTCAAACACGACGGCCGGCAGTGCGAAGGTTGCAACACACAGGAATGGGCTAATCAGGAAGAGCCGGTGCTGATCGATAACCGCGATCAGGTGCTCGATCCGATGACTGCCTATCAGATCACCTCGATGATGGAAGGTGTGGTTCAGCGCGGCACGGCGCGAATCCTGCAAAGTCTCGACCGTCCGCTGGCTGGAAAGACCGGCACGACGAACGATGAAAAGGATGCCTGGTTCGTGGGGTTCACGCCCGATCTCGTGGTCGGCGTTTTCATGGGCTACGATACGCCGGCATCGCTCGGTCGGGGTGGTACGGGCGGCGGTCTGGCTGCACCGGTGTTCAAGTCCTTCATGGAACAGGCTCTGGCAGGAGCGCCGAAGGTCGACTTCCGTGTCCCGGAAGGGATGACCGTTCTCGCGATCAACCGCAAGACCGGTATGCGCGCCAATCAGGGTGATCCGAACGTTATCATGGAAGCTTTCAAGCCGGGCACGGGGCCGTCTGACAGTTATTCGGTCATCGGTATGGGATCGTTCCGCGAAGGCTCGCCGGTTGCACCTCAATCGCCGCAGGCAACACGCGCGATCAACTCCGGTTCTGGCGGACTTTACTGACCGCGAAAGCAGGCTTTACCCTTTACACCGCGCCGCGCGCTCACTATGGTCCGCGGCGCCCGGACCCCTTGTCCGGCGCGAGAGTCCGAGCCTCGTTAACGGATGGCTCGACTTCCTGGAATGAATAATCGATATTGAAGGAACGATCTGCCCATGCGCGCGGAAATCGAGACGCTGGTTGACGAAATCCAGCAGGCCATAAGCCTGCTGAGGAGGCATCTTTGACTGGGATCAGGCGATAAAACGTCTTGGCTATCTCAATCAGAGAGCCGAAGATCCCACACTGTGGAACGATGCCCAGGAAGCACAGAAGCTGATGCGTGAGCGTCAGCAGCTGGAAGACAGCATCAATGGTATCAATCACCTCACGCAAACGCTGAACGATAGCATCGAACTCATCGCCATGGGCGAGGAGGAGGATGACAAGTCGATTATTGAGGACGCGGAAAACGCCATTCGCGAACTGAAGGAAGAAATCGACCGTCGCCAGATCGACATGCTTCTGTCCGGCGAAGCCGACGCCAACGACACCTATCTGGAAGTTCATGCGGGCGCGGGCGGTACCGAGAGCCAGGATTGGGCCTCGATGCTTCTGCGCATGTATACGCGGTGGGCCGAGCGCAACGGGCGCAAGGTTGAGGTTATGGAAGTGCACGAAGGCGAAGAAGCGGGCATCAAGTCCGCGACCATTCTCGTCAAGGGGCACAATTCCTACGGTATGCTGAAGACCGAATCCGGCGTACATCGCCTGGTGCGGATTTCGCCATACGATTCCAACGCTCGCCGCCACACTTCCTTTGCCAGCATCTGGGTTTATCCTGTCATCGATGACAATATCGATGTGCAGGTTACGGAAGCCGATGTTCGTATCGATACCTATCGCGCTTCTGGTGCAGGCGGTCAGCACGTCAACACGACCGACTCGGCGGTGCGTATCACGCATATCGCAAGCGGTATCGTCGTGCAGTGTCAGGCGGAACGCTCACAGCACAAGAACCGCGAAAAAGCGTGGTCCATGCTGCGCGCTCGCCTCTATGAAGAGGAACTGAAGAAGCGCGAAGAAGCGACAGATGCGGTGAACGCCACCAAGACCGACATCGGTTGGGGGCATCAGATTCGCTCCTACGTGCTTCAGCCATATCAGCTCGTCAAGGATCTGCGCACGGGCGTCGAAAGCACCAATCCGCAGGAAGTGCTGGATGGTTCGGTCACGCCGTTCATGGAAGCCGCGCTTGCGCATCGCATCCATGGCAGCGGCGAATTGATCGATGATATCGACTGATTTTCGCGAACTTTAGACGATTGAAAAACCCGGCATCCAGCCGGGTTTTTCATGCGGATCATAGTAACGGTTCTATCTGTTTGCCCGCCTTCAGGAAATTGACCGGATTGACCGCGCGGTCATTCTCCCGGACTTCATAGTGCAGATGACTACCGGTTGATCGACCGGAGCTTCCGGCTTGGCCGACAACTGTTCCCCTCGCGACGCGTTGCCCGTCACGCACCAGAACGCGGCTCAAATGAGCGAAGCGCGTCGAAAATCCGTTGCCGTGATCGATCTCCACCATATTGCCATAGCCGCCGAACCGACCTGCTTTCAGAACCGTGCCCGCAGCGGTGGCTTTCACGGCTTGCCCGTAAGTGGCGCGAAAATCGACGCCCGAATGAAAAGCCGCCGTACCTAGAAACGGATCGCGACGTGTGCCGAAAAGGCTCGTTACCGGATTGCCGGGCGCGGGATTGGCAAGCGGCAGGGTGCTGACACGGCGGCGCAGCTGTTCGAGCCGATCGAGCGCACTGTCAAGATTCTGCAATTGCATATCGAACGCATTGACGATGGTGCCGGGAGACGAGACCGGAATGAGTGGACCACCCATTGCCGCACGACCGTTATCGGGCGCTTCGATGTTCAGTCCGGCGGCGTTCAGCCTGTCGATGATGTCGTCGGCTTTCTCATAGGCGGCATCGGCAAGCCTGCGCAGCTTGCCGTTCTGTTCGCTTTCGATGCGGTGCAGGTTCCCGCTGATGGCGGCCAGTATCTTGTCCGATCTTTCCAGCGTCGATTCGCCCGATACCCCGCCGGAAAGGCGCAGTCTCAAAGGAGCGGCCTCTGCCCGACGATCAGGCTTTGCTTCCGGGGTCTTTCCCGGTATGGGACCGGTGATGATGGGGTCTATACCGGGAAAGTCGCGCCCGCCCAAGGCGTCGTTGGGAATGAGCAGGCTATGCCGCTCCACCTTCAGGGCACTTTCCATGGGCATGTCGGGCATGGGCTGGAGTTGCGAAGCGCGTTCCAGCAGCGGGGCCAGTTTGCCGTCGCGAGCGCTCAACACCTGCTGCCGCTGCATGAGTTCGGCGACCTTGTTCTCCATGACATGCTGGTCAAGCATCTGCCTGCTGGTGATCCGGTCGACCTCGGTGCGGAGAGCCGAAATCCGATCTTCGTAAAGCTGTTCGTTGCGCGCCTGACGCGCGACGCCGGCGTCCATGAGATCGTCGCGAAGCACGAGATAGGCGGTTGCCCCGAGATAACTGGCCGAGAGCGCGAGGAGGGCCGCACCGCCAAACGCCACCATCCATGGGCGGAACACGAAATGGCTGATTTTATCGCCGCGAGCAAGAATCACGACCGGCGGCTCCCTGTGCTCGCCGGACACTTTATGCTTCGATATTCTTGCCTGTTTCTCCGTCATGCCAGCCGCATGGCCCCTTATGAATTCCCTGACGCGATTACAACTTATTAGGGTTAACAGACCTTTACATTCGAGGCTTGCGTGGGCCGTGTGCACCGGTTTTCCGGCTTGGAAGGAGCTATATCGATAGGGGCGACAGGGAGCGATAGAAGGAAGGCGTTAGTCCGGCTTCAGCCCGCGCCAGTTCGTTGAAGGGTGGCTTCAGATCGCCGCGGAAATTGGCGCGAACAAGTTGCTGAAAGCGCGCTGCGGGGTCGATCCGGTTACGGGCACAGAAGAACCTGAACCATTTTGCGCCAACCGCCACATGGGTTTTCTCGTCGTTGTAGATGACATCGAGAATGGCCGCGGTTTCGCGGTCGCCGGTCTCGATCATCTTTTCAAGCAGCGACGGCGTAACGTCGAGCCCGCGCGCTTCCAGAATAAGCGGAACGACCGCGAGACGGGCTTCAAGGTCGTTGCGCGTCTGGTGTGCCGATTGCCACAACCCGTCATGCGCGGGCATATCGCCGTAGTCGGCTCCAAGCGATCTGAGACGGTTGCGCAACAGTGTGAAATGTCGCGCTTCGTCGTCTGCAACTTTCATCCATCCGTCGAAGAAGCTGCGCGGTATGGACTTTGCGGCAAACCGGGCCACGATGTCGAGCGCGAGATCGATGGCATTCAGTTCTATATGCGCAAGTGCGTGCATGAGCGCGATACGCCCATGTTCCGTGTTGAGGGACCGCTTCTTCAACATGCGAGGCGGCACAAGCTCCGGCTTTTCGGGGCGTCCGGGTCGTTCGGGCAAAGGCGGGTCGAGCGGGCTGCGCACTGAAAGCGTTCGTCCGAACCAACGCAGGGCGGTCTCCCGCGTCAGCCGTACCTTGTCGTCCAGATTGCTGGCGCAAATAGCCCGGATGGCGTTGCCGCGCAGCGTCTGTTCGAATGAATGCCGGTCAGTCATCGTTCAGTTTGCGCGCGGCTTCCAGAACGGCTTCGGCGTGACCGTCGACCTTGACCTTGTTCCAGACCTGCGCCACGCGTCCGTCCGCGCCGATCAGGAATGTCGTGCGTTCCACGCCCATATATTTGCGGCCATACATGCTCTTCTCCACCCAGACTCCGTAAGCTTCGAGCGCCACGCGATCCTCGTCCGCGGCGAGATCGACGGTCAGGTCGTGCTTCTTGCGAAACTTTGCGTGTTTGGTCGCGCTGTCGGGGGAGAGGCCGATGACCCGAATACCGAGCTTGTCGAATTCCGGTTTCAATTGCGAAAATGCAATAGCCTCCCTGGTGCAGCCGGATGTGTCGTCTTTCGGGTAGAAATAGATAACGGCAGGCTTGCCCTTGAGAGACGACAGGGAGATTTCGCCATTGTCGGAAGGCAAAGTGAAATCGGGTGCCGTATCGCCAACTTGGGGATGAGCCATATCTGTGCCTTTCTTTTATGGATTAGGATGGAAACCACCTGTTAAAGTCGAGCTATCGCATTCAGGCAGGGCTTGTGCAACCATTGATGCCGGTGTCGTGGCGGCGCCAGCCGATCGCACGAGGCTGCGGTGCAAGTGTGTGTGAAAGGTGGATAACGGGTTATAAATCAGGCGATTACGATTTTCGTATGAAGTAATATCAGAGAAGTCGTTCGATAGGGCACTCACTTTCTGGCTGGGTTGTTGACAGAGAAACCGCAGAGAATCCGCTTCAGCAAGCGGGAAATGAAAAGAATCGAGCGTCTCGCTGCCGATGGCGAGAGCTGTCTTTTGACCGGCCCGATGCGTTCGAGCCGCTCCGTTGTGTCACGTTGTTCTCATGCTTTCGTATCGATTTGCATTCTTCTGGTTCTGCTGGTCGGTGCCGGTTTCGTCGTTTTGCGCAGCGGCGTGGACAGCAATCTTCTGCGCGATGAAGCGCAGAAGAGCCTGACGCATATACTGGGAGAAGGTGCTTCAGCTTCTATCGGCAGCGCGGCGCTATCACTCGATCAGGACAGCCATGTCGCGCTGGAAGCTCGCGATGTATCCATAGCCGATCCGAAACAGGGCGTGGAAATCAGCGGGATCAAATCCGTGCGGTTGGGACTTGCGCCGCTTCCGCTGTTGACCGGCAAGATGCGGGTCGCCCAGCTTGAGGTTGAAGGGGCTTCCTTCGATATGCCGGAAACGCAGGGAGCCGGTTTCTGGAAATCGCTGCCCTATGATGAGCGCGGCATTATCGATTTCGATGCTGTTTCAGGAGAGCTTTTTGCGGCCATGCGGCGCAGCCTCGAACTCCTGCGGGCTCAGGACACGCGCTCCATCGGAATTTTCAACAGTACCGTCACGTTCAAGGTGGACGACGAACAACAGGTACTGGATATCGAGCACGCGCGCCTTACCGAAAGTAATGGAAAGATCGCCATCGTTGGGAGCGCTGTCTGGCAGGGCAAGAAAATCGCGCTGGACGGAGGGATCGACCGCAAGGTCGCCGATGGTAGTCTCAGCGGTTTTCAGCTGAATATCAGCGATATTCCTGTTTCCATGGGATCGCCGCTCAAGGTTGCTCCAACTATCAATGGCAATCGGGTTAATCCGGCCCATTTCGAACTGGAAGCATCAGCGCGCCTGTCATTGACGGGCTCCACGGTTGATGGCGACAACCCTGAAAGCCTTACTGCCGAACTTGCCCTCGACAACGTGGATATGCAGATCGGCAAGGTCGATGACGTGCGCGGCGGAATCCGCCTCAGTCTCGAACATAAGGTGGGCAGCCGCAAGATCGAGATCAAACCGTCGCAGTTGCAACTGGGCGGGCTTCAGGCGCAGTTCAACGGTGCCTTCGGGCCGGCCCCGGAGGCTGAAGACAATGCAAGTCGCCCGACATACCGCTTCGAGGTGCTGACCACATCGGCGACGAGTATGCCGCTGGAATCGACCGAGCCGCCCCTGCAATTCGCGACACGTATTGCCGGGCGCTATATGGCGGATCAGCAGCGCATCCAGTTTGCCAATCTCGACGTGCAGACCGAAACCGGTCGGTTGTTCGGACAGGGAAGCATGGGCTTTGGCGATGGCTCGCCGGAAATGATCTTCATGCTGCGCATTCCCCATATGCCGGTTGCCGATGCCAAGCACCTCTGGCCCATCGATGTGGCGGACGGCGCACGCGAATGGGTGCTGAAAAACCTTTTTGGCGGAATTTTGAAGGACAGCCGTATCGACATTTCGCTGGCGGGTGGCAGGTTCAACGGACCCGGCCTGCCGCCTCCGCTGACGGGCGACGAGATCAAGGCCGACTTCAATGTGTCCGACACGCGTTTCGATGTGGTCGGAGAACTGCCGCCTGTGCGTGATGCGAATGGTGAAATATCCGTTCGCGGGGCTCATGCAACCATCAAGCTGTCGAAAGGCGTGGCCTACACACCGAATAACCGGAAGGTGGACGTATCGGACGGCACGCTCATCATTCCATGGGGACCGCAGCGCCCGGTTATCGCCGAGCTCGATCTCGGGGTTTCCGGTGAGGCATCGGCAATTGCGGAAATCGCCGGGAACAAGCCGATCGATGTGCTGAAGAATGTACCGTTCCTGCCGGAAGACGTGACGGGCGATGTGAACTCGCGCGTGAAGGTGAATTTCGCTGTTTCAAAGGGCGCGCCGCCCGGAACTTTGACCTGGAACGCGGATATCGGCTTCAACGACTTGCAGATTTCTAGGCCCATAGCCGGATCGTCCGTCAGCGATGCGACCGGAACGATCAAGGTCGATCAGTCGGCCGCTCTCATCACCGCTGATGCAAAACTGGACGGTATTCCTGCAAAAATAAGCATGACGGAGCCAGTTGAGCGTGCGGGTCCGGTGAAGCGTGAGCAGAAGATCAAACTTGAGATCGATGATAAGACCCGCGATACGGTCTTTCCCGGCCTGAACTCCGTTTTCTCGGGTCCGATATCCGTGGATCTTGGCATGGAGAACGGCGGCAAGCGTCGCGTTTCCGCCGATCTTGGCAAGACGCAGATCGATCTGCCTTGGCTCGGCTGGCGCAAAGGCTCGGGTGTGCCTGCGAAAGCGACCTTCGATCTTGTTCAGGGCAAGGAAGACAAGAGCAAGATCGACATCGATAACCTTGTCTTTTCGGGCGATGCGTTCGGTGTCAAGGGCGGTCTGTCGATTGCCAAAGGCGATCTTCAATCCGCCAACTTCAGCGAGTTCAGGCTCAGCCGGAACGACAGCATCGCGGTCAAGGCGACCAAAGGCTCGGGCGGCTACCGGGTCAATGTCCGCGGTTCCAGATTAGACGCCCGCGCCCTGATCAAGCAAGTGTCCGATCTTGGTGAAAAGACCGGTGGCGGGAAGAAGACAAACAATCCGCGCGTGGTTGTCAGCGCGCAGATCGATGAAGTGGCCGGTTTCAACAGCGAGACCCTGCGCAATGTCGCTGTCTCCTATGAAAGCGCGGGCAGCAGTATTTCTGGTGTGTCGGTCAATGCAGCCACGTCGTCGGGCGAATCCTTTGTTGCCACGAATAACGATCAGGGCGATGCGCGCTCCATTTCGTTGCAATCCAACGATGCGGGCGCAGTGCTCCGCTTCTTCGATTTTTATGACAAGATGCGCGGCGGCAAGATCACGGTAGGACTTGCGGCGCAGGGCGATGGGCCTCTTCGCGGACAGATCGACGCGCGCAACTTCTCGATCATCGATGAACCGCGTCTCGCCAAGATCGTTTCCAGCCCGCCTCCCAGCGGCGGGACGAGCCTCAATCAGGCAGTCAAGCGCGACATTGACGTTTCGCGGGTAGACGTCGAGCGCGGCTTCTCCCTTATCGAAAAGGGCAACGGTTATCTGAACCTGTCGAAGGGCGTGATTCGAAGCCCAACGATCGGTACGACCTTTCAGGGAACGCTCTATGACAAACAGGGTGATATGTCGATCACCGGCACATTCATGCCTGCATATGGCGTCAACAGGCTGTTTGGCGAATTGCCTATCTTCGGCGCATTGCTGGGCAACGGCCGGGATCGTGGTCTTATCGGTATCACCTACAAGCTGACAGGCAATGCCAAGCAGCCTCAGGTTATCGTCAATCCGATCTCCGTTATCGCGCCGGGTATCTTCCGGTCTATCTTCGAATTTTAGTTTTAAAACAATATATTACGTATGTTTCCGCGATTTCGCTTTAACAAGGAACGTACAAATGAAAAAAGCCGGACTCGCGCCCGGCTTTCATTCGATAGAGGCTTTGCTTATGCCGGGCGGATCAACACGTGACGCTTCTTGCCCAGTGAAAGCTTTATCACGCCCTGATCGTTCAGCGCGCTCCCGTCGACGGTCATGCGGGGATCGCTGACCGGCTCATCGTTGATGCGCACGGCGCCACCTTCGACATGACGGCGGGCTTCGCCGTTGGTGGTGCAAAGCTCGGCCAGAACCATGAGGGCCAGAACACCGATACCGCTGTTCAGCGTTGCCTTGTGAACGCCGATTGTCGGAAGGTTTTCCGACAATACGCCGTCCTCGAAAGTCTTGCGAGCGGTTTCCGCCGCCTCTTCGGCAGCATCGCGACCATGCAGCATGGCCGTCACTTCGGTTGCCAGAACCTTCTTGGCCTCATTGATTTCCACGCCCTCGAGGGCTGCCAGCTTTGCGACCTCATCCAGCGGCAGCGTCGTGTAAAGCTTCAGGAAGCGTTCCACATCGGCATCTTCGGTGTTGCGCCAGTACTGCCAGAAGTCATAAACGCTCAGCATCTCGGCATTGAGCCAGATGGCGCCGCCGAGCGACTTGCCCATTTTCTGGCCCGACGCGGTGGTCAGAAGCGGAGAGGTGACCGCATAAAGCTGCGGCGTGCCCATGCGGTGACCAAGATCGATGCCATTGATGATGTTGCCCCACTGATCGGAGCCGCCCAACTGAATGCGCACATCGTGACGCTTGCTCAGTTCCACGAAGTCGTAGGCTTGCAGGATCATATAGTTGAATTCGAGGAAGGACAGCGACTGCTCACGGTCGAGGCGCAGCTTCACGGAATCGAAGGAGAGCATACGATTGACCGAGAAATGACGGCCCACATCGCGCAGGAATTCGAGATAGTTGATGTTGCGCAGCCAGTCGGCATTATTGACCATCAGCGCATCGGTCGGGCCGTCGCCGAAGGTAAGGTAATTCGCAAAGACGCGCTTGATGCCGGCGATGTTCTCGGCAATCGTGTCTTCGCTCATCAACTGGCGCGCTTCATCCTTGAAAGACGGATCGCCAACCATGCCGGTGCCGCCGCCCATCAGCGCGATGGGCTTGTGGCCGGTTTGCTGGAGCCAGTGCAGCATCATGATCTGGATCAGACTGCCGACATGCAGGCTGGGGGCCGTTGGATCGAAGCCGATATAGGCTGTCACGGTTTCCTTGGCCAACAATTCGTCGAGGCCCGTTTCATCGGAAATCTGATGAATGAAGCCACGCTCGGAAAGCGTGCGAAGAAAATCGGATTTGAAACCGGACATTCCTTTTTCCTGACTGATAAGGCGAAGTTGATACTTGTTAAAAGCGGCTGCTTAAACCAATGGGATATGTCCGCCTTTAGCACCAATCAACCGCAAATAACAAGGAAACTGCGGATATGACGGGTTTCGAACCGGTAATTTCGATTCACTGGCGGGCAACGGCGATATGAAGCTGTCGTCGCCTGTGATGAAATTCAATGTTGGGCGGTATTCGAAAACAGGTTGAGCACGATCACGCCGGCGATGATAAGTCCCATGCCAAATACAGCCGCCACATCGAGTTTCTGCCCGAAGATCAGCCAGCCGATCAGGGCTACGAGTGTGACGCCGATCCCCGACCAGACGGCATAGGCCACACCGACGGGAATGCTCCTCAGCGTCAGTGAGAGGAAGTAGAAGGCGAGACCATAAGCGACGATAACGACCAGGGACGGTCCTGGTCGCGTAAACCCCTCCGATGCCTTGAGGCTCAATGTCCCGACGACTTCGGAGAAGATGGCGATTGCAAGAATGGCATAAACCGGCATGGCACGCTCATGGAATGCGCTTGAGGGGGGAATCGGTCGTTCGCGAGGCTGTAGCGTACATAAAAAATCCGGCGGGAAACCCACCGGATGAGACGCCGTAAATCTGGAAAGCGACCTGTGGTCTAGAACCATTCCCTCCAGGCAAGGCAATGAGCGTGTCGTTCGAACCCAGTCGTTAAGAAATGGGCTGTTATCCAGGAGATTCAGGTCAGGTTGTTTGCCCTCGCGTAAAACCTTGAGATCGTTGACCAATTTTTCGAGCGTATTGATCGTTTCAGCTAAATAATTCAGATTGCTCATGGCAAGCCTCCTCGTTATCGGACATCGAATGCCGATTTGCATCATTCAGGAACTTGTAGGTGAATTATGTTCGGGAAACGCGTGTTTCCGGAGATATCCTCTCAGTGAGATCGAAGCTGATCTCGCCGGAAAAATACAGAGTCGCAATGGCCGACATCGGGTCGGCGGTCCCGCGTACCAATTGGATGCAGTGTTTGAGCGCAAGAGGGCCGTCATCATCAAGAGCAGCCAGCAATCTTACGCGATCTGAAAGTGAAATCGTTGAATTCTGCGCGTATGGCAACAGGTCTGCTGCGTTCGCAATGAATGCATGATTATCGTCGGGCTTGTAACTGACACAGTCATAACTCCAGCCCTCAGATTCCGCCGCTTTGATTGCCCACTCAGGCGGTGGTGTCGTGTCCACGAGATAATCGCCGTCCGACCTTCGAACTGCGAAATCAGGAACATGATAACCGTCGCCAAATCGCAGCAATACAGGCAAACAGGTCCAGGCATGCACATTGGGATCTAGGTCAAATAGGCAAGCTAAATTTCTCGTTCGCTGGGAACGAAAGAGGGCCTCCCCACGACATTTCAAGACTTGTGATGGCGGAAATGTACGAGTTGAGGCATTCAATCTGGCATCCGCCAGACGCTGATCAGCAATGGAATGGAACATCAGTGTTCCCTCTGATTGCGGTGGCCGAAATAGCCGCCAGTGAATAATTGAAATTCAGCAATCAGATGAAACGCATTCGAAGCACGCGGCTAACATCGCGCTCTGCGGAGCGCGATGTTAGCTTCGGGGAATGGGTGAGCGCGTGTTTCATGAAAAGAACATAACAAGAACATTTTGCGAGAGTCAAGCCTTTATGCTTGGATTAAAATCGCCCACATGCCACGTATCCGTTATCGGATTGCATAGGCCCGGCAGTTCGAACCACTCGTGGATTTGCAAGAAATCGCTAATATTCGCCGTCGCGATGGGAATGCCATATCGAATTGAAGCCGCTGCAATCTGAAGGTCTTGTCCGAGCTTGGGCTTTTTTGAGTTGGGATCCGGAATCCAGAGGGATTTTAAGGCGGGAATAGAAATCATTCGACCAATTATCCGGGCAGTCTTGACATCGTGGTTCAAACACAGAAGGTCACTAGCGATCAGTTGGTCCAGCCATTCCTCCAGCGCATCTGCGCGAGCGGAACCGCAAGAGCGAAGATTTTCAATGCCTTTCTGAATTTCTATGACCGTTGAAATCGAAATGGCAAAATAAATATCCGGAAATGTCTTCACCCATGTGATAAGTTCGGTTGGCGGATTCTTGTAAGCAAATTGGCTTACGATACATGTGTCTAGAAGCAGGCGCTCATGCGTGTTCATACTGCACTCGCAAGCTTGGTTAATGGAAACTAGTGTCGGCGCAATTGACAGGAATTTCGTAAAATAAAAATTAGTATTCTCGGACGGTGGCATTGGAAATGCCATCGCTATAAACCGTTGGATGTACTCCTTATGAAGACTGGAAAGCTTTGGA
Source organism: Brucella daejeonensis (assembly GCF_014199265.1). GTDB lineage: Bacteria > Pseudomonadota > Alphaproteobacteria > Rhizobiales > Rhizobiaceae > Brucella > Brucella daejeonensis. Next base: position 321,287 of record NZ_JACIJG010000004.1, read on the forward strand.
CGATTGATGAGTTCATTTCAGATGCGAGTAACGTTCTGTCTTCTGTCGCTTTAAGTGGTCCGCAGTTTTTAGTGGCGAATGGGAAAACTTATAGAATAGAAGCCGTCGAAGACGCTGAGGCTGATAAGGTCAGAGATATACTGATCGGCGGTGGGCCATTGGAGAGCGGTGAAAAACTGGATTAACACCCTCGATTTGCAACTTCGGGTGATGACCGGCGACCTCTATAGTTTTCCGCGCATGTCGAATACAATATCAGCATCGATCACGAGAATACACCTATTGGCTGTGCATCCGCGACGTGTATAGTATGCGCTCATGCGGGTATGGGGTAGTCGTTTGTGCGGGCTTTTTTTTGCTTATTAGTAATAGTCGGATTTCTTTGCGGCTCTGGGTTTTCGGCCAGTGCACAGTCAAAAACGCCTAAAGAGATTCAGGCGGCGCTTACCGAGCAGGGCTATAGCTTAGGAAGCATTGATGGGATTTGGGGTAAAAAATCCATCGAGGCATTGAAAGCATTTCAATCACAGAAGGGACTTTCTGTTACTGGCGTCATTAACTCAGTAACTTTGGAAGCATTGTTTCCTGCAAAGGAAGTGCAAACAGTCACAGGGACGTCTGCGCCCCCGACTGTTTCAGGGGACCAAGTTGCAACGAAGAAAGACAGACTGCAAGTAATTGAACCGAAACCCACGCTTAATTCACAGCCGTTGCAGTCATCAGTAGACTGGAAGGAGCCTGGGCGCAATGTTGTACGCTTACCTGAAAACACAGCCGAGACGAACGGAGGATTTAAAGTATTCCTCGCTTTGTGTGCGATTGCTGCTTTTTGGGCATGGGCGCGCAAGCGTAGACAAAAAATGGCGGGGTTGAATGACGTTGATCCGCAATTTTCGGCTGCGGCATCTCTTAGAACTGAACCGATGATGAAAAAAGCTAAGGTGAATGCCAATTATAATGATGAATTGGTTATGTTCATTGAACCGTCAGAGCGACAAAACTCGTCTCCGGTAATTCCATCACCTTCGCCTATTGATCTGCACAATCGCCGTGTTCACGAGTGGGTTAATAAGAATGTACTGAACGGCACTTCTTCGAAAGTGGATGACAGGCGTCTCCGGACTGCCGAAACTACCGTGCCTCGCGTCGCCAATTGGGTGCGGCCTGGTACAGAGGTGCAGGTAGGCCCGTTCAAAATAACTAATGGCATGTTCTACTTTGGAAAATACCTGCCAAAGAACGGTCAAAGATACGAACAGGAAAACTGTCTGGTAGATCCGTCTCATCAGATAGCGAATATTGGTGACGCATTCGGCGAAACTATGGGATATTGGCCGTCTTACGAATATATGTCACCTTCGGCGCGCCATTCATACTTGGCTTGGCTCGCAAGTGGTCGCTCGGACCCCGATACATATATTGGCTATGTTTTCCTCTACTTCTACGGGCTTGAACGCCGATTGATGTTGGATGATGACCACGCTGATTTTGATGTCGTGGCCGACGAAGTTCACCGTCTTTTGAATATTTTCGGTTCCAATCATTCCTTCCGCCGATATGCGTCTGATTTGTTATCCGTCGCCGAAATAAAGTCGGGGCGAAACTTTGCTGACGTGCCGTCGGGGTTGCAGACAAATGGCTATGAAGTTCCAACCGCGATTAAGATTAGCCTTGGACTACGAGTAAGAGACGGCCTACCTTTTGAACCAGATTTGCTACTGCGTTTTGCGATAAGTCATCCTGAAACGCGGGTTCGCACACCAGCGAAGAGGGCGTTCCAGGAACTTGCACTCCCTTACGCGCAAGAAATCAATCGGCTGTTTCCGAACGGATATGTTCTTAAGCCGGGCCGCACAAAGAGCTTGAAAAAGAGATATCAGGCGTGCAGTGGCACATTCTCCTGTGATATTGACATAGGAGGCGGCAAGATTCCTGATGTGTCTGATCGGGCGGAACCCCTTACGACAGCACGCGACGTTTTGGAAAAGTGTACCGAAGCACTCGACGATTACAGCAGGGCTCTCGGACGGATTGCAGATCAAAAGCCAAATCTTTTAGCGGCGTCCAAGCTTCCGGACGCGATCCGACGGCAAATGGCGCTCACGATTGAAGGTCGACCGCTCGATTTAATTGAAGCACTTGTTCTGAAGCAGGAACCAACAACAATCAAGGCGCTCGCGGAGACCGTTGGTGTAGATGTCGGGTCCACAGTGTCGAAGGCGAAATTGCGCGAATTGTCGGCAGTATGCGCTTCGTTTGGTTTTGGGATAAGTTGCGATCCTGGTTTCACGTCTAAAACCGGTACGTTGACGGATGAAGTTTTAGTTTTCTCGCAAATCAACGACAGGCTATCAGAGGCAAGCACTGCATATCGTGCCAGACAACTCAGTGTAATGCTTGGTATGATTGTTGCGTTTTCAGATGGACATTTTCATCAAAGAGAACATGCATTGCTCATAGAGCAGATCGAAAAGGACGTTAATATCCAAGAGGATGAATGTAGCCGATTGGCGGCTGAAATCCGTCTGGCCGAACGAAACCGTTCTCGTCTGGATGATTGGTTGAAGCGCCTTAAAGATATTCCTGAGGCCTCAAAGAACGCTGTTGCTGAAGAACTTATTGCTACTGCCTCTGCTGACGGAAGCTTGCATAAAGAAGAAGTACGAAAGCTTGAACTTATCTTCAAGCGCATGGGCATTTCATCCAACGAACTGGCCTGCCCCCTGAAAAGTGGTCCTCCCTGAAGTAGGCTATTGAGCCGTTGGAGAGGACGTTGGAATGCCCCAGAAGAAGCATAAGCCCGAAGAGATCGTCGCGAAGCTGCGTCAGGTCGATGTTCTGCTGTCGCAAGGAAAATCGGTTGGCGAGGCGGTTCGCACGATCGGCGTGACGCAGTTCACGTATTACCGGTGGCGCAAGGAGTTTGAACCGCACCGAGTTTGCCGGAGACCCCAACTCGTGAGAAGTAGGGTCTATGACAAGCAAGACGACGAACAAGTTTTCTCCTGAAGTGCGCGCC
>NZ_JACIJG010000005.1 GCF_014199265.1 Brucella daejeonensis
ATCTGATGCTGGCCTCCACTCCAGCCAGCATCTTGAATCACAAAACAGGCCTCGACGGAATCCCCTTCGATTCTGTCAAAGGCTGAACCGCTCTAGCTGCGAGGTTTCAGGTTTTCCGGGTCATATAGAGGCTTGTAGCCGATGGAGACCACTTCGACCGGATAGGCGTCGCCGAAATATTCCACCTGAAGTTTGCGCCCTTCCTGGCAGTAGGACCAGGGCAGATAGGCGAGGGCGATGTTCCTGCCAATGGTTGGGCCATAAGCGACTGACGTTATGAACGATCTGCGGCCCAGTTCGTCGATGAGTGTTTCCCCCGTTTCCGGGTCCAGAACCGGCATGATGCCCACGGGATAACGCGCGACGCCCTTGCTGTCGGTGTTGTCCGTCATGACCAGCGTACAGAGCATGGCGGGCTGATGCTCGCGAGCCTTATATTCCTGGTGCTTCGCCTTGCCGCGGAAATCCGCCTCCTTGACCTTGGGGCGGGCAAGATCGGCCTCAAGCAGATTGTATTCCGTCAGCAGATCGGCATTTTGCAGGCGCAGGCTTTTCTCCATGCGACGGGTGTTGGCATAGGTTTCCACGCCAACGGCGATCACGCCGGTCGAGCGCAGCACGTCCCACACGGCAAGGCCGTCTTCGTAAGCCATGTGCAATTCCCAGCCCTGTTCCCCGACGTAGGAAATACGGAAGGCGGTCACGTCCTTGCCGGCGATCCTGATCGGCTTGATGGCTGCAAAAGGGAAATTCCCGGGATCGAGACCATCCGGGTTCTCAACCACCTTCTTGAGGTTTTCGCGGGCGTTCGGACCCCAGATGCCGATGGTGACATATTTCTCGGTCACATCGGTAATGGTGACATCGAAGCCCTTATCCTCTGCGATGCGGCGCATATAATGGAAATCGCGCGGACCGGCATCGGCGCCGTTGATCATGCGGATGCGGTCGGCCATGCGGATTGCCGTAAAGTCGGCGCGCACCATGCCCTCGTCATCAAGGAAATGGGTATAGATGCCCTTGCCTATATTGGCATCGCCGCCGATCTTTGCGGCGCAGAGCCATTCCATCAGTTCGACATGGTCCGGCCCCTCGATATCGTACATTGCGAAGTGCGATAGATTGATGATGCCGCAGTTTTCAGTGAGTTCCAGATGCTCGGCATTGGAGACACGCCAGAAATGGCGGTTATCCCACTCGTTTTCGCGCACAGGAACGCGGTCGCCATACTTTTCCAGCAAATGCTCGTTGGCGGCATAACCATGCGCGCGCTCCCATCCGCCCAATTCCATGAAGTAGCCGCCCAGTTCCACTTCACGTTCGTAGAAGGGAGAACGGCGGATATTGCGTGCCTTGGAAAAGGGTTCACGCGGATGGACTGCCGGATTGTAGACTTTCATCGCTGTTTCAGTGCAGCGATCCCAGATGAACTGTTCCGTCATCTGATGCGGATAGAAACGGGAATAGTCGATGGCGTGGTGGTCGATGGAGGTTCGCCCGTCGGTCATCCAGTCGGCGATCAGCTTGCCCATGCCCGGACCGTCCTTGACCCAGATGGCGACCGCATACCAAAGACCGCGCACCTTCTGGCTTTCGCCCATCGAAGGACCGCCGTCGGTGGTGACCTGCAGGAAGCCGTTGAAGGAATGGCCCTCATTGTAACCGAGTTCGCCGAGGATCGGGGTCAGTTCGATGGCGCGTTCCAGCGGCTCCAGGACCTGCTCCATGTCGAGGTCGCGCTGCGAAGGCGACAGGCGCGCTTCGTGCTTTTCCAGAAGATCACGCGGATGGCAAAGGCGCGGGTTCTTTTCCTCGTAATAACCCCACTCGATCTGACCACCCTCCGCCGTCTTCGGATCGCCGGTATCGCGCATATAGGCCGAATTGCCCTGATCGCGCATCAGCGGCCAGCCGATTTCCTTGCCGGTGCCTTCGAATTCATTATAGGGGCCGAAGAAAGTCAGCGGATGATCGATCGGCATGACCGGCAGGTCTTCGCCGACCATTTCCGCTATCAGACGCCCCCAAAGCCCGGCGCAGACGATGACATAGTCCGCTTCGATGGTGCCGCGATGTGTGACGACGCCCTTGATACGGCCATTCTCGACGACAAGCGACTGTGCCGGTGTGTTTGCGAAGCTCTGTAGCTTGCCAGCGGCCTCTGCCTGGTCGATCAGTTTGCCGGCGACCGTCTGCGAGCGCGGAATGACCAGACCTGCATCGGGATCCCAAAGGCCGCCCTGAACGAGGCTTTCCTCGATGAGCGGGAATTTTTCCTTGATTTCAGCCGGTTCCATCAGGCGCGCACGCGTGCCGAACGCCTTGCCCGAAGCGACCTTTCGCTTGATTTCATCCATGCGGGCGTCGTCGTCGACCCGCGCAACCTCAATGCCGCCTACGCGGGCGTAATGTCCCATCTTTTCATAGAAATCGATGGAATAGAGCGTGGTCCAGCAGGAGAGGAAATCGTGGCTTGTCGCATAGCAGAAATCCGATGCGTGGGCGGTCGAGCCGATGTCGGTCGGAATGCCGGATTTGTCGATGCCGACAATGTCGTCCCAACCACGCTCGATGAGATGATGCGCGACTGATGCGCCGACGATGCCGCCGAGCCCGACAATCACGACTTTCGCCTTTTTAGGAAACTCTGCCATTTTATGCGACCCTAGTTGGAATTCAACAAAACCATAGTCGTTGGCTGGTCGCGACATTTGCCTTTATACGACATATTCGCAGCGTCGGACGACTGCATCGCGGCTGCGGAAAATCATGCGGCCGCCGTGAAATACTATCCTGTCCGCGACATGCCGCAGCCTCCACAGTTTTCGGGGACGCGCTAAGCGGCAATGAGCATTTTGCGCTCCGCACGCTCCTGTTGCGGTGAACGTCCGTAGAGTTCGCGATAGCATTTGGAAAAATGCGACGCAGATACGAAACCGCAGGCGACGGCGATTTCAACAACGGGCATGGCCGATTGCAAAAGCAGGTGCCGGGCCCGATCCAGCCGGATTTCCAGATAATAGCGTGCCGGGGAGCGGCCCATCTCCTGGCGGAACAGGCGTTCCACCTGACGGCGCGAAAGCCCGATCATGTGAGCCACATTTATCAGCGCCTGCGGCTCGGAGAGATTTGCTTCCATCATCTCGATAATAGTCAGCACCTTGGAATTCTGGATGCCCAGCCGTGCGCGCAGCGGAAGGCGCTGGCGATCCTGCGGGCTGCGGACACGATCCGTCAGCGCCTGCTCACATATCTTGTTGACCAGATTGGCGTCGAAATCGTCGCCGATGAGCTTCAGCATCATGTCGAGAGACGCCGTGCCTCCCGCGCAGGTATAGATGTTGCTGTCGAACTCAAATAGATCGGCATAGACTTCAGCTTTTGGAAACGCCTCCGAAAAGCCCGGCAGGTTCTCCCAGTGGATCGCGCAGCGCTTGCCGGAAAGAAGCCCTGCCGCCGCCAGTATATGCGCGCCGGTGCAAAGTCCGCCGACCGTCACGCCGCGATTATATTCTTCGCGCAGCCAGGCAAAGACGGACTTGTTTTTGAACTGTTCGACATAGACGCCCGAACAGACGAACACCATCGACGGGCGCTGTTCACGTTGCAGAAAACGCCGCTCGTCTTCCAGCGACGCATTGACCGCACATTCGACACCGTTCGACGCGGTGACCGGTTTCCCGTCAACCGAGGTCAAACGCCATCGATAGGCGTCGTAGCCAAGCATTCGATTTGCAATGCGCAGCGGCTCGATTGCCGTGGCAAATGCAATCATCGAAAAGTTTGGAACAAGAAAAAAGACAATAGACCGCTTAACCGATGAAGCCTGGATCATAGCCCGATCGTTCCCATTCTCGAAAGCTCAGACTGCGGTTCCCGACGCAGCAGAAGCCTTGTGTCTCCGTCACGACTCCGGGTCATTTTCGAACCCGGTTTGACCGGTCGTTTTCAGACCGGCTACCCGGCTGCACCAGCCCGGATTATCCGGGGGAGGGCGATGGCGCAAACGAGATAGTGTTCTATTGAGACACAGAACAGGCAGGTTGCAAAGTGCGGCTAAATGCCTGCCGCGAAAACGTATTTAGATGTCGTGAAATTGAGGGCGAACCACATGATCGCCCTCGGTTTCGCTTCAGTTTTTTCGTGTGGGCCCGGATGTGGGGCGGGCCAGGCGATCATCGATATTCGGCCAGCCAATATCGTGCAGGATGTGTTCCGGGAGTGCTTCCAGAACCCGGCGGCTGCGCTTGATGCGCCGTTCATGCGACCAGAGTTCCGCCTGATTTCGTATCCTGGTCCAGATGTCCAGAAACCATGACGGAGCCGATGCGTCGGGCAAAGCGGAAGCGTTGCGGGCTATTCCTGTTCGGCCAATGGAAGCGGATTGAGTGAGTGTGTGGCATTGAACGGTCATTTTCTTACTCCTCGTTCGGAAAGTTCAGGTGATACGTTCGCTGCAGCTCTGTTTGTCGTGTTTCCAATGTGTGCCCTACTTGACGTTCAATCAAACGAAATATAGAAAGGTTTAAGATCAGAAAATTTGAACAATGCGCAGCGAAACGGAGTCCGTCATGACAGCGCCGGTTCAACACCCTCTTCCAATGCTCGATATTGATGTGCTGCGCACATTCGTGGCGATCGCCGATGCGGGAAGTTTTTCTTCGGCAGCGAATGCGGTGTTTCGGACGCCTTCTGCCGTATCCATGCAGATCAAGAAACTGGAGGACCAGTTGGGCGTCGCCGTTTTTGACCGCGATGCGCGTTCGGTCACGCTTACCAGCGACGGTGAAGTTCTTCTGGGATATGCCCGTCGCCTTCTGGCTCTCAACCGCGAAGCTGTGTCGAAATTCGTTGCGCCGACGGTTGCCGGCGTCGTTCGGCTCGGCTCGCCGGACGATATCGGCGAATGTGTTCTGCCGCTCGTCCTCAAACGTTTTGCCGAGACGCATCCGGGTGTGACGGTTGACGTGGTTATCGATCAGAGCGCCAATCTACGCAGGCGGCTCGATGAACGTCGGCTCGATGTGACGCTGGTCAACATCTCACATACCGTGCCGACGAGGGACGATGTGGAAATTCTCCTGGATGAGGAACTGGTCTGGGCAGGGGCGAAATGCGGCACGGCCTATCGCCGTGATCCGCTGCCGCTTTCCATATGGGAAGAAGGCTGCGCATGGCGCGGAAATGCGCTGCAAGCGCTTGAAAGCAGCGGTCGCCCCTATCGCATCGCCTATATGAGTTCGCACTCGACGGGACAGCGGGCGGCTATCATGGCCGACCTTGCAATTGCACCCTTCGGCAAGACCTTGCTGAACGATGGAATTGTCGCTCTTGGGCCGGAACATGGCTTGCCGTCGCTGGGCCGTTATCAGCTTGGCATGGTGGTCAAGCCGGAAGCCGGACCGCATATACAGGTCGTGGCCGATCATTTGCGGAATGTTTTCGAAGCCTATCGCCGGAGCGGTCGTTTCGAAACATTCCGCTCATGCTGATTGGGATTCCCGTTTCCCGAAATGTGTATCAGAGCGCGTCCCAAAAAGTATGAAGCGGTTTTCGGGACGCGCTCTAATACATTCTCTTGCCAGCAAAAATTGCTGCGCTAAATTGCCTTTGTGACAGCCGCGTGAATCGGCTTCACCGCCGGTCATGTCGGTCAGGATTTCAGGCGTGGCGCGAGGTATGGCTGGTTTGAATGGCCCGGTAATTTACGCAGTTCCCTTCCTTTTGGGCAAGGGCGCTCATCCCGTTGGAGAGACTGTTATGAAGCTGACCAGACTTGTCCCACTTGCTATCGTTCTGTGCGCTTTCACGCTTGCATCCTGTGCGAACACCGTTCGCGGTGTCGGGCGTGACGTGAAAAGCACCGCACACGCCATTCAGGATACGGTGGAATAAGCAAAGGTTTGGCCCGGGCTTGCCCGGGCCTTTTCATCGAAGCAGAAAATAGCTTACGGTGACGTGCCTGTCTGGGCGCGTTTTGTATTGGACATTGGTTGTCGTTATACCGTTTTCAGGCAGCTTGATATTCGCATCCTGCAGCAATGTGGCGATACGGTCGTTGGGGGCGGCGTCGCCGAACCACATGACAAGCAGGGGCGGTATCAGATGGCCTCTGGAATCCGGGGTTTCGGGATGTATCACCTGCAAGCCCGGATCGAATAATCTTAGATTGCCCGGTATCTGGGCATTGTCGGCCAGGATGGTCCTGAACGGTCCCTTCGCCTGAACTTCCTCGTAAAAATGTCGGTAATCAAGCTGCCCGTAAGGCGGATTGCTTGAGCCGTAAGTCAGATAATAGCCCAGAACAGGCGGAACGATGAGGGCAACCGCCGCGCTCACGGCGGCGAGGTCGATCATGGGCCGGTCGCCGGTCCGGTAGCGCGCCATCAGGCTGGCCATGAGCGCAGGCGTAAGAAACAGGACAGGCTGCAGCCAGCGATCCTTTACATTGTTTGCGCCGGTGGCAACGACGCCCGCGAGAACGATAACGATCCCCACCGCAATGAGACGCCGCAGAAATTGCTCGCCAGCGGTCAGAGGGATTGACGGAGCGGTCTTTTTTCTCCAGTGAATGAGCGCGATGACGCCTGCCACGGCAAGAGCGAGAATTGAGAACAGGAACGCGGCTTCGACCAGGCTCTCGACCCCGAGTAGCCTGTCGGAGAAAACATTTCCCGAAGCGCCGATTTCGAACTTGCTGGCGCGGGCGATGACACTCGATTTATGTGCCAGCATCCAGAACGCGGTCGGCCCGAAACAGACGGCGAAAGCGAGAACGGTGACGAGGCTCAGTTTCGAGAGCAGCACTTTCCGGTATTCCGCAACCAGCAGTCCCGTGACGATCAGCATGGCAAGAAAAAACGAGGCGTTGAACTTGCCGAGGATGGCGGCGGCCATGGCAATGCCGAGTGCGGCCGCAGAACCGGCATGGCGGGCGCGCATGTGCCACGCAAAAGCCAGAAAGGCCCACCCGCAACCTGCGGTGCCCGCTACCGAATGGGTGAGGGCGCGCTGCGATTCCCAACCGATCTGCGGGATGAGAAACAGGCCCAACATGCTGGCTGACGCCACGAGGCGCGAGAAACCCAACAGCCTCATGCCGCCATAAACGCTCAGAAACAGGCTGGCCAGAATGCTGAATTTTACAATCTGGAGCGTAAGCATGGATGTGCCGAGCACCGAAGCCGCCAGATTGGTGATCCAGGTGTAGAGCGGCGGTTGCGATCCGCCGTAACCCCATTCGAGATAGCCTATATTGGCGAGTTGCTCAGCGTCGTCCAGGCCCGCTCCATTGGAGACGGCAGTAACGAGAATTGTCTGGAAGACGAAATAACACAGCACGAAGATGACAGCCCAAGGCAATCCAAGGAATCTTCTATCGGCTGGGGAGGCCGTGGTAGCTGGTCGGTGTGCGGTCAAAAGCGATGCCCTGAATGATGAATTTCGCCGATTTAAGCTTCTTTTAAAGCGTGTTGCGTTCAATCGTATTCAGGCAACACGCTTTAAGCTTTTATTTTTACGCATGTTTTTATCCCAAAACCGGTTCCCACTTTTGGGAGACATGCTCTAGGCGCTGTGCATTTCACAGGATTGTGTCCAGATTTCAATCCGGTCACTGAGAAGTCTTGTAACAATAGCTTGCGATTTTGCAACGTGGCAGGCGCAAGAGCAATGCGCAACCGTCAGGGGCGGTAGGTCGTTCCGACGTTTTGAAAACCTGCCGGTATTGAAGAGGCTGAAAGTCGGGCCTGAACGGCAAAAACCGCGCTGCCGAACGGTGCACGGTTTTGCCAGTTACGCATGGCATCGCCGCCGAACGTTACACTGGCGGGATATACTAAGCTCCGGTACGCAGTACCAGATCCGGAGCATCGAGCGGGGTGACCCCCTCTCGTGCTCCTTTCTAGCCCAACATCGTTACCGTACGGTTATCAGAGACTTAAGCAAATCTAAACAATGCAATTTTTTTTAGCTTACTCTCATGTGGCATTCGACCGGGAGCGCAGATAATTGACGATACCCGAAAAATCGTCGCCGCCATGTCCTTCATCGTTGAAGAGGCCGTAAAGCTCTTCGGCATGGGCGCCGAGCGGCGTTTCAGCACCGGCGCTTTTGGCGGCTTCCTGCGAAAGCTTGAGATCCTTGAGCATCAGGGCCGCAGCGAAGCCGGGTTTGTAATCGCGATTGGCGGGCGATGTCGGAACCGGGCCGGGAACAGGGCAGTAGGTCGTCAGCGACCAGCATTGTCCCGAGGAGGTGGAAGCGACGTCGAACAGCGCCTGATGAGACAGTCCGAGCTTTTCTGCCAGCACGAAAGCTTCACTTACGCCGATCATCGAAATGCCGAGGATCATGTTGTTGCAGATTTTTGCGGCCTGTCCCGCACCGTCGCCGCCGCAATGGACGATTTTGCCTGCCATGGGCTGGAGAACGGGTTCGCCGCGACCGAATGCATCGTCGCTGCCGCCTGCCATGAAGGTCAATGTGCCGGCGGCGGCACCGCCGGTGCCGCCGGAAACCGGCGCATCAATGGAAAGGTGGCCGTGGCTTGCCGCCAGTTCATGCGCCTTGCGCGCGGAATCCACGTCGATCGTCGAGCAATCGATGAATAGCGAATCTTTGCGGGCCTTGGGCGCAATGTCTTCATAGACGGAAAGAACATGTTTGCCCGCCGGCAGCATGGTGATGACGACATCGGCATCCGCAGCGGCATCGGCCGCGCTTGCGGCGATGGCGAGGCCATTTGCCTTCGCCTCTTCCAGATGCTGCGGCAGCAGATCGAAGCCCCGGACGGTATGACCTGCTTTAACGAGATTGGCAGCCATCGGCCCGCCCATGTTGCCCAGGCCGATAAATGCTATTGTGGCCATGATCTATTCCTCCCTTAACTCAACGTCGTTTATCTGGACCCGATCATCTGGCGCGCAATGATCACGCGCATGATTTCGTTCGTGCCTTCCAGAATCTGGTGCACGCGCAGGTCGCGGACCAGCTTTTCGATCCCATATTCGTGAAGATAACCGTATCCGCCGAAAAGCTGCAGCGCTTCATTGGCGACATTGAACCCGGTATCGGTGACGAATCTTTTGGCCATTGCGGACCATTTGCCTGCATCATGTGTCTTGCGGTCGAGCTTGCTGGCTGCGGCATAGAGAAAAAGGCGCGACGCTGAAAGTTCCGTCTCCATGTCGGCCAGCCTGAACTGAAGCGCCTGAAAACGGTCTATCGTCTGGCCGAAAGCCTTGCGCTGGCTGCAATAGTCGAGCGACTTGTCGAGTGCCGATTGCGCGCCGCCGAGCGAACAGGCCGCAATGTTCAGACGGCCCCCATCGAGGCCCGCCATGGCGATCCTGAACCCTGTTCCTTCTTCGCCGAGCAGGTTTTCGACCGGTACGCGGCAATTATCGAAAATGACTGTTCTCGTCGGTTGGGCATTCCATCCCATCTTGTATTCATTGGCGCCGAAAGACAGACCGGGTGCATCTTTTGGCACAACGATGGTGGAAATTCCCCTGGGACCGTCCTCTCCGGTACGCACCATCGTGACATAGACATCGGTCGAGCCTGCGCCGGAAATGAACTGTTTGGCGCCGTTGAGTACATAGTGGTCGCCATCGCGCACGGCGCGTGTCCGCAAGGCTGCGGCGTCGGAGCCGGAACCCGGTTCTGTCAGGCAATAGCTGGCGAGCCATTCCATTGAAGTGAGATTCGGCAAAAAGCGGTGCCGCTGGTCTTCGTTGCCGAACGTGTCGATCATCCAGGCGGCCATGTTGTGAATGGAGACAAAAGCCGAAAATGAAGGACATGCGGTGGCCAGGGCCTCAAAAATCAGTACCGCGTCGAGCCGTTTCAGGGCCGAACCGCCGACATCCTCGCGCACATATACACCACCCATGCCGAGCGGTCCCGTCTCGCGTATGACGTCAACCGGGAAATGCTTGTCGCGATCCCACTGGAGGGCGTACGGCGCAATGCGGTCGCTGGCGAAGGCCCGCGCCATATCCTGAATGGCGAGTTGATCCTCGTTCAATTCGAACTGAGTCTGGTCGGCAGTATCCATGGTTTCCTCCCTATGAGCACCGCTTTCATGTTTCGACTAGAGCATAAGAGCGGAAGGCTGCCAACGCTCCATTGGAATAATGTTGCTCACATTTGTAATAAACCGATGCGCATTTTTGCATAGAGCACCGGCTGCCTGCCGCGGGCGTCCCGCAGTGCCGTTGCCAGCGCGCAAAGTTTAAGCTACCCACCGGTGCATGGCACGCGCAATCATGTTTCAGGGAACGGGTTCGGATGTCGGCAAGAGCGTTCTCGTTGCCGGGCTGTGCCGTGCCGCGCGCAACCGCGGCCTCACTGTGCGTCCGTTCAAGCCGCAGAATATGTCCAATAATGCTGCCGTCGCGGAGGACGGTGGCGAGATCGGCCGGGCTCAATGGCTTCAGGCGCTGGCTTGCGGTGTTCCGCCTTCGGTGCACATGAATCCCGTTCTCCTGAAGCCCCAGACGGATATGGGTAGCCAGGTCGTCGTGCAGGGGCAGGTGCGCGGTGAAGCGCGTGGCCGGTATTATCAGCAGCTAAAGCCGCAATTGATGGCGGCGGTGATGGAATCCTTTGCGACCGTCAGTGAAGGCGCCGATCTGGTACTGATCGAAGGGGCGGGATCGCCAGCCGAGATCAATCTTCGGGCGGGCGACATTGCCAATATGGGGTTTGCCACACGTGCCCATGTTCCTGTTGTTCTGGTGGGCGACATCGACCGGGGCGGGGTGATCGCCTCGCTGGTCGGCACGCATACGATCCTGCCGGAAGAAGATCGCGCCATGGTGCACGGCTTCCTGATCAACAAGTTTCGTGGCGACATCTCGCTCTTCGATGACGGTCTGGAAGCGATCACACGCTTTACCGGCTGGCGCTCGTTCGGCGTTGTGCCGTGGCTAAAGGCTGTCTCGCGCCTGCCCGCCGAAGATTCCGTGGTTCTGGAACGGGCAACGCGTGGCGATGCGAAGGCGTTGAAAGTCGCCGTGCCCATGTTGCCGCGCATCGCCAATTTCGACGATCTCGATCCGCTCAGGGCGGAAACCGAGGTGGAAGTCGTGATGGTCCCGCCTGGGCAGTCATTGCCGCACGATGCCGGACTGGTCGTTCTGCCGGGTACGAAATCCACGATTGCCGATCTGATCGCCTTTCGTGAAAATGGCTGGGAGCGTGATCTTCAGGCCCATATGCGGCGCGGCGGGCACGTGCTCGGCATTTGCGGCGGATATCAGATGCTCGGTAACCGGATCAGCGATCCGAACGGCACCGAGGGGCAGGTTCGCGATATTGCAGGGCTGGGGCTGCTCGACGTCGAAACCGTTATGGAACCGGAAAAGATCGTTCGCAATGTCGAAGCCCGTTCGCTCCTTCACGATGCATCGCTTGAGGGCTACGAGATTCATATCGGCCGTACGGAAGGCACGGACGCGGTTCGTCCTTTCTCGCGGATCGGCGACCATGATGACGGTGCCGTTTCTCCAGATGGCCGCGTCATGGGGACCTATCTGCACGGCGTTTTTGGCGCCGACGATTTTCGACGCCGCTTCCTCGGCAAGCTCGGTGTTCAAAGCTCCGGCGAAAATTATCGCGCAGGCATCGAGGCGGCGCTCGATGAACTGGCGGAGGAATTGGAGAACTGTCTCGATATCGATGCGCTGTTCGCACTCGATTGACGCCGCTCTGACGAAGGCCTAATGTTCGGCCATGCAACAGGTTTTGCCGGAACGAATCCCGGCAATGCCAAAAGGGAATGCGACGGACGGACCCATGCCGGGCGTCTTTATCGCAGCCGACCCCGCGACTGTAGAGCGGAGAGGGATGAGGCAAGCCGGATAACCGGCAGCCACTGGAAGCCAAAGGCTTCTGGGAAGGTAGCTTCACTCCTTATGACCCGCGAGCCAGGAGACCTGCCTGTTGCGTGAAGGACATCGTGTCCGCACCCGATGGGAGGTTTTCCCTGCTGCCTGCACGGAGGTTGTCATGGCTGCACATACTCGTAATTCTGTTTCCAACACCCTGGCAATGCCGCTCGCCGCCCGTTTGGGGACGGCTGTCGTTTCTCTGCTTCTCGGCGCATTCCTGATCTATGGGGTGGGGCTGGCTCATTCGGATGCGCTGCACGATTCGGCGCATGATACGCGCCATTCCTATGGCTTTCCCTGCCACTGAGCAGTCACTCCGTCATTCAGGCATTGAGGATTGAGCAACGCTCGATGGCAGTCTCTATCGGGACAGTCGCCATCGGGCTGAAGTTGCCATTGAGGAACAGATATGTTGATCCGTTATTTGCTGGCTACGCTTGCCGCGGGCCTTCTGGCAGGGCTTCTGGTGACGCCTGCCATGTATCTTAAAACCGTGCCCCTGATTTTACAGGCCGAAACCTACGAGGGCGCGGGCGGCCACAGCCATGGCGAAGCCGAAGCTGTGCCGCACGATCACGGCGCTATCGCTGAAGCGGAGGAAGAAGGGGCGGAACTCCCGTTCGGACGTCTCGGCAACACCATTCTTGCCAATCTTGTGGCCGGTGCCGGTTTCGCTCTGCTGCTTGGCGGTGTGGCCCTGGCGCTCGGGCTGCGCATCACGCCACACAACGGCATCTATTGGGGCGTTGCCGGGTTCTTTGCGGTCGCCTTCATGCCGTCATTGGGGCTTTCGCCCGAGCTTCCGGCCATGCCCGCCGCCGATCTGGCCGACCGTCAGCTCTGGTGGCTTGTCACGGTGGTTTTGAGCGGCATCGCTCTCTATCTCGTCATATTGCGTCAGGAAATATGGGCGAAGGCGCTCGGGCTTCTGCTGATCGTGTTGCCGCATCTTTACGGTGCGCCGCATCCCGAGGACATCTCATCGCCAATCCCGGCACTTCTGGCCTCGCAATATGCAGTCGCTTCGCTGGCAACGAACCTGTTCATGTGGGCGGTAATCGGGCTGGCGCTCGGCTGGTTCATCCAGCACTACGCTTCCCCGGAGATCGAAGGCTGATGGCAATGGCTCCGGTGAGAAAATCCGTTCTGGTTCTTGGCGGGGCCCGTTCGGGCAAGTCATCGTTTTCGGAAAAGCTGGTGGAAGCCTCCGGGCTTCAGCCGGTCTATCTCGCGACGGGACGCGCCTTCGACGAAGAAATGGAAAGCCGTATCGCGATCCATCGCAACCGGCGCGGGCCGCAATGGCTGACAGTGGAAGAGCCGCTCGGTCTCGTGGCGGCGCTTTCGAGACATGCGGGTGCCGACCGCTTCGTGCTGGTCGACTGCCTGACGCTCTGGATCACCAATCTCATGATGGCGGGGCACGACATAGCGACCGAAACGCAGCGGCTTACAGAAGCTTTACCGGGGCTTTCGGGACCCATCGTGTTCGTTTCCAATGAAGTTGGACTTGGCATCGTGCCGGAAAACCGTATGGCGCGGGAGTTTCGCGACCATGCCGGTTTTCTGCATCAGGCGGTGGCGTCGGTGGCCGACGAAGTTTATTTCATGGCGGCAGGTCTGCCGCTCAAGATGAAGGGATAATTCCATGCAGGGTCAGAAAATCCCGGCGACCGTAATCACCGGATTCCTGGGGTCCGGCAAGACCACGATGATCCGTAATCTCCTGGAGAATGCCGATGGCAAGCGCATCGCGCTCATCATCAACGAGTTCGGAGATCTCGGCGTCGATGGCGGCATTCTGAAAGGTTGCGGCATTGAGAGCTGCCGTGAGGAAGACGTGATCGAACTCAACAATGGCTGCATCTGCTGCACTGTTGCCGACGATTTCATCCCGACCATGACAAGGCTTCTGGACAGGGCAGAGCGTCCCGATCATATCGTGATCGAAACATCCGGTCTGGCGCTGCCGCAGCCGCTGGTCGCTGCCTTCAACTGGCCGGAAATAAAGACGCAGGTGACGGTCGATGGCGTCGTGACGGTGATCGACGCCGCCGCCGTTGCGGAAGGGCGGTTTGCGGACGATCACGACAAGGTGGACGCGCAGCGCGCGGCGGATGAATCTCTTGATCATGAAAGCCCTTTAGAGGAACTTTTTGAGGATCAGATTCATGCTGCGGACCTGATCGTGCTCAACAAGGCCGATCTCATCGATGCTTCCCGGCTGGACAACGTCAAGGCCGATGTGGCGGAGCGTTCGTCGCGCCGCGTCAACATGGTGCCCGCAAGTTTCGGCAAGCTTGGCGCCGATGTGCTGCTCGGTCTTGGCGTTGGTACGGAAGCCGATATTGCCAATCGCCGATCGCATCACGAAATTCATCACGCCGATGGACACGAACACGATCACGACGAGTTCGAGAGCTTCGTGGTGGAAGCCGGTCCGGTTGCCGATCCAAAGGCATTTACCGGGAAGCTCAAGGGTATAATCGCAGAACACGACATTCTGCGTCTCAAGGGTTTTGTCGATGTGCCGGGCAAGCCGATGCGTCTGGTCGTGCAGGCGGTCGGCTCGCGTATCGAGCATTATTTCGACCGGCCCTGGGGCAAGGATGAGGTTCGCGGCACACGCCTTGTCGTCATCGGCCTGCATGAGATCGACGAACAGGCAATCATCAAAGCCGTGAAAGACGCCGTTTTATAATGCATCTCCTGCTCGCCCAGAAAGGAACGATCAGCGACGGCAGCGAGGCGGTCGATCTCGGCCAGACACCGGGCGACATATTGTTCCTTTCCGCCGCCGATACGGAACTGGCCAGCCTTTCGCAGGCATATAAGCTTGCGAAAGAAGGCCCCACTTTACGGCTGGCCAATTTTCTGAGCCTGACACACCCCATGTCGGTGGACGCTTATGTCGAGCGTACGGCACAACATGCGAAACTCATCGTCGTACGGATCATCGGCGGTGAGACTTATTGGCCCTATGGGCTTGAAGCGCTTCATGCCTGCGCAGTTTCGCGTGGCATCAAGATTGTGGTGTTGCCGGGTGACGACAAGCCCGATCATGGGCTTGAACGGTTTTCGACGGTTTCAGCGCGGGAACGCGATGCGCTCTGGCAATATCTGATCGAGGGAGGGGCGGCGAATACGTCCCGCTTTCTTGAATATTGTATCGCTCTGATCAATGGCGGCGAAAAGCCGGAAGAGGCGGCTCCGCTGCTCAAGGCGGGGCTTTGGTGGCCCGAGATGGCCACGCCTTCACTCGGTCTCATTCGCGAACAATGGCAGGCCGGCGATGCGCCTGTTGCAGCAATCATTTTTTATCGTGCACTGGTGCAGAGCGGACAGACGCAGCCGGTCGAGGCGCTCGTCGACGCTTTGCAGGCACAGGGCCTCAATCCGCTCCCGATATTCGTCTCAAGCCTCAAGGACCGGCTTTCAGCGGCCGTTGTCGATGGACTGTTCGAGGATTGCCCGCCGGACATCGTTCTGAATGCCACTGGCTTCGCCATTTCCTCGCCGGGCGCCGAGCGCAAGCCGACCGTGCTCGACAAACGCGGCAACATGGTCCTGCAAGTGATCTTTTCCGGTACGCCGAAGGCAATGTGGGCCGCGTCGCAGCAGGGCTTGCTGGCACGCGACCTGGCGATGAATGTCGCGCTGCCGGAAGTGGACGGGCGTGTCCTGTCGCGTGCGGTTTCCTTCAAATCCGCAAAGCAGTTCGATACATCGGTCGAAGCTAATATTGTTACCCATGAACCGGATACGGGCCGCGTCGCCTTTGTGGCCGAACTGGCTGCGCGCTGGGCGCGATTGAAGCGCAAGGCACCGGAAGAACGGCGTATTGCGCTTATCCTCGCCAATTATCCGAACCGCGATGGCAGGCTCGGCAATGGAGTCGGTCTCGATACGCCCGCCGGAACGGTGGAAACACTGCGCGCCATGGCCCGCGAGGGCTATTCGGTGGGCGATGTACCTGTCGATGGCGATGCCTTCATGCGGCTTTTGATGGCTGGTCCAACCAATGCCGCACGCGATGGTCGCGAAATCCGCGAAACCATTTCGCTGAATCAATACAATGCCTTCTTCGAAAAGCTTCCCGATGCGATTCAAGGAGCGGTTGCGGCTCGTTGGGGATTGCCGGAAAACGATCCGTTCTTCGATCCTGCATCGAGCGGTTTTGCGCTGCCGCTGATGAAACTTGGCCAAACCATTGCCGGCATTCAGCCTGCGCGCGGTTACAATATCGATCCGAAGGAAACCTATCATTCTCCCGATCTCGTACCGCCGCACGGTTACATAGCCTTCTATGCCTATCTGCGTGATGTCGCCGGTGTCGATGCCATCGTGCATATGGGCAAGCATGGCAATCTGGAATGGTTGCCGGGCAAGGCTTTGGCGCTGTCGGAAAACTGCTACCCGGAAGCCGTCTTCGGACCGATGCCGCATGTCTATCCCTTCATCGTCAACGATCCGGGCGAGGGGACACAGGCCAAGCGCCGGGCAGGCGCGGTCATCATCGACCATCTGACACCGCCGTTGACGCGTGCGGAAAGCTACGGTCCGCTGAAAGACCTCGAAGCGCTGGTCGATGAATATTACGAGGCGTCGGGCGTCGATCCGCGCCGTCTGCTGCGCCTGAAAACACAGATTCTCGATCTGGTGCGTGATATCGGTCTCGACCGCGATGCGGGCATTCACGATCATGACGACGAAGACATGGCGCTGCAAAAGCTCGACGCCTATCTTTGCGACCTCAAGGAAATGCAGATCCGCGACGGGCTGCATGTTTTCGGTCTTGCACCGGAAGGACGTCTTCTGACCGACCTTCTGGTCGCGCTGGCGCGTGTGCCGCGCGGAATTCCGGTTTCGCTTGGCGGTCTGCCGGGCGAGCAAAGCCTGCAACGGGCCATCGCTCAAGATGCGGGACTTGGTGAGGATTTCGATCCGCTCGATTGTGCGATGGCTGATCCATGGACGGGACCGAAGCCGGAATTGCTCGTCGCGGCAAGTCCTGCAAGCTGGCGGATTGCCGGCGATACAGTGGAGCGGATCGAGCTGCTGGCGGCTCAACTCGTGAGCGGCGAAGTGAGGTGCCCCGACGACTGGGCGCGGACAAAGGCCGTTTTGCAATCGGTCGATGAGCATTTGCGTCCGATGGTGACATCCTGCGGACCATCGGAAATCGAAGGCTTCCTGGCCGCCATTTCAGGTCGCTTTGTGCCGCCGGGTCCGTCCGGCGCTCCGACGCGCGGCCGCCCGGATGTTCTGCCGACGGGGCGCAATTTCTTCTCGACCGATAGTCGTGCCGTGCCGACGCCTGCCGCATGGGAACTGGGCCGTAAATCTGCCGAACTGCTGATCACCCGTTACACGCAAGACCATGGCGAATGGCCGACATCGTTCGGGCTTACCGCCTGGGGTACGTCCAATATGCGCACCGGCGGCGACGATATCGCTCAGGCGCTGGCGCTGATCGGCGTGAAACCGGTCTGGGATATGGCTTCTCGCCGTGTCACCGGCTACGAAATCGTGCCGGTTGCAAAGCTGGGCCGTCCACGCATTGACGTGACGCTGCGCATTTCCGGCTTTTTCCGCGATGCTTTCCCGGAACAGATCGCCCTGTTCGACAAGGCTGTTCGTGCTGTCGGCGCTCTCGATGAGGAAGCGGAAGACAATCCGATCGCTGCCCGAATGGAGGCCGAAAAGGCGCGCCTCGTTGCAAGCGGAGCGGATGAAAAGACTGCGGAGCGCCGCGCGGGCTATCGCGTGTTCGGATCGAAGCCCGGTGCTTATGGCGCGGGCTTGCAGGCCCTGATCGACGAGAATGGCTGGGCGGGGCGCAACGACCTCGCCGAAGCGTGGCTTGTCTGGGGCGGCTATGCCTATGGTGCGGGCGAGGAAGGGCAGGCTGAGCGCGGGCTTCTCGAAGAGCGGCTTCGGTCCGTGCAGGCGGTGGTGCAAAATCAGGACAATCGCGAGCATGACCTGCTCGACAGCGACGATTATTACCAGTTCGAGGGCGGAATGGCCGCGACGGTCGAAAATCTGACCGGCGCGATGCCGAGCGTCTATCACAACGATCATTCGCGGCCTGAAAAGCCGGTGATCCGTACGCTGGAGGAAGAGCTTTCGCGCGTGGTGCGAGGGCGGGCAGCCAATCCGAAATGGATCGCCGGTGTCATGCGCCATGGCTATAAGGGCGCTGCGGAAATTGCCGCGACGGTCGATTACCTGTTTGCCTTTGCCGCCACGACCGGCAAGGTCGGCAATCACCATTTCGAGGCTGTTTATCAGGCCTATATCGCCGACAAGGCGGTGCAGGATTTCATGGCCGAGAAAAATCCTGCCGCGCTCGCTGAAACCGCCGCGAAGCTCAATGATGCGATTGAACGCGGCTTCTGGGCGCCACGCTCCAATTCGGCGCGGTTCGAGCTGGAACATCTGAGCGTAAATCTTATCAAGTTGAATCCGGAAAGGGCAGTAAATGGCTGAGAAATCTGCGAAACTTCTTTCGATGACGGAAGATGAGCTCAATGCCCGCCATGCCGACAAGATGCGTAAGAAGAAGGCAGCCCGCGACAAGATTCAGGCGACCAAGACCGACGAAAAAGGCCTCGTGATCGTCCACACGGGCAAGGGCAAGGGCAAGTCGACTGCCGGTTTCGGCATGGTTTTTCGTGCTCTGGGTCATGGCATGAAGGTCGGCGTCGTCCAGTTCGTCAAAGGCTCGTGGGATACGGGCGAGCGCTGGGTGCTCGAAAAATTTCCCGAACAGGTGACGATTTCGGCGCTTGGCGAGGGCTTTACCTGGGAAACGCAGGATCGTGCCCGCGATATCGAAATGGCGCGCGGCGCATGGGAGCAGGCCAAGGCCATGATCCTCGATGAAAGCTATGACATGGTGCTGTGCGACGAACTCAACATCGTGTTGCGCTATGACTATCTGCCAGTCGAAGAAATCATCGCGGTGCTGAAAGCCAAGCCGGAAATGAAGCATGTCATCATTACTGGCCGCAACGCCAAGGATGAACTGATCGAAGCTGCGGATCTCGTGACCGAAATGGAGATGATCAAGCATCCGTTCCGTTCGGGCGTCAAGGCGCAGAAGGGCATCGAGTTCTGATGGTCGATAGCTGGCAGTTCCGGGCTGCGGGTTTAAAACCCTAGCATCTGACGCAATGGATTGCTCGAATCCATCAGAAGGCGCACGGCAAGCGCAAGGCTGACGACGATCAGCAAAGGCTTGATGATGCGCGAACCGATCTTCATGGCGAGGCTCGCGCCAATCTGGGCGCCGATGAATTGCGCGACGCCCATGCAGATGCCGATTTTCCAGTTGATGACGCCGACGAGCGCAAAGGTGGCGAAGCCGCCGACATTCGATGCGCAATTGAGAAGCTTGGTGTGCGCCGTGGCCTTCAGTACACCGTAGCCAGCGAGCGCCACGAATGCCAGCATGAAGAAAGAGCCGGTTCCCGGCCCGAAAAGCCCGTCGTAAAAGCCGACCAGCGGGATCAGGGTGACGCCGAAGAGAAACGGCCCTACCCGACGCGCCCGATCGACATCGCCAAGGCTCGGCTTCAGCGCGAAATAGATTGCGATGGCAATCAGCAATATCGGCAGGGCAGCGCGCATGATGTCCACGGGCAGGACCGTTGCCAGAAGCGCGCCCAGCACCGATCCAAGCAGCGAAGCCAGCGCTTCCGGCCATTGCTGGAGGATATTCACGTGTCCTTTTCGCGCATAGGCGATGGTTGCCGATGACGAACCGAAAAGCCCTTGCAACTTGTTCGTGCCGAGCGCCTCGACGGGAGGAATCCCGGCCAGAAGCAGGGCAGGGATCGTGATCATGCCCCCGCCGCCGGCGATGGAATCGATGATGCCGGCAATGAATGCGGCAGCCGTCAGAAGCAGGGTAAGCGAATCGAAGAATTCAAACATAAGGGGGAACCCAAGGGTGAGGTTGGCGCAACATAGAGCAGCGATGCCGGGAGCGCCAGTGGCCTGTTGAGGTAAGTGCTACTCAAGCTCCGGCGGTCGAAATTCACCATTTTCGCTACGG
Source organism: Brucella daejeonensis (assembly GCF_014199265.1). Classification (GTDB taxonomy): domain Bacteria; phylum Pseudomonadota; class Alphaproteobacteria; order Rhizobiales; family Rhizobiaceae; genus Brucella; species Brucella daejeonensis. The sequence goes on from NZ_JACIJG010000005.1 coordinate 19,960, forward strand.
CCTGCCGCTTTTCGATCAAGACAGGGGGCGCTTTTGTCGGTCGAGATTGTTTTCCTGTTTGTCCAACGTTATTCATACAGGCAGATCGACTGGTTTGAGGGGTTCGATGAACGAGAGCATCTTTGAGCGGATTACTGCATTTCTGAGCAGGAAAAGTGCTGTGCAGCGTGTGGCCGACGATCCGGCGCTGGCATCGGAACTGCTTTTGCTGTTGCACGTCGTATTTGCCGATGGCGATCAGCATCCGGCTGAAATAGCAGCGTTCAAGGAAATAGCTGAGAAAAGCTTCGGCATTTCGCCGGAAGAGCTTCCCGAGGTGGCGGAATATCTCAAGGATTTCGCCTATGAGACGACGACCATGCAGGCGGCCAACATGCTGGCCGAAATGGCGCCGGAACGTCGCTTTGCGCTGCTTGGCGAACTGGTGAAAATCGCCTGTTCCGACCATCGGCTCGATCGTTCGGAAGCCGAGATGATCCAGCGTATCGCCGATACGCTCGGCGTCAAGCCGGAGGAACTGCACAAAGCGCGCCAGTCCTAGGGCCGTGGTTTTGGGCCATTACAGGACAGCACTTGGGATGGGCAGTTCGTCGGGGGTAACATTCGATGAACTTCGGGCGCTTGCCGCGCGGGTATTGTCGCAGGGAGCCTGTCGGAAACCAGATGCGATTGCAACGCTTGCAGCGAGGCGGGATTTCGTATGGGAGGAACTTGCAGCACATTACGGCTGCGCGCTTCTTTATTTTGAAGCGGCGCGACTTGAGCAAGAAACGGCCCGCCTGAAAAACCCATCCGAAGTCGTTTTCCGGTCTGTCGGATGCCACGGCGTAGCGGAAGCCGCTGCGCTGGCGGCCATAGGCGCGGATGGTTATCTGCTGGTCGAGAAAACAGCGTCGGCCCGTGCAACGGCTGCTCTGGCCCATGCGGGAGAACCACATCCGGCGCTTACGAAGGAAACGCCATGACCGTTCATTTTATCGGCGCCGGTCCCGGCGCGGCAGACCTGATTACCGTGCGTGGCCTGCGCCTGATCGAACGATGCCCCGTTTGCATCTATGCAGGCTCCCTGGTGCCGAAGGAAGTTGTCGCGGGCGCGCCGAAAGAGGCGCATCTGGTGGACAGTTCGGCGCTGACCCTCGATGAAATCATCGCAGAAATGGAGGCGGCACACGCACAAGGGCTGGATGTGGCGCGGGTCCATTCCGGTGATCCTTCCATCTATGGCGCCATGGCCGAACAGATGCGGCGGCTGGACGGGCTTGGCATTCCCTATGATGTGACGCCGGGCGTACCGGCTTTTGCGGCCGCCGCCGCCGCCATGAAGCAGGAACTGACGATACCTGGGGTCAACCAGTCGATCATCCTCACGCGGACGTCGATGAAATCCTCGGCCATGCCGGAAGGCGAGAACCTCGCGATATTTGGACGGTCGGGCGCGACGCTGGTCATACATCTGTCCATTCGCAACCTCGCCAACATCGAGGCTGAGCTTATCCCGCTTTACGGGGCCGATTGCCCGGTGGTGGTGGCCTATCGCATCGGGTGGCCGGACGAACAAATCCTTCGCGGCACATTGTCGGACATTGCGGCGAAGGTCGAAGTGGCGGACCTCAAGCGCACCGCGATGATTTTTGTCGGGCGCGGGCTCGATCCGAAGAATTTTCGCGATTCAGCTCTCTATCATGAGGCGCACAGCCATGCGGCGCGCTCAAAAACAGAGGGTTGAGCGCGCAAATTCCATCGCTTCTTCAACCGTCGCGACGACAGTTTCTGCCAGGACAGGCGGGCGGGCGATCATCAGGACCGGGATGAAGAGGTCGCGTGCGGCCTCGATTTTCCCGTAGGATATGCTGCCGCCGGAGTTGCGGCAGACGATCAGTCCGATCTTTCTGTCCGCGAGAAACCGCTTCTCCAATTCACGACTTTCCGGCCTTGCCAGAACGATTTCGCAATGCGCTGGAAGCGTCACTTCGGGCGGATCGATCATGCGAAGGGTGAAATGGGCGTCCGCGCATTCGGCAAATGGAGCGATATGCTGGCGACCGAGAGCGAGAAAGACACGTTCGCCCCTCGGGATCATGGCGGCGGCCTCGGTTTCATTTGCGACGTCGATCCAGTGATCGCCGGGCTGCCGTTGCCAGGCCGGTCGTTCGAGACGAAGCAGCGGGATGTCCGCGACCTTCGCTGCCTCGATGGCGTTCCGTGAAATACGGGTTGCATAAGGATGCGTCGCGTCGATGATCAGGCCGAACTGACCGGCGGTCAGACAGGCCGACAACCCCTCCACGCCGCCAAAGCCGCCAACCCGCACCGAACCGGCGACGGGAGCCGGATTTGCCGTGCGTCCCGCAAGCGATGTAACCACATCGACGGAGCGGGCTTGCAGTGCGGCGGCAAGTCTCGACGCTTCCGCCGTGCCGCCGAGGATAAGTACCCTGGGGTCAGACGCGGGCAAGGATGTTTCCCTTGCGGTCTGTCACGATGATTTCCACCGCAACGGGTGCGCCGCGCAGCGTTTCGAGGGCCGTTTCGCGTGCCTTGAGCGCAATCGGCGTTGCCATGTCGATGCCGATTGCCTGAGTCATTTCAAGGATTTCCAGCGCTGTGTTCGCAAGGAGAATCCGGTTCTTCATATCTTCCGGCGCACCGGCCTTTCGGGCGACGGTCCATAGGAAGTTTTTATCCACCTGTGAGCGGGAGGAGTGAAGATCGAGCGCGCCCTGAGCGAGCTTGGTCAGCTTGGCGAAGCCGCCGGCAATGGTGAGCTTGTCGATGGGATGTTCGCGCAGATATTTGAGTACGCCTCCGGCGAAGTCGCCCATGTCGAGAATGGCGAAGTCGGGCAGGTTGTAGAGCGCCTGTGCGGCGTCTTCCGAGGTCGAGCCGGTCGCGCCGAGCACATGATTTTGCCCGGCGGCGCGCGCAACGTCGATGCCGCGATGGATCGAATGAATCCAGGCCGAGCAGGAGAAGGGGTGCACCACGCCCGTGGTGCCGAGAATGGAAATGCCGCCGACGATACCGAGGCGCGGATTCCATGTCTTCATGGCGATTTCCTCGCCGCCGGGTACGGATATGGTGATGACCAGATCGGCGGGGAGGCCGTATTCGGCGCATATCTGTTCGCAGATTTCCGTCATCATGCGGCGCGGAACCGGATTGATCGCGGCTTCGCCGGGCGGAATCTGAAGTCCCGGCCGGGTGACGGTGCCCACGCCTTCGCCCGCCCGAAACTGAATGCCGGTGCCGGGTGGAGCAGGAAAAACCGTCGAGATGATTGTCGCGCCGTGAGTGACGTCGGGGTCGTCGCCCGCGTCCTTCACGATGCCCGCCATGGCATAGCCTTCGCCAAGCCCTTCATAGGCGAGCTGAAAATAGGGCACTTCACCCTTTGGCAGGATGATGCCGACAGGATCGGGAAACTCGCCGGTGATAAGCGCTGTCAGCGCTGCCTTGGTGGCGGCCGTGGCGCAGGCGCCAGTGGTCCAGCCACGCCGGAGTTCGGCTTTTTCCTGACTTTTATTCATGGGGGCGGTTTCGTCATTCATGGACGCCTTATAATGTATCTGATAGCTGTGCCGCTAGTGGTCTGATTCCGACATTTGCATTCCTCGGATACAGGCGTTGAGCAAATGTCGGAATCGAAAAGACCACTAGTCACTTTATGTATCTAGTGGATTTTTCGAATTTGACGTTTGAAACAGCATCTCATTCAGTCGGGATCCAAACGTCAAATTCAATCCACTAGTGGTCTGATTCCGACATTTGCATTCCTCGGATACAGGCGTTGAGCAAATGTCGGAATCGAAAAGACCACTAGTCACTTTATGTATCTAGTGGATTTTTCGAATTTGACGTTTGAAACAGCATCTCATTCAGTCGGGATCCAAACGTCAAATTCAATCCACTAGTGGTCTGATTCCGACATTTGCATTCCTCGGATACAGGCGTTGAGCAAATGTCGGAATCGAAAAGACCACTAGTCACTTTATGTATCTAGTGGATTTTTCGAATTTGACGTTTGAAACAGCATCTCATTCAGTCGGGATTCAAACGTCAAATTCAATCCACTAGAGCGGTTCCCTCACAAATGGAATCGCTGGCTCTGGCCCTTTGTTTCGTCGCATTGTCCAATTGCTGGAAATGCCCTGGAGTAAATTTGGTTGACGGGAATGAGCAAGGCTGAAGACGCTGCCGCGTGCGTGATCGCGAAAAGCAGGGTGGTTTTGCCCGCGATGGAACCCGGCCATGTCTGGCTTGTCGGCGCGGGCCCCGGCGATCCCGGTCTTCTGACCCTTCACGCCGTCAATGCTCTCCAGCAGGCGGATGTCATCGTTTATGACGCGCTGGTGGATGATGCCTGCCTTTCGCTCAGGAATGCCGACGCCGTTCTGGAATATGCGGGCAAGCGCGGCGGCAAGCCCTCGGCGAAACAGCGCGATATTTCTCTCCGGCTGGTCGAACTCGCGAAACAGGGCAGGAAGGTCCTGCGGCTCAAGGGTGGAGATCCTTTTGTTTTCGGACGCGGAGCCGAGGAGGCGCTGACGCTTGTCGAACACGGTGTTCCATTCCGTATCGTGCCGGGCGTTACCGCCGGAATTGGCGGGCTTGCCTATGCGGGCATTGCCGCAACCCATCGCGATATCAACCAGTCGGTGACATTCCTGACGGGCCACGATGCGAGCGGATCGATGCCGGATGGCATCGACTGGGCCGGGATTGCGAGATCGTCGCCGGTCATCGTCATGTATATGGCAATGAAACATATCGATCTTATTGCTGCGCGACTGATCGAGGCCGGGCGTGCGCCGGACGAACCGGTCGCATTCGTTTGCAACGCGAGCCTGCCGAACCAGACGGTTCTCGAAACGACCCTGTCGCGGGCCGCTTCCGATGTTGCGGCAGCAGGTCTCAATCCGCCGGCAATCGTTGTCGTCGGTGAAGTGGTTCGCCTGCGTGCGGGGCTGGACTGGATGGGAGCGATGGCGGGGAAAATTCTGACGAGCAACCCGCTGGGCCGACGTATCAATGACACGGGAGTGCAGAAGGCATGAAGGGTTTGATGATTACGGCGCCGGCTTCTGGCTCCGGCAAAACCACGGTGACGCTTGGCCTGTTGCGGGCCTTGAAGCGCAAAGGCACCGCGCTTGCGCCGGTAAAGGTAGGCCCGGACTATATCGACCCTGCCTATCACAAGGTCGCAAGCGGTGCGGATTGCTTCAATCTCGATCCATGGGCGATGCGCCCCGAACTGATCAGCGCTCTTTCCTCCCGCATGACCGAAAGCGGGGCAAAACTGTTGCTCGCCGAAGGCATGATGGGTTTTTTCGACGGGGCGATGGATGGAAGCGGGTCTTCAGCCGATCTGGCGCGTCTTCTCGACCTTCCGGCCGTCCTCGTGGTGGATTGCGCAAAGCAGTCACACTCCATCGCCGCGCTGGTCTGGGGTTTCAGCCAGTTTCGCAAGAATGTGCTCATCGCCGGTGTCATCCTCAATCGTGTCGGCAGTGCCCGGCATGAGGCCATGCTGCGCGATGCGCTCGCGCCGCTCCGCATCCCCGTTCTGGGCGCCCTGCCGCGCGATGCCGCTCTTTCGTTGCCTGAAAGGCATCTGGGGCTGGTGCAGGCGGGGGAGCATCCCGATCTCGAAGCGTTTCTGGATCATGCCGCCGATGTCATCACATCGCATGTGGATCTGGACGCGCTAGAAAACATCTGGTCGCGACCGGAACGCTACGATGCGATGGCCAATGTCCCGCGCCTCAAGCCGCTCGGCAACCGCATCGCAATCGCCCGCGACGACGCTTTCGCTTTCGCTTACGCGCATTTGTTCGAAGGCTGGCGCAGGCGGGGAGCCGAACTCTCGTTTTTCTCGCCGCTTGCCGATGAAGTTCCGAATGCGGATGCCGATGCGATCTACCTGCCCGGCGGTTATCCTGAGCTTCATGCCGCACGGCTGTCGCAGGCGTCGCAATTCCGGGCTGGAATCAGGGAAGCCGCCGAGCGTGGCGTGACGATCTACGGCGAGTGCGGCGGCTATATGGTGCTGGGTGAAGCGCTGGAAGATGGCGATGGCGTCGCTCACTCGATGGTGGGCCTGCTGCCGCTCGAAACGAGCTTCGCGAAAAGGAAACTGCATCTGGGTTATCGCACGCTGGAGCCACTTGACGGATCGCCCTGGGATACGCCGTTGAAAGCGCACGAATTCCATTATGCGAGCGTTGTCCGGGAGGGTGAGGCAGACCGTCTGTTCCGCGTCCGTGATGCGCTGGGCGAGGACATGGGAGAGGCCGGCCTGCGTGTCGGCTCCGTCTCCGGCTCGTTCATGCATGTGATCGATTTTTGCGGAGAGAAAGCTTGATCTCGATAATCGAGCATGGCGGGGCGCTCGACGGCGCTGTCGCGCGCTTCGGCGGCACGCCGCAGGATTGGCTCGACCTTTCGACGGGGATCAACCCGGAGCATTTTCCGTTACCCGAATTTACGCCGGAAATCTGGAACCGACTGCCGGACGAGGGATTGTTGCGGGAAACCCTGCATCTCGCGCGTGCCTATTACGGAACGGGCGAGGGCACTCCGATCGTGGCCGCTCCCGGCACGCAAGCGCTGATTCAGCTCGTTCCGACACTGGGGCCCCCCTCGACGGTCGCAATCGTCGGGCCGACCTATCAGGAACACGCCGCGTCTTTTTCCGCTGCGGGCTGGCAGGTTGTGCAATGTGCGGCACTGGACGAGATTCCCGATAATGCGGTTGCGGCGGTCATCGTCAATCCGAACAATCCGGACGGGCGAACGACGCCCCGACAGGAGCTTTTGCGTCTTGCGCGGGAACTTGGCGCACGCGGCGGTTTTGTCGTGGTGGATGAGGCTTTTGCCGATGCCCAGCCGAACACCAGCGTGGCAAGCGATGCTGCGGATGCGCCGATGATCGTGCTGAAATCCTTCGGCAAGTTTTTCGGTCTTGCAGGCATACGTCTTGGTTTTGCGATCTCGAATGCCGGCATCGTCGAGACTATAAGGCGGCGTCTCGGTCCCTGGGCGGTGCCGGGACCAGCCCTTGCCATAGCCTGCCATGCCTTCGCCAATGGCAAGGCGCTGAAAGATTTCCGGGCGCGCATCAGCCAGCGACGTCTCGATCTAACGGCGGTTCTGGAGCGCTGCGGACTGAAAGAGACAGGCGGCACGGCGCTGTTTTCGCTGGTCGACCATGCGGACGCGCATCGGCTTTATACAACTTTGTGCGAGCGGCATATTCTGGTCCGGAAGTTCGACTATGCTCCGCGCTGGTTGCGCATCGGTCTGGCTTTGGATGCAACGGCGCTTGCCCGGCTGGAGCTGGCCCTGAAAAACTGATTCAGAATATTTGGCCAAGTCTATGGAAATAAAGCTTATCGTTCTTTCACTTGCTCTTCTTCTCGATCGCTTTATCGGCGATCCGCCGCAGCTATGGCACAAGATTCCACATCCGGTGGTCCTGTTCGGGAAAGCGATTTCATGGGGTGAGAAACGTCTGAACGATCGTGATCTTCCTGCTTCCGTCCTTCGCAGAAATGGCATGTGGCTGATGCTGGGACTGGTCGCGGCCTGCTTGATTCTCGGATTTCTGATCGAGAGCCTTCTGCCTTTTGCCGGAACTGCGGGTGCAATTGCGGAAGTGGTGATCGTCGCGGTTCTGCTTGCGCAAAAGAGCCTTGCCGATCATGTGCAAGCCGTCGCACGGGCCTTGCGGGACGACGGCATCGAGGGCGGTCGCAGGGCCGTGTCGATGATCGTGGGCAGAAATCCCGAATATCTCGATGAAGGGGGCGTGAGCCGCGCAGCCATCGAAAGCCTCGCGGAGAATGCCTCCGACGGTATCGTCGCTCCCGCTTTCTGGTTTCTGGTCGGCGGACTGCCGGGGCTTTTTGCCTATAAGCTCGTCAATACGGCGGATTCGATGATCGGTCATCTGAATGATCGCTATCGTGACTTTGGTCGTTTTGCTGCAAGGCTGGACGATGTGGCGAACTATATTCCGGCGCGTCTGACCGGCCTGTTTACGGCACTTGCCACGGCGATTGTAAAAGACAGGCTGTTGGGGAAGGAAGCATTCTCCGTGATGAGGCGGGATGCGGGGCTGCATCGTTCGCCCAATGCGGGCTGGCCGGAATCCGCTTTTGCAGGCGCGCTCGGCCTCGCGCTTGCCGGTCCCCGGCAGTATGGCGCCGAAAAGGTGGACGGGCCGATGCTGAACGCGGCCGGACGACGCGATGCGGGCGCAGACGATATCGACGCTGCGCTGGTGCTTTTCTGGTCTACGATGAGCCTTATGACCGGGATTGTGATTGTGATGAGCCTGCTCGGTCTGGAGCGGTTCCTATTTGTCGGCTAGCACGAAGCGCTTGCCGTCGAAGCGTTGCAGGCGGTTCGGATTGTCGGTTCGAGTGCCGTCGTTATCGAATTTGATCGTTCCAAGCACCGTTTCGAAAGTGCCGCTGCGCAGAAGATCGATGACGGGCTGCTTCCGGGCATCCGCCTGCGTAATGGCGTCGGACGCGATTTCAACACTGGCATAGCCGGTGATGGCAAAGGCGTCTGCAAGTTTTCCGGCCTGACGCAGGGCGTCGATTGCAAGCTTTGCGGTTGCAAGGTCCTGCGGACGCACCGGCGCCGTCATCAAGGTGTCGATGCGAAGCGGCCTTGCGCCGGGAGCGGAGTCCAGCAGGCTGCCGCCCGCGATCGTCAGCGGGTAGTTGAGCGCCGCAGCGCTCGCGCCGATAGCCGCGACATCGTCACGCTCGCCGCCCACATAGACATGGGTGGCTCCGGCGCGGCGCAGACGGGCTACCAGCGCATTCTGATTGTCGAGGCCCGGTCGATAAGTGTCGGTGAAGACGGGTTGCAGTTGCTGCTCCCTGAGATTCGTCAGGACGCGGGCGGCGCGTTCACGGCCTCCAATGGTTCCGTCATCGATGATGGCGAAAGGCTGCGCCCGCCAGAGACTGCCGAGAAAGCTCCCCGTCGCCTGCGTTTCCTTGTCGAGCCCGGTGGCAAGCCGGAATACCGCCATCGGCGTGGAGGCGCGTCTTTCGGTCAATGTCGGTTCGCTGACGCCCGATGCAACGACTGGTATGTTGTGGCTTGCAAGAATAGGCAGCGCCGCTTCAAGCGCCTCCGGGCAGAGGAAGCCGGTGGCGATACGTACATCCTGCTGCAAGAAGCGTTCCGCCGCCTGCCTGCCGCCTTCGGCGTCGCAGCGGTCGTCCGATATGACGAGTTCCGCCGTGCTGGCCGTCGCGGCCACGCGCGCGCCTTCGGCCAACTGGTTGCCGAGAGGGGCAAAGGTTCCCGACAACGGAGCCGCAAGCCCGACGCGCATATCCTCCGCGCCTGCCATGGCTGAACCGGCCAGCAGCGAAAGGATGATGCCTGTCATTACGGCAGCCGGACGTTTCCCAAATCCAATCACGTGATCCGTCTTCATTCTTGTCTGTTCCAAATTGCCATTCCGGCCCGTTCCGAAAACCGTTTCGCACTTTTCGGGACGTGCTCCAATCAATTCGTGGCATTTTGAACGAAAAGTGGGTAGCGGTTTCCTTGTCTTTGTGCAATGCCCGTTATGAATGCAGTTATTTTCAGGCGATACGACCTGTTGGCGAGACGGATTCTGTTCGACGTGCAAACGATAAATAACATCATTTCCAGCGCGGCCCCGGTCGAGTCAAAGCCCTATCGCGACGTCATGAGCCATTATGCCGGGGCGGTGCAGATCGTTACGACCGCCGGACCGGCCGGACGGCGGGGATTGACGCTGACGGCAGCCTGTTCGGTCTCCGACAATCCGCCGACGATACTGATCTGCCTGCAGAAGATTCACGCGGAAAACAGGCTTTTCATCGAAAACGGTGTCTTTGCCATCAATACGCTGGCCGGCTCGCATGAGCAACTCGCCGACGCCTTTTCCGGCCGTATCGGCCTCACGCAGGACGAGCGGTTCGAACTGGCCCGCTGGGACATGCTGGTAACCGGAGCGCCTGTGTTGCTGGGAGGGCTGGCGACATTCGATTGCCGCGTGGTCAGCGTGCAGGATCATTCCACGCACCACGTTCTGTTCGGTGAAGTCGTGGGGCTGCGCTCCAATACGGAAGAAGAAGCGCTTATCTATCTGAACCGGCGCTATCACAAGCTGGAGTTGTAAGTCGATGAGCGGTCGGGGAGCGAGAGGGGGAATTGGCGCTATAGCAGGTGTAATGATCCTGTTCTCGGTGTCTTTCGCTTTTGCCCGGGGACCACTGCCGCCATTCAAGGACGACTATTTCGCCTATCCGGGCATTCTCTCCAGCGCGGACAAGGGTGATTACAAGGTCATTGATTATAACGAGATGCGTGACATCAACGGGCGCGACGCAGTGCCTGAGAAACGTGTCAAGGATGCCTATGTCTCGATGAAAGCACGGGCCTATCAGAAGGATGTCACCTTTCAGACATCCGCCGGTCGGGTCAAGGCGATGACGGCGGGCAAGCGCGAAGGCGCCGCGTTCATCGTCATCTATCTTCACGGTCGCGGCGGCAACCGGCTGCAGGGGATGAACGATTTCACCTTCGGCGGCAATTTCAACCGGGTGAAAAATCTGGCGGCGCTGAATGGCGGGCTTTATGTCACGCCGGATTTCAGGGATTTCGGCGCGACGGGCGAGGCGCAGATTACCGGGCTGATCGATGCCCTCAAGGCATCGTCATCCAATGCGCCGCTGATTCTTTCCTGCGGATCGCAGGGCGGGGCGCTCTGCTGGCGCGTGGCCTCGAACGCAAAAGCTGGAAGCGAGCTTGCCGGGCTGATCCTGCTCGGCTCTCTGTGGGATGACGGCTTTTTCAAATCGCCTGCCTTCAAGCGGCGCGTGCCGGTCTTTTTCGGGCATGGTAGCCGCGATCCGGTTTTCGCCATCGACAAGCAGGAAGGCTTCTACCGCGAAATACGCAAACGTGCGCCCGGTTATCCGGTCCAGTTCCGCCGTTTCGAGAGCGGCAATCACGGCACGCCGATCCGCATGTCGGACTGGCGCGAAATGCTGAACTGGATTCTGGCAAGCCGGTAAGGACATGCTGTGGATGCGAATCGAAAATCTGGCAATGTGACCTTCCTGCCACTCGACAATCGGGTAAAACCGAATAGTTATCGAACTTAGTATTGTTACCTGTCCAGCAGACCCTATGAGGTAGATCATGTACGGACGCGCCCGCACCGGAGCCCGTTTTCTAGCCCTTGCCATGTTGGCCCCGCTTGCCGCCGCCTGCACGACGACTGCACCGACTTCCACCGCGACGCCGGGTCAGACGGAAGCCCCGGTGTCAGCTCCGTCCATTTCGTTGCCGCGCTTCACATCGACGGCTTATGTCGATCCCGCGCTTTCCCGGCCGTGCATCACCGCCGCCGCCAACAAGTATTTCCTGCCGGAGCGCGTCATTTCCGCAGTCAATTCCCGCCCCGGCGCCAATGGCGGCACGGATGTGGATCTGAAGGTCGATTTGCGCACCGCTGTCTGCCAGTTGACAGCGAAGGGCGGCGTGCGCGCGGTTATCGACACTTCGCCAAAAAGTGCCGATCAGGTCGCTGCCGAAGCTGCTGCCGCCAAGGCTGATGCCGCCGCAGCCGCCAAGCCTAAAAAGGTCAAGGCAAAGAAGAACTGATTCGATTGGCGTCGATAAGCCATTTGAAAGGCAGGGTTTTCCCTGCCTTTTTATTTGTCCGGCTTTTGCCCGTACCAGCGCGGGGTGTAGACCCATTCGCCGCCATTGGGCCGTGGAAAGCGGGTGGTGTGTGACGAGCCTATGATGACGACGGTGCGCATATCGACATCGTCGGGTGTCAGTTGACCAAGTGTCGTCACGCGGGTTGTTTCGGCGGGACGGCCTATGTCGCGCCCGAGGACGACGGGCGTTTGCGCGCAACGATACGTCCGCAGGATATCGAGTGCCCGTCCGAGCTGGTGCGGCCGCGCGCGGGAAATCGGGTTATAGAACGCCATTGCAAGGTCTGCTTCGGCGGCAAGCGCAAGGCGTTTTTCGATCACATCCCATGGCTTCAGATTGTCAGAAAGCGAGATGATGCAGAAGTCGTGGCCGAGCGGCGCGCCAATGCGCGAGGCAGCGGCCATTGCGGCTGAAATGCCCGGCTGAATGACGAGTTCCACGCCGTGCCAGGCCGGATCGTCCGATTCGTGCAGCGCCTCGACAACTGCTGCGGCCATCGCAAAAACGCCGGGGTCGCCGGAAGAAACCATCACCACGTTGCGCCCTGAGCTGGCCAGCTCGAACGCATGACGCGCGCGCTGCATTTCCTCGCGGTTGTCGGTCATGTGAACCGTCTGGTCGGCACGGAAGGGGCCGGCCATGCGCACATAGGTCTCATAGCCGAGAATGTCTTCGGCCTCTTGAAGTTCGCGCTGGACGGCTGGCGTCATCAGATCGCGTGTGCCGGGGCCAAGCCCGGCGACGGTCAGCCTGCCGCGCTTTCGCCCGATCAACAACACGTCGGCGGGAGTATCGGCGACCGCAAGGGCAAAGCCGTCTTTTTCCACCAGCTCTACCGGGGTCTCGACGGAGAGGAGAACACGTTCGCGCGCATCTTCTGCGTCCGATACGTAACGCAGCGGCACGTCGAGGGCGCGGGCGGCTTCGATGAGGGAAGGGGACGTGCAGTCCCTTTCATGCGCGAGAAGAAGCGCCAGAGATGCTTTTGCCAGGCCAGCGTCGGCGAGCATGTTTTCGATCTCTTCCCGCAGCTTGCAATCGGCCCTGTCGATGGCAATTGCCACGCTTCGCGGATGATAGACCAGTTCGTCGGGGCGTGGGGTGCGGCTATGCGGCGTTATGCTGACGGCGAGCTTTCCGTCACTTGCAAAGGGGAGCTTCGACTGCCTCAGCCAGTTGGATTTTCCGTTGAGTTTCAGACCCTGACCGGCCAGAAGATTGGATGTGAACATCTTGGCATCTTCGGGGTTGGCAAGGCTCAGTTCGGCGGGTGGATGCAGGAGATTGATGCCGAAGCGCAACTCGCCCGAGGTCGTGATTGCCGGGGCAATGCGAAGCGCCGTTGCGATCTGCCGCGCCAAATCATTCACGCCGGACAAACCGCCCAGAAGCGGTACGACCGCGCTTCCGTCCTCGGCAACGGCCAGAACCGGCGGTTCTATGCGCTTGTTCTGAAGAAGGGGCGCCAGAGCGCGAATGACGATCCCGGCGGCGCAAAGCGCGACGATGGGGCGACCTTCTTCGTAAAGCGAGCGTAGCGTATCGCCAAAATGCGTGAATGTCCGGTCGGCGGCGGAAACCCGGTCTCGAAGGCCTAGAACTTCGGCCTTTTCGAGCGCGCCTGCGATGAGGCGAGCCGCCGGAACGGCGCCTTCTCCAAGAACGAGAATCGCGGGGATCATGCGCCGTTCCATCTTTGCCCCGGAACGAGAATGATCGAGAAATAGGGGCAATCGCCGCCGTTCACTTCGGCCAGCGGGACAATACGCTGGTTGGTCATGGTTGCGCGCTCGATATAAAGCGCGCGGTCCGTCAGGCCGAGCTCGCTCAAGACTGTGCGCACCTTGTCGAGATTTTGGCCCAGTTTCATGATCGCTGCCGCTTCGGTGGAGGCAAGGCGGTCTTTAAGTTCGCCCGCGCTCATGACGCCGGAGAGAACGGATAACGTCTGGTTTCGATAGACAAGCGGCGCGCCAAGCACGGCGGACGCGCCGAGCACGGAGCAGATGCCGGGCACGACCTGCGTTTCATATCTGTCTGCCAACCGGTCGTGGATATACATGAACGAACCGTAGAAGAACGGATCGCCTTCGGCGATCACGGCAACGTCCTGTCCCCGGTCGAGATGGCTTGCGATCTGTTCCGTGATCTCGCTGTAGAAATCGCCGACGACCTGCTCATAACTCATATGGGCGGGCAGTTTCTCCGTCGTGACCGGATAGATCAAGGGCAGCAGCATCTGCTCCGGCGAAAGATATTCTTCGACGATTGTAAGCGCGTTGCCCTTTTTGCCTTTGGCAGCGTGATAGGCGACGACGGGTGCCGATTTCAGGAGCCGCAGCGCCTTCAGCGTGATGAGTTCAGGATCGCCCGGGCCGACACCGAGGCCGAACAGTCTGCCTTTTGCCGTCATTATTCGCGCTCCGAAGCGAGCGCATTGACCGCCGCCGCCGTCATGGCGCTGCCGCCGCGACGGCCGCGCACGATGACATAAGGTACGCTGCGGCTGTTGGCGGCAAGCTCGTCTTTCGATTCCGCCGCACCGACAAAGCCGACTGGCATCCCGATGATAAGCGCCGGTTTCGGCGCACCCGCATCGAGCAGTTCGAAAAGCCGGAACAAAGCCGTGGGCGCATTGCCGATGGCAACGATGCTGCCCGCCAGATGCGGCAGCCAGAGATCGAGCGCCGCCGCCGAACGCGTGTTGCCGATTGTCTTGGCCCGTTCCGGCACGGAGGGATCGTTCAGCGTGCATATGACCGGATTATTGGCGGGCAGGCGCGAGCGGGTGATGCCTTCGGCAACCATGCGCGCATCGCAAAGTATGGGCGCGCCCGCCAGCAGAGCGTCGCGACCAGCCGTCCCGGCACCTTTCGAAAATGCAAGATCGTTTGCCACGTCCACCATGCCGGAAGCATGGATGACGCGCACGGCCAGCTTTTCCAGGTCGGCGGGAATGCGGCTCAGGTCGGCCTCGGCGCGGATGATGGCGAAGGAGCGATCGTAGATGGCCTGTCCGTCGCGGATATAGTCTGTCATGATGACCGCTCTAATCAGTGTCGGGCGTTCAGAAGATGCGCCGCGTCGTCAATGGTGATGTCCGTCGCCAATAGCTGTCCGAAGCGCGCTGGTCCAGTCCCGTCTTGTGGAAAGCTGGCTTGCGAATAAAGATCGTAATGCTCGGCGGAGCGGGCGAGAAGCGTGAAGGGAAGGGGTGCCAGCGCCGCGCAGGACTTGGCGCAGCCCGTGAGGTGGACCGGTGCCGTTCCGGGAGCGAGACATGCCGCCAGTTTGGTACCGTCTGCCTGCGTGTCGGCAAGCGCGGAGACACAGCCGTTCAGGCCGGAGCATGCGCGAAGCCGTGCATGGGCGCTTTGGGGAGAAATCTCGAGATCGAGCGCCCGGAGGTTGTCCGCGATTTCCCCGGTTTGCGCCCCGGCGATGTGAGGCAGGAGCACGCCTTGCCATGGCGTCAGGCGCAGTTCATTTCCCGTGAGGCTCGCCAGACCGCGAAGCTGCGCTGGCGTCAAGCGTCCCATGAGCGGCATGGCGCCGATATAGAACGCGTTTCCCGCCTGTGCGTGAATGCCGAGATGGGAAAAAGCCGCTGTCTGCCTGCGCTTCCAGCCGGCGGCCGGGCCGATGTCAAAGGGGCATTCGCGGGCGAGACCGGACAGGAATTCCTGCTGCGGAACCGTTTCGAAGAGGTGTTTCATCCTCGTGAAATCGCGATAGCGCAGGAAATGATGAAGCAGAGCCTCAACGAAAGGCAGGGCATCTCGTGCCGCTATCGCCCCGAGCGCATCCTTGTCCGGGCTGGAAGCGAGGCCGAATGCATAGGCCTCGCCGCCTTCCATCGCCGACAGCCATATATCGCCGGGGTGGGATATCATCGCGCAGTTTTCGCCGCCGTCGACCTGCAACGAGAATTTCGGCGACAGCGCGTAAAATGCCTCATTCGCTTGTAACATGGCGAGCAGATCCGAAGCCAGCGACGCGGCGTTGCAAATCTGGCCCGGATCGATACCCGCCGTGGGGCTTGCCATCACATTGCGAATGTCGTCGGCGGCTGGATTGTCGGCTCCAAGTCCTGCCTCGTAAAGCGCGGCGACAACCGCCTCCCAACGAGCAGGGGCGATGCCGCGCAACTGTATATTGGAGCGAATCGAAAGCTCTATTGCTTCCGCTTCAAAACGTTCGGCTATGTCCGCGAGAGCATATGCCTGTTCTGTTGTGAGACGACCGAGCCTCAGTTTGATGCGGGCAATCGCCCCATCTTTCGCCATGACCATGCGCGTGAGACCCGGACAGGCGTTTCGTCTGTCTGGCCGTTCCGATTCTACGGCTCTGGTTCGTTGGCTCAACATATCCGTCTTATACGCTTGCACCGAGCAGCACTCCACCCTACGAAAGATAAAAAGGAGCAAAAAGCATGGCTTGCTGGCTTACGGTCATCGGCATCGGCGAAGATGGATTGGAGGGCTTGAGCGACAATGCGCGCAAAGCTATTCTTTCGGCGGATGTGATCGTCGGCGGCAGGCGGCATCTGGATTTTCTGGACAATGCTGTCAGGGCAGAACGCGTGGTCTGGCCGTCTCCTTTCGACACGGCCTTTGCAATGATCAAGGCCCATCGCGGCAAACCGGTGGTGGTTCTTGCAAGTGGCGACCCCATGTTTTTCGGCGTGGGCGCATCGCTGTCGCGGCATTTTTCTTCCGGGGAAATGCTGATCCTTCCTCATCCTTCATCGCTTTCGCTTGCCGCTGCCCGGATGGGCTGGTCGTTGCAGGATGCGCGCTGTGTGAGCGTGCATGGGCGACCGCTGGCACTGCTTGTGCCGCATATATTGCCGGGCGAACGGCTGTTTGTGCTCAGCAATGACGGTTCGACACCTGCAAAGGTGGCGGCGCTGCTGAAAGACAGGGGATTCGGAAAAAGTCCGATTACGGTCTTTGAACATCTGGGCGGGCCGAAGGAGCGTCGCATAGAGGGCGTTGCGGAAAGCTGGTCTCACGAGCCTGACGCCGATCTCAACTTGCTGGCGGTCGAATGTGCCGCGTCACCGGATGCGCGGGTGATGTCGCCGGTTGCGGGGCTTCCCGACGAAGCTTTCGAGAATGACGGACAATTGACCAAGCGCGACGTGCGTGCCGTCACCCTGTCGCGTTTGCAGCCTTTGCCGCATGAGCTTTTATGGGATGTGGGCGCCGGTTGCGGTTCAATCGGCATTGAATGGATGCGGGTGCATTCTTCGTGCAGAGCCATTGCCATTGAAGCCGATGAAAAGCGACAGGGCATGATTGAGCGCAATGCGCGGGCGCTGGGTGTTCCGGGTTTGCAGCTTGTGAACGGCGAAGCACCGAAAGCGTTAAGCGGCCTTGAAGCGCCGGATGCCATTTTCATTGGCGGTGGTGTGACGGATGAGGGCGTGCTGGAAGCGTGCTGGAACGCCCTGAAACCCGGCGGGCGGTTGGTTGCCAATGCCGTGACGCTGCAAAGCGAAATGCGTCTTTTCGACTGGCGGCAGCGGTTCGGCGGCGAACTGGTGCGGCTGTCGGTGGCGCAGGCAGGCGCGCTCGGTTCGTTCGACGTCTGGCGTCAGGCGCTGCCGGTTACGCTTTATCGTGGGGTTAAAAACAAGGGGGCCTGACGCCCCCTTTCGTTTATCGGCGGAAACCTTCGCTGGCTCGCATCAGGTTTTGCGTATAATCGGTGTGAATATTGCCGGTGACGAGATCGTCTGCCTGCAACCGTTCCACAACCTCGCCATTACGCATGACAGCCAGACGGTCGCACATATGAGTGACGACGCCAAGATCGTGGCTCACCATGACGAAGGTGAGGTTGCGGTCATGGCGAACCTGTTCGAGAAGGTTCAGCACTTCCGCCTGAACCGAAGCATCGAGCGCCGAGGTGGGTTCATCGAGCAGCAGGATGCTGGGTTCGATAATCAATGCGCGCGCGATGGCGATACGCTGGCGCTGGCCGCCCGAAAGCTGGTGCGGATAGCGGAAGCGGAAACCGGAGCCCAATCCCACCTCGTCGAGCGCGCGCACGATCCGCTGTTCGCTGTCATCGACGCCATGAATGGCGAGCGGTTCCAGCAGCAGGCGATCCACCGTCTGGCGCGGATGCAACGAGCCATAGGGGTCCTGAAACACCATTTGCACATTGCGATAAAACGCCTTGTCGCGCGGCGTCTTGAGAATCTGGCCGTCGATGCGAATTTCGCCGTCTTCGACCGGGGCAAGGCCAGCCACGGCGCGCAGCAGAGTCGATTTCCCGGAACCGGATTCACCCACCAGCCCGTAAGATTCTCCACGCGCCACGTCGATGCTGACCGATTTCAGGGCGTGGAAATGATCGAAATAGACGTCGATATCATCGACGCTGAGAGCGGGCGCCGTACTCATAGCTTTCCCCGTCATAGCTTCCATGCCTCCTCACGCTGCAAGGTGGGCAGGGGATGACGGTCGGCTCCGATTTTCGGCATACAGTTCAGCAATCCTTGCGTATAGGGATGTTTCGCATTGGCGAGGTCCTTTGCCGCGATTTCCTCCATGATCTTGCCCGCATACATGACGATGACACGGTCGCAAAAGGAAGAAACCAGACGCAGGTCATGGCTGACGAAGATCAGCCCCATGCCACGTTCGGCAACCAGCCTGTCCAGAATGCCCAAGACTTCGAGCTGAACCGTCACGTCAAGCGCCGAGGTTGGTTCGTCGGCGATCAGCAATTCGGGTTCGGCCACCAGCATCATGGCGATCATCACGCGCTGGCCCATGCCGCCCGAAACTTCGTGCGGATAGAGCTTCATGACGCGCTCGGGATCACGGATTTGCACGGCTTCCAGCATGGCCGCTGAACGGCTGCGGATTTCGTCGCTGCTATATCTGCCATGGGCTTTCAGCGTTTCGGCGATCTGCTTGCCAATGGTCATTACCGGATTGAGCGAATATTTCGGGTCCTGCAACACCATGGCGACGCGGCCGCCGCGTAAAGAGCGGCGCTGGCGGGCAGGGGCGTTCAGAAGATCGATGCCGTCGAATTCGAGTTTTTGGGCGGTAATCTTCGCGTGGGGCGGGGTCAGTCCCATGATGGCGCGCCCGGTCTGGGACTTGCCCGAACCGGATTCACCGACAATGCCCAGACGCTCGCGGCCAAGCGTGAAGCTGACGCCGCGCACGGCTTCAATCGCTCCGGTGCGTGTCGGAAAAGTGACGCGCAGGTCTTCGACAGTCAGAAGCGGCTTCATTGGTTGTTACCCCGCGGATCGAGCGCATCGCGCAGGCCGTCGCCCAGAAGGTTGAAGCCAAGGCTGACGATAAGGATCGCAATGCCGGGCATGGCGGCGACCCACCACTGGTCAAGGATGAAGCGGCGACCGGAGGCGATCATGGCGCCCCATTCGGGCAGCGGCGGCTGTGCGCCAAGGCCGAGGAAGCCAAGACCGGCGGCGGTGAGGATGATGCCAGCCATATCGAGCGTCACACGCACGATCAGCGACGAGGTGCAGAGCGGCATGATGTGGCGCAGCACGATGCGGAATGGCGAAGCGCCCATCAGGCGGACCGCCGAAATATAATCGGAATTGCGCACCGTCAGCGTTTCGGCGCGTGCGATGCGCGCATAGGGCGGCCATGAGGTGATCGCAATGGCGATGATGGCGTTTTCAATGCCCGGCCCCAAGGCCGCGACGAAGGCGAGCGCCAGAATGAGTTTTGGAAAGGCAAGGAAAATGTCGGTGATGCGCATCAGGACCGCATCGACCCAGCCACCCGCATAGCCCGCGACCGTGCCGACCAGCAGCCCGATCGGGGCGGCAATGACGGCGACCAGAAGCACGACATAGAGCGTCAGGCGTGAGCCGTGGATGAGACGCGAGAGAATATCTCGCCCCTGATCGTCGGTGCCGAGCAGATAGCCGGGCGAGCCGGGCGGGAGGAGACGCGCATTGGCGAGATCGCCCACCACCGGCGAATGTGGCGCCAGAACATCGGCCAATGCCGCAACGACGAGCAGGCCGATAATGATGAGAAGGCCGAGAACGGCCAGCTTGTTGGCGGTAAACCGCCGCCAGACCATGTAGGAACGGCCAAGGCGGGCCTGGGTGCGCGACTGCGGACGCTCGGTGAGCAGCCATTCACGCCATGAGAGGTTGGAAGTATCTGTCATTTGGCTCATCGTGCGCGCGTCCTTGGATCGAGAAGCCGATAGAGAAGATCGGACACGAGGTTGAGCGCGATAAAGACCGATCCGATGACGATGGTGCCACCCAGAACGGCATTCATATCAGCGTTTTGCAGCGAATTGGTGATGTAGAGGCCAAGTCCCGGCCACGAGAAGATAGTTTCCGTCAGAACCGAACCTTCAAGAAGGCCGGCATAGGAAAGTGCGATCACGGTGACAAGCGGTACGGCGGCATTGCGCAGCGCATGGCCCCAGATGATGCGGGTTTCCGAAATGCCCTTGGCGCGCGCCGCGACGATATATTCCTGCTCAAGCTCATTGAGCATGAAGGAACGAGTCATGCGGCTGATATAGGCAAGCGAGAAATAGCCGAGCAGGGCCGATGGCAGGATAAGGTGGGAGACAATATCCTTGAGCGCTGGCCAGTCGCGCAGGATTATCGCGTCGATCAGGTAGAAGCCGGTGATCGGCGTGAAAGTATATTCGAACGTGATGTCGATACGCCCGGGACCGGATGTCCAGCCGAGCCGCGCATAAAAGATCAAAAGCGCCAGCATACCGAGCCAGAAAATCGGCACCGAATAGCCGACAAGGCCGATCACGCGCACGATCTGGTCAACGATGCTGCCGCGCTTCACCGCAGCGAGGACCCCAAGCGGAATGCCGAATAGCGCACCGATGATCGTGCCGACGGTTGCAAGCTCCATCGTGGCCGGAAAGACGCGGCGGATATCCGTCATGACCGGATTGGTCGTCAGAACGGAAGTGCCGAAATCGCCCAGCAGGACACCTTTCACATAAAGAAAGAACTGTTGGTAATAGGGCAGGTTGAAGCCCATTTCCTCCCGTACGCGCGCAACGACATGCGCGGGCGCGCGGTCGCCGACGATGGCCAGAACCGGGTCGATCGGCACGACGCGGCCGATGAAGAAAGTGACGGCCAGAAGGCCGAGATAGGTGGTCACGACGATGACCAGAAAACTGGCTATCGATGTGACGAGGCCCGATGAGCGCCGCGGGGCCCGCCGTACCTTTTTCGATGTTGTGTCAGTATTACTCAATGTTTTTGACCGCTTCCGGCAGTGAGAGCGTTTCAGGGCTTCTTCCGGTCCGGGAACCCGGATCGGCGGCGCCGCAAATTTTGCGGAGCGGCTTCCCATTCTGATTCAGAAAACCACTCCATCCCGTTGATTTGAAGCTGTTTCGGCGCGTGATGATTTTCACGCGCCGCAGGAAACACTATTCCTTGCTGATCGGCGCCAGGAAGTTGGAATCGAAGGTCGGGCCGAGCTTGTAGCCCTTGACGTTGCCGCGAACGCCAGCGACTTCGACCTGCTGGTACAGCATGACGAACGGGCTCTGGTCGAGAGCTTCCTGCTGAAGCTTCTTGTATTCCTCCGCGCGCTTGTCGGAATCACGTTCCAGAAGCGCTGCCTGAGCCTGTTTCGTCAGTTCGGGAATGTCCCAGGCATTGCGCCAGGCCAGGGTCTTGGTCGAGGCGTCGTCGCTGTTGTCCGGGTTGCTGGTGAAGGCTTCGCCATTGGAATTCGGGTCCCAGTAGTCCATGCCCCACTGGCCGATATACATATCGTGGTTACGCGCGCGATATTTGGTCAGCGTCTGTTTGCCGTCGCCGGGAATGATCTCGATCTTCACACCGGCTTGTGCGGCGGTCTGCTGGAAGGATTCCGCAATGCCGGTCACGGGCTGGGTATTGCGCACATCGAAAGTGACGGAAAGACCGTCCTTCAGACCGGCCTTCGCCAGCAGTTCCTTCGCCTTTGCCACGTCGAACTTATACGGATTGGATTCGAGAGCGCCCAGAACGCCCTTTGCCTGATAGGTCTGGCGAATCTCGCCGATGCCCTTGATAAGCGTCGAGCCGATTGCATCGTAGTCGACCAGATATTTGAACGCCTCGCGCACTTCCGGCTTGGCTAGTTCGGGGTTCTTCTGGTTGAGGCTGATGTAATAGACCGTGCCCTTTGCAGCGCTCGTCGTCGAGAGGTCGGCATTCTTCTGGACGGCTTCATAGTCGCCCGGTTCCAGGTTGCGCGCGACATCGACATCGCCCGATTCAAGCATCAGGCGCTGGGTGGCGCTTTCCTTGACGTGGCGATAGAAGACGCGGGCCAGCTTGGCCTTTTCGCCGTAATAATTGTCGTTGCGCTCCATGATAACGACTTCGTTTGCACGCCATTCGCGGATCACGAACGGGCCCGAGCCTGCCGATTTGGTCTTCAGCCAGGCATTGGCATAGTCGGTGTCATATTTGTAGTCGTCGGTCGGCGTGACCTTCTCGGCGTGCTCTTCGAGCAGCTTCTTGTCGACGATGGCGCCGACTGTTGCGGTCAGGCAGTTGAGCACGAAGCTCGGCGCATAAGGCTTGTCGACGGTGAACACGAAGGTGCCGTCGTCCACGGCCTTGGCTTTTTCATTGACGTTTTCGCCCGTCAGGCCGAACTGGGTCAGGATGAAGGCCGGGCTCTTGTCGAGGCGCACGGCGCGTTCGAAGGAATAGGCCACGTCGGCTGCCGTGATCGGGTTGCCGGAGGCGAATTTGATGTCCTTCTTGAGCTTGAACGTATAGGTGAGGCCGTCATCGGAAACGGTCCAGCTTTCGGCAACGCCCGGTACGACCTTCGAGGTGTCGTTGATGTCGAGGCGAACGAGCATGTCATAGGCATTGCCGATGAATTCTGCCGGGCTCAGTTCGAAAGATTCCGCCGGGTCCAGCGTGATGGTGTCGTCAATGGCCCATGCTTCGACCAGCGTGTCCGCCGGGGTGGCGCTCCAGGCCGGATTCGCCGCCATTACGGCCGCAAGCGCCGCGCCTGCGGCCAGAATACGAAAACGTCCGAAATGCATCATGGTATGAGTTCCCTTCCTGCTATTTTCTATGAGATTTTGTCAGTCCCGGTCAGGCTGCTTCGTGCCAGGCCTGTTTCAGGACACGTATCCAGTTGTCCCGGCAAAGCTTCGCCAGCTCGTTTTCACCATATCCCGCTTTTCGCAAAGCGGCGACAAGGTTTTGCGTGCCTGCGGCATCGCCGATTTCAGCGGGTATGGTTGCGCCGTCATAGTCCGAGCCGAGCGCCACGCAGTCGATGCCCATGCGCTCGACCATGTAGTCCACATGCCGGACCATGTCGGAAAGCGGCGTGTCAGCGCCTTCTCCGCCATCGGCCCTAAGCATGGTCGTGGCATAGTTCAGGCCGGCAAGCCCCTTGCGCTCGCGGATGGCATCCATCTGGCGGTCGGTGAGATTGCGCGCCACCGGGGTGAGGGCATGAGCGTTCGAATGACTGGCGATCAATGGCTGGTCACTCAGTTCCGCAACGTCCCAGAAGCCCTTTTCAGTGATATGCGCAAGGTCGATCAGAATGCCCCTGGCATTGCAGGTCCTGACCAGACGCCTGCCTGCTTCCGTGAGGCCCGGACCGGTGTCGGGGGTCATCGGATAGGAGAATGGTACGCCGTGTCCGAAAATATTGTTGCGGCTCCAGACGGGGCCGAGCGAACGCAGGCCGGCGGCATAAAAGACTTCCAGCGCGGCGAGATCGGCATCGATGGCCTCGCAGCCTTCCATATGCAGCACGGCTGCAAAGGTGTCGCTGTTCAGGGCTTCATCGAGGTCGCGGCCGTTCCGGCAGAGCTTCCAGCCCCCGGCAGCTTCCAGCCGCAGGGCGATTGCTGCGATTTCAAGGGCGATGTCGAGGGAAGGGCTGCGTTCCAGCGGGGGAGAAAGCGGAGTTTGGTAATGACCGTTGGCATCGGGCTTGCCAAGTTCGATATGTTCGCCCGACGATATGTATATGGCGCATATTCCACCGGCTAGACCGCCTTTGCGCGAACGGGGCAGATCGATATGGCCATTATCCGTCCCGCCGATAAATTCCTTTATCGGGTCTTCGCCCCTGCGGGCATTTTCCCAAAGCCGCAGAAGAACATCGTTATGTCCGTCGAAAACGCGCTGCATCTTTTGTTTCCTGACTGCATGGCCTGACTGCCTGGTATGCGCGGGCAAGGCCATATATTCGAACGTTCAGGCGCAAGGAAAAACACGGAAAAGCCAGATGGCTTTCCGATGTGACGGCCGAGCTTTGCGCTCTTGTTGTTCCCCCGCACTTTCACTCCCGATTTATAAGCGGTCACTGCGTGGGGGAGTCAAGTCGGGGCGTGTGGCGTTTCGGCTGCGAAATGAAGGGAAAGTGCGCAAAACGAAAGGGCCGCGCCATGGAACGCAGCCCTTTGTGCAAAAACAGAATTACCTGATGCGAAAACGGAATGAAGTCCTGTTTCGTCCATCGGCCTAGAATTTATAATTCAGGCCGGCCTTGATGGAATGGTTCTTCAGATTATTGCGCTGCTCGATGCCGTTGACGCGGGACTTCACGTCGCTGAAGCGCTGGAAGTCATATTCCGCCTTGACCGAGAGCGGGCCGCTCAAAGCCTGTTCGACACCGGCGCCGATGAGCGGGCCGCCCTCCCAGCCGGGTGCGGATGTGGTGTTGTCCTTGGCCTTGAAGCGCGTGACGCCATAGCCAGCCGTACCGTAGACGAGCGTCTTGTCGAAGGCATAGCCGATCTTGCCCTTTGCGTTGCCGTTCCACGACTGCTGGAGACTGCCGCCATCGCCGATGCGATGTTCGGCTTCGGCGAAATTGCCTTCCAGCTCCGCGCCGAAGACGATATTGCCGCTCTGCATGTTCTTGCCGACGACGACGCCGCCAAGCGCGCCGGTGCGGTTGGTAAAGGGGCCGGGAACCTTGGACGAGGAAGCGCCGATCTGCGCGCCGACATAGTTGCCGGACCAGTCGTGCGGGCCTGCCGAAACAGGATCGCTATAGGAATAGTCGGTCGAGTCCATCATGTCGGCAGCGTAGGCCACCCCTGCGAACGCGATGATTGCGGCGCCGAGCGCCGTTACGGTGAAAGAACGCTTCAACATTTTTTACTCCGATTTCCCGACCGGAAACGCTGGCGGGAAACATGCTTGAAATCTATTTTCGGGCAGGCAAAGGCCATGCCGTTGTGCAGCCAGTCATCTCGCCTGTGATTGTGACTAAATTTAAGAAAATTCGAGCGATTTCCACGCATCGCACAACCATTCCTTGCGCTATGCTTAACGAATGGTAATTGCCGATACCGTGTCAGATCAATCGCTGTGACCGGAAGCTCGTATGTCCATGCTTGCCGATGATAATGTGATCGTGGACGGTTATGCCGAGCGCCTTCGCCGCGGTGACGAGTTGCTTGGTCATTTCGATGTCGGCGCGGGAGGGAGTCGGATCGCCGGACGGGTGATTGTGCACCAGAATGATGGCGGTCGAGGAAAGCTCCAGCGCGCGCTTGACCACTTCACGCGGATAGACCGGCGTATGATCGACAGTGCCTTTCTGCTGGACCTCGTCCGCGATCAGCTTGTTCTTCTTGTCGAGAAAGAGAATGCGGAACTGCTCGCGTGTTTCGAAAGCCATGGCGGAGGTGCAATATTCGATCACCTTGTCCCAGGAGCCAAGCACCTCGCGCTCCATGATGGCGCTGCGAGCGCTTCGCATGGCAACCGCTCCGACAAGCCTGAGTTCCAGCGCAACGGCAGGCCCCGCTCCGGGCAGTTCGGCGATAAGCTTTTCCGGGGCGGCGAGGACTTCGGCAATGGAACCGAACCGGTTGAGAAGCGCCTTGGCCAGCGGCTTGGTGTCCGCCCGCGGGATGGCGCGAAAGAGCAGCAGTTCCAGCAGTTCATAATCCGCCAGCGCATCGGGAGCGTCCCTGAAACGCTGTTTGAGACGATCACGGTGCCCCGCATGATGCGGCTTGTCCAGCCTGGGCGTGAGTTGCATCGTATCGTTGAAGCCGGGAAACTGGGCGCTACCCGGCTCGTCGCTGTTCTTTGCCATCCTGTTTAAACCCCCGCAAAAACAGACCAGACAATTACCGACAATGATGTCGTTTGGCCATTATCGCATCGAAGCTGGACCGAAGACATTGGCGGGCGAGAGGGTGAATATCTCGCAGCCGTCCCTGGTGACGCCCAATGTATGTTCGTATTGCGCGGTCAGCGAACGGTCCCTCGTGACCGCCGTCCAGCCATCCGCAAGCACCTTCACATGCGGCTTGCCCAGATTGATCATGGGCTCGATCGTGAAGATCATGCCTTCCTTGATCTCGACGCCTTCGTTGGGCGTGCCATAATGCAGGATATTGGGCGCGTCGTGAAACAATTGCCCGACGCCATGACCGCAGAAATCGCGCACGACGGAGCAGCGTTCTCCTTCGGCATAGGTCTGGATTGCCGCGCCGATCGCGCCGGTCTTCGCGCCCGGCTTTACCGCCGCAATACCGCGTAGAAGGCTTTCATAGGTCACTTCCAGCAGGCGCTCCGCAGCGCGCTTGATTTCGCCCACCGCATACATGCGGCTTGAATCGCCGTGCCAGCCGTCCAGAAGATAGGTCACGTCGATATTGACGATATCGCCTTCACGCAGCGGCTTGTCGTTGGGAATGCCGTGGCACACGACATGATTGATCGAGGTGCAGGTGGAATTCGTATAGCCGCGATAGTTCAATGTCGCCGGAAAGGCACCGTGGTCCATGCCGAATTCGAACACGAAGCGGTCGATTGCATTGGTCGTCACGCCCGGCTTGATGATATCGTTGAGCGCATCGAGGCAGCGTGCGGTCAGGTTGCAGACGGTACGCATTCCTTCGAAGGCCTCCGGGCCGTACAGCCTGATCTGGCCTGTATATTTCATGGGTGCGCTTGTCGCTTCGATATAGGTCACCATCACTCGATCCGTCTTAATCTACTCAATCGGCACCAGTTCGGTGGCGTCGATATTCCTGTCCGTTATGTGGCACCGAACGGCCCAGGCCTCAACCCCGGATGCGCGCGCATGTTCGAAAGTACGTGCATATGTGGGATCGAGGTCGCCCGAAATGCTGAATCTGCTGCAATCGTTTCGCTGGATAATAAACAGCATCACACCTCGATGACCAGCGGCAACGACATCGACAAGCTCATTGAGGTGTTTTGCGCCGCGCGCCGTCACCGTATCGGGAAATTCGGCGAGGCCGGGCGTGCGGGTGAAGTGCACATTCTTCACCTCTACATAGGCGCGCGGGCGGTCGCCTTCATCCAGCAACAGGTCTATGCGCGAGTTTCGCCCGTATTTCTGCTCCCGTTTCAGGCTGGCATAGCCGGTGAGGTCGGGAAGAAGCCCTCGCAAAATGGCTTCCTCGGCGATCCTGTTCGGCAGCCCCGTATTGACGCCGACGAGCGTGTCGTCCGCCTCGACGATCTGGAGCGTATGGGCATATTTGCGATGAGGGGCATCCGAGACGCTGAGCCAGACCCGCGAGCCGGGCGCCGTCAGCCCAAGCATGGAGCCGGTATTGGGAACGGAAGCGGTTATGAAGCGCCCGTCATCGAGCGTGACATCGGCCAGAAATCTCTTGTAGCGACGTATCAGTCTGCCTCTGACGAGGGGCGTTTGAAAAAGCATGATGTTTTCTGGCTCGTTTCATAAAAATACGAAACGGCTTTTTGCTTTGAAACGACAGAAAAACCAAGCGCAAACGCATTTTTCAGGGAAAGAAAAACCAGCGAATGGTACGCCAAAATCGACGAAGATGAGAACTGGAATGCCAAAATTCGTAGATGACACGCGGAACAGGATGCCGATGAAAACAGCGCGAAGATAATTACTCCCCGATAAGCCAGCACAGCTGCTAATCCCAATAGCCCGTTTTCGGCGGCGGATCGCCTTCAGGATCGAAGAGGTCATCGGGGTCGGGAAACAGGTTCTGTTCTTTGAGCATCCCTGACAGGACCTCCAGTTCATTGCGAGATTCGAGGACCTGCAAGCGCAGCCGCGCCCAATCGATCATGCCCCTATATTCCGGGCCAGCTTCTGACAACAGCTTACTCGCCCCGTCAATTGTCTTACGGAGTTCGATCGCCTCTCGCTGGTCATCGGCCAAGCTTTGAAGGAACTCCTGTCTTGCGATCTCTCGCTGCTGTCGCTTTTCCTGAAGGTCGCGCCGGTAAGCAAGATGTTTGCGGCGACGTTCGTCAGCTTCACGTTCCTCGCGGCGGGCTCGATCGAAATGAACATGATAAAGAATCCCATCCGCTATCGATTCAAGCATCGATTCCAAGGATTGGAGTCGGCCGTCAGACCAGCGCTTTCTAGCGCCATCGGCCCAATTTATAACTTGAAAGGATAATTTGCCTTCGTGGATATAGTCGTATTCAGGCCAGAATCTCTCATAAGATAGCCACTGCCCTCAACGACGGGCAATCTCTCGCTGCCGCTCGTAGTCGTCGTGTTTCTTCTGCTCGTTAGGTGTAGGAACATGTTTCTCCCGTCGCCGGCCTTCGCTGAGTTCAAAGCGAACATTGTCTTGTCCAAGCTCAGCAGAGAATCCATGATCATTACGCTTGATCGTAAGTCCGCGTGCTTCTAACTCGATTATGAGATAGTGAATGAATGTGACTATTCGGCTCACCGATCCCGGTGCGACGTGAAGGCTGGCTACGGTAATCCCCCCGTTTTTAACGGGACTCGACAGTAGAATTCAGGCCGCCATTTTCAGTTTCTGTACGGGTGTTATTCCGCCGATTCCCATATTGGGCCGTTGGTTATTGTAGGTCCATAGCCACTACGGAGAGTGTCCGATCTTCTGTGTAATTTGAAACCGGTCTATGCTTCATTGAAAGGAAGCATGGATGACAATCCCGCAAGCCCTACTTGATGAACTTCTGAAGGATGTGAAGCGTCCAGAGGATTTGCTCGGTGATGCCGGGCTTATGAAAGAGCTGAAGATCCGGCTCATGGAATGGATGTTGGGTGCCGAACTGACGGAGCATCTGGGCTATGAAGAGGGCAAGGAAGCGCCGAGCGGCCAGCCGAACCGGCGTAATGGTTCCACGAAGAAGGCGTTGAAGAGCGAAGACGGTGAGTTGCCTGTGGCGGTTCCGCGCGACCGCGACAGCAGTTTCGAGCCGGCCTTGGTGAAGAAGGGCCAGAACCGCGTCATCCGCAAATCGATCAAGACGCGCGGATCGTTTCGGGAGTGTCATAAACTTTGTGTCTCCGATCCGGCCCATGCGGTTTGATACTCAAGCGGCGAAGCGCTCCTCGAACATTATGGCGAACCGGTTTCTGGCTGCAAACCATTCGCGTACATTTCTCCCCTCTTTTTCGAAGCCACGGATTGCCAGATAGATCAGCTTGGTTGCCGCTTCATCGGTCGGAAACCATCCGCGCGTCTTGATCGATTTGCGGATGACGCGGTTCGGGACCACGTGCCAGCGGCACAGATTGCCGATGCGATAGGCTGGAATGTCGAGCCGTTCGGCCAATTCTACCAGCGGATACGACCAGACGAGCGTGTGGAAACTTTCTCGTGAGAACAAACGGCCCGGCCCGGCGGAATAACCGAGATCCCCGCCGTTCGCAGGCGGCGGGGGTGCTTAGGGGAAGTAGTGGCTGCTTTCTCCGGTCTTCGAACGAGTGCCGCAGGCTGTAAACCGAATGCTTGTCGGTCTCGAGCAGCTTGTTCTCCGAGAGATATTTGTTCAGCGTGGCAGAAAGGGAATTGCCCTTGTCGCGATAGCGGGCGAAGCCGGAGGGGCTCTGCTTCATTGCCTCCAGCGCCATGCCGACAAGCGGCACGATACGGATGGATGACTCCGTTTTGATTTCGCGGGGGCTTTCTGGATCTTCGTCCGGTTCGATCTTAATATGCGGCACGTCCGAGGACAGCATTATGCGCTCGGGCATCAGGTTGCAGATTTCGGAAGGCCGCGCCCCGGTATTCGCGCAGATAAGGAGGATGTGCCGCGCCTGATCGTTCAGGCCAGCCAGTGCGCCGGGCTTCAATAGCTGGTCGGTGATCCACTTTTTCGAGAACGGCGGACGCTTGCGTTTCTTCATGCCCTTGCGCTTGAACCGCAGGCCATCGAATGGATTCTCCCGGTCCTTCTCCTGCATGTAAGCGAAATAGTCGCGATAGACCCCAGCCAGAACACCGAGCCGACGATTGCCTATATCGGCGGTATGAGTCGGAGCGCCTTCCTTTGGCGCAATCTTCTCCATCCAGTGACAGAAATAGGTCCGCGCATCCGCCCGGGTGATCTTCGCGATGTCCAGATCGCCCACCACTTCGATGAAGTGATCGATTCTGGCCTTCTTGCCCTTAACCCACCGGTCACGTTGTGCCGGGCTTTTGCCGTTGATTTGATGTGGCGCTATCTTCTCGACAAAGACCTTGTAGGCCTTGCTCAACGGCACAGCAGCGGAATCATCGGCAAGACCGAGAACAGCTTCCACGACCGGTTTCTGGATCGGCAGGGGTATAGCGCCGATACGCTGAAGGATTTCGTCTAAGCCCCCAGACGCTATCTGGCCGACGGTCTGATAGGTGAAGCCCATGGCCTTCGCCAGCTTCAGCGTTTTCTCGTGCTTCGTCCACGGATCGGACTATCCATGATGAGGGCCGCCCATAGTTCGGAGTCGGCCCGTTCATAGACGTCACGGAGCGCCCGAGCCTTGGCGAGGTCGGAGGTTTTCGGGGAAATGCGAATCTGTGGTGTACGCTTGTCGAGATGGAGCAGTTTGGTCGGGACGCGGCGACGATATTGATAACGACCGTCTCGAAGGACGATGAATCGATCTGGATCGTTTTCGCGCTTCCGCCCTGCCATTTTGGCCGCCCCATCGTGTCACGCTTCCGCAAGGATTTGTGTCACGGATTTCGTCAAATCGCAACGGTTCCGGGAGTTAGATCGGAAAAAGCGTAATGATTTCAATGGGTATTGCAAAAAAAAGTGGTACGCCCAAGGGGAATCGAACCCCTGTCTGCGCCGTGAAAGGGCGCTGTCCTAACCGCTAGACGATGGGCGCCTGTCGCTGGTGTGGGGCGCTTATAGTCAGGAAATTTCCGACTTGCAAGCCCCTTTTTCACCAATCCGTGAATAAATTCAGACGGCGTGAAACATCGCGCTTCAAGCGCTAAATCTCTGAATTTCAAGGAAAAAGAAAAACCAGCAAATGGTACGCCCAAGGGGAATCGAACCCCTGTCTGCGCCGTGAAAGGGCGCTGTCCTAACCGCTAGACGATGGGCGCCTGTCGCTGGTGTGAGTGGGCTTATATTCAGGAAGGTCCTGACTCGCAAGCCCCAAAAATCACTTTTCTGAAAAAAATCCGATGGGTTATGAAAACGGGGACAAACTGATGCGGTTTTGCGGTTATTTGCTTGAAAACAAAGGCAAAAGAAAAAGCCGGATCGCGTGATCCGGCTTGCATCATGCGGGAAAGGTCTTTTCCATCAGCCCTTGCAGCGCCAGTTCCAGTCACGTTCCGGGCCAACATCGACGTGAACCGATTTCGTGTGGCAGTAGGTGCCGACGCCGCCGCGTCCCGACATGGAGCGGGCGTAGCGGGCGACTTCCCATTTGGAAACGCCATCGATCTGAATGTCGGCTGCCGCGCAGATCATGTGAAACGATTTGCGTGCGCCGTTGACCTTGCGGTTATAAGTGGGGCTGCGATAGCCCGAAGTCACCATCACCGGCCGACGGAAATGCCTTTCCATGTTTCGCAACATGGCGACGAGTTGAGGCTTGAGGCAGGCGACATCGACTGTTTCGCGCTGGACCTTCAGGCCGTTCGGCGAGAGTCGGGCAAGGCCGGGCGCGGAAGCAAGCGTTACGCTCGCAAATTCATCGTCTTCATTCGCGTCGATATCGCTATCGTCGTAAATGCTGTTGCGGTGCTTGATCTCGAAGCCGCCATTGGGGCGAACGCCGGGCAGGGAATAGTTATACTCATGCTTGGCAGACGGAGAGACCGGCTTTACCACGGCAAGTTTCCGGTTTTCGGCCTTTTTGGAGCGCGCGTCGGTCGATTCGTCAGAGAAAAGGCGGGCAATGCTGTTCTGGGACGGTGTCGGCCGCTGCGGTGAAGCATAGGCGCTCTTCGTGGAGCCGAACAGCGACGCGACCTGAACGGGTTTTTCCGTTTCTGCCGGTTTTGCTGCTTCCGCCTGTTGCGGCTTGGCGGCTTCGTCCTTTTTGGTTTCTGCAGACGGTGCTTCCGGTTCGGCGCTATTTTCCGCCGCAGGCTTCGGCTCGCCCGCCTTGCTGCCGAATATTCCAAAAAGCGAAGTGCTTTTGGCGGGCTTCGGGGCGAGGGCTGCTACTTCGGCCGGTTGTGCGCCAGCCGGTGCGCCATTCGGTGCGGAGGATTTTGCCGCAGCCGTCTTGCTCTCGGTACTGGTATTGTCGGTCGTTCCGGCGTTCGCAACATCGGCGGGCTTGGTTTCGTCCTGTTTGGCGTCAGTCTTTTTCTCGTCCGCGACCGGAGCGCCTGCCGTTTCGGCGGCGACGGTCTGATCGACCGCACTTTGCAGGCTGTCTGCGAGCAGCGAACCATCGCTGCCGGAGGTCATCTGGAGCGGCTTGCCGTCAAGACCGGTGCCGGTCGAGGTGCAGGACGTGACAATGAGCGCAAGCAGCGCCACGCTGCCTGAAAGAAACCTGCCGGCGGTCCGGTGTGTTGGTTGTGCAAATTTCAACAGTCTGCTCCAGCTCGATTTCCCTGACCAGTTTGGCGGTCCCGGAATGGCCCCGGCCTACCTGGTTTCGGGAGATCGGCTCTCCCGTGCAAAGATGACCCCATGCCCTGTATGGAGTCTTCCTCACAGTTCCCGGTAATCGATTCCGGGAAAGAAATTCAGAAATATCAGCACATTATGATTGTCACTTCACAGCAGTGACAGCCATTTCGCTGTATTGCGCAAATCACCCGGCGGGCAATTCGTTACCAATTTTTAAGTTTTTTAGCTGCCGAGCGCAACTATTGATGTGAATTTTGGGTTGGTGAACTTCCCGGCATGTAAGAAAAACCTGAATATGACGAAATATTACTTTTTGTAACTTTTGGTTATATCTCGTTGTTCTGATTCGTGCCCGTCGTCCGCACGGGGCCCGGAACCGGCATCCCTGGGCGCGGGAATTTCCGATTTGGGCCACTCGCTTGTTGACAGGACGCCTTGTCATGGTGCTATCCCTTCGCAATTGCTTTATCTTTGTCTGGTGTTGTGGCCAACGGCACCCCATGCGGCATCAACCGGGAACAGAAACATGACCAAGCATACGCGGCAGATCGCCAATATCCTGCTGGCAGCAACGGCCGCCGCGATGCTCACTGCCTGCGCTGGCGGAAAAGAGTTTCAGGGTGTGCCGCAGGAAGGGGCGCTGCGCACCGGTACCTATCCGACATTCGGACGTATGCCGAAGGCTGCGACGACGCAGATCACCGTCGAGGAAAAGCAGCAGCTCACGACCAATCTCGATGCCGACCGCACGCAACTGGCGGTGTCGAAGAGCGCCGGCGGCGGTTTCACGCCAGCCGAAGCCGCGGCCCTGCGCAAGCAGGCTGAACAGGAAACCGACGCTACATTGAAGCAGATCGAAGCCGGGGAAGAATAATCCTCCTTTCGGTGTGGTCTCTTCGATTCCGATATTGGCTCGGCACCTTTATCAGAGGGATGCAAATGTCGGAATCAGACCACGCTAGGACGAAAAACTGCGCCCTTTGGCGCCGTGTATGTCTCGACCCGATTCGATTACAGGTGTATAGCTCCTCCCTGGCGCATGTGCGTCATTACGTTTAACCCTCCTTTGGAACAGGATCATGTCGGAAGAATTCCATAAAGTCCGCCGTCTGCCCCCTTATGTCTTTGAACAGGTCAACCGTCTGAAGGCATCGGCGCGAGCGGCGGGTGCCGACATCATCGATCTTGGCATGGGCAATCCCGATCTGCCGACCTCGCAGAATATCGTCGACAAGCTGTGCGAGGCCGTTCAGGACCCGCGCGCGCATCGCTATTCGGCTTCGAAGGGCATTCCGGGGCTGCGCCGCGCGCAGGCGCAATATTATGCGCGCCGCTTCGGCGTGAAGCTCAACCCGGATACGCAGGTCGTCGCCACGCTCGGCTCCAAGGAAGGCTTTGCCAATATGGCGCAGGCCATCACCGCGCCGGGCGATGTGGTACTGTGCCCGGACCCGACCTATCCGATCCACTCCTTCGGCTTCATCATGTCGGGCGGCGTGGTCCGCTCCATTCAGGCAAAGCCGGACGAAAACTTCATCACGGCGCTGGAGCGCGGTGTGAAGCACTCGATCCCGAAGCCGATCGCGCTGATCCTCAACTTCCCGTCCAATCCGACCGCTTATGTGGCCACGCTCGACTTCTATAAGGATGTGGTGGCTTTTGCGCGCAAGCATGACATCGTCATCCTGTCGGATTTGGCCTATTCGGAAATCTATTTCGATGGCAATCCGCCGCCGTCGGTGCTGGAAGTGCCGGGCGCGATGGATGTGACGGTGGAATTCACCTCCATGTCGAAGTCGTTCTCCATGCCGGGATGGCGCATGGGCTTTGCCGTCGGCAATGAGCGTCTGATCGCGGCGCTTACCCGCGTGAAATCCTATCTCGATTACGGTGCGTTCACGCCGATCCAGGTGGCGGCGACGGCCGCGCTCAACGGTGACGGTTCGGACATCGCCTATGTGCGCAACGTCTACAGGCAGCGCCGCGACGTGCTGGTCGAAAGCTTCGGACGCGCGGGCTGGGAGATTCCGCCTCCGGCCGCGACGATGTTCGCCTGGGTTCCGATACCGGAACGCTTCCGCTCACTGGGTTCGCTGGAATTTTCCAAGCTTCTGGTGGAGCAGGCCGATGTGGCCGTTGCACCGGGCATCGGCTTCGGCGAACATGGCGACGATTATGTGCGTATCGCTCTGGTCGAGAACGAGCATCGCATTCGTCAGGCCGCGCGCAACATCAAGCGGTTCCTCTCCGCCAAGGATGAAAACCTGCAAAATGTGATTCCGCTCGACGGCCGTCGCGGATAAAATTTCAGAATAACTGCGGGCCGTCACTCACGGTCCGCAGCATCCCGCCCGATAAAGCTACTCCATACAGAAGGTCGAAATAATGAGTGATGCATTGCGGATCGGCGTTGCCGGCCTCGGCACCGTTGGTGCTTCGGTGTTGCGTATCCTGC
The DNA here is from genome assembly GCF_014199265.1 of Brucella daejeonensis. Lineage (GTDB taxonomy): Bacteria > Pseudomonadota > Alphaproteobacteria > Rhizobiales > Rhizobiaceae > Brucella > Brucella daejeonensis. The sequence goes on from NZ_JACIJG010000005.1 coordinate 54,966, forward strand.
GTGACAAGTCCGACATGCTCACACGCCAATGCGGCAAGCCCGTGACGGTTACGGCGGTCAGCGCCCGCGACCGTACGCGGGATCGCGGTGTCGATCTTGCCGGTATTGCGTGGTTCGACGATCCGGTGGAACTGGCGAAATCCGCCGACATCGACGTTTTCGTGGAACTGATCGGCGGCGAAGACGGCCCGGCCAAGGCGTCGGTGGAAGCTGCCCTGCATAGCGGTCGCCATGTCGTGACCGCCAACAAGGCGCTGCTTGCCCGCCATGGTGTCGCTCTCGCCAGGATCGCCGAGGACAAGGGCGTCCTGTTGAATTTCGAAGCTGCCGTTGCGGGCGGCATACCGGTTATCAAGGCGATGCGTGAATCGCTCACCGGCAATACGGTTTCGCGCGTTTATGGCATCATGAACGGCACCTGCAACTATATCCTGACCCGGATGTGGGAAGAGGGGATTTCGTTCGAAGCCTGCCTGAAGGACGCGCAACGGCTGGGCTATGCCGAAGCCGATCCGACCTTCGATATCGAAGGCAACGACACCGCGCACAAGCTGGCTCTTTTGACCAGCCTTGCCTTTGGCACGCAGATTGCCGCCGCCGATATTTATCTGGAAGGCATCAGCAATATTTCTCTGGCCGATATTCGCGCCGCCGACGAGCTTGGCTATCGCATCAAGCTTCTCGGCGTTGCGCAGAAGACCGATACCGGCATCGAGCAGCGCGTGCATCCGACCATGGTGCCGACCTCGTCGGTCATCGCGCAGGTGCATGGCGTCACGAACGCCGTCGCCATCGAAACCGATCTTCTGGGCGAGCTTCTGCTTTCCGGTCCCGGCGCTGGCGGCAATGCGACGGCTTCCGCCGTCATCGGCGATATCGCCGATATCGCCAAGAGCCGTCCGGGTTTCCAGCACGGTCCGGTATTCAGCACGCCCGCCAGGGCCTTGCAGCCTTACAAGCGCGCCAAGATGCGCAAACATGCGGGCGGTTACTTCATCCGCCTGACCGTGTTCGACCGCATCGGCGCCTTTGCCGCGATTGCCAAGCGCATGGCGGAAAATGACATTTCGCTCGAATCGATCGTGCAGCGCCCGCCTATGGACGACATGCAGCAGGAGGGAACCAAGACGGTGATCCTCGTTACGCATGAAACGACGGAAGCCGCCGTCAAAAAGGCGCTGGAAGCCATCCTCAAGGACGATCATCTGGTGAGCAAGCCGCAGATGATCCGCATCGAACGGGCTGGCTGAGAGCGGAACATAAAACGATTGCGCTAAATCGATTAAGTATTTGAACGCGTATTGTTTTTAGTTTTCACCCTTGCCGTATGCGACTGACTTTGACAAAACAGTCACAGTAATCCGCAAAGATTGGGTCGCTTTAACGCAATTCGAATTCAGGACTTTGTTCAAATGGCCAAGACCGCAGAGCAGCACCCGCACGGACTCGATCGCATCCTCACCCTCGAACTGGTCCGCGTGGCCGAGCGTGCAGCGGTGGCCGCGGCGAGACTGCGCGGACGGGGCGATGAGATGGCTGCCGATCAGGCGGCTGTCGATGCCATGCGTCAGGAACTGAACCGTCTTCCGATTGCGGGCACTGTCGTTATTGGTGAAGGCGAGCGCGACGAAGCGCCGATGCTCTATATCGGCGAGGAAGTCGGCACCAGGCAGGGACCGGACGTCGATATCGCGCTCGATCCGCTGGAAGGCACGACCATCTGCGCCAAGAACCTGCCGAATTCGCTGGCCGTGATCGCGATTGCCGAAAAGGGCAATCTGCTTTATGCGCCGGACGTCTACATGGAAAAGATCGCAGTCGGTCCCGGCTATCCGAAGGGCGTCGTCGACCTCGACGCAAGCCCCACGGACAATATCATGTCCATCGCCAAGGCGAAGGATGTGAAGCCGAACGAAATCACCGCCTGCATCATGGATCGGCCGCGTCATGCGCGCCTGATCGAGGAAGTGCGCGCGACGGGCGCTGCGATCCGCCTGATTGGTGACGGCGACGTTGCCGGCGTGATGCACACGACGAACCCGGATGAAACCGGCATCGACATCTATATCGGTATCGGCGGCGCGCCGGAAGGCGTTCTGGCTGCGGCGGCGCTGCGCTGCATCGGTGGCCAGATGCAGGGGCGCCTGCAACTCAACAGCGAGGAGAAAGTCGCCCGCGCTGCAAAGATGGGCATCGCCGATCCGAAGAAGATCTATACGATGGAAGAAATGGCCAAGGGCGACGTGCTCTTCGCGGCGACGGGCGTGACGGATGGCAACATGCTGTCGGGCGTGAAGTTCGCGCGCGATTATATCCAGACCCATACCATCGTGATGCGTTCCTCGTCACAGACCATCCGTGAGATCAAGGCAAGGCATCAGGATTTGTCCAAGTTCTAGGACCTATCGATATTTCGGCTCTGGCGGCCTGCAAATGGCGTTGTTCTGCGTTTCCGGTGCGCATGTGCCCTTAAGTACATTCCGCTCCGGTTCTCGAACTCCACCATTTTCGCCACGCCATACCCAAAATCTCAACAGGGCCGGGCGCTCTTTATAACGGCGGCATTGCAAAAATGCCGCCGTTTGTGTCTTTAAAGAGCTTATGACGACAGAGCGACTTTTCCTTGGAATAAAACAATCGGCAACCGGCCAGAAATGGGTAGACCGGCTGGGCTTGCGTGAAGCCAATACCGCGCTTGCCATAGCGCAGCATCACGGCATTTCCGATCTGGTGGCGCGGGTTCTGGCCGGGCGGGGCGTGAGCGTGGAAGGCGCACCGGAATTCGTTGACCCGACGCTGCGCAAGCTCATGCCCGATCCCGCGTCGCTCACCGATATGGAAAATGCGGCAGGACGCATCGCCGACGCGATCGAGCGGCGCGAGACCGTTGCGATCTTCGGCGATTACGATGTGGACGGCGCCTGTTCCTCGGCGCTGATGGCGCGGTTTCTAAAGCATTATGGCATCCAGCACTCGATCTATATTCCAGATCGTATTTTCGAGGGCTACGGCCCCAATCCGGATGCCATGCGCGATCTTGTTGCCAAGGGCGCGACCCTTATCGTCACGGTCGATTGCGGCACCAACAGCGCGCCTTCCATCACGGCCGCGAAACAGGCGGGAGCCGATGTGGTCGTGCTCGACCACCATCAGGTCGGCGGCGATCTGCCGGAAGATGCGGCGGCGATCGTCAATCCCAACCGGGAAGACGATATTTCCCGGCAGGGGCATCTTTGCGCCGCCGGTGTCGTCTTCCTGACGCTGGTGCAGGTGGCCAAAATCCTGCGCGAACGGGGCAAGGGGTCCGGTCCCGACCTCCTTTCCATGCTCGATCTGGTGGCATTGGCGACGGTTTGCGATGTGGTGCCGCTGAAAGGCGTCAATCGCGCTTTCGTCGTCAAGGGGCTGCTCGTGGCGCGGGCGCAGAGCAATGTCGGGCTGGCCGCGCTTGCGCGTGTTTCGCGCATCGGCGAGCCGCTCAACGTATTTCATCTGGGTTATCTGATCGGACCGCGCATCAATGCGGGCGGGCGCATCGGCGATGCGGGGCTGGGCGCGCGGCTTTTGACGCTCGACGATCCGGCCATGGCGGACCGTATTGCCGTCGAACTCGATCGGCTCAATCAGGAACGTCAGGCCATGGAGGCCGAAATGCTGATGGAGGCGGAGGCGGAAGCTTCGCTCGAAATTTCGGGCGGGGCCGGCGCTTCCGTAATCGTCACCGCAAGTGAGCGCTGGCATCCGGGCATTGTCGGGCTGCTCGCTTCGCGGCTGAAGGAAAAGGCGCGGCGTCCGGCCTTCGCCATTGCATTCAATGCCAATGGCGTCGGGTCGGGATCGGGCCGCTCGATCAGCGGGCTGGACCTCGGCAAGCTCGTGCGCGGCGCGGTGGAGCGGGGCCTGCTGGTCAAGGGCGGCGGTCATGCCATGGCGGCGGGGATCACCATAGAACGCGGCAATCTGGGTGCGCTGCGCGCCTATCTCGAAGAGGAATCGGCCCATATCGTCTCGCGCCTGCGTGAGAACCAGAGCCTGTCCGTCGATGGCGCCCTGGCCGCATCCGGTGCGACGGTGGCGCTCTATGAGGCATTGCAGAAAGCGGGGCCATACGGTTCGGGGCATACGCAGCCCATATTGGCGCTGCCTCATCATGTGCTTGCCGATGTGCGGGGCGTCGGGCGCGATCATGTGCGCGTGAGCCTGCGCGGGGCGGACGGCAAGCGGGTCAACGCCATCGCCTTTCGGGCGGCGGAAGGCGATCTGGGGCGTTTTCTGTTCAACAATATCGGCCAGAGCGTGCATGTGGTAGGCAATCTGTCGCTAAATCATTGGAACGGTTCGGTCTCGCCCCAGATACAGATTCTGGACGCCGCTTCGCCTGTTTAACGTTTCCGGGCCTTTTTGAAATTTCCGGATTTTTTGTCTTCACGCCCTTGTGAGAAACAGGGGCCAATTCCCATATGAGCACTGAATTAGGGTCAGGACCCGTTAATTTGATGGAAATGGCACCTGAAATGACAAGAACTGCAAGAAAAGACGCGAAAAACGGGGTTGTTCCCCCGGTTGAGCGGCTTGACGCCGCAGATCGCCAATTTCCGGCCTTGGCATTTCGGTGTCCGAAGGATGTGGTCCATCCGCCCGGCTACAGTGTCGAAAAGTCTCGAAAATGAACCACATTTCCTTCGCCTTTTCTCCTCGTATCCAGACGGATGGCCTCACACCATTTCCACCAAATTAACAGGTCCTGACCCTAAACATTCAGCCATGTCTCTAAGTGGGAGAAACAGATGCCGGGTTCCGGAAGCCGACTGACCAGACTGACGGTCGCACTTGTTCTAGGCCTCGCCGCCTCGTTCGCTGCCGTCGATTTCGCGGAGGCTCGCCGCGCGGGCGGCGGCGGTTTCGGCAGTCGCGGCGTGCGCACCTATTCTGCGCCGGCGCCGACGCGCACCGCACCCAACAACGCGGCTCCCATCGAGCGTTCGATGACGCCGAATACGGGCGCAAGCCAGACCACCCGTCCGACGGCAGGCGCAACGCAGGCACAGCGTTCGGGCGGCATGTTCGGCAGTTTCGGTCGTTCCATGCTTGGCGGATTGCTGGTCGGTGGCCTGATCGGCATGTTGCTCGGTAACGGTCTCGGCGGTCTTGCGGGCATGTTCGGCCTGATCCTACAGGTCGCCGTCATTGCGCTGATCGCGATGTTCGTCATGCGCATGTTCGCCAATCGCCGCCAGACGGCTACGGCTGGCGCCGGCAATGCCGGATCGCAGCCTTTCGGCGCTGCCAGGAGCGGGGCCGGTTTCGGTGGCCGCCCCCCTTCGGTCAATCCCTTCGGCGTCGGGCAGAATGCCGCTCCGGCGGCACCGGCGGTCGATGACGAGCCGACGGATGTCGGTCAGGAAGATCTCGACCGCTTCGAGCAGATGCTGTCGGAAATCCAGAGCGCCTACGGTCGCGAGGATTATGCGGCGATGCGCAAGCTCACGACACCGGAAGCCATGTCCTATCTGGCGGAAGAACTGGGCGAGATCGCTTCCAGCGGGAAGCGCAACGAGGTGAAGGACGTCAAGCTGCTTCAGGGCGACGTTTCGGAAGCCTGGCGCGAAGGCAATGTCGAATATGCGACCGTTGCGATCCGCTATTCGGCAATCGACGTCATGCTGGACCGCAATACGGGCGCGGTCGTCGAAGGCAATCCCGACGAGCCGGTGGAAAGCGTGGAGCTTTGGACCTTCACCCGCACCGATGGCGGAGAATGGCTTCTCGCAGCCATTCAGGGAACGGAATAACCGTTCAGGATTGAAAAAGCCCGGTCGCGAGACCGGGCTTTTTCGTTACCATTTGCCAATATTTTCGGCGGAAGCCCACGGCTCCTGCGGGGCGAGGCTTTCGCCCTTCTGGATCAGCTCGATGGAAATGCCGTCCGGCGATTTGATGAAAGCCATGTGGCCGTCGCGCGGCGGGCGGTTGATGGTGACGCCGGCATCATGCAGCTTCTGGCAAGTGGCATAGATATCCTCCACCACATAGGCGAGGTGACCGAAATTGCGTCCGCCGGTATAGGTTTCCGGGTCCCAGTTATAGGTGAGTTCCAGTTCCGGCGCGTGTTCCGCCCTGGCGCGGTCCTTATCGGACGGAGCGGCCAGAAAAATCAGCGTGAAACGCCCTTTCTCGTTCTCGATGCGGCGGATTTCTTCAAGGCCGAGTTTGTTTACATAAAAATCGAGAGATTCGTCGATGTCACGAATTCGGACCATCGTGTGCAGATAGCGCATTGTATTTTCCTCGGTTGCTGAAGTTCGGGAAACGTGTGGAAGACCGATTGGTTCGCCCGATATATCAATTCCAGTGCGAAAGCGGGAAGGTCAAGCCTTGATGCGCGGAAGTGACCGGCAAAAGTAACCATGAAACTGCGAAGTCTGTGTCTTCATGGGGACGGACAAAAGTTTAGGCTTGCCGCCACCGGTTAAGGAAGTGTTATTCTTTGAGCCAGAATCAGGTCTGAATTGCAACGGAAGAAATAGAGGAGGGGCGAACGCATGGCGGACAAGTCTGTGTCAAATGACCAGTTTAACAGCCAGCACGCCTCAGAAGAGCTGGGCGATCTCATCGAAGTCTCGGGCCATATCAAATGGTTCGACGTAGCCAAGGGCTATGGCTTCATTGTTCCGGATCAGTCCGACCTGAACGATATCCTCCTTCATGTGACTTCGCTGCGCCGCGACGGTTTCCAGACCGCGCTGGAGGGCGCGCGCATCGTCTGCGAGGTTCGCCAGGGCGAGCGCGGCCTGCAATGCTTCCGCGTTCTGTCGATGGATACCTCGACTGCCGTTCACCCGGCGCAGATGCCGCCGCAGCGCACCCATGTCACCGTCACGCCGTCGAGCGGGCTGGAACGCGTGATCGTCAAGTGGTTCAACCGCACCAAGGGATTCGGCTTTCTCACCCGCGGCGAGGGGACGGAAGATATTTTCATCCATATGGAAACGCTGCGTCGCTTCGGCATGATGGAATTGCGTCCCGGTCAGGTCGTCCTCATCCGCTTCGGCGAAGGCGACAAGGGCCTGATGGCTGCTGAAATCCACCCGGATATCGGAACCGCGATCCCGGTTTCTCATTAAGAGCCAGTTTCAAAAGTCGCCATGAGCGGCTGCAAATGGCAATTTTCTGCGTTCCGGTACTCGGAAATCATCATTTTCGCACGCACATGCCGCTTTTTGTTTCAGGCCCCAACCGGGCGCGCCTGTTCCCAGTGTGCGCAATTTCCCGATGGCCGGGTTCCCGATTGTAACAAGCCGGTGAAGGACGCCTTGTGCGGTCCCGCACGGTCTTGTCGTCATCCTGTCCCGTTGATAGTTTGCAGCCAGTTATTTGTCGGAAATGGGCAGGGTATGGGTCGTATTTTTCTCGCTTTTGCATTCGTCTTCCTTGCATTTGCCGCTCAGGCGGCCGAAACGCCGCCAATGCGCCTGCCGCTCGACAAGGAACCGCTGACCTTCGTTCTGTCGAATGGCAACAAGGCCAATTTTGCGCTCGAAGTGGCGCAAACCGACGAAGCGCGTATGCGCGGCCTGATGTGGCGCACGGATTTTCCCGAGGGCCGCGCGATGATCTTCGTGTTCGGCGAGATGCGTCGGGTGATGATGTGGATGCAGAATACGCCGTTGCCGCTGGATATGGTTTTCCTCGATGACAAGGGACGGGTATCGGCGATTCACGAAAATGCGGTGCCTTTCTCGGAAAATATCATTTCCTCGGAGGTTCCCGCAGCGTATGTCGTGGAACTTCTGGCCGGTACGGTCAAGCGGACCGGCATAAAGCTGGGCGACAAGGCCGTCCATCGCGTGATCTGCGGCGCCTGCCGGTCCTGATCGCAATTTGTTTTTACGCACGTTTCTAAAACCGTTTCACAGTTTTCGGGATGCGCCGGAGAGGAAATTCAGGTGAGTGTCTTCGACATGGAATATTTCGAGAATGACGGCTTGCGTCTGGCATATCGTCAGGATGGAGAAGGCGATCCCATCCTGCTCATTCACGGCTTTTCGTCATCGAGCCTTGTCAACTGGGTTTCGCCGGGCTGGTTCCGTACGCTGACGGAAGCGGGGTATCGCGTTATCGCGATAGACAATCGCGGACACGGTCTTTCAACCAAGAGCCACAATCAGGAAGATTATACACCGAGCAAGATGGCTGGCGATGCGGCCGCGCTGCTCGATCATCTGGGCATCGGCAAGGCGCATGTCATGGGCTATTCCATGGGCGCGCGCATTACCGCATTCATGGCCCTCGAACATTCAGAGCGGGTTCATAGCGCCGTTTTCGGCGGGCTTGGCATCGGCATGGTGACGGGGGCTGGCGACTGGGAGACGATCGGAGAGGCGCTGCTTGCCGAAGATCCAACGACGATCACCCATCCGCGCGGCCAGATGTTCCGCAAATTCGCCGACCAGACCAAGAGCGACCGCGTGGCGCTCGCCGCTTGCGTGATCACCTCGAAGGAACTTGTTCCGGCGGCGGCGATCGCACGGATCATGCAGCCGGTGCTGGTGGCCGTCGGCACGACGGACGACATTGCCGGCAGCGCGCAGGAGCTGGCCGATCTTCTGCCCAACGGGCGGGCGGTCGATATTCCTGGCCGCGATCACATGCTGGCGGTGGGCGACAGGGTTTACAAGCAGGCTGTATTGCAATTCCTGAAAGAGAATCCGCTTTGAAGACACGGGATTTCTGACGAGTGGCCGACCAGAGGCTTGTGCGCCTCTTCAAAATCAGGTGTGTCAAACTCAACTATGTCAAGGCACGGCATTTTAAGTTATGCTGCGCGCTGAACCCGTGTTGCCAGCCCGTTGCAGGCTGTCATGGGCGAAAATCTGGTGGTGAAAAATCGGCGGCGAAAATTCGGCTTTCGCCCGATCCGCAAGGTGCAAAACTGGAGTATGCATATGTCCGTTCGCACATCCGCGAAAGAAAACCCGGGTCTGGGTCAGGTGGACCCAATCTGGCATTCCGTCCGTGCCGAAGCGGAGGAAGCGGCCAGAAACGATCCGGTCCTCGGAACGTTCCTTTATGCCACGATCCTCAACCAGCCGAGCCTTGAAGATGCGGTGATGCATCGCATTGCGGAGCGCCTCGGCCATCCCGATGTCAGCGCGGATATCCTGCGGCAGACCTTCGATGCGATGCTGGAAGCGAACCCGGAATGGTCGCAGGTCGTGCGAGTGGATATTCAGGCGGTTTATGACCGCGATCCGGCCTATAGCCGTTTCATGGACCCGGTCCTTTATCTCAAGGGCTTTCACGCCATCCAGACACATCGTCTGGCCCACTGGCTCTACACGGAAGGCCGCAAGGACTTCGCCTATTATCTCCAGAGCCGTTCGTCTTCGATCTTCCAGACCGATATTCATCCTGCGGCAACGCTTGGCAGCGGGGTATTCCTCGATCATGCGACGGGCCTCGTTGTCGGCGAAACCGCGCTGATCGAAGACAATGTTTCGATCCTGCACGGTGTTACGCTCGGCGGAACGGGCAAGTCGAGCGGCGACCGCCATCCGAAGATTCGCCATGGCGTGCTGATCGGTGCCGGTGCGAAAATTCTCGGCAATATCGAGGTCGGGCACTGCTCCAAGATCGCGGCCGGTTCTGTCGTGCTGAAGCCCGTCCCGCATAGTGTCACGGTTGCCGGTGTTCCGGCCAGAATCATAGGCGATACGGGCTGCGCCGAACCATCGCGCGTCATGGACCAGATGCTGGGCGAGGGAATCTGATCGGGTTTCGCCGCCTTTTACGATAAAACGGGCCGCTTGCTGGTTTTTTCCGCCAAGCGGCCTATATTTTGCCGGAAGCGGAGATTGGATGGCTCCGGTTCGATGGAAAGTCGGGGCCGTTCCGTCTTCCCTGCCTGTCCGGTTTGCAGACATCCCCTGGGTAAAGGCTTTGGGTATGGGCTTGCCGGGGGTTTACATAAGAAAATGCCGGGTGCAATAAACCGGCCTCAATTCAATTTCAGGAGAAGCCGGTTGAACCCCGAAGAACTCAAAAAGCTGGACGCCTATTTCAAACGGACCTTCAACAATCCCAGCCTGCAAGTGAAGGCGCGTCCGCGCAAGAACGATTCCGCCGAGCTTTACCTCGGAGACGAGTTTCTGGGCCTGGTCTACAAGGATGAGGACGAAGGTGAACTCTCCTACAATTTCTCGATGGCGATTCTCGACGTCGATCTCTGATCTGTCTTGCGGCCATGCTTCGAAGCGGGTGGCCGTCAGGAATATCTCGCAGCGTCCTTTCCACTTTGTGGAGAGGACGTTTTGTTTTCCAGTTCCCTGATCAAGCTTACATTCAAGATCGATTGGCGGGCTTGCCATCGAGAAGGCGGGCCGTTGCGAAATCGCGTATTGCGCGGTCGAGCGTCTTCCATTCGCCCAGCATGGAGCGGGGGAAGCGATAGAGGATTTGCAGGCCGCGTCCGAACTGGAGGTCCCGTTCGCAGGAATTGAAGCTTTCGGCGGCTGCGTCGCCCAGACAGCGCGCAACGAAGTCCGGTTTTCCGGCGCTCGCATCCGATAGAACCAGCTCTTCGCCCTTGTAGCCGCTGCCTTCGAGAAACGGGTGTATCGTCAGGCCGTCGGGGCCGGGGCGTCCGTCCGGGGCGATCAGGCTAGCGTAGATCGGGAGATAACGCCCGGTCATGTCACGAGACATGGTGCGTTCCTCGATCGACATGAAAATCAGTTGTCGTTCAGGCGTCAGCAGGTTGAAGGTCGCGCGGTCGCGTTCCGTGTAGCCTGTGAGGCCGGGCCAGCGTGCATAAAGGTCGAGGCGAGCGGCCACGCCGTCGCGGCGCTGACTGGAAAAGCGGATCATATTGGCGGAGGTCGAGAGCACATTATTGCCGACGATCACTTCATAAGCGCGGGTGCTGTCGGTGTGACCGCCGCGCGCGATGACAGGGCCCAGAAGACGCCCGCCCAAGTGAATGGCGACGGTCAGCAGAAGCAGGGCGACAGCCGCCAGCGAGAGCCAGCCGAAAAAGCGCCCTCCCATGTTTGAAGCGGTGTTGTCTGGTGTTGTTTCCATCCGGCCGGAATGCCATCGCAATGATATTGCAGGGATTATCGGTCTTTTATGGTTAACAGTGCGTGAAGTCGTGCTTGTACGGCAGGCGAAAACAGCTTAGCCCTTTGTCATCAAGTTTGCGGATGGAGGAAGGCACGTGCCGGTCTATGCATATAATGGTCACAAGCCGCAATTTGCGGATCGCAGCAGCAACTGGATTGCACCGGATGCAAGCCTGATCGGAAAAGTGGTCGTTGGCGACAATGCCGGTTTCTGGTTCGGTGCGGTTTTGCGCGGCGACAATGAGACCATTACAATCGGCAACGATACCAATGTGCAGGAGCAAACGATCATGCACACCGATATCGGCTTTCCGCTGACCGTCGGTGCGGGCTGCACCATCGGGCATCGCGCGATTCTTCACGGCTGCACGGTTGGCGAAAACACGCTGATCGGCATGGGGGCCATCGTGCTCAACGGCGCGAAGATCGGAAAGAACTGCCTTATCGGGGCAGGGGCGCTGGTGACGGAAGGCAAGGAAATACCGGACAATTCGCTCGTCGTCGGTTCGCCCGCGCGCGTGTTGCGTGAGCTGGACGCAGCGGCCATCGGGAAGCTGGAGGCATCGGCCCGGCACTATGTCGAGAAGGCCCGTTCTTTCATGCGTGGACTCGAACCGGCCTGACCGGCGGGGAAACAAAAAAGGGACGGGGAATGACGACCCGTCCCTTTTTACCGGTGCTGGAGACGTTCAGTTTCGGATGCTGCCGACCAGAATATCGCGGTCATCCCTGATCGAAACCCAGCTTCCGCTATTGGTCGTCGACTGGCGCTTCAGATAGCTGTAGTCGGTTCGGTTCCATGCGAGGATGCGCGGATCGAGATTGTCGAGGATGAAGTCGCCGCGGTCGGTGCGCACGGTCAGGACTGCGTGGCCTTCGCCGTTCGGCTGGCGGACCACCGTGAAAAGCAGCGTATTTGCCGGCAGGCCGAGTGCGATCAGTTCGCGGCGCTTCAAAAGCATATAGTCGTCGCAGTCGCCGACCGTCACCGGATATTCCCAATATTCCTCGCGGCCCCAGGCTTCCATATCGGTCATGGGCGCGATCTTTTCATTGACGCTCGCATTGACCGCTACGATCTCTTTCCAGATTTCGGGCGTCAGCCTGAGCACATTGCTGTTGCGGCTGGTGACGCGGCATTCGTCCGGATAGCGCTCGCAGAATTCGTAATGGCCGATGGGCTGCGAAGTGCGTTCGCCTGTGCTCATCCAGGGCGAGGTCGAGGCGGGGCTTGCGGCCTCCGCGATGCCTATACCGAGCAGGATCAGAATCGCTGCGATGATGGTTTGCTTCGTCATTCTTTTGTCTCCCTGTTGGTGACCAGAATGACTTGGACAATTTGAAGGCGCGCAAATTTACGCGCGAAAATGCGAGTCAAATTCGATTAAAACTGCGCGAAACGCTGAAACTTTTTGTAAATAAACGGGCTATTTCGGGGCAAACCGGGTCATTTTTGTGGCTTTTTTGTGATCCGGGCCGTTTTGCGGTTTGTCATTCCGTAACCTTGACGCGCATTTATCTTTTACACCTTGCCGCCCTTGATGAGCTGAAGCCGGGGGCGGTCGGGCGTCGGCGGTCGTGTGATGCGCATATCCGTCCATTGCCGGTTGCCGCCTTTTGCTTTCGCACCGATTACCGCCGGAGTGCGTATTTCTTCGGCCAGAACCAGATCCGGCGCTAGCGGTTCGATCGTGTTCAGATGGCCAAGGACAAGCGGGTCGGCCCCGACCCAGGAGACGGATTCGAGCACGGCGATGCTGCCGAGCAGGCTGATCCTGCCGTCCGCCGCTTCGAGAGGCGCCAGAAGCATTTCAAAACGGAGGCTTCGCCCCGACATGCTGATTCCGTCATTGAGGCTCAGGGCCGGAATTTGCAGGGCGTCGATGTTCCGGGACAGTTCCAGAAGGGCCGGGCGGTCGCGTTCAGGCCATAGCGAGAGAAACTTCGATCCTTTCAGTTCCCGCCCGAACAGGGTGCAGACCCGCGTTCCGGCGAGGCGGAAAGACAAGTCGTTGTCTGCGTCGGCTTCCAGAAAGAACAGTTCAGACAGATGGCGCCCAAGCCTGCGCGGTTCGATCCGCTCGCGCGACGGCGCGCGCAGGAAACCGCTCGGGGTGCGGGCCGTTCGCTGCCATTCGCTGAATATCGCAATCGTACTGCGGTGTTTCATCGTGCGCCGTTATCTTGATCCGTTCATGGCGGAAGCTCGCTCCGCTGCCGAACGCATTAAAATAGTATTAACGGCGAGGATGCCAGCTTAACCCTTTCCTCATCCACCGGGCTTGTCCATTAAGGTTAACAATAAGTAATGCTTGCACCACTGAAGAAAATGCGATTCGATAAGGTATCAGAGGAAGCCATTGAGTTGATTGGCGTTTTTCTGAGCTCCAGATTCGATTTTGCGGATATTTCCTGTCCGCATCGAGGCCGACCGGAAACTTCCGTCGGCCTTTATTTTTAACACATTGTGCCCTATCAACGTTCATGTTCTGACGGCGGTGGCCCCGTGGTCCGCTTGCTGGCAATTCGTCCTCACAGCCTAAAGCGTGTCGCGTTCAATCATATTCAGGCGGCACACTTTAAGTTTTTGTTTTGGCGCATGTCTTTATCCCGAAACCGGTTCCCACTTTCGGGAGACATGCTTTAGAAAGCAAGAGTTCATGAGCCTTCCTCAGCGGGAAATGCGCGGCGACACAAGCCGGTCGGGCGGCGGCGAGCCGATATTCAATATTCCCGGTGTGGTGACTGCCCTGATTGCCCTGTGCGCGGCGGTCTATGTCTATCAGAACTACATTATCAGCGAGCAGCAGAACTATCAGTTCATGCTGAATTTCGCACTCATACCGGCGCGCTTTTCGCTGGCGAACGGCTTTACCGATCCGGCAGCGCTTTTCACGCTTGTCAGCTATTCCTTCATGCATGGCGGCATTGCCCATATCGCCGTCAACATGATCTGGCTTGCCGCCTTCGGTTCTCCCCTGGCAGGGCGCATCGGAACAGGCCGGATGATTGTCTTCTGGATTTTCACATCGATCGTCGCGGGACTGACGCATTATGCGATCTATCCCGAAAGCGTTTCGCCGCTGGTCGGCGCGTCGGGCGCCATTTCCGGCATGATGGGCGCCGCGGCGCGATACGGCTTTCGCCGTATCGGCCATGGGAGGCGGTCGGAATTTGCCGGTCCGATGCTTCCTGTCGGGCTGACGCTGACGCTCCGGCCCGTTCTGACCTTTGTCGGCGTGTGGTTCTTGATCAACATCATTACCGGCCTTTATTCAACCGGCGGCGCGGACCTGTCCGGGATTGCCTGGGAAGCGCATATCGGCGGATTCATTGCCGGGTTCTTCGGTATTGCGCTGGTGGATCGCCCGCGCAGCTATGACGCTGTTCTGAGACGATAGAGTCCTTCGTTTCGTCGCGCCGTCCGGTTGCGTGCGAAAATAGAAACGGACAACGCTTTCTCCCGATTTGATGGCACTTGCCAATCGGTCAATCGAAGCGCACCATCATGGAACGCGGCGGGAGGAACTGCGTTCTGCTTCATGCGGCGTTTGAATGCCGGAAGCAGCGAGTGCTAGTGGATTGAATTTGACGTTTGAATCCCGACTGAATGAGATGCTGTTTCAAACGTCAAATTCGAAAAATCCACTAGATACATAAAGTTGCTAGTGGTCTTTCCGATTCCGACATTTGCTCGGCGCCTGTATCAGAGGGATGCAAATGTCGGAATCAGACCACTAGTGGATTGAATTTGACGTTTGGATCCCGACTGAATGAGATGCTGTTTCAAACGTCAAATTCGAAAAATCCACTAGATACATAAACTTACTAGTGGTCTTTTCGATTCCGACATTTGCTCGGCGCCTGTATCAGAGGGATGCAAATGTCGGAACCAGACCACTAGATATTGGAGGGACTTTGGCATGACCGTTAGATCGATTCTCGAAACGAAGGGCAGGAGCGTCATGGTCATAGCGCCTGCCGACACGCTATCCCACGCTGTCGCCATGTTGACTCAACACAAGATTGGCGCGCTGGTGGTTTGCGACGAGGCCGGTCGAATCAAGGGAATTCTTTCCGAGCGCGATGTCGTGTGGGCCGTCGCCGCTCAGGAAAGCAAGGCGATGAGTATGCCGGTTTCCGAGGTCATGACCGTGAAAGTGCAGGTGTGCCGCGAGCATCACACCATCAATCAGGTGATGGAGATCATGACGCGGAGCCGATTCCGTCACATGCCTGTGGAGGAAGACGGCAAGCTGGTCGGCATCATATCGATCGGTGACGTGGTGAAACGGCGCATCGAAGATGTGGAGCGCGAGGCGGAAGATATTCGCACCTATATCGCCACCGCCTGAAACCGGCCGGAGCGGTTTGATTCGTCTTTCTGAATGCTGAATTTCAAAGCGCGTGCCGAACTTGCAGTGTTCAGGCGACGCGCTTCGGATTTTTTGGCTGCAAGCCGGTTTCCGCGGGAATCGCGAATCAGCGGGCGCGCAGATAGCGCTCCGCGGCATAGAGGGAAATCGCGGCCGCGTTGGAGACGTTGAGCGACTTGATTTCGCCCGGCATGTCCAGGCGGGCCAGAGCCGTAACGGTTTCCCGCGTTTTCTGGCGCAATCCCTTGCCCTCGGCGCCCAGAACGAGGGCGATTCTGTCGCCGGACAAGGTCGCTTCCATTTCCAGCGGTCCTTCAGAATCGAGGCCGATGGTCTGGAAACCCAGGCCGTGCAGTTCCTCGATGGCTTCCGCGAGGTTCCTGACCTCGATATGCGGGATGAGTTCCAGCGCGCCGGAGGCGGCCTTGGCCAGAACGCCGGTTTCCTGCGGGCTGTGGCGGCTCGTCGTGATCAGCGCGCCTGCGCCGAAAGCGACTGCCGAACGCATGATCGCGCCCACATTATGCGGATCGGTCACCTGATCGAGAACCAGAAGAAGCGGGCTGTCCTTCAGTTCCGACAGTTTTTTGGTGCGGAGCGGTTCCGCTTCGATCATTACGCCCTGATGGACTGCTTCCGAACCGGTTTCCTTGTCGATGTCTTTGGGATCGACGATTTCGACGGGGAAGGGCAGAGATTCGGCCTCGCCGATCTCAAGACGGGCGAAACCGTTGCGCGTGGCGCGCATACGCAGGATCCTGCGTTCCGGGTTTTCGACCGCAGCGCGGACAGTATGCAAGCCATAAAGGCGCACGGTTCCATCCGCCACCGCGCTGGCCGAGACAGCCGGGCGCTGCGGTCTGCGCGGTGATTTGCCTTCCGCGACCGCTTTCTGGTCGCGATGCTGGCGGCGCAGGCGCGCATAGTGAGAATCTTTTGGGGTACGGGGCGGGTTCTGATCGGTCATGGGGCTGCTTATAACCTGTTAGGCAGGCGGAAGATAGCGGCTTGGCCTGTGAACGCTATCAGATTGTTCCGATTGCCGAATAATCGGCGGCGTTTGAAAAAAAACCGGGAATTTCGGGCGTTTTGGCCGTCAGGGGCGGGGGATCGGAGGCGATGTTTCCACGATGCTGTGGACGGACATGCATTCTTTTCGCTTTTACCCTGTTGACAGGGGATAAGCTTATCGTCATAAGGCCCCTCGCGGATCGACGGCTGGCCCAACCAGTCAGCCAGAAGCCCCGCGAAAATGCCTAGTCGCTCGACTCTGCTGATAGTGATATCTGGAGGGATGCCCGAGTGGTTAAAGGGGACGGACTGTAAATCCGTTGGCTATGCCTACGTTGGTTCAAATCCAACTCCCTCCACCACTGTCGGATCAGAGTTATGAGTGCGCGGGTATAGCTCAATGGTAGAGCAGCAGCCTTCCAAGCTGAATACGCGGGTTCGATTCCCGCTACCCGCTCCAGATTTTCAAGAGCGGTTTGGCGTGTAAGGAATCATCGACGGGCGGTTCGCCGTTCCGTTTTGGCATAAATGCCGGCTCGGAAGCCAAGCGGCTTTTGTGCTGGCGCTTGAGCGGTTCTAGAACAAAGAGAACAACGGCGATGGCTAAGAGCAAATTTGAACGTACGAAGCCCCACGTTAACATCGGCACGATCGGTCACGTTGACCATGGCAAGACGTCGCTGACGGCTGCGATCACGAAGTTTTTCGGCGAATTCCGTGCATATGACCAGATCGATGCAGCGCCGGAAGAAAAGGCGCGCGGCATCACCATTTCGACCGCCCACGTCGAATATGAAACCGAAAACCGTCACTACGCACACGTCGACTGCCCCGGCCACGCCGACTATGTGAAGAACATGATCACCGGCGCGGCGCAGATGGACGGCGCGATCCTGGTTGTTTCGGCTGCCGACGGCCCGATGCCGCAGACCCGCGAGCACATCCTGCTTGCCCGTCAGGTTGGCGTTCCGGCTATCGTCGTGTTCCTCAACAAGTGCGACCAGGTTGACGACGCAGAACTGCTCGAACTGGTTGAACTGGAAGTGCGCGAGCTTCTGTCGAAGTACGACTTCCCGGGCGACGAAATTCCGATCATCAAGGGCTCGGCTCTTGCCGCTCTGGAAGACAGCTCGAAGGAACTGGGCGAAGACGCCGTCCGCAGCCTGATGGCTGCCGTTGACGACTACATTCCGACCCCGGAACGTCCGATCGACCAGCCGTTCCTGATGCCGATCGAAGACGTGTTCTCGATCTCGGGCCGTGGTACGGTTGTGACGGGTCGCGTCGAGCGCGGTATCGTCAAGGTTGGCGAAGAAGTTGAAATCGTCGGCATCAAGGCAACGACGAAGACGACGGTTACCGGCGTTGAAATGTTCCGCAAGCTGCTCGACCAGGGCCAGGCTGGCGACAACATCGGCGCACTGATCCGCGGCGTTGGCCGTGAGGATGTCGAACGCGGTCAGGTTCTCTGCAAGCCGGGTTCTGTGAAGCCGCACACCAAGTTCAAGGCAGAAGCCTACATTCTGACCAAGGACGAAGGCGGCCGTCATACGCCGTTCTTCACCAACTACCGTCCGCAGTTCTACTTCCGCACGACGGACGTGACGGGTGTTGTAACGCTGCCGGAAGGCACGGAAATGGTCATGCCGGGCGACAACATCGCCATGGACGTCACGCTGATCGTGCCGATCGCCATGGAAGAGAAGCTCCGCTTCGCTATCCGTGAAGGTGGCCGCACCGTCGGTGCAGGCATCGTCTCCTCGATCATCGAGTAATCGTGCAATGATCTGACCGGCGGTCCGCCGCCGGTTCGCTTCAAATAAGACTTGAAGCATGTCCTGTGCAGGACTAGACAATATCAAGGCGTTCAGGCGCCGATAGGGGTATAGCTCAGTTGGTAGAGCGACGGTCTCCAAAACCGTAGGTCGCGGGTTCGAACCCTGCTGCCCCTGCCATTTCGATACGGGCGTTCGCGGCTTGACTGCGAGCGCCCGTTATCTATATTATGAAAGAAGCGGCCTTTGTGCCGTTTTGGCTTTTCGGTGAGGGCGCACGTTTCGATGTGGCGGCACTGCCGGAGAAAGATAATTCCCTGCGGGATTTGTTGGCCGGGCAGGGAAGGGTCGCCGTTGCACGATTGGATGGTGCGTCGAGCGATACTCGCAAGGATCGGATTTCCGATAAGCCTGTATGGTATTCTTTTAACCTTTTGGGCTTGTTTTTTCCGGGAATCGATTCTATGTAACGTCAACAGACACGCGGCGCGTGGGGCTGATATTACAGCTTTGCGTGCCGTATACGCGTGACCTCTGGCTTCTGATTCGCGGTGCGGGGAAAGATGTTCGAGGCTGCGCCTGATCAATGACAGAGCGGCAGATGGCATCCAAGACGAATCCGATCACCTTTTTTCAGCAGGTTCGCGCCGAAACGGCGAAGGTGACCTGGCCGACCCGGCGTGAAACGGTCATCTCCACCATCATGGTGGTGGTTATGGCGTTTCTGGCTGCTGCATTCTTTTTTCTTGCCGACCAGCTTATGGCCTATGGCGTAGAATTTATTCTCGGCCTTGGTCGATAAGTTAGGATTGGGGAGTTTCTAGATGACGGCGCGCTGGTACATCGTTCACGCCTATTCCAATTTCGAAAAGAAAGTGGCCGAGGATATCGAAGCCAAGGCCAAGCAGAAAGGTCTGTCCGAGTTGATCGAGCAGATCGTCGTGCCGACCGAAAAGATCGTGGAAGTGCGCCGTGGCCGCAAGGTCGACGCAGAGCGCAAGTTCTTCCCGGGTTATGTGCTGGTTCGCGCGACCCTTACGGATGCGGTCTTCTCGCTTATCAAGAATACGCCGAAAGTCACTGGTTTCCTTGGTGATTCGAAGCCGGTTCCGGTTTCCCAGAAGGAAGTCGATACCATCCTCCATCAGGTTCAGGACGGTGTTGAGCGTCCGAAGACTTCGGTGTCCTTCGAGATTGGCGAGAATGTTCGCGTTTCCGACGGTCCGTTTGCTTCGTTCAACGGCATCGTTCAGGAAGTCGATGAGGAGCGCGCGCGTCTCAAGGTCGAGGTTTCCATCTTCGGGCGCGCGACGCCTGTGGATCTGGAATACGGTCAGGTCGACAAGCTTTGATCGTTTGCCCGCAAGGGCTGGCCCCGACCGGCTTCCGGGCGGGGTGAAAATGGTGGAAGGGAAGGCGGCTTAGCCGGTCGTTGATCTCCGAACCACCGAACTGCCCGCCAGCCGAGCTGGCGTCAGTCGAGGGCCGGATTTCCGGCATTAATCGAGAAAGCCGGGTTTCCGGCAAACTAAAAAGGCAGAAAGCAATGGCTAAGAAAGTTGCAGGCCAGCTGAAGCTCCAGGTAGCGGCAGGTGCGGCCAATCCGTCGCCCCCGATCGGTCCGGCCCTGGGTCAGCGCGGCATTAACATCATGGAATTCTGCAAGGCGTTCAACGCTGCCTCGCAGGAAATGGAAAAGGGTTCGCCTATTCCGGTCGTGATCACCTATTATCAGGACAAGTCCTTCACTTTTGTGATGAAGACGCCTCCGGTGACCTACTTCCTCAAGAAGGCTGCCAACCTCAAGTCTGGTTCGAAGACTCCGGGCAAGGCGAGCGCCGGTACGATCACGCGCGACAAGGTTCGCACGATCGCTGAAGCGAAGATGAAGGATCTGAACGCCGCTGACATCGAAGCAGCTATGCGCATGATCGAAGGTTCTGCCCGTTCGATGGGCCTGGAAGTGGTGGGCTGAGACGATGGCGAAGATTTCCAAGCGCGTTAACAAGATTCGCGAAGGCATTGACGTCAACAAGCTGTACGACCTGTCGGCAGCCATTGGCCTTGTCAAGGAACGTGCCGTCGCCAAGTTCGACGAAACCATCGAAATCGCGATGAACCTCGGTGTCGATCCGCGTCATGCCGACCAGATGGTTCGCGGCGTTGTCAACCTGCCGAACGGCACCGGCCGTACGGTTCGCGTTGCGGTTTTCGCACGTGGCGACAAGGCTGAGGAAGCCAAGAAGGCTGGCGCCGATATCGTCGGAGCGGAAGAGCTGTTCGAAATCGTCAATGGCGGTAAGATCGAATTCGATCGCTGCATTGCGACCCCGGACATGATGCCGCTCGTCGGTCGTCTCGGTAAGGTTCTCGGCCCTCGCGGCATGATGCCGAACCCGAAGGTTGGCACGGTTACCGTCGATGTCGCAGCCGCTGTTGCTGCTTCCAAGGGTGGCGCTGTCGAGTTCCGCGTCGAGAAGGCCGGTATCATTCATGCCGGTATCGGCAAGGTGTCCTTCGACAACGCAAAGCTCGAAGAAAACATCAAGGCTTTCGCTGACGCCGTCATCAAGGCAAAGCCGTCGGCTGCCAAGGGCGAATACGTCAAGCGCGTTTCGATCTCTTCGACCATGGGCGTTGGCGTCAAGGTCGATCCGGCAACCGTCAAGGTCGTCGCCTAAGTTTTTCGGGCTCCGGTTCGCCGGGGCCTAATGCATGTCTCCCAAAAGTGGAAACTGGTTTTGGGTATAGGCGTGCATGAAAACAAAAACTTAAAGCGTGTCGTATGGCTATGATAAAACGCGACACGCTTTAAGCCTTTCCCGAATGGGGAGGCGCAAGGCCGCCAGCCTGTCCTGCAATCCGGGGCGAAAGGCAAGAATTCCGGGTCGCAAGACCCGGATAGCCGGATGAAAATCCGGTTATCCTGTCCGAGATTGCAGGCGGCAATCATTTGATTGTCTTAAACGCCAAGCCTGCATGAGACGTGGAATAACCTGGTTTCGCGTGAAAACGCATACGAGGTTTGAACCGTAGTTGCCTTTGAGTGGAGCCGGCGCAAGCAGGTAAAGCTGAAGGGGACAGGATCCTCGAACGTCGGCTCTCGTCGCAAGGCAGGGTCGGCAAAGGCAACCCGGCAGGGCCATGTTGGTCCTGTCAACTGGAGAGAGACAGTGGATAGAGCGGAAAAGCGCGAATTTGTCGCGTGGCTGAACGGCGCTTTCAAAGAGTCCGGTTCGGTCGTCGTGGCCCACTATACCGGTCTCACCGTTGCGCAGATGAGCGATCTTCGCTCGAAGATGCGTGATGCAGGTGGGTCCGTTAAAGTCGCGAAAAACCGCCTTGCCAAAATCGCTCTTCAGGGCACGGAATCGGAAGGTATTGCTGACCTGTTCACGGGTCAGACGGTCGTTGCTTATGCAAACGATCCGATCACCGCTCCGAAAGTAGCAGTCGAATTCGCCAAGGCTAACGAGAAGCTCGTTATCCTCGGTGGTGCAATGGGTGCAACGACGCTGAACGCCGATGGCGTGAAGTCGCTCGCATCGCTCCCGTCGCTCGACGAACTGCGCGCAAAGCTGGTTGGCATGATCCAGACCCCGGCTCAGCGTCTTGCAGTGCTTACCAGCGCTCCGGCGGGCCAGATCGCCCGCGTTATCGGCGCGCACGCCCGGAAGAACGAGGCGGCTTAAGGCCGTTTCTCGCTGTCAACAGTTCAAACCTTAATTATAGGAAGTACAAAAATGGCTGATCTCGCAAAGATCGTTGAAGACCTTTCGGCCCTGACCGTTCTGGAAGCTGCTGAGCTGTCCAAGCTTCTCGAAGAGAAGTGGGGCGTTTCGGCTGCTGCTCCGGTCGCTGTTGCTGCCGCTGGCGGCGCTGCCGGCGGCGCTGCCGCTGCAGAAGAAAAGACCGAATTCGACGTTATCCTGGCCGATGGCGGCGCTAACAAGATCAACGTGATCAAGGAAGTGCGCGCAATCACCGGCCTCGGCCTCAAGGAAGCCAAGGACCTCGTCGAAGGCGCTCCGAAGGCTGTCAAGGAAGGCGCTTCGAAGGACGAAGCCGAAAAGCTCAAGGCACAGCTCGAAGCCGCTGGCGCCAAGGTCGAACTCAAGTAAGTTCGAATTTATTCCGGCGGATGGATTTCCATCCGCCGGTTTCCGCCGGTTGTTTCAGGCGGATCGCCCCGTTGGGTGCATGAATTGACTGGAACCCTTTTTCTGAATGCCGGGGCGGGCTTTCAGAAAACGGGTTTTAGCCCGTTAGAAGACCGCTGAAAGGCGGCGCATGATAAAGGCCGCAAGGCGTGACCAAGCCGTAAGGCTATAGAACGAGGAGCGACGATGGCTCAGACCCATTCATTCAATGGTCGCAAGCGCGTACGCAAATTTTTCGGCAAGATCCCAGAGGTCGCCGAGATGCCGAACCTTATCGAGGTTCAAAAGGCATCCTACGACCAGTTCCTTATGGTTGAAGAACCATCCGGCGGGCGTTCTGACGAGGGTTTGCAGGCGGTTTTCAAGTCTGTTTTCCCTATCCAGGATTTCTCCGGCGCTTCCATGCTCGAATTCGTCCGTTACGAATTCGATCCACCGAAGTTCGACGTTGACGAATGCCGTCAGCGTGATCTGACCTATTCGGCGCCGCTGAAGGTGACGCTGCGTCTTATCGTGTTCGATATTGACGAGGATACCGGCGCGAAGTCGATCAAGGACATCAAGGAGCAGGATGTCTACATGGGCGACATGCCGCTCATGACCGACAACGGCACCTTCATCGTCAACGGCACCGAGCGCGTGATCGTTTCGCAGATGCACCGTTCGCCGGGCGTCTTCTTCGACCACGACAAGGGCAAGACCCATTCGTCGGGCAAGCTTCTGTTTGCCGCGCGCGTCATTCCTTACCGCGGTTCCTGGCTCGACATCGAGTTCGATTCCAAGGACATCGTCTATGCGCGTATCGACCGTCGCCGCAAGCTGCCGGCCACGACGCTGCTCATGGCGCTCGGTATGGACAGCGAAGACATTCTGTCGACGTTCTACAACAACGTTACCTATACGCGTGACGGTGACAACTGGCGCATTCCGTATTCCGCCGACCGCTTCAAGGGCATGAAGATCATTTCCGATCTCATCGATGCGGATACCGGCGAAGTCGTCCTCGAAGCAGGCAAGAAGCTGACCGCCCGTTCGGCCAAGCAGCTTGCCGACAAGGGCCTCAAGGCCATCAAGGCAACGGAAGACGATCTTCACGGCTCGTATCTTGCGGAAGACATCGTCAATTACGCAACCGGTGAGATTTATCTCGAAGCCGGTGACGAAATCGACGAGAAGGTTCTGAAGACCCTGCTCGATACCGGGACGGAAGAAATCAACGTTCTCGATATCGACCACGTCAATATCGGCGCCTACATCCGCAACACGCTGGCTGTGGACAAGAACGAAAGCCGTCAGGACGCTCTGTTCGACATCTACCGCGTCATGCGTCCGGGCGAACCGCCTACGATGGACTCGGCTGAGGCCATGTTCCAGTCGCTGTTCTTCGATTCGGAACGTTACGACCTGTCGGCTGTCGGCCGCGTCAAGATGAACATGCGCCTCGACCTCGATGCGGAAGACACCGTGCGCGTTCTGCGCAAGGAAGACATCCTGGCCGTGGTCAAGATGCTGGTCGAACTGCGTGACGGTCGCGGCGAAATC
The DNA here is from genome assembly GCF_014199265.1 of Brucella daejeonensis. Taxonomy (GTDB): domain Bacteria; phylum Pseudomonadota; class Alphaproteobacteria; order Rhizobiales; family Rhizobiaceae; genus Brucella; species Brucella daejeonensis. The sequence continues at coordinate 78,950 of NZ_JACIJG010000005.1, forward strand.
GACGACATCGACAATCTCGGCAACCGCCGTGTGCGTTCGGTCGGCGAACTGATGGAAAACCAGTACCGCGTCGGTCTGTTGCGCATGGAACGCGCGATCAAGGAACGTATGTCCTCGATCGAAATCGACACGGTCATGCCGCAGGACCTGATCAACGCCAAGCCTGCCGCGGCTGCCGTTCGTGAATTCTTCGGCTCCTCGCAGCTGTCGCAGTTCATGGATCAGACCAACCCGCTGTCGGAAATCACCCACAAGCGCCGTCTTTCGGCTCTTGGACCGGGTGGTCTCACCCGCGAGCGCGCCGGCTTCGAAGTCCGCGACGTGCATCCGACCCATTACGGCCGTATCTGCCCGATTGAAACGCCGGAAGGCCCGAATATCGGTCTGATCAACTCGCTCGCTACCTTTGCCCGCGTCAACAAATACGGCTTCATCGAAAGCCCGTATCGCAAGGTGATCGATGGCAAGGTGACGAACGAAGTCGTCTATCTGTCGGCGATGGAAGAAGCCAAGCATTCGGTTGCTCAGGCTAACGTCGAGCTGGACGGGCAGGGCGGTTTCGTTGACGAATTCGTCATCTGCCGTCATGCGGGCGAAGTGATGATGGCGCCGCGTGAAAACGTGGACCTGATGGACGTGTCGCCGAAGCAGCTCGTTTCGGTTGCAGCAGCGCTCATTCCGTTCCTCGAAAACGATGACGCCAACCGCGCCCTCATGGGCTCGAACATGCAGCGTCAGGCTGTGCCGCTCGTTCGCGCCGAAGCGCCGTTCGTCGGTACGGGCATGGAACCGATCGTTGCGCGTGACTCAGGCGCTGCCATTGCCGCTCGCCGCGGTGGTTTCGTCGATCAGGTCGATGCGACCCGTATCGTCATCCGCGCCACAGAAGATCTCGATCCGTCCAAGTCGGGCGTCGATATCTACCGCTTGCAGAAGTTCCAGCGTTCGAACCAGTCGACCTGTATCAACCAGCGTCCGCTCGTTCGCGTTGGCGACCGCATCGGCAAGGGCGACATCATCGCCGACGGTCCTTCCACGGATCTGGGCGATCTGGCTCTCGGCCGCAACGTGCTCGTCGCGTTCATGCCGTGGAACGGCTACAACTACGAAGATTCGATCCTGCTTTCCGAGAAGATCGTTTCGGAAGACGTGTTCACCTCGATCCATATCGAGGAATTCGAAGTTGCGGCTCGCGACACCAAGCTTGGACCTGAGGAAATCACCCGCGATATTCCGAATGTTTCGGAAGAAGCGCTGAAGAACCTCGACGAAGCCGGTATCGTCTATATCGGTGCGGAAGTGCATCCGGGCGACATTCTGGTCGGCAAGATCACGCCGAAGGGCGAAAGCCCGATGACGCCGGAAGAAAAGCTTCTGCGCGCCATCTTCGGTGAAAAGGCGTCCGACGTCCGTGACACCTCCATGCGGATGCCGCCCGGAACCTTCGGCACGATCGTGGAAGTTCGTGTTTTCAACCGCCACGGCGTTGAAAAAGACGAACGCGCCATGGCGATCGAACGCGAAGAGATCGAGCGTCTGGCCAAGGACCGTGACGACGAACAGGCTATCCTGGATCGTAACGTCTATGGTCGTCTCGCCGACATGCTGGATGGCAAGGTCGCCGCTGCCGGGCCGAAGGGCTTCAAGAAGGGCACTGCGATCAGCCGCGAGCTGATGACCGAGTATCCGCGTTCGCAATGGTGGCAGTTCGCCGTTGAAGACGAAAAGCTTCAAAGCGAGCTGGAAGCCCTGCGCAGCCAGTACGACGACTCCAAGAAGCTGCTTGAAGCGCGCTTCATGGACAAGGTCGAAAAGGTACAGCGCGGCGACGAGATGCCTCCGGGCGTCATGAAGATGGTCAAGGTCTTCGTCGCTGTGAAGCGCAAGATCCAGCCGGGCGACAAGATGGCTGGCCGTCACGGCAACAAGGGTGTGGTTTCGCGCATTCTGCCGGTCGAGGACATGCCGTTCCTCGAAGACGGTACACATGCCGACATCGTGCTGAACCCGCTTGGCGTGCCGAGCCGTATGAATGTGGGCCAGATTCTGGAAACCCACCTCGGCTGGGCCTGTGCAGGCATGGGCAAGAAGATCGGTGAGCTTCTCGACGTTTATCGCAAGACGGCCAATATCGAGCCGCTGCGCGATACGCTGGAGCACATCTATCCGGACAACGATCGCAATGAGCCGATCCGGTCCTATGACGACGATTCCGTCGTCATGCTGGCTAATCAGGTGAAGCGCGGCGTGTCGATTGCAACGCCGGTCTTCGACGGTGCGGTTGAAGCCGACATCAACGCGATGTTGACGGATGCCGGACTTGCGACCTCGGGTCAGTCGACGCTCTATGATGGACGTACGGGCGAGCCGTTCGACCGTCAGGTGACCATGGGCTACATCTACATGCTGAAGCTCCACCACCTGGTCGACGACAAGATCCATGCGCGTTCGATCGGACCTTACTCGCTCGTCACGCAGCAGCCTCTGGGCGGCAAGGCCCAGTTCGGCGGCCAGCGCTTCGGCGAAATGGAGGTCTGGGCTCTGGAAGCATACGGTGCGGCCTACACGCTGCAGGAAATGCTGACGGTGAAGTCGGACGACGTGGCAGGCCGTACCAAGGTCTACGAAGCCATCGTGCGCGGCGACGACACGTTCGAAGCGGGCATTCCGGAGAGCTTCAACGTTCTCGTCAAGGAAATGCGTTCGCTTGGCCTCAATGTCGAGCTGGACGATACGCGCGACGCCGAACAGCCAGCACTGCCGGACGCGGCGGAATAAACATGAAGGCGCGCCACGGTCTCGCCGTGGCGCGCCCGTATTGTCAGTCAGGAACTGACTAATACCGCGATTTCTTTTCAGGATGGCAAGGATTTTCAGCTTGTCATCGACGCACAGGGCGACGGATCGCCCTCAAGGAGAACGGCATGAACCAAGAGGTCATGAATCTTTTCAATCCTCAGGCTCCGGCACAGACGTTCGATTCCATCAGAATCTCGATTGCCAGCCCTGAGAAGATTCTGTCCTGGTCATACGGCGAGATCAAGAAGCCGGAGACGATCAACTACCGTACGTTCAAGCCCGAACGCGATGGTCTCTTCTGCGCGCGTATCTTTGGCCCGATCAAGGACTATGAATGCTTGTGCGGCAAGTACAAGCGCATGAAATACAAGGGCATTATCTGCGAAAAGTGCGGCGTGGAAGTCACGCTGTCGCGCGTGCGCCGCGAGCGCATGGGCCACATCGAACTCGCAGCACCGGTCGCTCACATCTGGTTCCTGAAGTCGCTGCCGAGCCGTATCGGCACGCTTCTGGACATGACGCTCAAGGATATCGAGCGCGTCCTGTACTTCGAAAACTACATCGTGACCGAGCCGGGCCTGACCTCGCTGAAGGAGCATCAGCTTCTTTCGGAAGAGGAATATATGATTGCCGTCGATGAGTTCGGCGAAGACCAGTTCACGGCCCTTATCGGCGCGGAAGCGATCTACGAGCTTCTGGCTTCGATGGAACTCGAAAAGATTGCCGCCGATCTGCGCGTCGATCTGGCTGAGACGACGTCGGACCTCAAGCAGAAGAAGCTGATGAAGCGTCTGAAGATCGTCGAGAACTTCATCGAGTCCGGCAATCGCCCGGAATGGATGATCATGAAGATCGTTCCGGTCATTCCGCCGGACCTGCGTCCGCTCGTGCCGCTGGATGGTGGTCGTTTCGCGACCTCGGATCTCAACGATCTCTATCGTCGTGTCATCAACCGTAACAACCGTCTGAAGCGCCTCATCGAGCTGCGCGCGCCGGGCATCATCATCCGCAACGAAAAGCGCATGTTGCAGGAAGCTGTGGACGCGCTGTTCGACAACGGCCGTCGCGGCCGCGTCATCACCGGCGCCAACAAGCGTCCGCTGAAGTCGCTCTCCGACATGCTCAAGGGCAAGCAGGGCCGCTTCCGTCAGAACCTGCTCGGCAAGCGCGTCGACTATTCCGGCCGTTCGGTCATCGTGACCGGCCCGGAACTGAAGCTGCACCAGTGCGGCCTGCCGAAGAAGATGGCGCTCGAACTGTTCAAGCCGTTCATCTATGCCCGTCTTGACGCCAAGGGTTATTCCTCGACCGTCAAGCAGGCCAAGAAGCTGGTTGAAAAGGAACGTCCGGAAGTCTGGGATATCCTTGACGAAGTGATCCGCGAGCATCCGGTTCTCCTGAACCGCGCTCCGACGCTGCACCGTCTTGGCATTCAGGCTTTCGAACCCACCCTGATCGAAGGCAAGGCAATCCAGCTGCATCCGCTCGTCTGTACGGCGTTCAACGCCGACTTCGACGGTGACCAGATGGCTGTCCACGTTCCGCTGTCGCTTGAAGCCCAGCTTGAAGCCCGTGTGCTGATGATGTCCACCAACAACATCCTGCACCCGGCCAACGGCGCGCCGATCATCGTTCCGTCGCAGGACATGGTTCTCGGCCTCTATTATCTGTCTATCGTGGCGGAAAAAGAGCCGGGCGAGGGCATGGTTTTCGCCGATTTCGGCGAGCTTCAGCACGCTCTGGAAACCAAGACCGTTACGCTGCACACCAAGATCAAGGGCCGTTTCAAGACGGTCGATGCCGAAGGCAATCCTGTGTCGAAGATTTTCGACACGACGCCGGGCCGCATGATCATTGGCGAATTGCTGCCGCGTAATGCCAATGTGCCGTTCAGCATCTGCAATCAGGAGATGACCAAGAAGAACATCTCCAAGATGATCGACCACGTCTACCGCCATTGCGGTCAGAAAGAGACGGTCATTTTCTGCGATCGCATCATGCAACTCGGCTTTGCCCATGCCTGCCGCGCCGGCATTTCGTTCGGCAAGGACGACATGGTCATCCCGGACACCAAGGCGAAGATCGTTGCCGATACCGAAGCGCTGACGACCGAATACGAACAGCAGTACAATGACGGCCTGATCACTCAGGGCGAAAAGTACAACAAGGTCGTGGACGCCTGGGGCAAGGCCACCGACAAGATCACCGAAGAGATGATGGCGCGCCTCAAGGCCGTCGAATTCGATCCGGTGACCGGTCGCCAGAAGCAGATGAACTCGGTCTATATGATGTCGCATTCGGGTGCCCGCGGTTCGGTCAACCAGATGCGTCAGCTGGGCGGCATGCGCGGCCTCATGGCCAAGCCGTCGGGCGAAATCATCGAGACCCCGATCATCTCGAACTTCAAGGAAGGCCTGACCGTGAACGAGTACTTCAACTCGACCCACGGTGCCCGCAAGGGTCTGGCCGACACCGCGTTGAAGACGGCTAACTCGGGTTACCTGACCCGTCGTCTCGTGGACGTTGCACAGGACGCCATCATTTCGGAAGTCGATTGCGGCGCCGAAATCGGCCTCACCATGCAGCCCATCGTCGATGCCGGTCAGATCGTGGCCTCGATCGGCCAGCGCGTTCTGGGCCGTACGGCCCTCGACCCGATCCTGCATCCGACCACCGGCGAAGTCATCGTCGAAGCCGGCCGCATGATCGAGGAAAAGGACGTCGAGATCATCGAGAAGGCTAGTATCCAGTCGGTCCGTATCCGTTCGGCCCTGACCTGCGAAACCCGCAACGGCGTTTGCGCCAAGTGCTATGGTCGCGACCTTGCACGCGGTACGCCGGTTAACCAGGGTGAAGCGGTTGGCGTTATCGCGGCACAGTCGATCGGCGAGCCGGGCACCCAGCTTACGATGCGTACCTTCCACTTGGGTGGTACGGCGCAGGTTGTGGACTCGTCCTATCTCGAAGCTTCGTATGAAGGCACCGTGAAGCTGCGTAACCGCAATGTGGTTCGCAACTCCGACGGCAATCTCGTGGTGATGGGCCGTAACATGGCTGTCCTGATCCTCGACGCTTCGGGCAAGGAACGTGCTGTCCATCGCGTGACCTATGGTTCGCGTCTGTTCGTGGACGAAGGCGACACGGTCAAGCGCGGCCAGCGTATTGCCGAGTGGGATCCGTATACCCGTCCGATCATGACGGAAGTCGAAGGCTATGTTGAGTTCGAAGATCTCGTCGATGGCCTTTCGGTTTCGGAATCGGCGGACGAGTCGACGGGCATCACCAAGCGCGTCGTCATCGACTGGCGTTCGACCCCGCGCGGTTCGGATCTCAAGCCTGCCATGGTCATCAAGGACAAGGCTGGCAAGATCCTCAAGCTGTCGAAGGGCGGCGATGCCCGCTTCCTGCTCTCGGTGGAATCGATTCTTTCGGTCGAGCCGGGCGCGCATGTGAAGGCCGGCGACGTTATCGCCCGTCTGCCGATGGAAAGCGCCAAGACCAAGGACATCACCGGCGGTCTGCCGCGCGTGGCGGAACTGTTCGAAGCACGTCGTCCGAAGGATCACGCTGTCATCGCGGAAATCGATGGTACCGTCCGCTTCGGTCGCGACTACAAGAACAAGCGTCGCATCATCATCGAGCCGAACGACGACACGATCGAGCCGGTCGAGTACCTCATTCCGAAGGGCAAGCCGTTCCATCTTCAGGACGGCGACGTCATCGAAAAGGGTGAGTACATCCTCGACGGCAACCCGGCGCCGCATGATATTCTGGCGATCAAGGGCGTGGAGGCTCTGGCTTCCTACCTCGTGAACGAAATCCAGGAAGTCTATCGCTTGCAGGGCGTGTTGATCAACGACAAGCACATCGAAGTGATTGTCCGCCAGATGCTGCAGAAGATCGAGATCACGGAATCCGGCGATACCGGTTACATTCCGGGCGATCACGTCGATCGCATCGAACTGGACGAGATCAACGATCGTCTTATCGAGGAGGGCAAGAAGCCGGGTTCCGGCAATCCGGTCCTGCTCGGTATCACCAAGGCTTCGTTGCAGACGCCGTCGTTTATCTCGGCCGCTTCGTTCCAGGAAACGACCCGCGTGCTTACCGAAGCTGCGGTTGCCGGCAAGATGGACACGCTGCAGGGTCTGAAGGAAAACGTCATCGTCGGCCGTCTCATCCCGGCCGGTACAGGCGGCATGACCAACCAGATCCGCCGCATTGCCACGGCTCGCGACGATCTGATCATCGACGAGCGCCGCAAATCTTCCGGTTCCGCGGAAGCCAATGCGATGCTGGTGGACATGACCAACAACGCCGCCGAGTAAGTTCGACGATGTGAACGAAATGAAAAAGGCCGCCTTTCGGGGCGGCCTTTTTGTATGAATTGGGCGCTATCGACTACTGGTCGAGACGCGATATGCGCCAGCGCAGAAGGTCCGTCGTGCAGGCGCGTCCGAAATCTTCGGCACCGCTGCCGCCCATTGCGGCATCCACGACACGACGGCATTCGGCTTTTGTGAAAAGCTCGAACTGCTCTTCGGATGCCGCGAGGGATTTCAGTGCAGCTTCGCTTGCCGACGATCCGGTTTCCTCGATGTCCTTGCGAAGCTTCTCCAGCGTGACGTCAAGTTCACTTCTTGCCTGTTTCTCGAGTTTCTCCAGGCAGGGCGCAAGTTCGGTGCGCGGTTGCGTGCCGATTTCAGCATAGCATTGGGCGAGGGCGCCATCGTCGGGCTGGGCATCCTGGGCATGAGCCGACATGAGAGGAGTGGAAAGCAGAACTCCAAGAAGGAGCGGGCGGAAAGCAGTTCTCATCAAAATCTCCAAAAAATATCACGAGCCGGATGAATCTCCGGCAGTGAGCATCAGGGTCCTGACCCTAACCTTCAATAATTACTAGCGGGTATCGTACAAGTTGAGTGATTTTCGGCCCGTCAGACCGATAGGAAAAACGCGGGGCTGTTGACCCCGCGTCCGGCTTTATTCCTCTTCGTCGTCACCGTCGAATTCGATCAGTGCGACTTCGCCCTTGAGGGCTGTCGCCCAGGCACTCTTGTGCGGTTCTTCTTCCGGTTCTTCGGTGAGCGTGCCCATCTCGAGAAGCTCGGCTTCGTGGTAGCCCTCGTCGGCAAGAATGGCGAGAACGGTCTGAACCAGATCCTCGTTCTCGTCGGCTTTCAAAAGCAGGTGCACCTCGACGGAGGATTCTTCACCCTCGTTCCAGACATCGGCGATGACCAGATGAACGGTTGGCGAATCGTCGCCCTTGGGCATGGAATCGGATGCGGGCGTGGAAGACATTGAGAAACCCTTAATATTCGGTTGCGTTTCGACTCGGATGTGCTTCAATAGCGGTTACGAAGTGGCTGCGCCATGCTTGCATATGAAAATGACGGTTTTGATCGCGAAATATCAGCGAATGGACGTCAAATGCGGCGCAATAACCTGTCAGGGCAGGGCCAGATCGCCGGTTTCCAGCCCATCAGGTAAGAAACTTGGGCCATTGCACTTGACGAAACGCCTCTAAAGACGTATCAGCACCGCATCTGAGCCGATGTGAGACAGGCTTTTTCGGGACGACGCGTCCTGAAGTTCGTCTCAAACAGGGTTCGTTTTACGATCGAAATGCAACTTGCCGTTCGCATGAAGCGTCAGCTTCCTCTGCTTTTGTTCGGGGTGGCCGCCGGTTGAGGATGGCTGACTCCGAATTCGCGCATGAGCATGCCGGTGAAACGGCCCTTTGGGGCGTGGATACGAGTTTTTAATAGAGGAAGGTTGAATGCCTACCGTAAATCAGCTGATCCGCAAGCCGCGCATTGCGCCGGTGAAGCGTAATAAGGTTCCTGCCCTGCAGGCAAACCCACAGAAGCGCGGCGTTTGCACCCGCGTTTACACGACGACCCCGAAGAAGCCGAACTCGGCTCTGCGTAAGGTTGCCAAGGTTCGTTTGACGAACGGCTTCGAAGTTATCGGTTACATCCCGGGTGAGGGGCATAACCTGCAGGAGCACTCCGTCGTCATGATCCGCGGCGGTCGTGTCAAGGATTTGCCGGGTGTGCGTTACCACATCATCCGTGGCGTTCTCGATACCCAGGGTGTCAAGAACCGCAAGCAGCGCCGCTCCAAGTATGGTGCAAAGCGTCCGAAGTAAGATTTTCCGGGGATACCGGCCGCCTGTAGGCGAGTTGAGCCCGATGTAATTGAAAGAAAAGACGAAATGTCCAGACGCCATAAGGCCGAAAAGCGTGAGATCAATCCGGATCCGAAGTTCGGCGATCTCGTTATCACGAAGTTCATGAATGCAGTCATGCTTCATGGCAAGAAGTCGGTTGCCGAAAGCATCGTTTACGGTGCGCTCGATGCAATCGAAACCAAGGCGAAGTCCGAGCCGGTCGCGCTGTTCCATCAGGCGCTCGACAACGTAGCTCCGCACATCGAAGTCCGTTCGCGCCGCGTTGGTGGTGCAACCTATCAGGTTCCGGTCGATGTGCGTCCAGAACGCCGCCAGGCACTTGCCATCCGTTGGCTCATCAATGCTGCTCGTGGTCGTAACGAGACGACAATGGTCGATCGTCTTTCCGGCGAACTGCTTGATGCTGCCAACAACCGCGGTTCTGCTGTGAAGAAGCGTGAAGACACGCACCGCATGGCTGAAGCCAATCGCGCCTTCTCGCATTACCGCTGGTAATCGTCGAAACCTATTCAAAGAGCGACTATCATGGCCCGCGAATATAAAATCGAAGACTACCGCAATTTCGGTATCATGGCTCACATCGACGCCGGCAAGACGACGATGACCGAGCGCATCCTGTTCTATACCGGTAAGAACCACAAGATCGGCGAAACCCACGATGGTGCGTCGACCATGGACTGGATGGAGCAGGAGCAGGAACGCGGTATCACGATCACTTCCGCTGCTACGACCACGTTCTGGCAGGGCCGTGACGGTAAGAAGCGCCGCTTCAACATCATCGATACGCCCGGTCACGTCGACTTCACGATTGAAGTCGAGCGTAGCTTGCGCGTTCTCGATGGCGCTATCGCGCTGCTCGATGCCAATGCCGGCGTTGAACCCCAGACCGAAACCGTGTGGCGTCAGGCTGAAAAGTATCACGTCCCGCGCATGGTCTTTGTCAACAAGATGGACAAGATCGGTGCCGACTTCTTCCGTTGCGTGGAGATGGTTGGCTCGCGGCTGGGCGCGGTCGCCCTGCCGGTTCAGTTGCCGATTGGCGCCGAAAACGATTTCGTTGGCGTTATCGACCTGATCGAAATGAAGGCCCTGACCTGGGATGGCACCATCGGCGCTGCTGCTGTTGAAGGTGAAATTCCGGCAGACCTGAAGGATCAGGCTGTGGAATACCGCGAGAAGCTCGTCGAGCTGGCCGTGGAAATCGACGAAGCTGCCATGGAAGCTTATCTGGAAGGCAAGGAGCCGACCAACGATGAGCTGCGCGCCCTGATCCGCAAGGGCACGATCGAAGTGAAGTTCCATCCGATCCTTTGCGGTACCGCGTTCAAGAACCGTGGCGTTCAGCCGCTTCTCGATGCCGTCGTGGAATTCCTTCCGGCTCCGACCGACGTTCCTGCCATCAAGGGCATCGACGTCAAGACGGAAACCGAAACGACCCGTGAATCTTCGGATGAAGCACCGCTTTCGATGCTCGCATTCAAGATCATGAACGACCCGTTCGTCGGTTCGCTGACCTTCGCCCGCATCTATTCGGGCAAGCTCACCAAGGGCGTTTCGCTCGAAAATACCGTCAAGGGCAAGCGTGAGCGTATCGGCCGTATGTTGCAGATGCACTCCAACAGCCGTGAAGACATCGAAGAAGCCTATGCAGGCGACATCGTTGCTCTGGCTGGCCTCAAGGAAACCACTACTGGCGATACGCTCTGCGATCCGCTGAAGCCGGTTATCCTTGAACGCATGGAATTCCCGGATCCGGTTATCGAGATCGCTATCGAGCCGAAGACCAAGGCCGACCAGGAAAAGATGGGCATCGCGCTCAATCGTCTGGCTGCCGAAGATCCTTCCTTCCGCGTCAAGTCGGACGAAGAATCCGGTCAGACCATCATTGCCGGCATGGGCGAACTTCACCTCGACATTCTCGTCGATCGCATGAAGCGCGAATTCAAGGTTGAAGCCAATATCGGTGCGCCGCAGGTTGCTTACCGTGAATCGATCACCCGTCAGGCTGAAATCGATTACACCCACAAGAAGCAGTCGGGTGGTTCGGGCCAGTTCGCTCGTGTCAAGATCATCTTCGAGCCGCATGACGGCGACGATTTCATCTTCGAATCGAAGATCGTCGGTGGTTCGGTTCCGAAGGAATACATTCCGGGTGTCCAGAAGGGTATCGAGAGCGTCATGGGCGCAGGTCCGCTTGCCGGCTTCCCGATGCTCGGCGTGAAGGCCACCCTGATCGACGGCGCTTACCATGACGTTGACTCGTCTGTTCTCGCCTTTGAAATCGCGTCCCGTGCAGCGTTCCGTGAAGGTGCGCAGAAGGCTGGCGCCCAGCTCCTCGAGCCGATCATGAAGGTCGAGGTTGTGACGCCGGAAGATTACGTTGGTGACGTTATCGGCGATCTGAACTCGCGTCGCGGTCAGATTTCCGGCACCGAAGCCCGCGGCATCGCCACGGTCGTCAACGCAAACGTTCCGCTGGCCAACATGTTTGGCTACGTGAACTCCCTGCGTTCGATGTCCCAGGGCCGTGCACAGTACACGATGCAGTTCGACCATTATGAGCCGGTTCCGACGGCGGTCGCACAGGAAATCCAGAAGAAGTTTGCGTGATCTACGGGTCACGCTCCCAATTAAAAAGAATGCCTGAGCAGGCTAAATTTACGGAGAGCTCAAATGGCAAAGAGTAAGTTTGAACGTACGAAGCCCCACGTTAACATCGGCACGATCGGTCACGTTGACCATGGCAAGACGTCGCTGACGGCTGCGATCACGAAGTTTTTCGGCGAATTCCGTGCATATGACCAGATCGATGCAGCGCCGGAAGAAAAGGCGCGCGGCATCACCATTTCGACCGCCCACGTCGAATATGAAACCGAAAACCGTCACTACGCACACGTCGACTGCCCCGGCCACGCCGACTATGTGAAGAACATGATCACCGGCGCGGCGCAGATGGACGGCGCGATCCTGGTTGTTTCGGCTGCCGATGGCCCGATGCCGCAGACCCGCGAGCACATCCTGCTTGCCCGTCAGGTTGGCGTTCCGGCTATCGTCGTGTTCCTCAACAAGTGCGACCAGGTTGACGACGCAGAACTGCTCGAACTGGTTGAACTGGAAGTGCGCGAGCTTCTGTCGAAGTACGACTTCCCGGGCGACGAAATTCCGATCATCAAGGGCTCGGCTCTTGCCGCTCTGGAAGACAGCTCGAAGGAACTGGGCGAAGATGCCGTCCGCAGCCTGATGGCTGCCGTTGACGACTACATTCCGACCCCGGAACGTCCGATCGACCAGCCGTTCCTGATGCCGATCGAAGACGTGTTCTCGATCTCGGGCCGTGGTACGGTTGTGACGGGTCGCGTCGAGCGCGGTATCGTCAAGGTTGGCGAAGAAGTTGAAATCGTCGGCATCAAGGCAACGACGAAGACGACGGTTACCGGCGTTGAAATGTTCCGCAAGCTGCTCGATCAGGGCCAGGCTGGCGACAACATCGGCGCACTGATCCGCGGCGTTGGCCGTGAGGACGTCGAACGCGGCCAGGTTCTCTGCAAGCCGGGTTCTGTGAAGCCGCACACCAAGTTCAAGGCAGAAGCCTACATTCTGACCAAGGACGAAGGTGGCCGTCATACGCCGTTCTTCACCAACTACCGTCCGCAGTTCTACTTCCGCACGACGGACGTGACGGGTGTTGTGACGCTGCCGGAAGGCACGGAAATGGTCATGCCGGGCGACAACATCGCCATGGACGTCACGCTGATCGTGCCGATCGCCATGGAAGAAAAGCTCCGCTTCGCTATCCGTGAAGGCGGCCGCACCGTCGGTGCAGGCATCGTCTCCTCGATCATCGAGTAATTAGGTTTGTGCAGGGGCATCTGCATGGCAGATGTCCCCGCGTAACAAGGAACAGATGAAATGAACGGTCAAAACATCCGCATTCGCCTGAAGGCGTTTGATCATCGGATCCTTGACGCTTCGACGCGGGAAATCGTGTCGACTGCCAAGCGTACCGGTGCAAATGTGCGCGGACCGATCCCGCTTCCTACGCGGATCGAGAAGTTCACGGTCAACCGGTCGCCGCACATCGACAAGAAGAGCCGCGAGCAGTTCGAGATGCGCACGCACAAGCGTCTTCTCGATATCGTTGACCCGACCCCGCAGACGGTGGACGCGCTGATGAAGCTCGATCTGTCCGCCGGTGTCGATGTCGAGATCAAGCTTTAATCGGCTTGAGGACGGAAGGAACGAACCCGATGCGTTCAGGTGTTATTGCACAGAAGCTGGGCATGACCCGCGTCTATAACGACGCCGGCGAGCATGTGCCGGTGACGGTTCTCCGCATGGAGAACTGCCACGTGGTAGCTCAGCGTACAGTTGAAAAGAACGGTTATACGGCTGTTCAGCTTGGCGTTGGTATCGCCAAGGTAAAGAACACGTCCAAGGCTATGCGCGGTCATTTCGCGAAGGCCGAGGTCGAGCCGAAGGCGAAAGTCGCGGAATTCCGCGTTTCGCCGGATAACCTCCTCGAAGTCGGCGCTGAAATCACCGCCGAACACTTCGTCGCCGGCCAGAAGGTCGATGTGACGGGTACTTCGATCGGTAAAGGCTTTGCCGGTGTTATGAAGCGTCATAACTTCGGCGGTCATCGCGCCTCTCATGGTAACTCCATTACCCACCGCTCTCACGGCTCGACCGGTCAGCGTCAGGATCCGGGTAAGGTGTTCAAGGGCAAGAAGATGGCTGGTCACATGGGTCAGACCCGCGTTACCACGCAGAACATTGAAGTTGTCTCGACGGACAGCGATCGCGGCCTGATCCTGGTTCGCGGTGCGGTTCCTGGCTCCAAGGGCGCCTGGATTATCGTGCGCGATGCAGTAAAGGTTTCCCTGCCTGAGAATGCGCCGAAGCCGGCCGCTCTGCGTGCAGGTGCCGCGAAGGCTGAAGCTGCCGCGACTGAGGGAGCCGAATAATGGATCTCACGATTACCACTCTTGAAGGCAAGGATGCCGGCAAGGTCAAGCTGAACGAAGAAATCTTCGGCCTCGACCCGCGTGACGACATTCTTCAGCGCGTCGTGCGCTGGCAGCTGGCTCGCCGCCAGCAGGGCTCGCATGATGCCAAGGGCCGCAGCGACATCAGCCGCACCGGTTCCAAGATGTACAAGCAGAAGGGTACGGGCCGCGCTCGTCACCATTCGGCTCGTGCACCGCAGTTCCGCGGCGGCGGTCAGGCTCACGGACCGGTTGTCCGTCTGCACGACCACGATCTGCCGAAGAAGGTTCGCGCTCTCGGCCTGCGTCATGCCCTGTCTGCAAAGGCAAAGGCATCGGACCTGATCATCATCGACGATCTGGCCGCGACGGAAGCCAAGACGAAGCAGCTCGTTTCGCAGTTCGCCAAGCTCGGTCTGGAAAACGCACTCGTCATCGGCGGTGCGGAGATCGACGTGAACTTCCAGCGCGCGGCTTCGAACATTCCGAACATCGACGTTCTGCCGGTGCAGGGCATCAATGTTTACGACATTCTTCGCCGTGGCAAGCTCGTGCTTTCCAAGGCGGCCGTCGAAGCCCTGGAAGCTCGTTTCATGGGGAGCGTTTCAAATGACTGATCTTCGCCATTACGACGTGATCGTCAGCCCGGTTATCACCGAGAAGTCGACCCTGGTTTCCGAACACAACCAGGTTGTCTTCAACGTAGCCCGCAAGGCAACGAAGCCGGAAATCAAGGCTGCAGTCGAAGCGCTTTTCGGCGTCAAGGTTACCGCAGTCAACACTGCAGTGCGCAAGGGTAAGGTCAAGCGGTTCCGCGGCCTTATCGGGCGCCAGAGCGACGTCAAGAAAGCGATCGTTACTTTGGCCGAAGGCCAGAGCATCGACGTTTCGACCGGTCTCTGAGAGGCCATGGAGTAAGAGACAATGGCACTCAAGCATTTTAATCCGATCACGCCAGGCCAGCGTCAGCTGGTCATTGTGGACCGTTCGGAACTCTACAAGGGCAAGCCGGTCAAGTCCCTGACCGAAGGCCTGTCCAAGAAGGGTGGCCGCAACAACACCGGTCGTATCACCGTCCGTTTTCAGGGCGGCGGTCACAAGCGTTCGTATCGTTTCGTCGACTTCAAGCGTCGCAAGCTCGACGTTGTCGGCACGGTGGAACGCCTGGAATACGATCCGAACCGCACCGCGTTTATCGCGCTGATCCGTTACGAAGACGGTGAACTGGCATATATCCTGGCTCCGCAGCGTTTGGCTGTCGGCGACAAGGTTGTTGCAGGCAACTCCGTCGACGTGAAGCCGGGCAATGCAATGCCTCTCGCTTCGATGCCGGTAGGCACGATCGTTCACAACGTCGAACTGAAGCCCGGCAAGGGCGGCCAGATCGCACGTTCGGCTGGCACTTACGCCCAGCTCGTCGGTCGCGACCAGGGCATGGCGATCCTGCGCCTCAACTCCGGCGAACAGCGTCTGGTTCATGGCGCGTGCTTCGCTTCGGTCGGTGCGGTTTCCAACCCGGATCATGGCAATACCAACGACGGTAAGGCCGGTCGTTCGGTGTGGCGCGGCAAGCGTCCGCATGTTCGCGGCGTTGCCATGAACCCGGTCGATCACCCGCATGGTGGTGGTGAAGGTCGTACCTCGGGTGGTCGTCATCCTGTCACGCCGTGGGGCAAGCCCACGAAGGGCAAGAAGACGCGCTCGAACAAGGCGACCGACAAGTTCATCATGCGTTCGCGCCATCAGCGCAAGAAATAAGAGAGGTAGTCTGAAGTGGCTCGTTCAGTTTGGAAAGGTCCGTTTATCGACGGCTATCTTCTCAAGAAGGCTGAGAAGGTACGCGAAAGCGGTCGTAACGAAGTTATCAAGATGTGGAGCCGCCGCTCCACCATCCTGCCGCAGTTTGTCGGCCTGACTTTCGGCGTCTACAACGGCAACAAGCATGTGCCGGTGTCGGTTTCGGAAGAAATGGTCGGACACAAGTTCGGTGAATTTGCACCGACCCGGACCTATTACGGTCACGGTGCGGACAAGAAGTCGAAGAGGAAGTAACGATGGGCAAGGCTAAAGCTCCCCGTCAGCTCAAGGACAACGAGGCTCAGGCCGTTGCCCGCACGCTGCGCGTCAGCCCGCAGAAGCTGAACCTTGTTGCGAGCATGATTCGCGGCAAGAAGGTGAATGCGGCACTTGCCGATCTGACGTTCTCGCGCAAGCGGATCGCCGATACGGTGAAGAAGACGCTTCAGTCCGCAATTGCGAACGCTGAAAACAACCATGACCTCGACGTCGATGCTCTGATCGTCGCCGAAGCCTATGTCGGCAAGTCGATCGTCATGAAGCGCTTCCACGTCCGTGGCCGTGGCCGCGCAAGCCGGATCGAGAAGCCGTTTTCGCATCTCACCATTGTTGTCCGCGAAGTCGCGGAAAAAGGGGAGGCCGCATAATGGGTCAGAAGATTAATCCGATCGGTCTTCGTCTCGGCATCAACCGTACCTGGGATTCGCGTTGGTACGCGAATACCGGCGAATACGGCAAGCTGCTGCATGAAGATGTCAAGATCCGCGAGTTCCTCACCGAAGAACTCAAGCAGGCTGCGATCTCCAAGATCGTGATTGAGCGTCCGCACAAGAAGTGCCGCGTGACGATCCATTCGGCTCGTCCGGGCATCATCATCGGCAAGAAGGGCGCAGATATCGAAAAGCTCCGCAAGAAGCTTTCCGAGATGACCAATGCCGATACGTCGCTCAACATCGTCGAAGTTCGCAAGCCGGAAGTCGACGCTACGCTGATCGCCCAGTCGATCACGCAGCAGCTCGAACGCCGTGTGGCATTCCGTCGCGCCATGAAGCGTGCCGTTCAGTCGGCAATGCGTCTTGGAGCCGAAGGTATCCGTATCAATTGTGCGGGTCGCCTTGGCGGAGCGGAAATCGCTCGCATGGAATGGTACCGTGAAGGTCGCGTTCCGCTTCACACGCTGCGCGCCGACATCGACTACGGCACGGCAGAAGCGAAGACCGCTTATGGTATCTGCGGCGTGAAGGTCTGGGTCTTCAAGGGCGAAATCCTTGAACACGATCCGATGGCTTCCGAGCGTCGTGCGGTCGAGGGTGACAATCAGGGTTCCTCGTCGAACCGCCGCCGCGAAAACGCTTAAAAAGCGGGCCGCGGGCGAGAAATTTGGAGTAGAGAACAATGATGCAGCCTAAGCGCACCAAGTTCCGCAAGCAGTTCAAGGGCCGTATCCACGGCAACTCGAAAGGCGGCACGGATCTGAATTTCGGTGCATTCGGTCTGAAGGCTCTTGAGCCTGAACGCGTCACCGCACGTCAGATCGAAGCGGCTCGCCGCGCGATCACCCGTCACATGAAGCGTGCGGGCCGCGTGTGGATCCGCATCTTCCCTGACCTGCCGGTCACGTCGAAGCCTACCGAAGTCCGTATGGGTAAAGGTAAGGGTTCGGTTGACTACTGGGCATGTCGTGTGGCACCGGGTCGCGTGATGTTTGAGCTTGACGGTGTACCTGAAGATGTGGCACGGGAAGCCCTTCGACTCGGCGCCGCAAAGTTGCCGATCAAGACGCGCTTTATCCAGCGCATTGCTGAATAAGAGAGGCAACTATGAAAGCCGCAGACGTTCGGGCGAAAAGCCTCGACCAACTGAATGACGAGCTGGGCAGCCTGAAGAAAGAGCAGTTCAACCTGCGCTTTCAGAAGGCCACCGGCCAGCTTGAAAAAACCGCGCGCGTGAAGCAGGTTCGCCGCGACATCGCGCGTATTAAGACTATTGCCCGCCAGAAGGCGGCCGAAAGCAAGGCATAAGGAAAAAATATCATGCCTAAACGCGTTCTGCAGGGCGTTGTCGTCAGCGACAAGAATGACAAGACTGTCGTGGTCAAGGTCGAGCGCCGCTACTCGCATCCGCTCCTCCAGAAGACCGTGCGCCAGTCGAAGAAGTACAAGGCGCATGACGAGAACAACCAGTTCAAGATTGGCGATATCGTTTCCATCCAGGAATCGGCTCCGATCTCGAAGGACAAACGCTGGGTCGTTCTGACGAACGAAGCAGCAGGCTAAATTATAAACACGCAGCTTAGGTAGGGCAGGAGCCCTTAACCAGCTGAGAGGAAAGAAGGCGGCCAGTCATGATTCAGATGCAAACAAACCTCGACGTGGCGGATAATTCCGGCGCACGTCGTGTCATGTGCATCAAGGTGCTGGGCGGCTCGAAGCGGCGTTACGCTTCCGTCGGCGACATCATTGTGGTGTCGATCAAGGAAGCCATTCCGCGCGGCCGCGTCAAAAAGGGTGACGTGATGAAGGCGGTTGTTGTACGCACCGCCAAGGACATCCGTCGTCCGGACGGCAGCGTTATTCGTTTCGATAACAATGCAGCCGTTCTTATCGATAACAAGAAAGAGCCTATCGGCACGCGTATCTTCGGACCGGTTCCGCGCGAACTTCGCGCAAAGAACCACATGAAGATCATCTCGCTGGCTCCGGAAGTTCTGTAAGGGAAGCAAGACGATGCAGAAGATTCGCAAAGGCGACAGCGTTGTCGTGCTGTCCGGTAAGGACAAGGGCCGCAAGGGCGAAGTTCTTAAGGTCATGCCGAAGGACGAGCAGGCGCTCGTCCGCGGTATCAACATTGTAAAGCGTCATCAGCGCCAGACCCAGACCCAGGAAGCCGGCATCATTTCCAAGGAAGCGCCGATCCACCTGTCCAACCTGGCAATTGCTGATCCGAAGGACGGCCAGCCGACCCGCGTCGGTTTCCGCGTCGAGGACGGCAAGAAGGTTCGTGTCGCAAAACGTTCTGGAGCGCTGATCGATGGCTGAGGCAAAGGCACTTCCCCGCTTCAAGAAGCTTTACAACGAGACCGTTCGTAAGGCTCTGCTTGAAGAATTCAAATACGACAACGAGATGCAGATTCCGCGCATCACGAAGGTCGTCCTGAACATGGGCGTTGGCGAAGCTACTGGCGACTCCAAGAAGCCAGCGATTGCTGCTGAAGATCTCAGCCAGATCGCCGGTCAGAAGGCTGTCGTAACGCGCGCCCGTAACTCGATCGCAACGTTCAAGTTGCGTGAAGGCATGCCGATCGGCACGAAGGTCACCCTTCGCCAGGACCGCATGTATGAATTCCTTGATCGTCTTGTCACGATCGCTCTTCCGCGCGTCCGCGACTTCCGCGGCTTGAACCCGAAGAGCTTTGACGGCCGCGGCAACTACGCCATGGGCATCAAGGAGCACATCGTGTTCCCGGAAATCAACTACGATAAGGTTGATCAGATCTGGGGCATGGACATCATCGTTTGCACGACCGCCAAGTCGGATGATGAAGCACGCGCTCTTCTGCGTGCATTCAACTTCCCCTTCCGGCAGTAACGGCAAGCGTAGCGAGGTATAATAATATGGCCAAGACTAGCGCAGTCGAAAAAAACAAGCGCCGCGAAAAGTTGGTTAAGCGTCATGCTGAAAAGCGTGCACGCCTGAAGGCGATCGTCATGGATCAGGGCCTTCCGCTGGAGGAGCGCTTCCGCGCCACCATCCGGCTTGCCGAACTGCCGCGCAATTCATCGAAGGTTCGTATTCGCAATCGTTGCGAAGTGTCGGGCCGTCCGCGTGGTTATTACCGTAAACTGAAGATGTCGCGTATTGCGCTGCGTCAGTTGGGTTCGCTCGGTCAGATTCCGGGCGTCGTCAAGTCGAGCTGGTAAGGAGTAGCATATGTCTGTGTCAGATCCTCTCGGCGATATGCTGACCCGTATCCGCAACGCGGTTGGCCGCAAGAAGACCAAGGTTTCGACCCCGGCTTCCAAGTTGCGCGCCCGCGTTCTCGATGTCCTTCAGGCTGAAGGCTACATCCGCGGATACACGCAGAGCGAATTCGAAAACGGCAAGGCCGAGATCGAAATCGAGCTGAAGTACTATGAAGGTGTTCCGGTTATCCGCGAGATCACCCGCGTGTCGAAGCCTGGTCGTCGCGTTTACGTGTCGGTCAAGTCGATCCCGCAGGTCGCAAACGGCCTTGGCATCTCGATCCTCTCCACGCCGAAGGGTGTGATGGCGGATCATGAAGCCCGTGAACAAAACGTTGGTGGTGAGCTGCTCTGCCGCATCTTCTGATGCGGTTGACAGCGAACAGATAAAAGACAGGTATCAAAATGTCTCGTATCGGTAAAAAACCCGTGCCGGTCCCGGCAGGCGTGACCGCCAGTGTTGATGGGCAGATCGTCAAGGCCAAGGGCGCGAAGGGGGAACTCTCCTTCGTCGTGCACGATGAAGTTCTGGTCAAGATGGAAGATGGCGCCGTTCGCGTCGATCCGCGCGACCAGTCGAAGGAAGCTCGTTCCAAGTGGGGCATGTCCCGCACGATGATCTCCAACATTTTTGTTGGCGTGAAGGACGGCTTCGAGAAGAAGCTCGAAATCAGCGGCGTCGGTTACCGCGCTGCCATGCAGGGCAAGAACCTGCAGCTTTCGCTCGGCTTCAGCCATGAAGTGGTTTATGACGTGCCTGCCGGCATCACTGTTGCTGTCCCGAAGCCGACGGAAATCGTCGTTACGGGTATCGACAAGCAGCAGGTCGGTCAGGTCGCGGCTGAGATCCGCGAATATCGCGGCCCCGAGCCTTACAAGGGCAAGGGCGTCAAGTATGCTGGCGAGAAGATCGTCCGCAAAGAAGGCAAGAAGAAGTAAGGGAAGCGCGTCATGGCATCGCCAAAAGAAACTTTGCAGCGTCGCGCTGCTCGTGTACGCCGTTCGGTCAAGGCTGTCGCAAATGGCCGTCCGCGTCTCAGCGTTCACCGTTCTTCCAAGAACATCTACGCCCAGGTTATCGACGATGTGCGCGGCGTTACAGTCGCCGCCGCCTCGACGCTGGACGTCGACCTGAAGGGCAAGCTCAAGACTGGCGCCGATTCCGCAGCAGCCGCTGCTGTCGGCAAGCTGGTTGCAGAGCGTGCCGTCAAGGCCGGCATCAAGGACGTGGTGTTCGATCGTGGTGCGTTCATTTTCCACGGTCGTGTGAAGGCTCTCGCCGAAGCTGCCCGCGAAGGCGGCCTCAGCTTCTAATCAGCATTTTGTGCTTCCGGAAAAGAAAAAGGAAATCAGGATATGGCACAGAGAGAACGTAACCGCGATGATCGCGGTCGCGATGAGCGCGACAGCGAATTCGTTGACAAGCTCGTTCACATCAACCGCGTTGCCAAGGTCGTCAAGGGTGGCCGTCGCTTCGGTTTTGCTGCTCTCGTCGTCGTTGGCGACCAGAAGGGCCGCGTTGGTTTCGGTCATGGCAAGGCACGTGAAGTGCCGGAAGCCATCCGCAAGGCGACCGAAGCTGCCAAGCGTGACATGATCTTCGTTCCGCTGCGTTCGGGTCGCACTTTGCACCACGACGTTGAAGGCCGCCACGGCGCTGGCAAGGTTCTGCTCCGCGCAGCCCCTGCCGGTAAGGGTATCATTGCCGGTGGCCCGATGCGTGCAGTGTTCGAAACGCTCGGCGTTCAGGACGTTGTCGCCAAGTCGCTCGGTTCGTCGAACCCCTACAACATGGTTCGTGCGACGTTCGATGCTCTGAAGCATCAGATGCATCCGAAGGACATCGCAGCACAGCGCGGCATCAAGTACTCGACCCTTCAGGCTCGTCGCCATGATGTGGTCGGTTCGGAAGAATAGCCGATAGTTTGTGTTCGTCCGGGGTTCAAAACTGCCGGATACGCCATAGACAAGGATTTGAGTGATGGCTGAGAAGAAGGGCAAGACGGTTACGGTCGAGCAGATCGGAAGCCCCATCCGTCGTCCGGCCGAGCAGCGTGCAACGCTGATCGGTCTGGGTCTTAATAAAATGCACCGTCGTCGTACGCTGGAGGATACTCCGTCCGTGCGCGGCATGATCGCCAAGGTTCAGCATCTCGTCCGCATCGTGGACGAGGCCTGATAACGCAGGGAGATAGAGACATGAAACTCAACGATCTGCGTGACAAGCCAGGTTCGGTCAAGGCACGCAAGCGCGTTGGCCGTGGTATCGGTTCGGGCACCGGCAAGACCGGTGGTCGCGGCGTCAAGGGCCAGAAGTCCCGTTCGGGCGTTTCGATCAACGGTTTCGAAGGCGGCCAGATGCCAATCTACCGCCGTCTGCCGAAGCGTGGCTTCACCAACATCTTCGCAAAGAGCTTCAACGTTGTATCGCTCGGCCGTGTTCAGGCTGCTATCGATGCAGGCAAGCTCGATGCCAAGGCTGTTGTGAACCTCGAATCGCTGAAGGCTGCCGGCGTGATTCGCCGTGCCAAGGACGGCGTTCGCATCCTTTCGGACGGCGAATTGAAGGCAAAGGTCGCTTTCGATGTGGCCGGTGCTTCCAAGGCTGCGGTCGAGAAGATCGAAAAGGCTGGCGGCAGCGTAAAGCTTCCCGAAGCCGCTGCTGAATAAGGCTTCGATACAAAAATAAAAAGCGGCGGCCTTAGTGCCGCCGCTTGCACATTTATGCCAATGCGCATATCTGGGTAGGGTCTTTTCAGTCTCGAGGCACGACCGGTAAGGATTGCGTCAGAGGGGGCGGAGGACCGGAGACTTTTCACCGGAGAAATTTAATGGCATCGGCTGCTGAACAGCTAGTTTCCAATCTCAATTTTTCGGCTTTCTCGAAGGCAGAAGAACTCAAGAAGCGCATCTGGTTCACACTGGGCGCTTTGCTCGTGTACCGGTTCGGCACCTATATTCCGCTTCCCGGCATCAATCCTGACGCGCTTGCGCAGGCTTTCCAGCAGCATAGCCAGGGTGTGCTCGGACTCTTCAACATGTTCGCCGGTGGCGCGGTCGGCCGTATGGCCATTTTTGCGCTCGGCATCATGCCCTATATCTCCGCTTCCATTATCGTGCAGCTCATGACGTCGGTCGTGCCGTCGCTTGAAGCGCTGAAAAAGGAAGGCGAGGCGGGTCGCAAGATCATCAATCAGTATACGCGTTACGGCACGGTGCTTCTGGCGCTCGTTCAGGCCTACGCGATTTCTGTCGGCCTGCAATCCGGTAGCGGCATTGTTACCAATCCGGGACCGTTCTTCATCGTCTCGTCAGTCATCACGCTCGTCGGCGGTACGATGTTCCTGATGTGGCTGGGTGAGCAGATTACCGCGCGCGGTATCGGCAACGGCATTTCGCTGATCATTTTCTCGGGTATTGTCGCGAACCTTCCGCACGCCATTTCCGGCACGCTGGAACTGGGGCGTACCGGTGCGCTTTCGACCGGTCTTATTCTCGGTGTGATCATTCTCGCCGTTGCGCTCGTCGCGGTCATCGTTTTCGTCGAGCGCGCGCAGCGCCGCCTTCTGATCCAGTATCCGAAGCGTCAGGTCGGCAATCGCATGTTCCAGGGCGATACGTCGCATCTGCCGCTCAAGCTCAATACCGCAGGTGTCATTCCGCCCATCTTCGCTTCGTCGCTGCTGCTGCTGCCGGCGACGGTGGCGGGTTTCGCCAATACGACGGAAATGCCCGCATGGGCTACGACCGTTCTCAATGCACTCGGCCATGGTCAGCCGCTTTACATGCTGTTCTATGCTGGTCTGATGGCATTCTTCTGCTTCTTTTACACGGCCATCGTGTTCAATCCCAAGGACACGGCTGACCAGCTCAAGAAGCATTCCGGCTTCATCCCCGGCATTCGTCCGGGTGAGCGTACTGCCGAATATATAGACTATGTGCTGACGCGCATCACCGTTGTCGGCGCCATCTATATTGTGCTTGTCTGTCTCCTGCCGGAATTCCTGATTTCCGCGACCGGCGTGCCGTTCTATCTTGGCGGTACCTCGCTGCTGATCGTGGTGAGCGTGACGCTCGATACGGTTGCGCAGATTCAGGGGCATTTGATCGCTCATCAATATGAAGGGCTGATCAAGAAGTCCAAACTCAGAGGTGGGAAACGTAATAGATGAGACTGATACTTCTTGGGCCGCCCGGAGCAGGTAAGGGGACGCAGGCTGGACTTCTTACCAAGAAGCATGGAATACCTCAGCTTTCGACCGGCGACATGCTGCGTGCGGCAGTCGCCCAGCAAAGCGAGATCGGAAAGCGCGCCAAGGCGGTTATGGATGCCGGGCAGCTTGTTTCCGACGAGATCGTGAACCAGATCGTGTCCGAGCGGATCGACGCCCCGGATTGCGCAAACGGTTTTATTCTCGACGGTTATCCCCGTACGGTTCCGCAAGCCCAGGCTCTGGGTGAGATGCTGGCGGGGAAGGGCCTCAAGCTCGATGCGGTCATCGAACTGAAGGTCGATGAGAATGCTTTGGTCAAGCGGATGGAAAGCCGCGTGGCGGATACGATCGCCAAGGGCGGCCAGGTTCGTTCTGACGATAATCCGGAAGCTTTCCGCAAGCGTCTTGTCGAATATCGCGAAAAGACGGCTCCCCTTTCCAGCTATTATGCCGGTACTGGCGAGCTTCGCGTTATCAACGGCATGGCGCCTGTTGAAGAGGTTACCGCCGAAATCGAGCGAATTCTCGTTCCGGCCTGAATGGTCGGCATGATATCCGGGCGAGGCTTCAGGGAAGTCTCATCACATCGCGGGCAGGGAAGCGTGAAGCGTTTTCTGCCCGTTTAACAGTTCCAGAAGTCTCTCTGAGTATCTGCGAAGCCGGTTTGATGGCTTTACGGATGTTTAAGAGTTGACTTTTTCGAACGATTCCGTCAAAGACTGCGCCACTTCAACTGGTTTTGAATGGCGGGTATCGGCGGAAATCGAAAGAGGCCGGTACCGGTCGTTTAATGCTGTCTGGTTGATCGCATCTGCCAGATGGATTTTATTATAACTCAAGGAGAACAGACGTGGCACGTATCGCTGGCGTCAACATCCCGACGAACAAGCGTGTTATCATCGCGCTTCAGTACATCCACGGGATCGGACCGAAATTTGCTCGTGAGATCGTGACGAAGGTTGGCATTGCCGACGAACGTCGCGTCAACCAGCTCACCGACGCTGAAGTGCTTCAGATTCGTGAAGCAATCGATGCCGACTACCAGGTCGAAGGTGATCTGCGTCGTGAAGTATCGATGAACATCAAGCGTTTGATGGATCTGGGCTGCTACCGCGGTCTGCGTCATCGTCGTTCGCTGCCGGTTCGCGGCCAGCGCACGCACACCAACGCACGCACCCGCAAGGGTCCGGCGAAGGCAATCGCAGGCAAGAAGAAGTAATTTCAACGGAACGTTCGTTCCGTTGGGCTTTTCCGGTGCGCCGGGGAGGTTTGATGCTGGTCCTTTCGTGAGGACCGGTGTAGCCGCTGGAATTACGGCGGTGTAGAGATCGATTGAAAGGACTAACCATGGCCAAGGAAGCCACGCGCGTTCGCCGTCGCGAGCGTAAAAACATCTCGTCGGGCGTTGCCCACGTAAATTCGACGTTCAACAACACCATGATCACCATCACGGATGCTCAGGGCAATGCGATTGCCTGGTCGTCTGCCGGTGCTCAGGGTTTCAAGGGTTCGCGTAAGTCGACCCCGTTTGCCGCACAGATCGCTGCCGAAGATTGCGCCAAGAAGGCGCAGGAACATGGCATGCGCTCCCTCGAAGTCGAGGTTTGCGGACCGGGTTCTGGCCGTGAATCCGCGCTGCGCGCCCTTCAGGCTGCCGGCTTTGTGATCACGTCGATCCGCGATGTTACGCCGATCCCGCACAACGGTTGCCGTCCGCGCAAGAAGCGCCGGGTCTAATCCTCGTTCACATGCCGTACGAACCCCGATCGAACGAGGTCCGGGGTTCCTCTGCGGTTTCTTCACTTGATCGCTACGATAGGATAGTAGCGACGATTGATAGAGGGATACCAACATGATCCAGAAGAACTGGCAGGAACTGATCAAGCCGAACAAGGTGGAATTCATCACCAACGGCTCCCGTACGCACGCAACCGTCGTTGCCGAACCGCTGGAACGCGGTTTCGGTCTGACGCTCGGCAATGCACTGCGTCGCGTGCTTCTGTCGTCGCTGCGCGGCGCCGCCGTGACCGCCGTACAGATCGATGGCGTTCTGCATGAATTCTCGTCCATTCCGGGCGTCCGCGAAGACGTGACGGATATCGTTCTGAACGTCAAGGAAATCGCCATCCGTATGGAAGGCGAAGGCCCGAAGCGCATGGTCGTCCGCAAGGAAGGCCCCGGCGCCGTGACGGCAGGCGATATTCAGACCGTTGGCGATGTCGAGATCCTCAACCCGGATCACGTCATCTGCACGCTGGACGAAGGCGCTGAAATCCGCATGGAATTCACCGTCAACACCGGCAAGGGCTATGTGCCTGCCGACCGCAACCGTGCGGAAGATGCTCCGATCGGTCTCATTCCGGTCGACAGCCTCTATTCCCCGGTGCGCAAGGTGTCGTACAAGATCGAGAACACCCGTGAAGGTCAGGTTCTCGACTACGACAAGCTGACGCTCAATATCGAGACCAATGGCTCGGTCAGCGGTGAAGATGCAGTGGCTTATGCCGCTCGTATTCTCCAGGACCAGCTGGCGATTTTCGTCAACTTCGAAGAACCGCAGAAGGAAGTGCCGCAGGAACAGGTTGCGGAACTGGCTTTCAACCCGGCTCTCCTGAAGAAGGTGGACGAGCTCGAATTGTCGGTACGTTCGGCAAACTGCCTGAAAAACGACAACATCGTCTATATCGGCGATCTGATCCAGAAGACGGAAGCCGAGATGCTGCGGACTCCGAATTTCGGCCGCAAGTCGCTCAACGAGATCAAGGAAGTTCTGGCATCGATGGGTCTCCATCTCGGTATGGAAATCCCGTCCTGGCCGCCGGAAAACATCGAAGATCTCGCAAAGCGCTACGAAGACCAATACTAGGCATTTTCGAGCCGAAAGCGCACAGCGGTTTCGCGTCGGATAATGCGTAAAACGAAATGAGACCGGTAATATCCCGGCTGGAACTAATTAAGGAGAAGGCTCATGCGCCACGGTAACGGATACCGTAAGCTGAACCGCACTGCTTCGCATCGCAAGGCGATGTTCGCCAACATGGCTGCTTCGCTGATCGAACACGAGCAGATTGTGACGACGCTTCCGAAAGCCAAGGAAATTCGTCCGATCGTCGAAAAGCTTGTCACGCTCGGCAAGCGCGGTGATCTTCATGCCCGCCGCCAGGCTATCTCGGCTATCCGCGACGTCAAGCTCGTCGCCAAGCTGTTTGACACCCTGGCTGCTCGCTATGCGACCCGCAATGGCGGCTACATCCGCATCATGAAGGCTGGCTTCCGCGCCGGCGACAACGCGCCTCTGGCTGTTGTCGAATTCGTGGAACGCGATGTCGATGCCAAGGGCAAGGCCGATCGCGCCCGCGTCGAAGCCGAACAGGCTGCCGAGGCAGACGCAGCGTAATCTGCGCCTCATACGGTTTGAGAAGGGTCGCCTCGTGCGGCCCTTTTTGTTTTCACTCCTCGCAAAGAATTGCGCCAACTTTCCGCTTTGGATCACAAAACGGCCCTTTATGCTTGGCTTGTCTCGATTACATATGACAACAAGGCTCGCGGTTTTGCTGGCAGGCACTCACGAGCAAGGCTTTTCAAGCGCGGAGTTTATGCATGAATTGGCGACATATAGGCGTATTGGGTCTTTTGCTGGCATCCATCGGGCTGGCCGTACCGCAGGCAACCGCGCAGGATAGCCCGGCAGCGGCGGGCAAGCAGATACCACTCAGCCGGGCCGATATGCAGCTTTCCTTCGCGCCGCTCGTCAAGGAGACGACGCCCGCCGTCGTGAACGTCTATGCGGCGCGCCAGGTGCAGGATCGTTCGCCATTTTCCGGCGACCCGTTCTTCGAACAATTCTTCGGACGACAGCTCCGGGAAAGCAAGCCGCGTCTTCAGCAGTCGCTCGGATCCGGCGTCATCGTGGATGGTTCGGGTATCGTCGTGACGAACAATCACGTCATCAAGGATGCCGATGAAATCAAGGTTGCATTGTCCGATGGACGCGAGTTTGAAAGCAAGTTGCTCCTGCGTGATGAAACCACGGATCTTGCAGTTCTGAAAATCGAAGCCAAGGACAGGTTTCCGGTGCTGGCTCTCGGCAATTCCGACGAGGTAGAGGTCGGAGATCTGGTGCTGGCCGTTGGCAATCCGTTCGGCGTCGGCCAGACGGTTACCAGTGGCATTGTTTCGGCGCAGTCGCGGACGCAGGTCGGCATTTCCGATTTCGATTTCTTCATCCAGACCGATGCAGCCATCAATCCGGGCAATTCCGGCGGCGCGCTGATCGACATGCGCGGAAGGCTCATCGGTATCAACACGGCGATCTATTCCCGTTCGGGCGGTTCGGTTGGCATCGGCTTTGCCATTCCGTCCAATATGGTCCGCGCGGTTGTCGAGTCGGCCCGGAAAGGTAGCACGAGTTTCGAGCGTCCCTATATAGGCGCGACCTTCCAGGGCGTGACCGCCGATCTGGCCGAAGGCCTTGGCATGAACAAACCCTATGGAGCGCTGATTACGGCAGTTGTAAAAGGCGGGCCAGCAGAAACGGCAGGGCTGAAGGTCGGCGATGTCGTTCTGTCCGTGCAGGGCGTTCGGGTCGATAATCAGGATGTCCTCGGTTACCGTCTTTCGACGGCCGGTATCGGGAACACGATTTCGGTCGAGGTCATGCGAAACGGCAAGAGCGTGACCCTGCCGGTCAAGCTTGCCAAGGCTCCAGCAGTCAAGCAGGTCGAGCCGGAGGTCATAGAAGGCGACAATCCCTTCGCCGGTGCGGCCGTGCTGGAACTCACGCCTTCGGCGGCGACCAAGCTGCGCCTGAAACGTGACATGCAAGGTGTTGCGGTCGTCGACGTCTATTCCGGTTCGCCTGCTGCCCGGCTTGGACTGCGTCCCGGCGATATCGTTCGCAGCATCAACGGCAATTCCATCCGAACTGTCGAGGATATGAAAGCGGTTCTAAACGACGGTCGCGGTCTTGCGTGGAGGCTGGAAGTGGAACGCAACGGGGCGTTGCTTCGCCAGTTCGTGCGTTAAAATCAGGCGCATGACATCGCCAGAAGTTGCATGACGCTTCGGGCCGGACTATGCCTGAAGCGGCATTCCCGTCATCGATAGAGCAAATATAATGAGCGACCTCTTTTCAGCAGCGGCAGACCCGAATGCGGATCGGAACCGGCCTCTTGCTGACCGCCTGCGCCCGAAGCAACTGTCTGACGTGACCGGCCAGGAACATCTGACCGGCCCTGAAGGCGTGCTGACGCGCATGATTGCATCCGGCTCGCTCGGTTCCATGATCTTCTGGGGACCTCCCGGCACCGGCAAGACGACCGTGGCGCGGTTACTGGCCGGCGAAACCGATCTCGCCTTCGAGCAGATTTCAGCAATCTTTTCAGGTGTCGCCGATCTCAAGAAAGTGTTTGAAGCAGCCCGTGCAAGGCGCATGTCGGGGAGACAGACACTGCTTTTCGTGGACGAGATTCACCGCTTCAACCGTGCCCAGCAGGATTCGTTCCTGCCGGTCATGGAAGATGGAACGGTTATCCTGATTGGCGCCACAACGGAAAATCCTTCTTTCGAACTCAATGCCGCTCTCCTGTCGCGGGCACGCGTCCTGACATTTCATCCGCACGACGCGGACAGCATCGCAACGCTGCTGAGACGCGCCGAGGAGCAGGAAGACTGCCCACTCCCGCTGGACGACGAGGCGAGGGCAAGCCTTGTTCGCATGGCCGATGGGGATGGGCGCGCCGCCCTGACACTGGCCGAGGAGGTCTGGCGTGCCGCTCGCGCCGATGAAGTGTTCACGGCGGAAAAGCTACAGGACGTCGTGCAGCGTCGCGCGCCTGTCTATGACAAGGGGCAGGACGGGCATTACAATCTGATTTCGGCTCTGCATAAGTCGGTACGGGGATCGGACCCCGATGCGGCGCTCTATTATCTTTCGCGAATGTTCGATGCCGGAGAAGATCCGCTCTATCTCGGGCGGCGGCTTGTGCGCATGGCGGTGGAAGATATCGGCCTTGCCGATCCGCAGGCACTGGTTGTCTGTAATGCTGCCAAGGATGCCTATGACTATCTCGGTTCACCGGAAGGCGAACTGGCGTTGGCACAGGCCTGTGTTTACCTTGCGACGGCCCCGAAGTCGAACGCTGTCTATGTGGCCTATAAAGCCTCGATGCGCGCGGCCAGGGAAAACGGTTCGCTTCTGCCGCCGAAGCATATTCTCAATGCGCCGACCAAGCTCATGAAGAATGAGGGGTATAGCGAAGGTTACGCCTACGACCACGACCAGCCCGATGCGTTTTCCGGGCAGGACTATTTTCCTGAGAGCATGGGCCGACAGACATTCTACGATCCGCCAGAACGCGGTTTTGAACGGGAAATCCGCAAACGGCTCGATTACTGGGCGCGTTTGCGGCAGGAGCGTCAGGGGCGACGCTGAGTTTTCCCCACAGTTATCCACAGTTCAGCCGCTTGCTTCACCGCAAGCGGCTTTTGCTTTCGGCTCATCACACGCGTTTGATGGGGCGTGAGCGGGTGGGCAATGGTTAGAAAGGTCTTCTTAATATTTACGCTTTATCAATTTTTGCAAAGAGACGAGGTTTTCCATGATGCGCGTTTTGTTTCTCGTCGCGCTCGTGATCCTTGGAGGCTGTGCGACCGCCCCGCGGCAGGTCAACAATGTATGCGCGGTCTTCGATCAACGCGACGGCTGGTTTAACAATTGGGAGACGGCGGCAACGCGCGTTTCGCGCGAATTCGGCGTGCCGGTTCCCGTTCTGATGGCCACGATCTACACAGAGTCCGGCTTCCGTCCCTATGCGCGCCCGCCGCGTACAAAGATTCTCTGGATCATTCCATGGAAGCGGCCTTCGAGCGCGTATGGATATTCGCAGGCTTTGAACGGGACATGGGACCGCTACAAGCGCGAGACCGGACGCTGGACCGCATCGCGATCGAGTTTTGCCGACGCGATCCACTTCATCGGCTGGTATCATTATCAAAGCTATCTGAAGAACGGCATCAATCGCGCCGATGCCTATAGTTTGTATCTCGCCTATTATTCCGGCCATGGCGGTTATGCACGCGGTGCCTGGCGCGGCAACAGGACGGCGCTCAACGGGGCGAAACGCGCCCAGGCAATGGCCAATCGCTATGCCACGCAGTTGCGTAGTTGCGGACACATCAGTTAAAAATCGAAAAAGGCCGGTTCGTGCTCTTATCCGGGGACACCATCCGGCCTTAATCGCTATTATCATGCGAGCCGAATCGCTAATTGAGGATCACCATTCCATGCTGAAGAAAATCGGTATTGCCCTTTTCGCCGCTTCATTTCTGGCAGGCTGCACCACAGACCCTTATACGGGCGAACAGAAGGTGTCGAACACCGCAGGCGGTGCTGCGATCGGCGCGGCCGTGGGCGCTCTCGGCGGCCTGATGGTTGGCGGTTCGAGCCGCGCGCAGCGCAATGCCGTACTCATCGGCGCGGGCATCGGCGCCCTTGGCGGCGGTGCAATCGGCAATTACATGGACCGTCAGGAAAACGAACTTCGCGCGCAGTTGCAGGGCACAGGCGTATCGGTTACCCGCAACGGCGACCAGATCATCCTGAACATGCCGTCGAGCATTACTTTCGACACCGATCAGGATCAGGTGAAGAGCCAGTTCTATCCGACCCTCAATTCGGTCGCTATCGTTCTGCGCAAGTTCAACCAGACGCTTGTGGACGTTTATGGCCATACCGATTCGACCGGCAGCGCCAGCTACAATCAGGGCCTGTCGCAGCGCCGCGCCTCTTCGGTTGCAAGCTATCTCGGCTCACAGGGTATCGATCCGCGCCGCTTCGCCATTATCGGCTACGGTGCAAGCCAGCCGGTGGCAACGAATGGGACCCCGGAAGGCCGGGCGCAGAACCGTCGCGTGGAAATTCAGATTTCACCGCTGCGCGCCGCAAGCTGATTTCGCACTTCTCCAGACGGATATTTTACAAGACGCAGCCCTTCGAAAGAAGGGCTGCGTTTTTCGTTATATTCGCGAATCGTCTTCCGTCCCGTCTTGCCTGAATCGCGTCGGTTTGTGGACGGTTCATTTATTTTCGTAATCGCTGATGTTAGAGAACGTTAATAGAACAAAATTGCGAAATCGTGTTTAATCAATATGTTAGCGTCATTGCCAAATAAGAACAAAAGGGATACAAATAGATCGTGGCAACGAGCCTGCCGGGCTTCTAGCGAGACAAGAGGATGGTGTAAGATGTCTCAGAATTCATTGCGACTTGTTGAGGAAAATTCAGTGGACAAGACTAAGGCTCTCGATGCGGCGTTGTCGCAGATCGAAAGGGCGTTCGGCAAAGGCTCGATCATGCGCCTGGGGAAGAATGCCCCGGTTGTCGAGATTGAAACCGTTCCGACCGGCTCACTTTCTTTGGACATCGCGCTGGGTGTCGGCGGCTTGCCCAAGGGGCGTATCGTCGAAATTTACGGACCGGAAAGCTCGGGCAAGACGACGCTCGCGCTGCACACGATTGCGGAAGCGCAGAAGAAGGGTGGTATCTGCGCGTTCGTCGATGCGGAACATGCGCTCGATCCGGTCTATGCACGCAAGCTCGGTGTCGATCTGGAAAATCTGCTAATCTCGCAGCCCGATACAGGCGAGCAGGCACTTGAAATCACCGATACGCTTGTACGGTCGGGCGCCATCGACGTCCTCGTCGTGGACTCGGTTGCCGCGCTGACGCCGCGTGCCGAAATCGAGGGTGAAATGGGCGATTCCCTGCCGGGTCTGCAGGCTCGCCTGATGAGCCAGGCGCTGCGCAAGCTCACCGCTTCCATTTCCCGCTCAAACTGCATGGTGATCTTCATCAACCAGATTCGCATGAAGATCGGTGTGATGTTCGGTTCGCCGGAAACCACCACGGGTGGTAATGCCCTCAAGTTCTACGCTTCGGTTCGTCTCGATATTCGCCGTATCGGTTCGATCAAGGAACGCGACGAGGTCGTCGGTAATCAGACACGCGTGAAGGTCGTCAAGAACAAGCTTGCTCCGCCTTTCAAGCAGGTCGAGTTCGACATCATGTATGGTGCGGGCGTTTCCAAGACCGGTGAGTTGATCGATCTGGGCGTGAAGGCCGGGGTTGTCGAAAAATCGGGTGCGTGGTTCTCCTACAATTCCCAGAGACTGGGGCAGGGGCGCGAAAATGCCAAGACATATCTCAGGGACAATCCGGAAGTCGCTCGCGAGATCGAGACGACGCTTCGCCAGAATGCCGGTCTGATTGCCGAGCAATTGCTGGACGATGGTGGTCCGGAGAGTGATGCCGCCGAGATGTAGGATCGCTTGATCGGTAATTGACCGGAGCCCCGTGCTTTGCGCGGGGCTTTGTTTTTCGGGACGGCATATTGCATCGGAGGCGATTTTTTCGCCTGTCAGGCAGAAATTGCTTTTATAGCGCAGGCTGCTTATCTGGACAGAAAAGCGAGGCATCGTTAAAAGCGGTCAACCGAAAACTCCACTTCACGTTCTAACAGTACGGGAGAGGGGCCAAGCCTCGGGCCTTCGACGTTTGTTGGCGACCTGAAAGGTGTGAAGAGACAATCGATGCGGCTTCCTCAAGGTCGCATCCATGCAGGGCAGGAAAAGCCCAAGGGTGAATTATGGCTGGCGTCAACGAGATTAGGTCCACATTCCTCGACTATTTTCGCAAGAACGGGCATGAGGTCGTTCCGTCGAGCCCGCTCGTTCCGCGCAACGATCCGACCCTCATGTTCACCAATGCGGGGATGGTGCAATTCAAGAATGTTTTCACAGGACTTGAGCACCGTTCCTACAATCGTGCCACGACCTCGCAGAAATGCGTGCGCGCGGGTGGCAAGCACAACGATCTGGACAATGTCGGCTATACCGCCCGTCATCATACATTCTTTGAAATGCTCGGCAATTTCTCGTTCGGCAACTATTTCAAGGAAGAGGCGATCAGCTTCGCCTGGAACCTGATCACCAAGGAGTTCGGTCTCCCCAAGGACAAGCTGCTCGTCACTGTCTATCATACGGACGACGACGCTGCGAATTTCTGGAAGAAGATTGCCGGCCTCCCGGACGACCGTATCATCCGCATCGCCACCAGCGACAATTTCTGGGCCATGGGCGATACCGGGCCTTGTGGTCCTTGCTCGGAAATCTTCTACGATCACGGTGACCACATCTGGGGCGGCCCCCCCGGATCGGCTGACGAAGATGGCGATCGCTTCATCGAGATCTGGAATCTCGTCTTCATGCAGTTCGAACAGGTAACGTCCGAACAGCGCATCGACCTGCCGCACCCGTCCATCGACACAGGCATGGGGCTGGAACGCGTGGCCGCGGTCCTGCAGGGTGTGCATGACAATTACGATATCGATCTTTTCAAGGCTTTGATCCGCGCTTCGGAAGAAGCGACCGGCATCAAGGCTGAGGGGGATTTCCGTGCGAGCCATCGCGTCATTGCCGATCACCTGCGCGCATCAAGCTTCCTGATTGCCGATGGCGTTCTGCCGTCGAACGAAGGTCGCGGCTATGTGCTGCGCCGCATCATGCGCCGCGCGATGCGCCACGCTCAATTGCTCGGTGCAAAAGAACCGCTGATGTGGCGCCTGTTGCCTGCGCTCATCCGTGAGATGGGGCAGGCCTATCCCGAACTGATCCGCGCCGAGGCGCTGATTTCCGAAACCTTGAAGCTTGAGGAAACCCGTTTCCGCAAGACACTGGATCGTGGGCTCGGCCTGTTGTCCGATGCGTCCGAAAAGCTTGTGGAAGGTGATCGCCTCGACGGCGAAACGGCTTTCAAGCTTTACGATACCTACGGCTTCCCGCTTGACCTGACGCAGGATGCGCTACGCCAGCGCGGCATTGCCGTCGATACGGAAGGTTTCAACGCCGCCATGGAGCGCCAGAAGGCGGAAGCACGCGCCAATTGGGCCGGCTCCGGCGAGGCGGCTACGGAGACGATCTGGTTCGGCATCAAGGATAAGGTCGGCGCGACGGAATTTTTGGGCTATGAGACCGAAAGTGCTGAAGGCGTTATCACCGCGCTCGTTCGCGACGGCGCCGAAGTGCAGTCGGTTGTCGAAGGCGATGCGGTTTCGGTAGTCGTCAACCAGACCCCATTCTATGGAGAATCCGGCGGTCAGCAAGGCGATACGGGCACGATTGCCGGTGAAGGCTTTGTCGTTACCGTCAAGGATACGCAAAAGAAGGGCGAGGGTGTTTTCGTTCATACTGGCGAAGTTACCAAAGGCACCGCCAAGACGGGCGATACGGTTGAGTTGAAGGTCGATTCCGATCGTCGTACCCGCATTCGTTCCAACCATTCGGCAACGCACCTTCTGCATGAAGCACTGCGCGAGACGCTTGGCACGCATGTCGCGCAGAAAGGCTCGCTCGTGGCGCCGGATCGCTTGCGTTTCGATTTCTCGCATCCAAAGCCGATTTCGGTCGAGGAACTGACGCAGGTCGAGAATCTCGCCAATGAGATCATCTTGCAGAATGCGCCCGTCAGCACCCGCTTGATGGCTGTGGATGATGCCATTGCTGAGGGGGCCATGGCTCTGTTCGGCGAAAAATATGGCGATGAGGTGCGCGTCGTTTCCATGGGAACGGCCAGGCACGGCGAAAAGGCCGGAAAGGCTTATTCGGTCGAGCTTTGCGGCGGCACCCATGTTCGCCAGACCGGCGATATCGGCCTGGTGCGCATCGTTTCGGAAGGCGCAGTCGCTGCCGGTGTCCGCCGCATGGAAGCGCTCACCGGGGAAGCTGCCCGCCTCTATCTGGAAGAACAGGACGAACGCCTGAAGGCAATTGCAGGTGCGCTGAAAACCACACCTGCAGAGGCGCTCGAACGCGTGAATGCCCTGCTTGACGAGCGCAAGAAGCTTGAACGCGAATTGTCGGATGCTCGCAAGAAGCTGGCGCTTGGAGGCAGTT
This sequence comes from Brucella daejeonensis, assembly GCF_014199265.1. Lineage (GTDB taxonomy): Bacteria > Pseudomonadota > Alphaproteobacteria > Rhizobiales > Rhizobiaceae > Brucella > Brucella daejeonensis. The sequence continues at coordinate 114,852 of NZ_JACIJG010000005.1, forward strand.
CGCCGGATGGCGGCAGTGCGGTTGAAGCCGTCAATGGGGTCAATTTTCTCGGCAAGGTCGTGACCGGCGTTTCTCCACGCGATCTCAAGCCGCTTGCCGATGAAGGCAAGAAGCAGGTCGGCTCCGGCGTCGTGCTGTTCATCGGTGTTGGTGAGGACGACAAGGCGAGCGCCGTTGCCGCAGTGACCGACGATCTGGTCGGCCGTTTCAATGCGGTGGATCTGGTCCGGGCCGCTTCGGCCGCTCTTGGCGGCGCCGGCGGCGGTGGCCGTCCCGATATGGCCCAGGCTGGCGGTCCCGACGGCGGGAAGGCCACCGATGCGATCACTGCCGTCAAGGCATTGATTGTCTGAGCTTTTTTTACGAATTTGAAAACCGGGCTTTGCCCGGTTTTTTTATGTTTCATGTGCCGCACGACTGTCTTCGGGCGCATCGTCACGGTCATCCAGCCCATAGTCGCGTATGACATCCGCGACACGCAAACGGTAGTTTTCGAAAACGCCGCTGCGACCTTTTTCCTGCGCGATACGGTGAGACGGCAGGTTACGCCATTTGCGTACAGCATCCTCGTCGCGCCAGAAGGAGAGCGAAAGCAGCTTGCTCGGATCGGCAAGGCTCTGGAAGCGCTCTATCGAAAGGAAGCCGTCAATCCGGGAAAGGTCTTCCCGCAGGCTTGCGGCGATGTCGAGATATTGCCCGCGTCTTTCATCGTCTGCGGGCCAGACTTCGAAGATGACGGTAATCATGGTTTGACGAACTCCGTATGCGGTGCGGATTGCAGCCGAAGGAATATCCTGTCCTCCGAGCGGATAAACTGTTCCTTACGCGCGAATTCGTAATTGGCGCGGCCAAGCGGATCGGCGGCCAGCCGAGCGCGATATGCTTCGTAAGCGGCAAGGCTTTCTATCGAATAAACACCGTAGGCGGTGGTGGACGACCCTTCGTGAGGTCCAAAATAGCCGATGAGGTTTGCGCCGCAACGCGGGATGGCCTGTCCCCAGTTGCGTGCATATTCGCCGAAGGCTTCCGTCTTGAACGGGTCGATCTGATAACGGATGAAACAGGTAATCATGCGTGTCTCCTTCAATGCTCATATCCGATGGGCACAATGTAGCGATTGAAACTCGGGCATGCTTCGGTTAACATTGAAGTATGAAAGACGGTCCGATGATAGCTTCCGTTGCAGCGCTTCTCGGCGATCCCGCGCGCGCGAACATGCTGACCGCGTTGATGGATGGTCGCGCCTTGACGGTGAGCGAACTGGCTGCCGCCGCAGGCGTGACGCTGCAGACCGCCAGCGGTCATCTGGCAAAGCTCGACGCGGCCAATCTGCTCGTAGCGGAAAAACAGGGGCGGCACCGCTATTTCCGTCTTTCAGGGACGGATGTGGCGCAGGTCCTGGAGAGCCTTATGGGGCTGGCGCAGCGCACGGGCGCGGTGCGGGTACGCACGGGGCCGAAGGATCAGGCGCTGCGTAAGGCACGCATCTGCTACGACCATCTTGCAGGAGAACGCGGGGTCGAGATGCTCAATGCCTCGCATAGACTCGGTCTGATTGTCGATGGCCATGAGCCGGAGCTGACAGAAAAGGGTAAGTCGTTTTTCAATTGCCTTGGCGTGGATGTAGCCGCTCTGGAGCAGGGCAAGCGCCCGGTCTGCCGTCACTGTCTCGACTGGAGCGAACGCCGCAATCATCTGGGCGGAGCACTCGGAGCGGCGCTTTTAAGAAACTTCATTTCAAAAGGCTGGGCACGACGGGAAGAAGGGCGTGTCATAGCCTTTTCGCCTGTCGGTTCTCAGGCCTTTGCAAGAGCATTCGAATTGACGGGTCCGTTGACTACGACCTAAAGCGTGTCGCATTCAATCATACTCAGGCGACACGCTTTAAGTTTTTGTTTTTATCGCATTATCCGACGCAAAGCCGCTTCGCACTTTTGCTGGAAATGCTCCAGAATTCACCCGAAAACCAGAAGCGATTTTCGCGGAAGGTCTATGCATAAATTCAATAGGTTAGAGCGCCTTTCGTATTACTCCAAATCCTGATTGAGTTTGGATCTTAATGCTGCGTAGCGGCCGCTTCATCCAGCTCGCTGGCACGCTTCATTGCGGGCCGATCCTTGAGTCGATCCCAATAGGCCGTGAAAGGGCTTCTGGCAGGCAAGGTTCCGAAGCGCAGGCCCCAGCCAATATGCGAACCCACATAAACATCGGCGGCAGTAAAGCGATCACCGGTGATATAAGGGTGGCGTGCAACCGCCTTTTCCAGTGTGTCTACAACCGTATCGTAATTGCCGTAGCCGACCATGCCCTGTTTGTCCGTGGGGATTTCGAAGCCAAGTGCATGGTTGGAAAGAGCCGCCTCCACCGGGCCGGACGTGAAAAACAGCCAGCGGAAGAAGTCTGCGCGCTCGTCCGGGTGAGGGGCGAGGCCTGCTTCGGGGAAGGTTGTTGCCAGATAGGCGCAGATCGCGGCCACCTCCGTTACCACTGCATCGCCGTGGCGCAAGGCCGGAACCTTGCCCATGGGATTGATCATGCAATAGTCCGGCCCTTTCATCGGGGGACCGAAATCCACTATTTCTACATCGTAGGGTTTGCCGATCTCTTCCAGCATCCAGCGCGCAATGCGTCCACGCGACATCGGGTTGGTGTAGAGCTTCAACTCAGCCATTTCTTCCTCCCTGTGCGAGCAGTCAGGATGCGCTTTTTCGTATGAAAAAGAAATGAAAAAACCCGGCCGAAAAGCCGGGTTTTCTGTAGTCGAAGATGAACGTCAACCGTTCGATCAGGCAGCCATGGCCTTCTGAAGATTCTCGTCGATCTTGTCGAGGAAGCCGGTGGTCGAAAGCCAAGGCTGATCCGGACCGATGAGCAGTGCCAGATCCTTGGTCATGAAGCCGCTTTCGACGGTGTCCACGCAGACTTTTTCCAGCGTCTCGGCGAACTTCTTCAGTTCGGCATTGTCATCGAGCTTGGCACGATGTGCGAGACCACGGGTCCATGCGAAGATGGAAGCGATCGAGTTGGTCGAGGTCTCCTCGCCCTTCTGGTGCTGGCGATAATGACGGGTCACGGTGCCGTGGGCTGCTTCTGCTTCCACCGTCTTGCCGTCCGGCGTCATCAGAACCGAAGTCATCAGGCCGAGCGAGCCAAAACCCTGCGCCACGATGTCCGACTGCACGTCGCCGTCATAGTTCTTGCAGGCCCAGACGTAACCGCCAGACCACTTGAGAGCCGAAGCGACCATGTCGTCGATCAGGCGGTGTTCGTACCAGATCTTGGCTTCTTTGAACTTCTCGGCAAACTCGGCGTCGAAGACTTCCTGGAAAATGTCCTTGAAGCGGCCGTCATAGGCCTTGAGAATGGTGTTCTTGGTCGACAGGTAAACCGGATAGCCGCGCTGGAGTCCGTAATTGAGCGAAGCGCGCGCGAACTCACGGATCGATTCATCGAGATTGTACATGGCCATGGCCACACCGGCGCCCGGAGCCTGATAGACTTCGTGTTCGATGGTTTCGCCATTTTCGCCAACGAACTTGATCGTCAGCGTACCCTTGCCGGGGAAGCGGAAGTCGGTTGCGCGATACTGGTCGCCGAAAGCATGACGGCCGACGATGATCGGCTGCGTCCAGCCCGGCACGAGGCGCGGAACGTTCTTGGCGATGATCGGTTCGCGGAAGATAACGCCGCCGAGGATATTGCGGATGGTGCCGTTTGGCGACTTCCACATCTTCTTCAGCTTGAATTCTTCAACGCGAGCTTCGTCGGGCGTGATGGTTGCGCATTTCACGCCGACGCCATGTTCCTTGATGGCATTGGCTGCATCGATGGTGACCTGGTCCTCGGTCGCATCGCGGTTTTCAACCGACAGATCATAATATTTCAGATCAATGTCGAGATATGGGTGGATAAGCTTGTCCTTGATGAACTGCCAGATAATGCGGGTCATCTCGTCGCCATCGAGTTCGACGACCGGATTCGCAACCTTGATTTTTGCCATGGATGAAGCCTCTTTTTGTATGCGTCGCGCCCGTATAGCACCCACAGGAGATAAGGCAAAGCGTAAGAGGCTTATTCTTTGGCCATAGACCAAAATGAGAGTCAAAATTTCGGGAAGAGTCTACGCGGCGCGATGGGACGTATCCGTTCGGTCTGCGGATTTTTTCCATGAGGTGCGTTGCCGGCGATAGTTTTCCTGTTCGCGGCTGAGGATGCTCTCCGCGTCGAGAGACGAGATTGCGGTCGATTTGTCGCTGGGGACGAGGCCGTTCAGTTGCAGCGAGAGATAACGACCGCAACAGACCCGCAGGAAGGAAGCGAAATTGTCGAGATCGTGCCCTTCGTTGCGGGATTCGTCGTAGAGCTTTCCGATGAGACGGCTGACGGTGAGGCCATCCCGCGTGGCAATGTCCTCAAGGGTCCACCAGAAGAAATTTTCGAGCCGCACGCTGGTTACCGCGCCATCGATGCGCAGCGAGCGTGTCACGCTCTGCCAGAGTTCAGCATCGGCGCTGATGAACAGCCTGCACATGATCATTCTCCCGCTCGTCTTCCCGCACCAGTTTCGCGCAGTTTTGCCCTGCCTGCAACCTGGTGGTCGCTGGCAGGGCGCGGCGATCAGCCATGCGTGATTTTCGTGCCGAGGACGGTGAGGAACTGCGACAGCCAGGCGGGGTGTGCGGGCCATGCAGGTGAAGTGACGAGATTGCCGTCAGTCACAGCCTGATCGACCGGAATGTCGGCATATTTGCCGCCTGCAAGTTCGACTTCCGGCCTACATGCGGGATAGGCAGAACAGGTGCGCCCTTCGAGAACGCGGGCTGCGGCCAGCAATTGTGCGCCATGGCAGACGGCGGCCACGGGTTTGTCGGCCTCGAAGAAATGTTTCACCACGGCAATCACCTTGTCATCGAGGCGCAGATATTCCGGCGCCCGCCCGCCGGGAATGACAAGGGCATCGTAGCTTTCCGGCTTCACTTCGGAAAAGGTGGCGTTGAGAGTGAAATTATGGCCCGGCTTCTCACTGTAAGTCTGATGACCCTCGAAGTCGTGAATGGCGGTTGCTATCTGGTCCCCGGCCTTTTTTCCGGGGCAGACGGCGTGCACCGTATGGCCGACGGTAAGCAAGGTCTGGAACGGGACCATGGTTTCGTAGTCCTCGCCGAAGTCGCCGCAAAGCATGAGTATTTTCTTGCCGGACATGGTTTCCTCCCTGAAATCCGAAACGGTTATGGGCACAGTCTGGCATGGATGGACGGCAAAGAGGTGTTATCGGGCTACTACACAGGCTTTTGCTGGCGGACGTAAGGGGAATCTTTGCGATTTCGCACCAATTATGTCAGGGAAACGCCACGATTTTATAGCTAATGCGGAAGACATCATGGCAGGAACCGACAAACAGCGCCCCATCATCGCGGAAGGCCCGGCAATCGTGCTGGTTAATCCACAATTGCCGGAGAATATCGGCATGGTGGCGCGCGCCATGGCGAATTTTGGCTTGGCCGAACTGCGTCTGGTCAATCCGCGTGAGGAATTTCCGAGCGATAAGGCAAGGGCTGCTGCCAGCAAGGCCGATCATATCATCGACAATGCCGTTGTTTATGACGATCTGCCGTCCGCGATTGCCGATCTCAATTTCGTCTATGCGACCACAGCACGCGAGCGTGACGGCTTCAAACAGGTGCGCAGCCCTGTGGAAGCGAATAGCGAGTTACGCAGGCGTTTTCGCGCCGGTGAAAAGACCGGCATTCTGTTTGGCCGCGAGCGGTTTGGCCTCAGCAACGAGGAGGTGGGGCTTGCTGACGAACTGGTAACATTTCCGGTCAATCCGGCATTCGCTTCGCTTAACATCGCACAGGCGGTGCTGCTCATGTCCTATGAGTGGATGAAGTCGGGTATGGAGGTTGAAACCGAGACGGTTTTCCGTGGGCCGGAACTGGAAACAGCGCCGAAGCAGGAGTTGCAGGGACTGTTCAATCATCTGGAAGAAGCTCTTGATATAAGAGGTTATTTCCGTCCTGCGGCGCGCAAGGAAGTCATGGTCAACAATCTGCGCGCTGTGCTGACGCGTGCCGGATTTGCTTCGGCCGAACTGAAGCTTTTGCGCGGGGTCGTGACCTCGCTCGATGTTTTTACGCCGAAAAAACCGCGCGGTTCCGGTGCGCCGGAGGGGCGTGCGCGCAAGCCCGCATCGGAGGACAAAGCTGAATGAAAGATGCTCCCGCAGCACTTATGTCCGGCACCGCGGGCAAGGAGCGACCGATCCTCGTTTTTGATAGCGGCATCGGCGGACTGACGGTGCTGCGTGAGGCGCGGGTGCTAATGCCGGATCGTCGCTTCGTCTATATCGCTGACGATGCCGGTTTCCCCTATGGTGGATGGGAAGAGGACGCGCTGAGGACGCGTATTGTCACGCTATTTGGCGAGTTTATCGCCATGCATGATCCGGAGATAGCCATCATCGCCTGCAATACGGCTTCGACACTGGTGCTGGACGATCTACGCCGGGCTTACCCATCCGTCCCGTTTGTCGGCACTGTACCGGCAATTAAACCCGCCGCGGAACGCACATCGTCGGGCCTTGTTGCGGTGCTGGCGACGCCCGGTACTGTCAGGCGCGCCTATACGCGGGACCTGATCCAGTCTTTTGCGACGCAATGCCATGTCCGGCTCGTCGGAGCGGAGCAATTGGCGGCAATTGCCGAAGCGCATATTCGCGGCGAAGAGATCGACGAAGCGCTGGTCGTGGAGCAGATTGCTCCCTGTTTCGTAGAGAAGGACGGCAGGCGCACGGATATCGTCGTCCTCGCCTGCACGCATTATCCGTTTCTTGCCAATGTGTTTCGTCGTTTGGCGCCATGGCCGGTCGATTGGCTCGATCCGGCTGAGGCGATTGCGCGCCGTACGGTCTCGTTGCTGCCACAGCGGAAGAGCGATGGCGAACTGCATCACCACGATGATCTCGCCATCTTCACTTCGCTCCGGCCCGATTACGCTATTCGCAGGCTGATGCAGGGCTTTGGTCTGCATTTTGTATAGTTCGTTGATGTCCATCCGAAAAGGACGCGAGCTTTTGCGACTATTTCATATCTGTTTGGTATTTTTGTTCCCGTCGTCCCGATAGAGCGGAACCATTGCGGCTGGTCGCCGTTCTCCGTGTAGGTAAACGCGGAGGTCAAGTGATGGGCATTGTTGAAACCCGCATCAGTTCGCTCGGCGGTTTCAAGCTTTATCTGGTCGAATTCGTCACCGAAGGCGAAGAGAAAATCACCGTGAAGGTTGAAAACGAAACGGAGTCGGAACTGGCACGCGACGACGTCATACGTCGTGCCGCGATCAAACTGGGTGAGGCCCTGGGGATAGCGTGCACGGAGTGCGGCATCGAGCCGGACAGTCTGCTAACGCATCCGAGCGCCCGCCGGGCTGGCGATCGGGCCGAGTTGGAGCGTCAGTTGGACGAAGGGCTGGAAGATACGTTTCCGGCCAGCGATCCGGTGTCAGTGACCGGCTCGACGATTGCCGGTTTTACCGGGCCGAAGAACTGACGGGAAATCGAAGAAGCCGGTCTGTTCGTCCGGCTTCTGAGATGTCTCATGAAATGAGTCCTGTTTCTCTTGTATCTATTTGATGTAATTAGATATTGCGGCGCTTGCCTTCCATAAGGTCAAGGACTGCCCGTGCGCAATCGAGCACATTGGTGCCGGGGCCGAAGACGGCGGCGACGCCATGGTCGAACAGATACTGATAGTCTTGACGCGGCACGACGCCGCCGCAGACGACGATGACGTTCTCCGCACCCTTTGCCTTTAGCGTTTCGACAAGTTGCGGCAGAAGTGTCTTGTGTCCCGCAGCCAGCGAAGAGACGCCCAGTACATGCACCTTGGCCTTGATTGCCATGTCGGCGGCCTCATCCGGTGTCTGGAACAACGGACCGGCAAGCACTTCGAAGCCGATATCGCCGAAAGCGGAAGCGATGATTTTCGCACCGCGGTCGTGGCCATCCTGGCCGAGCTTTGCGACCATCACGCGTGGCGTTTCTCCGGTCTGTCTTGAAAATCCTGCCAGACGGTCGACGAGTGTCCGGTATTCCGGCTCGTCCTTATAGGCCGCGCCGTAGACCTTTTTCACGACCTTCGGTTCGGCTGCATGATCGCCGAAGATATTTCGCAGCGCATCGGAAATTTCTCCGACTGTAGCGCGCGCGCGGGAAGCCTCGACGGCAGCGGCCAGAATATTGCCTTCTCCCGTTTTCGCGACCTTTTCCAGTTCTGCAAGAGTTGCCTGGACTTTGGCGTTGTTGCGCGTTTCCTTGATGCGATTGAGACGGGCAATCTGCGAGTTTCGCACAGCGGTATTATCGATTTCGAGAATGTCGATCTCGTCTTCCTGTTCCAGCCGGAACTTGTTGACGCCGACGATGACTTCTTCGCCCTTATCTATGGCAGCCTGCCGCTTCGTGGCCGCTTCCTCGATGAGGCGCTTGGGCAATCCGCTTTCGACGGCCTTGGTCATGCCGCCGAGGCCTTCCACTTCCTCGATCAGCGCCCAGGCCTTTTCGGCCAGTTCATTGGTCAGGCTTTCGATGTAATAGGAACCGGCCAGTGGATCCACCACCTTGGTGACACCCGTTTCGTTCTGGAGAATAAGCTGGGTGTTACGGGCGATGCGGGCAGAGAATTCCGTTGGCAAAGCAATGGCTTCGTCGAAAGAGTTGGTATGAAGCGACTGTGTTCCGCCAAGCGCTGCCGACATAGCCTCGAACGCGGTGCGGACAATGTTGTTATAGGGGTCCTGTTCCTGCAACGATACGCCCGATGTCTGGCAATGGGTGCGCAGCATCAGCGATCCCGGCTTCTTCGGATCGAATTCCTTCATGATACGCGACCACAGCAGGCGCGCAGCGCGCAGCTTGGCGATTTCCATGAAGAAATTCATGCCGATGGCGAAGAAGAACGATAGACGCCCCGCAAAATCATCGACATTGAGGCCCTTTTGCAGGGCCGCGCGCACATATTCGCGCCCATCGGCCAGCGTGAAGGCCAGTTCCTGCACCAGCGTCGCGCCTGCTTCCTGCATGTGATAGCCGGAAATCGAGATGGAGTTGAATTTCGGCATTTCCGTCGCCGTATAGGCGATGATGTCCGCAATGATCCGCATGGAAGGTTCCGGCGGATAGATATAGGTGTTGCGAACCATGAACTCCTTTAAAATGTCGTTCTGGATCGTGCCGGAAAGCAATTCGCGCGAAACGCCCTGTTCTTCGCCGGCGACGATGAAATTGGCGAGGATCGGGATCACCGCGCCGTTCATGGTCATGGAGACGGAGACTTTTTCCAGCGGAATGCCGTCGAAGAGGATTTTCATGTCTTCGACGGAGTCGATTGCTACGCCTGCCTTGCCGACATCGCCCACCACGCGCGGATGGTCGCTGTCATAGCCGCGATGTGTGGCCAGATCGAAGGCGACCGACACACCCTGCTGACCGGCAGCAAGCGCCTTGCGATAGAAGGCATTAGATTCCTCTGCCGTCGAGAAACCGGCATATTGGCGGATGGTCCAGGGGCGTCCCGCATACATGGTTGCACGTGGGCCGCGCAGGAACGGCTCGAATCCGGGTAGCGTGTCCAGATGGCCGATGCCTGCTACGTCTTCCGCCGTGTAAAGCGGCTTGACGTCGATGCCTTCCGGCGTGTGCCAGGTGAGGCTGCCGGTCGGGCGCTTCAGTTCCTTTTCTGCCAACGCCTCCCAGTCTGCACGGGTTTTCTGCGTCATCGGCTATTCTCCATATGATTGGCTCCATCCTCGTCCTTCGAGACGCCATCTTCGATGGCTCCTCAGGATGAGGATGGGAGGACATCACACCCTCACCCTGAGGAGGCGCGAAGCGCCGTCTCGAAGGGCGAGGGCGAAGGATTACTCGAATTCCATGATCAGTTCATCGACCGCGAGGCTTGCTCCTGCTTCGACGGCGATGCGCTGGACAGTGGCGCGGCGCTCGGCGCGCAGCACGTTTTCCATCTTCATGGCTTCGACTGTGGCGAGCGGCTGACCGGCTTCCACAGTAGCGCCTTCCTCGACCAGAATCGAGGTGATGACGCCCGGCATCGGGCAGAGCAGCATCTTCGACGTATCGGGCGGCAGTTTGACGGGCATGAGTTTCGCCAGTTCCGCCACATGCGGTCGACGCACATGAGCAGTCACATCCATGCCGCGCCAGCGCAGGCGCCAGCCGCTGCCGGAGCGTGAAACCTTGACGGCGATCGGCTTGCCGCTGACGGTGAAGGAACCAAGATGGCTGCCCGGATGCCAGTCGCTTGCAATCGGCAGGCTGCCTCCATCGGCAAAGTTAACCGTCGTGCCGCCTTCACCTTCGCCGACCCGCACCGGCAGAGCATAGCCGCCGAGCGTTACCACCCAGTCGGTGGCCGCGGACTGTTCCTGTTTGGACAGCCTGCCGGAAATCTGGGCATTGCGTTTGGCGACGACGATATTGATCTGTGTGGCAACCGCTGTCAGCACCCGCGCATCGTCTTCGCTGACCGTGACGCCTGAGAAGCCATCGGGATATTCTTCCGCGATAAAGGCTGTCGTCAGCGCGCCTTCACGGAAGCGCGGGTGATCCATGACGGCGGAAAGGAAAGGCAGGTTGTGGCCGATGCCTTCCACCTCGAAAGCGTCGAGCGCATTGCCCATGGCATCGACGGCTGCCTTGCGATCCGGGCCCCATGAGCAGAGCTTGGCGATCATCGGGTCGTAATACATCGAGATTTCGCCACCCTCGAACACACCGGTGTCGTTGCGGATCACCGTGCCGTCGCCGTTGCGGCCTTCAACCGGCGGGCGATAGCGCGTCAGCCTGCCAATGGAGGGCAGGAAGTTGCGATAGGGATCTTCCGCATAGAGACGGCTTTCCATCGCCCAGCCGTTGAGTTTTACATCGGCCTGTGTGAAACGCAGTTTTTCACCTGCGGCGACGCGGATCATTTCTTCCACAAGGTCGATGCCGGTGATGAGTTCCGTTACCGGATGCTCCACCTGCAAGCGGGTGTTCATTTCGAGGAAGTAGAAATTGCGATCGCCATCGACGATGAATTCCACCGTGCCGGCGGAGTAATAGCCGACGGCCTTGGCCAGCGCCACGGCCTGTTCGCCCATGGCTTTACGCGTTGCTTCGTCAAGGAAGGGCGAGGGCGCTTCCTCGATGACCTTCTGGTTGCGGCGCTGGATCGAGCATTCGCGTTCGCCCAGATAGATCACGTTGCCTTGGCTGTCGCCCAGAACCTGAATTTCGATATGGCGCGGCTGGGTGACAAATTTTTCGATGAAAATGCGGTCGTCGCCGAAGGAGGATTTTGCCTCATTGCGCGATAGCTGAAAGCCTTCGCGGGCCTCCGCATCGTTCCACGCGATGCGCATACCCTTGCCGCCGCCGCCAGCCGATGCCTTGATCATCACCGGATAGCCGATGGAACCGGCAATGTTGACCGCTTCTTCGGCATCTTCGATCAGCCCCATATGACCGGGAACCGTGGAAACGCCTGCTTCCGCTGCCAGCTTCTTGGAGGTGATCTTGTCGCCCATGGCGTCGATGGCATTTACCGGCGGGCCGATAAAGGTGACATTGGCGGCTTTCAGAGCTTCGGCAAAGCGCGGATTTTCCGACAGGAAGCCATAGCCCGGATGCACGGCATCCGCGCCCGTTTCCTTGATGGCAGCGAGGATCTTGTCAATGACGATATAGGACTGGTTCGACGGTGCCGGGCCGATATGCACGGTCTCGTCGGCCATCTTGACGTGCAATGCGTTGCGGTCTGCGTCGGAATAGACGGCGACCGTGGCGATGCCCATTTTCTTTGCCGTCTTGATGACCCGGCACGCGATTTCGCCGCGATTGGCAATGAGGATTTTCTTGATCATTTTTATCGTACCCGTAGCAATCTCACAGCGGAATGGTGTCGTGCTTTTTCCATGGCGCGCTCTGCTGCTTGTTGCGCAGTGCGGCGAAGGCGCGAGCAATGCGGCGACGCGAGGAATGCGGCATGATGACTTCATCGATGAAGCCGCGTTCCGCCGCCACGAACGGATTGGCAAAGCGCTCTTCATATTCCTTTGTGCGGGTGGCGATCTTTTCCTTGTCGCCAAGTTCCGAGCGATAGAGGATTTCGGTGGCGCCCTTGGCGCCCATGACCGCGATTTCGGCGGTCGGCCACGCATAGTTGATGTCGGCGCCGATATGTTTGGACGCCATCACGTCATAAGCACCGCCATAGGCCTTGCGCGTGATGAGGGTCACCATCGGAACGGTCGCCTGGCTATAGGCAAACAACAATTTCGCGCCGTGCTTGATCACGCCGCCATATTCCTGTGCCGTGCCCGGCAGGAAACCCGGAACGTCGACCAGTGTCAGGATCGGAATGTTGAAGGCGTCGCAAAAACGCACGAAGCGCGCAGCCTTGCGTGAAGCATCAATATCAAGACATCCGGCCAGCACTATCGGCTGGTTGGCGACCACGCCGATGGTCTGGCCGTCCATGCGGATGAAGCCAGTGACGATATTCTTGGCGAAAGCCTCCTGAATTTCGAAGAAATCGCCTTCATCTGCAAGCGCGAGGATCAATTCCTTCATGTCATAGGGCTTGGTGGCGCTATCGGGGATCAGCGTGTCAAGCCGCATTTCGAGGCGGGTCGGGTCATCGAAGACAGGCCGTACGGGCGGCTTCTCCCGATTATTGAGCGGCAGGAAGTCGAACAGGATGCGCACCTGTTCCAGCGTCTCGATGTCATTCTCGTAGGCACCGTCGGCAACTGACGATTTTCTGGTGTGGGTAGAAGCTCCGCCAAGCTCTTCCGCCGTAACGATCTCGTTGGTGACGGTTTTCACGACATCGGGGCCGGTGACGAACATGTAGGAACTGTCGCGGACCATGAAGATGAAGTCTGTCATGGCCGGGGAATAGACCGCGCCGCCGGCGCAGGGCCCCATGATGACGGAAATCTGCGGCACGACGCCAGAGGCGTCGACGTTGCGCTTGAACACATCCGCATAACCGGCAAGCGAGGCCACGCCTTCTTGAATGCGTGCGCCGCCGGAATCATTGAGCCCGATAACCGGCGCCCCGTTCTTCACGGCCATGTCCATGATCTTGCAGATTTTCTGTGCATGGGTCTCGGACAGCGAACCGCCCAGAACGGTGAAATCCTGGCTGAACACATAGACCTGACGGCCATTGATAGTGCCCCAGCCCGTCACTACACCGTCACCGGCTACTTTCTGCTTTTCCATGCCGAAATCGGTGCAGCGATGGGTGATATACATATCGAACTCTTCGAACGATCCCTCGTCGAGAAGCACTTCGATTCTTTCGCGGGCGGTGAGCTTGCCTTTGCCGTGCTGCGCATCGATGCGCTTCTGGCCGCCGCCGAGACGGGCCTCCGCGCGACGTGCTTCAAGCTGTTCGATAAGTTCCTGCATTCGCTATGACCTTGGAAAGCTATGAAATTGCGAGATATTGTCTGAATGCTTAGAGCCAGTATGCCGCATTCTGAAAGCTTGAAAAGGTGCGGTTGTGTAATTTATAAATTTGCAAATCGCGAATTGCGAATTTGCAAAACACGGCACATCATCATGGCACCTAAGAAGCTCTATGTAGGCAGGAAGATTCGCGATATTCGCGAGCAGCATAAGGCGACCCAGTCCGGTTTCGCTGAACGTCTCGGAATTTCAACGAGTTACCTCAATCAGATCGAAAACAATCAGCGTCCGGTTTCTGCCGCTGTTCTGTTGGCGCTTGCCGAGAATTATCAGATCGATATAGGCGCCATTTCCCTTGGTGACGATGACCGGCTGCTTTCAGCTTTTTCAGAAGCCCTGGCTGATCCGGTCTTCGATAATTACAAGCCAAACCTGCAAGAGCTAAAGCTTGTGGCGCAGAATGCCCCCGGTCTCGCCCATGCGCTGATTGCCTGTCATCAGGCTTATCGGCGCAACAGCGAGCAGCTTGCAAGCCTCGACAGCCAACTCGGTCGTGCGCCATCAGTCGCGGAGCCGGCCCCCTATGAAGAAGTCCGTGACTTCTTTCACTTTATCGATAATTATGTGCATGAACTTGATATTGCAGCGGAAAAGCTGGCCAATGAGTTGGAAATCCCGTCACGGGACATCAGTCTGGCACTGCCGCAATATATGGAAGAGCGCTACCGCGTCCATGTTGCCCGAGCCAACCCGGATGAAGCGATTTTACGCCGCTTCGATCCGGTTGCACGGGTGCTTTATCTCAATCCCTATTCGCCCGCTTCGACACGCAATTTCCAGATCGCATTCCAGATTGCGGAACTGGAAATGGAAGAGCTTGTGACGACAATCGCGCGACGCGCGGATTTTCGCTCGGCTGAGGCCGTGGAGATCTGCAAAATCGGATTGCGGAATTATTTCGCCGGTGCGCTGGTCTTGCCTTATCAGACATTTCTTTCAGCGGCGAAGGAGCTGCGCCACGATCTGGAACTGCTGGCCTCGCGTTTTAGCGCAAGCCTGGAGCAGGTTGCGCATCGCCTGAGCACATTGCAACGCTCCGGCCAGCGCGGCGTGCCGGTGTTTTTTGCTCGTATCGACAGGGCGGGGAACATTACCAAGCGCCACAGTGCCGCCAAGCTGCAATTTGCGCGCTACGGCGCGGCCTGTCCGCTCTGGAATGTGCACCAAGCATTCGAGACGCCGGGACGCATCATCCGCCAGCTTGCGGAAACGCCGGATGGCGCGCGCTATCTCTGCGTCGCGACAGAACTTACCAAGAGCGAGGGCGGTTTCCATGCTCCGCAGCGCCGTTATGCAATCGCGCTTGGATGTGAAGTCGCCTATGCGGGGGATTTCGTCTATGCGGATGGGCTGGATATCACCATGCGTTCGGCATTCGATCCGATTGGTGTTTCCTGCCGTATCTGCGATCGGGCCGAGTGCGTCCAGCGTGCCGTGCCGCCGCTGAAAAGCAGGCTGGCGGTCGATCACGACCGCCGTGGAATTCTGCCCTACAGGCTCTTGTAGAGGTCAAAAGCCTGCATGTTCCTTGAGGAACTCGGATTCCTCATGGGTGGTATCGCGTCCCAGTATCGTGTTGCGGTGGGGAAAACGGCCAAAACGTTCGATGATGTCGTGATGCTGGCGGGCATAGCCCAGCGAATATTCGTCGCCCAGTTTTTCATAGAGGTCGATACAGCGCTTCTGATCGCCGAGATGTTCGCTGTGCATGAAGGGCAGATAGAAGAACTGGCGCTGTTCTGCCGATAATTGCCGGTCGAAATCGTGGTCGAGCGCTTGTGCCGCGACATCGCGGGCAAGCCCGTCGCTTTCAAAGGAACGCGGGGAACCGCGGAACATATTGCGCGGAAACTGGTCGAACAGGATGGTGAGCGCGAGCGCACTTTCCGGCTGCTGTTTCCATTGTTCCATCCTGTCTGCGCGCGCGTCTTCGTAGGCAGCCGTGAATTTTTCGCAGATTTCCGCGTCTATTTCGTCGCTCTTGCTGAACCAGTTCTCGCGCATCCTGGTGGAAAACCAGAAATCGAGAACGTCCTTCGGTTCGATAGCCATCATCGGCCTCCTTTTCCGGTTTCTGTCGTTGGGCGCGTCGCGGTCTGATCGGATCAGATCGGCGCGTCTCAGTTTGTTCTAATGCGCATCTTGTCCGAAAACCGTGCCACGCTTTCGGGATGCGCTTTATTGCGCATTTTGCGTCGTACCGTCCGCAGGCGACGGGCAGGGCGGTTCGCCCTTGAGGTTACGCGACATGCAGGCGAATCGGTCAAAGCCCTTGCCTGCATCCATTGCCGCCTTACCGGCGCCGCCGCACCCGGAAAGAACAGCCAGCGATACGAGAATGACAAGCTTTTTCATTGGTATTCCTTCCGAAGCGGACCGCCGCCATTCAAGTGGTGGGAACTTCAAATCTACCACACCAGAGGCGGCAATTAGATTGCGGCGCACCTTAGCCACGACCCCGATAGCTGGGCACATTCTGTTCAGGTATCCAGACATTCTGCGGTGCGGCTCCGGTCTGGTAAAATACATCGATGGGGATGCCGCCGCGCGGATACCAGTAGCCGCCGATACGAAGCCATTCCGGCTCCAGCAGATCGATGAGACGTTTGCCAATCGTGACCGTGCAATCTTCATGAAAAGCACCGTGATTGCGGAACGAAAACAGGAAAAGTTTAAGTGACTTGCTTTCAACCAGCCACTCGCCCGGCACATAGTCGATCACCAGATGCGCGAAGTCGGGTTGTCCCGTCATCGGGCAAAGGGAGGTGAACTCCGGCGCGGTAAAGCGCACGCAATAAGGTGTATCGGCTTGAGGGTTTGCAACGCGTTCCAGAACAGCATCTTCCGGGCGCTGGGGGACAGATGTGCTGGAGCCAAGCTGCGTGAGATCGGAGTATATCGTCTTTTCAGACATTTGCGTGTCTTTCTAAAGCCACGGCACAGCTTTGCAGCGCATTTTGCGCTTATCCTTGTTTTGACCGGGTAGGCTGCGACCGGTGGCGGATTGCCAATGGGTGGAGGATTAACAGGCGCGGTAACATCCGTAAAGCCGCAAAACCCGCGCTGTGAGAGTGCGGGCCGTTGGTAGAAGAATTTGCGGAATTAGCGGCGGTCCGAGGAAATTGCACAGCCGATAGCAATGCCGATCAGAATGCCGACGATGCCCGCGGTGCCAAAAAGCGTCGTGGCCGTCCCCGGATTTTCGCGAACCGTATCCGCGACGGCATGGCCGCGTTCGCGCATGGCCTGGGCAGCGCTACGCACACGCCCTGAAACATCGTCCATCGTATCCTCTGCGCGGTCTCGGAAGTCACCGGAATGTGCGGCGAGCGACCTGGAAAGGCGCTTGAGTTCGGCGCGCATGTCGGCGATCTGCTTTTCGAGAGCCTGTTGAATGTCGTTCGTCATCTTTTCGTCGGCCATTTCCAGTCTCCGTTGAATTGATATCGGAGAAACGGCCAAACTCGAATTCGGTTCCATCGACAGATGGCGCGCATAGCTGAATATTGCGACGTTTTATCAGCGGCGAATGACTATGGAGCCGATCTGTTTCAGCCGCCGGAGCAGCTTTTATCGCGGAAGGGGTAGATGCGGCTTAGTCCGTATCCAACCACGATGCCAAACATCGCCCCGATGGCTTTGAAAACAAAGTCCAGAAACTCGCCGTGACGACCCGGCGCGAGCCGCTGCATAAGCTCAAACGCACCCGCGCAGCCCACGGTCAGCAATAGTACGGCCATCCAATGGCGAGGATAGGCGAGGGCGAACAAAGTGCCTACCATAAAAAATGCCGCGAACCGTTCAAGATCTACCGGCTCGCCTGTGATCGGTCGAAATTGTATCGGGCTGATCGTGACGGCCAGGATGGCGAGAAGCACCAGCCAGGCACAGGCGCGCAAAAATAATTTCATGACGTAACCGGTCTTCTACTCGTCTGTATAATCACCTGCCGGTTCATCCTTGTTGGGGTCGCCGCAGCGTTGATACATCCTGTCCGTTATGGAGGTTTTCAGTCCGTTGCCGAAGGGCAATTCGTAATGTGAAATCACATCGACCCCCATACACCATTTCACATCGTGAGGCGAGAGACCGTAATTCGTTTCGAGAAAGCCGAGGACATAGGTCACACCTTCATCGCATTGTTCGCTCTCACAGAAATTTCCGTCTCTCGCGAGTTGGCGAATCGAGTTCTCACCGATTTTGACCACAATCGGTTCGATTGCAAAAGGAGCGCTCCCCGCTAGCGCGATGACGATAAGTCCGATCAAGGTAAATTTTATCGAGCGCCGCATGAATCGCCATTCTTTATTGTTCGATGCAAGCTCATAACGCATGAGTGGCAACATGATGGCAAGCCGCATTCGGTGAAAATGGCTGGCGCAGCGAGCTAGTTCCTATCAAATTGAAATCATGGCCTGTTTCGCCGGTAATATGATCATGAGCCGGTTCAGAATTCCGGCAGTTTCATCGGTCTCGCGAAGGAAAATCAGATCGTTCGCCGAAAGCTGTTGCGCGACGCAAATTGTTTCAAAAATTCTCAATTTTTCTCCCAATATAGCCAGATGTATTTTAGTCGTATCGGTTTAATGTTGACTTTTACGTAAATGCAGGAGCACAACATCAGTCCGCTTGGTAGACGGTAGGAATGGTGCGGTGCGTGAATATTATACGATCACAGAGCTGACGCGAGAATTCGGTATCTCAACGAGGACGTTGCGTTTCTATGAAGACGAGGGATTGATCTCTCCTGTCCGACGTGGGCGCACGCGGCTTTTCCGACCTTCCGACCGCCATCTCGTGAAGCAGATTCTGCGCGGCAAGCGGCTGGGCTTTTCCATCGCGGAGATCCATGAAATCATCCAGATGTATCGCGAGCCGCCCGGTGAAACGGGGCAGCTCAAACTTCTTATGAAGCGCATAGAGGAAAAGCGTCACGATCTCCGGCAGAAGCGACGCGATATAGATGAAACACTCGGCGAACTCGATCAGATCGAAGAATCCTGTATCGAGCGTCTTGCCGAGCTTGGCGTGAATACCTAGTGGATTTTTTGAATTTGACGTTTGAATCCCGATTGAATGAGATGCCGTTTCAAACATCAAATTCAATCCACTAAAGCGTGTCGGATACAATCATATTCAGACGACACGCTTTGAGTTTTTGTTTTGACGCATGTCTCCCGAAACCGGTTCCCCCTTTCGGGAGACATGCTCTGGAACGCGTCTCGATCTGCTTGAACCAGATCAGCGCTCTAATCTCTGGTTTCGTCAGGCACAGGCGAGCACATCTGTGCGATATCCCGGACTTCGCTACTGTTCTGCTGGTCGATCTTTCCCGTGAACACGTCATCGAACAGGTTCGCCTTGTCCAGTTCGCTCACCACACAGCCGCAAAATTGCCTGCAAAGCTGCTCGCTTCCATTCTGCGTGCAGGCTGCGACGCAGGATTGCGTGAATGCTTCTCTCGGCGCGGGCCGGGCTGGTGGCATGAGCTGGGAGAACACGTAGATCAGTGCGATCAGAACCGGCTGGTGAATGAGATAGAATGCCAGACTGTGCTTGCCGATGAAGGTAAGCGGCTTTTCGATGGACTCGTTTCCGATCCCTCCAGCCAGTAGTTTCAGCCAGCCGAATCGTTGGAAAATGCGCGCGGTCGCTATGCCGATCAGAACGGCTCCGAACCACGGGAAAAGCGGTACATAATCGTTTGAGCGCGGCGCGACAGTTGAAAGGCCGACCCAGCTCAAGATGGCATGATTGAATATATCGGCGCGCGCATAGAGCGGTGCGCTGATAACGAATGCAGCGACGGCAAGCGTTGCGACAGCCGGCAGATGCAGAAAGAGAAGCCCGAGCACGCTCGCCAAGGCGATCTGGTGAAGTATGCCGAAGAAGATGAAGCTATCCGGCGACATATACCATGTGACGGCTGATATTGCGGCGGCCGCTGCAACGATCTGCACCAGCCTTTTGTTCATGGGCTTCCAGCGGATGGCATTGCCATGCGCCAGCACCAGACTGAAGCCGACAAGAAACAGAAAGCTCGATGCAATGCAGCGGGCGAAGAGCTTCCATCCGCCATGGGCGGTCGTGGCGGGGGCCATATAGCCAAAAAATTCAAGGTCCCAGCCGAAATGATAGATTGCCATCGCGATCAGTGCGATTGCGCGCGCAAGGTCGATACGCCCCAGTCGAGCGGCAGGTTTGGTATCCGTTGTCGTGGTGATAGACATGGTTCCTTCCGGCTGGATAGCGTGCGATTCCACGCGATTCTCTAACACACCCGCGTGCCGCGCTATAGTATTCCGCCGAACACGGATTCGTGGTCATGGGAGCGTGAGGGCAAATCTTGCTGTTGGAGAAGCCGTTTGTTTTATAGCCTTTCGAAGATATTCTGGCTGTTTTTTCAACCTGTTAGCATTCTCTTCCTTCTTGTTTTCGTTGCTTTTATGGCGGTGTGGCGCGGTTTTTATCGTGTGGGGATGTGTATACTCGTTTTTGCGGCAACCTTTCTGTTCCTTGCTTCCTTCACTACCGTTGGAGCGCTTATGCTGGCTCCGCTGGAGGATCGTTTCGCCAGGCCGGATACGTTGCCTGCCCATGTGGATGGAATCGTCGTTCTGGGCGGTTATATGAACGGTGATATCAATGCGGGGCGGAAAGGCTTCGAACTGAATAGCGCGGCCGACCGCATTTTCGAAGCAATACGGCTGGCGAGGCTCTATCCCGACGCCCGTGTCGTCATCTCCGGGGGAAAGGGTGGTTTCTTTGAGGAGACCGTTCCTGAGGCCGACAGTACCCACCAGATGCTGGGCGATCTGGGGTTTTCGGGAGAGCGCTATATCTATGAAAACAAATCTCGCAACACGGTGGAGAATGCGCTTTTTTCCAAAGCGTTAGCTCAGCCGAAGCCGGGCGAAACATGGCTTCTGGTAACTTCGGCCTATCATGTGCCGCGTGCAGTCGGTTGCTTTCGCAAGGCTGATTTCGATGTGGTCGCCTGGCCCGTGGATTATAAAACCCGCGCTCGCGAATATTTTAGAATCTATCTGGAATCTCCGAACGATGCTCTTTCCCGATTCAGTGTCGCGATGCGTGAATGGGTCGGCCTTGCCGCCTACAGGTATGCGGGAAAGACAGATATGCTTCTGCCTCAACCCTGATGCCCCATTTTTGCCGCCACTTTAAAGCTTTTGTTAAGGTTGTTGAAAGTTAACTAATTGATTAAAAACAGCTTTCCATATCGATTGGCGACCGTCGCAAATTTTCTGCCGTAATTCGGCCGTTTTTCATCGTTGCGTTTCGTCGATCACGAAGCTATATGTCTGGTAACAGCGTTGTGAAGGACGCTGCCAAAAAGAGTTGCACAACAAGGTTGCCAAAATTTCCATGGACGAAACCGTTCAAAAATCCTGCTGGGGCGTTACGCTCTGGGCAGTTGTTGGTCTCGCTGCAGTTATCCTCATGGCCTATCTGTTCTCCGTCTAGCAGCTGGATGGAGTTGCGTATTTCGGAAATTTGATGCCGCATTTCGGCATTCCGTTTGCGTCGATCCTTTCCTACACTTATCTGATAGGAATGCACGGTTTCCGTGCGTTGACGGTTTTTCCGATTCTGTCTGGAATGGACAATCGGGCGAGCTGCCGATAGTGCTGTGAGTAGGGATCAGTCGGCCGTTTGGCCGGTTGCAGAAGGTGTGGAATGTTTCTGTCGGTTTTCGATCTTTACAAGATTGGCATTGGTCCATCGAGTTCGCACACGATGGGCCCGATGACTGCGGCGCGCATGTTTCTCGATGAAATCATCGGCGGAAACTGGCCCCGGCCGGCGCATTCAAGAATCCATCGCCTGAAAGCGAGCCTGCACGGATCGCTGGCCTATACGGGCGTGGGACATGCGACGGACCGCGCTGTGATATTGGGGCTGTGCGGCCATCTTCCCGATACGATTGATCCCGACATCATGGATGCGGAGATCGAGAAGGTGTTCGCTGAGAAGAAGGTGAAACCGGATGGGCATCCGGCTTATCGGTTCGATCCCAAGTCCGATCTCGTGATGGACCGGAAGACGCCCTTGCCCGGCCATGCCAACGGAATGGCTTTCTCTGCCTTTGACGTTGACGATAATCTTCTGTTGCGCCGTGCATATTTTTCCATCGGCGGCGGTTTCGTCGTTACCGAAGAGGAATTGAGCCGGGTCCAGCGCGGCGGTGCGAGGCAGGATGTTAAGGCCGATGTGCCGTTCCCGTTCCGCAATGCCGCCGAAATGCTCGAAATGGCGCGCGAAAGCGGCAAGTCGATCGCGGAAATGAAGCGAGCCAATGAAGAAAAGCACATGGCTCGCAATGACCTCGATACGGGTCTTGATCGCATCTGGGGTGCGATGCGCGGCTGTATCGAGCGTGGCCTGAGTCGTGACGGTATCATGCCGGGTGGCCTGAATGTCCGCCGTCGGGCGCGGCAGCTTCATGACAAGCTTCAGGACGACTGGCGCAACAATCGCAGCAATCCACTCATGGCGAATGATTGGCTGTCGGTCTATGCCATGGCTGTCAACGAAGAAAATGCCGCTGGCGGCAGGGTGGTAACCGCTCCCACAAACGGTGCGGCAGGCGTCGTGCCGGCGGTCCTGCGCTATTATCTGCATTTTCACGATGATGCCGATCAGAAGGGTATTAGAGATTTCCTTCTGACATCGGCTGCCATCGGTGGGGTCATCAAGCACAATGCCTCGATTTCCGGCGCTGAAGTTGGCTGTCAGGGTGAGGTCGGTTCTGCTTCTGCAATGGCGGCGGCTGGTCTGGCGGCGGTTCTTGGCGGCTCGCCGGAACAGATCGAAAATGCAGCCGAGATCGCACTTGAACACCATCTTGGGATGACCTGCGATCCGGTAGCGGGGCTCGTTCAGGTGCCTTGCATCGAACGTAATGCGCTTGGCGCTGTGAAAGCCGTTACGGCCGCGTCGCTGGCGGTCAAAGGCGATGGCAAGCATTTTGTGCCGCTTGATGCCTGTATCGAGACGATGCGCCAGACCGGGCACGACATGAGCGAGCGCTATAAGGAAACCAGTCAGGGCGGTCTCGCTGTGAACGTCGTGGCCTGTTGATTTGCGAGCTCGGCCGCATATATGCCGATGCATCGGGGGATTGCTGCGCTTCAGGCTTGAAGCGCGCATTCGTCTTGGCTAAATCAGCTTTATGGCTCTCAACCTCGTCAAGCTTTGTGTCGGCTGCGACAGTATCGAAGATCTCGCAGCATGGATCGATTTCCGCCTTGCGGAGCAGCGCGCTGCCGGTCTTATGCCGGAACAGTTCCATACGACACGCATGGTGCCGAAGCGTATGGATGAATTGCTTGCGGGCGGTTCGCTCTACTGGGT
Organism: Brucella daejeonensis; assembly: GCF_014199265.1. Taxonomy (GTDB): domain Bacteria; phylum Pseudomonadota; class Alphaproteobacteria; order Rhizobiales; family Rhizobiaceae; genus Brucella; species Brucella daejeonensis. The sequence continues at coordinate 137,758 of NZ_JACIJG010000005.1, forward strand.
TATCAAGGGAAACGTTCAATGCCGCCAGCGTTTGCTGGATGTGCGCCCCTTTACCGATGCTGAGGGCGTCAACCGCTGCCACCTCGTTCTTGAGCCGAAGATTATTCCCACCGAATGGCAGCCGCGCCGAGCATTTCAGGGCTGGCGTTACCTGAATGAAAACGAAGTCCCGCGCGATGAAGCTGCCGGTAAAGCGGGCAGGGCCGCCCTGCCGGCGGAACTGCGTCAGGAATTGGCTGCGCTTGGGTTGCTTTAGAGACTAAACAAGTCGGGAAAAGCGAAAAGGCCCGCCGGGTGGTTCCCGGCGGGCCTTTTCGTTCGGACCAATATTGTATCAGTCATCGATGGTCAGGCGAACGGAAACCCTGTCGTGGTTCACCGGCAGCGTCATGCGCATGGAGGCCCGGGGCTGCGCCAGGCGCTTGTTGCGGGCCGCATGGCAGACAAGCAAGCCGACCAGGTCACGTGTCTGGAAACCGGCGCCGCGTCTTACGTCGGCGATCTTCGAAGCCGCCTGCTTCAATCCCTGCACCGAGAACAGAGCGCCTAATGCAGAAGGCTTTTCCTCATCATAGGCCCAGTCGACGGTTCTGAACGGCGATTGACCGAAAGTTTCTCTCATATTCGACATCTCGAAACCCTCTACGCACTACAAATTCGGGTTTGAAGCTGGAAAGCAGGGAACGAATTCCCTCGCTTTCGACTAAAGCGTGTCGCGCTCAATCATATTCAGGCGGCACACCTTAAGTTTTTTTGACGCATGTCTTTATCCCGAAACCGGTTCCCACTTTCGGGAGACATGCTTTAGTTCGCGACGGCGTAACAGCCGAAGTTTTTCTTCTTCAATGAAGCGCAGGCATCCCATGCAGCCTGCTTGGAACTGAAGCCTACGAATCGGGCACGATAGAAAGTGGCGTTGCCCTTGTTGAAGGTTTCTGTATAGGGCGATGCCGCACGCAATGTGCCGCTGGCCGTGGCGGATGCCTTGGCAAGCACGTCGCGGGCCTGCCCCTCACTCGGCAAGGAGCCGATCTGAATGGCCCATCCTCCGGAAACCGGGGCGGATGCGGTGGTAACCGGGTCGACATCCTGAGCCTGCGCAGACGGAATTGCAGCCTTGGGCGTTGGGCGTACGGCGGCTTGCGCGGCGAGAGCCGCCGGGCGGGTCGTCGGAGCGACCAGAGCCAGCATCTGCGGTTCGTCCCTGTCGCCTTCGCCGATAACGTCTTCGACTGCTGCAACCTGACGCGAAACCGGCACCGGCGCGTGCCTGGCCTTGGGAAGATCGATTGAAGCGACGACCTGAGGAGCATCGTTGCGCATTGCGATCAACGGTTCAGCGTTACGGCTGCGAGTGGCCTTTGGTAGATACTTGCGGACGAGTTCAACCACATGGGCATCGCGAGCAACTGCCGTATTGCCGCCCATCACGACGGCAATCACACTGCGCCCGTCTTGCTGAACGGATGTGACAATATTGAAACCGGAGGCATTGGTGTAGCCGGTCTTGATGCCGTCTGCACCTTTAACCCGATCGAGCACGCGGTTATGTCCGCGGATGGTCTTGCCACGATAGGCAAAGGAACGGCGCGAGAAGTAATCGAACTCACGCGGGAAATGCTGTCGCAGTGCAATACCCAGAAGCGCCATGTCGCGCGCCGTGGAATGCTGAGCCATATTGGGCAGGCCGGAAGCGTTGCGGAACGTAGTGTTGCGCATACCAAGGCGACGGGCCTTTGCTGTCATCATCTGCGCGAAACGCTCTTCCGAACCGCCGAGATATTCACCGACTGCGGTCGCGGCGTCGTTCGCCGATTTGGTGACCATGCCCAGGATTGCATCTTCGGCACGGATGGTCTGTCCGGGACGAAAACCGAGCTTGGTTGGCGGACGAGACGCCGCATAGGCCGAGATCGGAATGCGCGTATCCTTGGTAATTCGACCGGCGTGCATTGCTTCGAACAGCATATACAGGGTCATCATTTTCGTGAGCGAGGCCGGATAACGCTGCGTATCCGCTTTTGCGGCGAAAAGCGTTTTGCCATTGTTCGCATCGATGACGATTGCGGCGTATTTTTTGCTGGCTGCTATTGCCGGCTTCGTTGTCGAGGCCGTCGAGCACCCCGTTACCACTGCCAAAAGGAGGGTGGCTTGTGCCGCTCTTTTCAAGGCGTATGCGACTTTACTAAATGCGGTACGCACGATGATGACCTACCTGTATTCCAGATTTTTTGGACTGCGGCACAAATGGCACACAGTGTCTAATTCGGTCATCCTAATGCTATCAGCGTTACCAATCCGTTTATGGTAACCGCTCCGTTCATAAATTTTGGAAAAAAATTGAGGCCGCAATTTCGAGGAAGCTGGGATCCGAATGGTGCAGGAGGCCACAGCGCACGAATATGCGATGAGGAGCGAGGAAAATTATCCGGGCGGGACGGGCGGAAAAAAACTCGCTTGCGCGAGTTTAGTTTTGCCGCCTTTTAAGGGGGAAGAGGAACCCGCGGCCTAGAAAAAACAGCTAGGTTCTGAAAATATTCTTTTAATAGCTTTTATGTGTATTGCTGATTATCCAATTGCAGCGACATTATAGTAATTTCCAAGGGGCGCGAAACGGCAAATTGTTACCCGTTCATGTTTGGGTGAGTTTTGGTCGTCAATTATTGTGATCTATATTATATGAATTGAATATTTTTCACCGTTTCGCGTGTAAATTGTTTTATCGCTGTCTTGGGGTAGCTTCATATAAGTGTGACAAGCTTCATTATTGCAATAAGTCCCGGTTGCAAGTGGCAATGAAGGGCTTAAAATCACCACATGACGACCTACATAATAGGGCAAGCAGGGCCAGACAGATGGGCATTCGGGTTACAGGTATCATGAGGCATCTCGATACAGTCATGCAGAGCAAGACCGATGGCGGGAATGGTCCGGAAAACGGTACCGTTGTGGTTACGCGCACTCAGCCGAAGACCAAGAGACCCAGCCTCTACCGTGTCCTGCTCCTTAATGACGATTACACTCCGATGGAGTTCGTTGTTCATGTCCTGCAGCGTTTTTTCCAGAAGAACCAGGATGATGCCACGCGCATCATGCTGCATGTTCACAATCATGGTGTCGGCGAGTGCGGCGTATTTACTTATGAGGTCGCCGAAACCAAAGTCAGCCAGGTCATGGATTTCGCCCGCCAAAACCAGCATCCGCTGCAATGCGTGATGGAGAAAAAGTGAGGTCATATGCCATCGTTCTCCCCCAGCCTTGAAAGGGCTCTGCATCAAGCCCTCACAATAGCAAACGAGCGGCATCACGAATATGCGACGCTCGAACACCTCCTGCTTGCCTTGATCGATGATCAGGATGCGGGCGCAGTGATGCGCGCCTGCAGCGTCGATCTTGAGCATCTGAGGCGTGTCGTGACCGACTATATCGATCGCGAACTCGACAATCTCGTTACCGGCTACGATGAGGATTCCAAACCGACCGCCGCCTTCCAGCGCGTTATTCAGCGCGCGGTTATCCATGTGCAGTCGTCCAATCGTGAGGAAGTCACGGGCGCCAATGTACTCGTCGCCATCTTTGCCGAACGGGAAAGCCACGCTGCTTACTTCCTGCAGGAACAGCAGATGACCCGTTACGATGCCGTGAATTATATTTCGCACGGCATTTCGAAGCGTCCGCAAGGCAACGAGGCTCGTCCGCCCCGTGGAGCCGAGAGTCCGAGCGAGGAACGCGCAAGCGGCGAGCAGGAAGAAAGTGCAAAGAAAAAGCAGGACGCTTTGTCCGCTTATTGCATCAATCTGAATGAAAAGGCCAAAGCCGGACGAATCGATCCGCTGATCGGTCGCGATAGCGAAATCAACCGGACGATCCAGGTTCTGTGCCGCCGTTCCAAGAACAATCCACTTTATGTCGGCGATCCCGGCGTCGGCAAGACCGCCATCGCGGAAGGTCTTGCCAAGCGGATTGTCGAGGGGCAGGTGCCCGAGGCTCTGGCCGATGCGACGATTTTCTCGCTCGATATGGGCACGCTTCTGGCCGGCACCCGCTATCGCGGCGATTTTGAAGAACGCCTGAAACAGGTCGTGAAGGAGCTTGAGGAGTTTCCGGGTGCGGTCCTGTTCATTGACGAGATTCATACCGTCATTGGTGCCGGCGCTACTTCCGGCGGTGCAATGGACGCATCCAACCTGCTGAAACCCGCGCTTTCCTCTGGCGCGATCCGTTGCATCGGTTCGACGACCTATAAGGAATATCGCCAGTTCTTCGAAAAGGATCGTGCGCTTGTACGCCGTTTCCAGAAGATCGATGTCAACGAGCCATCGATCCCGGATACGATCGAAATCATGAAAGGGCTGAAGCCTTATTTCGAGGATTTCCACAAGGTCAAATATACGGTCGATGCCATCAAATCGGCGGTGGAACTGTCGGCGCGCTATATTTCGGATCGCAAGCTGCCCGACAAGGCAATTGACGTGATCGACGAAACCGGCGCGAGTCAGATGCTTCTGCCGGAAAACAAGCGCAAGAAGACTATCGGCGTGAAGGAAATCGAAGCGACCATTGCGACGATGGCCCGTATCCCGCCCAAATCGGTATCGAAGGATGACGAGCAGGTTCTGTCGCATCTGGACGCCGAGCTGAAGCGGGTCGTCTACGGTCAGGACCTTGCCATCGAGGCGCTTTCGGCGTCGATCAAGCTGGCTCGCGCCGGCCTGCGGGAACCGGATAAGCCCATCGGTTCCTATCTGTTCTCTGGCCCGACTGGCGTCGGCAAGACGGAAGTTGCCAAGCAACTGGCGAGTTCGCTTGGTGTGGAACTCCTGCGTTTCGACATGTCGGAATATATGGAGCGCCATACCGTCTCGCGGCTGATTGGTGCACCTCCCGGCTATGTCGGCTTCGATCAGGGCGGTCTTCTGACCGACGGTGTGGATCAGCATCCGCATTGCGTGCTTCTGCTCGACGAGATCGAGAAGGCTCACCCGGACCTGTTCAATATTCTGCTGCAGGTGATGGATCACGGTTCGCTGACCGATCACAACGGCAAGAAGATCGATTTCCGTAATGTGATCCTGATCATGACCACTAATGCAGGCGCATCGGACATGGCAAAGGCGGCAATCGGCTTCGGCTCGACGCGGCGCGAAGGCGATGACATGGAGGCGATCAACCGGCTCTTCACGCCGGAATTCCGCAATCGTCTCGATGCCATCATTCCGTTCGGTCCGCTGCCGGTTCCGGTCATTCATCAGGTCGTTCAGAAGTTCGTTCTCCAACTCGAAGCCCAGCTTGCAGAACGCGGAGTTACCTTCGAACTGACTGAAGGCGCGATTGCATGGCTTGCCGACAAGGGTTACGACGAGCGTATGGGCGCGCGTCCGCTGGGTCGGGTTATTCAGGAGCACATCAAGAAGCCTCTGGCGGACGAAGTGCTGTTCGGAAAGCTCAAGCATGGCGGCACGGTTCGTGTGGACGTCGTGACCAAGCCGGACGGCAAGACCGATCTTTCGCTCGAAAGCGTGTCTGACAAGCCGGTCAATCCGAAGAAGGATATTCCGGCTGACAAGAAACTACCGCAGCGCAAGAAGGCTGCTCCGAAAAAAGCGGAGAAGGAAAAAGTGCTGGCGGGCAGGGGAGATACTGCGCCGAAAGCGTCGACTCCCAAGTCTTCCGTACCGAAGGTACCACGTAAGAAGTAATCAGGAAAAAGGCCCTTTTCGAGGGCCTTTTTTTCGATAACCTGATCATATCTGAATGTTTTCAACTCAAATTCGTGAATATCGGATGCCACTTTCTGAGCAGTTGTTCTAACGTGGACGCATGTCACCGATTCATTCCAGCCAACCCGCAGCCCCTGGTTTAGAAGATCATCGTCGCATTCGGTGGTTTCTGCGTGGGGGGGCGCGAATTTGCAGCATTCCCGCAGTCTTGTTGATGAGTTCGTTCATCGGGTTTTCGGGACTTGCGATAGAAAGCGGTATCTCCGTTGCCCAGGCGGTGTTCATGACGCTCACAATCTGGGCCTTGCCAGCGAAAGTCGTGCTGATCGGTGCGATCAGTGCCGGCGTAAGTCTTCCTGCCATAGCCCTTGCCGTGGGGCTGTCGTCGGTGCGCCTGATGCCAATGGTCATTGCGCTTCTGCCGGAACTACAGGGACCGAAAACGCGCAAGCTCACACTGGCCGTGCTTTGCCATTTTGTCGCTGTCACAGCCTGGGTCATGGCCATGGAAGAGCTGCGCCGGATACCCCGCGATATGCGCACGAGCTACTTTGCGGGGATCGGTACAGTTCTGGTTGGGACGAACGCGCTGGTGGTGGCGATCGTCTATTCACTTTCGGCATCTTTCCCGCCGATTGTTTTTGCCGCACTTTTCCTGCTGACGCCGATGTATTTCCTGACTTCGCTCTGGCGTTCAGCCAGGGAGTTGGCAGGACAGATTGCAATGATCGCAGGGATAGTGCTGTTCCCGCTCTTTCATTACCTGGCGCCGGGCTACGATCTTTTGATCATCGGCCTTCTCGGCGGGCTGATCGCTTTCATGTTTCATCGATATCGTCGGGAGCCACAGCAATGACCTGGGACAGCTTTTCCGGCTGGTGGTGGCCATATCTGTTCATCTTGCTGGCCGGTGCGTTGCCGACCTATTTTTTTCGGGTGATTGGCGTTGTGGTTGGCGGTCGGGTCCGGGAGGATTCCGAGGCGCTTGTGCTTGTGCGTTGTATTGCGACGGCGCTGGTCGCGGGCGTTATCGCTCAGCTCATTCTCTACCCAAATGGCGAACTGGCGAGTTCACCGATCTGGCTGCGTATCGGTTCCGCGGCCGCAGGATTTGCCGCCTTTCTTGCAAGTGGCAAGCGTTTGCTTGTCGGTATTGCCGTTGCGGAAATCCTGCTCGTGGCCGGTCTGCTTACAATTTGAATATTTGAATCTTTTCAGAGTGCTGCGCGAATTTTTTCAGCGTTTGCTGAAAGAACTGCGGGGTCTTCCATCTGTCCAGTATGAGGCTTGAGCGCGACGCCTTCGAAGCGTGGGATGACGTGAAAATGCAGATGATAGACAGTCTGGCCGGAGGCTGGTTCGTTGAACTGCATGATTGTGACGCCATCGGCATCGAATGCTTTTTTAACGGCTTGAGCGATCTTCTGCACGGTCTGAATGGCTTCCGCGAGTGTTTCCGGCTTGGCATCGAGCAGATTGCGCGACGGTGCCTTGGGCACCACAAGCGTGTGGCCGGTGCCTTGTGGCATCACATCCATGAAAGCCACGACATCGTCCGTTTCATAAACACGCGTTGACGGAATCTCACCGCGGATGATTTTGGCGAAGATATTGGTGTCGTCATAGGTGGCGGACATGCGATTCTCTCCAATGGGAATTATTGCCGGATCAGACCTTATCGGATCGTGTCCGGCAAGATGGTCAGACCGGGCTTGCCCGATAGGGCGAGTGTTCTTCCAGAGCAGACTGAATCTGCTCCATTTCGCGGCGCTCATGTTCCAGATAGTCGCGGATCGCATTTCGGAAACCGTCATGAACGATGTAGTGTGCGGAGTGCGTGGTTACAGGCACATAGCCGCGTGCGATCTTGTGCTCCCCCTGCGCTCCGGCTTCAACGATGCGAAGTTTACGGTCAATGGCGAAGTCTATCGCCTGATGGTAGCAGACCTCAAAATGCAAATAGGGATGATCCTCGATGCATCCCCAGTGGCGACCGTAAAGCGTGTCCGCACCTATGAAATTGATAGCGCCCGCTATGTAGCGTTCGTCGCGTTCTGCCATCACGAGCAGAATGTCCTCCGCCATGCTTTGGCCTATCAGGGAAAAGAATTCGCGGTTCAGGTAGGGGCGGCCCCATTTGCGGCTACCTGTGTCCATGTAGAAGGCGAAGAAATCGTCCCATATTGCTTCGGTCAGATCGCTGCCCGTCAGCCAGTCGATCTGGATGCCGTTCGACAGTGCTTCCCGGCGCTCCCTTTTAAGTGCTTTGCGCTTGCGGGATATAAGCTCTTCCAGAAAATCATCGTAGCTTGAAAAGCCTTTGTTATTAAAGTGAAACTGCTGATCGGTTCGATGGAGAAATCCGGCCCGCTCCAACGCTGTGATTTCTTCGGGGCGGGCAAATGTGACATGCGCCGACGATACGCCGCTTTGATCGGTCAGTTCCCGCAATCCGCCTGCCAATGCCAGGCGAACCGGCTCGGCATCATAGCCGATGTGATTAAGCAGTCGCGGACCGGTCGCGGGCGTAAAGGGAACAGCCGCCTGATATTTCGGATAGTAGCGGCCTCCGGCCCGTTCGAATGCATCCGCCCATCCATGGTCGAAAACATATTCGCCCTGGCTGTGGCTTTTCAGATAGTTGGGTACGGCTCCTATGAGATGCCCTTTATCGTCCTCAAGGCGCAAGTGGCGCGGAAGCCAGCCTGCCTGCCGCGAAACGGAACCGGATTTTTCCAGGGCCGATAGAAATTCATGCGTGATGAACGGATTATAATCCGTGTCCTGCCGGGAAGCCCCGACAAGACTGTTCCATTCGTCCGCCGTGAAATCGCTGATACCCTCAACGACACGGAGAGCGAAGCTCTGTTCATTTCGCGGGTCTTCGTGGTTCACCGCTGTTCCTTTACGGCTATCGTGCCCGGTTTGGGGCGCTCAGCCTGCCATCGTCAAGCGACAAGGGCGCGTGGGTCAAAGCCTTCGAACGTGATCTGATCGACATTGAGGTCGCTGTGCTTTTGCATCTCGCGGTCGCGGACAGTCCAACTGATCACCGGCATGTTCAGTCTTTCCCGAACGAAAGTGACGAACGGATTGGGCAGATGATGCACATTGTAGGACACGAAGGAAATATCGTGCGCAAGCATCGAGAAATGTCTTTCGAAATCCTCAGTGCGTGTACCTTCCGCGGTCAGGCCACCGGGAATTCCCGGAGCGTCCGAACTGAACCGCCGGATCAGGTGATGATCGAAAGACATGATCGCGGCTTCGCCCTTATAGGAGGCGAGTTCTTTGGCAACCGCGGCGACCAGACCGTCGTCACGCCCTTCGATGCCTTTGAGTTCAATGACCAGCGGCACACGGCCATCGACGAGATCAAGCATCTGGCGAAGCGTCGGCGCATGATCGGCAGTTCCGCCAATCGTCAGCGCAGTGGCTTCCGCCAGCATCAGATCGCTGATGCGGCCCTCGCGCCCGGCGAGGCGTTTCAGGTCATCGTCGTGGAAAACAACGACACCGCCGTCACGTGTCAGGTGCACGTCGCATTCGATGGCGAAACCGGCCCTGGCCGCCGCATCGAATGCCGAAAGTGTATTCTCCCAGCGGTGCTTATTGAGGTCGTGTAAGCCGCGATGGGCGATTGGACGCTTTTTGATCCAGTCGATGGCGGACATATCAGGCTACCTCGATGATCGCTTCGACCTCGACCGGGGCATTGAGGGGCAGGCTTGCGACGCCTACGGCGGAGCGTGCGTGTTTACCGGCATCACCCAGAACGGCAACGAGCAGATCGGACGCACCGTTGGCTACGAGATGTTGTTCCACGAAATCGGGAGTGGAAGATACGAAAACGGTAATTTTCACGATCCGCTTGATGCGATTGAGGTCGCCGAGTGCGGCCCTGGCCTGTGCAAGAATGTTGACGGCGCAGGCTCGCGCTGCGACCTGACCTTCGGCGACCGCCAGCTTGTCACCGACCCGACCGGTATGCACCAGCTTGCCATCCTCCAGCGGCAATTGCCCCGATGTGAGCAAAAGCGGGCCGGTTTGCGCAAAGGGCACGTAGTTTGCGGCGGGTGCTGCGGCGACGGGCAAAGATATGCCCAGATTTTTTAGGCGGCTGTCGATCGTGTCGGTCATTACATTAATCCTTGCTTACAAAGGTACTTCTCGATCCAATTATATGGAGAATCGGTGAAGCTTTTGGGAAGGGTGCTTTTTTTGCCTCGCTTCCGCCACGAGTTTTTTTATCATGCTCGTCAACTCATCGGGAGATTCATGTATGCGTTTTGTCAGGTCGGGTTTTAGAGTTGCTGTGGCTGCGTGCGTCTGGACTGGATTTGCAGGCGCCGCCACTGCTGCTTCAACGGTAACGCTGGTTCCACATCGCGCAGTTTACGATCTGACACTTGATCGCGCCGACGAAAAATCGGGAATCAGCGGTTTGACGGGCCGCATGGTTTATGAGTTCAACGGATCGGCCTGCGAAGGCTACACGACCAATTTCCGTTTCGTGACGCGGATCGACATGGACGAGCAGCCGCAGCGTGTAACCGATCAGCAGACAACCACCTTCGAGGGGAGCAACGGCAAGAGCTTCCGGTTCGTCAACAAGACATTCGTCGACAAGGAGCTCATCAAGGAAGTCCGGGGCGATGCCAAGCTTGAAAGCGGCAAGACTGTCGTCGAGCTGAGCAAGCCGAAAGAAAACAAGCTCGATCTCCGGGCGACACAGTTTCCGACCGGGCATATGGAAGAGCTGATCGGCAAGGCCGAAGCTGGCCAGAAATTCTACCAGACGTCGCTTTTCGATGCTTCCGAGGATGCCGACCGGGTCGTTGCCACGACGGTTGTCGTGGGCAAGGAACAGGCTCTGGCGGACGATGAAGCCAAAGTCATGGGGCAATTCTCGAAAGATCGGGTATGGCCTGTAACGATCGCTTATTTCGATGATAAGGAAAAGCAGGACGGGCTGCCGATCTACCGCATCAATTTCAAGCTTTACCGCAATGGCATCACGCGCGATCTGACGATGGACTACGGAGATTTCTCCATGCGTGGAAAACTGGTCAAGCTGGACGTTTACGATATGGCGAAGCAGGGTGCGTCCTGCAAATGATGTGCTGATTTTGCGTGCCAGCCTGTCGGTTTGATACTATATTGGGCGGGCGACTTGCAATTTGTGGCGCGATCGGTTAACAGCGCGCCTATTCCACACACGGGATTGGGCTTTTGTCGGGAGAAATCCGGCAAAAACCTCCGGTGGCGAGAGATCGCCTCAGCCCGTGGAGGTTAAACCGGAAAAGGAAAATAAAGATGGCATTGCCTGATTTCAGCATGCGCCAGCTTCTGGAAGCTGGTGTTCACTTCGGCCACCAGACCCATCGCTGGAACCCGAAGATGGCTCCATACATTTATGGTGACCGTAATAATATCCACATCCTCGATCTGTCCCAGACCGTTCCTCTGCTGCATAGTGCGCTGAAGGTCGTTTCGGATACCGTTGCTCGCGGCGGTCGCGTTCTCTTCGTCGGTACGAAGCGTCAGGCTTCGGACATCATTGCCGATGCAGCCGCTCGTTCGGCCCAGTACTACGTCAATGCCCGCTGGCTCGGCGGCATGATGACCAACTGGAAGACGATCTCCAACTCGATCCAGCGTCTGCGCAAGCTCGACGAGCTTCTGGCTGGCGAAGCCCAGGGCTTCACCAAGAAGGAACGCCTGAACCTCGAGCGCGAGCGTGAAAAACTCAATCGCGCCCTTGGCGGCATCAAGGACATGGGCTCGGTTCCCGACCTGATGTTCATCATCGATACCAACAAGGAAGCAATCGCGATCCAGGAAGCCAAGCGTCTTGGCATTCCGGTTGTTGCCGTGATCGACTCGAACTGCGATCCGGACCAGATCGACTATCCGATCCCGGGCAACGATGACGCCGCTCGCGCGATCGCTCTCTATTGCGATCTGGTTGCACGCGCTGCCATCGACGGCATTGCTCGCCAGCAGGGCGCAATGGGCATCGACGTTGGCGCACAGGCCGAAACTCCGGTCGAGCCAGCCCTCGAAGCTCCGGCTGAAGGCGCGTAATCAGCGCTTCTGATTTCATCCATCCGTCATATCCTTGATAAGGCGGATGGATAATCCCGTTTCATTCCGGCGCAAGATCGTGATTCCGGGGCGCAATGCCCGGACGGAATGGCGATCCGGCAAGACAGGCGCCGGTTAAAAGTTGGCACACCCTCCGGTGTGCCTTCGCTTTCGTGAAAGGCGACACAATGAGCATTTCCGCATCTCAGGTTAAAGAACTCCGTGAACTGACAGGCGCCGGCATGATGGACTGCAAGGCCGCTCTTGCAGAAACCAATGGCGATATCGAGGCTGCTGTCGACTGGCTGCGCGCCAAGGGTATTGCCAAGGCCGACAAGAAGGCTGGCCGCACGGCTGCTGAAGGTCTGGTAGGCGTTGCAACTTCCGGCAACAAGGCTGTTGTCGTTGAGGTCAACTCCGAAACCGATTTTGTTGCACGCAACGATGCGTTCCAGGATCTGGTCCGCAAGATCGCTCAGGCAGCGCTCTCGACCAATGGTTCGACGGAAGCCGTTGCTGAAGCAAACATTGAAGGCAAGTCCGTCACCCAGGCTGCCAAGGACGCGGTTGCAACCATCGGTGAGAACATCAGCTTCCGCCGTTCGGCCGCTCTCGAAGTCTCGCAGGGTGCCGTTGCTACATACGTCCACAATGGCGTTTCTGACGGTCTCGGCAAGCTTGGTGTTCTGGTTGCCATCGAAACCGCTGGCGATGCGGAAGCTGCAAGCGCGTTCGGTCGTCAGGTCGCAATGCACGTTGCCGCCATCAACCCGCTCGCCCTGACCGCCGAGGACGTCGATCCGGCCGCTGCAGAGCGCGAAAAAGCGATCTTCATCGAGCAGGCCCGCGAATCCGGCAAGCCGGACAACATCATCGAAAAGATGATCGAAGGCCGTATGCGCAAGTTCTACGAAGAAGTCGTGCTTCTGTCGCAGTCTTTCGTCATCAATCCCGACCTGACGGTTGCAGCCGCCCTCAAGGAAGCTGAAAAGACCATCGGTGCACCGGCCAAGATCACGGGCTTTGCCCGTATCGCTCTCGGTGAAGGCATCGAAAAGGAAGAAAGCGATTTCGCTGCGGAAGTGGCCGCTGCCGCCAAGGGCTGATCGCTCGTTTTGCAGCGCGTCCTGTCCCAAAAGGCCGGTTTCCGCTTTTGGGGATGCGCTGATCGCCTGAAAAGGCTTTTGATTATGAAGGGCATCGCGTGACAACGCGATGCCCTTCGTGTATCGGAACCTCACTATAAACCAATCGTTCAAGATCATCGGAGAGCATTCATGTCTGGCAAGCCCGCCTATAAGCGCGTCCTTTTGAAAGCTTCCGGTGAAGCGCTGATGGGCAGCCAGGGCTTCGGCATAGATGTGTCCGTCGCTGATCGTATCGCCAATGATATCAAGCAGGCGCGTTCCCTCGGCGTGGAAGTGGGCGTGGTGATCGGAGGCGGCAATATTTTTCGCGGCGTTGCGGTGGCGTCAAAGGGGGGAGATCGTGTAACCGGCGACCATATGGGGATGCTCGCGACGGTGATCAATTCGCTGGCGCTGCGCACCTCGCTGCACAAGATCGGCGTAGATGCAATCGTTCTGTCTGCGATAGCGATGCCCGAAATCTGCGAGAGTTTCTCCCAGCGGCAGGCAACTGCCTATATGGATGAGGGCAAGGTCGTCATCTTTGCCGGCGGCACGGGCAATCCCTTCTTCACCACCGACTCGGCTGCCGCGTTACGCGCAGCGGAAATCGAAGCCGATGCACTTTTGAAGGGCACTCAGGTGGATGGCATCTATTCGGCCGACCCGAAAAAAGACCCGAATGCGACCCGCTTTGAAAGCCTCACCCACAAGGAAGTTCTCGATCGCGGGCTTGCGGTTATGGATACCGCCGCTGTTGCCCTTGCGCGTGAGAACAACATTCCGATAATAGTCTATTCCATCCATGAAAACGGCGGCTTGGCCGAAATTCTGCAAGGCAAGGGGCGCTGCACGATTGTTTCCGATAACTGATCGACCCTTGCTGCGTATCGAAGGAGAAAACACATGAGTGATGCTTTTGACATCAACGACCTGAAACGCCGCATGGAAGGCGCTGTAAACTCTCTGAAACACGATCTGGGCGGTCTGCGTACTGGCCGGGCTTCGGCAAGCCTGCTGGAACCGATCACCATCGAAGCCTATGGCTCAACCATGCCGATCAATCAGGTTGCCAACATTACGGTGCCTGAGTCGCGTATGCTTTCGGTTTCCGTTTGGGACAAGAGCATGGTCGGCGCGGTGGAACGGGCAATCCGCGACTCCGGTCTTGGCCTCAACCCGATCACCGACGGCATGACACTACGTATTCCGTTGCCGGAACTGAACGAGCAGCGCCGCAAGGAACTCGTCAAGATCGCGCATCAATATGCCGAACAGGGCCGTATCGCTGCGCGTCACGTTCGCCGCGACGGTATGGATACGCTGAAAAAGCTGGAGAAGGACAGTCTGATCAGTCAGGATGAAAGTCGTGTTCTGTCTGAGAAGGTCCAGAAGCTGACCGACGACACCATTGCTGAAATGGATAAGATCGTTGCAGTCAAGGAAGGGGAAATCATGCAGGTCTAGACCCTGCATGATTTTCATTGAAGGAGAGCTTCGCCATGTCCGATCCGCGCCACATCGCCATTATCATGGATGGCAATGGCCGTTGGGCGAAGGCGCGCAGCCTGCCGCGCAGCGCCGGGCATCGCGCCGGGGTCGAAGCACTTCGTGAAACGGTGAGGGCAGCCGGTGATCGCGGTCTCGGCTACCTGACGCTGTTTGCCTTTTCTTCGGAGAACTGGTCGCGTCCAAGCGGCGAGGTGAATGACCTCCTCGGTTTGCTGAAAATTTTCATTCGCCGCGATCTGGCGGAACTTCACCGTAACAATGTGCGTGTCCGCATCATCGGTGCACGTGAGGAACTTGCCTCCGATATTCGCGCATTGTTGAGCGAAGCGGAAACGCTTACGCATCGCAATACAGGTCTCAACCTCGTCATTGCTTTCAATTACGGTTCGCGCGACGAAATCTTGCGGGCAGTACAGAGTCTGGCGCGTGACGTCGCGGCCGGACATCTCGATCCGTCATCTATTTCAGCCGAACTTATCGCCGCCAATCTCGATACGGCCGGAATGCCCGATCCCGACCTCATCATTCGTACAAGCGGCGAGATGCGTCTGTCGAATTTTCTGCTGTGGCAGGCCGCATATTCCGAATTTTTGTTTTTACCCATTCATTGGCCGGATTTTCGTCCGGCCGATCTGGATGCAGCCTACGAGACCTTCCGTCAGCGCGAACGCCGTTTCGGCGGTGTCGAGGCGCGAGCCGGTCTCGAGGGTTGCGAAGAAGAAATCGTATGCCCTTCGACCAAGGGGGCGGCAGTTTAACGCGGCGCAAGCCAGTCCGTCGAAAGGTCACAATGTCCAATCTGCAAACCCGCATCCTTACCGCCATTGTGCTTGGTGCAGTCGCCTTGTGGCTGACCTGGATCGGCGGCGTGGGTTTCACGCTGTTTTCGATCGTGATCGGATTGGCGATGTTCTATGAATGGACCGGCTTGACGGCGTCCAGACAAACCTCCTTTTCGAGATCGTTCGGTTGGGGCTGGCTGGTTCTTACGGGCGTTCTGCTCGTTCTGGATCGCGGTGCTTTGCTCACGATTGGCGTCTTGCTTGCCGGTGTTGTCGTCCTTTTGGCGACACAGTGGAAGACTGGGAGGGGCTGGCCCGCGACCGGCCTTTTTTATGCCGGCTTCTCTGCGATTTCACTCTCGCTGTTACGAGGCGATGAGCCTTTCGGGTTTACGGCAATCATTTTCCTTTTTGCCGTGGTATGGGCCACGGATATTGCAGCCTATTTCAATGGCCGCGCCTTGGGAGGCCCGAAACTCGCTCCTCGTTTTTCACCCAACAAGACCTGGTCGGGTGCGATTGGCGGTGCCGTTGCGGCAGTTGCCGGCGGCATTCTGGTCGCTTCGCTCGTGGCTGCGCCTGGCAATTGGGTCGTGCCGCTTCTTGCGCTTTTGCTGTCGGTGATTTCGCAGATAGGCGACCTTGCCGAGTCATGGGTAAAGCGCCAGTTCGGAGCAAAGGATTCGGGCCGTTTGCTGCCGGGCCATGGCGGAGTGCTCGACCGCGTTGACGGGCTGGTAGCGGCTGCCGCACTTTTGTACCTGTTCGGTGCAATTTTTGCCGAGCCGGATATCCCGTCTGCAATTTTCTTCAGTTTCTAATCGAATGATACAATGGCAGACAGGCCGGCACGTGCATCGAGTTTCAGCCTGAGAGCGTTACGTAAGGAGTAGTGATTTGCAGGAAACGTTGGCCTTCTTTCTGGGTAGCGAAAGCCTGCTCGTCGGGACTCTTATTCCATTTCTTTTCGTTTTGACCGTTGTGGTCTTCGTTCATGAGATGGGCCATTATCTGGTGGCGCGCTGGTGCGGTATCGGCTCCGAGGCGTTTTCCATCGGTTTCGGACCTGAACTGATCGGCTTTACCGATCGGCGGGGAACACGCTGGAAAGTTTCGGCCATACCGCTCGGCGGGTATGTGAAGTTCATCGGCGACGAGAGCGCGACAAGTTCTCCCGTGGGGGTGGATACCGCAGCGTTAAGCGACGATCAGCAGCGAATGGCATTTCATACCCAGCCGGTGTGGAAGCGTGCGGCGACGGTTTTTGCGGGACCTGCCTTCAATATCATTCTGACGGTTGTGATCTTCAGTTTCTTCTTTGCGCTTTACGGGCGCCAGATATCCGATCCGCTGATTGCAGGCGTTCAGCCGAACAGCCCGGCTGCTGCTGCGGGATTTCAGGCCGGGGACCGGTTCGTCAGCGTCGAGGGGGAGAAGATCACGACTTTCGCGGATGTTCAGCGGATTGTTTCGGGCCGAGCTGGCGACCAGTTGCGTTTTACCGTCGAACGCGACGGCAAGACGGTTGATCTTCAGGCTACTCCGGCAATCGTGGAGCGTACCGATCCGCTTGGCAACAAGATCAAGCTGGGCGCTATCGGAGTAGAGACGACGGAGGCTGTGGGGAATTTTCGCCGTGTCGAATATGGTCCGCTCGAATCAGTCGGGCAGGCCGTTCTGGAAACAGGCCATATCATCAGCCGCACGGGAGAGTTTTTCCAACGCTTCGCCGTCGGGCGCGAAGACAAATGTCAGCTCGGCGGTCCGGTAAAGATCGCGAACATGGCCGGCAAGGCTGCAAGTCAGGGATTTGACTGGCTCATTCAACTGATGGCCATGCTGTCCGTAGGGATCGGGCTTTTGAACCTGTTTCCATTGCCTCCGCTGGATGGCGGGCATCTGGTTTTCTATGCGGTCGAGGCAATCAAGGGCAGCCCCTTGTCGGCGGCGGCACAGGAAATTTTCTATCGCGTGGGTTTCCTGATTGTTATGGGTTTCATGGGGTTCGTACTTTTCAACGACCTTTTTGCCTGCTAGATGACTCTTCGACAGGCTCAGGCGGGATATTGGGGATCGGTGCGAACGGGAGAGTTCCGGTCGGCCAACCGCAGTGACGCAACGCTTCATGCGATGAGGCGGGCAAGGCGTTAAACAGAAGTGAACATTGGGAGTGACTGCTGGAAAAGCTAAGCAATTTGTTTACCATAACGCTCAAATCGCGTGGCGCGGATGCCACGCTGGTTGCTTAAGTAAACAGAATTTAACCGCAACGCTTGCTTGTATGGAAAAACCGGGTATGACGGTTATATCTGTACGTGCTTTTCTGGGTTGATCGCCCCGGGGACAGAAAGAAACGAAGGTTCGGAAAGCCTATGACGGCAAGTTCTAAATTCTTTGGCGCCGCTTCTGCGCTCGCCATGTCGGTGGCTCTTGTGGCTTCGGGTACTGCTGCACTCTCGCTGGCTTCGGTCAATGTGGCTGAGGCTGCCGTCGTCAGCCGTGTCGAAGTGCGCGGTAACACTCGTGTCGATGCCCAGACGATTCGCGACAATATCGAGATCCGCCCGGGTAAGGCGTTCAGCAGCTCGGATATCGATGCTGCTGTGAAGCGTCTCTTCGCGATGGGGCTGTTCTCGGACGTTCGTATCAATCAATCGGGCAGCACGCTCGTCGTGAACGTTACCGAGCGCTCGGTCGTCAACAACGTTCTTTTCCAGGGCAACAAGAAGGTCAAGGACCCGGATCTTGCCCGCGCCGTGCAGCTCAAGCCGCGTTCGCCTTATGATGCAGCGACGATGGAATCCGATATCGAGGCCATCAAGGGTGCTTATGCGCATGTCGGTCGCAGCGATGCGACTGTCAATGCGCGCACTGTTGATCTGGGTCAGGGGCGGGTAAACGTCGTTTATGAAATCAATGAGGGCACGCGCACCAAGATCGCGAATGTTGATTTCGTCGGAAATCAGGCGTTCAGCGCGCGTCGGTTGCGCGATGTTATCTCGACCAAACGGTCGAACCCGCTGTCGTGGCTGACCCGTAATGATGTTTACGATGAAGGTCGTTTGCAGGCTGACGAAGAAACGCTGCGCCGCTTCTATTACAACCGCGGTTATGCCGATTTCCGCGTCGTTTCGTCGAATGCGGTTCTCGATCCTTCCACGAACGAGTACACGATCACCATTATGGTCGATGAAGGTCAGCGTTACACGTTCGGCAATGTGAGTGTCGAAAGCACCGTTGATGGTGTTGACGGGCAGGCTCTCGACCATCTCGTGAAAACCCGTACCGGCAAGCCGTACAGCGCCAAGGCGATCGAAGACTCCGTTCTGGCCGTCACGGAAAATGTGGCTGGCAGCGGTTATGCTTTCGCGAAGGTGGAGCCGCGTGGCGACCGCGATTTTGAAAACCACACCATTTCGGTCGTTTATAGTGTCGATCAGGGTCCGCGCGCTTACATCCAGCGCATCGAGATTCGCGGCAATGACAAGACGCGTGATTATGTAATTCGTCGCGAGTTCGACATGAATGAAGGTGATGCCTTCAATCAGGTCATGGTCCAGCGTGCGAAGCGTCGTCTTGAGGCTCTGGATTTCTTCCAGACAGTCAATATTTCGACCGCTCCGGGTTCCGAGCCGGATCAAGTTGTTCTGGTCGTCGATGTCGTTGAGAAGTCGACCGGTGAATTCTCGATTGGCGGCGGTTATACGACTGGTGGTGAGACGCCTGGTGCACAGGTCGAAGCTGCTATCACCGAGCGCAATTTCCTCGGTCGCGGTCAGTATATCCGCATCAGCGCCGGCGCCGGTCAGGACGACATGCGTAACTACGGTCTGTCGTTTACCGAGCCGTATTTCCTGGGTTATCGCCTTTCGGCAGGTTTCGACGTATTCCGTCGTACGTATCGCGTGAATGACGACTACGATGTCGAGCAGACCGGCGGTTCAATCCGGTTCGGGCTTCCGATCACGGATAATTTCTCGGCAGGCATCGCTTATAATCTCGTTCAGGAAAAGTATGACCTTTATCATTCCGGCGGGGATGATTATTACGCACCGGCATTGCTTGATGCGGCAAAGAACAGTCCGTGGCTCCGCTCGTCGATCAGCTATTCGCTGACCTATAATTCCATCGATGACATGAAGAGCCCACATGACGGCATCTATAGTAAGTTCACGCAGGAATTTGCAGGGCTAGGTGGTGACGCCAAGTATATAAAGACAACCGCCAAGGCTAGCTATTACCGGACACTTTCTCAGGAAGCTGATATTGTCGGTTTGGTGGGTGTCGGCGGTGGCTATATCCATGAATTCGGCGACGACGGTGTCCGTATTTTCGATCTGTTCAAGAATAATTCGGATATTATTCGTGGCTTCAAGTTCAACGGTATCGGTCCATATCAGGAATCCAAAAGTGGTAAGCGTTATTGGGTCGGTGGTACGACCTATTTCAACGCTTCGGCAGAAGTTCAATTCCCGATGCCACTTGTGCCGGAAAGTCTCGGTATTCGTGGTGCTGTTTTCACCGATGCGGCGATGTTGTTTGGAAACGACGATTTGTTGGGTGATTCCCCGGTCTATGGCGACGACAAGAAGCTTCGCGCTTCTGCCGGTGTAAGCTTGATGTGGGCTTCGCCATTCGGTCCGCTGCGCTTCGACTATGCATTCCCGATCGCGAAGGCTGACACCGATAAGGTGCAGAACTTCAACTTCGGTGTTTCGACGAAGTTCTGATAGATTTGCCTTTTCCCGAGGCGTTCGCGCCTCGGGGAAGAAAGTGTTTTGATGGCAGATCCCGTTTTTTTCCCGCCTTCACGTGAACTCACGATAGGCAACGTGGCAGACTTTACCGGTGCAAGGCTTCGAGATTCGAAGCTTGCACCGCGTTTGGTTGCGAGTCTTGCTTCGTTGAAAGATGCTGACGAAACGGCTCTTGTCTTTGTAGAAGGCAAGAAGAACGCAGAAGCTCTCTTATCGATCAATGCCGCGGGTGTTTTGTGCACTGAAGCCATGGTCGATAGCGTTCCCTCGCATATCGCGGCTCTTATCACACGCAACCCGCAACGGGATTTTGCTTCCGTTGGACGCATGTTGTTTCCCACCTCCGTTCGGCCGGTGAGCTGGTTCGGTGAGGTCGGAGTTTCTCCGTCCGCGATCATCCATCCCACTGCCCAGATCGAAGATGGCGCTACGGTGGAAGCCGGTGCCGTCGTTGGCCAGGGTGTTACCGTGGGAGCCGGTACGCTGATTGCTTCGACAGCGGTCGTTGGTGAATACAGTCAGATTGGCCGCAACAGCTATATCGCTCCAGGCGTCACGGTTCAGTGCGCTTTCATCGGCAATCAGGTTTCACTGCATTCGGGCGTGCGTATCGGACAGGATGGCTTTGGTTACGTTCCAGGGCCTGCCGGTCTGGAGAAAGTACCTCAGATCGGTCGTGTCATCATTCAGGACAATGTCGAGATAGGTGCTAACACGACAATCGACCGTGGTTCGCTTAACGATACGATCATCGGCGAGGGCACCAAGATCGATAATCTGGTCCAGATCGCGCACAATGTTCGCATCGGACGCTTCTGCATTATCGCAGCCCATTGTGGAATTTCGGGCAGTTGCGTCATAGGTGATCAGACCATGCTCGGCGGACGTGTGGGGCTGGCCGATCATTTGATTATTGGCTCGCGCGTGCAGATTGCCGCAGCCAGTGGCGTTATGAATGACATACCCGATGGTGAGCGCTGGGGCGGTATCCCAGCGCGTCCGATCAAGCAGTGGTTCCGCGATATTGCTAATATCCGTAGCATCGGGCAATCGAGAAAGGAGCAATCCTCTGATGAGTGATGCAAATCAGACGAAGCTGGAAGCAGCAGACATTCAAGACCTTCTGGCTGTGCTCCCGCATCGTTATCCGTTTTTGCTGATTGACCGTATCGTCGATATCGACGGCGACGTTTCTGCGACCGGCATCAAGAATGTCACGATCAACGAACCGCATTTTACCGGGCATTTTCCGGAAAAGCCGATTATGCCGGGCGTGTTGATCATTGAAGCAATGGCTCAGACCGCAGGCGCTATCTCGCTGCTCCAGCGCAAGACCGGACGCCCTGGCGTTGTCTATTTCATGACGATCGATAATGCGAAATTCCGCCGTCCGGTTGTGCCGGGTGATCGGTTGTTGCTTCATGTAAAGAAGGTCAAGCAACGCGCAAATATCTCGAAATATGAATGCGTTGCCGAAGTTGATGGTGTAAAGGTTGCGGAAGCTGAAGTCGCTGCCATGATCAGCACAGCCGACGAAAGCCAGTGAGCATATTATGAAAGAGACATTCATTCACCCCACCGCTCTCGTAGAGCCGGGCGTGGAACTGGGGCAGGGCGTTTCTGTCGGCCCGTTCTGCCATATTCAGTCAGGCGCTGTTATTGGCGATAATTCCGTGTTGATGAGTCATGTCGTCGTTACCGATGCGACGACATTGGGGGCGGGCGCCAAGGTTTATCCACATGCAGTGCTGGGCTGCGATCCGCAGAACAATAAGCATAAGGGTGGCGCTACTGCGCTCAATGTAGGGGTGAACTGCCTCATCCGTGAAGGTGTGACCATGCATCGTGGATCGGATAGCGCACGCGGTTACACAACCGTCGGTGACGATTGTTCGTTCCTTGCCTATGCGCATGTAGCGCATGACTGCGATATCGGCGATCACGTCACCTTTTCGAACAATGTCATGATCGGCGGTCATACGACCATTGGCCACCATGCCATTCTTGGCGGCGGCGCGGCCGTGCATCAGTTTGTTCGCGTCGGCCATCACGCTTTTGTCGGCGGGATGGCTGCCGTGGTGGGCGATCTCATTCCATACGGTATGGCTATCGGCGTTCATGCTCATCTGGGTGGGCTGAACATTATCGGCATGAAGCGTTCCGGGATGGAGCGTAAGGAGATCCATAATCTTCGCCATGCCGTCAAGATGCTGTTTGACCGGACGAAACCCGTTCGCGAGCGTGCGCAAGATGTTCTGGCCGCGATTCCGGGTTCACCGGCTGTCGCCGATATGATCGGTTTCATCAGCACCGATACCAAGCGCGCTTATTGCACGCCGCCGCTCGATGAGGTCCATGGCGGGGCCGGGCATGACAGCGGCGAAGATTGATATATCCTCACGTCTCGCGGACGACGCGGGACGTGTCGGCATTATTGCCGGCAATGGATTGTTACCGATCAAGGTTGCTGAAGCGCTCGAGGCTTCCGGTAAAGCGCCTTTTCTTGTTCCTTTGCGTGAAGAAGCCGATCCGGTGCTCTACGATTATGAGCATCAGGAAATATCCGTTGTGGAGTTTGCCAAACTCGTGCGCTCTATGAGGGATGCCGGCGTTCGGCGTGTCGTTCTGGCAGGCGGCGTGCGTAGCCGACCTCATATCAGCGATCTGAAACTGGACTGGCCCACCTTGCGCGCGGTGCCTTTTGTCCTGCGCGCCCTGGGACAGGGGGACGATGCTTTACTGCGGGCCTTTATCGGCCTTCTGGAGTCGTTCGGGTTCAAGGTTGTCGGGGCTCATGAGGTGGTGCCGGACCTTCTTGCGCCTTTTCCTCCGTCTGTCCTTACGCGATCGATGCCGGATAAGCGCGAACGCCACAATATGGGGCTTGCGATGGAATCGGCGCTCCGTCTGGGTGATCTGGATGTCGGGCAGGGCGCAATCGCTGTCGGTGGCCGTGTGGTCGCCCTTGAAGGTGCCGAAGGCACCGATCAGATGATTGAACGTGTGCGTGAATTGCGCGCTGTAGGGCGAATTCCGAGACGTGGCGGCGTCCTTGTTAAAATGGCGAAGCCCAGGCAGGATGAGCGGGCAGACCTGCCAGCTATCGGGGTCTCCACGGTGGAGAATGCCGCTAATGCCGGTCTTGCCGGGATCGCGGTTGAAGCGGGTAGAACATTTATCCTCGGCTTCGGTGAGACTGTGGCCAAGGCAAACGACAAGGGGCTCTTCATAGAGACGGTCAGTCGTCAAAAAAAGGATGAGCAAGGGTGAGCACAACCAGCCGGCCATTGAAAATAGCGATCGTGGCCGGTGAGGAGTCCGGTGATCTTCTGGGTGCCGACCTTATAGATGCTCTGCGGGAACAGACAGACCGTCTTGTTGACATCGTTGGCGTGGGTGGCGACCACCTGGCGGACCGCGGATTGAAAACATTCTTCGATCCGCATGAGATCGCACTTATGGGGCTGGGGGCAATCCTCAAGAATCTGCCGGGATTGGTTTTGCGCATTGGGCAGACAGCCCGGCGGATAGTTGCTGAAAAGCCTGACTGCGTTATCCTTATTGACAGTCCCGAATTCACGCATCGTGTCGCGAAGAAGATAAGGACTATTGCTCCTTCTATCCCCATCGTGAAGTATATCGCGCCCAGCGTATGGGCATGGCGTCCAGAGCGCGCTCGGGCAATGAAGGCTTACTTCGATCATGTGTTGACCGTGTTGCCCTTCGAGGTCGAAGTCATGCGGCGCCTAAGCGGACCGGAGGCGACCTATGTGGGACACCGGCTATCGAGTTTCGATCCTGTATTGCAGGCCAGGTCAGCCCTGTTGACGAGGGAGAGGGAACGTTCTGCAACTGGCAGACAAACGTTGCTGTTGCTGCCCGGATCCCGCCGAAGTGAAATCGAATTGCTTATGGAGCCGTTCGGTAAAGCAGTAGAGGAACTCGCTGCGCGCGTGGAAAAGCTGGAGGTCGTTTTGCCGACCTTGCCGCGTATCGAAAAGACGGTTCGGCTTCTATCGAAAGACTGGTCAGTCAAACCGCTTATCGTTCTGGGCGATGAAGAAAAGTGGAAGGCATTTTCCCGTGCCGATGCTGCCTTGGCAGCTTCAGGAACTGTTTCGCTGGAGCTGGCGTTGTCGCGCATTCCTTGTGTACTCGCATATAAGGCGGACTGGTTTGCCCGCAAATTTCTTATGCCGAAGATCACGATCTGGAGCGCCGCCCTGCCGAATATCATTGCCGATGAACCGGTCGTTCCTGAATATTTCAACGAATTTGTTCGTCCTGGTATGCTTGCACGCAATCTGGAGAGACTCATGCGACCGGGTGCGGCGCGTCAGGCACAACTGGACGGTTTTGACCGCGTTGCCAGCATAATGTCCACCGAACGCCCTTCCGGTGAAATTGGCGCACGCGTGATCCTTGAGCTCGCGACAGGCGCCAAGACGCAAAGCATTCATACTTGAGCACTTCGCCGTGGCGCATTGTCTTTCGTGAAGGATGCCGAGCGTCGTCTGCAGCTTTCATTTCAGGAATAGCCGGCGAACGACTGAAACAAATATCCATTTCCTGATAAAAGAAAACCCGGTGCCGTGGGCACCGGGGTTTTTGATTGGCTATGCGAAAGATTTACTTGCGCTTTGCGACCGCTACGTAATCGCGTTCGGGAGCGCCGGTGTAAAGCTGGCGCGGACGGCCGATCTTCTGCTGCGGATCCTCGATCATTTCCTTCCACTGTGCAACCCAGCCAACGGTGCGGGCGAGGGCGAAGAGGACCGTGAACATTTCGGTTGGGAAGCCGAGCGCCTTCAGGGTGATGCCGGAATAGAAGTCGATGTTCGGATAGAGCTTCTTTTCGATGAAATACGGATCGGTCAGAGCGATCTTTTCGAGTTCCATTGCTACGTCGAGCAGCGGATCGTCCTTGATGCCCAGTTCGCCGAGAACTTCATGGCAGGTCTTCTGCATGATTTTCGCGCGCGGATCGTAGTTCTTGTAGACGCGGTGACCGAAGCCCATGAGACGGAACGGGTCGTTCTTGTCCTTGGCGCGGGCAATATATTCCGGGATGCGATCCACGGAACCGATTTCAGCCAGCATGTTGAGGGCAGCTTCATTCGCACCGCCGTGTGCCGGACCCCACAGGCACGCAACGCCTGCTGCGATACATGCGAACGGGTCGGCTCCGGACGAGCCGGCAAGGCGCACCGTAGAGGTGGAAGCGTTCTGCTCATGGTCGGCATGGAGAATGAAGATGCGATCCATTGCGCGGGCGAGAACAGGATTTACCTTGTAATCCTCGCATGGGACGCCGAAGCACATGTAAAGGAAATTCGATGCGAAATCGAGATCGTTCTTCGGATACATGAACGGCTGGCCGATATGATACTTATAGGCCATGGCTGCAAGCGTCGGTACCTTGGCGATCAGGCGGATCGAGGCGACCATGCGCTGATGCGGATCGGTGATATCGGTCGAGTCATGATAGAAGGCCGACAGCGCACCTACGCAGCCTACCATGACGGCCATTGGGTGAGCGTCACGACGGAAACCCGTGAAGAACTTGGTCATCTGTTCGTGAATCATCGTGTGGCGCGTCACACGATAATCGAAGTCCGACTTCTGGGTAGCGGTTGGCAGTTCACCATAGAGCAGCAGGTAGCACGTTTCGAGAAAGTCGCCGTGCTCGGCAAGCTGGTCGATGGGGTAACCGCGATAAAGCAGCGTGCCTTCATCGCCGTCGATATAGGTAATCTTGGATTCACACGACGCGGTCGAGGTAAAGCCCGGATCGTAGGTGAACATCTGGGAGTTCTTGTAGAGTGGACCGATATCAACGACGTCTGGTCCGACAGTGCCTTGTCGTACAGGCAGATCGAATGTTTTGCCTTCAAGTGTAAAGCTGGCTGTCTTATCTGACATCGTGTTTCCTTTCATGTCCACTTCGCCGCCCGCACGACGGCAGAATTTTCATCGTTGTTATAATTTGTTTTTATCTTTTGGTGCGGCTTCCGCACTAAAGCGGAAGACCAACGGGTTTTAACGCATTATCTTAACGATTTTGCCCGCCAAACTATCCCAAACGGTTCGTGATGCAATGCGTAATTTGAACTATTTACGCCGGTTTTGTCACGTCGGCGTGAATGGGATAACCTTAACCGATTTGATCGCGAATACGCCCGAGCGACTCCTCCCGCCCAAGTACGAAAAGCACGTCGAACACACCCGGAGATGTGGCGCGGCCTGTCAATGATGCGCGCAAGGGTTGCGCGATCTTACCGAGTTTCAAGCCGGTCTTTTCAGCGTAAGCCCGAACCACTGCATCCAGCGCTTCGACTGTCCATTCGCTTGCCGCCTCCAGATCCGGGAGTACGGATTTTAGGACGGCTTTGCCTTCGTCGTTGAGAAGCGAGGCGGCTTTTTCGTCCAGGATGAGCGGACGGGCGGCGAAGATGAACCTGGAACCGTCCGCCAGTTCAACAAGCGTTTTGGCACGGTCCTTCAGGCCGGGCATTGCCGCAAGCAATTGCGCGCTTCGCTTGTCGTCGAGAGCATCGGCGATTTCCTTGCCGCCTTCGATCTCCGGCAGAATAGCGACGAGCGCGTCGAACAGGGCCTTGTCGTCGCTGGAACGCATATAGACGCCGTTGATGGCTTCCAGTTTCTGGAAGTCGAAACGAGCGGCGCCCTTGTTGATGTCCTTGACGTCAAACCATTCGATCATCTGCTCGGTGGACATGATCTCGTCATCGCCATGGCTCCAGCCGAGACGAACCAGATAGTTGCGCAAGGCCTCCGGCAAATAACCCATGGCACGATAGGCATCGACACCCAGAGCGCCATGACGCTTGGAGAGCTTCGCGCCGTCGGCGCCGTGGATGAGCGGGATATGCGACATCTGAGGAACTGCCCAGCCCATCGCGTTGTAGATGACAGTCTGTCGCGCAGCGTTGGTCAGATGATCGTCACCACGGATGATGTGCGTGACACCCATGTCGTGATCGTCGACGACAACGGCGTGCATGTAGGTCGGCGTACCATCGGAACGCAGGATGATGAAATCATCGAGATCTTTATTCGGGAAACGAACGTTACCCTGCACGGCATCCTGTACGACGGTTTCTCCGTCCTGTGGCGCCTTGATTCGAACAACCGGTTTTACGCCAGCAGGCGCTTCCGATGGATCGCGATCACGCCAACGGCCATCATAGCGTGGTGGGCGGCCCTCTGCGCGTGCCTTTTCGCGCATCGCTTCCAGTTCTTCAGTTGTGGCATAGCAGTAATAGGCCTTACCAAGAGCCACCAGCTCTTCAGCGACTTCACGATGACGCGGCGCGCGCTCGAACTGGGAAATTGCCTCGCCGTCCCAGTCAAGGCCAAGCCAGGTCAAACCATCGAGAATGGCGGCGGTAGCTGCTTCAGTGGAGCGCTCCCGATCCGTGTCTTCGATGCGCAGCAGCATCTTGCCGCCGTTATGCTTCGCATAAAGCCAGTTGAACAAAGCAGTGCGCGCCCCACCAATATGAAGATAACCCGTGGGCGAGGGGGCAAAACGGGTGATGACCGGTTTCGACATGATGGCTCCACTATGTCATGCGCCTTTCGAGAGCGGCGGCAGGTGCCGGGGCTGGGCGCAAACTTGAATTCTTTACCTGCGCGATATGAATCGGCAGACGATCAGGGTTTCTAAGGCGAAACCCTCTCGATTTCGGCTGGCGTTCATGTAGCATAGGCACGAATGTGTGCAAGGGCTTCGCGCCCCTTTCACGAAGTTGCGCCATCGTTCTTTCGGATACTTTGGCGATCTAACGCTCACTTTTGCAGTCAGGCGGGGGCATGACGGGCATCAGAGATGCAGATGAAATAAACGAGCGGGCGCTTGTACGGGCAATTCCCGACGGCGATATACGATCTCTTTTGCCCACCCCCTGGCCTCATGACAGGATTGGACTGCCCGTCAGTCCGCCTCGAAAACCCGATGCGCCAGATTCGTGGGAGCGGTTCCGTTCGATACTGCGCGTAGTGACGAATTGGGCCAGAGCCGCCATCGAAACAGAAACCGGGCGAGGTATCTTCTTTCTCTTGTTGCCGGTGATGGCCGGATGTGGAGCGATTGTCTACTTCACGCTTGGATTTGAACCAGCGTGGACCCCGTTGCTTTCCATGCTTGCAATATCCGTCATATCGCGGATTGCATCGCGCAAGCACTATGTCGCGGCGCAGCTTCTGACACTTGTTGTGGCGCTGATATCCGGTCTCGCGCTTGGCAAGCTCGAAACTGAGCGACGGGCGACGCCCATGCTGGGCTCGGACGTTGCCACGCGCGTAACGGGTCGGGTCGTTGCTCTCGAATATCAGGACAATGGCAGTTGGCGCATTACGCTCGACGTGTTGCGCACCGAACGCCCGAAACTCCGTTTTCCGCCGGAGCGTATTCGTGTCAACGCACGCGATATTCCCGCTTTGACTTCCATCGGTAGCGGTCTCAATGGATTTGTCCGGATGCGAATTCCTTCCGGCCCGGTGCGACCTGGCAATTACGACTTCTCGTTTCACGCCTATTTCAATGGAATTGGAGCCAACGGGTTTTTCCTTGGAACGCCGAGGTCAGTGTCCGTTCCACCGCCGGGCAAGCTGACCGGCGGAGTTTCGCAGTGGATTGCGCAACTGCGTGTGCGGGTGTCAGAGCGGATCGAAGAGGTGATTGGCGGAGAAGACGGCAGCGTCGCTTCGGCTCTGGTGGCAGGAACCCGCGCCGGGATCAGCGAGCAGACAAATGACGACCTGCGCAAGGCGGGACTTGCTCATATTCTGTCGATTTCCGGTTTGCATATGGCGCTTGCCGCCGGTGTCGTCATGCTAACGCTTCGCTCGGCCTTCGCTCTGTTTCCGGCTTTCAGTGTACGGCATCCGGTAAAGAAGTATGCTGCGTTTCTCTCACTTTTGAGCTGTACCTTTTATCTTGCGATGTCGGGCGCGGATGTAGCTGCACAACGAAGCTATGTCATGATAGCCGTCATGCTCACAGCATTGTTGGTCGACCGGGCCGCAATCAGTATGCGCAATCTCGCCATCGCGGCTATCGCCATGATCGCGATCTCGCCGCACGAGATACTGGGACCCAGCTTCCAGATGTCGTTTTCGGCGACTGCGGCGCTGATTGCGGGTTATGGATGGTGGAGCGAATACAATGCCAAGAAACATTCAGGCGGAGAAAAACGTAGCAAGATTGCACATGGAATCGTCGGGAAAACGCTGAAGCTACTGGGCGGAACCGCTGCCACGTCCCTTATCGCCGGACTGGCAAGTGGAGTTTTTGCGGCGTATCACTTTAACAATACCGCTCCACTGGGTTTGATCGGCAATGTTCTGGCGGTGCCTGCCATATCGATCCTCATTATGCCATTTGCCGTTTTCAGTCTGGTCTTGATGCCGTTGCAACTCGATTGGCTGCCATTACAGGTCATGGGTGGCGGAATCTTGATAGTCCGGCACATAGCGGCATTTGTGGCGGCATGGTCACCCGATGGGAATCCGGGAGCGATGCCCGTTCTCACCTTACTGCTTTGGTCGGTCGCGCTGGTCTTGGCCGTCGTGCTTTCGACCCGGCTAAAACTGTTCGCTCTTCCTTTTGTCATTGCCGGCTTCATTACGTTCGCCAGCGAGCCTTTCCCGGATATTGTCATTTCCGAAGATGCCAAACTGGTGGGGGTGCGGCTGGCGGATGGCCGCATTGCGCTCAATCGAAATCGCCCGTCAAAATTCACTACCGATAACTGGAAGGCGGCCTATCTGGTTCGTGATTTCATCGGGCCAATGCAAGTTGAAAACAAGACACAGGCGGAAACGGAAGGATTCGAGTGTGAAGAAGGTCTTTGTGCAATGCCCCTGCGGGATGGTCGCACACTTGCCTATACCGCGGATGCAGGAATGCGGGAGGTCGCCTGTAATGTCGGAGATATCGTCATTCTCGCAATTCCGGGTAAAAAGCCTGCTTGTGAGCGTTCGTCCATCTTGAGTATCAGTAAACGCGACCTGGCGTTAAAGGGTGCTGTGGAAATACGGCTTGGTGCCGTCCAAGAGCAAAGCCGTGTTCCGAAAGCCATGCCGGCAAATATGTCTACTGCGAGAAAAGCCGCGCTCGGTCTACCGACTCAGCAGCAAAATCATGACGACAGGCTGACTTTTGCTGTTGGAATACCAATCCGTCCATGGCATTTGCATCGCCTTTATTCCCGTCAGGCACGTGGTTTGGCCGACCGAGAATACAAATCCAAGGCCACTTTGAGAAGAAAATCCGCAAATTGTCAGGCAAACTCGGACGACAAACCAGCACACTGTAATTGAGTCGTGGGACTATCATCGGTAAATTGCCATCCCGCCCCACTTCTTTTCCCGACGCGCTCTTCCTGAAGTTTTACTTTGGGTCCATACCAAAGATCGATAAGCAAAATTCAACGATCTTTGGCTAAGCCTGCACGGCGATTGGACCCTTTCAAGGCGTGGGCAGCATTGGCATCTCAACGCCATGGTATTATGTGCTAATAGCGGCGGATCAGGCCAACAAGCTTACCCTGCACACGGACACGATCCGGGCCGAAAATCCGTGTTTCATATGCGGGATTGGCTGCTTCCAGTGCAATGGATGCACCCTTGCGGCGGAACCGCTTCAACGTCGCTTCCTCATCATCGACGAGCGCCACCACAATCTCACCCGGATTGGCGCTTTCACCGCGTTTGATTATGACTGTATCGCCATCGAAAATCCCGGCGTCAATCATCGAATCGCCCTTAACCTCAAGCGCATAATGCTCGCCAGCGCCGATCATTTCAGGTGGAAGGCTCAGGAAATGCGTTTGATTCTGAATCGCCGAAATCGGTACACCCGCAGCGATGCGCCCCATTACGGGCACCGACACGGTCGCGGACGTATCATCATTCGTCGCGACTGGAGCAGGGCGACTTGGCTGCGGTGGGGCTTTACCCAAACTGCCTTCTATGACGCTTGGAGCGAATTTCTTCTGCGAATTCAGCCCCGGAGCGATGGAGTCGGGCAGGCGCAACACTTCAAGCGCCCGCGCCCTATTGGGCAGACGACGGATGAAACCACGTTCTTCCAAAGCCGTAATGAGACGATGGATACCAGACTTTGAGGCCAGATCGAGCGCTTCCTTCATTTCATCGAAAGATGGCGGAATCCCCGTTTCTTTCAGACGTTGATGAATAAACAGCAGAAGCTCGTGCTGCTTGCGGGTCAACATGCGACACCCTCCCGGCCCAGAATAGAGAAAAACAAAACCAGAACGAACACTATATGTTCCAGTCTTGTTCTGCAATGGTTTTAAAATGATTAACGTGCGGTGGAGTGTTTCCGTGCGCGCTCCGGCGTCGGCCGTGATCGCCATGCCAGATTGTTATAGATAGAAAATATACGTTATATAATAATTAGTTATGGAAACTTTCTTACCTATATTCTCGTACGATTTCCGTTGTCGACTCAGAGCATAAGAACGCGACAGACATCGCCGGCGGCGGCGGCGGGTGCATCTTCATCGCGGATAAGCAAGGCTTTCGATCCGACAAGAGCGGACAGCATCGACGAATCCTGAACCGGAAAAGGCCTGGCTATCAGCGTACCGTCAGGCGCTGATTCGACGGTCGCGCGGATATAATCGCGACGATGGTCGTTTGCGGGAAGGGCTGTGCCGAGTTTCGCGGACCGAATGTCGGCTTCAATGTGAGCGCCCGCGAGCCTCGCGACCAGAGGACGGAGAAAAACCAGGCTGCAAACGAGGCTGGAAACCGGATTTCCGGGCAAGCCGATAACGTGTACGGTTTTGCCTTTCACCTCGATGCGGCCATACATCAGGGGCTTTCCGGGGCGCATGGCAATTTTCCAGAAGTCGAGATCAACCCCGCATTTCTGCAGCGCACCGTGAACGAAGTCGCGGTCACCAACCGAAGCGCCGCCGATGGTCACCAGAATATCGGCTCCGCTTTGTAGTGTGTCAGCGATTGCGCGCTCCGTTGCGGCCGGATCATCTCGGATGATGCCGAGATCGTCGGGAGTACCGCCCGCGCGGCGAACGAGTTCAGCGATCCCGACGCTGTTCGATGCGACGATCTGATCTGGACCGGGAGTTTCGCCTGGGAGGACCAGTTCGTCACCTGTTGCCAGTATCGCCACACGTGGCTTCTGGAAGACTTCCAGCGTCGCGTTACCGCTTGCGGCGGCGAGGGAGAGCGCGGACGGGTCCAGCTCTCTCCCAACCGGGATGACGATATTGTCGGGGGAAAAATCAAGGCCAGCCCGGCGGATATGCCGTCCCGGCTGGATTCCCTCATTTATTATCAACCTGTCGCCGGAACGTTCGGTATGCTCCTGGATGACGATCGTATCCGCCCCGTCGGGGAGTGGTGCGCCGGTAAAGATGCGAACCGCCTCACCGGTGCCCAATTTGCCATCGAAACGCTTTCCCGCAGCCGATTCACCTATGACGGTGAACTCCGCAGGATAGGTTACGCCGTCCGGAGCGATGAGTGCATAACCGTCCATGGCGGATCCGTCGAAAGGGGGCTGCATATAATGCGCCAACACCGGAGACGCAACGATACGACCTCCGGCCTCTGCCAAGGCGACCTGTTGTTTACCGCGTGGTTCTGCGGATTTCAGGATTCGAGTCAGGGCTTCATCGACGGGAAGAAGGGACATCGCGTTTCCTCTCGAACTGAATTTTTTGCGTTATTTAGCACAGGGAGAAATCACGGGAGTTGATCCTGCGCAAAGTTCAGCGCTCAGGCTTTCCAGTCGCCTGATTTACCGCCGCTCTTTTCCGTAACCCTGATGTTGCGGATCTCCATGTGCCGATCGACGGCTTTGGCCATGTCGTAAATCGTGAGACACGTGACGGAGACGGCCGTCAGCGCTTCCATCTCCACGCCGGTGCGTCCGTTCAGCTTGACCAGTGCCTGCACACGTAGCCCCGGCAGGGTATGGTCAGGCTCGATATCGACGGCCACTTTCGTCAGCATGAGAGGATGGCAGAGCGGAATCAGATCGGAGGTTCTTTTGGCCGCCATGATACCTGCCAGGCGAGCCGTGCCGATCACATCCCCTTTTGCGGCATTACCTTCCAGAATGAGCGCCAGCGTTTCCGGCTTCATTCTGACCGAACCCTCGGCGACGGCCTGACGTTCGGTTTCGTCCTTGGCGCCGACATCCACCATGTTGGCTGCACCGGTCTGGTCGATATGGGTAAGCTTGCCCGCCATTGTTCAGACCGCACCGATCAGCAGTTCGCGGGTGGCGGCGGTAACGTCCGCCTTGCGCATCAGGCTTTCTCCGATGAGAAATGTTCCGATCCCGGATTTTTCCAACCGCAGGCAATCTTCGTGAGTGAATATGCCGCTTTCGCCAACCAGCACCCGATCGGCAGGCGCCATTTTTGAAAGGCGTTCTGAAACCGCGAGGTCAACTTCGAAAGTGCGCAGATTGCGATTATTGACGCCAAGAAGTCTGGAAGAGAGTTTCAGCGCACGCTCCATTTCCGCTTCATCATGAACTTCGATAAGCGCATCCATGCCGAGATCGAACGCGGTTTCTTCCAGCGCTTTCGCCAGATCGTCGTCAACGCTTGCAAGAATGATAAGGATGCAATCCGCACCCCAACTACGGGCTTCATGCACCTGATAGGTATCGAACAGAAAGTCCTTGCGCAGCGCTGGCAGATTACAGGCGTTGCGTGCCGCAGTCAGAAATTCGGGTGCGCCCTGAAAGGAAGGCGTATCGGTGAGAACGGAGAGGCAGGCCGCACCGCCAGCTTCATAAGCTTTTGCAAGCGCTGGCGGATCGAAGTCGGGGCGGATCAGGCCCTTTGATGGGCTTGCCTTTTTGATTTCGGCAATCAGCGCGAATTCACCGGTCGATCGTTTTGCTTCGAGAGCCTTCAGGAAGCCGCGCGGCGCTTCCTGATCGTGCGCCCGAGACTTGAGGTCGCCGAGGGGTCGTTGAGCCTTGGCCGCAGCAATTTCTTCACGCTTATACGCCTCGATCTTGCGAAGAATGTCGGTGGACATACGCGATCCTTTCCGTCAGGCCGCTTTATCGTTCGAAACGGCAATCACCTTCTGCAAGACGGCGAGCGCCGCACCGCTGTCGATTGACTGCGATGCCATCGCAATGCCATCCTTTACGTCCGCCGCCTTGCCGGCAACAACAAGTGCGGCACCGGAATTGAGCAGAACAATATCCCGGTAGGCATTTTTCTTGCCTTCGAGAACACCCAGCAAGGCGACCGCATTCACCGAAGCTTCACCGCCCTTGAGTTCCGCCGGATCACAGCGCCGGAGGCCGATCTCTTCCGGTGTGATTTCAAAGGTCCGAATGGTACCGTTTTCCAAGGCCGCGACCTGTGTGGTACCTGCGGTAGTCATTTCGTCCAGTCCGTCTCCATATACAACCCAGGCAGATTCGGAGCCGAGTTCCTTAAGCACCTGAGCCAGCGGTGTGACCCATTGCGGGGCAAACACTCCGACCAGTTGGCGCTTTACGCTGGCAGGGTTGGAAAGTGGTCCAAGCAGATTAAAGATGGTGCGGGTGCCAAGCTCCACGCGGGAGGCCCCGACATGACGCATGGCGGAGTGATGCATAGGCGCAAACATGAAGCCAAGGCCCGCTTCCGCGATGCTGCGCCCGATGGTGTCCGCATCGGCTTCGATATTGATGCCGAGTGCAGCAAGGGCGTCTGCCGCGCCGGACCGTGAGGAAAGCGCGCGATTGCCATGCTTGGCAACCGGAACACCGGCGCCTGCAACGACGAAGGCGGAGCAACTTGAGACATTGTAGGACCCGGACTGGTCGCCTCCGGTCCCGACAATATCAATTGCGTCGGCGGGCGCCTTGACCGGCAGCATACGGGCGCGCATTGAAGACACGGCGCCAGCGATTTCCGGCACGGTTTCACCGCGCACACGCAATGCCATCAGAAATCCACCGATCTGCGATGGCGTCGCCTGGCCTGACATCATGATGTCGAAGGCGGCTTTGGAATCTTCCAGCGAAAGCGGCTCACCGGATGCGGCTTTCGCAATATACGGTTTTAGATCAGCCATTTGGATATCCACCAGCCTTAAAACGCCAAGGCGTTGTTGATGACGGTCTGGTTTATCTTCACTGGATACTGCTTCTGCAGTTCTCCGACGAGTTGTTCAAGAACATCGTCCGATAGCGAGGTCGCCAGATATTTCTGCTGCTGTTCCGGAATGGCTTCCGGCCCCGTTGCGGCGGGTTCGGTCACTTCCGTTACCTTGAAAAGAATCTGTGCATCATCCGACGGTGCAGCTGCACTGCCGGTGAAGTCAATCGGACCACGGAATATCTGCGCAGCGGCAGCCGTTCCGATATCGGCATCATTGGTGGAGCGGATTACGCCGCGCTTGGTCTGCTTTTCAGTGCCTAGTTCGGTAGCGATGGTTTCAAGTGTCGCACCGCCATCGAGACGCTTCTTCAGTTCGTCCACACGCTGATTGAGGCGCTTCACAGCCTCTTCACCCTTCCATGCAGCCACGACCTTGTCCGTGACTTCGTCAAGCGTACGGTCACGAGCGGGCGTGATACCGTCGACCTGATACCAGAGGTAGCCGATAGTGCCCATGGTGAGCGGATTATTGTCAAATCCCTGATCGGCCTGGAAGGCAGCGGTGAGCAATGCCTCGGCGTTCGGCAACTGTGAAGGATTGCCGGAAGGATCGTTGCCTTCGGCGTCGACAGCCTCGACCGTGACGGATTTGAGGCTAAGTTTCTTTGCAACATCCGTCATTGAAGCGCCATCGGAACGTTCCTGTTCATAGGAATCATGAATGTCGTTGATGCTGCTCGCGGCGATATTGTTTGCCAGCGTCGTGCGAATTTCGCCTTCCACTTCGGAAAGCGCCTTTACATGAGCAGGCTCGATCCGGGTCACACGCAGGATCACGGGGCCGAAGCTGCCTTTAACGACAGGACTCACACCGTTTTCCGAAAGCGCAAATGCCGCTTCAGCCATTGCCTGATCGGGAATGGCGGATTTCTCGAAAGTGCCAAGTTTCAGATCGTCTTCGGTTTTGCCCTGTTCCTTGCCGATATCGACGAAGCTCGTACCGGCGGCGATCTTCTGGTGCGCTGCTTCAGCGGCTGCATCGTCCGCAAAATTGAGCTGTTCGATGGTCCGCTTCTCGACCGTGCTGAAGCGATCCTTGTTCTTCTCGAAATATTCGCTGATTTCGTCCTGTGTGACGGCGGCCGGATCGGCAATGTCAGCCGGTTCCAGTTTCACATAGGTGATTTTGCGGTATTCGGGCGCCTTGTATTCGTCCTTATGTTCATCGAAATAAGCTTTGAGCACGTCGTCTGCAGGGGCAGGGACGGCATCGGCCTTTTCGGCCTGAATGGTCACATAGTCGACGCTACGGGTTTCGCCCTGATGGAGCGCCAATGCCTTGAGGGCCGCGTTCGGAAGTTTCATCCCATCGGTTGCCGCTTCAACGATCTGCTGGCGACGAGCCACTTTGGCGCGGTTTTCGAGATAGTCCTGCGCGCGAATGCCTGACTGGCGCAGCACCGCATCGAACTGGGCGCGATTGAAATTGCCGCCTGCATCGTGAAAAGCCGGGTCTTCCGCAGTCAGGCGGGCAATTCCGTCCTTCGACAGGCCGAGTTGCATGTTGCGCGCGCCTTCATCCAGCACAACGCCAGCGGCAAGCTGGGAGAGGACCTGATTTTCGACGCCTATGGCTTTTGCCTGTTCGCGTGTCAGCCTTTGGCGGAACTGCTGCGACAGGCGCATCATCTGCTGTTCATAGGCAAAACGATAATCGGTGGCACTCACTTCAGAACCGCCTGCGATCAGGGCGGCATTGCCCGCAAGGCTGCCGCGGAAGACATCGGAGATGCCCCAGACTGCAAAGCTCAGAACAAGCAGGCCAAGCAGAAGTTTGGCGACCCAGGATTGAGCGGCGGAACGCAGGCTGTCGAGCATTGGAAACCCTTCAAGAACAAATCGAAGCTCGGATTTTATAAATTGAGCCAGTCAGGGGATAACCTCAAGCAAGCCCCATATGCAAGGTCTCATTGCATATGGAGGCCCAAGAACATTTGCATTGCAGCACGAATACGCTTAGTCAGTGGCAAAATTTGGCGCTGGTCTGCTTCGGGAGTGCGGCCGCGCCTGCTGTTTTAAACAGGCGAGGAGAATGAAATGACTCCGGGAATCCGTCCGCTGGTTGCTGGCAACTGGAAGATGAATGGTACAGGGGAATCCCTGACCGAATTGCGCGCTATCGCCGCCGGACTGAGCTCCGATCTCGGCCGTAAGCTCGATGCTGTCGTCTGTGTGCCAGCGACGCTCCTTTCTCGCGCAGCGGAAACGCTTGAAGGCGAAACGGTCGGTCTCGGAGGTCAGGACGCACACCATAAGGTATCGGGCGCGCATACCGGCGACGTTTCGTCCGAGATGCTTAAGGAAGCGGGCGCGTCGCATGTCATTATCGGCCATTCCGAGCGTCGGACCGATCATCACGAAAGCAATGAGACTGTTCACGCCAAGACCGAAGCGGCATGGGCGGCGGGTCTGGTTGCTATCGTTTGTGTCGGTGAAACCGCCGATGAGCGCAAGGCCGAGCTTACGCTCGATGTCATCGGCAAACAGCTCGCCGGGTCCTTGCCGGACAATGTAAATGCCGAGAACACCATTATCGCTTATGAGCCGGTGTGGGCTATCGGCACGGGCCTTACCCCCACGGTTCAGGATGTTCGTGCCGCGCATGCTTTTATGCGTGAACAGCTGATCGAACGTTTTGGCGCCAAGGGCGCGCATCTGCGGCTTCTCTATGGCGGTTCCGTCAAGCCTTCCAACGCCGCCGAATTGCTCGGCATTGCGGATGTCGACGGTGCACTTGTTGGCGGAGCAAGCTTGAAGGCAACCGATTTTCTCGCCATATGCGAGACCTATCGAAATTTGTAACCGGTAAATCGCTCCGCCTATCTTGGCCATGGGGCTTGGATTATCGGATAATAGCGTGTAAAGAGCCGCTCTAGTTTTAGGGATATAAAGACCGTAACCCATGCAGACCGTACTCATTGTCATTCATTTGTTGATCGTGCTGGCGCTTGTCGGCGTTGTGCTCATCCAGCGTTCGGAAGGCGGCGGCCTTGGCATCGGCGGCGGTTCGGGGTTCATGACGGCACGTGGCGCGGCAAACGCGTTGACCCGCACCACGGCGATCCTTGCCATCGGCTTCTTCGCTACGTCGCTGATCCTCGGTATCATGGCGCGTTATGGCGAAAAGCCGACGGACATTCTGAACCGTATTCCGGCGGCAACCGATGGTCAGACGGCCCCGGCTGGCGGTAATGGTGGCGGAATTCTCAACCAGCTTGGCGGCGAATCCTCGCGCACCAACACCAATGAGGCCGCGCCAGCGGCTCCTGATGCTACGCAGCCGCAGGCTCCGGCAGTTCCTGAAACTCCAGCCAATCCGGTTCCAAGTTCACAGTAATAGCTGATGACATGGCGTGAATTGCAAAACCGGCCCTTGAGGCCGGTTTTCTTTTTGTTAACCGTGAGGCCACAAAGTGTTGCAGTCAGGCAATACGCGGCCGCGAATCGCAATGCGAAACTGCGGCGGTGAATTGAGAACGAGAAGGCTTTGAAGTAAGGAATGCAAAAGCCTGACTTGTCGCTCATTGTGGCAGGCTGTTTCCTTTGTGCTTGAATTTTCGGGACCCGATCATGTTTTCACGCCGTATTCTGATTGCCGGTGTTGCTGGCTTCTGCATTGGAGCGACCGCTCCGGCATTTGCCGCGTCGCCGATAAATGCTGAAGCGCAGCTCAACCAAGCCGCTGCGTCGGTTCAGCAGGTTGCGCTTTCAAGCGAAACCAAAGCCAACCCGGAAAAGCCGAAGAAAAAGAAGAAGGCTTCCAAAAGCGGCAATACGGTCAAGGCGAACAAGTATAATATTGATCCGAAGTTCCGTCCGCAGGACGTGGCTTTCACAGGCTACAAGCCGGGTACGATTGTTATCGATCCGAAGAAGCGCTTTCTCTACCTCGTAGAAACGTCCACGACTGCCCGCCGTTACGGCATCGCCGTTGGCAAACAGGGACTCGAGTTTCAGGGCAAGGCTACGATCAACGCCAAGCGCGAATGGCCACGCTGGATCCCGACCAAGGAAATGATCGAGCGCGATCCGGCTCACTATGGACGTTTCAAGAACGGCATGGATGGTGGTCCGGGCAACCCGCTCGGTTCACGCGCGATGTACCTCTTCCAGGGCAATAAGGACACCTACATTCGCATTCACGGCACGGTGCAGCCATGGACTATCGGCAGCTCGGCTTCCAACGGTTGCTTCCGCATGATCAATGAAGATGTCATGGATCTGTACGAGCGTGTCGGTCTTGGTACGGAAGTGGTTGTACTTTAATTCACGGGCAACTATCTGAATGAGGCTGGGCTCATCGAGTCCGGCCTTTTCTTTTGCGTTTGACTGTTTCAGGAAGCGGAAGCTGTGGATTTCGAGCTTCGACGTGGCTTTCTGGGAATAGGGGCGCTAGAGAATGACTGACGTATTCGCTCCGGGGTTTCTGGCTCCGGTTTTTCTTTGTGCAACGACGATTTTCGCCTGACCCCGGCAAAAAAATGCCGCCGGGAAGCATTTTTTTGTGGCGGAATCAATCAGGAAAGTCTAACGAGATAAGCCCATGGCGCGATATGTATTCATCACTGGCGGCGTGGTTTCTTCCCTTGGAAAAGGCATAGCTGCCGCAGCACTGGCTGCACTCCTTCAGGCACGTGGTTACCGCGTGCGTATCCGTAAACTCGACCCTTATCTGAATGTCGATCCCGGCACGATGTCGCCTTACCAGCATGGTGAGGTGTTCGTTACTGACGATGGTGCCGAAACCGACCTTGATCTCGGTCATTACGAGCGGTTCACCGGTCGTCCAGCAAACCAGCAGGACAATATCACCACCGGTCGCATTTACCGCAACATCATCGAAAAGGAACGCCGCGGCGATTATCTCGGTGCGACGGTTCAGGTCATTCCGCATGTGACCGACGAGATCAAGAATTTTGTCCTCGAAGGCAATGACGATTATGATTTCGTGCTGTGCGAGATAGGCGGTACGGTCGGCGATATCGAAGCCATGCCGTTCCTCGAAGCGATCCGCCAGCTCGGCAACGAGTTGCCGCGTGGCACGGCAGTTTATATCCATCTGACGCTGATGCCCTATATCCCGGCTGCGGGCGAATTGAAGACCAAGCCGACCCAGCATTCCGTTAAGGAACTGCGTTCTATCGGCATTGCGCCGGATATCCTTCTGGTCCGCGCTGATCGCGAGATTCCTGAGTCGGAACGTCGCAAACTCTCGTTGTTCTGTAATGTGCGTGAAAGTGCGGTCATTCAGGCACTTGATGTGGCGACCATCTATGATGTGCCAATTGCCTATCACAAGGAAGGTCTTGATTCCGAAGTGCTGGCGGCTTTCGGTATTGATCCGGCGCCCAAGCCGCGCATGGACCGCTGGCAGGAGGTTTCCAATCGCCTGCATAATCCGGAAGGCGAAGTCACCATCGCCGTTGTCGGCAAATATACCGGCCTGAAGGATGCCTATAAGTCGCTGATCGAGGCGCTGCATCACGGCGGTCTGGCCAATAAGGTCAAGGTCAATCTCGACTGGATCGAGGCGGAAGTCTTTGAAAGCGAAGATCCGGCTCCTTATCTGGAAAAGGTGCACGGCATTCTCGTGCCGGGCGGTTTCGGCGAACGCGGTGCAGAAGGCAAAATTCTCGCTGCGAAATTCGCCCGCGAACGCAAGGTGCCCTATTTCGGCATTTGCTTCGGTATGCAGATGGCCTGTATCGAAGCGGCGCGTAACCTGGTCGGAATTGAAAATGCTTCTTCCACCGAGTTTGGTCCGACGAAAGAACCGGTTGTTGGCCTGATGACCGAATGGCTCAAGGGCAATATGCTCGAAAAGCGCGCGGCTGCGGGTAATCTGGGTGGAACGATGCGTCTTGGTGCTTACGAGGCAGCGCTGAAGTCGGGCTCGAAGATCGCGGAAATCTATGGGTCTACCGATATTCACGAACGCCACCGGCATCGTTATGAGGTCAATATCGACTATAAGGATCGCCTCGAAGGGGCTGGTCTCAATTTCGCAGGCATGTCGCCGGACGGCGTGTTGCCGGAAACTGTCGAATATCCCGATCATCCGTGGTTCATTGGCGTTCAGTACCATCCGGAACTGAAATCGCGCCCGTTTGAGCCGCATCCGCTCTTCGCCTCGTTCATCGAGGCGGCAATCGAACAAAGCCGGCTTGTATAAGATAATACGCGCCCTTCAGGGGCGCGTATTTGTTTTGCGGCCTTGTTTTTGAAGCCGTTGCACGCCAGATAAAGCGCCTGAACAGGTGCAAGGATTCGAGGTTCATGATGGCGACCGCCAATTCCTCCGTTAAAATCGGTAATGTCACTTTTTCCAACAGTGCGCCATTCGCATTGATTGCGGGTCCGTGCCAGATGGAAACACGCCAGCACGCTTTCGATATGGCGGGCCGTTTGAAGGAAATGACCGATAGGTTGGGCATCGGGCTCGTCTATAAGTCGAGCTTCGACAAGGCCAACCGCACGTCTCTGAAGGCAGAGCGTGGTATCGGTATCGAAAAAGCGCTGGAAGTTTTCAGCGATCTGAAGAAGGAATTCGGCTTTCCGGTTCTGACTGATGTTCACACCGAGGAACAATGCGCCGAGGTTGCGCCCGTCGTCGATGTGCTCCAGATTCCGGCTTTCCTGTGCCGTCAAACTGATCTTCTGATTGCTGCCGCCAAAACCGGCCGCGTGATCAACGTCAAGAAGGGCCAGTTTCTGGCGCCGTGGGATATGAAGAACGTTCTGGCCAAGATCACCGAGAGCGGCAATCCCAATGTGATGGCTACCGAGCGCGGCGCTTCATTCGGCTACAATACGCTTGTCTCCGACATGCGCGCATTGCCGATCATGGCCGGCTTCGGTTCGCCAGTAGTGTTTGACGCCACTCATTCGGTTCAGCAGCCAGGCGGGCAGGGCGGTTCAACGGGTGGGCAGCGTGAATTCGTGGAAACACTGGCGCGCGCTGCCGTGGCCGTCGGCGTGGCCGGGCTGTTCATCGAAACCCATCAGGACCCGGACAATGCTCCGTCGGACGGGCCGAACATGGTTCCGATCGACAAGATGCCCGTTTTGCTGGAAAAACTGATCGCTTTTGATCGCATCGCCAAGGGAATGTAAAAATTCAAGGGTAATTGTGAGAGGCGGGGGATTTTCCTCCGCCTTTTGTTTCGGTATTGAAGGCTCGCATCGGATTTGTTTAGCAGCTCCGCGCATGACGCGGGGCGAGATCTATAGGGAAGGACTGGCTCCTATGACTGCAATCATCGACATCGTCGGCCGCGAAATTCTTGACAGCCGCGGCAATCCGACCGTCGAAGTGGACGTGGTGCTTGAAGATGGCTCTTTCGGCCGTGCCGCGGTTCCGTCCGGCGCATCGACCGGCGCACACGAAGCCGTCGAATTGCGTGACGGTGGCAGCCGCTATCTTGGCAAGGGTGTGGAAAAGGCCGTGGAAGCCGTCAACGGCAAGATTTTTGACGCCATCGCCGGCATGGATGCCGAAAGCCAGTTGCTGATCGACCAGACGCTAATCGATCTTGATGGCTCCGCCAACAAGGGTAATCTTGGCGCCAATGCCATTCTCGGCGTTTCGCTGGCTGTTGCCAAGGCTGCCGCTCAGGCAACCGGCCTGCCGCTCTATCGCTATGTCGGCGGAGCTAATGCGCATGTGCTGCCCGTACCGATGATGAATATCATCAATGGTGGCGCCCATGCCGACAATCCGATCGACTTTCAAGAATTCATGATTCTGCCAGTTGGCGCTTCATCGATCCGTGAGGCTGTGCGTTACGGTTCGGAGGTTTTCCATACGCTCAAGAAGCGTCTCAAGGATGCCGGTCACAACACCAATGTCGGCGATGAAGGCGGCTTTGCGCCGAACCTGAAAAACGCGCAGGCAGCACTCGATTTCATCATGGAATCCATCGAGAAAGCCGGTTTCAAACCGGGTGAAGACATTGCGCTTGGCCTTGATTGCGCTTCGACCGAATTCTTCAAGGACGGCAATTACGTCTATGAGGGCGAACGCAAGAGCCGCGATCCAAAGGCGCAGGCCAAGTATCTTGCCAAGCTTGTCGGCGATTATCCGATCGTCACCATCGAAGACGGCATGGCTGAAGACGACTGGGAAGGCTGGAAGTATCTGACCGATCTGATTGGCAATAAATGCCAGTTGGTTGGCGACGATCTTTTCGTAACAAATTCGGCTCGTCTTCGCGACGGTATCCGCATGGGCGTTGCCAATTCGATCCTCGTCAAGGTCAACCAGATAGGCTCGCTGTCGGAAACGCTCGACGCTGTCGAAACCGCGCATAAGGCCGGTTATACCGCCGTCATGTCGCATCGTTCGGGTGAAACCGAGGATTCGACGATTGCCGATCTGGCAGTTGCCACCAATTGCGGTCAGATCAAGACCGGTTCACTGGCTCGCTCCGACCGTACGGCGAAGTACAACCAGTTGATCCGCATCGAGGAGGAGCTTGGCAAGCAGGCCCGCTACGCAGGCCGTAACGCTCTGAAATTCCTCTGATCCTTTCTGGAAATCCCTAAAGGCGGGCTTCGTGGCCCGCCTTTTTTGTTTCGCGCTCGATATGGCATCAGGGTTTGACCTAATGTAACTATATTGATATCAATGTTATTGCAATGATGTTGAATCTAGAGGGAGCGGCGTGGAATTCGCATGATGGCGCCGTGGGCGGGAAACTTTCACGGGAGAGAGAAAATGGCTTACATTGAAGGATTTGTCGTCGCTGTTCCGAAGGCAAACAAGGAAATCTACCGTAAACATGCAGCAACGGCTGCGGAACTGTTCAAGGAATTCGGCGTCACTCGGATGGTGGAGGCGTGGGGCGACGACGTTCCCGATGGCAAAGTGACGGATTTTCGTCGTGCGGTGCAGGCCACACCGGACGAGGAGGTGGTTTTCTCCTGGTTCGAATATCCCGATAAGGCGACGCGCGATGCGGCCAACAAAAAGATGATGAGCGACCCGCGCATGAAGGCAATGGGCGACCAGATGCCTTTCGACGGCAAGCGCATGATCTTTGGCGGATTTTCAACGATTGTCGATATTTGATCGAGCCCGTTGCTTCGCTTGCCGAGCTTGTAGTTGATCAATTATGCGTACCCCTCCGGGAGATGGTTTTCCCGGA
The DNA here is from genome assembly GCF_014199265.1 of Brucella daejeonensis. GTDB lineage: Bacteria > Pseudomonadota > Alphaproteobacteria > Rhizobiales > Rhizobiaceae > Brucella > Brucella daejeonensis. The sequence continues at coordinate 182,086 of NZ_JACIJG010000005.1, forward strand.
GGGGCTTGTCGGCGTTCGTTTCCCGTTATCATTGGTGCTTCGGTGAAAAGGAGGCGGATGGCATCCGTGGGCCGAAAAGCGGAGCCGTTTTTATGGTCCGTTCATCCCTGGTATTGGTTCATGGTAAATCTCTGTTAAGCAAAATCGCGCTTTATGGTGGAATTCGGATTTATGGCCGGTCTCGGGCGGGAGTCTGTTCCGAGAGGCGAGAAGGAAGCGGAAATGTGGACCAAGCAGAAGCGTAGATCGATCCGTGGGCGTCTCGTCTTGCCTGTCTTGACAGTCGCGTTTCTGAGCTATTTCGGTTTCCACGCCTATCACGGAGAGTACGGTCTCTATTCTCGCATTCAGCTCGAAGAACAAAAGAGTCTCCTTGCCGGGCAACTCGATCAGGTTACGGCAGAGCGTAATGCGCTGGAAAAGCGAGTGACGCTTTTGCGCGACGGTTCCATCGAAAAGGATATGCTTGACGAGCAGGCGCGCAGGGCGCTTAATCTCTCCCATCCCGACGAGGTGACGATTATCACTTCGAGGGAAGATCGATCGAATTAACTGAAATCAAGTTAATTTTCTTTTTGTGATATGTTTTTAAGGGCTTGGCGGCATAGCAGCTATGCTCTGGGTGCATATTGTATCTTGTGGTATGCCCGTATAACGTCACGAGAGAACGACAATACTAGGGAGCGAGATATGGCACCGAGGGCTAAAAAGATGCCTGCTGGCAAAATGCAGGCATCTTCTGTGACGGCACCCAAGGCACCTGCGCCAGCGAACTTCGATAAAAAGCAGGAGTTGGAAGCCTATCGCGAAATGCTGATGATTCGGCGTTTCGAGGAAAAGGCCGGCCAGCTTTATGGCATGGGCTTCATTGGTGGATTCTGCCATCTTTATATCGGACAGGAAGCTGTCGTCGTCGGCATGCAGACCGCATTGAAGCAGGGCGATCAGATCATCACGTCCTATCGCGATCACGGTCATATGCTGGCGACCGGCATGGAAGCGCGTGGCGTGATGGCCGAGCTGACCGGCCGCCGTGGAGGTTACTCCAAGGGCAAGGGCGGTTCGATGCACATGTTCTCCAAGGAAAAGGGCTTCTACGGCGGTCACGGCATCGTCGGCGCTCAGGTTTCGCTTGGAACGGGCCTTGCCTTTGCGAACAGGTATCGCGGCAACGATAATCTCTCGACCGTCTATTTCGGCGATGGCGCGGCCAATCAGGGACAGGTCTATGAAAGCTTCAACATGGCCTCGCTGTGGAAGCTGCCTGTGATCTATGTCATCGAAAACAACCGCTACGCCATGGGCACGTCCGTTTCGCGCTCGTCCGCTGAAACTGACTTCTCCAAGCGCGGCGTGTCGTTCAATCTTCCCGGCATTCAGGTGGACGGCATGGATGTGCGCGCCGTTTCGGCGGCTGCGAAATTTGCTGCCGACTGGGCGCGTGCCGGCAAGGGGCCGCTGATTCTTGAAATGCTGACCTATCGCTATCGCGGGCATTCCATGTCCGATCCGGCGAAGTATCGCTCCAAGGAAGAAGTGCAGAAGATGCGCTCCGAGCACGATCCGATCGAGCAGGTCAAGCAGCGCCTGATCGACAAGGGCTGGGCAACAGAAGAAGAGCTGAAGGAAATCGACCGCCAAGTTCGCGACATTGTCGCCGATGCCGCCGATTTCGCTCAAAACGATCCGGAGCCGGATGTTTCCGAGCTCTACACGGATATTCTGCTCTAAGTTCTGGAAAGGTGTTGTCATGCCCGTAGAAATTCTCATGCCCGCCCTTTCTCCGACGATGGAAGAAGGCAAGCTTTCCAAATGGGTGAAAAAGGAAGGCGACAAGGTTACGTCCGGCGACGTGATTGCCGAGATCGAAACCGACAAGGCGACGATGGAAGTCGAAGCTGTTGACGAAGGTGTCATCGGCAAGATTCTCGTGGCCGAAGGCACCGAAGGCGTGAAGGTCAATACGCCGATTGCCGTGCTGCTTGGCGATGGCGAAAGCGCTTCCGATATCGGTTCGGCGCCGGCTGCCAAGGCCGAAGCGCCCAAGGAAGAAGTCAAGGAAACGCCGAAGGCGGAAGAAAAGCCGTCGGCCAGCGTTCCGGCTGCTCCGAAAACCGAAGTTGCCGCCGACCCGGATATTCCGGCCGGTACGGAAATGGTTTCGATGACGGTGCGTGAAGCGCTGCGCGATGCCATGGCCGAAGAAATGCGCCGCGACGACAATGTCTTCATCATGGGTGAAGAAGTTGCCGAATATCAGGGCGCTTATAAGATCACGCAAGGCTTGCTCGATGAATTTGGGGCCCGCCGCGTTGTCGATACGCCGATCACCGAGCATGGCTTTGCCGGTGTGGGCGTCGGTGCCGCCATGGCCGGCCTGAAGCCGATTGTCGAATTCATGACCTTCAACTTTGCCATGCAGGCGATTGACCAGATCGTAAACTCTGCCGCCAAGACGTTGTATATGTCGGGCGGTCAGATGGGTGCGCCGATGGTATTCCGTGGTCCTTCGGGGGCTGCTGCACGCGTTGGCGCCCAGCATTCGCAGTGCTATGCGGCATGGTATAGCCATATTCCGGGCCTGAAAGTCGTGATGCCGTACACGGCGGCCGACGCCAAGGGTCTGCTCAAGGCTGCGATCCGCGATCCCAATCCGGTCATCTTCCTCGAAAACGAAATTCTCTACGGTCATCATTTCGATGTGCCGAAACTCGATGATTTCGTGCTGCCGATTGGCAAGGCGCGGGTTCACAAGCAGGGCAAGGATGCGACCATCGTCTCCTTCGGTATCGGCATGACCTATGCCGTCAAGGCTGCGGAAGAACTGGCCGCACAGGGCATTGACGTCGAAATCATTGACCTGCGCACGATCCGCCCGATGGATATTCCGACCGTGGTGGAATCGGTCAAGAAGACCGGCCGTCTGGTGACTGTCGAAGAAGGTTTCCCGCAGTCGTCGGTCGGCACAGAAATCGCTACCCGCGTGATGCAGGAGGCTTTCGATTATCTTGATGCGCCGATCCTGACCATCGCTGGCAAGGACGTGCCGATGCCTTACGCCGCCAATCTTGAAAAGCTGGCGCTGCCGAATGTTGCCGAAGTGGTGGAAGCGGTGAAAGCCGTGACCTACAAGGCCTGAGGAGGAACGGGACATGCCGATCAATATCACCATGCCAGCGCTTTCTCCGACGATGGAAGAAGGCAACCTGTCGAAATGGCTGGTCAAGGAAGGCGACAAGATCTCGTCCGGCGATGTGATTGCCGAAATCGAAACCGACAAGGCCACGATGGAAGTCGAAGCCGTCGATGAAGGCACGGTTGCCAAAATCGTGGTTCCGGCTGGAACCGAAGGTGTCAAGGTCAATGCGCTGATTGCCATTCTTGCCGCTGAAGGTGAGGATGTTGCGGAAGCAGCCAAGGGCGGCGCTGCTGCCCCGAAGGCTGAAGCCAAGGCCGAAACGCCGAAAGAAGAGCCGAAGAAGGAAGCCGCCCCTGTTGCTGCTCCCGCTCCGGTACAGGCTGCACAGCCTGCTGCTGCACAGGTTGCCAAGGGCGAGCGCGTCTTCGCATCGCCGCTGGCGCGTCGCATTGCCAAGGGTGCAGGTCTTGATATTGCGAGCGTGAACGGCACAGGCCCACATGGCCGTGTCGTTCAGCGCGACGTAGAAGCAGCAATTGCTTCCGGTGGCGCAAAAGCTCCCGCCGCAGCGCCGCAGACGGCCAGCGCACCTGCCGCAAAGCCGATGTCGGACGATACCGTTCTCAAGCTGTTCGAGGAAGGCTCCTACGAGATCGTGCCGCATGACGGCATGCGCAAGACCATTGCGCGTCGTCTGGTGGAATCCAAGCAGACGGTTCCGCATTTCTACCTGACCATTGATTGCGAGCTTGATGCGCTTCTGGCGCTGCGTGCCCAGATCAATGCGGCGTCGCCCATGCTCAAGACGGAAAAGGGCGAAGTTCCGGCCTACAAGCTTTCCGTCAATGACATGATCATCAAGGCAACCGCTTTGGCGCTGCGTGACATCCCGGAAGCCAATGTTTCCTGGACCGAAGGCGGCATGATCAAGCACAAGCGTTCGGATGTTGGTGTTGCCGTTTCCATTCCGGGCGGTCTGATCACGCCAATCGTGCGCCATGCGGAGCAGAAGACACTTTCCGCCATCTCCAACGAGATGAAGGATCTGGCGAAGCGCGCGCGCGACCGCAAGCTGAAGCCTGAGGAATATCAGGGTGGTTCGACCTCGGTGTCGAACCTCGGCATGTTCGGGGTCAAGGATTTTGCCGCCATCATCAACCCGCCGCATGCGACCATTTTCGCAATCGGCGCGGGCGAGGAACGCGTTGTGGTGAAGAAGGGCGAAATGAAGGTCGCGACCGTCATGTCGGTCACACTTTCCACCGATCACCGCGCAGTGGACGGCGCGCTTGCCGCTGAACTGGCGCAGGCCTTCAAGCGCCACATCGAAAACCCGATGGGTATGCTGGTCTGACGAGAACGAGCCGCGCCGGATTATATTCAGCGCGGCCTTTCGTCTTTCGAGAGCAAGGAAAAGATTATGGCCGATATTTACGACGTTATTGTTATCGGATCGGGCCCCGGCGGTTACGTCACGGCGATCCGCGCCGCGCAGCTTGGCCTCAAGACGGCTATCGTCGAGCGCGAACATCTGGGCGGTATTTGCCTCAACTGGGGCTGCATTCCGACCAAGGCGCTGCTGCGTTCGGCGGAAATCCTGCATTTTGGCGAGCATGCCAAGGATTATGGCCTGACGCTGGAAGGCAAGATCACGCCTGACGTGAAGGCGGTTGTTGCACGTTCGCGTGGTGTTTCGGCGCGGCTCAATGGCGGCGTTGCCTTTCTTATGAAGAAGAACAAGATCGACGTGATCTGGGGCGAAGCCAAGCTCGTGAAGGGCGCTTCCGGCTCCAATCCGGCGGAAATTTCTGTCGGTAAAACGTCGAAGCAGCCGATGCTGCCGCAAAATCCGCTGCCGAAAGGCGTTCTGGGCGAGGGCAGCTATAAGGCGAAGCACGTTATCGTTGCGACTGGCGCGCGTCCGCGTGCGCTGCCGGGCATCGAGCCGGATGGCAAGCTGATCTGGACCTATTTCGAGGCTATGGTTCCGCAAGACCTGCCCAAATCCATGCTGGTTATGGGATCGGGCGCAATCGGCATTGAATTTGCCTCCTTCTATCATGACATGGGCGTCGATGTGACGGTCGTGGAAGTCATGCCGCAGATCATGCCGGTGGAAGATGCGGAAATCTCCGCCATCGCTCGCAAACAGCTTGAAAAGCGTGGGCTTAAGATTGTCACTGAAGCCAAGGTTTCCAAGGTGGAGAAGGGCGCAAACAGCGTCACCGCCCATATTGAAACCAAGGACGGCAAGGTGCAGACGCTGACCGTTGACCGGATGATTTCCGCCGTTGGCGTTCAGGGCAATATCGAAAATCTTGGCCTTGAAGCGCTGGGCGTGAAGACGGATCGCGGTTGTGTTGTCATCGACGGCTATGGCAAGACCAATGTGGACGGCATCTACGCCATTGGCGACGTTGCCGGTCCGCCGATGCTGGCACACAAGGCCGAGCATGAAGGCACGATCTGCGTCGAAAAGATCGCAGGTCTTCCGAATGTCCATTCGCTCGACAAGGGCAAGATTCCGGGCTGTACCTATTGCAATCCGCAGGTCGCATCGGTTGGCTTGACGGAAGCCAAGGCTAAGGAACAGGGCTTTGACATTCGGGTCGGACGCTATTCTTTTGGTGCCAACGGCAAGGCGATTGCGCTTGGCGAAGATCAGGGCCTCGTGAAGACGATCTTCGACAAGAAGACCGGCCAGCTTCTGGGCGCACATATGGTTGGCGCGGAAGTGACGGAACTCATTCAGGGCTTTGTCATTGCGATGAATCTGGAGACGACGGAAGAAGAACTGATGCATTCGGTCTTCCCGCATCCGACATTATCGGAAATGATGAAGGAAAGTGTTCTCGACGCCTATGGTCGCGTCCTGAACGCATAAGGAGTGAACCATTCCGCTGATCGAAAATGGAGGGCCATGGCGGCGCGCCGCCTGGCCCGTGATCAAATGGTCTACCGTCACGGGTCTTGCGCTCGGCTTTCTTGCCGGCGTCTTGAGTCTCTCAAGCGGTAACACCATATCGGTCAACGGAACGGCGATTGCCGGTTGGTATGGCGTCTGGACACTGACATTGGCGCTTGGCGTCGGCGGTCTGGTCTTCGGCGTTATCTGCGCTCTGGTTTTCAGGGCGCTCGGGATGGCTGCCCGGCATTGAATAGCCGATGGTCCAAGTTGACAGGGCCGGGGGCAAGGATTAGACCGGCGCAAATTGAGACGATTGCGGGTATGACCGCAAAAGCGCTCTGGATAGGCAGGATACAGCATGGTTACAGTTGTCGATACGGTCAATCAGAGCGCACGTCTGCGGCACCCGGAAAAGGCGCATCGCCCCGACAATGAAATCCAGAAGAAGCCGGACTGGATCAGGGTCAAGGCTCCGGTTTCGCGCGGCTATAGCGAAACGCGTGACATTGTCCGCTCCAACAAGCTTGTGACCGTCTGCGAGGAAGCGGGTTGCCCGAATATTGGCGAGTGCTGGGAAAAGAAGCACGCCACTTTCATGATCATGGGCGAAATCTGCACACGTGCTTGCGCCTTCTGCAATGTCTCGACCGGTATCCCAACCGCGCTCGATCCGAGCGAACCGGAAAATCTGGCCAAGGCTGTCAAACAGATGGGCCTGACCCATGTGGTCATCACCTCGGTTGATCGCGACGATCTGGCCGATGGCGGCGCGCAGCATTTTGCCGATGTCATCCGCGCCATCCGTGAGGCAACACCTGCAACGACGATTGAAATCCTGACACCGGACTTCCTGCGTAAGGAAGGCGCGCTTGAAATCGTGGTCAAGGCGCGGCCCGACGTGTTCAACCACAATTTGGAAACGGTACCGTCGAAATATCTGAAGGTCCGTCCCGGCGCGCGTTATTTCCATTCGATCCGCCTGTTGCAGCGCGTGAAAGAACTCGACCCGACCATTTTCACCAAGTCTGGTATCATGGTGGGGCTGGGCGAGGAGCGTAATGAAATCCTTCAATTGATGGATGATCTACGTTCGGCGGACGTGGATTTCATGACCATCGGCCAATATCTCCAGCCGACGCGCAAGCACCATCCGGTAATCCGCTTTGTCACGCCTGACGAATTCAAATCTTTCGAGACGATTGGCAGGACGAAGGGCTTCCTTCTCGTCGCTTCCAGCCCGTTGACGCGCTCTTCGCATCATGCGGGCGACGACTTCGCAAAATTGAGGGCGGCGCGAGAGGCGCAGGTTGCGGCACAGGCTTCGTAAACAATGCCACAATTTACGACCGTCAGGCGGGTGCATCATCGGGCTGAGCAGATGTTCAGCCTCGTTGCGGATGTAGAAAAATATCCGCAGTTTCTGCCTATGTGCGAAGCTTTGTCGGTTCGTTCTCGCAAGGAACGGGACGGGAAGGCGCTCCTCATCGCTGACATGACCGTTGGTTATAAGCTCATCCGTGAGACATTTACCAGTCAGGTGCTTCTCAAGCCCGATGAAGATACTATCGATGTGAAATATCTCGACGGTCCGTTTCGTTACCTCGATAATCGCTGGACATTCCGGCCCGCTGGCGATGGGAGCGAGTGCGATGTCGAGTTTTTCATCGACTATGAATTCAAAAGCCGCACGCTTGGCCTGTTGATGGGCACTATGTTCGATCTGGCGTTCAAGAAATTCTCGGAAGCATTCGAGAAGCGAGCCGATCAGATTTACGGACTGGCCTGAAGAAGGCCCCGGTTTTCCATGGCTTTGCTGTTACTGTGCCGTGTAGCCGCCATCGACCAGTATGGAGGCTCCAGTAACGAATGAAGCGTCGTCGCTTGCCAGAAACAGAACGACATTTGCTACTTCTTCGGCGCGTCCCAGACGACCTAACGGGTGCAGAGCTACGAGTTCCTGTTTCTTTTCGTCTGGAATGTCTTTCAGAAGAGGTGTGTCGATATAGCCGGGGCAGACGGCATTCACGCGGATATTCTGCGCACCGTAATCGATGGCGAGTGTCTGCGTCAGAAGTTTCACGCCGCCCTTTGCTGCCGCGTAGGCGGTGACACCCGATTTGCCGACATGGCTGTGGATTGATCCGCAATTGACGATTATGCCGCTACCCTGTGAGCGCATCTGATCGATGGCGTATTTATCGCATAGATAAACGCCGGTCAGGTTGATATCGATAGTTCTTTGCCATGCGGTTTCGTCCAGTTCGTCAATCGGACCGTCAGCGGCGATGCCCGCATTGGCGAACATGACGTCGAGTCGACCGTAGGTTTCCACAGTCTTGGCGATGAGCGCTTGAACTGCCTTGCTGTCCATGACGTCCGTTTTGACGAAAAGCGCCTGTTCTGTAGTCCCTGCAAGTTCGCGCGCAAGTTCAGGTCCATGATCGGAAAGATCGGCGATAACGACTTTTGCACCCTCGCGAACAAAAGCGCGGACAGTCGCTTCACCGATCCCGCTTGCTCCACCGGTCACGATAACAATCTTGCCCTCAAAACGCATGGCCTGTGCTCCTCGCTTCTGTTCCCAACCGGTAGAATAGGGCGACTGGTGCGAAAGTGTATGACTTCGATCAATCTGACGAGAGATTTTCCAGCACCAGAGCGAGTGCGGCCAGAACCGTCGCGTGGCGGATTTCCGCACGGCTCAAGGGGCCAAAGCGACATTCGCGGTGCAGCGTTGACTGGCCTTTCCGTGCCGAAGCGATATGCACTAGGCCGACTGGTTTTTCTTCCGAGCCGCCACCGGGGCCTGCAACGCCCGTTACCGCCACGCTGATAGCTGCGCGTGAATGGGCAAGGGCACCTTCTGCCATGGCCAGCGCCACTTCGCATGACACGGCACCAACGCGCCCGATCAATTCCATCGGCACGCCGATCATTTCATTCTTGGCTTCGTTGGAATAGGTGACAAAGCCGCGATCCATGACATCGGATGATCCCGCAATGTCGGTAAGCGCACTGGCGATGAGGCCGCCGGTGCAGGATTCCGCCGTTGCAATCATTACGCCCGCCTTGCGGCAGGCATTCAGTACGGCGATAGCCTGTTCTTCTGCGATAAGGCTGCTCATTCCGGCACCTCGCCGGGATAGATCACGGTTGCCGTGGCAATCGCCGCAATGCCTTCGCGGCGACCGATAAAGCCCAGTTTCTCGTTCGTGGTCGCCTTGATCGAAACGCGGTCGGCGGCAATGCCCAGCATGTCGCAAAGCGCTTCCGTCATGGCGGCGCGATGCGGGCCGACCTTGGGCGCTTCGCTGATCAACGTCACATCGACATTGGCAATGCGTCCGCCAGCTTCACGCACGATACTGGCCGCATGTTCCACGAAGATGCGCGAGGCTGCGCCCTTCCATTGCGGGTCAGACGGCGGGAAATGCGTGCCGATGTCGCCCGCGCCACGCGTGGCGAGCAACGCGTCGGTCAGTGCGTGAAGGGCAACGTCCGCATCAGAATGTCCGTTCAGCTTTGCCTCATGGGGGATTTTGACGCCGCACAAAGTGACATGGTCGCCCGGCTCAAACGAATGCACGTCATAGCCATTGCCTGTGCGAATGTCGGGAAACGAGACGTGGTCCTGCCTCAGGCGCTTATCAGCCATTTCGATATCCTTTGCCCAGGTGAGCTTCGTATTGTCTGCCGAGCCTTCGATGATGCGGACAGCGATACCTTGCCATTCGGCAATGGCAGCGTCATCCGTGAAATCAGAGCGATGAAGCGCGAAGGCTTTCTCGTGTGCCGCGAAGATAGGCGCATATGGGAATGCTTGTGGCGTCTGAGCTGCGAAAAGCCCAGCGCGAGGAACCGTGGTCTTGACCGTTCCGTCGGGGGTGGATTGCTTGAGCGTGTCGGAGACGGCGAGTGCAGGCAGTACGCCTTCATCGGGAGTGAGGTTCCCGACGATGCGTCCAAGCAAATCCTGACTGACGAATGGTCTTACACCGTCATGGATCATCACATATTGCGGCGCGTATTCCTTCAGGGCAACGAGGCCCAGACGGGTCGATTCCTGCCGGGTTGCACCACCATCCACGACGAGGACATTGCTGTGATCGCCGGGAAACGCGCGTTCGTACAGTGCATGATCGTCGGGATGGATGACAACCACGATCCTGTCGACCAGCGGGCAGGCGGTAAAAGCGCGCAGGGTGCGGGCAAGCACGGCTTCGCCGCCGATGCGCCGATACTGCTTCGGCCCCTCGACGCTCTGTCCTGCTCGCTCGCCGCGACCGGCTGCCACAATGACTGCTGCTACGCTTGAAATGATTGTCACCTCTGCCAAAGGTTGCATCTGCTTATTTTTACGTTTGCAAGCCGAATAATGCCTTGCGCTCATAATTGCCAGACGGCAATTGATTTATCGTAACTTCGAGTGCGCTTTTCCTTGCGTTAAAAACGCGGATTGATTAAAGTCTGGGCTAATTGTGCTGTGCACATCAAATAGGCATTCACTGGTGACGCTTCTCAATCAACCTTTAAGTATAGGCGGTGTGACGCTTCCGAATCGCGTTTTTCTGGCGCCCATGTCCGGGGTTTCAGATTTGCCGTTTCGCAGACGTGCGGCGGAAGCGGGGGCGGGCATGGTCGTTTCGGAGATGGTTGCGAGCGCGGAGCTTTGTAACCGCCACAGGGAAAGCATGTTGCGTCTTTCCGGCGAAGGGCTGGGAACGCATGTGGTGCAGCTTGCGGGACGCGAAGCGCGCTGGATGGGCGAAGCCGCCAAGATCGCGGAAGGTGAGGGCGCGGATATCATCGATATCAATATGGGCTGCCCGGCCAAGAAAGTGACAGGCGGTTATTCTGGGTCCGCGCTTATGCGCGATCTCGACCATGCAATGACCCTCGTCGAAGCTACGATTGCTGCCGTCAAGGTTCCGGTCACGCTCAAGATGCGGCTCGGCTGGGATGAGGCTAGCATCAATGCTCCGGAACTTGCCAGACGTGCCGAGGATGCGGGGATCGCCATGGTGACGGTCCACGGACGCACGCGCTGCCAGTTCTATGAAGGCTGTGCTGACTGGGATGCAATTGGAGCAGTTCGCGACGCGGTGACGATACCGCTTGTAGCCAACGGGGATGTAGCAAGCCGTCGCGATGCCGAAGAGATTCTGCGCCGCTCCGGAGCGGATGCCGTTATGGTCGGTCGCGCGTCTTATGGACAACCGTGGCTGGCTGGCGCTATCGCCGGAAGCGATTTTGCGCCGCACTGCCGAAAGGGAATTCTTCAATATATCATAAGGCATTACGAAGATATGCTTGAGCATTACGGTAGCGTTACAGGCGTTCGCCATTCCCGCAAGCATCTCGGCTGGTATCTTGACCGTCATGCGGGCGGTACTGTCTCTTCCGCTGAAAAGGCGCAAGTGATGACCCTTACCGACAAAAGATCGGTTGTCGCGGCCTTGACCCGGATATTCACGCGAGATGCTCTTCGCGTTGACTCTCTCAAAGAGGTTGCCTGATGCGTGAACGAACGGAAACGGGCAATATTCCCTCAGTTGTTCTCGATGCCATCAGCCAGCCGGTTATCATGGTCAGCGCCGAAAACTATATCGCCTATGCCAATCTGGATGCTGAACAGTTTTTTCGTTCCGGTTCGTCCATTCTGGCGCGCAACAGGCTTGAATCCTTTCTGCCGTTCGGCAGTCCGCTTCTGGCATTGGTCGATCAGGTTCGCGCCACCCAGATGCCGGTTAACGAATATCGTGTCGATGTTTCCTCGCCGCGTCTGGGTGCGGAGCGTATTGTCGATATCTATGTTGCTCCAGTGGCAGAATTGCCTGGAGCCGTGGTCATCCTCTTCAAGGAAAAGACCATGGCTGAAAAAATAGACCGCCAGATGACACATCGTGGCGCGGCGCGTTCTGTTACAGGGCTTGCTTCCATGCTCGCTCATGAAATCAAGAATCCCCTGTCGGGTATTCGCGGCGCCGCGCAGCTTCTGGAACAGGTGGTCAGCGACGAGGATCGTGCTCTTGCGCGCCTCATCACCGACGAGACAGACCGTATCGTCTCGTTGGTCGACCGCATGGAAGTTTTCTCGGATGAGCGCCCTATCGAGCGAACGGCTGTCAATATTCATGCGGTTCTGGATCACGTAAAGGCTATTGCGAAAAACGGATTCGCGCGCACAATCCGCTTTGTGGAGGAGTATGATCCTTCGCTTCCTCCCGTACTGGCAAATCGCGATCAACTTGTGCAGGTGTTTCTCAATCTGTTGAAGAACGCTTCTGAAGCGGTCGGCGACCGCGAGGGTGGGGAGATCGTCCTGTCCACGGCCTACCGTCCCGGCATCCGCCTACAAGTGCCGGGCGCCAGCGACCGCGTTGCGCTGCCTCTGGAGTTCTGCGTGCACGATAACGGGCCAGGTGTGCCGCCGGATATGCTGCCGCATCTCTTCGATCCCTTCGTGACCACCAAGACCAACGGCTCGGGATTGGGGCTGGCGCTGGTCGCGAAAATTATTGGCGACCATGGCGGCATCATTGAATGCGACAGCCATCCGTCTCGTACGACTTTCCGCGTGCTGATGCCCGCATGGAAGGGTGCAGGAATGTCAGATATTACGTCTGGCGATACCGGAGATAATGCATGATCGCAGGACGTCCGACTGGAACGATATTGGTGGCTGACGATGATGCGGCCATTCGCACGGTGCTGAACCAGGCCTTGTCGCGTGCGGGCTACGATGTACGTGTGACGTCAAACGCCGCTTCGTTATGGCGTTGGGTGGCGGCGGGCGATGGGGATCTGGTGATTACCGACGTCATGATGCCGGACGAAAACGCCTTCGATTTACTGCCGCGTATCAAAAAAATGCGGCCGGAACTGCCCGTTGTCGTGATGAGCGCGCAAAACACATTCATGACCGCAATCCGCGCCTCCGAGGCTGGCGCTTATGAATATCTGCCCAAGCCATTCGATCTGTCTGAACTTATCAATATCGTCGGCCGCGCCCTTTCTGAACCCAAGCAAAGGCCCGTTGCGACGCTTCCTGACGAACAGGCGGACAATATGCCACTCGTCGGAAGGTCGCCTGCCATGCAGGAGATTTACCGCCTTCTTGCGCGTATGATGCAGACCGATCTGACTGTTATGGTCACAGGTGAATCGGGTACGGGCAAAGAACTCGTCGCACGCGCCTTGCATGAATATGGTCGCCGTCGAAAAGGGCCGTTTGTCGCGATCAATATGGCGGCTATTCCTCGCGATTTGATTGAATCGGAGCTTTTCGGACACGAAAAGGGCGCCTTCACCGGAGCTCAAAACCGCTCCAGCGGTCGTTTTGAGCAAGCCAATGGCGGCACACTGTTTCTGGACGAAATTGGCGATATGCCCATGGAGGCGCAAACCCGCCTTTTGCGGGTGTTGCAACAGGGCGAATATATGACGGTCGGTGGGCGTACGCCAATCAAGACTGACGTGCGCATCGTTGCTGCGACCAACAAGGACTTGCGTCAACTGATAGCGCAGGGGCTTTTCCGCGAAGATCTTTATTATCGGCTGAATGTCGTGCCGTTGCGTTTGCCGCCGCTGCGCGAGCGCAGCGAAGACGTGGCCGATCTCGTTCGACATTTTTTCAAGCGTGCGGCGGAAGAGGGGCTTCCCGAAAAGCGTATTACCAGAGCCGGTCTGGAGATGATGCGTCACTACCCTTGGCCGGGCAATGTGCGGGAACTGGAAAATCTCGTCCGACGCCTTGCCGCGCTCTATCCACAAGAGGAAATCGCGCCGGAAATCATCGAGACCGAACTCAAGGCTGAACTGGCAAAACCGGATGCGGTTCCTGTCGTCAGCAACGACATGGAAAATATCTCCATTTCGCAGGCGGTCGAGCAGAACTTGCAGCGCTATTTTGCTTCCTTTGGCACGGATTTGCCGCCGCCAGGGCTCTATCATCGTATTCTGGTCGAGCTGGAATATCCGCTTATCCTCGCCTGTCTGACGGCCACTCGAGGAAATCAGATCAAGGCAGCTGACCTGCTGGGCCTGAATCGCAATACGCTACGCAAGAAAATTCGCGAACTTGGCGTCAATATATATCGCGGCAACAAAGGGAGTTGATCTGTGGTCGCGAAAATCGTCTATTAACTATATTGCTTAATTCGCGATTAAGCCTGTTGGATTACTGTTGAGCACATGAAAAATCGACAGGCCATTCGCAGCGGAAAGCCGCGACGTATTCTGGAACCGGCAGTGCGGAGCGGTATTCTTGCCGCACCTTTAATACTCATGCTTGCGATTATAGCTGTCATGTCGGGAACTGAACCGCGACTTGCAGCAATGATCGATCAGACTTTTACAGGTTCGATCAGCCCGATCATAAGGTAGGCCGCGAGAGCACAACTTTCCGTCTCCAAGTTGGAGTGGAAAATATCTACTAAACCTCAGTTTCATGCTGGCATTTCTGGAGCGGGTAGCGGGAATCGAACCCGCGCGTTCAGCTTGGGAAGCTGACAGGCTACCATTACATCATACCCGCAATCTGTAAAACATTCAGTACGTTAGGACCGTTTCCCGTAGAAAACGATTGAAGCATTTTACAGGGCGTCTGCAAGCTATGTTCTCATTCTGATCCAGTCAACCTGTTTTATTGGAACTGGATGCAGGATGAGTGGACAACGGAAAAAAGAACCCGCTTTGTTTAAAGCGGGCTTTAATCCAAGACGTTAGGTGACTGGCTCGGAGGTCATTTGAGCCGTTAAAACAACGTTCGAATGCGGGAAACGTTCCATTATTGGTAAAAACGCATGATTTGCCGTTATGCCGCAGGCTTGGTGAGCCGGGTCCTGCGACTAACGCCCGTGCGACTCAACTATCCGAAATTCCGAATGTTTTAATGATCCGTCAATCAATCGGTGACATCACTAATTTATAAAAGCGTGGTCAGTGTTTTCGGCTGCGTCTCTGGGTAATGGGCGTGTGGCGTATGGATTTGAAACGAGGGCTGAAACACCCGATCAACGGCGAGGCAATGAAACTGCGTGAAAGACGCGGGTCTATCGCGGCATTGTCATTCGTGGCAATTGCTGTTGCACTGGCCGGTTGCGCGTCTGGACCGCAACCGAAGTCGAAGACGAAGCGCTCGAAAGAATATTTCGCCGAGTCCAAATACGGCGTGAAGGCCAGTCCCCGCGTCGCCTTTTCCAAGGGAAAGCCCTTGCGGCGCGGTGGCGGCCGTGACCAGACTGGTCGGCCGTATAAGGTAAAGGGGCGTTGGTATTATCCCAAGGAAGACAAGAACTATGTCAAGGTTGGCCACGCTTCCTGGTATGGTGAAGCCTTCCACGGTCGTTTGACCGCGAATGGTGAAGTCTACGATATGACGCATCTGACTGCGGCGCATCCGACCATGCCGCTGCCAAGTTATGCGCGTGTGACGAATCTTGCCAATGGCAGTTCTGTGATTGTACGCGTCAACGATCGCGGTCCGTACGAACATGATCGGGTTATAGACCTTTCTCAGAAGGCCGCTGAAATGCTCGATTATAGGCATCACGGCACTGCCAATGTGAAGGTCGAGTATGTTGGACGCGCGCCTCTTGACGGCAATGACGATGCGTTTCTGATGGCTTCCTATCGTCCTGTCGGTGGCGATCCAATTGGTCAGCCTGCCACGGGCGTCATGATGGCAATGAATGGGCCAACGCCTACATCTCCGAAATCCCGCATCCCCATACCTGCAATGGAACCGAGGCCGGTGCCGGCATCCGCGCCTGAAAATTCACCCTTTGCCGTTAATCCGGCTTATAGCGATCCGTCTGGCGCGAATGTACCGCTATTGCCTGCGAATGTGCCGGTGCCCTCGCATCGTCCGGGGTCCAGTTTCGGCGTTGCCAATATTTCCGGCGTGAGCGGTTTGGCAGGTTATGCTTCAGACCGGCTTGCAATGACTGCTTCTACTGAAGAGCGCACCTACAGCGCCATCCTGACCAATGATGCCATTTCCAGCGCCTGGAAGCGCCGGAACGCCGAAGAACAGGGTGAGTATGTCGAACTCGGCACCTTCAAGACGCTCAATGAAGCGAAGATCCTTCAGAAATCATTGCCACGTACGGCCAGGTTCACGCTTACGAAAATCCCGACGAATACCGGCGAGTTTTACGAGCTGACGGCAGTGGCAGAGGAGGGCGGAAACGATGCTCTGCTGCGCGCGGCGTGGAAAATGGGCGCTGTAGATGCCTTCGTCGTTCGTCTGAATTGATCTTTCACGATAGGGTGATACCCGCGCCTGTATTGATTTTGGCCGGATTCGTTGCGTAAGCTCCACCATATTGCTCACCGGACGGGATTTGCATGGGGCTTGTTTCAAGAATTTTCGCGGTGACCCGAATCGCAACGGTCGGCTTTTTTCTGGCTTGTGCAATGCCGGCCGAAAGTCTTGCTGCGTCGGCGGAAACGGCTTTTGTGACAAAAGCTCCGCAGGTATTGCTGATCGATGATCGAAGCGGCACGGTACTGTTGTCCAAGAATGCCGATGTGCCAATTCCACCGGCCTCCCTCGCCAAGCTGATGACAGCCGAAGTGGTGTTCGAAGCTCTGGAAAAAGGGGCAACTACGCTCGAAACATCGTACACGGTAAGCGAATACGCCTGGAGGACGGGCGGCGCACCTTCCGGGACTTCGACGATGTTCGCTCGTATCAAGTCGGCGCCGACGGTTGCCGACCTCTTGCAGGGCATGATCGTTCAATCGGCAAACGATGGAGCCATCGTGCTCGCTGAAGGGCTGGCTGGCAGCGAACAGGCATTCGCAAAACGCATGAACGACCGGGCGCAGGTACTGGGGCTTTCCGGTTCCAGATTCGTGAATGCGACGGGTTTGCCTGCGGAAGGGCAAGCCGTTTCGCTTCGGGATTTGCTCAAGCTTGCAAGGCATATAAGAACCGCTCATCCTGAATATTACAGATATTATGCCCAGCCCGCTTTTACCTGGAACAATATCATGCAGCGTAACCGTAACCCCTTGCTGCGACTGGATATAGGGGCGGACGGTATGGGCACGGGATTTACCGAAGCGTCCGGTTTTGCGCTGGTAGGTTCGGCGGAACGAAACGGGCGCAGGCTTTATCTGGCAATGAGCGGCCTTGCCAGCATCAAGCAACGGGAAGAAGAGGCAAAGCGGCTTCTTCAATGGGGAATGACGGCCTTCAATGACGTGCAGCTTTTCCCCAAAGGCGAGATCGTGGGCGAAGCGCAGGTTTTTGGTGGCGCTCTTTCCCATGTTCCATTGATGGTGAAAGACAGCGTGGAACTGTTATTGCCGAAAAATGGCCCGGAGAAACTGAAAGCCCGTATCGTCTATGACGGACCACTTCATGCACCGACTGTCGATAATGTGAAAGTGGGTATGTTGCAGCTTGAGCTGAACGGCAGTGTTCTTCGTCAGGTTCCTGTTTTTACGGCTAAACCGGTGAAAAGAGGTAGCCTTTTTCAGCGTGCTCGAGGTAGCGCCATTGAACTTTCTACAGGCTGGCTGAGAAAGTACCTTTAGCGAAAATTCTAAAATTCGTTGAGTTGTTTCCGAGAAAGGTGATCGTGAAATCAAAGGCTCGACCTTGCCGTTGAAGGTCGATATTAACTTTGTGGAAGCCCTTCCGGGGGCATGAATCAAGCGTTCGGATGTCGGTGTGTCGGGATTGTTCATAACATTTGAAGGCGGTGAGGGAGCAGGCAAGTCGACACAGATCGCATTGCTCGCAAAACACTTGCGCGAAGACGGCTTCGATCCGCTCATCACGCGTGAACCGGGCGGTTCTCCCGGTGCAGAGGCCGTTCGGCACGTCATATTGAGCGGTAGTGCCGAGGAATATGGCCCCGCGATGGAAGCGCTCTTGTTCGCCGCCGCGCGGGCCGACCATGTCGATGAGCTTATTCGTCCGGCACTAAAGGAGGGCCGCATGGTTCTCTGCGACCGTTTCATCGATTCAAGTCGTGTCTATCAAGGTGTTACCGGCAATCTGGACAGTACGTACATGGCCGCCGTGGAGCGTATCGCAATTGATGGCGCTATGCCCGATATGACGATCATTCTGGATATTCCTGCGGAAAAAGGGCTGCTGCGCGCTGGAAAGCGGCGGGGCGGCGAAACTGCCGATCGGTTTGAGAAGGAAGACATCGCGGTTCACGAAGCACGGCGCCAGGCTTTCCTCGCTATAGCCGAAGCGGAACCCGAACGTTGCACAGTCATTGATGCCGATCGTTCGCAGAACGAAATCGCTGCTGAAATCGCGGACAAGGTCGACTTCGTCCTGAAGGAAAAGAGGGCACTATGATCGAAGAGCTCGATATTCCCAAAGCTCACGATTCCATAGAAGGGGTGCCAGAGCCGTCGGCAAGCGACTATCTGACAGGGCATGACCAGATCGCCGATTTTCTGGCCCAGGCTTATCGCGAAGGCCGAATGCATCATGCATTGCTTTTTGAGGGCGCTCAGGGGATTGGCAAGGCAACGCTCGCCTTTCATCTCGCCGGTCATATGCTTTCCCATGGCGACAGCAGCGAGGCGCCGCCACATATATCCGCCCCGGATTTTGCGAGGCCGCTCTGGCGACAGATCGCAGGCGGAATGCATCCCGCTGTATTGCATATCAATCGACCGTTCGATCAGAAGAGCGGTAAATTCAAAACGGGTATTCCTGTCGAGGAAATTCGTCGGGTTACGCATTTTCTGACACGAACGGCCTCGGACCATGCCTGGAGGATTGTGATTGTCGATCCTGCTGACGACATGAACCGCAGCGCGGCCAACGCGCTTTTGAAGACGCTGGAAGAGCCTCCAGCGCGGGCGCTCTTCATCCTCATTTCCCATTCGTCAGGACGTTTGCTGCCGACCATCCGGTCGCGCTGCCAGAGCATCGGTTTCAAACCGCTCGATGAGCGCTCGCTGAAAGAGGCATTGCTGCATATTGGTCCGAATGTGGGAATGGAAGCCAGCGCCATTACCGAAACGCTGCTCCGGCAATCGGAGGGAAGCGTGCGAAAAGCCCTTCTGCTCGTGGCGCATGGCGGTATCGAAATCTCCGGTACGGTCGATTCCATTCTTGAAGCGCAGAAATTCGACCTGCCGAAAGCGCAGGCACTTGGCGGCGTTTTGAGCGGGCGCGATTCGGAGGTGCAGTATGAATTGTTCCGCGATCATCTGATGGGGCGGATTGCGGCGGAAGCGCGTCGTCATGCGGAAGCCGGACAGTTGCGGGATGCGGACCGCTGGTCGAGGTTCTGGAGCGGTCTCATACGTGAAACCGTGGATGCCGAAACCTATAATCTCGACCGTCGGCAAGCCGTGGTGATCCTGTTGGAAAAAGCCCATCGTGCTTTTCGTACAGGCCAGCCTCCGCTTGCGTGACATGGCGGCTGACATGGGGTATGTCACCGCTGACGAATTTTCTCCCGCGTACGCTTCATATTGCCTTGGGCGCGCGCTTCCAAACATCGAAAGACCGGGTCCATAATGAGCCGCGAAAAATATTACATCACGACTGCGATTGCTTACCCGAATGGAAAGCCGCATATCGGTCACGCTTATGAACTTATCGCGACCGATGCCATGGCGCGCTTCCAGCGGCTGAACGGCAAGGATGTTTTCTTTCTGACGGGCACGGACGAACACGGCATCAAGATGCTGCAAAGCGCGCGCAAGGAAGGCATTACGCCGCGCGAGCTTGCGGATCGCAACACGGCGGCATTCCGTCATATGGCCGACGTGATGAATGCTTCCAATGACGATTACATTCGTACGTCTGAGGCGCGTCATTACAAGGCAAGTCAGGCGATCTGGAAGGCAATGGCGGATAACGGTGATATCTACAAGGGTGGATATGCCGGCTGGTATTCAGTGCGCGACGAAGCCTATTACGGCGAGGAAGAAACAGAGGTTCGTGAGGACGGGGTCCGTTACGGCCCACAAGGCACGCCGGTCGAATGGGTGGAAGAGGAAAGCTATTTCTTCCGTCTTTCGGCTTATCAGGACAAGCTGCTCGATCTTTATGAAAAGAATCCGGGCTTCATCATGCCTGCCGAGCGCCGCAACGAAATCGTGAGCTTCGTGAAGTCGGGCCTGAAAGACCTGTCGATTTCGCGCACCACGTTCGACTGGGGTATTCCGGTTCCGGGCGACGAAAAGCACGTCATGTATGTCTGGGTTGATGCGCTGACCAATTATATTACCGCGCTTGGCTATCCCGATACGACGTCGGACAAATGGGCCTACTGGCCAGCCGATGCACATATCATCGGCAAGGACATTTCGCGTTTCCATGCGGTCTATTGGCCAGCATTTCTGATGTCGGCTGGCATTCCACTGCCGAAGCGCGTTTTCGCGCATGGTTTCCTGTTCAACCGCGGCGAGAAAATGTCGAAGTCGGTCGGCAATGTCATCGATCCGTTCGATCTGGTTGAAAAATATGGGCTGGATCAACTGCGCTACTTCCTGATGCGCGAAGTGCCGTTCGGTCAGGACGGCAGCTACAGCCATGACGCTATCGTCAACCGTACCAATGCCGACCTTGCCAATGATCTCGGCAATCTGGCGCAGCGTTCGCTGTCGATGATCGCCAAGAATTGTGAAGGCAAGGTACCGGTTCCGCGCGAGTTTTCCGAAGCCGACAAGACCATTCTCGATCAGGCCGATGCGGCGCTGGAAACAGCGCGCAAGTCCATGGCCGATCAGGCGCTGCATCTGGCGCTGGGTGCGATCTTCGGCGTGGTCGCGGAAGCCAACCGCTATTTTGCGGGGCAGGAGCCTTGGGCTTTGCGCAAGACCGATCCGGCGCGTATGGGTACGGTGCTTTATGTGACGGCGGAAGTGATCCGTCGTGTTGGGATCATGGTGCAGCCGTTCATTCCGCAGTCGGCGGAGAAACTGCTCGATATTCTGGCTATCCCTGCCGATAAGCGCCAGTTCGCCGATGTGTTGGCAAGCCGTCTTGTTGGCGGCGCCGAATTGCCCGCGCCGCAGCCGGTCTTCCCGCGCTATGTGGAAACCGAAGAACAGAACTGAGTTTGACCATGCTTGTCGATACCCACTGCCATCTGGATTTTGCCGAATTCGAACCGGAGCGCGATGACGTCGTGCAGCGGGCGCTCGACGCTGGTATCAAGCGTATGGTGACGATTTCCACGCGGGTGCGTAAGTTCGACACCATTCTCGCCATCGCGGAAACCTACGATAACGTCTATTGCTCGGTCGGTACGCATCCCAACAATGCGCATGAGGAACTCGACGTCACTGCCGATGATCTCGTGCGGCTTGCTGAACATCCGAAAGTCGTGGCTCTTGGCGAGGCGGGACTGGATTATCATTATGACTATGCTCCGCCGGAGGCGCAGCGTCAGGGTTTTCTTACGCATATCGAGGCTGCGAGGCGCACGCAGTTGCCGCTGGTTATCCATGCCCGCAGCGCCGATGAAGACATGGCCGAAATTCTGGAGCAGGAAACGGCGAAAGGGGCTTTTCCTTTCATCCTGCATTGTTTCTCGTCTGGCCGCGCATTGGCGGAAAAGGGCGTTGAACTGGGTGGCTATATTTCCTTTTCCGGTATCCTGACCTTCAGGAACTCACCGGAAATCCGCGAAATCGCCACCATTGTCCCGCGTGATCGTCTTCTGGTGGAAACCGATGCGCCGTTCCTCGCGCCGCTGCCGCATCGTGGCAAACGCAACGAGCCGTCCTTTGTTCAGCATACTGCGGCCATGCTTGCCGATACGATTGGCGTGAGCAGCGACGAGATTGCCCGGATTACGAGCGACAACGCATTCCGGCTATTCTCCAAAATGTCGCGTCCGTCAGAGGAAGTTTAAGCGTGACTTCACCCCGCGATTGCTTGCGTTTCACGATTTTGGGCTGCGGTTCGTCGCCCGGTGTGCCGCGCATCAACGGCGATTGGGGCAATTGCGATCCGCTAAATCCGAAGAACCGGCGCACACGCACCTCACTTCTGGTCGAGCGTTTCGATGCTGGCGGCAGGCACACGACCGTCGTTATCGATACGGGGCCGGATTTCCGAACACAGATGATCAATGCCAACGTTCCATCGCTCGATGCGGCGGTTTATACGCACCCTCATGCCGATCATATTCACGGCATCGATGATCTGCGCACCTATGTGGTGGATAATCGGCGACTGATGGATGTTTATGCCAATCGCTTTACGCGCAACCGGCTTTATGACGCTTTCGGCTATTGTTTCGAAACGCCTCCGGGATCGAGCTATCCGCCAATCCTGAGTATGCATGATATTGAGGCTGAAACGCCGTTTTCGGTCGATGGGCCGGGCGGCGAAATCCATTTCGTGCCATTTTCACAAGTCCACGGCGATATCGAATCCTTTGGATTTCGTATTGGCAATGTCGCCTATTGCACCGATGTCAGCGCTTTCCCTGATCAAAGCCTGCAATATATTCGCGGCGCGGATGTACTGATTCTCGGAGCTTTGCAGCATCGTCTGCACCCAAGCCATTTTTCGCTACAGCAGGCGCTGGAATGGATTGAGCTGCTTCAGCCAAAACGCGCGATCCTGACCCATATGCATATTCCGCTCGATTACGAAACGGTCATGCGCGAAACGCCCGATCATGTCGAACCCGCTTATGACGGGTTGCGTTTTGAAGTACCGCTCTGAATTGAAAAAGCCCGGCACATGCCGGGCTTTTATTTCGGGAAAATCAGGCGCGAACCGGGAAAGGCATTACGTTATCAGCCTCGACGGGTTTTGCAGGCGTTTCCTCCAGCGCCAGACAGCCTGCGCGCAGCAGGTCGGAGAAGCGTCCGCCACGGGCGGCAAGCTCGGCGAAACTGCCGTGCTCGACCAGATGGCCCTTGTCCATGAACAGGACCTGATCGGCAGAGCGGACGGTTGAAAGCCGGTGTGCGATGATAAAGGTCGTGCGGTTCTCGCTCAGATCGTCTACGGCCTGCTTGACCTTTTCCTCCGTCTCGACGTCGAGTGCGCTGGTGGCTTCGTCAAGCACGAGGATGGGCGAGTCCTTCAAAATTGCGCGGGCAATCGCCAGACGCTGGCGTTCACCGCCGGACAATTGTGACCCGCGTTCACCGACAACAGTGTCGTAACCATTGGCCTTCGCGAGAATGAAGTCGTGCGCTGCAGCGGCTGTTGCCGCGGCGTGTATATCTTCATGCGATGCATCTTCGCGACCGATGCGGATATTTTCTTCCACGGATCGGTTGAAGAGGCCAGCATCCTGAAACACGGTCGCGATGGCATGACGCAGCGAACGACGGCTGACGGTACGCGTATCTGTGCCGTCGATGAGGATGCGGCCTGCCGCCGGATCGAAAACGCGCTGAAGCAGATTGATCAGCGTGGTCTTGCCCGCGCCGGTCGGGCCGACGATAGCAATTGTCTGACCGGGCTTCACTTCGAAGGAAACGTCATAGACGCCCTGACCCGAATTCGGGAATTCGAAGGTGACGTTGTCGAAGACAATACCGCCATTGACTTCCTTGAGATCGGTAACACCCTGTGGTTCCTGACGGTCGGCGGTGGCGTCTTCCATCTCAAAGAATTCTTCGAGTTTGGCGCGCGCCGTGACGGTCTGGTTGATGAAGGCGCTGATCTGATCGAGACGGCCGATCATCAGTTGTGCGAAACCGATGAAGGCAATCACGTCACCAACGCGCATCTGGCCTTTGGTCACGAAGTAAGCGCCAAGGACAAGAACGACGACCATCGAGAAGGTCGAGGCCATGCGGTTGAGGCCCGATGCCAGCGCCCACCAATTGAGAACCGGAAACTGTGCCGTTTCCAGATTTCTGGCATAATCGCGCAGCGACCGGGTCTCGGTTGCAATGCGGTTATAGCTCTGGACGACCGAAACGTTGCTGATCGTATCGCTGACATGCTCGAACAACTTGTGATGGTGCTTTTCGACAGCGGTCTGCCCGTCCTTGGTCTTGCGCATGACCAGTTGACCGATCATCACATAGATGACGCCAAGCACGATCAGTACCATTGACATGCGCAGGTCCATGTTCATTGCAACCGGTATAAGCGTGCCCAATGCCACAACCGTGGTCAGATGCTGGCGCATGAATTCCAGCCACAGGGTGAACAGCGAATCCGTTGCACGGATCAGCGTGTGCAATGCGTTGGAAGTGCCCCGTTTCTGATGCCAGGCGAGCGGCATCGTGATGATGCGCTCATAGGAGTCGATCATCACGCCAAGCCGACGCCGATGCGCAAGCCGGTCTGCTCCGCGTGCAACGAAAACTGCGGCGACGATATTGAAACCGCCAAGAACAGCCCACATCGCCAAAGGCGAGAAGATGTCACCTTTGTCGGAAATGGCCTGAATGACCCGACCGAACAGAATCGGTTCGGCAAGGGTGACCAGGGCGACCAGTACACTGGCAACACACATGGTGATCGTTGCGGCCTTCTCGACCGCAAGATACTGCATGGCGCGCCAGTAGATTTTGAGCAATGACACTTTCGCACTCCCGCTCGTTCTATTACACGGGACTAAATGGTATAGGCCCGATGTTCTATCAATAATCGATGGCGGCTAGAAGTGGCGATTGGGTGTCAAGATCGACCATAAATTAAAAACGCATGTAACCGAGTGTGAAGATTCAGACTGGAAATTGAATTCTCCGCGGGCGCCATATAGGTCAGGCCGGAACACCAGAAAAGCAGTTTTCGGGAATTCCCCTAGCAATCATCGGGACTCGCGTCTATTGACAGATTAAGAGCGCATCCCGAACAGCCAGCCGCTTTCGGATGAGGTGCGGCAGGCGCGTTGGTTCGTGCCGTGTTGAGAGATTTTGATCGGGTTTATTCATGGCAGGTGTAGAACAGAAGATTGTGGATGCAGGCGAGGCGGGTATGCGGCTCGATCGCTGGTTCAAGGTCCATTATCCCGGCCTTGGTTTCGGTCATCTGCAAAAGCTCCTGCGTTCGGGACAAATTCGCATCGACGGTTCGCGCGCTAAAGCTGATACGCGTATTCAATCCGGACAGACAGTCCGCATTCCGCCGCTTGGAGTCGATGAAAAAGCATCTGGACCCATGACGGCCAAAACCATCCGTAATCAGCAGGACGGCGACGTGCTTTCGCAGATGCTTCTCTACGAAGATCCGAAGGTGTTCGTTTTCAATAAACCGGCTGGTCTGGCGGTGCAGGGTGGCTCGGGCCTCGTGCGCCATATTGACGGAATGCTGGAAGCGTGGCGCAACAAGAAGGGCGAGAAGCCGCGCCTCGTGCACCGTATCGACCGCGATACGTCGGGCGTCCTTGTGGTGGCGCGCACACGCGGCGCGGCACAGGCGCTGACTGCCGCTTTTCGCGAACGCGATACCAAGAAGACCTATTGGGCATTGGTGAAAGGTGTCCCGCGCAAGCGCGAGGACAAGATTTCCACCTGGCTTGTCAAGGAACAGACGCCGGATGGCGACAAGATGCGTGTCTGCCAGCATGGCGAGCCGGATTCCGATCATGCCGTTTCCTATTACCGCATCATTGAAAAGGCCGGAAACAACCTGACCTGGCTGGAGATGGAACCCTATACAGGCCGCACACACCAGCTTCGTGTCCATGCCGCCTATATAGGTCATCCGATCATCGGCGATCCGAAATATTTCGAGGCCGATCAGAACTGGGAATTCCCCGGCGGCATTCAGAAGCGCCTGCATCTTCACGCACGGCGTATCCGTATTCCCAATCCATCGGGAGGCACGATCGATGTGACGGCGCCGCTGCCGCCTCATATGGTGCAGTCATGGAACCTTTTGGGTTTTGACGAGGAAAACGCGGAAGATTAAATAATGTCAGGCGAAGCGGGGGGGCCGTCTCAGGGACGGGTTTCGTTCGATGGGCTGGCCATCATGCTGGTCATGTTCATCATGTTTAGCTGGGGGCTGAACCAAGTTGCCATCAAGATCGGCAATCAGGGTTTCAATCCCATGCTCATGGCGGCGGGCCGTTCTGCCCTGGGAGGCCTGTGCGTCTTTCTCTGGTGCTGCTGGCGTCGTATTCCATTGTTTAGCCGTGATGGCACGCTCAAAGCAGGTATTGTTGCGGGGCTGTTGTTTGGAACGGAATTCGTTCTGATTTTCCTTGCGATGGAACTGACGAGTGCAGGACGCGTCACGCTCATGATGAATGTCATGCCATTCTGGGTGGCGATAGGCAGCCATTTTCTTCTGGGTGAACGGATGTCCGTCCGCGCATTCATTGGTATGTGTGTTGCATTTCTGGGCGTGTTCCTGGTCTTCTCCGATCACATAAGCCGACCGGGGCCTTATGCTCTCTATGGAGATTTGATCGCGCTGGTGTCCGGTGTTCTGTGGGGACTGACCACCTTGGTCATCAAGCGGAGCAAACTCGCAAATACCGCTCCGGAAAAGACGCTTCTCTATCAGTTGGTAGTTGCGGCTCTCGTACCGCTTCCGTTCGTTTCGTTGAGCGGCCCCTTGCTGCGTAATCCTGATGCGCTTTCCGTTGCGGCCTTCCTTTTTCAGGCCATGTTCGTGGTGGCTTTTACTTACCCGTTGTGGTTCTGGATGATGCGCCGATATCCCGCATCCAAACTGTCGAATTTTGCCTTTCTCACCCCGGCATTCGGCGTGCTATTGAGCGGTGCCATTCTGAACGAGCCTTTGAGCTGGAAAATATTCGCGGCTCTCGCATTGATCGGTTGCGGGCTCATGATTATCAATAAACCGGCAAAGGTCTCCAACGCCCGATGAAACTGGTACTTTTCGACTGTGACGGAACGCTGGTCGACAGCGGCGATTTCATTCATCGGTGCATGGCGACGAGTTTTGCCGATGCCGGTCTGGAGCCTCCAGCAATCGAGAATACCCATTCTATTATCGGCCTCTCGCTTCCGTTGGCGATAGCGAAGCTGCTGAAGCGCGAACCGGACGACGAAGTGCATTGGCTGACGCAGCGTTACAAGGAAAATTTCGTGACTTTGCGGCAGGCCCCCGATTTCAAGGAACCTCTCTATGACGGGATTTTGCCGCTATTGACCGAACTGGGGGCGAGAGACGATCTTCTCCTCGGTATCGTGACCGGAAAGTCGCAGCGCGGCGTCCGTTCGGTTTTCGAACGACATGGCATAGGTCATCATTTCATGGTAACGCGCACGGCTGACGACTGCCCATCCAAGCCGCATCCCGCCATGGTGCTTGAATCCTGCGCCGAAACGGGAATAGATGCGAATCGCACGATCGTTATCGGCGATGCGGTTTATGATATGCAGATGGCGCGCTATGCTGGCGCTATGGCCGCAGGTGTGTCATGGGGCTATCATGACAGGCAGGGTCTGATAGAAGCCGGTGCCCATCATATTCTGGAAGCTCCGTCCGAACTCCATGCCTTGCTGCATGAAATGGGCGGATAAGCTGAAAGAAATTGTTCGGGTGAAGTCCTGAAACGGCATGGCGGCGGAGTTTTGAGAATTCAACCAGATGGAGCTGTCGCCCGAAATGTCGGTGACATAGAACCGGAAAAAACATGCGTGACATTTTAAGTGATCTCGAGGCAGGAAAGCAGCTTTCCGACGAAAACCCGATTGTGCGAGCGCAAAAGCAGATGTTGGCGCAATTGCCCAAGCGCTTTTACGAAAAAGCCGAAGTGGTGGAAGTCGAGGGCGGATTCGCTGTCCACCTGGACGGACGCCCGGTAAAGACACCGGCGCGTAATCTTCTGCGCCTCCCGACATCAGCCGCTGCTCAAATGATTGCGGACGAATTTGCCGCTCAGGAAAAGGTCATCGATCCGGCGAAAATGCCGGCCACACGCCTTGTGAATACTGCACTTGATGGAATCGCCCAGGACCCTCAAGCGGTATATGAGGACATTCTGCGTTTTTCCGGCACTGACATGCTTTGCTATCGAGCCGATAGCCCACAGGAACTCGTTTCGCGCCAAACCCGGCAATGGGATCCGTTGATCGACTGGCTGGAGGGGATGGGGGCTCGCTTCTCGCTCGCGGAGGGCGTGATGCATGTCGAACAGCCGCGGGAAGCGATTGCCGCTTTTGGCGTTCTTCTGGCTGCATTCAAAGACCCGATCGCACTGGCCGCATTGCATACGATGACCACGCTTACCGGGTCTGCCATCATTGCGCTTGCCATCGCAAAGGGTGAGGTGACAGCGGAACATGGCTGGATCATTGCGCATGTCGATGAGGACTGGACAATAGAACATTGGGGATCGGATGCGGAAGCCATGGCACGACGCACGATCCGTGAGGCCGAAATGACCGTTGCCGCCAGAATGCTGCAAGCCATTCAGTAGCTTCATCTTCGCTTGAAGAACGTATCATATGATACTGATATAATGAAGAAACCCCGGAAATGCCGGGGTTTCTTTTTGCACGCAATCATCAGGTGTTGCGCGTCGTTCCCCTCGGTAACTGAAATCAGTTGCTAGGATAGCGCGGACATCTGAATGTCCGCGCCTGTTGCTTAAACCGAGTAGTACATGTCGTATTCGACCGGGTGTGGCGTCGTTTCATAACGCATCACTTCGGCCATCTTGAGCTCGATGAAGGAATCGATCTGGTCATCATCGAACACACCGCCGGCCTTCAGGAACTCGCGATCCTTGTCGAGAGACTGGAGCGCTTCGCGAAGCGAGCCGCAGACGGTCGGAATCTTCTTCAGTTCCTTGGCAGGGAGATCGTAAAGATCCTTGTCCATCGCCTGACCGGGATGGATTTTGTTCTTGATGCCGTCGAGGCCAGCCATCAGAAGGGCCGCAAAGCAGAGATACGGATTTGCTGCCGGGTCCGGGAAGCGGACTTCAAGACGCTTCGACTTCGGCGAGGAGCCGAATGGAATACGGCACGAGGCCGAACGGTTGCGGGCCGAGTAAGCCAGAAGAACCGGTGCTTCGTAGCCGGGGACAAGGCGCTTGTACGAGTTGGTCGATGGGTTGGTGAAGGCATTCACAGCCTTGGCGTGCTTGATGACACCGCCAATGAAGTAAAGGCAGTTTTCGGACAGGCCGGCATATTCGTTGCCTGCGAAGGTCGGCTTGCCGTCTTTCCAGATCGAGAAGTGAACGTGCATACCCGAGCCGTTATCGCCAAAGACGGGCTTGGGCATGAAGGTTGCCGTCTTGCCGTAGGCATTGGCGACCTGATGCACGACGTACTTGTAAATCTGCATCTTGTCGGCATTACGGACCAACGTATCGAACTTCACGCCGAGCTCGTGCTGGGCGGAAGCGACTTCGTGGTGGTGTTTCTCAACCGTTACACCCATCTCGGTGAGGACGGTCAGCATTTCGGAGCGCATGTCCTGAGCGCTGTCGACCGGAGGAACGGGGAAGTAGCCGCCTTTGACACGCGGACGGTGTCCGAGATTGCCTGTTTCGTAGTCGGTGTCGTCGTTTGACGGGAGTTCGGTCGAGTCGAGCTTAAAGCCGGTATTGTAAGGGTCAGCCTTGTATTTCACATCGTCGAAGACGAAGAACTCGGCTTCCGGGCCAACATAAACGGTGTCGCCGATGCCGAGCGATTTCATGTAGGCTTCGGCCCGCTTGGCGGTCGTGCGTGGGTCACGGCCATAGGCTTCACCCGAAATCGGGTCGAGAATGTCGCAGAAGATGACAAGCGTGGATTGCGCGAAGAACGGGTCGATATGAGCGGTCGTGGGATCCGGCATCAGAACCATGTCGGACTCGTTGATGGCCTTCCAGCCGGCGATCGAAGAACCGTCGAACATCACACCGTCAACGAACATGTCTTCGTCCACGAGGCCGATATCCATCGTAACGTGCTGTAGCTTGCCCTTCGGATCGGTAAAGCGAAGGTCGACAAACTTGATGTCGTTGTCTTTGATCAGTTTGAGAATATCGTTGGCAGTCGTCATTTTAATTCCCTGTTTGCACGACGATGGGTTGTATGCAGGTCGTATCAGATTGCATCCACGCCGGATTCACCGGTACGGATACGGATAACTTCTTCAATGTTGGAGACGAAAATCTTGCCATCGCCGATGCGCCCCGTCTGGGCGGCCTTGCGGATGGCTTCAATGGCACTGTCCATGGTTTCATCCGCGACGATGACTTCAACCTTCACCTTGGGGAGAAAGTCGACGACATATTCGGCGCCGCGATAAAGCTCGGTATGTCCTTTTTGCCGTCCGAAGCCCTTGGCTTCGATGACGGTGATTCCCTGCAAGCCGACTTCCTGAAGGGCTTCCTTCACTTCATCCAGCTTGAAAGGCTTAATGATGGCTTCGATCTTTTTCATCAGAGAATTGTCTCCGCTCTTCTTCGGAAATGGACATCGTGCCCGTTTCACCAATAGAGAAGCATAAAGTGTGCCAGTTTGATTTCGATACGATATTTTTCCGATTTCAGTTTTCAGCGGCCAGAGTGGCACTATTAGCGGTATTTATGCAAGCCGGACTCTGCTCCCGACGCATTACGGGTTTTATTTCCTGAATATTGCTGGCTAAAGAATAACCAATATGCCTAAAAATCGAGCAGGCTTGCATAAGGCACCACGCCGTCTATTTAATCACTTGGCCTTCCGACATTGGAAAAGATACGCGATGTACGAACTGCTGACCCCGCATGAAATGGCACAAGCCGACAGCCGGACGATAGAGAGCGGTATCAAGGACGGGTTTTCGTTGATGCTGGCCGCTGGATATGTCGTTGCCGAGGTCGCGCAACGCATGTTTCCGCGCAACGCGCCCATCGCGGTTCTCTGCGGTCCTGGTAATAATGGCGGTGATGGCTATGTCGCGGCGCAGTTTCTGCTGAAAGCCGGGCTGGAGGTCATGTGCTTCGTGTCGGCTCCGCCCAGACGCGGTTCTGACGCGATGCTTGCGTCTCT
Source organism: Brucella daejeonensis (assembly GCF_014199265.1). Taxonomy (GTDB): domain Bacteria; phylum Pseudomonadota; class Alphaproteobacteria; order Rhizobiales; family Rhizobiaceae; genus Brucella; species Brucella daejeonensis. Next base: position 213,006 of record NZ_JACIJG010000005.1, read on the forward strand.
TTTCTATAAGGGGCCGGTCACGAACCTGGCTGAGTTTTCGGTGGCGAGTTTCGGTGGTGTGATCGATGCGCTGTTCGGTGCGGGACTATCGCGCGAAATTCATGGGGCAGAGGCTGTGGCGATCGACGCCGTAAACGCTTCGGGTGTACCGGTGGTGGCTGTTGATCTGCCGAGTGGCATATCGGGCGAAAGCGGGGCCATACTGGGTACCGCGATCAGCGCGCGTGCCACGGTTACGTTTTTTCGCAAGAAGCCCGGTCATCTGTTGCAGCCGGGAAGGGCGCATTGCGGTGTTCTGCACGTTGCGGATATCGGTATTCCCGATCATGTATTGGCGACGATTGGCTTTCGTGCATTCGAGAATGCGCCGGACCTCTGGCTGAGCAGTCTGCCGGCCCTTGGCGTGGAAGCGCATAAATATAGTCGCGGACATGCGGTGGTCTTTTCAGGTGGGGTGCACGCGACCGGCGCGGCACGCCTGTCAGCGCTGGCCGCCGCTCGTAGCGGGGCAGGCGCGGTGACGCTTCTGTCGCCGCCGGACGCCATGGCGGTAAATGCCGCGCATCTGACCAGCATCATGGTTCGTGAAACACGAAGTTTGAAGGATGTCAGGCAGTTCGTCAGTGATCGCAAGGTTGCGGCTGCGGTTCTGGGGCCCGGCTATGGTAATCCCGCATTTGCGCGAGAACATGCATTGCACCTCGCAAGTGGCGGTGTTGAAGGGCTTCATGGTCTGGTTCTGGATGCTGACGGGATTACAGCGTTCGAGCACGATCCAATGCAGCTTTTTGACGCGCGGCGCGAAACCGACGTAGCTCTCGTGTTAACCCCGCATGAAGGAGAATTCCGGCGGCTATTTCCCGATATTGCATCGCGAGAACTCTCCAAGCTTGAAAAGGCACGGGAAGCCGCCGGACGTGCCAATGCGGTCGTTATATATAAAGGACCTGATACCGTGATTGCCGAACCTGGCGGATTGGCGGTGATCAATGCCAACGGTACGCCTTTGCTGGCGACTGCGGGTTCGGGCGATGTGCTCGCCGGTATCGTATGCGGGTTGCTTGCCCAACGCATGCCTGCTTTTGCTGCGGCCTGTGCGGCCGTATGGACACACGCCGATGCCGCGAGGCGCTTCGGTCATGGGCTTATTGCCGACGATCTGCCTCTCCAGCTTCCTGTGGTTTGGTCGGCGCTGGCGCAGCTCAAAAAAGGTTAGCGACCCGAAATCCGGCTGTTTCCGGTTCCGACGTCGATAGTAATGTCACCGGAAACTGACACGTCCGTATTGCCGATGCGGAAATTTTTCCATGTCTCGACCGGTGGCTGATCTGGTTCGGGAGCGGGCGGCGGCGCGGATATGATCGGCTTTGGTAGTTGGACACCAGGCAGCCCCGGCGAGCGGTCGTTTGCGAGAGCAAGAACTGTTGGAAAGATAGCTGAAAAAGCAACGCTAAACATAAGAAAACGTGGCATAATCATCTATCTTCTCTTCGTCTATACGGGGTCGGCGACCGCATCGATGAGCTGTTCGGCCATTTCGAGTGTGAACTCATCATAATGCGAAATAACACGGCTTGGATCGTAATGCTGCACGGGCAGATCGGTATAGCCGAAATCGACGGCGACCACTGGAATGCCGGCTGCTTTCGCCGTATCGATATCGGTACGGCTGTCTCCGACCATGAGCGCCCGGTCGCGATGGCCGCCAGCGCGGGCAATGGTTTCGGTCAGGTGGCGTGGATCGGGCTTGCGATAGGGAAAGGTATCCGCACCGCAAATGGCGGCAAAGCGCCTTGCTTCACCCATTGCGGTCAAAAGATTGACCGAAAGGGTTTCGAACTTGTTTGTGCACACGGCCAGTTCGTAGCCACGTGCTGAAAAGCGGTCCATTGCGGCCAGAACACCCGGATAGAACGTCGAATTTCCCGGCATATGGGCGGCGTAATGTTCGCGGAACTCTTCCACCAGACGATCAAGCTGGGCTTCTTCGACCTGCTTTTGCTGTGCGGCAAAAGCGCGTTCGATCATGACCCGGCCTCCTTGGCCGACAAATTTCCGCAACGATTCACGATCAGCGGTCTTGAGACCGGATATGGCTAGACAGTGATTGAGGCTGTCGAGAAGGTCCGGCGCCGTGTCAACGAGCGTGCCGTCGAGATCAAAGACAATGATGGACCTTGGAGCAGACATGGGCTTCTCATATTCGAAATGGATGTCACGCATTCCTATCCGATTGTTTCCGTCGGCTCAACCTTGCGATCAAACTCGTCTGAAAGCCGAGATTCTGCGTCTTTATTCGAATAGGCGCTTTGTTGTGTCGCCTCCACATGCTAGAGGCGAACCGGACCACGATGAGAATCCGCATGGGGATAACGGGAATTCAGACATGGACGAAGCCCGCAAGCTGAAAATCGCCGCCGCCGCCGAAGCACTGACGCATGTCAGGGATGGGATGCGCCTGGGGATCGGTACCGGTTCGACAGCCGAAGAATTTGTGCGTCTGCTTGCCGAAAAGGTAAAGGACGGCCTCAAGGTCATCGGCGTGCCGACTTCCGAGCGTACCGCCAGGCTCTGCGAGGAACTTGGCGTTCCGCTTACCACGCTTGAGGAAACACCGCATCTCGATCTCACGATCGACGGCGCCGACGAAGTTGACACCGACCTTTCGCTCATCAAGGGTGGTGGCGGAGCGCTACTGCGTGAAAAGATCGTTGCCGCTGCGTCGGATGCAATGATCGTCATTGCCGATGGCTCGAAGGTTGTCGAAACGCTTGGACGTTTTCCCCTGCCTATTGAAGTCAATCGTTTCGGTCTGGGCGCGACCATGCGTGCAATTGAACAAGCTGCGGAGCGGAGCGGCCTTGCAGGCCCACTCAAGCTGCGTTTAAAAGACGACTCACCCTTTGTAACAGACGGTGGGCATTATATCGTGGATGCATCTTTTGGCCGCATTCCCGATCCAAAGACACTATCTGACGCTCTCTTCGCGATACCTGGCGTTGTCGAGCATGGAATTTTCATCGGACTGGCACGTGTGGCCGTGATTGCCGGCAAGGACGGCATCCGCACCATGAACCGGTCCTGAATTGTTTAAACGGAGTACTGACCATATGATCCCGGCAACTGGCTTTCGCCGTCTGATAGCACCGTTTTCCGCGCTCGTACTGATGTCGGGCATTCATGCTGCTTCCGCACAGGAAATCACCGACGCTCACCTGGAAGCTGCGCGCACCGCGATTTCCGCGATCAATGCGACCGAGCAGTTCGACGAAATTTTGCCGAATGCCGCTCGTGCTCTCAAGGGTGAGCTCATTCAGAAGGACCCGAATCTGGAAGCTCTCATCACCAAGACGGTCGATGACAAGGCCCTCGCTCTTGCCTCCCGCCGTGCAGATCTGGAAACCGAATCCGCCCGCGCTTATGCCAAGGCGTTTTCTGAAGATGAGCTGAAAGCAATCGCGGCGTTCTATACTTCGCCCGCAGGCAAGAAGCTCCTTTCCGAAGGGCCAATCGTGACGCGTGAAGTCGTCAAGGCTGCAAATATCTGGCAGAACGGCATCGCCCGTGACCTGGCAACAAGCGTTGGCGAGGTTCTGGCCGCTCAGGCTGGCGCGGCAGCTCCAGCACAGCCAAAACAGTAATAATTTGCTGCGGTAACACCGAATATGAAAGCCCGGACACTTGGCCGGGCTTTTTCTTTTGCTTACATATTGGACAATCTGATTTTTTCTGGAGAATCCCATGACTGGCTTCGACTATGATCTCTTCGTTATCGGCGGCGGCTCCGGCGGTGTACGGGCAGGGCGTCTTGCCGGGGCTATGGGCAAGAAGGTTGGTCTTGCGGAAGAATACCGGATGGGCGGCACCTGCGTTATTCGTGGTTGCGTACCGAAAAAGCTTTTTGTGTATGCTTCGCAATTTTCCGAGCATTTCGAGGATTCGGCAGGATACGGTTGGGATGTCGGTACCACGAGTTTTGACTGGCGGAAGCTGATCGAAGCCAAGGATAAGGAAATCGAGCGGCTTGAGGGGCTTTATACGAAAAGCCTTCAGAACTCGGAGGTTGAGATTTTTACAAGCCGTGCCGAACTGATTGACGAACACACTATCGAACTGAAGGCCGACGGGCGTCGTATCACGGCAGATCAGATATTGGTCGCGACCGGGGGGTATCCGAGTATGCCGGAATCGCTGCCGGGCCGGGAATATTGCATCAGCTCCAATGAAGCGTTTCATCTCGAAACACTGCCGAAATCGATTGTCATAGCCGGCGGCGGTTATATAGCGGTAGAATTTGCGAATATTTTTCATGGTCTTGGCGTGGAAACGACGCTGGTCTATCGCGGACGGGAAATTCTGTCGCGCTTCGATCCCGATCTGCGCCATCTGCTCCACGAGACGATGGTGGCAAAAGGAATTCGGATCATCTGCGCTGCGGTTTTCGAGAAAATTGAGAAGCAGGCTGACGATTTTCTCAAAATATCGCTCAGCAATGGTGAAGAACTGCTGGCCGAACAAGCTATGATGGCTATCGGACGCAGGCCCAATACCGGAGGGCTCGGTCTGGACAAGGCTGGTGTCGAGATCGACGAACTGGGCGCGATCATCGTCGATGAATATTCGCGCACGAATGTTGCAAATATCTGGGCTGTGGGTGACGTTACGAACCGCGTCCAGCTAACCCCCGTCGCTATTCACGAAGCCATGTGTTTTCTTGAAACGGCATTCAAGGACAACCCGACGAAGCCGGATCACGAATTGATCGCCACGGCGGTATTCTCCCAGCCGGAAATCGGTACGGTGGGCCTGCCCGAGGATACGGCCGCAAAGAAATATCGCGAAATCGAGGTTTATCGAGCGCTCTTCCGCCCGATGAAGAACACACTTTCCGGTCGCAATGAGAAAACGCTGATGAAACTCGTCGTGGATACGGCAAGTCGTAAGGTCGTCGGTGCGCATATCATGGGCCCAGATGCCGGAGAGATGGCCCAGATTGTGGGAATTTCGCTGAAGTCGGGTGCTACCAAGGACGACTTCAACCGTACCATGGCGGTCCACCCGACTGCCGCGGAAGAACTGGTTACAATGTATAAGCCCACCTACCGGGTGGTGAACGGCGAAAAAGTTGAAGGCTGATTGTTTCGTCGCAGGTTCGCCCGGTTAACGAATATTGCTGGCATAAAGTCTTCACCTGCATTATATCAGCGCGACCACGCACGCCGGATTTTCTGGGCAGACTGGCGCTTTTGTCAGGTGCAGGCTGTCCGATCAGGAATTTCGGCTTTCGTGTAAGGAGGATATAATCCGAGAGAAATCGAGCGGATAAACAAACAGGTGCTAGAATGACGAAGAACTGGACCCCGCATTCCTGGAGAAACAAGCCGATCAAGCAGGTGCCGTTTTATCCCGACGCACAGGCTCTGAACGATGTTGAGGCCCGTCTTCGCACCTATCCACCGCTGGTTTTTGCAGGTGAAGCGCGCAAGCTCAAGCAACAACTGGCCGACGTCGCCGAAGGCAAGGCATTTCTGCTCCAGGGCGGCGACTGTGCCGAAAGCTTTGCCGAGCATGGCGCCGACAACATTCGCGATTTCTTCCGCGTCTTTCTTCAGATGGCGGTCGTGCTTACGTTCGGTGCGTCAAAGCCGGTCGTGAAGGTTGGCCGTATTGCCGGTCAGTTCGCCAAGCCGCGCTCGTCGGATATGGAAACGCAGAACGGCGTCGAGCTTCCGTCCTATCGTGGCGATATCATCAATGGTATCGAGTTCGACGCGGCTTCCCGCATCCCGGATCCACAGCGTCAGGATATGGCGTACCGCCAATCGGCGGCGACGCTCAACCTACTGCGCGCATTTGCGCAAGGCGGTTACGCCAATCTGGAAAACGTTCACCAGTGGATGCTTGGATTCGTCGGCAAGAGCCCGCAGGCGGAGCGCTATGCAGCTTTGGCGCAGCGCATTTCCGAAACCATGAACTTCATGCAGGCGATCGGCATCAACGCTGAAAGCAACCATTCGCTGCGCGAAACTGACTTCTACACGAGCCATGAAGCCCTGCTTCTGGGTTATGAAGAAGCGTTGACCCGTGTCGATTCGACATCCGGTGACTGGTACGGTACGTCCGGCCATATGATCTGGATCGGCGACCGTACGCGACAGGCGGATCATGCGCATATCGAATATTGCCGTGGTATCAAGAACCCGCTCGGTCTCAAGTGCGGCCCGTCTTTGCAGCCGGATGATCTCATTCGTCTGATCGATCTCCTGAACCCTGAAAACGAAGCAGGGCGTCTGACACTGATTGCGCGTTTCGGTTACGACAAGGTCGGCGATCACCTGCCGCAACTGATCCAGGCTGTCGAACGGGAAGGCCGCAAGGTCGTATGGTCTTGTGATCCGATGCATGGCAATACGATCACTGCCGGCGGCTACAAGACGCGGCCATTCGACCGTATCCTCAAGGAAGTGGAAACTTTCTTCGCCATCCACAGCGCGGAAGGCACCCATCCGGGTGGTATTCACATCGAAATGACGGGCAAGAACGTGACCGAGTGCACAGGCGGTGCCCGCGCGATCTCTGCTGACGATCTGCGAGATCGCTACCATACGCATTGCGACCCGCGTCTGAACGCCGATCAGGCGCTGGAACTGGCATTCCTTCTGGCTGAACTGCTCAAGAAGGAGCGCGATGCCGGTGCTGAAAAGCAGGCCGCGAGCGCCTGAGGGTTTCGGCCTGATAGTTGAATTATACAGGGCGGAGGTTTAGATCTCCGCCCTGTTGCTTTTCAGGAAAACTCACCTATTGATTGCTTTGGCCAATTTCATTGGGGGTATGTATGCAGCGCATTTTTCTGGCTTTTCTCAATTCCATGCGAGCGCTGAAATATCTTGCTGGACATGAAAAGGCCGTGCAACAGGAACTGATGCTGTTCCTCGTGTCGTTACCTGTCGCTTTCTTTCTCGCCCCGAACTGGCTGTCGTTTTTCGTCATGACAGGAGCAATTCTGTTTCTCATACTGGTGGAAGTGCTCAACACGGGTATCGAGGCAACCTGCGACGCCGTTTCACGCGATTTTCACAAGGAGATTCAGATCGCCAAGGACTGCGGTTCGCTCGCGGTCCTGATCTCCATCGTGTTCGTGGTTGTTGCGTGGGGCTATATTCTGATCGACACCTATATTGTCTGACAAAGGAGCGGTTGATAAGCCGCATCCGTTGCATTCGCTTGTCCAGGCGCGCTAAAGCTGGGCAATGTTAGCCTCTCACGAGAATCTTGCCATGCTTCGTATTGCTGTTGCACAGCTCAATCCCGTTATGGGTGATATTACCGGAAATCTGGCCAAAGCACGCGCCGCGCGTGCCGAAGCGGCCAGCATGAAGGCCGACCTCATTTTATTCACGGAACTATTCATCTCCGGTTATCCGCCGGAAGACCTCGTTCTGAAACCATCCTTTCTTGCTGCCTGCGAGAACGCCGTGCGTGAACTGGCGAATGATACCGCCGACGGTGGTCCGGGTGTTATCATTGGTACGCCGCTCAGCCGCCAAAGTGGCCTGCACAATTCGATTGCCGTTCTGGACGGTGGCGAGGTCATCGCCGAGCGATTCAAGGTCGATCTGCCGAACTACGGCGAATTTGACGAGAAACGCGTGTTTCAGGCTGGACCGATGCCGGGCCCCGTAAATTTTCGTGGCATTCGCATCGGGATCCCGATTTGTGAAGATATCTGGGGCGATCTCGGTGTTGCCGAAACGCTGGCAGAAAGCGGAGCCGAAATTCTGCTGGTGCCGAACGGTTCGCCCTATCATCGCGCCAAGATGGACAGGCGCTATCAGGTTGTTCTCAAGCAGGTGATAGAGACCGAACTCCCTATGGTTTATGCCAATCAGGTAGGCGGTCAGGATGAACTGGTATTCGATGGCGGATCGTTTGCATTCAACGCCGACCGATCGCTGTGTTTGCAGATGCCGCAATTTGCGGAACAGATCACACTGACCGCCTGGCATCGCGACGGCAATGGCTGGCGCTGCGAAGACGTCGGCAAGGCGAGACTTCCCGAAGGGTTGGAGGCCGATTATTCCGCCTGTATGCTCGGACTTCGGGATTATGTGAACAAGAACGGCTTCAAGGATGTGGTTCTGGGGCTTTCCGGCGGTATCGACTCGGCGATCTGTGCAGCCCTTGGGGTGGATGCGCTGGGCAAGGAGCGGGTGCGCTGCATCATGCTGCCTTATCGTTACACATCGGAGGAATCGCTCAAGGATGCCGCAGATTGCGCCAAGGCGCTTGGTGTCCATTACGATATCGTCCCGATTGCGGCTCCCGTCGAAGGATTCCTGGAGGCGCTCGATCCGCTCTTTGAAGGAACCGAGAGCGGTGTGACTGAAGAAAACCTGCAAAGCCGTACGCGCGGCACCATCTTGATGGCTGTTTCGAACAAGTTCGGTTCCATGGTGGTTACGACCGGCAACAAGTCCGAAATGTCGGTTGGCTATGCAACGCTGTATGGCGACATGAATGGCGGATTCAATCCGATCAAGGATGTCTACAAGATGCAGGTCTATGCAATGTCGGAATGGCGTAACAGCCACGTTCCGCAGGGCGCGCTTGGGTCGGCAGGCGAGGTGATCCCGCATAATATCATATCAAAAGCGCCGTCTGCCGAGCTTAGAGAAAACCAGACCGATCAGGATAGTCTGCCGCCTTATCCTGTTCTCGACGATATTCTCGAATGTCTTGTCGAGGACGAGATGAGCAATACGGAAATCGCCGCGCGCGGTCATCCGCTCGAAACCGTGCAGCGGATTGAACATTTGCTTTATCTGGCGGAGTACAAGCGCCGGCAATCGGCGCCGGGTGTCAAGATTACCAAGAAGAATTTCGGACGTGATCGCCGCTACCCTATCACGAACCGTTTCCGCGACCGCTGAAAGACCGACAGATGACAGTTACCGTTCGTTTTGCTCCATCGCCGACAGGCTATATCCATATTGGCAATACGCGCACTGCGTTGTCGAACTGGCTTTTCGCACAAAAGAACAATGGCAAGTTCATTCTGCGGTTTGACGATACGGATGTCGAACGTTCCCGCGACGAATATGCGCAGGCAATCGCGGTCGATCTCGACTGGCTCGGTGTCAAGCCCGATCGTGTAGAATACCAGTCGAAACGTTTCGATGTTTACGCCAAGGCGGTAGAGAAACTCAAAGAAGCGGGCCTTCTATATGCCTGCTATGAAACAGCCGAAGAACTGGAGCGTCGTCGCAAGTTGCGTCTTGCCCGTCGCCTGCCGCCTGTCTACGGCCGCGAGGGTCTCAAGCTGACCATGGAAGAGAGGGCTGCGTTCGAAGCTGAAGGACGCAAGCCGCATTGGCGTTTTCTGTTGCCCAATTTTGAATCCGATCCGTTCGATACAAGGCGTACGGAAGTGCATTGGGACGATCTGGTTCGCGGCCCGCAGACGGTGGATCTGGCATCCATGTCCGATCCGGTTCTTGTGCGCGAGGACGGCACCTATCTTTATACGTTGCCATCCGTAGTCGACGACATCGATCTGGGGATTACCCATATTATTCGCGGCGATGACCATGTGACCAACACCGGTGTGCAGATCGCGATTTTTGAGGCGCTCGGTGCCAAAGCGCCAATTTTCGGTCACCATAATCTTCTGACGACGATTTCGGGTGAGGGGCTTTCCAAGCGGAGTGGGGCGCTGTCCGTCGGATCGCTCCGTGAAGCGGGATTCGAAGCGATGGCTGTTGCCTCGCTTGCGGTGTTGATAGGCACATCGGAAAGCGTTGCCGCGGCGCCCGATATGAAAAAGCTGGCCGAGCGCTTCGACCTCGCTTCGATATCGAAGTCTTCCGCGAAGTTCGATCCAGCGGAACTGGACACGCTCAACCGCGCCCTGCTTCATGATATGTCGTATCCCGAAGCAAAGTCCCGTCTGGAGGCGTTGGGTATTTCGGGCGACAAGGCTGAAACCTTCTGGATCGCGGTGCGGGGAAATCTCGACCGTTTCAAGGATGTTGTCCATTGGTGGACCATTGTGACCGGCGATTTGCCGACGCCTCTCGAACCATCGGAAGAGGACCGTGAGTTTCTGAAACAGGCCTTTGCTCTCTTGCCGCCAGTTCCATGGGATCGCCAGACATGGAAGGTATGGACGGATGCGGTCAAGGCCGAGACTGGACGTAAGGGCAAGAACCTTTTCATGCCCTTACGTCTGGCACTCACGGGGCAGGCGCATGGGCCGGAACTAGCTGATTTGCTGGTGCTGATTGGTCCGGAAAGAACGATGAGCCGACGACCCTGACCTTGCTGTTGTCGTTGTAAAAACGCATCTGGGGTACTGGCCCCGACGGAGGTGCGATGTAAGTCGGCATCGCCGGAGCGGAGGCGATCGGCTCCGGTGCGTAGTTGATCGGCTGGATTTCCTGATCTGTGAACGTTTCCTCGTTCGGTTTGGTGGTATTCTTATTGAGCGGTCGTTTTCTTCGTTCGTCCACAGCCACGGTTTTTCGCGGTGCGACCGCAGATTTGGGTTTCTTCCGAGTTCGACGGACTATGATCCATGTCGCTTTGCAGGATTTAACGTAGGTCGAAGAGGACGGGCGTCCTGCGAGCGCCGCGTTCAATTCGAGCAGACGCCCCTGAAGTGTTTCGATCTCGGTTTCCAGACGCTCAATCCGGCTCGTCAAACGGGTGCAGCGATTAGATTTGACAGCATGTGAAAACAGACTTCCCACGCATCGCTCATCCGTCGCAGCCTTTCGCTTTCGCGAAAGCTCGGCCTCTTTACGTCGCAGGCGCTTTTCGGTCGGGGTCACATATTTTCGAAGGCGCTGCTTTTCCGCAACCGAGCAGACTTCGGGAGGGCGCACTGTCGTACATGCGGTCAATATCCCCGACATGGCGAATAACGCTGCCAAGAAGAAAAGAACATTTATCTTGAATGATTTTAAAAACATAATCAGTCACCAAATTGAATAGTGTCCGAAAATGCTTGTTAAATATAGTTAATTAAATATTAACGTCGAGTATATTTTAGTATACTCGACGTTATATTCATTTATTATTGTGGACTTATATTCTCTGTTTATCTTTTGCGCTGGGCCGATTCGCCAGACTTCTGCAGGGCTTCCACGACTGCAAGCGCTGTCATATTGACCACGCCACGCGATGTGACCGACGGGGTCAGAATATGCGCGGGCCGGGCCGAGCCGAGCAGGATTGGGCCTACATGCAGGGCATCGGTGACGGTCTTGACCACATTCAGCGTGATATTTGCCGCATCGAGATTCGGGAACACCAGGAGGTTGGCTTCACCCTTGAGGCGTGAATTCGGAAATACGCGATCACGCAGTGCTTGCGACAGCGCGGAGTCACCATGCATCTCGCCATCGGATTCGAGGTCGGGTGCTTTTTCCGCAAGAATTGCTGCCGCTTCGCGCATTTTTTCCGCGCTTGCCGATTCCTTCGAACCGAAGTTGGAGTGCGAGACAAGCGCGGCCTTGGGGGCTATCCCGAAACGGCTGATTTCCTTTGCGGCAAGAATGGCCATTTCGGCAACCTCGTTCGCACCCGGCTCGACATTGACATAAGTGTCGGTGAGAAAGAGTGCGCCGCGTTGCGATATAAGCAGGCTGAGAGCGGAATAATCGCGAATGCCGGGCACCTTGCCGATGATCTGGCGCACGACACGCAGATGCCTCTCGAACCGGCCTTCGAGGCCGCAGATCATCGCATCGGCTTCGTTGCGCATGACGGCGAGCGCCGCAATGGCGGTCGAGTTGGTGCGCACGATGGTACGCGCGGCTTCCGGCGTGACACCCTGCCTGCCTGTGTAGGACAGATAGAGGTCGACATAATCGCGGTAACGCGGATCGTCTTCCGGATTGATGAGATCGAAATCCGTACCGGGGCGAATTTTCAGACCGTAGCGACGCAGGCGGGTTTCGATGACCTGTGGACGTCCAACGAGGATCGGTGCGGCAATCCGCTCTTCGATCACGACCTGAGCGGCGCGCAGCACGCGTTCGTCTTCACCGTCGGCATAAATGACACGCTTCGGCTTTTCCTGCGCACGGGCGGCGGCGAATACGGGCTTCATGATGAGGCCGGAGCGGAACACGAAACGGTTCAGACGATCGAGATAGGCTTCCATGTCTTCGATCGGGCGGGTTGCAACGCCGGTATCCATGGCGGCCTTTGCAACAGCCGGGGCGATGCGCAGAATCAGGCGCTGATCGAACGGAGAAGGAATGATATAGTCCGAACCAAAGGTCGGCGTGTCGCCCGAATAGGCGCGCGCGGCGACGTCCGAAGGTTCCTCACGGGCAAGCGCTGCAATGGCGCGCACGGCTGCGAGTTTCATTTCCTCATTGATTGCGGTCGCGCCGACATCGAGCGCGCCGCGGAAGATATAAGGGAAGCAGAGGACGTTGTTCACCTGATTGGGATAGTCGGAACGCCCGGTGCAAATCATGGCGTCCGCACGCACTGCACGGGCTTCTTCCGGCATGATTTCTGGCTTCGGATTGGCGAGCGCCATGATCAACGGCTTCTCGGCCATCTGGCTCAGCAGTTCCGGTTTCAGCACGCCGGCTGCCGAAAGCCCCAGGAAAACATCGGCGCCGCCGATAACATCGGCGAGCACTCGCGCATCGGTCTTTTGCGCGTAGACATCTTTCCAGCGGTCCATCAGCGTGTTGCGGCCTTCGTAGACGACGCCGTCAATATCGCAAACCCAGATATTTTCGCGTTTTGCGCCGAGATTGACCAGAAGATTGAGGCAGGCGAGGGCCGCAGCTCCAGCACCAGAGGTGACGATCTTTGCATCCGCGATCTTCTTGCCGGCAAGTTCCAGACCGTTCAGCACTGCTGCGGCGACGATAATCGCAGTTCCGTGCTGGTCGTCATGAAACACCGGAATGTTCATCTTGGTGCGGAGTTGTTCCTCCACTTCGAAACATTCCGGAGCCTTGATGTCTTCGAGATTGATACCGCCGAATGTCGGTTCCAGAGCGGAAACGACATCGACAATGCGATTGATCTCGTGAGCTTCGATTTCGATATCGAATACGTCGATATCGGCGAATTTCTTGAAAAGAACCGCTTTGCCTTCCATCACCGGCTTCGAGGCGAGGGCACCGATATTGCCAAGACCGAGAACAGCGGTTCCGTTGGAAACGACGGCGACGAGATTTCCGCGCGCAGTATATTCGGCCGCAGTTGAGGGGTCTTCATGGATCGCGATGCACGGGGCGGCAACTCCGGGCGAATAGGCCAGCGCCAGGTCGCGCTGATTGCCGAGAGGCTTCGTGGCCTGAATTTCGAGCTTTCCGGGCTTCGGATAGCGGTGGAAAAACAGAGCTGATTCCTCAAAATCCGAACGCGTGGAAGTCGTTTTCTTCGTCATGGTAGCATCGCTTTCCAAAGTCTTTCGCGTCAGTAGAGCTTTCCGCTGCGCGTGGAGCGTGCAGGTTTCTGCACGCCGGGCCTTTATCGTTTCTAGTCTATTGTCTCAAATTCCAGTAGGCCCGTTTTCGAGAATGAGTTTTTCCAAATTTGCAGGTCTGTTACAGGACGCCGTCAAAAAGCGCTCTGATACGCGCCGCCATCGATGAGTAGATTCTGTCCGGTTATGAATCCCGAATGCGCGGCGCAAAGAAAGGCACATGCCTGGCCGAATTCCCTGGGTTGGCCGATCCTGCCTGCCGGAATGGCTGCGGCGCGCTTTGCTGCTTCAGCCTCGGGAGTCGTACCATTTTTCTGGGCGGAGAACGCAAATCCGTTGCGCAGCCGGTCTGTATCGAAAGCGCCTGGCAGGATGTTATTGATCGTAACATTGGAAGCCGCGACGGTGCGTGCAACGCCTGCGAGAAAAGCCGTCAGCCCTGCGCGGGCGCCGGATGAAAGATCGAGCCCCGGAATCGGAGCGTAAACAGACGCCGAGGTGACGTTGACGATGCGGCCGAACTTTCGTTCGACCATGCCGTCGATGACAGCTTTGATCAGTTCGATTGGCGTGACCATGTTCTGTGTAACGCCTTGCAGGATCGCGTCCCGGTCGAGAACCCGGAAGTCGCGAAAGGCGGGGCCGGCATTGTTGTTCACAAGAATGTCCGGAGCCGGGCAGGCAGCAAGAAGGGCCTCCTGTCCTTCTGCGGTCGATACATCTGCTGCGACAGGAGTGACCTTGACGCTGAAGGTTGCCCGGATCGCCTCGGCGGTCTCATCGAGAGTTTCCCGATTCCTGCCGTTCAGGACGATTTCACATCCAGCCTCCGCGAGCGCTTCGGCGCAGGCTCGCCCGAGTCCTTTGCTTGATGCACATACTATGGCTTTCCGTCCTTCAAGACCCAGATTCACGATCAATCCTCACAACTTGTTCAATCCTAGTGGTCTGATTCCGACATTTGCATCCCTCTGATACAGGCGTTGAGCAAATGCCGGAATCGAAAAGACCACTAGTAAGTTTATGTATCTAGTGGATTTTTCGAATTTAACGTTTGAAACAGCGTCTCATTCAGTCGGGATTCAAACGTCAATTTCAATCCACTAGACACATGCCACCAAGCGAGCGGTGCGATCAACCGGATTCTGGTTCATGAGCGCATATGTCCACCTCTTCCGGGGCATCGCGAACAATATTCCGTGACTATTACCGGGGATCGTCCGCGCTTTGCATTTGAATATCCTGACATTAGGCATTGTTATTATTCAATAGGGGGAATGAATTCTGCTCTCGGGCGAATGAGCGATCCGCTTTCGGCTTGCTCCAGCGCATGAGCGAGCCATCCCACAATTCGAGCGAGGGCAAAAAGATAAAGTGGGGCATTCGGTGGCAGATCGTAGATTTCGGCGATTGCAGAGAGAGCAAAATCGACATTGGGCTTCTCACCGAGAATTTCAGCGGCGTGGTGTTGCAGTTCGAGATATTGGGACGGCAGTTCAAGGTCCGCCAGCAATAGGCTGGCCCGAATATCGCCCGTTTCCCGATAGAGCAGGTGGCCAAAAGATTGAAGCGGGGTTCCGTGCAGGAGATTTAACCGGATTGCCTCTTCAGCACCGACAAGGCGTGCCCGCTCTACTATAGCTGCGGTGGCGGTCGCCGCGCGCCCATGTAGCGGGCCTATCAGTGCGGACAATCCAGACAGTACGGCGGCAGACAGAGGTGCACCTGTGGAAGCGGTGACGCGTGCTGCGAAAGCTGACGCGTTCAGTTCATGATCGGCGAGTAGTACGAGCGCGCGTCGAATCGTATCCGCTGCATCAGGCCTGTCCCAGGTCTGCGCAATATGTTCATGCAAGAGCCCCCGTACGGTTTGTGCGCCCAGCACCGTGTCGTGAAAAAGCTGGAGAATATCCCAAGCTTCCCGTTTCAATATGCTGGGCGACCGGCCCATGCTTGGCAAATCGTTTGCCGCCCGGATGCCGAAGACCTTGAACAAACGCTCCAGCGGATGACCATCGACCGCCTCGCGGTTGTCCATTATCTCTAGGTCACGTTCATTCGGCTCGGCCTGCCATAACAGGGCAACCACATCTTCCAGTGTCGCGGTTGGGGAGAGATCCGAGGCGTCATATCCGCGGTAGAGAAGACGGCCATCCGTAACGGTGGATATTGCCGAGCGCATGATGGGCAGTCCCCAACGGATCGTGTCCGCAGCAACCGCTCTCTCTCTTTTACGTCCGGGCCGACGCTCCGCCAGCCGATATACATCTTCCGATTTGTAAAGACTGCGCCTTGGATCGTCAGGAAAAGGCTTGGAGCGAACGCGTCCACGACTGACATTTGCGTACAATGTTTGCGGCTTTGTCTGAAGAATAGCGAGGGCTTCCTCTGCGGTTAGCCAGTCCATCCTTGCTCCCTACATTGATCTATTTCGTCAAGATTGACGTCAACTATACTTACTCTCAATGTCTCAAGGCAAACAAGGAGAAATCGCTATGAGCAGCGGACTTGAAGATGTGATCGCCGCCGAAACCGTGTTGTCTGATGTTGATGGCCTTGCGGGGCGGCTGGTCATTCGCGGGCGGTCACTTGACGATCTGGTGCCGCAAAGCCGGGTTGAAGACGGAATCGAGCTTCTGTGGGACGGCTTTTTCGATGAGCTTCCAAAGGGGGAGGAATTGCAGAAAGCGCTCGGCGAAGCGCGTGTTCAGGTATTCGCACATACTGACGCACTCGACGATACGCTGATGGAAATGTCTCCCATCGAGGCGCTGCGCGCATTGATGGCTCGTATCCCGGATGACGACGACCTGACTGTTGCACTGCACTTGATGGCGGCACCTGCGGTATTCACGACCGCCATCCTGCGTGGGCGCAAGGGCCGGCATCCCATATGTCCTGATCCTTCCCTTCCGCACAGTGTCGATATCCTGCGAATGGTCAATGCCAGAATGCCGGATGAGGCTGAGATAGCCGGACTGGATACATATCTTATGGCCGTATCCGATCACGGCCTCAACGCATCGACTTTCGCGGCACGCGTGGTGGCGTCGACGAGGGCGGGTCTTACTTCTTCCCTTCTGGCCGCGATCAGCGCTCTCAAAGGGCCGCTTCATGGCGGGGCGCCGGGGCCGGTTCTCGACATGCTGGATGCGATCGGTGTCGCGGAAAACGCTGATAGCTGGCTGGAGGACGCTCTCGCAGACGGTGAAAGGTTGATGGGGTTCGGGCACCGCATTTATCGCGTCCGCGATCCGCGGGCGGATGCATTGAAAGGGGCTTTGAAACGAATTGCCGAGATCGGAGGTGGGAACGGGCAACGTATCGAACTGGCCGAGGCTGTCGAACAGGCCGCTATTGCGCTTTTGAAACGCCACAAGCCGGGACGTTCACTCGAAACCAATGTCGAGTTCTACACAGCGCTCCTGCTTGAGCAACTGGGCTTCCCCCGTGAGGCGTTTACCTGTGTTTTTGCCATGGGCCGGACTATGGGCTGGGTGGCTCACTGTCGCGAACAGGTGGCGGCAAACAAGCTGATCCGCCCGCAGTCACGTTACATCGGCCCAAAGATCGATCTCGTCGCCTGATCGGCTCATGAACTGGCGACGGTTGCGGAGCACGGGCATCGTCATACGCCTGTGACAAGAATCGGGTTTTCTGCGCTCAAATTCGGGTTGCCATTGAGAGGGACAACCAAATGAGCACAGATAACCCGCAAACCAGGAAATTCCGAACCCTGTTCATTTCGGATGTGCACCTTGGTTCCAAAGCGGCGCAGGCCGACCTGCTTCTCGATTTCTTGCGTGTTCACGAGGCTGAGACGATCTATCTGGTCGGCGATATCGTGGACGGCTGGCGGCTGCGCCGTAACTGGCACTGGCCACAGGAACATAACGATGTGGTGCAGAAGCTGCTTCGCAAGAGCCGCAAGGGTGCCAACATTATCTATATTGCCGGTAATCACGACGAGATTCTGCGGAATTTTCAAGGTACGCATTTCGGTGGAATTGAAGTGATGAACCGGGCGATCCACGAAACCGCGGATGGACGCAAATTCCTTGTCATTCACGGCGACCAGTTTGACGTCGTCGTGCGCAACGCCCGTTTCATCGCCTATTTGGGTGACTGGGCCTATGATACCGCCATCTGGATAAACACGGTTATGAACCGCGTGCGCTCGTTCTTGGGTCTGCGGTACTGGTCGTTCTCGGCCTGGGCGAAGTTTCGAGTAAAGAAAGCCGTGAATTTCATCGGCCAGTTCGAGAATGTAGTGTCGGAAGAAGCGCAGCGTATCGGTGTCAATGGCGTTATCTGCGGCCATATTCACCATGCCACTATCGAGAATATGAACGGTGTCGAGTACATCAACACCGGCGATTGGGTTGAAAGCTGCACCGCCGTCATCGAGCATTTCGATGGACGGATGGAATTAATCGAATGGACCGAGCGCCTGGACCGTCGACCGGTTGGCCCGATTCATCCCGGCGAGGACGAACAGGTGAAGGGCAGGGTCATTCGGTTGCCCCGCCCCGTTCGGGAACTGGCGAAAATCGGCCGATGAAAAAAATCGTCATCGTTACCGATGCCTGGCACCCTCAGGTCAATGGCGTGGTGCGGACGCTGACCAAATGCCGTGACCTGATGACCGCTCGCGGATACGACATGATCGTCATTTCGCCGCTCGACTACCGATCGGTCCCGTGCCCGACCTATCCTGAAATACGGCTGGCGCTGACGACGCCCGGTGCTTTCAGGTGGCGGCTGGCGGCGTTGAAGCCGGATTATGTGCATATCGCGACCGAGGGGCCTCTCGGTTTCATGGCCCGGCGCGCTTGCCTGAAGATGGGCTGGTCCTTCACAACGAGTTTCCATACGCGCTTTCCCGAATATCTCGCGGAGCGTTTTCCTGTCCCTCCGAGCTGGAGCTACGCTTTTCTGAGGCGATTCCATAATGCGGCACTGCATACGCTCGTGCCGACCCAATCGATTCTCGATGATCTCAAGGCGCGCGGTTTTACGCGTCTCGACTTATGGACCCGTGGTGTGGACAGGACGCTTTTCCACCCACGCCCGGACGTGACGAAGGACTTGCCGCAGCCCGTGTTCATTTGCGTTGGACGCGTCGCAGCGGAAAAGAACCTTCCGGCCTTTCTGGAGCTTGATCTTCCTGGCACGAAACTGGTCGTGGGCGATGGCCCATCTCTGGATGAGCTGAAAGCGCGTTTTCCTGACGCACTGTTTGTGGGCAAAAGGGAAGGTGAGGCGCTGGCAAGCACCTATGCAACGGCCGACGTGTTCGTTTTTCCAAGCCGGACGGATACGTTCGGTCTTGTACTTCTTGAGGCAATATCGTCCGGCTTGCCTGTTGCAGCCTATCCGGTGCCCGGATCGCGGGATGTGGTCGGAGCGACCGGAGCGGGGGTGCTTTCCGAGGACTTGCGGACGGCATGTCTGGCGGCGCTTGAAATGGGACCATTCGAACCTGGAGAGGTGTTGAAGCCATTTACCTGGGATGCTTGCGCGGACATTTTTGAAGATGCCCTCGCGCCGATTCATGGAACCGGCAATGAGAGCTATCAACGCCTGTCTCATCCCCAGACGGCTGCTTCAGGCGGATAAACCAGAGCGCCGTCATAACGCAGGCCGGGGTCGCGGTCGCGCGCAAGGAGCAATGGGCCATCGAGATCGACCACGCTGGCTTTCTGGGCGAGAAGAACGGCGGGCGCCATCCCGAGAGACGTGCCGACCATGCAACCAACCATGATCTGCAAACCAAGGTCGATGGCCTTATCACGCATGACGAGGCCTTCGGTCAGGCCGCCTGCCTTATCGAGCTTGATGTTCACGGCATCGTAACGTTTGGCGAGTTCTTCCAGGCCGACCGATGTGTGAACGCTTTCGTCGGCACAGATGGTGACGGGGCGCTCCATTTCACCAAGAATGTGATCCTTGTCGACCGGTAGGGGCTGTTCGATCAAGACGACGCCTGCGTCTGCCGCAGCCCGTATGTTTTCAGCAATGTTGTCTGCCGTCCAGCCTTCATTCGCATCGATGATGATACGGCTGTTTGGCGCGGCTTTGGCAACGGCCCGGATTTTCTCGATATCGTCATCGCCTCCCATCTTTGCCTTGATGAGCGGATAATGGGCGACTTTCGCCGTAGATTCCGCCATTTCTGAAGGTGTTCCCAGCGATACGGTGATAGCCGTCTCCAGCGGCCGCGCAGGCGTTCCGAGCATATGGGCGACACTCCCGCCGGACTGTTTGGCTTCCAGGTCCCAGAAGGCGCAATCTACCGCGTTGCGGGCGGCTCCGGCTGGCATCAGCTTCTGGATATCCTGTCTTCCGGCGCCATGTTCGATAGCGGCGCGCGCTGCCTCGATCTGTGCGACGACGCTTTCGATGCTCTCTCCGTAACGCGCATAAGGGACGCACTCGCCCCGTCCCTCAAGAGAACCGTTGCCGATCACACACACCACGACGGCAGCTTCCGTCTTGGAGCCTCTGGAGATTGTGAATTTTCCGGCGATGGGATAGCGTTCGACAATGATATTCAAGGTATTGTGCATGGAAGTGCCCTCTGGGACGCAGTATTTCGGTCGCGTGACGACTCGTATATGAGGTAGGCCATGTTGACCGACGCCGCCAACAAAG
The DNA here is from genome assembly GCF_014199265.1 of Brucella daejeonensis. Lineage (GTDB taxonomy): Bacteria > Pseudomonadota > Alphaproteobacteria > Rhizobiales > Rhizobiaceae > Brucella > Brucella daejeonensis. The sequence goes on from NZ_JACIJG010000005.1 coordinate 233,119, forward strand.
CAAGAGCCGACAATTCTGCGCCGATGATCAAAGTGGCGGAGGAAGAGGGGGTGCGCCGCATCCGATTGAGCGGTCGCTGGGTATCCCAAAGCGTCAATCTCGTCGATGACAAGATGCGCGGTCTTGAAAAGGTGAATGGCGGCAAGTCCACCGTCATCGATATTTCTGGGGTTTCCGGTCTCGATACGGCAGGCGCCTGGCTGATCGAACGGATGCGTCAGCGGCTGGCTGCGGGGGGCGTCGATGCGCATCTTGACGGCGTACGCGAGGCCTGGCTTCCTCTCATGGAGGAAGTTGGAGGAGCCGTCGAACGCACTCTGGACATTCCGCGCCGCAGGAAGCCTTTCTTTTTGGTTTCCTTCCTCGCGGCCCTTGGAGGAGGAGTTATCTCCATGGGCAACGATTTCAAGATGGCGATGCATATTCTCGGTGCAACCATTCGTGGAGCCCAGCTGAAATACGGACGCGGCAGCGGCATTCCTTTCGCGGCCATCGTCACGCAGATGGACCGGATGGGCGTCGGAGCGATTCCGATCATCATCCTGATGTCGACGATCGTCGGTGCAATCATCGCACAGCAGGGCGCTTTTCAGCTTCGTTATTTCGGTGCGGAAATCTTTGTCGTGGATCTGGTCGGCATTCTGGTTCTGCGCGAACTTGGAGTGCTTTTGACGGCAATCATGATTGCCGGCCGTTCGGGCAGCGCGATCACGGCTGAAATCGGCTCCATGAAAATGCGAGAGGAGACCGATGCCTTGACCGTGATCGGTCTCAATCCGGTCGGTGTGCTGGTTTTTCCTCGCCTTGTGGCGCTTGTGATCGTTTTGCCGCTTCTCACGATAATTTCTGACCTTGCCGCCCTTGTCGGAGCGGGCGGGGTCGCGTGGTTTTACTCAAATATTTCACCGGGAGCCTTTATCAGTCGCTTGCATGATGCGGTCGCGCTCAATACTTATTTTGCGGGTCTCATCAAGGCGCCTTTCATGGCCATGATTATCGGAATTCTCGCATCGGTAGAAGGCATGAAGGTTGGCGGAAGCGCAGAATCGCTTGGCCGGCGAGTGACGGCATCAGTCGTGAAAGCCATTTTTGTCGTTATCGTCGTCGATGGTCTGTTTGCGATGTTCTATGCGGCAATCGATTTTTAGCAATCACTGATAATCATTGTTTTCAATGGGTTCTTTGAGACACAGTTGCACAGAAATTTGACCGGACAGCCCTGTTGGGCGGTTCAGTCCGAAGCCAAGCTCGGTTAAAGAATGGTTATGGAGAACGGCATCGACCATCGGTCGCAACCGCAGGACGAAGATAGTCGCCAGACGGCCGCACCGATAATCTCGGTGCGCGACGTTACGGTTTCGTTCGGCCGCCAGACTGTACTGGATGAGTTGTCGCTTGAAATTTATCAGGGCGAGGTGCTGGGTTTCATTGGCCCGTCCGGATCGGGCAAATCCGTGCTGATGCGGACCATTCTCGGTCTCAACAGGAAGCAATCGGGCGAGATCGAGATTCTCGGTCGCAACATCGATGAGTTGAATGAACTGGAAAAGATGGCCATCGACATGCGCATGGGCGTTCTGTTCCAGCATGGCGCACTGTTTTCGGCATTGAATGTGCTGGAAAATATTCAGGTTCCGATGCGCGAATATCTCGATCTGTCACCCAAACTGATGGATGAACTGGCGCGACTGAAGATCGATCTTGTCGGATTGAAGCCGGATACGGCGGAAAAATTCCCGGCGGAGCTTTCCGGCGGCATGATCAAACGTGCGGCCCTGGCGCGTGCGCTGGCTCTGGATCCCGACATTCTGTTTCTCGATGAGCCGACATCCGGTCTCGATCCGATCGGGGCCGCGGAATTCGATGATCTTATCGCCAATCTGCGCGATACGATGGGGTTGACCGTCTATATGGTTACACACGATCTCGACAGTCTTTTTGCAATCTGCGATCGCATCGCGGTGCTTGGAAACAAGAAAGTGGTGGTCAGCGGTACCATCGAAGACATGCTGACGGTGGACGATCCGTGGGTTAAATCCTATTTTCGGGGCAAGCGCGCACGCCAGATCGATCCGTCGGCGCCAACGAGACGGCGGCCCGGCAACCGCTTGCAAACTGGGTAAGATATGGAAACTAAAGCCAATTACGTACTGGTGGGTGTTTTTACGCTGATCGTCAGCCTGTTGGCTTTCGCATTCGTGTTCTGGATCGCCCGGTTTGGGGAGGCACGCGACTCATTGCCCCTCGATGTCCGTATTCCTGGTTCTGTAACGGGGCTTTCGCTGGGAAGTCAGGTCCTGTTCAACGGGATCAAGGTCGGCGACGTCCGCAAGCTTCATCTCGATGAAACCAATCCCGAGATGGTGATCGTCCAGACCCGCGTGAACGCGACGACCCCGATTACCCGCTCGACGGCAGCAACGCTCGGCTTTCAGGGATTGACGGGGCAAGCCTATATCGAGCTGAAGGGCGGGCGCCTTGACGAGCCCAATCTTCTGACCGAAGCCGAAAAAGCGGAAACCGTGGCGCGCATCGATGCCGATCCGTCCGCCGTGAACAATCTCCTCGCTACCGCACAGGACATCGCCGCGCGCGCCAACGCCGTGCTGGAACAGCTTGAAGGGTTTGTGACGGATGCGCGCGGACCGCTTACGGATACGATCAACAATACGAAGACCTTCACCGACGCCTTGGCGAAGAACGCGAACATCATTGAGGAACTCGGCGAAAACACCGGAAATATCAACCAGATCGTGACCGACGCGAAAGACATGATGAAGCGCTTGAACGAAGCTTCGGTTCGTGTCGATGCCATTCTCGCAAAAACCGACAAATTGCTTTCGAGCGATGACAAGGACGGTGTCGTTGCGCAGGCGAAGGCAACACTGGAATCGATACGGCAGACGTCTGACAATCTCGATAAGAGGCTTGCACCGATTGCCGATAATCTGCAACGCTTTTCAGGACAGGGATTGCGTGACGTGCAGTCCGTCGTCGTGGACAGCCGTCGCTCCATCCAGCGCATAGAACAAGCTATTACCGACCTTGAGCGCAACCCTCAGCGCCTGATTTTCGGCGGGCAGGGCAACGTACCCAAATATGACGGGAGGACGCGACATTGATTTCCCTTGCCAGAATTGTCGACATGAAATCACATCGCAAATTTCGCCATACCGTCTCGGTTTCAGTTCTCTTCGGTGTGCTCCTTGCCGGGTGCGGAACGACTATGCCGCTGGATACCTTCAATCTTTCCGCTCCTGAGCCCGGCATATCTTCGCCGAAACGCAAGGGAACGCAGTTGCTCGTTCCTACGCCGACCGCGTTGAAGGCGCTGGATAGCGAAAACATCGTGGTCAGTTCCGCGCCGGGTTCCATCGAATATCTGAAAGGTGCCCAATGGGGCGACAGACTGACCAATATCGTGCAGTCGCGCATCATCCAGGCCTATGAGAATACCGGTCTTTTCGGCGGTATCGGACGCCCCGGAGACGGGCTTGCAATCAATTACCAGATACTGACCGATCTGCGCATGTTCGGCATTCAGGCTTACGCCTCACCCAAACTCGCAGTGGTTGAACTCGCCGTCAAACTGATGAACGACAAGAACGGCGAGGTTCGTGCGACGCGTGTGTTCCGCACTGCAATTCCGGTCAACGGCGCCAGCAATGCGGCTTATGTGAAGGCGCTTGACGCCGCATTCGAACGTACTGTGAGTGAAATCGTAAGCTGGACAGTGACGACACTCTGAATAGCCTGTTCCAAAAGTCGCCTTGAGCGGCTGCGAATGAGGATTTGCGTCAAGCTCCGGGACTCGCAAATCACCATTTTCGCGCGCGCGTGTCGCTCTTTGATTCAGATTCTGACTGCTTGTTACAAACGGATGCGCTTTGAACGACTTCGGAAATGAAGTTGGGCCAAACAAAAAACGCGACCCAGAGGTCGCGTTTTTTGTTCGTCCAGTTTTCTGCTTGCGGAAGAGAACCTAAAGCGCGTTGCATTCAGTTGTACTCAAGCAATACGCTTTAAGCTTTTTTTTCGCAGATGTCTCTATTCCAAAGCGGGTTCGCGCTTTTGGGAGACATGCGTTAGCGAAGGCGTCCGCTTGCATGAGCCAGCATGGTGTAGACCTTGCCGGTATCGGACGTGAGATAGGTCTGCGTTACCATGTTGTCGCGGTCGTTGCGGGCTACGTCCTCGAGCAGGCGCTGGAAGTCATCCATGTAACGGTCCACCGCGCGGCGGAATTCTCCATCCGTCTGATACTTGCGCTTGATATCGTCGAACGTCTGCTGCCCCTTCAGGGTGTAAAGGCGGCGGGTGAAGACGTTGCGCTCGCCGCGGCGATAGCGATCCCACAATTCAACGGAAGCCTCGTGATCGATCGCACGGGCGATATCGACTGAAAGCGAATTCAGCGATTCAACCACATGGCTGGGCGAACGGGGCGTCGCGGTCGGTTGAGCCTTCGGATGCTGCGCCAATTCCTCTTCTTCACGGGAAGCGCGAGCCAGAAGGTCCGATACCCATCCACGCGGCTTTTCTGGCTGCGGTGCCGATGCGGCCGGAGCCTTCGGAACCTCGACCGCACGCTGGCGGATTGCAATCTCTGCCTGCGGTGCTGCGGGTGCCTGAACCGGAGCCGCCGGACGCGACGCTGCGGAAGCCGGACGCGAAACCGGACGGTCGGCGCGGTTTTCTCCGACATCGATCAGACGGCCTGATCTATTGACGATTTCCGCAAGTTCCTTGAGCGCGTTGATCTGCTCGCTGACTGCCTTGCGCATGGCGCTTGTCGTTTCCTTCGCCTCGGCGGGCATATCCAGAACGCCGCGTTTCAGCTCGCCACGGGTCGTGTTGAGTTCGTTGCGGATTTCGCTCGCCGTGCGGCGGATATCGTCGGTGGCGGCAGAGAACTTCTGGGCGGCCTGTTCAACGATTTCCGATACGCTTTCACGCATCTTCTCCGCAGACGAACGGGTCTGGCCTTCTGCACGCTGGAATGCGGACGAAACCAGTTCTTCGAAGGACTGCATGAGTTTCTCGACGCCTTCCGACTTTTCGACCAGGCCGGAAGCCAGCTTGTCGAGCGCCTGATGACGGTCCTCAAGCGTGCTGACGAGGCCGTTCTGAGCCTTGTCGATCATACCGGAAGCCGAAGCGAGAACCTTTCCATGTTCCTCGAAACGGTCGGCAATGTCGGCGACTTGCGACAGCGTGCTGTCTGAGAGCGCACGCAGCGTGCCGATATTGTTGTCGATCAGTCCGGTCGAAGCCTGGAACATCTGCGCCGCGCGGTTGGTATTTTCGACAAAGCTCGACGTGGTGTCGACCAGACGACCGTCGATGTCGGTGAGATTACGCGTGGCTGCGTCGATCAGCTTGCCAAGCTCGCCGTTGGAAGCCGCCAGACGATCGATCAGTTCGCTGACGTTTTCCGACAGGCCTGTCTTGGCCTGCTGAACCGCGGCAATCGTTTCCGCCGTGCGGCTCGCCAATGCGTTGACCAGAGCCGTATTCTCGGAACGCAGTCTATCGGTCGCGGCATGAGTCGCTTCTTCAAGTTGCTGGGCCAGTCCGCGACCACTGTCCGCGAGGCGCTGTACGAGCGGCTCGGCCGTATCGTTGAGGATATTGGTAATCTCCTGCGAGCGGGCAGCAAGGACGGCGTTCAGTTCGCGGGTGCGCTCTTCCAGCGTAACGGCGGTCGTGTCGGTGACCTGCGCGATACGGGCCTCGACCGAGCCGAGTTCCATCGTAATGCGCGAGCCGATGTCGCCGAGACGGGTTGCGATCGCATCGGCGCGCTCGGTAAGACGTGCCTCGGTGCCAGCGAGATTGTCGGCAACGCTGGCCGAGAAGGATTCGCTGTGGCCGGCAAGGGTTTCGCTCGTCTTGGAAGCCGTATCGGCGATGCGCGCCTCGATGGTGCTGAGTTCGCCGGTCAGGCGGTTTTCGATGGCTTCAAGACCGCTCGCGATAGCGTTGGCACGTTCGCTGAGGCGGTTTTCCGTGCCAGCCAGATTGTCGGCGACGCTGGCCGAGAAGGCTTCGCTATGACCCGCGAGCGTTTCACTCGTTCTGGCCGCCGTGTCGGCGATACGCGCCTCGATGGAGCCGAGTTCACCGGTAAGGCGATTTTCGATCTCACCCAGACGGCCGGCAATTGCGTCGGCCCGGTCGCCCAGACGGGCTTCGGTACCTGAGAGATTGTCGATGAGGTGCGCGCTGAATGCTTCACCGAAGCCGTTAAGCGCTTCGCCAGCCTTCGCGGCTTCGGCCGAAAGCGTGCTTGCGGCTTCACCGATCTTTTCACGCAGCGAACCGGCGACGACACCAGCGCTCTGTTCCAGCGCACGGCGAACATTGTCGACACCGATGGTGAGAGCCTTCTCCATCGTCTGGGTGCGTTCTTCGATGATGCCGGTCTGGCCTTCGAAGGCGCGGCTGATGGTCGAGCTGCTGTCGGTGATGGCGTTATAAAGATTGGTCGTACGCTGTTCGAGAATGTCGCTGTGGTCCTGCAGTGTCTGGCTCAGCGATGCGGTGTTTTCGCTGAGGGTCGAGCGGATTTCGGCAGCGCGGCTTTCAATCGTCTGCTCATGGCTGTCCAGAATGTTGGCGAGCGCGGCGTTATGTTCGTTGAGAACGCCATGCAGGCCGCTCGTGCGCTCTTCGACCTGGCGAACATGATCCCCCAGAGCGGCGACGAAAGCATCGCGACCGGTGTTGATCGATTCACTCATGCTGCTTGCGCGTTCGTCAAGAATGCGAGCCAGCGTATCCTGGTTGTCGGCAATGAGAGATTGAATCGAGTGAACGCGTTCATCGAAAGTATGTGCGAGGATTTCGCGGTTTTCGTTGAAATTATCGCGCATTGCGGCGGCACGTTCATCCATCAGGTGAGCAAGTGCGGCCTGATTGTCCGAGATAACGCTGTGAAGCGCCGAGGCGCGTTCTTCCAGCGACCGGGCATGATCGGCAAAGCTTGCATCGAGCAGGGCGGATTGACCCACCATCGTTTCACGCAGCGCTTTTGTGCGTTCTTCCAGAATTGCTGCATGGCTGTCGGCAACGGAGTTTAGCGCGGAAGCGCTGGCGTTAACAGCGTTCTCGATATCGCTCGTGCGTGCAGCGAGCGTGTCGGCATGGCCGCGAATGACCGAGGAAACCCGTTCGGTTTCGCCTTCCAGCGAGGCAGCGAGCACGTCGCGACTTTCCGCAAGCTTGCCTGCGAAGGCATTGGCCTTCTCGCCGAGAATGTTGCCGACGCTTTCACCGATAGACGTCAGGTCTTCGCCGATCTTGGTCTTTGTATCATCGATCATCGTGCTCAGCGACGTGCGGCCGCTGGAGAAGGTTTCCGCGATTTCCCGGGTGCGGGCGATGAGATTTTCATTGATCTGGCGCGAACGGGTCTCAAGCGCGGCATTGAGCTTTTCGGTGCTGCTGTCGAGAGCATGGGCGCGCGCCTCGAATTCAGATAGCAGCGAGCGACCGCGCTCGGAAAGTGTGCTTTCGAGGTTTACGAGGCGGGTGTCGAATTCATCGACCATGGACTGCGTCGCGCCGCCGAGCAGGTTGGCGATGCCGGTTGTCCGCTCGTCCAATGCTTCGGAAAGGCGCTCCGATACCGTGCGCGATTGCTCATCGAGCGTTGCAATACGTGTATCGAGCAGGTTCGCGAATGCCTCGCCGGAGGTCGTGATGCGCGAGCCGATGTCGCCGGTTCGGGTTTCGATGGCTTCGGCAATCGCGCCACCGCTTTCATTGATGCTTCCGATGAGACGCTCACCGGATTCGCCCAGAAGCGTGCTCAATTGCTGCGAAGCGGAGAGGACATTGTCACGGATGATGTTGGAAGCACTCGACAGTTCTTCCTTGAGTTGTTCATGCGCGCCGGAGATCGAGGAACGTACGCGTTCTGCGTGGCTGACCACCGCTTCACGTTCATTACCGAGATCGCTGACCAGCGAGCGGATACGCACTTCGTTGTCGCTATAGGCGCGTTCGAGCTGATTGACTTCCGACTGGACGAGCGTTTCCAGTTCGACGGCGCGAGCAAGTGTGCGCTCAATGCCTTCGTTCATTGCTGCAACTTCACGACGCACGGCTTGTCCGAGTGTGGACACACGATCGCCGGAGACGGCTTCGGGCTGGAGCAGCCGCAAAGCGGCTTCAGACATGCTGCGTGCAGCATTGTGCATTTCCTGCGCACGCTTCACGAGTTGAGTAAAGCCCCAGAACATCGCCACAGGAAGGGCCATGCCTGCGACAACACCCAGACCGGCGGGCGAGGTGAAGAAATCCTTGGTCGCCTGAAGGCTTGAGAATACATCCGGACTGATGGACTTGCTGAGAGCGACACCGCCCGCTGCCCACAGAACGCTGATGGCCGTGGTCGTCCAGAAAAGCCTGGAGGAGTTTTCGGTAACGCGACGAGGGGTAGCGACAATTGGCCGTTCGCTGCGCGAATCGTCATTGGCAGGCGTAAAGGCAGGCGATGCGCTGGCGCTGGCCGAGGCTACGGCTGGAGCAGCCTTGGCGGTAACTTCCGGCGCAGGAGTAGAGGGTGTCGGGCTGTTGGCTGCCTTGTGCGGAGTGCCGACAACGGTCCGTGGAGCCGCGCCAACCGCTTTAACGACCGGCGGCACAGGCGGTGCGGCGGGCGTTGCGATTACGGACGCGGTTGTGATGGCAGCTACTTTTGCAGCGCTTTCCACCGGAGCGGGCTCGATGACCTTGCTCTTCTGCTCGGCCACGAGTTCTTCGGCAGCGCGCGAAATCTGCTCTTCCAGATCGTCGACGGAAAAGCCGTCATCGATCGCACTCAAGTCCATGTCAATATCAAGATCGTCCCCGAAATCGATATCAAGAGCCTGTTCCAGTGCCTTTTCAACCTCAAGGTCGAGCTTCTGTGCCTTGGATTTGGAAGCCATTGTTTGCCTACCTCGTACTCGCTACTGCGACGGCCGGATCATAAAAGAGCCGTTACAAAACTTTCTCCGCCATTTTGCATCGTATCGGCTTGGGCCTGTTAAGGAAATAGGCGACTTTTACCGATACCTAAAACTTTAAATACAAGGTTAACGGAAACAGGTTCAATTCGTGAAAATTCGATATTTCCGGGCTTTCGGCATCTGTTATGAAGCTGTGGAAATCGGCTCATGCGGTTTCCGGTTTTCGGTCGGGTTAAGTCAATTCGTTAACAGAAATACCCGCCATAGGTGTTTCGTCATGGCAGTTTCGCTTCAGGCGTGCCAAAAGCTGTAGATGGATTCTATCCCGTATTCCCTCGTTCTCCCACTCATTATTATCATATGCCGCATTTTTGCGTTGCGACAAGAAGAGAGTTTGTTTTGCGCGCTGGCAACTGTCTGCTCTATCAGGCCGGCTTTTATCCAAAGCTCGGCATATTGGGCACGGCATATTGGCGCAGATACGGGCTTGATGGTCGCTGCGGTTGCAACTATCGGCGGAAGACCGTATCTGCCATCTGGAGCGTGACGTTTTTGCCTATGGCAGCGACGGAACCGGAACCGAGGCCGGAAAAAACGATTGCGCAGGGCTTTGCGCATTTCAGGGAACTAAAATGACGAAGATTGTATTCGTATCAGCCGATGGCGCGACCAGAACCGAAGTTGAAGCCGCAAACGGATCGAGCGTGATGGAAGCAGCCATTCGCAACGGTATTCCGGGTATCGATGCGGAATGCGGTGGCGCTTGCGCCTGTGCGACCTGTCATGTCTATGTGGACGAGGAATGGGCAGAGACCGTCGGTGGGCCGGACGCAATGGAAGAAGACATGCTGGATTTCGCCTATGAGGTTCGTCCGACCTCTCGCCTGTCGTGTCAGATTCCCGTGACCGACGAAATCGACGGTCTGGTTGTACAGGTGCCGGAGCGCCAGAACTGATCTTCTTTAGAGAATGAGATGTGATGGGCGTCGAACCGCAGCATGATGTAATTATAGTCGGTTGCGGCCCGGCGGCGCTTTTTACAGTTTTTCAACTCGGCCTTTTCGGCTTCAGGTGCCAGCTTGTCGATGCCATGGATCGGCCGGGCGGCCAATGCATTGCTCTTTATGCAGACAAGCCGATTTATGATGTGCCAGGGTTTCCCGAAATCATGGGGGAGAAGCTTGTCGAGCGCCTCTTGCAGCAGATAAAACCCTACGCTCCGCTGTTTCATCTCAACCAGATCGTAGAAGGCATAACCGTCAGCGACGGCAGTGTTGCGGTGGCAATCGGGAACGGTACACGGTTGGAGGCCAGAGCCGTGGTGATCGCTTCAGGTCTCGGTGCTTTCGGCGCGGATGGACGGATTGTTCGTCCCGATCCGCTGGCCGGGCTTCCATTGGAAAGGTCTGTCAATGGTCTGGCAGTGAGCGCGGAAACGTTCAGGACTTCGTGCCCGCGCATCTACGCTATCGGCGATGCCTGCCAGTATCCGGGGAAGTTGAGGCTGATCCTGTCGGGCTTCCACGAGGCTGCGCTGATGACGCAGGCGATCCGGGCCGAACTGCGTCAGGCAAGTCGCCTTATTTAGAAACCTGCTGCGCCTGCTCCAGACGATAGGTCAGGAGCCGTTCGAAGCGGCGCTCGAAATTGATCGTTTCGACCCGGTCAAACCGCTCTTGGTCCTTGTCGTGCGCCTCCATAAGCGTGGTCGTGATCTTGTCGATCTCGGCGCGCAGGCTTGTGCAATCGGAACGTGTGCGCAGCCCGCGAATCTTGCGTTCCATTTCGCTTGCAAAACTGCGTGCGATGACGATGTGGCTTTCCTCGTGGCGGCGGATGTCCTGCGAAAGCGTGTCCCAGATCAGTGCCAGTTCTGCAGAAGCCTTGCGGCGCTGCCTCCAGCGGGGTAACGAAACCTTTGCGTGAACGTTCACATATACATTCTGAACCTTGCACGCTTTTCCGGGCGCACGGCCATAGCGGACTTTTGCATCGAAGCGGATTTCGGCCGCGCCAGGATGATGTTGGCCCGTTTTCTTGAGGAAGGGGCCATTGCGTGAAAGTGCCCTGTCCAGATCTGCGGCCGTTCTGCCGCTCACGGGATAATATCTGAAGTCGCGAAAGATGGAGGCGGCTTCAGCCTGCGGGGCAACGATCGCGAGAACTGCCCCCATAGCCAGAACCTTTTTCCGCAAATTCATATTCTGGCACCTCTTCTAAAACCAGTAAGAAACTCAGATTTTGCAGCCGCAAGCATGGCATGCAATCGTCAAGAGAACTATAACGTCATCGACAGAATGACTTTAGCCGGGTTGGTTGCATACCCCAGTCCCGAATGAAGCTTACAGGAACAGCCTGCTATGACAAAAGAATGGCATCTGGCTCACGGACGGAATATCCGGTTGGGAGAAAAGTCCGTAATCATGGGTATATTGAACGTCACGCCTGACTCTTTTTCCGATGGAGGGCATCATAACGATCTTGATCGGGCGATAGAGGCTGCCGAACGGATGCTCGGCGAGGGGGCGATGATCATCGATGTCGGTGGTGAGTCGACGCGTCCCGGAGCTGCAGTGGTAGATGCCGAAACAGAATCCGCCCGCGTGATTCCCGTGATCGAGGCATTGGTGAGGCGGTATGACTGCATTATCTCGGTCGATACCTATCGGGCGTCTACGGCCAGGGTTGCCATCGACGCCGGCGCTCATATCGTCAACGACGTGTGGGGTCTCCAGCGAGAGCCCGAGATTGCTGCTGTCGCAAGGCAGACCGGAGCCGGACTGGTCGTCATGCATACCAGCCGCGAGCGGCAAGTGCTTGCGGATGTCATCGATGACCAGTTTGCATTTTTGAATGTTTCTCTGGAAATTGCGGAGAAAGCGGGGATCGAGCGGTCCCGTATCGTGCTCGATCCCGGTTTCGGTTTTGGCAAGAACAAGGAACAGGATATTGCGTTGATGGCGAGAGCGGACGAATTGCAGAAGTTCGATCTGCCGCTTCTGGTCGGCACATCACGCAAACGCTTCATCGGCGCGATGACAGACAGGGACAATCCGCTGGATCGCGATATCGGAACGGCGGCGACGTCTACCGCACTGCGTCTGGCCGGTGCCGACATCTTCCGTGTTCACAATGTCGCTTTTAATAAAGATGCACTTGCCGTCGCAGATGGTATCCTTCAGGCCAGACGCAGCGAAAACAGAAAGTAAAGCCGTGTATACGATCCGAATTATGAATTGCGCTTTCTTCGCGCATCACGGCGTTTTCGATGAAGAGCATAAGCTTGGCCAGCGTTTTTATGTCGATGCGGTTCTGGACGTCGATCCCGGCAACGCGCTTGAAAACGACGATATCGACGGAACCGTGCATTACGGAATAGCTTTTTCTGTTATTCAGGACATCATCACAGGGCGTCAGCGCTATTTGATAGAGACATTGGCGCTGGATGTGGCGAAGGCGCTGACAGCGCGGTTTCCGCAGGTCAAGCGGGCAGAAATAACGGTACGCAAACCGAATGCGCCTGTACCGGGCGTTCTGGACCATATCGAAGTGACGGTGGTTTATCCGCAGTGATCGCTAACCGACATTATCGCGCCTGGCTCGGACTGGGCGGAAACATTGATGATCCCGTCGCGTCGATGGGGAAGGCTTTGCGATTGCTGGACCGGCGGGCGGATACGCATGTCACAGCGGTCTCGCCGGTTTATCGCACACCGCCATGGGGGAAAACCGATCAGGCATGGTTTCACAATGCCTGTGCTGAAATCGAAACTTCCCTGCCGCCGCTGGAGTTGATCGCGATCTGCCTTGATGTCGAGCGGTCCTTGAAGCGTGTAAGGCTGGAACGCTGGGGTCCCCGCATCATCGACATCGATATACTGGCGGCTCAGGACGACCGCGGCAGGGATATCGTCATGAATGAGCCGGACCTGGAGCTTCCGCATCCGCGTCTGCATGAGCGAGCCTTTGTGCTCGTACCCTTGAACGATATTGCGCCCTCGCTGGAAATCGCGGGCAAGGCGGTTGCCGTGTGGAAATCCGAAGTCGCGCATTCCGAAATCGAAAAAGCCCGCACGGATGCGGGCTGGTGGCGCGAATAGAGTGATTTCGTCAATTCTTTGCGATGCTGCCGACCGCAATATTGTCGACGCGTTTCAGGCTCATGCCGATCACCGGAACCAGTTCCTTATCGACACGGACGGACACCGTCACATTCATTGTATTCGGGCTGGAAACGCGAGCCAGCATCGCGCCGTTAAGCTGTTTGCGGTTCAGGCCGAAAACAACCTTGTTGCCGCCGACCGAGCCTGACGTGATGTCGAGGCCCTTGCCTTCGGCTCCGTCGTTGAACTTGCCGGAATAGGCGGAGCCCACACGCTTGACCGTGGCCTTCATCTGCTGGGAGAAGACACCGACGCGGCAGGTGCCGTCAAGCGTCATTCCGACTTCCACGTCCGGCGTCGATCCGGCCAGATTGCAGACGAATTTCGTTCCCTTGTATTTGCCGGCAACGATTTCACCTGGACCCGACCATTGGCCTTCGATTGTCTGAAAAAACTGCTTGTCCTTGTCGGCAGCCAAAACCGGCGCGGCGGAAAACGACACGGGCAGCAGCGTCAGGCAGGCGGCGATGCAGTTTTTCATATTAGGCTCTATCCCGTGTTCGCGACCTGGATTGGGCGTCATTCGTAATCGTTGTTCGCTCGCAAGTCACGGCCAAAAGCCTGCCATGCTTTGCAAACTGTCAGAAATCCCATATCACCCTGAAGCTCGTTTGATGGAGGGCCCGCACGGAAGTGCCGGTACACCGTATCGCTCGATTCTGGCACGGATTTCTATTCATCTATAATCGTTGCGAATGGTTAATGCTTTCTTTGCGTGAGCCAGAATGTCAACCGGCAGCGGGAAAACAGACAGCTATTTTGCGGAAGTCTTCCTGTCGGTCCGTTCGCTGCTCATTCGTGCAAGATCGCCAATAAAATCGCCAATGCCGGGGCGTTTTTCGGCATTGAAGGGAAATGGCCGCACGACATCCATGGCGGCAATGCCGATGCGTGCAGTCATGAGGCCATTGACCACGCCTTCGCCGAGCTTGGCCGAAAGGCGGGAGGCAAGGCCTTGACCAACAAGCTGCTGGATTACACTGTCACCCATGGCGATTGTACCCGTTACCGCCAGATGTGCGATCACGCGGCGGGCAAGTTTCAGGAAACCCAGTGTTCCGGGACGCCCACCATAAAGTTGCGAAAGCCGGCGGATCAATCGAGCGGATTCAAAGATCACATAGCCGATATCGACCAGCGCGCGCGGGCTGATCGCCGTCACGATGGATACTCGTTTCGAGGCGTTGAGGATCAGTGAGCGGGCGTCGCGGTCGAGTGGGCGGAGTATTTCCGTTTCGGCAAGCCGGATCAGGTTGCGCCCGTCGATGATGTCGTCGGTCAGTCCGTCCAGAAGCTGCCGTCCGCGTGCGGTCTCGGGCAAGCCTGAAGCGATCGAGCGCAGTTCATCGACTGCCTTGCGGGCCGTGGCCATGTCGTCCCGTTCAGCGGCGTCCGCCGCTTCCCTGCGCAGATGCTGCACCGATGCCAGGCGGCGAAGCGCCATCAACTCGCGCGCCGTAATTCCGATGAAAGAGAGCAGGGCGACGATAGCGACGCCAAGAGCCGTCCAGCCCAGCCAGTCTGCCCGTGAAAACAATGCCCGGATAAGGTCTTCGGTCCATATGCCGATGGCAAATGAAACCAGAATACCGAGAGCGCCGAACAGAATCCCGCTGAGCGACCAGCCTTTGTGTTTCGGAGCCTCGAAGGATGGATCGAGTATTTCCAGTTCGGCTTCTTCTTCCTCACTCAATGCGAAAATATCGGGTTGGGATATGACCGCATCGAGATCCTTGACCGCGCGCGGGCGGCGCGGGGCTTCTTCCATGGGGGCGGAATGGGCGGATGGTTCGCTTACCGTGAACGCAGCGGGTTTGCGTGGCGTCTTTTCTGTCATGCGAGACGGTCCCCGATCAGAAACTGCAAAGCGCGATCCAGCCTGATATGCGGCAATGAGAGCGTCAAGCCTTCGGCTGTGCGTTCGAGCCTTGGCGGGCGAAAACGGACAAAGCGGATGGCGGGGTCGTCTTGTGCAAAATTTTCTTCGAAAATAACATTCGGATTCTTCGGCAAGTCACCGGGAAATATGGCTGTTTCGGTTTCACCATCGAATACTTCGCCGTCGATTTTTTCACCTTGAAGCGGTGTGCCGACGATGACGGGAAGCGTTTCCTTGCCTTGCGAGACGGTCGCTTCCCGCGTGGCGCGCACGGCTGCCATGGCGAGAACATCGATGTCGGCGCCGGAAAAATCGGCTCTTTCAATTGCCCGCTCCACCAGACGGCGCACGATTGCCTGCAGGCGGTCGTGGCTTTCGTGGTGCAGATGATCGGCCTTGGTCGCCGCAACGAGAATGCGTCCAATACGGCGTTGTATAAGACCCGTCAGCAGATTGGAGCGTCCGGGTCTGAAGCAGGACAGGATATCGGTCAGGGCGCGCTCGAGGTCGGCGACCACTGCGCCGCCTGAATTCATTGCTTGCATGGCGTCGATCAGAACGATCTGCCGGTCTAGCCGCGCGATGTGTTCCCGGAAAAACGGCTTGATGACATGGGTTTTATAGGCCTCATAGCGTCTCTCCATCATCGCACCCAGAGAACCGCTTTTCAGGTCTTCTGGCGTCAGGTTGGGAAGCGGGGCGAATGTCAGTGCCGGAGAACCATCGAGGTCGCCCGGCATCAGGAAACGCCCCGGCGGCAGGGTCGACAATGCGCGTTCGTCGGCCTTGCCTGCGCGGAGATAGGCGGTGAAGCTTCTGGCCAGGCGCTGAGCGGTCAGTTCATCAGCCTTTTCCGATGCATCGACGAGCGAGGCCTCGGTTATCCATTCCCGCGCCAGATCCCTGTGGGTCGTTTCGTTTGCAAGCGCGAACGAATCGGCGCTGAATTCGGCGTAGGATTTTCCGAGTAACGGCAGGTCGAGAAGCCATTCCCCCGGATAGTCGACGATGTCGAGCGAGAGCCTGCCCGGCGATAGCCAGCGTCCCCAGGCGGATGCCGATTCATACTCTATCGTCAGGCGCAGTTGCGAGATTGCACGGGTCGAGTCCGGCCAGATGCGGTCATCGATCAGCGCCGAGAGGTGTTCTTCGTATTGAAAGCGGGGGACCGCATCGTCCGGCTGTGGCTCAAGGAGTGTTTTTGAAATGCGTCCCGACTTGTAGGCTTCGAACATCGGAAGCCTGCCGCCATGCAGCATGTTATGGACGAGAGCGGTGATGAACACTGTCTTGCCCGCACGCGACAGGCCTGTAACACCCAGCCTGAGCGAGGGGGACAAAAGCCCGGTTGCACGATCCGTCAGCGTATCCAGTGCGATTTTTGCTTCGTCGCCGATACTCGTCAGCTTGGCCAATTATCCCTCACCGGCTTCATTGATCTGTCAGCGGTATAGATAGGGTGGTGTCCATGGGCTTGGCAAGGAAGCTTGCCAAAGCGTCATGAATTCTTCCGGGACAGGGGAAAGCTTTCGAGATAGCCGCTCCCGTGCTCGAGTTCACTAAGTGGACCTTCGAATACTATTGTCGCGAGAGCGGCGGTTGGAAACCCTGCACGAAGCTTGAGCAGTCCGTCCTTCATGCCATTTCCACAGAGAGCCAACGCCAGATCCTCCATGCTTGGATTATGGCCGACCAGCATCAGTCTTTGCGCATCGCGATGTTTTGTTACGGCTTTCATATAGTCTGCCGCGCTACCGCTATATATCGTGTCGTCGATGACTGTCGGGACTTCTATTTCCAGCCGCTCAATAAGTCCGAATGCCGTCTCTCTGGTTCGGCACGAGCCGGAAAGAACGACGAGATCGGGATAGAGAGACGACGCTTTCATGGCCTGGGCAAGGCGATCGAGCGAGGATTGTCCTTCCCGATCCAAAGGGCGATCGAAGTCCTTCATGCCGGGTTTGGGCCATATGGCTTTGGCATGTCTGAGAAGAAGCAAACGACTCATTGGCAAGGTTCCAGGCTGTTTCTTACGGCAGTTCACGGGTTTTTCTGCCAAAATTCCAGCATAAATGTACGCTGCAATCGGTTGTTCTCCCAATTTTTTGATGCTTTACGTCAATATTCACAGCTGTATTGTGCTGAATTTATGGGCAGTTTTGAGAGCGGAGGAAAACTGTTGCCAGCGGTAGAAATTCCAGTGCCGATTATTCTCAATTGATTGAAGTCATTTCGGAAGTCTACAAAGCGACATTTCAAGGATACCTTTAATTTGCCCAAATTTAATGCAAAATCACACAAAACTGATGCACTAAAAAGTAGTGAGATACGATTGTTTGATGTTGTGTCCTTGTTGCTATGGAACTATATAACCGCTCGCGTCTCCTAGATGTGGGGTAATTCAGAATGAGTGAATTGATCGACCTTGACTATAGGCCCACTGAAGACGAGCCGTTCATGAATGAACGGCAGAAGTCTTATTTTCGGGCGAAGCTAATCGCCTGGAAGAATGATATTCTGCGAGAAGCGCGTGAAACGCTTGAGGCGCTACAGCAGGAAAATGCGAATCATCCCGACCTGGCGGACAGGGCTTCCTCCGAAACGGATCGGGCAATCGAGCTACGCGCTCGTGACAGACAGCGTAAACTGATCTCTAAAATCGATGCAGCATTGAGCCGTATCGATGAAGGGACATATGGCTTCTGCGAAGAAACGGGGGAACCTATCAGCCTGAAGCGGCTTGATGCGCGTCCGATTGCTACGCTATCCATAGAAGCGCAGGAACGTCATGAGCGCCGCGAAAAGGTTTATCGCGACGACTAGTGTCCTGAAGGGCGCACGAGGGGTTATCCCGAGCGATAGAAAATTTATAGGCTGCGGAAATCGCAGCCTATTTTGTTTTGGGATGAAATAGACCGGCTGTCCGGTCGTCGCAGCCTTCTCAATTGTGGCGGATTTCGTCCTTGGTCAGCTCCCCAAGGAGCTTTTCCATTTCGCCCTCGATATCGTCTTTCGACTTGTCATCGACGGCGTCATCGGCTGCGGAAATATCAAGAGAACTCAGAAGTTCGCTTTCGAAGAACTCGGTATCGAAAGCCGTTGTCTCAGCGTTTTCGCTGTCGTTAATTTCGACGTTGAGATCGCTGTCCAGATCGGCGGCGATGGCGTCATGCAGAGCACTGCCGAGGTCTTCGAGATCACCGAGCGCCGTTTCTGTCGTGGGTTCGGTCGCTTTCGCTTCCGCAGCGGTATTGAATGCCGGCGCCTCGGTCGATGAAACGGTGGGGCCGGTCACATCCGCCGCAACGAGTTTCTCGACATTTGTCGTTTCGCGCTCGGGTACGATACTGCCGAGGTTCGCGGAAGTCACGGCGGCTGCGGCCACACCGGTGGTGTTTGCAGTGTTCGACGTGGAACTCAGAACGCCGCGTGAAACCTGGCTCAGCGGATAGGCTGGATGCGCGCGCACCGATTGCGTTTGCGCCGGGCGCGGCGGCACTACAGTGCGCGGCTGTGGTGGGTAGTTCGGGGCAGGGCGCGGTTGCGGGTGAGGCTGAACCGGCTTGCTTGCCGTCGGCTCCTGTCGCGGCGCCGGGCGCGGAGGAACCGGGGGGACGGGAGCCTGCGTCTGGATATGAACGGTTGGAGCGGCTTGTTTGACCGCCTCGGGGTTTGCTGGTTCGGGCTTGCGATAAGCGGGCGTTTCTATAGCGGAAGTAAGCTGTATCGCAGCATCCCTCTCTTCAGACGATTGCGTCTGTGGGGGAAGGGCGGGGCGCTCCGTCTTTTCCGCGGCCAGAGTCGCTTCATGTTGCCTGAAGCGCTCTATATGCTCCGGCTCGATACGCGAGGCCTGCATACGCGCATTGGCGCGCGCCTCCATGACGATATTCTGTTCCACGACCACGTCGGTCGGGCCACCGATAAGCAACAGATGTTCAACATCGTCGCGGCGGATGAGTACGAGCTTGCGTCGGCCGTCGACCGCCGCTGCGTCCATCACCGAAAGGCGGGGTTGCCGGGTGCGCCCATTGGCGACGAAAGTACCGCCACTGAAACGGCGAATGATGCTGAGCACAACGAAAATTCCGCCAAGAATGATCGCAAATATTAGAACGAAACCGACAATATTAGCCGCGCTTTCGCCAACGATGCCGCTGAGCCATTCCTTCATGCGGATACCCTCTTATACAATAAACGAAACACCGGCGATGATCGGAAACTGCGCTTCCCCTGACACTCCGCATCATCGCGCCGGTTGCACAGTAGTTCAATTTGCAGGCCTTGGGAATATTTCATCGAAATGGGGGAAATATATGATCCCCAGGCAAAACGGTGCAAAAATGGCCCTTTTGCACGGTTTCCGCGCAGCGATGCTTGTGCTGCGCGCCGATTAACGCATTCTGCGAATCGGGTATACCCTGACATATCGGTTGCGCTGCCAACAGCCGTGGCTGAAACGCCCGAAAGTGCGCACGACAAATTCGGATATGCTGATGATTGAAATGACGTCCTGGCTGACCAAAAGAATAAGCAGCTCCGCGCAGCCTTTGAACCCACGGCTGCGCAACATGAAAGGGCAACTGGCTTGATGTCGCGACAGACGGATAACGCTTACCCGAAACCTCTCGTTATGCCCAGACGCAACCGCAGCGGCGCCCTGCGCCTGCTGGTGGTTGGCATTCTGCTTACCGTTGCGGCTGTTGCCTATTTTGTCTTTCACGATCGGCTTGGTGACGGATTCGCCCTTGTACTCATGGGCATTCTGTCGATGGTCGGCGTGTTTTACCTTTTTGGAGCCGCGACCGGGCTTATCCAGTTCAGCCAGAAGAACGGCGATCAGGACCTCGCTCATTCGTTCATGGATTCGCAGCCCGAAGGCACGGTCATTTCCGATGTCCGTGGCCAGATCGTCTATGCCAATCAGGCCTATGCGAGGATGACCGGTGTCGCAAACGCCGATGGCGTCCGCTCTCTCGATAGTGTCCTGACGGCAGAACCGGCGGCGTCCGATGCCATCTATCGGCTAACTAACGCGGTGCGCGACGGACTGTCGGCACAGGAGGAAGTGCGGATTTCGGGCGGCATTTCCCGAGAGGGCCATGGATCGCTGGCGCCGGTCTGGTACCGCATCAAGGCCCGTCCTATCGAGGCAGGACAGGATTTCAACGGCCCGCTCGTTGCCTGGCAGATAGCGGATATTTCGGACGAGCGTGCCGAGCAGGAACGCTTTTTTCAGGAATTGCAGGAAGCCATCAATCATCTCGATCATGCGCCTGCCGGGTTCTTTTCGGCCGACCCTGCTGGGCGCATCATTTATTTGAACGCCACGCTTGCCGAATGGCTGGGCGTCGATCTCACCCAGTTCACGCCGGGATCGCTGACCCTCAACGATATCGTGGCGGGTAGCGGCATGGCTCTCATCAAGGCCGTGAAAGCCGAACCCGGCACCAGTCGGAACACCGTGATCGATCTCGACCTCATCAAGCGGAACGGGCAGAGCCTTGCCGTGCGCTTCTATCATCGGGTTCAGGCGGCACGCGACGGAACGCGTGGCACGAGCCGCACCATCGTGCTGGACCGTGCCGAGGGTGACGATTCATCCGTTGCGCAGCGTTCGGCCGAAGTGCGGTTCACGCGCTTCTTCAATTCGGCGCCGATGGCTATTGCCGCGGTCGATGCCGGGGGACATATGCTGCGCACCAATGCGCGCTTCCTCGATATTTTTTCACCTGTTGTCGATCGCGATGCAATTGACGGCAATGCGAAGCTTGAAATCGTGGTGCATGAGCGTGATCGCGAAACGTTCAACCGGACGCTTGCCGCTGCCTTTGCCGGGCAGGCGAGCATTTCTCCCGTCGATACCGTGTTGCCAGGTAATGAAGAGCGGCATATCCGTTTCTATATGAGTCCCGTTACTGATCTCGGCGGCGAGCGGGCGGAAGAGGCGGCAATCATTTCCGCCGTCGAAACGACGGAGCAGAAAGCGCTCGAAAACCAGATGGCTCAAAGCCAGAAAATGCAGGCGGTGGGGCAGCTTGCAGGCGGTATCGCGCACGACTTCAACAATGTCCTGACCGCGATCATCATGTCGTCGGACCTGCTCCTGACGAACCATCGCGCATCCGATCCGTCCTTCCCGGACATCATGAATATCAAGCAGAATGCCAACCGAGCCGCGTCGCTCGTGCGCCAGTTGCTTGCTTTCTCACGTCGTCAGACGCTTCGTCCGGAAGTGCTGGACCTCACCGACGTGCTTGCCGATCTACGTATGTTGCTGGCGCGTCTCGTGGGCAAGGATATCGAACTCAAGATCGACCACGGTCGCGATCTGTGGCCGGTCAAGGCCGACCTCGGGCAGTTCGAGCAGGTCGCCGTCAATCTTGCCGTCAATGCGCGCGATGCCATGCCGGAGGGGGGGGAGATCACGCTGCGTACCCGCAATGTGCCGATGCAGGAAGCGACAAAACTGCATTATCGCGATCTGCCTGACGCCGACTATGTGGTCTTCGAGGTCGAGGATACGGGAACGGGCATTCCGGCCGATGTCATCGAGAAGATTTTCGAACCGTTCTTTACCACGAAGGAAGTGGGCAAGGGTACTGGCCTCGGCCTTTCGATGGTCTATGGCATCATCAAGCAGACCGGCGGTTTCATCTATTGCGATTCCGAAGTCGGCAAGGGGACAACCTTCAGGATATTCCTGCCACGCCATATCGAGGAAAAGCGGGCCGACGATGCACCGGTAACGGTGAAGGAAAAGAAGGTCGAGAAGGCAACCGATCTTTCCGGTTCGGCGACGGTTCTGCTGGTCGAAGACGAAGATGCTGTCCGTATGGGCGGAGTGCGAGCACTCCAGTCGCGCGGTTACACGGTTCATGAAGCGGCATCAGGTGTTGAAGCTCTGGAGATCATGGAAGAACTCGGCGGCGAGGTGGATATCGTCGTGTCGGATGTGGTCATGCCTGAGATGGACGGGCCAACATTGTTGCGTGAGCTGCGCAAAACTCATCCCGACATCAAGTTCATCTTCGTATCCGGCTATGCGGAGGATGCGTTTGCGCGTAATCTTCCGGCCGATGCCAAGTTCGGATTCCTTCCAAAGCCGTTTTCACTCAAACAGTTGGCAACCACGGTTAAGGAGATGCTGGAGAAACAGGACTGATGCTGCGGTGGAGCCTCGATTGCGATGTCTGACGGGAATGTCGCCATTCTCGGAGGTGGCCCGAGCGGGCTGATGGCTGCGGAAAGACTGTCGGCGCGGGGCTACCGTGTGACGGTTTACGAGCAGATGCCGACGGTTGGCCGCAAATTCCTGCTTGCCGGAAAATCGGGTCTGAACATCACGCATTCGGAAGATTTCTCCATTCTTGCAAACCGTTTCGGTGCCAGTAGCGAACGGCTGTTGCCTGCCTTGAAAGTCTTCGGGCCGCAGACGTTGCGTGACTGGGCCGACGAACTGGGCGCTGAGACATTTGTCGGGTCTTCGGGCCGCGTTTTTCCGAAGGCCATGAAAGCCTCGCCGCTTCTGCGCGCATGGGGAAGGCGGTTGGAAAAGCAGGGTGTCCGCATTCTCACGCGTCATCGCTGGGTCGGGTTTGAAGGCAACGATCTTCGGATCGAAAGCCTGGATGGCGTTCAAACCGTCGCTTGCGATGCCGCGCTTTTCGCCTTTGGTGGCGGAAGCTGGCCGAAGCTCGGTTCGAATGGCGTCTGGATCGACGAGTTTTGGCGCAAATCGATCGACACGGCGCCGTTCCGTCCCGCCAATTGCGGTTTCGATGTTGCCTGGAGCGATTTCTTTGTCGAGCGCTTCGCCGGAGAGCCGGTGAAGTCAGTCATTGCCAGCTCGGACGCGGGTGCGATACAGGGCGAATTCGTAATCTCTCGAAACGGGATCGAAGGCAGTCTCGTTTATGCCCATTCAGCAGCCTTGCGTGACGCTCTGGAGAAAAAGGGTAATGCGAGGCTGATGCTTGATCTCGCGCCGGGGAGAACACTCGAGCGGCTTGAAGCGGATTTTGCCCGGCAGGGCGCCAAGCTGAGTTTTGGCAACCTGTTGCGCAAAGGGGCTGGCTTGACCGGCGTAAAAGCTGCACTGGTGATGGAGTTCATCCACGACAGAAATGCGAAAAAACTTGCCGCCGGCATCAAGTCTCTTCCTGTTCCGGTCGTTCGTCCGCGACCGCTTGAAGAAGCAATTTCGTCCGCGGGCGGTATTCGCTGGCACGAGGTCGACGGCGGCTACATGCTGTCGAAACTTCCGGGTGCCTTCGTTGCCGGTGAGATGATCGACTGGGAAGCGCCGACCGGGGGATATCTTCTGACCGCTTGTTTCGCGATGGGGCAGGCGGCAGCCGAGGGTATTCATGCATGGATCGAAGCGGGCAACACGTTTTCCGGGCGGTGACGGGCTGCTGTCCTAGTGTGGTGGCTTTGAATCCGAAATTCGTTCGCCACACTAGTGGTCTGATTCCGACATTTGCATCCCTCTGATACAGGCGCCGAGCAAATGTCGGAATCGAAAAGGCTACTAGTAAGTTTATGTATCTAGTGGATTTTTCGAATTTGACGTTTGAAACAGCATCTCATTCAGTCGGGATTCAAACGTCAAATTCAATCCACTAGGGTCGCGGCTTTCAATGTTAGTTGGCCACGCATATCTAAACCCTGTTCACGCGGGACCTGTTTTGAAAGCTTATCGCGCAACATGACGGACACCCCAACCACTGTTCAGCCTCCAACCGGAGACAGCCATGTCAGGATTGCTCGCAAGGTCGACATTGTGGTCATTGGAGCCGGACAGGCAGGATTGTCGTCGGCTTATCACCTGAGCAAGCTCGGTCTGGCAGGAGAACGGCAATTCGTGGTTCTCGACAAGGCTGCGGGACCGGGTGGAGCGTGGCAGTTTCGGTGGCCGTCGCTGACGCTGAGAACGGCAAATGCCATCCACGACCTTCCGGGTATGAAATTCGAGGATGTGGTCGAAACGACGAATGGCGAAGTGCGTGCGTCGGTCGCCGTGCCGCAATATTATCGCGCTTATGAGAACGCGTTCGATTTGCCCGTGCGCCGTCCTGTTACGGTGAAAGTCGTTTGCGATCGCGGCGAGCGGCTGCGGGTGGAAACGGATCAGGGCGACTATTCCGCGCGCGGTATCGTCAACGCGACCGGTACCTGGGAGTCGCCCTATATACCGCCCTATCCGGGTGCAAACCGGTTCAAGGGGCGACAGCTCCATACGCGCGATTACAAGACGGCGGATGTCTTCAAGGGAAAGCATGTTCTGGTTGTCGGCGCGGGCATATCGGCGGTGCAGCTTCTGGACGAGATATCGCGTGTGACGGAAACCGTTTGGGTCAGCCGCAGAGAACCGGCCTTCCGGGAAGGCCCGTTTACGCCCGAATTGGGGCGCGCTGCGGTCGCTCTGGTTGAAGAACGGGTACGACGGGGATTGCCGCCGGGGTCGGTCGTCTCCGTGACCGGCTTGCCGCTTACCCCGACAATCGAGGCGGCGCGGGCTCGCGGTGTGCTCAATCGGCTGCCCATGTTCAGCGAGATCACCGAGAAAGGCGTGCGCTGGGCTGATGGTGCGGAGCAATCTTTCGATGTCATCTTATGGTGTACGGGCTTCCGCAGCTCGCTCGATCATCTCGCTCCACTGCAATTGCGCAATGACGCAGGCGGCATCCTGATGACCGGTCGTCTTGCAACTGAGGTGGCGTCCGATCCGCGCATACATCTTGTAGGCTACGGCCCGTCCGCCTCGACAATCGGGGCGAACAGGGCGGGCGGCGCCGCTGCAAGGGAGTTGGCAACCCATCTTGGCCTGATATGATCCGGCCCAACGGTATATGGGGCGAGATGCGGATGGCGCGTATTGCAAAGCGGCTTGGCGGTTTTCTACTGGTTGTCTTACTGGGAGCGGTGATTTGGCTTGCCGTCAAACCACCTGAACTTCTGCGGGTCGGCACCGGTTATGCGGCGAAGATTGTCTGTTCCAACGTTTTTATCGCGGGCCGTGAAGCCAATGCTGTTCTTGCGGACGATGTTCAGGCGCCGGGACATCCGCTGCTTCGATTTCTGAACAAATCGGTGGATCGGAACAGCCGGACCGTTACGACGCGCATTT
The DNA here is from genome assembly GCF_014199265.1 of Brucella daejeonensis. Taxonomy (GTDB): domain Bacteria; phylum Pseudomonadota; class Alphaproteobacteria; order Rhizobiales; family Rhizobiaceae; genus Brucella; species Brucella daejeonensis. Next base: position 258,250 of record NZ_JACIJG010000005.1, read on the forward strand.
TCGGTTTTTTTGCTCCAAGTATTGCTGCATATCGCCCGGCATTGGGCTGCGCGAATATCCATGAAGGCGACCTGCGACCAGACATCCCGACTGCCCCCCGGATACCGGCAGAGCCGCTTCAGGTCGAGACCGATCCGGCTGTTCAGGCTGTGATCGAAGATGCAGCGTTGGCCGGCCCCGGTATGCGCGCGGTCGCGGTCATTCGCGACGGCAAGCTGATTGCAGAAACCTACGGGGCGGGCTTCGATGCAGATACGCCTCTGCTTGGCTGGTCCATGACCAAGTCGGTCATGGCGACGCTGATCGGTATGCGCATTGCGGAAGGTCGCATGAAACTGGAAAGCACAGACCTGCTGCCGCAATGGAAAGGCGACGACCGGGTCAATATTTCGCTTGCCGATCTGATGGCGATGGAAAGCGGCCTTCGCTTCGATGAGGATTATGGCACCGTCGCCGATGGGATTCTGCAGAAACTGGAACGGCGTTCAATCTGTTCGTCGAGTTGAGCCATTTCCACAGTTTCGGGCATTCCAGACATAATAAAACTGACTGGCCAAGGCGCGTAATTCATTACGCCTTTAAAGGCCTTGGCAAGGTTCTTCCGCTCTGAATCGCCTGTGGTATGCCGGAGCATGTGCTGTGTTTCATCAACGTAAATCAGAAGTACGCGGCGCTGCCGAAGTTGGTTTGGGAGCATGTCCCAAAGCTCGCCCTGTTCCATTCTCTGGCGAATAGGATATCCGATTGTCTCCAGGATGTTTTTGCCTAGTTGTTTGGTTTACGGATTTGAAGTTCCTGAACGTAGATGCCAGGCAAATGATAGGAACTTCAAATCCACCACACTAGCGAAGGCGTTTCGGGCGTACTTCGACCAGTTCTCCGGCCATGCGGCGATCCAGATATTCCGAGCATTCGTCGATCAGTTCATCACCGTGGCCGGTGAAGAAATGGTTCGCGCCGGATATGGTGTTCTGCGTGATCGTGATGCCCTTCTGCGTCTTGAGCTTGTCCACCAGAGCCTGAACGTCCTTGGGCGGCGCAACCTTGTCCTGATCGCCATGGATGATGAGGCCCGAGGACGGGCAGGGAGCGAGGAAGGAGAAATCATAGGTGTTCGGCTGCGGAGCGACCGAAATGAAGCCTTCGATCTCCGGACGGCGCATCAGGAGCTGCATACCGATCCAGGCGCCGAAAGAATATCCGGCGACCCAGCAATTCTTGGAATCGGGATGCAGTGCCTGTACCCAGTCGAGCGCGCTTGCCGCATCCGACAACTCGCCCGCGCCATGGTCGAATTCGCCCTGGCTGCGCCCGATGCTGCGGAAATTGAAGCGTAGCGTGGTAAACCCGCGCTGCTGGAACATATAGAAAAGATCATAGACGATCTTATTGTTCATCGTGCCGCCGAACTGCGGGTGCGGATGCAGGATGAGGGCAATCGGCGCGTTCTTTTCCTTGGAAGGCTGATAGCGGCCTTCGAGGCGTCCGGCAGGTCCGTTGAAAATGACTTCTGGCATGTGTACTCCGCTGGTGACCGGAAGATCGGGTTCCTCGCAGCGAACTTGACGTAGGGGAGCGCCGCTTCTAGAACCGATTGAAAATTTCGAGTGACTGAAACGAGTTTCAGTTTCTTAAGCGGCTTCATAGGCTTTTCTTGGTTGAAAATTCAAGAAAATTGCGACTTCAGGCCGCTCGAAGGCGTTGTTAGGGAGATAGGTAAGGTGATCGGGAGCGGCAAGAGGCTCTATCTGGATTATAATGCCAGTGCGCCTTTGCTTGATGAAGCGCGCGATGCGATCATCGAGGCATTGGGCATCACCGGGAATCCATCCTCCGTCCACAGCGAGGGGCGGGCTGCGCGAGCGCTTGTCGAATCCGCACGCCGCAAAGTTGCAGCGCTGGTCAACGCCAGGCCTGAACACGTGTTCTTCACCTCTGGTGCGACCGAGGCCGCTTCGACTCTTCTTACGCCCCATTACATGATGGGACGTTCGCCCGTGCGCCTGTCGCATCTCTATGTCAGCGCCACCGAACACCCGTGCGTGACGGCGGGCGGTCAGTTCTCATCGGAAGATGTTACCATTCTGCCGGTCGATGCCAGTGGCATATTGCGGCTGGATGTCCTGCGCGATGCGCTGGCCGCGCACGACAAGAGCAAGGGGCTTCCGCTGGTTGCGGTCCAGGCAGCGAATAACGAAACGGGCGTTATCCAGCCGATTGCCGAAATCGCCTCTGTTGTGAAAGCCGCAGGCGGCATCTATATCATCGATGCGGTGCAGGCAGCAGGGCGCATTAAATTAGATATTACAGATAATTGCGGCGATTATCTCATAATATCATCGCACAAGATCGGTGGTCCGAAAGGTATTGGAGCTGTGATTGCGGTTTCCGACCTCATGATGCCGCGGGCGCTGGTGCGCGGCGGCGGTCAGGAGAAAGGGCATCGTGCGGGCACGGAGGCGCTTCCGCTCATTGCAGGCTTTGGTGCGGCTGCCGATGTGGCAAAGCTGCGAATCGACGGTGATAGTTGGTCATCGGCCATGCGGGACCGTCTTGAGCAAGGTATCGTCGAAATTGCTCCGACGGCCATCATTCACGGAAGCTCGGTGCCGCGCCTGCCGAATACCACCTTTTTCTCGCTGGAAGGCCAGAAGGCCGAGACGGTCCAGATCGCCTTCGATCTGAGCGGTGTTGCACTTTCCGCCGGTTCGGCCTGTTCGTCGGGCAAGGTAGGGCCGAGTCATGTCCTGGCGGCTATGGGACATACGGAAGGAGTGGGGGCGATCCGCGTGTCACTTGCCCCCGATGTCAGCGCGGAAACGGTCGATCAGTTTCTGGATGCCTTGCGCAAGATTGTCGAACGGCACCAGCGCTCAAAGCCCCATTCGGGCGCGGCTTGACGCTTCCTTGTAAATAATTCTTGAATTTTAGGGGCAATTTTAAATCCCGCGCTTGAAATTCAGTTTAGAGAGGTTTTAAAGAAGCGTCACGCACACTATATTGAGGCGGTATTCAAGACAGTATCGCCTTGACGTTTGCAACTGTCGGGCCTTGACCCCGACGAGGATGGAGAACGCCAATGCCTGCCGTGCAGGAAACCATTGAACAGGTCCGCGGCCTTGACGTGGATCAGTACAAATATGGATTTGAGACGACCATCGAAGCCGAAAAGGCTCCGAAGGGCCTCAACGAAGAGATCATCCGCTTCATCTCTGCCAAGAAAAACGAGCCGGAATGGATGCTGGAATGGCGTCTGAAGGCTTATGAACGCTGGCTCACCATGGAAGAGCCGGCCTGGGCGCGTGTCGATTATCCCAAGATCGACTTTCAGGATGCCTATTATTATTCCGCGCCGAAGAATCAGTCTGGCCCTAAATCGCTCGATGAAGTCGATCCCGAACTTCTGAAGACTTATGAGAAGCTCGGTATTCCGCTGCGCGAGCAGGAAATTCTCGCAGGCGTTCGCAAGCAGGGCGAGGCCAGCGAAATCGACGGCAATCCGGCCGACAATGTTTATGCGTCCGGCCGTGTGGCCGTCGATGCCGTGTTCGACAGCGTTTCGGTCGTGACCACCTTCAAGGAAGAACTGTCCAAGGCGGGCGTGATCTTCTGCTCGATCTCCGAAGCCATTCGCGAGCATCCCGAGCTGGTGCAGAAATATCTGGCGTCGGTGGTTCCTGTTTCGGACAATTATTACGCGACGCTGAATTCGGCAGTCTTTACCGACGGTTCGTTCGTTTACGTGCCGAAGGGCGTTCGCTGCCCTATGGAGCTTTCGACCTATTTCCGCATCAATGAAAAGAATACTGGCCAGTTCGAACGCACGCTGATTATCGCCGACGAAGGCGCTTATGTCTCCTATCTGGAAGGTTGCACCGCGCCGCAGCGCGACGAAAACCAGCTTCATGCCGCCGTGGTGGAACTGGTCGCGATGGAAAATGCCGAAATCAAATATTCGACGGTCCAGAACTGGTTCCCCGGCGACAAGGACGGCAAGGGCGGCATCTACAACTTCGTCACCAAGCGTGGCGATTGCCGTGGCGACAATTCCAAGATCTCGTGGACGCAGGTGGAAACCGGTTCGGCGATTACCTGGAAATACCCGTCCTGCATCCTGCGCGGCGACAATTCGCGTGGCGAGTTCTATTCGATTGCCGTGTCCAACGGCCATCAGCAGATCGACAGCGGCACCAAGATGATCCATCTGGGCAAAAACACGTCGAGCCGCATCATTTCCAAGGGTATTTCGGCGGGTAAGTCGAACAATACCTATCGCGGACAGGTTTCGGCGCATCGCAAGGCGGAAAACGCTCGTAACTTTACCCAGTGCGATTCGCTCCTGATCGGCAATGACTGCGGCGCGCATACGGTGCCCTATATCGAAGCGAAGAACGCCACGGCGCAGTTCGAGCACGAAGCCACCACCTCAAAAATTTCCGAAGATCAGCTGTTCTATGTGATGCAGCGCGGCATCCCGGAAGAAGAGGCGATTGCGCTCATCGTCAATGGCTTTGTGAAAGAAGTCATTCAGGAACTGCCGATGGAATTCGCAGTCGAAGCGCAGAAGCTGATCGGCATCTCGCTTGAAGGCAGCGTCGGCTAAGCGCCAGTTTTCTCTGATTTTTTCTGGCCAGAATTTGAACTGGCGTCTGAAACAAGGTTTACAAGAATGCTTGAGATCAAGAACCTCCATGCCAAGATCGCTGACACGGATACCGAGATCATCCGTGGCCTGAACCTCACTGTGAACAAGGGTGAAGTGGCCGCGATCATGGGGCCTAACGGCTCTGGCAAGTCCACGCTTTCTTACATTCTCGCCGGTCGTGACGACTATGAAGTCACTGAAGGCGACATTCTCTACAACGGCGAGTCAATCCTCGAACTGGATCCGGCTGAGCGCGCCGCCAAGGGCATTTTCCTCGCCTTCCAGTATCCGATGGAGATACCGGGCGTTGCCACGATGGAATTTTTAAAAGTTGCGATGAACAGCCAGCGCAAGGCGCGCGGCGAGCCGGAACTGAAAATCCCGGAATTCATCAAGCGCGTGAAGGAAGCCGCCGGCGGCCTCAACATCGACATGAACATGCTCAAGCGCCCGCTCAATGTTGGTTTTTCGGGCGGTGAAAAGAAGCGCGCTGAAATCCTTCAGATGCAGCTCCTGGAGCCGAGCCTGTGCGTACTTGACGAAACCGATTCCGGCCTCGACATCGACGCGCTGAAGATTGTTTCGGAAGGAGTCAATGCGCTGCGTTCGCCCGACCGTGCCGTGATTGTCATCACGCACTATCAGCGCCTGCTCGAACACATCGTTCCCGACAGCGTGCATGTGCTCTACAAGGGACAGGTCATCAAGTCCGGTGACAAGAGCCTTGCGCTGCATCTGGAAGAAAACGGCTATGCCGATGTGATCGGCGAAGCGGCCTGAGGGGGAATGGATCATGAATATCCAGACCACCCAAAACGTAAAGCCGCGAACGCCGGCTGAAAGCGTGCTGATCGACGGCTTTGCCGAGCGTATGGGCGATCTGCCGGGCAATGGCGATGTCGTAGTGGCGCGTGACACGGCGCTCGAAGCACTGAAGGTGCACGGACTGCCGTCACGCCGTATCGAAAGCTGGCATTACACGGATTTCCGTACGCTGCTGAAGGGCGTGGCCGCTTTCGACGGTGCAGCCGGTACGCAGGCGCTTGGCCCGTTGATCTCCGGTTCTGCCATTGTCGCCGCCAGTAATGGCGTGGCACTGGATGCCAAGGCGCCGGAAGGTGTTTCGCTGACGCCGGTTCGCGAAGCCCTGGCCGACGGTTCTCTGGTTCTCCAGATGAAGCCGCGCGGAAGCGACGACACGATCGGCCAGATCAACGCCGCCTATGCCAGCGACGGCTGGATGGTTTCGATTGCTGATGGCACGACACTGGAAGCACCGCTGGAACTTCAGAATATCCAGAAGACCGGACAGGGACATACCCGTTTTCCGGTGCGCATCGGTTCTGACGTCAAGGCGACGATCATCGAGCGTCAGAGTGGCGGCGAGGGCGATGCCTTCTCCACCTCGGTCAGCCATGTGACGGTTGGCGATGGCGCGGAAATCCTCTGGGTGATCCTGCGCGATTTCGGTCAGGCAACGCAGCTTTCGCAGTTCAATGCGACCATCGGCAAAGGCTCGAAGCTGACGCTTTATATCGTCAATGCCGGCGGCAAGCTGGTGCGTCAGGAAGTGCATGTCAATGTCACCGGCGAGGATTCCGATTTCCAGCTTCGCGGTCTGAACCTTTTGGCCAACGACAGCCATACGGACGTGACCATGACCGTTGGTCATCTGGTGGAAAATACCCGCTCGACGGAAATCATCCGCAACGTGGTCAAGGATCGTGCGCGCGGCGTTTTCCAGGGCATGATCCGCGTGGCACAGGTTGCCCAGAAGACCGACGCCCGCATGGCCTGCAACACGCTGCTACTCTCGGATGAGGGCGAGTTCGACGCCAAGCCGGAACTGGAAATCTTCGCTGACGATGTGGCCTGCGGCCATGGCGCGACGGTTGCGGAATTGTCCAGGGACTATCTGTTCTATCTGATGGCCCGTGGCGTTCCGGAAAACGAAGCGCGCGGCCTTTTGATCAAGGCGTTCATTGCCGAGATCATCGAGGAACTGGAAGACGAGACGCTGGTTGAGGCACTGGAAGACGTGCTGTCCAACTGGCTCGCCGTTCATGCCTGATTGAGAATGAGGCAGAGTGCACGGATGCCTCTGCCTTTTCTTCAAAGGAACGATCATGGATCAGAAGAATCCGCCCGCTGCGACCTATGTTGCAGCCTATGACGTGGAAGCCATCCGCCGGGATTTTCCGATCCTGTCGCGTCAGGTGCATGGCAAGCCGCTCGTCTATCTCGATAACGGCGCTTCGGCGCAAAAGCCGCAAAGCGTTATCGATGCGGTGACACATGCCTATGCAAATGAATATGCCAATGTTCATCGCGGCCTGCATTTCCTCTCCAATGCCGCGACCGATGCTTACGAAAAGTCGCGCGAGACGGTGCGGCGTTTTCTGAATGCCGGTTCGGTGGATGAAATCGTCTTCACCAAGAATGCCACCGAGGCGATCAACACCGTCGCCTATGGCTATGGCATGCCGCATATCGGTGAGGGTGATGAAATCCTCGTTTCGATCATGGAGCACCACTCCAATATCGTGCCATGGCATTTCATTCGCGAGAGGCAGGGCGCAAAGCTGGTTTTCGCGCCGGTCGATGATGAGGGCACCTTCCATATCGAGGAATTCGAGCGGCGTCTGACTGAGCGCACCAAGCTTGTCGCCATTACGCATATGTCGAATGCGCTGGGCACCGTCACGCCGATCAAGAGGATCGTTGAACTGGCACACGCGCGTGGCATTCCGGTGCTGGTCGATGGCAGTCAGGGCGCGGTGCATCTGCCGGTCGATGTGCGGGATCTGGGCTGCGACTGGTACGTCTTCACAGGCCATAAGGTCTATGGCCCATCGGGTATCGGCGTTCTGTATGGCCGCACCGAAATGCTCGAAAAGATGCGGCCCTTCCAGGGCGGTGGCGAAATGATTGAGGAAGTGACGGAAGAAAATGTCACATACAATCATCCGCCGCATCGCTTCGAGGCTGGCACGCCACCCATCGTTCAGGCTATCGGACTGGGTGCAGCACTGGAATATATGGAAAAGATTGGTCGCCACGCCATCCTCGCCCATGAGGAAGGGCTGCGCGATTATGCCCATGAACAACTGGGCAAGATCAACAGCTTGCGTATATTTGGCAATGCGCCGGGCAAGGGGGCAATCGTTTCCTTCGCGCTGGAAGGCATTCATGCGCATGATGTATCGATGGTGATCGACCGGGCAGGCGTTGCCGTGCGCGCGGGTACGCATTGCGCTCAACCTCTCTTGAAACGCTTTGGCGTCACCTCTACATGCCGCGCATCCTTTGCCATGTATAATACGCGCGCCGAGGTGGATGCTTTGGCGGAAGCCTTGGAAAAGGCAAGGAAGTTTTTCGGATGACCGATATGGAACCCAAAGCTGAAGCTCAAACCGCCTTCTCCGCATCTGCCATTCCGCAGGATGAACTCTTGCGTATGACAGACGATATCATCGCGGCGCTGAAAACGGTCTATGATCCTGAAATCCCGGCGGATATCTACGAGCTTGGTCTTATCTACAAGATCGACATCGAAGATGACCGCACTGTCAAGATCGAAATGACCCTGACGGCTCCCGGTTGCCCCGTCGCGGGCGAAATGCCGGGCTGGGTGGAAAACGCCGTCGGCGCTGTTGAAGGCGTTTCGATGGTTGAAGTCACCATGACATTCGATCCGCCATGGACCGCCGACCGCATGTCCGAGGAAGCGCAAGTCGCTGTCGGCTGGTATTGATGGTTTGAACCTGGAAATGCGGCCTCCGGGTCGCATTTTTGTATCGAGCTATGGTCTCAGAATCCAGTTGTGCTCGAATAGTGTTTTGAGCTTATTCCAAACAGAGCTCCAAAAAGACCTGTAATACCCCCAAGCGCCATTGCCATCGAAATGAGCGCCGGTCCGGCGGTGAACGGCAATGTGAAAACGGATGTAATCAGCTTCCAAAGGCGGCTCAGGAGTTTTGTCGGAAACCGGCGAAGCGCCAGCCTGCGATTTTTACGATAAAGAACTCCAAACTCCGTCGCATTGTGATCTCTGTTTCTTCGAAAATGGTAGGAAAGACTTATCCGGCAGCAAGGCACCGTTTCATAAACGATTGCATCAGGAGCCCAGCCGGTCTTGGCGCTGAGTTTCCTGGCCTGAATCCAGAGATTCCAGTCCTCGCCACCTGCCAGACCGATCCGTGAATCGAATCTCAAACTCGTCCGACGGAAAAAATCCATCTTTCCCATCCAGCTGCCCGTAGCGATCTTGATGGTGTCGGCCTTGTTTTCGCTCCATTTCATTCTTGCTTTCCGTTCGGCCTTGATACTGTGTGCCTCGATGCCCGACCAGACCAGTTTTTTCCATGGATTGAGGTTCGGTTTCGCCGGAATTGGCCTGACTGGGGAACCGACAATATCGAGATCAAGTCTTTGCTGTTCGCTGACAAGCTTGACAAGCCAGTCCGCTTCAACCTGCTCATCGTCGTCGACGAAGACGAGAAAATCGGCATCGCCCTGAATGGCATATTCGAGTGCGCGATTGCGTGCGTTGGAGATGCCTATGTTTGTTTCAAGAAGATGCGTAACCGTTCTGTCTGCCATTGAAGAACGAACGTCATTCAGCCATTTATACGATGTATCTTCAGTGTTATTCTCCACTATAAGAAATTCTGTTGTGCATTCGTGGGGGAGGTATATTGATGAAAGAGACTTGTATAAGTAACAAATCATAACGGGACGATTGCGTGTTGTCGTTGCAATAATGATTTTCATGTGATTTCATCTAAAAATTAATCAATTTCTATTATTTTAATAAAGAAATATTGCGATATAAATGGCAATATATATATTGCAAATAATTGCGAAAGAAAAGATATGGTTTCTTTGGGAGGGCGTCAGGAAAATGCGACGCCTATCGCCACATTGATGGTATCTGAATGTGGGGAGAGAAAATAATAATAATATTAACACGATAACGTGTCTTGTTATGTGGAAATGGTGCCCCCAGAGAGACTCGAACTCCCGACCCCCTGATTACAAATCAGGTGCTCTACCAACTGAGCTATAAGGGCACTTGCGCCCGATTAGCACAAATGCAGCATATGTAAAACGAAAATTCATCGTTCGCAGGTCATGGTGCCTGGCTTTTTCCTGTGATAGCCAGTGTCGGGTTGGGGAACCAGTGGCAAGTATGCCAGAGTCGGTGGAGTTCGGGACTGTAACTATGAAAGATAAACCGCTTGCGCTTCATTTTCTTTCATCGGGAGTCGAAGAGTCTCTCCTGGCCCAGAAGGAACTGGTCAGGCGCTATGGTCATGCGGCCGCTGAAGACGCGGATATCGTCGTTGCACTTGGCGGCGATGGAACCATGCTGCAGGCCCTTCGCGACTTCATGAATACCGGCAAGCCGATCTACGGAATGAACCGGGGCTCGGTCGGCTTTCTCATGAACGAATTCAGTATAGAAAACCTCCCCGAGCGGATTCTGGCTGCTCAGATGGAAACGATCCGCCCTCTGGTCATGGTGGCTGAAACTGAAGACGGCCGCTCGTTCGAGGCTTTGGCAATCAACGAAGTCTCGCTGTTCCGTCAATCCTATCAGGCCGCGAAGGTGCGAATAACGATCGACGGCAAGGTTCGCCTCGAAGAATTGGTCTGTGACGGCGTGATGGTCGCGACACCCGCCGGTTCCACGGCCTATAATCTCTCGGCGCAGGGGCCGATCCTGCCGCTCGAAGCGCCGCTCTTGGCGCTGACGCCGGTGAGCCCATTCCGTCCGAGGCGATGGGGTGGGGCGCTGCTGCCGAAGCATGTGACGGTGCGTATGGACCTCCTGGAAACCGAAAAACGCCCCGTCAATGCGGTGGCGGACAATAATGAAGTCAAATCGGTCAGGTCGGTGACGGTGCGCGAAGCGCCCAACAGTCAGGTGGCCATTCTGTTCGACAAAAGCCATTCATGGGATGAGCGTATCCTGACCGAGCAGTTCAGGCATTGAGTAATCCAAAGCGTTTTTCAGGTGACGCCCGAACGTTGGCTCGGGCACCAAGCGTGACATAAGATTGCGAATGCCGGATGTTCTTTAGTTTTTTATAAATTGATTTAATTTGTTTCGTATTGCCCGGAACGGGTTCAGTACAGCCCCGATCGGAGCAATTTAATATCTTTCGTTGGTATTTTAGTTGACTTTTGCACGCTGTGGACGTACGCGATGCTGCAAGAAGACGCTAAAAGCGTTGCAGACGCCTTATTCTGCCTTGGTTCCTGCGCCCGACGACGCGGCTGCAACGACAGGATGGGTGGAACTCATTTCCAACAGAGAGCTGCGCCTCCATTGACGACATTTGCCGAACTCGGTCTTTCCCCGAAAGTGATCGCTGCTGTAGACGCGGCGGGATATACTGCGCCCACTCCCATTCAGGCGGGAGCCATTCCTCCTGCGCTCGAACGCAAGGATGTGCTCGGTATCGCGCAGACGGGCACCGGCAAGACGGCGTCGTTCGTGCTGCCGATGCTGACGCTCCTGGAAAAAGGCAGGGCGCGGGCGCGTATGCCGCGTACGCTCATTCTGGAGCCGACCCGCGAACTGGCGGCGCAGGTCGAGGAAAACTTCACTAAATACGGAATCAACCACCGTCTGAATGTTGCCTTGCTGATCGGTGGCGTTTCCTTCGATGAGCAGGAACGCAAGCTGGAGCGTGGCGCCGACGTTCTCATCGCAACGCCGGGTCGTCTGCTCGACCATTTCGAACGCGGCAAGCTGCTCCTGACCGGCGTCGAGATTCTTGTCATCGACGAAGCCGACCGGATGCTCGACATGGGCTTTATTCCGGATATCGAGCGTATCTGCAAACTCATTCCCTTTACCCGTCAGACGTTGTTTTTCTCGGCCACCATGCCGCCGGAAATCACCAAGCTGACCGAGCAGTTTCTGCATTCTCCGGCACGCATCGAAGTGGCGAAAGCTTCGTCCACGGCCAAGACCGTGGCCCAGCGTCTGGTGAAATCGAGCAAGAAGGATTGGGACAAGCGCGCCGTGCTGCGCGATCTCATCCGCGCCGAGGGCGACACGCTCAAGAATGCGATTATCTTCTGTAACCGCAAGAAAGATGTGTCCGAACTGTTCCGTTCGCTGACCCGTCACGAGTTCAATGCCGGTGCCCTGCATGGTGACATGGATCAACGCGCCCGCATGACCATGCTGTCGAATTTCAAGGATGGCAAGCTGCAATTGCTCGTCGCTTCCGACGTCGCCGCGCGCGGTCTCGACATTCCCGATGTCAGCCATGTTTTCAATTTCGATATTCCGATTCATTCGGAAGATTATGTCCACCGCATTGGTCGTACGGGCCGCGCGGGGCGGTCTGGCAAGGCGTTCACCATCGTGACGCCTTCAGATACGAAATATCTGACCGCTATCGAGGACATGATCGGCGAAAAGATCGAATGGCTGGATGGCGATCTGTCCACATTGCCTGTCTCGGACGAGACGGAAGAGCCGCGCAAGGGCAGGAATGCCCGTGGTAAAGGCAAGGATGCCAAGGGCAAATCGAAGGACAAGGATAAAGCCAAGGGCAAGGCGGTAGAAACGCTCGATCCCGCCGAACAGCCGCAGCCGGTTATCGAGTCCAGCGACCGCCGCGATGCGATCCGTGCATCGAACGACGAACGCCGCGGCAAGCCGCAGCACGAACAGCATAAGCGCCGCCGCGACCGCGACGATGACGGTCCGACACCTGTGGGCTTCGGCAACGAGATCCCGGCATTCATGCTGATCCCGACCGGCGTCTGACCGGACGCTATTTTGGATTGAACTATTCGGCCGCAGCGGAACGCCTGGCGGCCGATTTCTTTTTGGGCTTGGCCTTTTCGCTGCGAAGCGCGGCCTCATAGGCGAGGCGGGCCCATTTCGTCATGATTTCCAGATCGTCGAAAGCTTCGCTCGGCACGCTCCAATAAGGCATGGCAATGGGTTCGCCGCCCTTGCGCCCTTCAAAGGTCCATTGCACGGACCCGGCATCGACGAACTGCGGAGCGGTGAGTTCGTCTGCCTTGAACAACAGTTCGTCGCGCACCACGAGCGCGAAAATCAATCCCTGATGATAAATACCTTTTCCGCCGAACATGCGGCGGATACTGACGGGCCCGAAATCCTGCAACAGATCGCGAAGGGTTTCGTCGTCCATGGTCGCCTCTCTCTTTCGATCAGGCGGCGCCCTGCATCTGGCGGAGACTCTCCGGGGAGGCGGCTTTGATCTCGACGGATTCGCCGCAGCCACAGGCCGAAGTCTGGTTCGGATTGTTGAACACAAACCCTGTGCGAAGCGTGGTGACTTCGAAATCCATCTGCGTGCCGAGCAGGAAAAGAACGGCTTCAGGCGCGATGAAGACGCAGGCGCCGTCCTTCTCGATCACATCGTCGCCGGCTTTGGCTTCCGTCACGAGATCGATGGTATATTCCATTCCGGCACAGCCGCCTTTTTTCACGCCGACCCGGATACCAAGAGCGCCTTCACGCGATGTGATGATCTCGCGAACGCGATCTGCTGCGGCATCGGTTAGCGTCATGACTGTGAAACGGCCCATTTTCTCTCTTCCGGCATGGTGCTGGCATCTGATCGGAGAATCATCCAATCTCGTCGCGACGGGCTGGTCTCCCTGCGATTGCCACGTTTTCAATATAGTTAGTGTTGTAACATCATTACTGCAATACACCAAATCGGGAGCGCGCCTGGCACGCCCCGCTAATCATCGCGAGAAGAGGAGAAACGTATGTCGAACGACCGGATGAAACCTCTCATGCTGGCTGCCTTGATCGGCCTCCTGGGCACAAGCGCCACAGGTCTTTCGGTTGATGATGTCCTGGCGCAGAAAGCTCCCAAGGCCGCGTCGGGGGAGGCCCCGGAAAATGCACAGGACAAGCAGGCTTCCAAGCCCGTTGAGGAAACGAAACCGTCCGAGCAAACGCAGGATGCAGCCGATGGCGTGACCGTACCCGACTATCGCGATGATCGCTCGACACCGCAGGCGCTGATCGAATCCTATTACAATGCGATCAATCGCAAGGAATATAGCCGCGCCTATAGCTATTATTCGGAAGCGGGCCGGGAGCCTGACTTCAAGACCTTCGTGAAGGGGTATGCAAATACCCGGAGCGTCAAGGTCGCGCTGCGCAAGACCGACCCCGATCCGGGTGCCGGGCAGATTTACTGGAGCCAGCCGCTGGCTATCGAGGTGGAAACGGAAGATGGCAAGAAGCAGGTCTTCACGGGGTGCTACACCATCCATCTCACAAACCCGGCAATGCAGGAAGAACCGCCGTTCAAGCCGATGCAGATCGCAACGGGTTCGCTGACAAAATCGCCGCTGGAACTCGAAAAGAGCGTGCCGGAAGCATGTGAAGCTCCATGACAGAGCGGCTGAAATAAGGCTTGACCTTGCCACGATGGCAAGCTGCATCCTGCGCGCATCCGCTGACGCAGAGATGTGCCGGATGGCGGGTCAACAAAGCCATGGCGGTTCCGGCCTGTGGGAGCTGCTTTGAAGGAGTAACTGTAGTCATGAAATTTTCCATTCCCAAGATGAAGTGCGGCGGTTGCGCCGATAATATCACCGTTGCGCTGCGCAAACTCGATGCAACGGCCCCCATTGAAATCGACCTTGACCGGAAAGAGGTCGAGTTTGGCGGAAATGTTCCGCAGGACACCGTGCTTTCCGCATTGGCTGAGGCTGGCTACCCGGCGTCGAACGCTCGATAATGTGATTTCCAGGGCGCTTGTGTCTATGCGCTGCAAAAGCTACTTGCCGGGAAGTCAAAAACTTCCCGGCATTCTCGTCTCTCGCTCGTCTCTTGGATCGGTGGACTGCTGGTTGTTTGAAAGCGCGTTTCGGTGGGATAAGCGCCGCAAATGCTGTGTTTCATTGACTGGACCCGCGATTTTTGCCACATCAGCGGCAAATCTCGTTTATGGTGCGCTGGCAGCGAGATATGGATCGGGTTCGCCGCTGGAAAGAAGCGGGTCGATCCATGCTGGCAGATGCTTTGTGGCATGAAACTTCGCATTCCGCGACAAGGAAGGGTTTAGGGCTATGGCAGCCGATTTCCAGGATCTTCGTACAAAGATGGTCGACAATCAGATCCGTACGACGGACGTAACCGATCTGGCGGTTATCGACGCTTTCCTGACCGTTCCGCGCGAGGCATTCGTTCCCGCTGCCCGTCAGGTTCTTGCTTATATCGATGAGGATCAGCTTCTCGAAAGCGATGGCCCGCAGCCGCGCTATCTCATGGAGCCGTCGCCTTTCGCAAAGCTCGTGCAGCTTGCCCGCATCAAGAAAACCGATGTTGTTCTGGATGTCGGTTGCGGGACCGGCTACTCTTCCGCCATTCTCTCCAGACTGGCAGGCTCGGTCATCGGGCTGGAGAATGATTCCACATTGTCGGCTACCGCGACAGCTCGCCTCGCCGAACTCGGCTATGACAATGTTGTGATCGTTTCGGGCGAACTTCAGGCAGGTTACGCTTCTGAAGCGCCATATGACGTGATCGTTATCGAGGGGGCCGTCGATATCATTCCGGACACGCTGCTTGGCCAGCTCAAGGACGGCGGACGTCTCGTCGCCGTCGAAGGCCGTGGAAATGCCGGGGTCGCGCGGATTTACATCAAGGAAAATGGAGTTGCATCGGGACGTGGTGTGTTCAACACTGCGGTTCGCCCGCTGCCGGGATTCGAGCGCGTTCCGCAGTTCGAGTTTTAATTTTAGTGCATGGTACAATTCTGCAACGCTGTGGAATTTGTTTGTGTATGCTCTGGCGGGAGCAATGGAAATAACCCAATTTAGAGGTTATAGAATTTGCCCGAACCGATTGGTTCGATAGTTTGGATTCGTTGTTCTTAAAATGAGGTACCCGGTGTTCAAAACGTGCAAAGGACTGATAGCGGCCGCAGCATTGTTGTCCGGCACCATTTTATCGGGGCAGGCGGCATTCTCGGAAACGCTGACCGGCGCTCTCGTCAAGGCCTATAAGAACAATGCCAGCCTGAATTATTCCCGCGCAGGCGTTCGCGTAAGAGATGAAGACGTTGCCATTGCCAAGTCCGGCTATCGTCCTCAGATCACCGGTTCCTACAATGTAGGGCGCGGCAAGACGCCGACAAGCCAGGGCTACCGCACGACGGGCACGTTCGGCATTGAGCTCAACCAGATGCTGTTCGACGGGTTTCAGACCAAGAACAACGTTGCCGCCGCAGAAACCCAGGTTTTCGCCCAGCGCGAAAACCTTCGCAACGACGAGCAGAACAAACTCCAGGAGGCGGTAACCGCCTATATGGACGTTTATCAAAATCGTCAGATTGCCGCTCTGCGCGAGCGTAACCTTGCAGCCATGAACGAACAGGTTCGCGCGGCGAGGGCTCGCCTCGATGTGGGTGAGGGCACCCGTACGGACGTCGCGCAGGCTGACGCCAGCCGTTCCACCGCCGTCGCGGCGCTGAATTCCGCCCGTGCCGATGTGAAGTCGGCGGAAGCGGCCTATGTGCAGGTTGTCGGCGTTCAGCCTGACAAGCTGGCTGCTGCGAGTGCCGCCAAGAATCTGCCGCGCTCGCCCGCTCAGGCCTTTGCAATCGCCAATACCGGCCACCCCGGCATTCTCGCGACGCAATATGCGGTGAACGCGGCCGGTTATAACGTCAAGGCCAAGGAGGGCGCTTTGTTGCCGTCGGTCGGCCTCACGGCAAGCGCCAGCCATCTCGACACCTATGCGGGCACATCGCAGGCCGATGGTAATTCGGCATCCATCGGTGTCGGCGTTAGCATTCCGATCTATACGGGTGGGCGTAACTCCGCTCAGGTCCGTCAGTCCAAGGAACAGCTTGGCCAGGCCCGGATCGAGGTCGATGTTGTCCGTGATCAGGTTCGCCAGGCTATTGCCTATGCGTGGTCGCAGCTCGAAGCAGCCCGCGCTTCGGTTCAGGCAAATCGCGACGGTATCGCTGCCGCTCAGCTTGCTCTCGATGGTGTTATCGAGGAACGCAAGGTCGGACAGCGCACTACGCTCGATGTGTTGAATGCACAGAACGATCTGATTAACGCGCAGATCGCTCTGGTCGAATCCCAGCGCAATGTGGTCGTTGCAAGCTATGCCCTGTTGAACGCGACCGGTCGCATGACCGCAAAGCAGATGGGCCTGCGGGTTGCTGAGTACAAGCCGGAAGAACATTACGAGGCCGTCAAGGACAAGTGGTTCGGCCTGCGTACGCCGGATAGCCGCTGAGCGTGGCAACGCATAATGTTAAAAAAGGCGCTTTCGGGCGCCTTTTGTTTTGCAAAAGATTCGCTGATCCGTCACCGTCAATTCTTAACAAATCCATAAAGCTGTGAGTTTGCAGGGACGCGCCTTGGCCGGGGATTCTCAAAACGGGGATCGTCCGCTACCCTTAATCCATTGATTCTCTGTCTTTTGCAGACATTGTCGCAATACAGGAAAGCGGATAGCAGCCATGGCACAGACATCCAGCGCAGCACGTGAACCGTCTATGGAAGAAATTCTCGCTTCCATCCGCCGGATTATAGAAGATAGCGATGTCTCGCGTCAGCCCGTGCCGACTCCGCCGGTTCGCGGCGAGGTGGCTGAATTTCGCCGTCCTGTCGCTGAGAAGCCGATGGAGCAAACTGAAAAACCCGCCATGATGCGCGACGTCTTTGAGGACGAACCGGCCTTGCGCGGTTCCATTGACGACCTTTCAGAGAAGACGGAAGAGCCGGAGGACGAGGATGAAATCGTTCTCAATGCCGAGAATGACGATCGCTCGGCCATGAAGCCCCCATTGCCAGCCGAACCGGAAACGGTGATCGAGGCATTGTCTCCGTCGATCGATGCCCCCAAAGTAGCAGAAACACAGGCCGTTCCCGAACCTGAAGCGGTGAATGCGACGGTATGTGAGGAGGAGCAGGCCGAAGGCACTACTGCTTCGACCGAGCCGGTTGTGAAAAAGCAGCCTGCTGCCCATATATTGTCACAGGTGGCTGAACGTCAGGTCGCCGCAGCATTCGAGGATTTGAATCACGCGGTTCGTTCCGAGCCGCGCCGTTCGTTCGACGATATTGCAGCGGAGTTGCTGCGCCCCATGCTGCACGATTGGCTCGATCATAATCTGCCGCCGCTCGTGGAGCGGCTTGTGCGAGAGGAAATCGAGCGCGTGGTTCGCGGCGAGCGGTAAAGGCAGTCAGCCGCTTTTTCGGCTAGGACCCGTCTGGATCACAGGCGGGTTTTCACTTTTGGGGGTACGCCGTGGCGACTGGTCACTTTTAAAGTGATTTGTCACCTGTTAGTTGCTATTGAGCCCTCAATTCATTCATCTCGCATAAAGACCGGATATTTCCATGCTTGAGAAGACCTATGACGCCGCGGCGATTGAGCCGAAAATTGCCGAACGCTGGGAAGAAGCGGGCGCATTCAAGGCGGGTGCGGGCGCGAAGCCGGGAGCTGATCCTTTCGCTGTGGTCATTCCTCCGCCGAACGTCACCGGATCGCTACATATGGGCCATGCGCTCAACAACACGATCCAGGACATCATGGTCCGCTTCGAGCGTATGCGCGGCAAGAACGTGCTGTGGCAGCCGGGCATGGATCATGCGGGTATCGCGACCCAGATGGTCGTTGAACGCCAGCTTATGGAGCGGCAGGAACCCAGCCGCCATGCGATGGGTCGCGAAAAATTCATTGATCGGGTCTGGCAGTGGAAAGCCGAATCCGGCGGCATGATTTCCAACCAGCTTCGCCGTCTCGGCGCGTCCTGCGACTGGTCACGCGAACGCTTCACCATGGACGAGGGGCTGTCGCGGGCCGTTCTGGAGGTTTTCGTTACACTCTATAAGCAGGGCCTGATTTATCGCGACAAGCGTCTGGTCAACTGGGACCCGAAGCTTTTGACCGCTATTTCCGATATCGAGGTCGAATCCCGCGAGACGAAGGGGCATTTGTGGCATTTCCGCTATCCGCTGGAAAACGTGCCGTTCGATCCCGAAAATCCGCACACTTATATCGTGGTCGCGACCACGCGCCCGGAAACGATGCTGGGCGATACCGGCGTTGCAGTCAATCCGAAGGACGAACGTTATCACGCTCTGGTCGGCAACGATGTGGTGCTACCGCTCGTTGGTCGCCACATTCCGATTGTTGCCGACGATTATGCCGATCCCGAAGCCGGTTCCGGCGCGGTGAAGATCACGCCTGCGCATGACTTCAACGATTTCGAGGTCGGCAAACGCAACGATCTTCAGGCGATTAACATTCTGACGCCCGACGCTGCTATCGCAATCAAGGACAACGCGGATTTCCTTGAAGGGCTGCAACTGACGCCGGAGTTGAAAGCGCTCATCCACGAGCTGGAAGGGCTCGACCGTTTCGCGGCGCGCAAGCGCATCGTGGAACTGATGGAAGAGCGCGACTATCTGGAAAAGGTGGAAGATCACACCCATGCGGTCCCGCATGGCGACCGTGGCGGCGTTCCGATCGAGCCTTATCTGACCGACCAGTGGTATGTGAATGCGGCCGAACTCGCCAAGCCCGCCATGGCAGCGGTTCGCGACGGTCGCACGAAGATCGTTCCGAAGAACTGGGAAAAGACCTATTTCGACTGGATGGAAAACATTCAGCCGTGGTGCGTCTCGCGCCAGCTCTGGTGGGGGCATCAGATTCCGGCTTGGTATGGCCCGGATGGCCAGTGCTTTGTCGAAAAGAGCGAAGCTGAGGCCAAGGCGGCTGCACGCGCCCATTATGGTGAAGACGTGGCTCTTGAACGTGACACCGACGTTCTGGACACGTGGTTTTCGTCGGGTCTCTGGCCGTTCTCAACGCTCGGCTGGCCGGACAATACGCCGGAACTGGCAACCTATTATCCCACCAGCGTTCTGGTCACGGGCTTCGACATCCTGTTCTTCTGGGTCGCCCGCATGATGATGATGGGCCTCCATTTCATGGAGGAAATCCCGTTCCACACGGTCTATCTGCACGCCCTGGTCCGCGACAAGCACGGCGCGAAGATGTCTAAGTCGAAGGGCAATGTCATCGATCCGCTGGAACTCATGGATGAATATGGCGCCGACGCTCTGCGCTTCACGCTGGCGATCATGGCGGCCCAGGGACGCGATGTGAAACTCGATCCTGCGCGTATTGCTGGCTATCGCAATTTCGGCACCAAGCTGTGGAATGCGACGCGCTTCGCCCAGATGAACGGTGTGAAACCCGATGTCGCGTTCCAGCCGCAAAATGCAAAGCTCGCCGTCAATCGCTGGATTCTGACGGAGTTGACCCATGCGACGCAGGCCGTCACCGACGGCATTGCCACCTATCGCTTCAATGACGCGGCAGGCGCGGCCTATCGCTTCGTCTGGAACCAGTTCTGCGACTGGTATCTGGAACTGTTGAAGCCGATTTTCATGGGCGACGATGAAGCCGCCAAGGCGGAAGCACAGGCAACGGCTGCTTATTGCCTCGACCAGATATACAAGCTCCTGCATCCGTTCATGCCCTTCATGACCGAAGAACTCTGGACGCTTACGGCAGGTGAGGGGCAGAAGCGTGATACGGTGCTGGCGCTCGCTGCCTGGCCGGACCTGACATTCGAGGACGAAGAAGCCGCAGCCGATATCAACTGGCTTGTCGATCTCGTCACCGGCATTCGCTCCGTTCGCGCCGAAATGAACGTTCCTGCTGGCGCTGTTGCTCCGGTTGTCGTTCTTGATGCCAATGAGGCGACAAAAGACCGCTTTGCTCGCCATGATGCGGCTATCAAACGCCTGGCCCGTGTTGAAAGCGTGTCCTTCGAGGCGAAGGCTCCGAAAGGAGCGGCTCAGATGCTGCTTGGAGAGGCGACGATCTGCATTCCGCTCGGCACTCTGATCGACCTGAAGGCAGAAGCCGCGCGTCTGGCCAAGGAAGCCGGTAAGATTGCCGCTGAAATGGACCGTATCGAGAAGAAGCTTTCCAACGAGAAGTTCGTCGCCAATGCACGTGAAGAAGTTGTGGCAGCGGAACGGGAACGTCTGGTCGAGTTGAAGGAAGCCGCACAGCGTGTGGCTATTGCTGAAACACGCATACGTGATGCAGGCTGATTTGACTTAATTAGAGAAGCGGATCCTTTTCGAATCATAAGCCCGGCAGCGAAAGACGCTGCCGGGCTTTGGCTTGAAAAGCGTCGGAGTCCGGCGCATTTTGTCATTTCAAGGGGTCATCGAACCAGCGTTTCGATTGTTTTTCGGCATTGTTGCGCTTTCGCAACAAGACCAAAAATTGGTCGAAAAATGGCAGATTTGGGCAGATTTTGAAGCCAGTCCGTCGAAAATCTCTAATGAAGCTACGTCATAAATGATGTTTTAGACATATTTTGACCGATGGCGCCTGAATTGGCTCCCGCCGATCCGGGCTAATGCATCTTGCAGGCGGAATCCTTCCTGATTTACGTTTCCGTCAAAGTAATGCCGTTGCTGTGTGGGAGGACATTCATGAGTGTACAGCGGGTAAAAATGGCCGGAATGGTCGCAGCTCTGCTCGGAAGCGCTGTCGCGGCTAATGCGGGCGGTTTCGAACGTGGTTCGCAGGATTTCGATATTCTTTTCGAAAAAGGCAATGCTGTCGACGCGACGGGCACCTATGTCGCTCCGCAGCGCAAGCTGAAAAACATCCATGGTTCGCCGATCAGCGCCGCAACAGGCGGCATCAATCCGGCTACGAGCAGACCTTATGAAACCGAGGTCGATGAAGCCAAGAGCTACTGGGTCCCGAAGGTTTCGGCCAAGTTTGACCTGACCGACGACCTTGCGTGCGCCGCGCAGTATCGCCAGCCCTGGGGCATCATCACCGATGTCGGTGTCGATACCGTCCGTATGTTCACCGCAATCGAGCAGAAAATTTCCTCGCACGATTATGGTGTAAACTGCTCGTATCGGTTTGCTGCCGGTGAAAAGGGTTATTTCCGTATTCTTGGCGGCGTCAGCTATCAGGAACTCAAGGGCGAGCAGACCAAGATGGTTCCGCCCGGCTCAGCCTTTGGCGGTACTTTCCGTGTCGCTTCGCTGGATGTTGAAGACCAGTCCGTTGGCTGGCGTCTTGGCGCGGCCTATGAAATTCCCGAATATGCGATGCGCGCTACGCTCGTTTACCAGTCGGAGGTCAAGTACAACCTCGAGGGAACGATTGACAATCTGGCGCTGAATCCGCTCACGGGGCGCGGGATGCCGATCAATGTCGAAAGCGATGTTGCAACGCCGCAGTCACTGGAGTTCAGGTTTCAGACCGGTATCGCTCCGGATTGGCTGGCATTCGGTTCGATCAAGTGGACTGACTGGTCGAGCCTGACTTCGGTGGACTTCGCTTCCGCGGATAGCAGGATTGTCCCGAAGGGCACCAAGATCACCAGCCTCAATCTCTGGTATCAGGATGGCTGGACGGTCAGCGGCGGTGTTGGCCACAAGTTTAACGACCAGTGGTCGGTAGCCGGTACGGTGACCTGGGATCGCGGCACAAGCACCGGCCTGACGTCCCAGACCGATCTCTGGCTGTTCGGTCTCGGCACCAATTACAAGCCGAACGATCAGTTTGAAGTTCGTCTGGCGGGTGCGGCCGGCTGGCTTACCTCGGGGGAACTCGACGACACTGTCGTAAACGGCAAACCGAACCTCACCGGCTCGAAGGGCGAATTCGGCAACGACTTCGTTGGCGCACTCTCGCTCACTGCCAAGGTAAAATTCTGATTTTCGAACGCGTGAAAAAAAGCCCGGCAGCGATGCCGGGCTTTTTTCGTTGAACGGACGCAGATTATTTTTCGAGACGGGCAAGCAGCGAGGATGTGTCCCAGCGATTGCCGCCGATCTGTTGCACTTCCTTGTAGAACTGGTCCACCAGCGCCGTTACGGGCAGACGCGCGCCGTTTCGATCTGCTTCATCGAGGCAGATGCCGAGATCCTTCCTCATCCAGTCCACCGCGAAACCGAAGTCATATTTGTCCTGATTCATGGTCGCGGAACGGTTTTCCATCTGCCAGGAGCCGGCCGCGCCCTTGGAAATGACCGAAATCAGCTTTTCAATATCGAGACCGGCTTTCTTGCCGAAATGGATGCCTTCGGCGAGCCCCTGAACAAGACCGGCAATGCATATCTGGTTGACCATCTTGGCGAGTTGTCCCGAGCCTACGGGACCCATGAGGCCGACCATACGTGCATAGGCGTCGATAACCGGTTTCGCACGATCGAAAACGGTATCGGACGCGCCGACCATGACCGTCAGAACGCCATTTTCCGCGCCCGCCTGTCCGCCGGAGACCGGGGCGTCGATGAAATGAAAGCCGCGCTTTTGCGCTTCATCCGCCAGTTCGCGGGCAACCTCCGCCGAGGCCGTTGTGTTGTCGATAAAGATCGCGTCCTTTTTCATCGTTGAAAAGGCGCCGTCAGGGCCGATGGTGATCGAGCGAAGGTCGTCGTCATTGCCGACGCAGGCGAAGACGAAATCCGCGTCCCGTGCAGCTTCGGCTGGTGTTGCGGCGAAACGGCCTGCAAATTCGCTGGCCCATTTTTCGGCTTTGGCGGCGGTGCGGTTATAGACCGTTACGTCATGACCGCCCTTGTTTTTGAGATGGCCAGCCATGGGATAACCCATGACGCCTAAGCCAAGAAAGGCGACTTTAGCGCTTGTTGTCATTCGTTCGTTCCTCTGGAAATGCTGCGAATTCAGGTAAGGGGCGTCATGACGGCCGTCTTGTAGGCCGGGCGCTGCTTGAGACGGTCGTACCAGTCTTCAAGACGGGGCAGGGAAGGCCGCTCGATCGGAAACTCGAACCAGGCATAGGCAAAACATCCGATCGGAATGTCTCCGATGCCGAAATTTTCGCCGGAGAGCCACGGGGCATCCCCGAGGGCTTCGTCGGCGATCTTCATGGATCGTGCAAGCCCCTCCAGACCGCGTACCAGAATGGCCGGATCGCGTTCGGCTTCCGGTAGGCGGATCAAATGGCGAATGACATCGCTGAAATTACCGGCAAGCGAGGCGGACGCCCAATCCATCCACTTCTCGGCCTGGGCGCGCTTGGCCGGATTTTCGATCCAGAGGCTGCCCTTGCCGTAAACGGCGGCGAGATAGCGCGTGATCGTGTTGGATTCCCAGAGCACGGTTTCTCCATCTTCCAGCAAGGGAACAAGACCGTTCGGATTGCGGGCAAGATAGGTGGGGTCCTGCAATCCGCCGAACGGACCTCCAAGATTTATCTGTTCAAACTCAAGATCGAGTTCATGCGCTGTCCAAAGCGCCTTCTTCACGTTTGTGGAATTGGTACGACCCCAGATTTTCAGCATGATCCAGCCTATTGCATCGCTGTTGGTGGCTGCGTGTCGACGCAGAATGAGACGAAGCAAGTTTAAACAGATCGCCCCCGGAGGCCGCAAGGCTACCGGGGACGATATTTTGGATTTGCGTCGTTTTGGGATTCAATCTGTGTTTTCAAGCACGTCTTTCTCCCGGCGACTGCGGTTTCACTTGTAGGAAGTCTGTTCTAACGAACGAGATGCCGGGTCAGTCGCCGTTCGAGGAAATCCCAGATATGCCGCAGGCATTCGACGATCAGGAGATAGATGACCGCTGCCCACAGATAGGTCTGGAAATCGAACGTGCGCGAATAGGCTCGACGCGTTTCGCCCATAAGGTCGAGCACAGTAATGATCGCCACGATTGCCGACCCCTTGATCATCAGGATGATCTCGTTACCATAGGGGCGAAGAGCAACGATCAATGCCTGCGGAAGAATGATTTTCCAGAAGGTCACCCGCTTGGAAATGCCGAGCGCTGCCGCACCTTCCCATTGCCCCGGTGCAACGCTTTGGATGGCGCCGCGCAGGATTTCAGCCTGATAGGCCGCGGTGTTGAGTGAGAAGGCCAGAATGGCGCAGTTCCATGCATCGCGGAAAAATACCCATAGCCCGATGCTATCAAGAAACGGACGAAAAGTGCCGAAGCCATAATAGATCAGGAAGGTCTGCGCGAGCAGGGGGGTGCCGCGGAAGAAATAGACATAGCCGAAGGCGATGCTGCGCAGCCAGCGATTGTTTGACATGCGCGCAGCCGCGATCGGCAATGACAGCAGGGCGCCGATGATGATCGATACGGCAACGAGCTTCAGTGTGATCAGAAGCCCGGACCAGTAGCGTGGCGCATAGGATTCAAACAGATCGATACGCCACGCATTGTAGAGATAGATCGCAAGACCGGCGAAAAGCACCAGCCAGAAACCAACGATGATATGACCGGCGATACGCGCGCGCGTCCACTGTTTTACGACGGGTGGCGGCGCAAGAACTTCGTTCGTGGGGTTGGAGGCCGTCTGGCTCATATCATGCCCTCCTTGAACGGTTGGCGCCCGCATCGGCCCAGCGGGCAATCCGGTCGATGAAATAGGACGAGATGATCGCCAGCGCCAGATAGAGCAGGCAAGCGACGCCGAAGAACAGGAATGGCTCCTTGGTCACGCGCGCTGCGATGGAGGTCTGGCGCAGGATATCGGACAGGGTAATGACCGATACGAGTGACGTATCCTTGAGCAGCACCAGCCACAAATTGGCAAGGCCGGGCAGGGCGATGCGGATGAGCTGCGGCAGGATTACCTTGCGCATCGTCAGCCAACGCGACAGGCCGACCGCATAACCGCCCTCATATTGCCCGTTCGGAATGGCGCGGAACGCCGAAAGGAATACCTCGCTCGAATAGGAAGAAAACACGAAACCGAGCGCGACCATGCCCGCACCGAATGCGTTGATTTCCACATTGGCCTCAATGCCCAACAGATTGAGGAGCCGTTGCAGGCCAAGCGAAGCGCCGAAATAAACGAGGAAGAGTGTCAGAAGTTCAGGCAGACCGCGAAAGATCGTTGTATAGATGTTTGCCGCAAGCCGCATCGACGGTTCTTTGGATTGCTTGCCGAGGGCGACCAGAAATCCCAGTACAAGGCCGACGGGAAGTGTCGCAAGTGCCAGAGAGACGGTTACCAGAAGCCCCTTGGCAATGCTGATGCCCCAGCCATTGGGGCCGAAACTCAGTAGGGTGGCGTAATTTTCCATGCGCCTGTTCTTTTCCTTAGAGCATGATCCGGTCCGGTTGATGCGGATCGATAAGACCATGCTTTGTATCAAGATGTCAGAACGCCGATCCGGTACCATTAGACCGAATTGCGCTCTGGGGCGTCAATTCTGTGATTTATCGCTCGCGGGGGTAAACCCGGAAACTCGTTTTGGTGCGCCCGTATAAAATACTCTGCGCCGGTTCGCGAGACGCAAACCGGCGCAAAAGCATCGATTTCGATTAATTTTCGGCGCCGTAGGCGTCGAAGTCGAAGTATTTTTCGTTGATTTCCTTGTACTTGCCGTTCGCCCGGATCGCCTTGATGGCTTCGTTGAACTTGGCGATCAGTTCCGGACGGCCCTTCTTGAATGCCACACCAGCGCCGGGGCCGTGGATTTCGATGACGGGTGCAAAGGTACCGACCATCTTGCAGCACGCGCCATCCGGCGTCTTCAACCATTCGGCAAGTGTCACGCTGTCGTCGTTGACGGCGTCGAGACGGCCATTGGCGAGATCGAGACGATACTCTTCCGCAGTCGGGTAGGCCTTGACCGTGCTGTCGGTGAAGGTCTTTTCAGAATAGTTGAAGTGGGTGGTGGATCCCTGAACGCCGATGGTCTTTCCGGCGAGGTCTTCCTTGGTCACACCCTTGATGTCGGTGTCTTTCGGTGCCGCGATGCCGGGAGGCGTGTTGTAATACTTATTGGAGAAATCGACCTGCTTCTTGCGCTCTTCCGTGATCGACATGGAAGCGATGAATGCGTCGAACTTGCCAGCCTGAAGCGCTGGAATCGCGCCGTCCCATTCCTGGGTGACGAATTCACACTCTGCTTTCATCTGTTCGCACAGTGCCTTGGCGATATCGACGTCAAAGCCCGAGAGGGTGCCGTCCGGCTTGATGAAATTGAATGGAGGATAGGCGCCTTCGGTGCCGATCTTGAGTTTGAGTGGCTCTTCAGCGCTTGCAATGCCGACAGTTACGCTGCCGATCGTCATTGCCAGAGCCGCAACCGATGCCGCTGCAACGATACGCTTGAATACGCGCATTTTCTTTCCTCTCGTTTTGTTCTGGCTGGTTCCCTGGTTATTTCTTCTGGTTCAGCCGCTTAAGGGGTAATTACGACCGTGAAACTTTTGAATTGCACGTCTGGCAGCGAATTTCCCCGCCCGCTACCAATAGATGGTTGAGCAGATTGCGCAATAATTTTTCGCGGTTCCGTCTCCTCCATCCGATCTGACAGCGATATTCCCACCATTTCGTGGCGAATGGCAAGACGTACCGCGTAATTAAATTGTGTGTCTTGGAGGGGATAATCGCTGTGGTTTCCATGCGCTTTCGTTGACCTATGGTGAAATACACCAAGAAAATGATAGTCAATAGAGAGTTGCTCAGAGACCCATCTGGCTTTCGATGAAATCGGCTATTTGCTCGATATCGTCAATGGAAAACACCGGCACTTTTTCGTTTGGCTGTTGCCGGTCGCTGGCAATGGCCACGATGTTTGGATCGTCAAGCGACAGCGCGGGGCCTGCATGGCCGTCGCTCCGGCGCAGCTCGATCTTCCTGTGTGTTCCGTGTTTGTAGCCTTCGACGAGAATCAGGTCGCAGGGCGCCAGTTTGGCGGCAATCTCCGACAGTGACGGCTCTTCTTCCCCCAGGTTCTCGTGCATGATCGCATAACGCCGTGAAGAGACGATGGCGACTTCCGCCGCTCCCGCCTTCCTGTGCCGCCAGGAATCCGTGCCCTCATGGTCGATATCGAAATTGTGATGGGCGTGCTTGATCGTGGCGATGCGATGGCCGCGCGCGGTGAGGCAAGCAACCAGCCGTTCGGTCATCGTGGTCTTGCCGGAGTTCTTCCAGCCGGTGATGCCGAAAAGTTTCTGGTTCATGTCACGGTCTCTGCCAGTCTTCGCGCGGCCAGAAGATCGTCGGGCCGGTTGATGTTGAAGAATGGGTCATATGTTTCCCGGCTGTCGCCGATGAAGGCAAGCGGAAAATCGACCGTTTCAAATCCGATATGCCTCGCAAACGCGAGAACGCTGGCCTTTTCCGCCCCGGTCAGCCACTCCGCAAGCTGGTCGGCCAGTGACGTTTCCCATAGCCCGAACACGGGATGAATGCGGCCGAGCGAACTTGCGAGCACGATCTTCGCCCCGGCTTTCTTTTGCTGCGCGCAAAGACGTTCACCAAGGTTATGCGGCAGGAACGGCGTGTCGGCTGCCGCTGTCAGCAGCAGCGAATCTCCTCTGGCACGGGCATGATCAAGGGCGGTCAGGATGCCGACCAGAGGTCCGCCACGATCCGACGGCAGGTCGGCAATGACAGGGATTCCCAGATCGGTGAGCCGCGACGCATCGCCATTGGCGTTGATCGCAAGATAATTCACCTGCGGCGCCATCCGCCTCGCGACATGCAAAAGGACGGAGCCGGTATCGCCCAGCGGCTGGAGAAACTTGTCGCCGGAAACGCCGCCTTCCCGCATCCGGCTCGAAAGCCCGCCAGCAATGATGACGCCCGCAATCATGACGGTTCGACACCGGTCGGGATGGTCGCAAGCGTACTTTTGTTGCGCTCGCGTTTCTTCAATACGTTCTCGCGATAGACCATATAGACGCCGCTCCCGACCACCAGAACCGATCCCGCTATCGTATATATGTCAGGTGCCTGGCCGAACACGAAAGTGCTGAGACCGATTGCCCACAGAAGGCTGGAATAGCGGAACGGTGCAACGAACGAGACTTCACCCTCGCGCATGGCAAGAATGATGAAGTGATACCCGACGAGCACCAGGACAGCGGCAATGGCCATCGCACCGACGGCCGGGAGGCTCACAGGCTGCCATCCGCCCAAGGGAGCGATGAGGGCGCCGCCAGTCAGCGTGGTCGCTCCCGCCGTCAGCGTGGAGAGGAAAAGGGTCGGGACATGCGCTGGCACGCGGCGGGTTGCGATATCGCGCGTGGCGGAAAAACACACGCTGGCAAGAAGAACGGTAATGGCCGCGAGGCTCGCCGAACCGTCCGTTCCGGGCCGGATGATGATCAGAACGCCGAGAAAGCCGATGAGGACGGACGACCAGCGGCGCCAGCCGACGTTCTCGTTGAGAAACAATGCCGCTCCCATTGTCACCACCAGCGGGGTGGCCTGAAAGACCGCCGAGCAGAATGCCTGCGAGAGATGGCCCAGCGAATAGATGTAAGTCACCGTCGCCACAACTTCGCCGGTCACGCGCAGAAGAGTCATCTTTTCAAGCGAGAGATTGCGCAATGCCCCACGGCGCCAGGCCAGAAGGCCGATCAGCGTCGTCGCGAATATACCCCGGATCAGCATGTACTGTCCGCTGTTTACTTCGCTCAGGAGATATTTTGTGATCGCATCGCCTATGGTGAAGCTTCCCATGGCGAGAAGCATGAAAATACTTGCTTGAAAGTTTGATGATTTTGGCACGACACAGAATCCGGTTTAGAAATCCATATCGTTTTAGGGTCGATCTCGCGACAATTATTTCAGTTGGCCCGCTGTTTAAAAGTATAAATCGTCAACCGCCGGTCAGACTCATATGGCGAGCGACCGCCGGGCGGTTGTGATCGCGGTCGATGATGAAATCATGTCCCTTCGGCTTGCGGGAAATGGCCTCGTTGATAGCCAGATTGAGCAATTCGTCGCTCTGGCTGGCACGCAGCGCCTTGCGCAGATCGGCGTCGTCATTCTGGCCGAGGCACATATAGAGCATACCGGTGCAGGTGAGCCGGACACGATTGCAGCTTTCGCAGAAATTATGGGTCATCGGCGTAATGAAACCGAGTCGCCCGCCGGTCTCCGCGATGGTCACATAGCGGGCAGGGCCGCCCGTCCGATAGGGAATATCGGAAAGCGTGAACTGTCGGGACAGGTCTTCGCGTACCTGCGAAAGCGGCAGATATTGATCGGTACGGTCGAATTCGATCTCGCCCATCGGCATGGTCTCGATTAGCGTCATGTCCATGTCGCGGCCATGCGCCCAGCGGATCAGTTCGGGAATTTCGTGATCGTTGAAGTCCTTCAGGGCCACCGCGTTGATCTTGACGCGGATACCGGCGCGTTGTGCGGCGTCGATGCCTTCCAGCACACGGGAAAGATCGCCCCAGCGCGTGATCGTATGGAATTTTTCCGGATCGAGCGTATCCATCGAGACATTGATGCGCCGCACGCCGCAATCCGCCAGTTCGTCGGCGAAGCGCGCCAGTTGCGACCCGTTGGTCGTCAGCGTCAACTCGTCGAGCGCGCCCGTTTTCAGGTGGCGCGCAAGCTGCCGGATCAGGTGCATGATATTCTTGCGGACCAGCGGTTCACCGCCCGTCAGGCGCAGTTTCCGCACACCCTTGTCGATGAAGGCGGAGCAGAGACGGTCCAGTTCCTCAAGCGTCAGCAGGTCCTTCTTGGGGAGGAACGTCATATGTTCCGCCATGCAATAGGTGCAACGGAAATCGCAACGATCCGTAACCGAAACGCGAAGATAGGTGACGGCGCGCCCGAAAGGATCGATCATGGGTCCAGTCGGGGAAACAATTGGCCGGGCTTGGTCTGTCTGCATGATTAAGCCGTTGTTTCCGCTTGGTACAGGGGATTGTCCATATATTCTTCTAGACATAGGATCTGCCGGCGTAATTGTCCAGTTTCAAGCGCGTGAAGCTCTTTCAATGCTGCTTGTGCCTATTGCGGTATTTTAACGCTAAGCCTATCACACTCAGGGCCTGTTCCAAAAGTCGCCATGAGCGGCGGCAAATGGCAATTCTCTGCGCTCCGGTGCTCCAAAATCACCATTTTCGCACGCGCATACCGCTTTTTGAATCAGGCTCTCAGGCAGGGAACGAAGCTGGAGATGGCGATGAGTGAGGTGTGGCCGACGGAACTGCGTGTTTCACATGACCGTAGATTGTTGAGCGTAGCATTCGATGACGGCGAAAATTTCGAGCTGACCGCCGAAATGCTGCGTGTGCTTTCGCCATCGGCGGAGGTGCAGGGCCATTCGCCCGAACAGCGCGTGACGGTGGGCGGCAAGCGCAATGTCGAGATCATCAAGGTCGATCCGGTCGGCAATTATGCCGTTCGCATCACGTTTGACGACATGCACGATACCGGCCTGTTTTCCTGGACCTATCTCCACAAGCTGGGAACCGAAAGGGATACGCTGTGGCAAACCTATCTCGATGAGTTGGCCGAGAAAGGGCTGAAGCGGGACCGCTAGAGCGGTTCCTGTTTTGACTGAATCGTTGGAACCGCTCCAACTATTTGTTTTTACGCATCGTAGCAGGATTAGAAATCAGTCCAGTGGACTGATTTCCCTGCGAAGACGCTTCGCACTTTTGCTGGAAATGCTCTAACCCGGCTTCCGACCTATTCCTTCTCCAGCATCTCCGTTATGCGGCGCATGATGTCGCCCATCGCGTTGCATTGCGCCGGGGTCGATTGCGACATGACGCGGTCGATCAGTTCCGTATAGACGGTGAGCGCGTGTCCGAGCAGCTTTTCGCCTTTTGGCGTCAGCGTCAGCCGCATCACGCGTTTGTCGGCGGGGTGTCCCTCGCGCACCAACAGGCCGCGACTTTCGAGCTTCGGTAAAAGCATTGTTATGTTGGACCGCCCGACCAGAATCCGGCGCGCCAGATCATGCTGGGATTCGCCCGGATGACGGTAAATATTCATCAGAACGTCAAGATCGGCAATCTTGAGGTCTAGCGTCGATAGTCCCTGGGCGAGGGCGCGTTCGACCGCCTTGCCGGTCCGTGCCACGGCGATCCAGTTCCTGAAGCGCGGATTGTCCCACGGCAGTTTCTGTGTTTCGTCTTGCATTTTGTTCATTCTTGTACAATTATTTGTTCAGGATTGAACATAATAAAGGCCTCGATATGACGTCGTTTTCTTTACAGGTTACGCGATTCGGCCTCAGCGTGCTCGGACGCATTGATCCCGACAGAGCAGGCCGTGTCGCCTTCAGGATTTTTTGCCGTACCCCCAGCCGCAAGCCTAAAACCAAAGCCTATGCGGCAAGGCTTGAGCAGGCGAACAGTGAAATGGAGCGGGCGAAGCGGCTCGATCTCATAATCGACCGCGGACTGATCGCAACCTATCTTTTCGAGCCGCAAAATCCGGTCGGGAGAACCTCACTTGTGGTTCACGGCTGGGGGTCCCGCACGGCAGACATGGTAACCATCATTCGCGAACTTGTCGCGCGTGGTGAACGCGTCGTGTCGATAGACCTGCCGGGGCACGGGGAATCGGCGGGACGCACGCTCAACATGGTGCAGGCGATTGCCGCCGTCGATGCTGCCTGGCGGCAATACGGTCCTTTCGATGCCATGGTCGGCCACTCTTTTGGCGGGGCGGTGGTCGTCAATGCGGCTGCGGGGCCGCTCGGCTGTTACAGGGCACGTCGCCCGGCACGGTTGGTGACGATTGCGTCTCCGCACTCGATGGCCGGGGTCTTCGACGGTTTCGGAAAGCTGCTTGGCCTCAGTCCGGATTTGCGCAGGGCGATGAAGGAAGAGGTGCGTTATCTGGCGGCGCGACCGATCACGGATTTCGATACGGATGCGCATTTGCGCCGTCTGGCGATACCGACACTGGTCATCCACGCGCATGACGACAAGGAAGTTCCTGCGATCTGCGCGGAGATGGCGGCCGGGGCAGGCCGTCACGTTCGCCTGCGTTGGGCCGACGGCCTCGGTCATCGCCGCATCATCGCCAGCCCGGAAGTGGCGTCTCTCGTCGCGGACTATCTCGACGATAGCCCGTCGCTGAGGCTGGTGGCTTGATATGCCAAACTCGAAAGGGCGGCTTCGCGCCGCCCTTTTTTCGATCAGCTCAGGTTTAGCTCCTTGAAGAAATCGTTCCCCTTGTCGTCGATGACGATGAAGGCCGGGAAATTCTCCACTTCGATACGCCAGATGGCTTCCATGCCAAGTTCAGGGTACTCGACCACTTCAACCTTCTTGATGCAGTCCTGTGCCAGACGCGCTGCCGGACCGCCGATGGAGCCTAGATAGAAGCCACCATGCGCCGCGCAGGCTTCGCGCACCTGGCGTGAACGGTTGCCCTTGGCGAGCATGACCATCGAGCCGCCGAACGACTGGAACTGGTCGACATAGGAATCCATGCGACCGGCCGTGGTCGGGCCGAACGAACCGGAAGCATAGCCAGCGGGCGTCTTGGCCGGACCGGCATAATAGATCGGATGGTTCTTGAAATAATCCGGCATGGCTTCGCCGTTTTCCAGCCGTTCGCGAATTTTGGCATGAGCCAGATCGCGGGCGACGATGATCGAACCTGTGAGAGAAAGACGCGTCTTTACAGGATGTTTGGACAGTTCCTTCAGAATCTGGTCCATCGGTTGGTTCAGATCGACCTTGACCACATGCGAAGAGAGCTTTTCTTCATCGATATCCGGCATGAATTTGGCCGGATTGGTTTCGAGCTGCTCCAGGAAAATGCCGTCCCTGGTGATCTTGCCCTTGGCCTGACGGTCCGCCGAGCAGGAAACGCCAAGGCCGATCGGCAGTGATGCGCCGTGACGCGGCAGGCGAATGACACGCACGTCATGGCAAAAATATTTACCGCCGAACTGTGCGCCGACGCCGAGCGACTGCGTCAACTTGTGAATCTCTGCTTCCATTTCGAGGTCACGGAAGGCATGGCCGGTTTCCGACCCTTTGGTCGGCAGCGCGTCGAGATAACGGGCCGAAGCGAGCTTCACCGTCTTGAGGTTCATTTCCGCCGAAGTGCCGCCGATGACGATGGCCAGGTGATAGGGCGGGCAGGCCGCGGTACCAAGGCTCAGGATCTTGTCCTTGAGAAAGTCGATCAGGCGATCATGGGTCAGAAGCGACGGCGTGCCCTGATAAAGATAGGTCTTGTTGGCCGAGCCGCCGCCCTTGGCCATGAACAGGAATTTGTAGGCGTCTTCGCCTTCCTCATAGATGTCGATCTGCGCGGGCAGGTTGTTCTTGGTGTTCTTTTCCTCAAACATCGCCAGCGGCGCGAGCTGCGAATAACGCAGGTTCTTCTTGTTGTAGGCATCAAGAACGCCTGCGCCCAGTGCATCGGCATCGCCGCCTTCCGTCCAGACGCGACGGCCCTTCTTGCCCATGATGATCGCGGTGCCGGTGTCCTGGCACATGGGGAGCACACCGCCGGCGGCGATATTGGCGTTTTTCAGGAGGTCGTAGGCGACGAAACGGTCATTGTCGGTCGATTCGGGGTCTTCGAGAATATTGGCGAGCTGTTGCAGATGGCCGGGGCGCAGCAGATGGTTGATGTCGGCAAAAGCCGTTTCCGAAAGCAGGCGCAGCCCTTCGGGGTCGACGGTCAGAACTTCCTGTCCCTTGAACGTGTCGATGGAGACATAATCGGAAGTCAGCTTGCGGTATGGGGTGTCGTCTTCGCCCAGTGGGAAAAGATCGGCGGCGCTTGCTTCTGCCATCATGGTACCTCGCTTGCTTGCCTCTCGCACCGACTGGAGACCGGTCCGGTTTCCGGCTTGCACGATATGTTGGTCGAAACTCCGAAGGTTTGCTCCGGAGTATGGTCTGCCGGGCTTTTAGCGCGATGCGGGGAGGTTGCCACTGCGGCACTTTGTTCATTTCAGGCTTTGTTGCGCGATCTATCGGAATGTGCCCTCAAACAATTGTGATATGCGGGACTCGTTAAATTTGTTCGGGAAGCATTAGCGTTAAAAGATTCTATACGAGAATCGTAAATTCTAAGCTCGAGATTCGGTCGGCTTCGCTTCAGCGGGCGTATCAACTTTGGCGGTTTGAAATGCAGTTTTCCAGGCATGTGCAAAAGGATGACAGGAACGGCGACAAGCGCGGACTATATATCCGCCGGGCGGCTGCGCTGGCTCTGGCAGCTTCGGTGTTGCTTCCCACGACACAGGCCCAGGCCGCCAATTCGCTGCTGGAACTTTTTCAGCAGCGCCGTCAGCAACAGGCGCCGCAGCGTGAACTTCCGAAAGTCTCGGCACCGAAGGCCGCAGCCGCTCCGCGCGCATCCACGCCCAGGACCGCCGTTCGCAGCCTGCCACCGGCGCGACGCGTGACGGTGAAAGGGCCGCAAATTTACGATTACAGGCCGGATACGCTGGTAAATATAGATTTCAGCGCGCTGGACCTGCAAGTTACCGCCGCGACCGAAGCGGTGAAGATTGATCCGCTGACATCCGGTATGTCGCCTATCGGCAGGCAATTCAGCGAGGAAACGCCCGGCGAACGCGCTTTCGATGCAGCGGTTGATTATCTGAAATCGGTCGATGTAAAGGCCGAGAAGGAAATCGCCCAGGCGATTGTGGACTATTATTCCGGCAAGCGCTCGTTCATCTGGGTGAATGATGGCCAGGTGCTGGATCGCGCAAAGAATGTCGCGGCATTTTTTGCACGGGCGGACGAGGACGGCCTCGATCCTGACGAATATGCGGCAACGATCCCCGCCGATAG
Organism: Brucella daejeonensis; assembly: GCF_014199265.1. Classification (GTDB taxonomy): domain Bacteria; phylum Pseudomonadota; class Alphaproteobacteria; order Rhizobiales; family Rhizobiaceae; genus Brucella; species Brucella daejeonensis. Next base: position 293,469 of record NZ_JACIJG010000005.1, read on the forward strand.
TTTCGATGCCTCCGCAACGGCCGAACGCCAGCAGAAGCTGGCGGAGTTCGAAATCCGCATGTCGGCCCGCGCGCTGCGCTATGCCATCGACGCAGGCGAGGGCCGCGTGATCGCCGACCGCCTCAGCGGTTTCCATGATCTGCCGCGTGATCGCGTCGATCCCAAAGCCGTGCTGGAAAGGCTCGCTTCCGAAAGCGATCCTGCCGCCTATCTGCACGGCTTCCAGCCCGCCAACGAGCAATATGCGGCCTTGAAGCGCGAACTCGTCAATATGGAACCTCCGGTGGGCAAGCCGATCCGCATTGCGCTGGACGGCGTTATCAAGCCGGGCGATACCAGCGACCAGCTTGGCAAGGTAATCGCCCTGATTACCCGCCATGCGCCTGCCGATTATCTTGTGCAGCACAGGGACGTGCTGGACGCACATGCCAATGGCGATGTTTACGATCCGGAGCTGATTGCGGCGATCAAGGACTATCAGAAGCTTTCCGGCAGCGCCCCCGATGGCGTCATCGGGCGCAATACGGTTGCCGCGCTTCAGGGCGAGCAGTTTTCCGTCAAGCGTGATCGTATTCTCTATTCCATGGAGCGTCTGCGCTGGCTGCCGCACGATTTCGGACAGCGCTATGTCATGGTGAACCAGCCTGCCTATCGTGCCGAATATTTCGAGAACGGCACGGAGAAGCTTGGCATGAATGTCGTCATCGGTTCTCCGGCCCACCAGACCTATTTCTTCTACAACAAGGTGCAGACGGTTGTTTTCAACCCGTCATGGGGGGTACCGCGCTCGATCATTCTCAACGAAATGTTGCCCAAGGTCATGCGCGATACCAGCTATCTCGACCGCAACGGCTATGAAGTCTATGCGGGCGGCAAGAAGGTTTCGGCAAGCGCCGTCAACTGGAGTGCCGTTGCGGCGGGCAAGGCCCATGTTGGCATCCGGCAGAAGCCCAGCCTCGATAATGCCCTGGGCGAACTGAAAATCCTGTTCCCGAATGCGCATGACATCTACATGCACGACACGCCGGCCAAATCCTATTTCAGCCGCGACATGCGGGCGCTCAGCCATGGCTGCATCCGTCTGGAACGCCCGCGTGACATGGCCGCTGCCGTTATGGGAACCTCGGTGCATGATCTGGGAAAATATTTCGGCAAGAACGAGCGCGGCATCAAGGTGAAGCAGCCGGTTCCGGTCTATATTTCCTACTTTACGGCGTGGCCGGATGCCAACGGTGATATCCGCTATTACGGAGACGTCTACGGTCGCGATTCCGGTTTGCAGAAGGCTTTTAACAAGACGGCGGAGTCGCGTCTGGCTGTGCTTTAAAGCATGTCGCGGAAAAGTGGGAACCGGTTTTCCGCTCAAGACATGCGTAAAAACAGAAACTTAAAGCGTGTTGCCTGAGTGTGATTGAACGCAACACGCTTTAGGAAGGTGTCGGTTCTTCAAATCGGAACGGCAGCCACCTTTCGGGCGGTTGCCGTTTTTGCTTCTGTGGCAAAGATGAGGAAAAAGAATACGAAGCGCTTGACTAATACGGTCGGTGGCTCGTATATCCGCACCACCTTGATTGAGCTTAGCTCATCGGGCGTGTAGCTCAGCGGGAGAGCACTCCCTTCACACGGGAGGGGTCACAGGTTCAATCCCTGTCACGCCCACCATTTCACTCACCGTTTTACAGAAATAATCCAGTTTACGGTTTCCATATTTCCCAAAAATTGGAAATGAAAACAGAGCTTGTCCGAGCAAGGCGAATAAGCTTCTCGGAAAAGGCCAAAACTTTCCTCATAGGCGCGAGCAGGTCTGACCTGCGCATTCTCAGATTCTATACAAGGCAAGATGCGATCGGTGCGGGCAGTCGAGTGCTTCGAGCTTCTTGGCCGAACTGCCCGCATTAAATTTCTGAATTACATATCGCTTACCAGAGAATCCGACACATTCGCTATTTTTTCGCCAGTAATTGGCACAGATAGATGCTGAATAGCCGGAATGACCTGCCCGACCGAATAGTTCCATGTGCGGAAATCCGTTACCCACTGACGAGCATTCTTGCCTAGATTCGATCGCAAATCAGGCGCTTCTATCAATTGCTTCAACGCTACGGCCAATGACTGAACGCTACCTTTCTTGAAAACGATTCCCGTCTCATTATTATCGATCATATCGGCCAGTGCCGCGACGCTGGAGACGATTACGGCTTTCCCCATCATCATGGACTCCAGAGGTTTCAACGGAGAAACAAGTTCACATACCTGCCACGGTTTGCGAGGAAATGGTGCGATATCGATAAGGGAGTAATATCTCGATACCATATCAAAGGGCACACGGCCCGGCATGATTAGCCAGTCAGAAATTCCCCCTTCGTGCGCGCATCGACGAACCAGATCCGTAACGCTACCGCTTAACGACAACGAGGAGGGGTTGTCGTTCCCCACCAACAATAGACGAAACTCTACCCCATCTTTTTTCAGTTGGGCGCAGGCCCTTGTCAGATCGTCCAGGCCTTCATAATCAACAAATGTACCTATGTATCCTATAACCGGAACGTGGCTAGGGATATTAAGTTCCTCTGCTAACGCGGCATCACGCTCCATAGGGGAGAAGTGGTTTTGCTCCACAGAGTTTGGAAGAAGGTGAATTTTATCGGCCGATACGCCACGGTTTATTAATTCCCGCTTCATTCCTGAATTGAGAGTTATGACCAGGTCGGCCTCTTGGGCGGTTTTGCTTTCCAAGGCTACCTGAACTTTAAAATTGACGGACTCACTAAAATCAGGCTGTCGGGAAGCCTGTGTGATCTCCCAAAACCCCCTTACTTCATAAATGAAAGGAATTCCCGAGTTCCGGGCAGCGATCAATGCGGGAAGGGCATTCCGATGATTGGACGCCGCCATCACGAATGACGGCCGTTCCTTCTCAATAGTTGCCTCAATGGATTTTGCCGCTTCCAGAATATAGTCCGTTCCAGAATGAGTCCGCAATGTCGGCCTGGTCAGGCGATTATACATTACGCCGTCAACCTGATCGTATGGTGGAACCGATTCTGGGTTTTCTGTCGATGCCATATCCATCGGATACCCGGCGCGGGTATATACTGAAATGTTTATACCTGCAGATAGAAAACCTTGGATGACCCCATGGCTCCTCGTCGCATATCCATTCGATGAATAAGGTAGGCTATTATTGATGATATATAATAGTTTGTTTTTTCCAGAATGAATAATATTTTTACGCGCAGGAATGTAATCGATGGATGAATATAGATGTGAACTGGATCGTGATGTGAGAAATTCTCGAACTCGAACTTTTACACGATATGGAACTCTCTTCCGCAAAGATGTTGGTAACAGTTTCCAAATTTTCTTCGCTGTTTTTCTGAATTTTGAGTAAATTTTGTATCTTTTAGGTGTGATTATTTTCATCGATAGGCCCCCGGTAATAAGTATAAAGTTGCCTCTCTTGAGGCAAGAGTTTCCTTTTTACGTGTTTTCTAGATTGATGTTGTTGTAAAATTACTCACTAGCCCCCTAGTGAATAATTTCTGTTTATATATAAAAATTTATGCGATTACATATACCATGATTTCAGGTAGTTATTTAATCCAGATGATTTCTTTAAGGATGCATTTAATTTTGTATCGTAACGCTTAAATATCAATCTGTATCTGTTTTCATTATTTCTCCAAGACAATTCACCTTTACTCAGTATTTCGTTGAGTTTGAGCGAATCAATATTAATGTGATCAGATAGGCTGAATAGGGTGGCGAATCTCGCTGTATTTCCCCTGGTATGGAAGTTAAACGATGTGCTGGGTTCCAAAACGCCAGCTTTAGGTGAGTGCCACCCCTGCATGGGATCGGTCGTTCCCGAATAAATGTCACCGAGTGTTGTATTCGAAATTAGGCTGACGACTTTGAGCTTCGTGTCATGGCATGAAGCGCTAAGAATTCCATCTGCGCCGCTCAAGGCCCACTCGGGAGCCAGTTGGAACCATTGCCGATAATCGTGTTCGGCTCCGGTTCCATCCTTGAGCCAGTCCATGACAAGAAGGAAATCTCCGGGAGATATGATCACCAAGCGGAAGTGACGCACGTGTCTGTGGCGCACTTCACAAAGTGTAAGCCACAGCCCTTGCATTTCTTCCGCAAAAAGAAGGGCGGATCCGAATGGTTTGGCCCCTTTTCTTTTGTGATCAACACCGTCTATCTCGACGCAATTATGCGCGCGGGTGCTCTCCACATATCTGCGATTTGGATCGCTGTAGTAATGGCCGGCCATTGATAGCTCGTCGCCAAGAACGGTTTTGGGTCCATATCCGTATCTGCCAGGGTCGATGAGAATACGTTTGCCATTCTCATGCCAGATCAGCGAAAGGTGGTCTGCGTGTTTATGGGTGCGTGAATGGAAAGCCGCCATCTGCGCAAAGTAACTGTCATGGGACGATCCTTGCTCATTTGCTTTGCGGGCGAAAACATACCCGGCATCTTTATATGCCTTCAATCCGAGTGGGCGAACGTTTTCGAACTCTTTATCTTGAGTGTAATCCGTATCACCGAAAGTAGATAAGGAACCGTCTGGAGTAACCATCCAACGAAGGGCGTCTTCAGATTGTTCGAGCAGTTCCGCTAATGACTGGTCTTCGATCAGGCCACTATGAAGCGCGCCAAGTACGGATCGCAGGACCATCTTGTGATAAGCGGGAGAGTGTTCAGTATGAACGCCCGATGTGAAAAACTGTTTCCGAAGTATCGTGCTCGTTCGTTGTTGCGCGAGGTCGAAATACTTATCAAATCCGGCTAGAAATTTGAAACGGCGCGCTGCCGCCAACTGGCCTAGCGACTGGTACAGGCCGTGGTTATTGTGTCCCATCCAGAAACGGTCTTGGGAGAGCATCTCCATTTGGAATATCATGGATCTGAAGAGATCGCAGAATAGATCATCCTGCCCCTCTTGCCGGGCGACGATATCAAGAAGAAATGCTTGTCGTGGGATTCTCTGTCCAACCGACATGTCGTACCATGCCATAGTCGTTTCGTCTTTTATGGCAGTATCGATGCCGTCGATTATGTCATGATCAAAATATTCTGTCTGAAATAAATTCATCCAACGTTGAGCTACATTTATACTGAGCGATAAAGCCGCGTCTTCATTGTAAAATTGATAAGCAGGAAGAAGTACCGAAAAAAAAATCCCATGCATGCAACAAATATCGGTGAGATCTATCATGTTCATCCCAAGAAAAATCTTCAGCTAGGTCGATAGTTATTCCATGCCGCTTCCAGCCGACTTTAATAAGATTGTCAAACCGAGCCTTGAACTGGGGACTGGCAACACGAGGCCTCTCCTCCAATTGATCGTAAGGAAGAAGAGGACGCTTCCTGAGTTCGTCTCTAAATCTTAAAGGATCGCCAAAAAATAAATCAACCGCATGGTCGTTGCATAGTTTCATGTAAGGTACCCCCGTCCCTGAGTGTGGCCAATACACCAAAGGTTGTGGGTAGGCAACCGATACTCACGGAGGTAGCTTTTTTGTGCAAATAAGTCCGATGGATATGCATCTTCGCCGCGCCATATACGGGCACCCAACGGGCTGAAATTCTCGGTCGCCGCCAGCGCGGTGTTTTTTAGGGAGAGGCAAAGCGCGTCATGAAAGCTGCTTTGGTCGCCGCCGTTTTGTGTCAGCAGATTCACGATCCTGTTGTTCTTCGAACTTGATGATCTGGCTAAGACTGAATCTGCCCGCAGCAAAACAAAAAAGGCCGGAGCAAAAGCACCGACCTTCCTGACATCGCTCTGTTCGCCAGTGCCAGTACATCCGTGGTCAAAAGCAGCAGGCGATGATGGCAATTGCGAGCGACAGACGCGTTCCAGCGCTCTCAAGCATTGCCGATGTTGTGGATATAGGCGGCCATTGTGTTCGAAACAAGGTCGCGAGACAAATTAATTGTCGGATAGACGGACAGCCCGTTCTTCAAATGATAACGGGTGTGTGGCCATTGGACGACGATCACGGTTAACTTTGCCCTGAATTCTTAAAATAAGTCATTGATGCAAATGCGTGGTTCGGTTAGAAACGCGCATGAAAAGGCTTCGAGCCTCCAGTGATGCACCCGTAGCTCAGCTGGATAGAGTGCTGCCCTCCGAAGGCAGAGGTCACAGGTTCGAATCCTGTCGGGTGCGCCATAAAAATCAAGTACTTAGCAAAGATATTGATTTAGCCTAGGTAGCAAATAGGTAGCGCCACGGCGGGTTTCGTCCCGGCTTTGCGGGTGAGTTGCCTAGCCCCGTTCCGACTCGGTGCCGGAAAAATGTGAGGGAGTCGGAAGCCACACCTGCGCCGCTGGGAGTCTTAGATGCTTAATCGCGTCTGAGTCTTTGAGCCATACAATGGCACAGTGCCATTAGCCATATAAACCTGAAGCCACATTCTTTTCGGACGAGTCTTTTCAACTTTTGCCGTCGTTCGAGTCTTTGGGCCATACAATACGCCTCGCGAATGGACCATATGAACCTGAAGGCCATTGCCTTGACCAAAGAGTCATAAGGCAACTTTTGCCGGTCGAGCCTTTTGCGCACTTGCCGCCATCAACAGCTTCTCCCTTCCCAAGTATATCCAAATTATCCACCTCAAATTATAGGCTGAAATCAGCTTTAATTTGCTTGAAATTGCTTGTTTTTGATCCTGATTAACATTGTTGACTAAGTATTAATGACAAGTCATGGTGGTTGAATTCAAGTGATATTGAAGCAAAATGAGCCATACAGGTAGGTCTACGATGGAAAAGGAAACACTTTTACTAAGACGGGATGCTGCGACGGCACTAAGCGCCGCAGGATATCCCGTAAAGCCGACAACGTTGGCAAAACTGGCTTGCCGAGGTGGCGGGCCAAAGTTTCGGCGGTTTGGACGGACGCCACTCTATCGATGGGCGGACCTTCTGGAATGGGCCGAGGCGAAATCCTCCCCAGTCGGCACAACCACCACCGAATGCGAAACTCTGCGCAGCGCCGCTGCCGCGTAACCCCACGGAGGCGAAAGCCATGAACTACATTTCAGGCGACAAGATCGAAAGCGCTCGGCTGGAGGCGAAGCTCGGAAGTTTTCGGGTCGGTCCCGGCATTTCAGCAACCGATCATCTCAATGGGCAGACCGTGCCAGCTTACGATAAGGGCTCGGACACGGTTGCGCTCGGTATCAGCGAAAGTGCGGCGATGCACAAGCGGGACATGGAACGCCTAAAGGCTCGTGAAGCGGTGCGGGCCACGGTCTTTGCCGCATTCCCCGAAGCTCCAGCGGAGCTTCAGTCCATTATGTACAGCCATCCCAAGGTCGAGGCGTGGCTCGCCTCGCTCGCTCAAAAGGAGCAAGCCCGATGAAATCCGAAGACTTTTATCACGCCGCCAGCGCGCGCCTCTTCACCCACCAGCAACTGGACCAGATTGCGTACCGCTATCAGCAGTCGGCGGCCCTTTACCCAGAAGAGCACGAGCGCGTTGCTCGGTACATTCAGGATCATAAGCTGGTCGGGCACCGGGAAGTGCTGGAGCACTATCTGCGTTCTAATCTGCCGATGAGCGACCACGCCCTGAACGTCATCAACGCGTTTGCCGACTCCACCGCCACTGGTGCTTACGACCGAGGGGTCGAGCGCGGTGCGCCGACGCATGGGCTGGAGACCTATGGCGGCGTTGAATCGGCAGCAAGCCGTCTGTTTAGCAGCACGGTGAAACCGGAGGAACGGTGATGGCACGGACTCCGTTCGGGGCGCTGCTGGAGGAAGCCGAGGCTGCGTTCATTGCGGGGGACGACGCGGGCTGGCGGGACGCCATGCGGGTGGCGCACCGGGCCGTGGCGGAGGTTCGGGCCTCGTCCGATCCGGTCAAGCAGTTCATGGCAGGACTTCGAGGGCTGCGAGAGTTGCGGGACTGGCATAGGCGGGCGGGTCGGGAAGTGTTGGCGCGGGATGCGGAGCGAGCGGTGGAGGTGCTGGAGGACTTGGCCGCGAAGTTGGTGGCAGCGCGGATGAATTGAGGCGCGGGCATGGCCCCCGCGACGGGGACTGGCGGGAGGTATCTAATGTCTCGTTCCGCCAGTCCTCTTTTTCCAAATGAAGCGAGGTGAACGGTGATGACTGCTGACGTAATTTCACTGGACGAGGCCCGGAACCGGTTGCGGGTGCAGCCGGAGCTTGTTGCACAGGCGGAGTTTTTCCGCGGCATGTATTTGTTGCGCGAGGCGCTGGAACTGATCGAAGCCCTGCCGGGAAAGCGGGCCGAAGATGCCTACGACCGCCTATGCCAAGGAATGCGGGTGGTTTTTGATCGAGAACGGAGGCTGGGCCGTGGGTGAGGTTTTGAGAATGGACAAGGAAGTGACCGCGGAGGTTGTGCGTGAGATTGACGCCACGGACCTTGCGTTGCTTACCGCAGACGATCTGGCTATGAAAGACTTGCTGCCGGTTTCGTCCAAGCCGAATGAAGTGCAGACCTTTAGCTCATTTTTGGACCGTAAGCAGGCCCGAAAAGGCAAGGCGCAGGCGGAACTGAACCGCCAAGCAAATCCGGGTGGTTTTGCGCCCTCGGTGGCGAACGCGAAGCTGGCGATCACCAAGCTCGGCATCCGCATGAAGTTCGACAAGTTTCACATGCGGATGGAGATCGAGGGTTACGATAAGCCCGTTGGTGAGGCTTTTGGCGACACGGTGCTGAAGCTGCGCGATGTTGTGATTGAGAATTTCGATTTTGATCCCGGCCAGCGAAACGTGGAAGACGCGGCAAGGCTGCTGGCGATGCAGAACGCGTTCGATCCGGTGCGGGATTATCTTGATGGGCTGGTTTGGGATGGAACGCCGAGGCTGGACACTTGGCTTTCGGTGTATCTTGGCGCGGCGGATGACGAATTGACCCGCGCCATTGGCCGGGCCGTGCTGGTTGCCGGAGTTCGGCGCGTACGACGTCCCGGCTGTAAGTTTGATGCAATGCTGGTGCTGGAAGGGCCGCAGGGGCGCGGAAAGTCATCGGCGCTCAAGGTGTTGGCCGGAGGCGATGACAATTTCACCGACGCCCTCGATTTTCGCCAAAACTATAAAGAGCACCAAGAACTGCTGCTGGGGAAATGGATCGTTGAAGCGCCGGAGCTGGATGGGCTGGGCCAGTCGGACGTGCGGCGGGCAAAGCAGTTTATCTCAAAAACCCATGACCGAGCGCGCGCGGCCTACGCCCGGACGGTTGAGGAAGTTCCCCGTCGCTGCATCCTGATCGGCACGACGAACGACGACCATTACCTGAAAGACCCGACCGGGAACCGGAGGTTCTGGCCGGTGATGACGGGAGAGATTGATCTGGCGGCGCTGCGTGAAGCACGTGATCAGCTTTGGGCCGAAGCCGCGATGGTGGAACCGGGTGAAGCCGACCCGGTGACAATTCCGGAGCATTTGTGGATGGTTGCTGCCGAGCGGCAAGCCGAAAGGGTCGAGGCCGATCCGTGGGAAGATACGCTCGCCGCGCTTCTGCCGAAGCTTGCTAAGCGGGCCGAAGGCGAGCTTCGCATCGCCACGAGTAACATTTTCGCATCGGCATTGGCGATGGAGATGCCAAACGTGACGAAGCGGGATAGCCGGAGGCTGGGTGATTGCATGAGGCGGCTGGGGTGGACCGGGCCGAAGCTGATCTGGGCGGGAGGTAAGCCGGTGAGAGGGTATGTGAAACAGGATGGTATGGCCCTAACGGATGATGAATGAAAAAGTGCAATAAAAACAATGGCCTAACCGCCTAACTGTTCCTAACGGTTATAACGCGAACTTTATAGACTTCCTAGGACACTAAATCCCTTCAATCCCCTTATCAGTTAGATCAGTTAGAACGGTTAGGATTTATTCCATCCCATTGAAAACATGGGTTTTTCATCCCTAACCAAAACCGGGGCATTGCCCTTTCATAACCGTTATGTGGAGGCAGAAGAATGGCCGAGGGTGAAATCCTAAGCCCCGCGCTCGCCGCGCTGTTGCAAATCATGACCTCGACCGAGGTGGCAGAGGCCAAATGCGTCGAGGCCGCGAAAGCGATTATTGAGTATGAAGCGCCGCAGGGGGTCTACGACCTCACCCACCGATATTTGCTCGGGGTGGCCGAGGATGACGAACAATCAACGGATTTGCGGCTGGAGGCGTTGAAGCTGCTGCGGAAGGTGGAGGCGAGGCGCGTGACGCCGCCCCCTGCGGCTTCGCGTGTAGCGCACAAGGAGACCGCCGAGCGGCTAGGGCGAGCCAAGCAACGGCTGGCTCTCGTTGCCGAAGGCAAGTGGCCCACCAGTGAAGCGGGCTGGGCCGAGAGCGCCGATAACCCGGCCTTGGAAATGTCAACGGTGGGTCTTGCGGAGCGGCTTAAAGCGGCTCGTCGTTAAGCTCCCGGCTTAGTCGGTGCACCGTGCCGACGCTAACCCCGTGTTTGGCTGCGAGGGCGCGGAGCGAGGCCGGGGCCTCGCCGCGAAGGTCACGGAGGATTGCCGCTTCGGTGACCGCCGAAAGGCCGGGTCTGCCCAGCTTTTTCCCCTTTGCGCGGGCGGTGGACAATCCAGCCTTGACGCGCTCGCTAATCATTGCCCGCTCAAATTCCGCAAACACGCCCATCATCTGGAACATAGCTTTACCCGCCGGGGTGGTGGTGTCGATGCCCTGCTGGTGGAGGAACAGATCGACGCGAAGGGCGTGGAGATCGGAAAGGAAGGCGACGAGGCCCTGTAGCGAACGGCCCAGCCGATCCACGCTCCACGCCATAACAACGTCGAAGCGGCGGCGGGCGGCGTCTTTGCAGAGGGCGTTGAACGCGGGACGAGCTTCGCGCCCCTTCGTTCCACTAATACCGTGATCCCGGTAAACACCGGTGATCGTCCAACCGGAGCGTTCCGCGACCTCCCGCAGTTCCCGTTCTTGGTTGTCCGTGGTTTGCGCATCCGTGGACACGCGGAGGTAAAGTGCGGCGCGCATGGCAAGCCCCCTAAATCGTCATGCTGACTTTAGCCGTGCTCGCCTCAAACATGGTGCGGGCAGTGGCTTCGATCCGTTCCCGCTTAGTCTCGTCCAGCCCATTGAAAAGGTCCGCAAGGAATTTGTTCCGGTCCTTCGGCTTCGTGGCCTCATAGCGGGTTTTGTTTTCGGCGCTTAGGGCGTTGCGCACGAGTTGGCGAACGTACCGGAAATGCGGGGGCAGTGCCTCCCGACGCGCACCTACCGTTCCTTCAATGAGCCGGTGACGCTTGGCGGCGTACGCGGCTTTCGCGGCCTCCGGCGATTTCGCGCCCGCGTAAGCATCCTGCAAGCTTTGCAGGGCAAAGCCTAGAAGATATTCGACGGATGCCTGTGGCAACGGCTTTCCGTCCAAGGCCCATCCAGCGTTGCCGTGGGCGAGCGTGGCTGTGGCGATAGGGCCGTAGGCCCGGTGGGTGAAAGTGCGGGTGATTTGCATGGTCGGGTTTCCTTGTAAGAGGCTGAATTTACTCAATAAATTTCGCTCTGCTTCGCTCAAAAATCAAATGGTTTTTGAACGGAAAAAACGGCAATTCGTGCGCCCGGATTTCCGGGGTTTCTGAGGTGGGATTTTCGTGGGGTTTTTTGAACGCGGGCTGACGCGGCGTTTTTGCCCGCTATCGTATCGCGGCATGGTGTGGCGTGGTGCGGGGCGGGCCGAAACCACGTCGCGGGGGAATGTGGATGGATCGGGGCGGAACCGTACCGCCGTGGGGCGTTAGCCGATTTGCCGGTACAATCCCTAGCGTCGGGGCGTAGGCCGTAGGCGGGCAAATGCGCGGCGAAGATCGGTATGGTTCACCGGCTCACCTTCACGCCAATGCAAGGCCGCTCCCGGACGCGATTGCGTTGGGAGGCCGAGACGCTCCCATCCCCCTTTGCATTATGTGAACGCAGGGGGTGGTTTCGCCGCATGGCACCCCCCATCTGCCTGACCATGCCCCTCGCAAATTTTGTGAAGCATTTCGGATGATATGGCTCAGCCTGGGCGACTGCTAGCTTTTACGCCTGCCTGCACCGAGCGGGGCGATTGGCTCAGCGTCTTTCGGGGGAATGGCGAATAACTCGGAAACATCGCAATCGAGAACCGTAGCCAGTTTATGGAGCGTGACGATTGTTGGGTTTTTCTTACCGCGCTCGAGATGGCCGACATAAGCGCGCTCGACCTCTGCGGCAAACGCTAGGTGATCTTGCGATATACCTTTTTCGACCCTTAAGCGTCGAAGGTTCCAGCCGACTCGTTCTCTGACATCCATTTTGTCAGAGCACCATCTGGACTGTTATGAAACCACGTCTTATAAGACCACTATTATAGCTGGTGAGGATGGTGCGATGGGGTTGATGGTGCTGGGCTGGGCTTTTTTTGGTTTTATTTATTTCAAGGTTGGGTTCGAAGCGACAACATCTACGGGCATAAGCGTGATGGCTGCATTCCTGCTAGCCATAACTTTGACAGCTATGGTCTTTTGTGCAGCAGGTGTCTACGATACGAAATTATCTGCTACAGGGCACATCCAAACGCGATGGGGCCGCTTTAAAAGGAATATATTTTACTTTTTTCTGTTCTCTGCTAGTTTTGTGTTAATCAGCAGAATAATTATTTTCGGATTTTCGAATGATTTAAGCAATGAGATTGGTTTTTATCGTAGAAGTATCGGGGTTTTACCAAAAAATTACTTTAATGCAGGGTTTGTCGCCTCTCTTTTATTAACAATTTTTCCGATATTTTTTCATTTTATGGCATTTCAGTACCCAAGAAGAAATCGGGATCTGGACTAGATTTGAAATACTATTTGTTTATTTGTGACGAATTATGCTGCTTCAGTTTGTTTTCATTGTGTAAATTCGGAACCGATAAATGACGACATCAGTCAATCCGGAAGCGCTCCCGGTCCCCGCCATTAATGTAATTCGGGAGGCTATTGCGCGTTCTCAACCTGCTCCAAAGACTCGCTCGCCAAGCAAGATGGCGGATACGGTTTTGAATGATGTCGTTCTTCTTGCGCGTTGTGCGAAGTCGCGCTGTCTGATCACGTACAGTAATGCTATCGCTCTTCGCGGTCACGGAAATCAGCAAAGTGGTAAGTGGCTTGACGACGTTTTTTTGTACGCGATTAAGCCATTGGGCTTTCCCGATTTGACAATGTTGGTCGTGAACAAAGCTACTAAAAAACCAAGCCCAAAAGCATTTGATGCGCGTCGCTCGATGCTCAGTAAAATTTATATTGAGGACGTGGCAGCTGAACAACGCAGATGTGTTTGGTTCAATGGTTATGAGAGTGTTCTAGGGCAACTTGAGTCAGTTCCGTCAAGTCTGCAATTAGCTCGACTACAGGCTGATGAGCCCGATAAAGAACGTGAAATTTCCCGCGCAGTGAGTAACGCGATGCTCCGAGTAAATAACTATGGAGTTGAAAGAATTTCGCTCGGGAAAGAATATCCCAATTCTCTTTCAAGGTCAGAGCTTATTGCCGTTGCGATTAGCCTTTGGGAACGCCAGCAAGGACGCTGTGCACTTACTGGGACCATCTTTGAATTACGGGGTAACAACGACGGAGGTCTACAGGATGACAGGGTTTCGATTGACCGGATCGACAATCGGTTTGGTTACAGCGAAGACAACATTCAGTTGGTTACCCAATTTGCAAATCGAGCAAGAGGCACGCTTTCCATAAGTGAGGCGCGACGACGATTAGTCCAATTCGATTAAGGTTGACGGCTGCTATATTGCCGCCAGACACAGTACATTCTAACTCGAAGCTGGCCGAACACGAAATCAGCCTACGCTGTCATAAGCTTGCGCCGTTTCTGCAACATGTCTCTGCGCTGGCCCGTGGCGTCGTCTTGACTTTACTGAACAGAACGACGCTCAGATTGACCGAGTTCCACTGCAGCGCGGAAAGCGTGAGCAGCCCCAAAATGATCCACCCGCGTTACGGCCTTTTCGGGCAGTTCGTTGCACCATCCGGCTTCCACACTGTGGACAAGTGATTGCTTGCGGTTGGGCGGGAGAGCGTACACTCCGCGGCTGAACGGGAGGGGGCGAAGGATTAGACCGCGTTTTTGCGGTGAACATCGGACCAACATTGATTGGCTGCCCACTGCGTAGAAATGTTGAGACGTGCGGTACAGGCAAAGGCGTAATGTTGGGACGGACGGGTACCGAAATTCCTAAATGCGAAAGGTCCACTTCAGCTTGAACTAGCTGCTGGGTAAGCCAATCTAATTCAGGGTCTCGTATAGCTTTCCATCGTTCAAAGCTCTGCGCTTCCTGACGAAACTCAGCAACTAATCTTTTAAGGCGCTCCTCTATACCCTGTTGTTTTGTAATGATGGAATTTTTTGCTTTTTGAAGCTGCTGCTGATCTTCCGACGAATAAGCGCTTTGAAATTGAAAACTAGCCTCCGCTTGCCGAATCCAAGCAGCGATGTTTGATGCCTTGACCGGACCTATGCCATTGACTTGTTGAACGTCGCGCCGCTTTGCATCAAACGCGGTTGTGATACCATAGGATGCGAGTTGAGTAATATCGTCCGAGCTGACCTTAGGAATACGCGCGCCTCGAATAGAAAATCTCGAAAGATGATCGTCCAGTTGCCGCTGCCGCCTGTGCTTGTCGTATTCAATTTGGATTTTACCGTAGGCAGATACGAGTTGCTTGTACTCGTCAATAGCATCAAGAACTCCAGCCTTCTTTTGAAGCAACGGTACAATTGGCGATGTACGTTGAAGCTGCTCAATACGAGCTGCTACTGCACTAGCAGCTTTTCTATGTGTTGCCAGCAATCCATCAGCTACTGAGGTCGCTCGAAACACAAGCCAGCCCCCAAAACCAGCTATAGCAAAGGCAAGCAGCCCAGGGACATTCGACGCAAATGCGTAAGCTGCGGCGATCAGGATTCCAATACCGCCGATCCTATACAGTGGATTAAGCCTCTTTTTCCACCGAGCCTCGTTTGCCGCTTGGGTTGGTTTGAGTGCGGTATGCACGGGCGGAATAGGAATGGATATTGAAGACGGGATGCTGACGCCGTTCACTACGGAGAGGAACGCCGAGATGTCCAGCACAAATCCTGACGCTGGGTCGAGGCGACCATTCGGAACCCGAATGTTGATGAGGTCCGTATCCAAAAATAGTGGGCGGCCATACTCGTTTTCCATTCGGCACCATGGACAGGCCGAGGCGTTTCGAGCATAGCGATGCAATTTGTTGTTGCTACAAACTCGTAAAGAGGATTCAAGTTCACCAAGAGCTTGCACCCACGTTGCCGCAGTTGGGCGCTTTCCAACGTGACCGGGGGAGAAGGCCGTTTCAAATAGCTCGGCCACCTTTGGGGTAAAGTCGTTGAGACTGACGGTACCGGGAGGAGGAACCATGCCAGTATTTCGGGACGAGTAGGCAAAGCGATATTCTGTAATAGCTTTTTCCAGCGGCATTTCCACACCGCCTGTAAACCGGCCCGAAAAAGGATGTCGATCCATGCAAAGTAGTTGGAATAAGCATACGGCCAAGCCGAAAGCATCGTGGTCAGTTGTGCGAACGATATTTTTCAGGGACTTTCCCTGTAATTCGGGCGGCGTGTACTCTGGAACTCCTACGACGCAAAGATAACGCTGAGCACCGTCGTTCATCTGAAAACTGTCGGCATCTATCAGCGCAACCGTGGCCGTCGGGGATACGAGAATGCCGCGTTGATTGATATCGCCAACAACACATCCGGTTGCATGGACTTGTGTGAATACGCGTGCGATATTCAACGCAACGCGTACGATGAAGGCGTAATCAGCCTTGGGGAAGTGCTTTTGTCGTGACGATGGTGTTTGAAGCTCATGGATTTCCTTGTGCTTCTCCACAAGACGCATCACAAATCCGATAAACTTGCCGTGCCCGTCAATGGCAACTTGACTGGGAAATGCGACCATTGGTGCGCTGTCAGCAAGCCGTGTGCTGACCATGGCATGGATTTTCTTTTCGCGTTCTGCAACGATACCGGGCAAATACGTTTTTACCGCAAAACCCGGCATATTACTTATGGAGAAAACTTCCCCTTCGCCGCCTTTGCCAATGCGCTTTTCGATGTGAAGCTCGTGGCTGCCAACGAATAGCTTAGTGGTTTTCATTTCAGTACCGCGACAATTAGCGTTTTATCGTCATCTGTCCGTTCGTTGACACGGTCGCTGGCGAGGAAGGCGGCAAGGCTTTGGCTCAACGATTGATCTCGACCAGTCGCATTAGAGACATCCAGTGGCTTTGCCATCGGTGTAAAAAATGCTGCCGACGCCGCTCCAGTAACGCTGTCGAGTACGAGATTCTCGATACCGTCCGAGAAAGCTGCGATTGCATTGAATTGATTTGGATACCTTCCAATTCGCAAGCATGGTGAGTCATCTGTCGCGAAATAAGTTGTCGATGCGTATTCCCCATGATGTGGTTTACTGAGTACGATCCAATCGGCGCTGTCCGCAGTCCGCGCAACGATTGCACCATCGCCTATATGGGCTGTGACGACCTGTGTCGGTGACGACATAACCAAAACCAACGTCGCTGCAAAATCTCTCGCGGTTAGTTCACGCTTTTTCGCAGCCAATTGCATACGGTCACGGGCAATATCTAGCCATGTCCAAATTGTTTCATCATCCGGCAGCTCCGATGCGTCTTGCAACGCATTGCGGGCTTCTGTGGCAAAGGTACGGCATATTATAGACGCACCCTGTCCACCGAATTCAGCAGAGCCCGCCCCATCAGAAACCAAGGCAAAAAGTACCGAGTGACCGCTGGTGGGCCTGTCAACAAAACAGTGCTTCGCATCCTGAAGCCTCGTTCCAGCACGAATATGCGACAGACCGATAACGGAGGCCGCAGCGTAACACCAATCCATAGAGTTTTATCCAGCGGTTGCCCAGCCATTTGGCGCAGTTGGGTTCTCAAGCGGAACTTGATCGCCGGGATTGGATCGGGACATTGCACCGAGCGAGTTGGAAAGCCACTGGAAAAACTCCTTGAATTGGAGCCCTTTGAGCTTGAGCGGCTGGCGAACAGATATCTGTGCAAGGGTTCCAAGATCGGCTCCTTCGACGCCGACCGCATAGAACATAAAGGCTTTAGAGGCTTCGCCTTCGCGTACCTGTTGAGCCGCGCTGCTCCAACTGTCGGTGGGGGCACCGTCCGTAATGAGGAAAACCCAAGGACGGTAAAAGCTCACGCCGTTAGCCCTGTAGCGGTCCTTACGCTCTCGCAACATTTGTAAAGCGGTTTCAATTGCTTCGCCCATCGGCGTGTTGCCCTGTGTAGTCAGATGCGGGGGGAAGAAATTGGTCGCGCTAGTAAAGTCCATCTCTGTTTTCACGGGACCGAACGTCACAATGGCGAATTCCACACGTTTCGCGGCGAGGCTATCACTTTGGATTTCCTCTTGGAGGTGACGTAGACCCTCATTCAGCTGATCAATGCGAGCGCCCGACATCGACGCCGAAACGTCAAGCAACAAGATGCAGGGACATCGTGCTTGCGGATTGTCCAAAAACTCTGCGTCGCCGAACGGCTGCTGCTCAAAACCGGCCATTTTTCCCCCAAAAAACAAAATCAATCCATCGCAAACTTAGAGCACATTACGACATTCAAGCAAAAGAAAAACTAACATTTATTCACGGCCACTGTCGCGCGTGGCCGTCAGAGGAAAGGCGCGGCTGGATAGGCTGTCAAAGAGTTCAATTGGTCGGAACTGATACTCAAGCAATTTCTCTGGTTACAAGCAATTTCTCTGGTTACAATCAATACATCTAAAGAAACTACTTTGAACGCTCCAAAGCAACTAATACGAGAAATTTCATTATAACTCTTTATTATCGAATATAGAGTTACCAACGATTTCAAGTATAAGCTCCGGTAGCGCAGTTTCAATATACATCTGAGCCGCATTAATTTGAGGCCATATTGCATCCCCTTTCTCTCCTCCCATCAACGCACTCCAGTGGGTTGGAAAGTAACGAGCTAACATCCCAATTATAAAAGAAACCATATAAGTAATGGATATCTGAGAAAACCAAGACCCCTGAGGGAATTTAGATACCAAATGAGGGCTTGGTTGACCACCCATCGTGCGAATGACGCGAGTGTCGATTAATTGGGGAAGATATTTTCTGAATAAACTTTCGTCTGCTTTAAGTACGGTAATTTCAGCGCTTGAATTATAAGGATCATTTCGTTTGGAGAGATCAAATCCGGCATCGGCGTATTCGATACATACAGGATGATCGGGCGTTCCATGAACTGAAATTTCCGCACCAAATTCCGATGAATAGATGAAATCATCAAGACGTATCCATTTTTGATTTCCACCACCCGACACAGTGTTACCTATGTCTGGAAGGCGCTCAAGGATATCCAAGAAGCACAATTCCTGCCCAAGTTTTTGTTTTTTATTATCCACCGGCATTCGTACAGCTCGGTCGTAAACGTGCCATACCGTACGACTATTTGTTACCGTCACAAGGTCAGAGAAGAGCCCCCCCACACGTACGGATGCGAAGCTTATAAATTGAGGCCAATGCGAGATGTAAGTCGCCCGAGAGTGTAGCGGACCAAGCTACTGTTTCTAGCCCGTGGCCTTGTTTTAATCCCTCCTCGCCGGCGTCCCAACGATGCAAAAGAGTCAATGAACGGCAGAGTGAAGCAACGCCGTAAAATGCAAGAAGAGGCCTGACGGCAAACGATGCGGTAGATGCGCTCCGAAAGTATTCGCGTCTGAACCGCACCGAGTTTGCCGGAGACCCCAACTCGTGAGAAGTAGGGTCTATGACAAGCAAGACGACGAACAAGTTTTCTCCTGAAGTGCGCGCC
>NZ_JACIJG010000006.1 GCF_014199265.1 Brucella daejeonensis
TTCACGTTCGAAAGCTCAACTCCCGAACCGTCCCCCTTAACACGGATCTTGACGTTGTAATCAACAACACGTTTCACTGCGACAAGGACTTTCATAGGTATTTCCTCAGTATTCATTCAAAGTTCGACAGCAGCCAGTTCAGGCAACGCATGAACAGGTTCAACGACCACCGTGTTGCGCAGCGGCTGGCCGAAACCTTCGGCGACGATTTCAAAAACATCACCAGGCTGGGTCCGAACTCCATCGGCAAACGACAGCGTGGCCGTGCCGAACATATGGACATGCACATCACCCGGCTGGCGGAAAAGACCGTATTTGAAATGGTGATATTCGAGATTGGCGATCGTATGGGACATATTTGCCTCGCCGGACAGGAACGGCTTTTCCCAGATAACCTTGCCATCGCGGAGGATTCGGCTGGTGCCACGAATATCCTGCGGGGCAGCACCGATGCGGATTTCCGGCCCTATAGACGCCGGACGCAGCTTGGAATGGGCGAGCCAGAGATAGTTGCCCCGCTCCGTGACGTGATCGGAAAATTCATTGGCAACAGCAAAGCCTATGCGCAGCGGACGGCCATCATCGGCGATGACATAGATGCCGGCGATTTCCGGCTCTTCGCCAAAATCCTGCGCGAAAGCCGGTGAAACGAGCGCCGCCCCCGGCGTCGCCAGCCCGTGACCGTTGCCTTTATAAAACCATTCCGGCTGCACTCCTGCTTCGCCTGCGGCGGGCTTGCCGCCTTCAAGACCCATGCGGAACATCTTCATGGAATCCGTCAGTTCAGCTTCGGCGGCCATGGCCTTGGCGTGCATGCTGTCGCGGGTTGCAGCCGAGCCCAGATGAGTCAGGCCGGTGCCGGTCAGATGCAGATGGGTCGGATCCATATGGGTGATCGGCGATAGATAACACCCTTCGGCGGCAAGCTGTTCCGCGTCATATTGCGCGC
Source organism: Brucella daejeonensis (assembly GCF_014199265.1). Lineage (GTDB taxonomy): Bacteria > Pseudomonadota > Alphaproteobacteria > Rhizobiales > Rhizobiaceae > Brucella > Brucella daejeonensis. The sequence goes on from NZ_JACIJG010000006.1 coordinate 950, forward strand.
CGAAACCCTGTTCCTTGATATAATCGATAAGGGGTTTACCGCTCTTGATCGCCGCCAGCGCCAGTTCACGCACACCGGTTGCTCCGAGCACTTCGCGCGCCGGTTCTCCCTCGGCGCGTGCAAGCACACGGATTGCACCGTCTTCTCCCCTGATTTGCGATATCAGCATTTTCAAACTACCTCTGTTCGAGCGTTACATGCTCAGAATGATTTTGCCAAAATTGTCGGCGGTTTCCAGCATTCGATGCGCTTCTTCCGCCTTCCCGAAAGGCAGAACAGCATGAATGGCAGGCTCTATTTCCCCGGAGGCAAGAACCGGCAGCCAGCGCTGGCGGAAGCGTTCGACAACCGCGGCCTTTTCGTCCGCCGAATGCGGACGCAGCGTGAAGCCGCGCAATTGCAGCATCTTGGTCAGGATCGCAGGCACGTCGGCTTCCGCCTTGCCATCACTGAGCAATCCCACAAAAGTCATGCGTCCCCGCCAGCGTAAGAGCGAAATATGGCGGGCAAGATAAGCGGGACCGACGAAGTCCTCGATCACATCGATGCCATCAGGGTAAATCTCGCGAATGGCATCGGCAAAATCGACCTCGCGATAATTCAGGACGTGGTTTACGCCCCAGTCGCGCAGGCGGCGGGCCTTGTCCTCGCGCCCGACCGTTGTGATGATTTCAGCCTTTACATGCTGCGCCATGCGGATCGCCGTACTGCCGACCGCGCTGCCGCCCGCATGGATCAGCACGCGTTCACCGGCCTTGAGGCGCGACAGCTCGAACAGCGTTTCGGAAGCCGTGCAGAAAGTCTCGATGACCGCCGCTGCACGTACATCGTCCCAGTCGGAGGGAACGACAACCACATGCCGCCAGTCGGCGACGGCATATTCCGCATAACCGCCGCCGGACAAAAGGGCCGCGACCCGCTTGCCGCGCAGATGATCCGGCACGCCGCTGCCCGTTTCGATAACCTCGCCACTGCATTCGACACCCAGCACCGGATTAGCGCCCGCAGGCACAGGATAGACCCCTGCCCGCTGCATCGCATCAAGCCGGTTCACGCCCACCGCGCCAACGCGGATCAGCACCTCGCCCACAGCCGGTGTCGGGCGTTCCACCTGCATGTAACGCAGTGCTTCCGGTCCACCCGGCTCAGGCGCATGGCAAATTTGCATCATAGGCATGGATCGTTCTCCTCAATTCTGGTCGGCATGGAACCATTGTTCCTGAATAAAGCGGTATTCTCCCTGATGCCCGCGCCGGATACGCGCAAAGCCGGGAAAGTGAATATGCATACCCCCGACCAGATGATTTTCCTCGACGCACCGCTTCAGGATCTTGCGGCGCGACAGGGCGGCGGCGGGCGTATCGGTGTCGAAGATCATGCCCACATCGGGATCGGCAAGCTGCACTTCGGGCACATGGACAGTATCGCCCCAGATGATCATCGCCGCCCCACCCGAGCGCAGGATATAGCAGCTATGTCCCGGCGTATGCCCAACCGACGGCACGGCGGTGATCCCCGGCAGCACCTCGCATTCGGCGTCAAACATGCGCACGCTATCGGCAAGATAGGGTGTGATCTGGATGCGGCCCGCATCGAAATAGACACGCTTCTGGCGCTCTGTCGCACGCGCCTTGGCTTCGTCGTCGAACCAGTGCAGGATTTCCGCCTGGTGGACATGAACCGTCGCTTTCGGAAAAAGCCTTGCGCCGGTTGCCGGATCGGTAAGGCCGTTGGAATGATCCGGGTGGATATGGGTCAGAAGCACATCGGTGATATCTTCCGGCGCAAGCCCTATATGCGCCAGCAGCTCCGGCAAACGTCCGCAGGTCGGCCCCATGATATCGCCCGAACCGCAATCCACGAGGATATTGCGTACATCGTCACGGACGAGAAAAGCATTAATCGAGACAACCGGTGGCGCAATCCTGGTTTCTGCGACAAGAAACTGCTTTAGTCGCGCCGGATCGCCATTGCGAAAAATATCGAACGTATCGTAAGCGACATAACCGTCGCAGAGCGCGGTCACCAGCATATCGCCCAATGGGCGATGATAAACCGCGGGTATCTGCTTGAAATCGCTCATGTCGCACCGCCTTTTTCGACAAGCGCCAGCTGCGGCGTTTCCACAAGCTCATAGCGCTCCATGAGCTGACGTCGCAATTCGGCGCGCGACAGTTTGCCAATGGCATTGCGCGGCAATTCATCAACAGCGGCGAAAAGCCTTGGCCGCTTGTAAGAGGTCATGGCGGCCAATGCAGGCGCCAGCCGCTCCCGCCAGCCCGATGGCGGACGCGCCGCGACGAGCGTAATCACCTCGCCCCAATATTCTGACGGAAAACCGAGCACGAGCATTTCCGTGTCGGGAAAGGCTGAGGCAAGCGCTCGTTCCACCTCGTCGGGGGCAACCTTGTAGCCACCGGTTTTCATCATGTCGGACTGGCGCGCGACCAGAAAAAGACGTCCCTGCCCGTCCAGCCGCCCCAGATCGCCGGTATCGTGGAACTCGCCGGAGCCAAGCATTTTCAGGCCATTGACCGTCATATAGCCCCGGAACATATGCGGGCTGTACAGGAAAATGCGTCCCGCTTCGCCATCCCGCAGCACGTGATCGTCATCGTCGCGGATTTCGATCCGCACACCCGTCGCCGCCCAGCCGACGCACAGCCCCTCATCGGCGCTGGCGTTTCCGGCATAGGCTACAGCCGTCTCGGGAGGAGAAAGCACGGTGATCGGATTGAATATCTCGCTTTTGCCATAGGTGACGCGAACGATCTCGCCGAACCACTCCACAACCTTGCGGTAGAGCGTCGGCGAAAGCGGCGCGGTGCCGGTCAATATCGTGCGCAATCGCGGCTTAATGTTGCCCGCCTGCGCCAGCGCATCTGTCAGCTTGGCCAGAACGGTCGGCGGTGCAAACATCTCGGTGAGCGTGCCGGAGGCCAGAAGCGGCAACACGACGGACGTGTCCACGCCCTGCATCAGATGCACGCTGGCGCCTTCAGCCAGATAGGCGAAGGTCAGGAGCGAACTGCCATGCGAGAAAGGTGTCATCAGCAGGATGCGATTGTACCCGCCTTGCTTAATCGGAAGCACCGAGCGCAGCAGCAATCCCGCCGTCCAGCGTCCCAGATGCGTATGGATTGCGCCCTTGGCAGGGCCGGTGGTGCCACTGGTGAAAACGATACGGCTCGGCGCTTCCGGCTCCACATCCGGCCACTCATGCGCTGTGAAGAGACGCGGCGCGCATAAGCGCACATCTTCAGTCGGAACCGACGGTACCAGCGCCGTTTTCGCCGCGCCGTCGAGAAGCACGACCCGCGTTCCGGTGCAGGACAACGCGTGATCGAATTCTTTCTGGCTGAGAACGGGATTGACCGGAACCTCGGTCGCTCCGGTCAATGCCACGGCATAGCTTGCCGCAGCCGCCAGCATCGAGTTCTGGAAGACCGTCGCGACGAAATCGCCGGGGCCAAGACCAAGTGTCCGCAGCCGGTCCGCAATGCCTGCCGCCCGGTCTACGATTTCAGCGATTATATGACTGCCTTCAGCATCGACGATACCGATACGGTCGCCATAGCGGCCGCGCATGACCGCCAGTTCATCTCCCCAACGCATCTTGACCTGTCGCTCCCATCACATTTCTTCGGGAAAACATTCCGGCCCGAGCGGATCTTCGCCGTTTGCGGCCAGCGCGCGCGACCATTTTTCCAGCCACCAGCCATAAGGCTCCGGCCAGCTGGAAAAATCGCGTTCCACGCCCATTTCCCAAGCGACATGATGCGCCCAGAACGGATTGAACAGGATCTGGCGACCGATGCAGATCAGATCGGCCTTGCCGTCCTGAAGAATGGATTCGGCATATTGACCGGTGCGGATCATGCCAACTGCGGCGGTCGGAATCTGCGCCTCATGACGCAGACGATCGGAGAGCGCCACCTGATAGCCCGGCCCGCGCGACAGGTTCGAGTTGGTCGCGCCCGCCCGCATGTTGCCACCGGACGAACAGTCGATCAGATCGACGCCCGCCGCCTTCAGTTCACGGGCAAACACGACGCTGTCGTCTTCCGTCCAGCCGCCCTCGATCCAGTCCGTCACCGAAAGCCGCGCAAAGAGCGGCATCGATTCCGGCATGAGGGAGCGCAGCCGCGCCACCACCATCAAAGGCAGGCGCATCCGGTTTTCAAGACTGCCGCCAAAACGGTCGGTACGCTGGTTGGCCAGAGGCGACAGAAAACTCTGAAGCAGATAACCGTGCGCCAGATGCAGTTCGAGAAGATCGAAACCGGCAAGGATCGCGCGGCGCGCACCGGCCGCATAGGCGTCGATGATGCCTTCGATCTGTTCCTCGGTCATCTCAACCGGCGTCAGCCAGCTATCCGATAGCGGAATGGGCGAAGCCCCCATCGGATAAAGCTGAATGTCACCGGCCGCGAGATTACGCTGCGAAATCGGCCCGTTACCCTCATGGGCGCGCTGCTGCCCGCCCTTGCGTCCGCCATGGCTGATCTGGATCGCCGTCTTCGCGCCATAGCGCTTCATCTCGGTGACCAGACGCGCCATGGGTTCGATATGGCTGTCGGACCAGAGGCCCGGATCGCCATTGCTGACGCGGCCGTTGCGGGTCACGAAGGTCTGTTCCATGATGACAAGACCGGCGCCCCCCATCGCCATGCGCTCATAATGCGCAAACTGGAAGGGTGTCAGGCACCCGTCCTCTGCGGAATAAGTGCCCATGGGCGAAACCACGATACGGTTTTTCAGCGTCACGCCGCGTACCGTATAGGGCTGGAAGAGAAGCGGTCGGTTTGTCATCTGGAACTCCGATCCTGTCTTTTACCGGGCAAGCGCGAGCGTGTCGCGCACCACATCGGCAATCGGAAGCTTCGCGCCGCTGTCGAGAGACGCGAAGAGTTTTTCGGCATGGTCGCGTGCAACACCGGCCTTCGCGCCCAACTGGGTCAGCCGGCGCTCGAAGACCTCCAGCGAACGCTCCGGCGTCTGATAGATCAGGCTGCGCGGCATTTCCTGCGAATGCGCGGCGCGCTCGGTGCCGTCCTTCATGGTGATGGTCAGTTGCGAATCCCATGCGCCATTGACGGCGTCGGGAATAACGGTCGTCTTGACCACCAGATCGAGGACCACCGGATCGTTGCGCAGCGTGTTGCCCATGTCATAGGTGATGTCGCCCTGCGACAGCATGGTGGCAACCGCAAAGGCTGTGCTTGCCTGCGTCTGCACCATACGTTCGTATGGACCCTTATAATTGGTGCCCGGATAAGCCGTAAATGGCTCCCAGAGCGTCACCTTGATATCCGCGATCTCACGCGGATCAATTCCGTCGAGATAGACTTTCTGCGCCGCCATGGCTGCGGCCATATTGTCGCCCAGTGTCGCATAGGGCTTGGCCTGAATGGTGCTCATCATCGCCGGGTCCGGCGGCAAGGCCCAGACTTCCGGCGTGGCGTCCATACCGGCCACCGTCGAAAGAAAGCCCTTCGGCCCGTCCAGCGCCTGCGGCGCGCCGGTGACACCGGCTTCGGCCAGACAGGCCGCAATCAGCCCACCCTGCGCGGCACGGCCGTTTTGCACGCGCCATTCGTCGGCACCGGCGCGCACCGGTTCCAGCGTGCCGGCGGTGGTGGAAGCGGCAATCGAAACAGCCGAACCGGCTGCAACGGCATTCAGTCCGAGAAGGGCAGCACTACCGGCGGCGGCGGCAATAGTGCCCAAAGTCGGGCTGGTGCGGAAACCGCGCGCAATCAGCTTGCGCGCAACGACTTCGTCACGCCCCAGCCAGTTGATGACGCTATAGCCGGCGACCAGTGCGCGCAGCACGTCTTCCAGCGTCGCGCCCTTGCGTTCGCCGAGCGCAACGATAGCGGGCGGCACCAGTGAACCCGGATGCGTCCAGGATTCGTGATCCGTATCGTCCTGAAAATGCGCATGCACGGCGACACCATTGGCGAAAGCCGCCTCGGTTGCCGAAAGGCGCGTGCCGGAAACCCACGCGGTTGCCGAATTGGCTGCGCCCGTTTCCAGCGCATGCGACAAACCAAGCGCTGCGCGGGCGGTGGGTTCGGTACGCGCCGAAAGCGCCAGCCCCAATGCATCGATGAGGCAGATCAGTGCCTTTTCGCGAACGGAGCGTTCGAGCGTCAAAGTGGAATAGCTGGCAAGATAATCGCCAAGAATCTGGCTTGCAGTCTTCATGATATCCTTCTCCCGAAAGGAAAATAATGTCGTTATATCAGGCACACAGCGCCCGAATTCATCCCCGGCTGTAAAGCCATGCGCGACTGGTGCCGATACCGGCCCGGCGCAACTGCACGAGGCTCGATGCATGGCTCCAGGCGGCAGCGAAAACATCGAGCACGGTGGCCTTGTCGATCTGTTTCAGCCCTTCGCGCGCGAAAATTTCCGCCATCACGCCCTCGGCAGGCACGATGACCTCGGCACCGCGCGCAATCAGTTCGCGAGCCGTCTTCGTGAACGCCTCGATCAGTCTGGACGGCTCGTCGCGCGCCGCGATCAATTCATATTCGTCCATGCCGGGCGATACCGCCGTCACATCGAGCACGCGCGCTTCGAGATGATGCTTCGCCACCGAAAGCTTGGTCATGTAGGCGACGTTCGCCATGTTCGAGATCATGCCAATCTGACCGCCCAGCGAACAGCCGACCAGAAGGGCTGCTTCCGTCAGCGAGACGACCGGAATATCAACCGCCGTGCGCATTTCGCGCAGATAAGGTTCACTGAACGATCCCATGATAAAGGCGTCATAGCCCTGCTTCTCCGCCTCCACCGCCTGTTCGACAATGGGCGCCAGCACGCGATGATAAAGATAGGCGTTGCCCAGCGCATCGCTGGGGCTTTGATCGCCATAGGTGCCTTCCGGCAAGCCCTGAACATGCACATCGACCGCATCGCCCATGAGATTGCGGGCATGGGCCTCGATACCGCGTTTGTAGGCATCGATCCGGCTCAATTCATTGACCGACTGGTGCCAGAATTTCATAGCCATTTCATTCCTCCCTGTACTTCGGCGTTCAGGCAGACGCCTGAAAAACTTCCGGCCCCATCGGCTTTTCACCGTTGGATGAAAGCGCGCGTCCCCATTTTTCCAGCCACCAGCCATATTGCGGCGGCCAGCCGGAGAAATCGCGATTGACGCCCAGCGCCTCGGCGGCATGATGCGCCCAGAACGGATCGAACAGCGCCTGACGGCCAAGGCAGATCAGATCGGCCCTGTCTTCCTGAAGGATTTTTTCGGCAAATTCCGGCGTGCGGATCATGCCAACAGCGGCGGTTGGAATGCCGGTTTCCTTGCGAATCTGTTCGGCAAAAGGCACCTGATAGCCCGGCCCGCGACCGAGGCTGGCATTGGTCGCGCCGATGCGCAAATTGCCGCCCGAGGAACAGTCAACCAGATCGACGCCTGCATCCGACAAGGCGCGGGCAAGAACGATGCTGTCCTCCATCGTCCAGCCGCCCTCGATCCAGTCGGTGGCGGAAATGCGTGCGAGAAGCGGCATCGAATCCGGGATAACCTGCCTTATTCCGCGTACGACCTCCAGCGGAAAACGCATGCGGTTTTCGAGGCTGCCGCCATAATCGTCGGTGCGATGATTGGCGAGTGGCGACAGGAAATTTTGCAGCAGATAGCCGTGCGCCATATGCACTTCTATCAGATCGAAACCGGCCAGCATGGCGCGCTTTGCCGCCGCGACAAAAGCCTGTCGCAGGCCGTCGAGATGGCCGAGCGAAATCGGTTCCGGCGTCAGCCAGCCCTCGCCCAGTGGCAGCGCCGATGGCGCCAACGGCGTCCATTGTTCCTCGCCCATGGCCAGATCGCGATCCGTCAGCGGTCCGTTGCCGCGGATGGCGCGCTGCATGCTGCCCTTGCGTCCGCCATGGTTCAACTGGACACCGGTTTTCGCACCATAGGATTTCATATGGCTGACAAGCGACCGCATCCCGGCGATCTGACTGTCATCCCACAGGCCCGGATCGCCATTGGTCACGCGACCGCGCCGGGTGATGGAGGTCTGTTCCACCATGACCAGCCCCGCGCCGCCCATGGCGAAATTCGCGTAATGCGTATGATGAAATGGCTGAAGCTGCCCGTTTTCCGCCGTATAGGTGCCCATGGGCGAGATGACGACACGATTTTTCAGCGTCACGCCGCGCAGCTTGAATTCGGAAAACAGTCGGACGTCCGTAGGCATTGTTTACTCCTCCGCAAATTCGCGGTCCGTGCCTGTCGAAAGGCAAAGACCCTCCGTTCCGCGTCCTTGCGAACGCGGCTGCATCATCTCCAACTTGCAATTAGCCGGCTATTTCGGCGTCAGTTCCACCACCGGCGGCGACGTACAGGACGCCTGCGCGTTGAACGTGGTTGGAATGATGACGCGACGCGGCTCTTCCCTTTTTCCGTTCGCAATCAGGTCAAGCAACAAAGCCGCAGCCGTCGCCCCCACTTCGTTCTGATCCCAACTGACGACGGCAATCGGCGGCTGGTGCAGATCTGCCAGTTCGCTCTGCCCTGACCCCACCACCGAAATATCCTGCGGTATGCGCAAGCCTCTCGTGCGAACCGCTTTCAGAACGCCTGCCAGCATATCGATACCGCCCGCGATGATGGCTGTTGGCGGTTGCGACAAGCCGAGCAGCGATGACGTCACCCGATAGGCCTGATCGCGCAGGAAGCTTTCGGCAATCATCAGTTCCGGCGCAGGCTCCAGACCGCGCTCCTTGTAAGCCCGCAGAAAACCGCGCACGCGCGCGCCGCCCGGATGAAGTCTGGTCGGGCCGGTCAGGAGCGCAATGCGGCGGTGGCCCAGATCGAGCAGATGCCCGGTGGCCTGCGCAACGCCAGCCTCGTGATCGGCGTAAACGGCATTGCACCATGACGGCTGATCGCGGTCGATCATCACCAGCGGCACCGGCAATGTGCGCAACAATTCCTCGAACTCGCCTTCAATCGGCGTATAAGGCCCCATCAGGACACCATCCACCTGACCGCTCGAAAAGCTGCGCAGCAATTCGACCTCGCGCTGGCGGCGACCTTCGGAATTGGCGATCAACAGCGCATAACCGGACTCGTTGAGCATGTTATGCGCCGTGGACACAAAGCCACCGAGCTGCGCGATATTGATTTCGCGCAGGATGCAGCCGACCGTCTTCGTCCGCCCCATGCGCATCGACTTGGCGGCGGCATTGGGCACGTAACCCAGTTCCGCTATGGCGCTCTCGACCGCCTTGCGGATTTGTGGGCGCACATCGGCGGCATCGTTGACCACGCGCGAAACCGTGCCGATCGATACGTTGGCGAGCAAAGCGACGTCGCGTATGGTGGGGGTTTTGGCCATGGTCGATCCGCAGCAAAGCCTTTCAGAGTTCAAAGTTCCATTGTTCGGTGGCGACCCTGTAGCCGGTCCCCTCCCGCACGAGCCAGCCGAATCCCGGGAAATGGATATGCATGCCCGCGACAAGCATATCCTGTTCGAAAATCCGGGCCAGAAGGTTTGTACGATTACGAGCCGCCATGTCGGGGTCGTGATCGAAGCTCATTGAAACCTCCGGACGGGCCACCTGAATTTCGGGCACATGCGCCAGATCGCCCCAGACGATCATCTGCTTGCCCTCGGAATTCAGGAGCCATGTGCTATGGCCCGGTGTATGCCCGGCGCATTCCACAAGCGTGATGCCCGGCAGGACTTCTTCGCCATCCTCGGCAAGCCGCAAATGGCCCTCCCGATACGGGTCGATCTGTTCGCGCGCCCAGCCAAAATAACGCAGCCGCTTGCGCTCGTCCGCCGCTTCCATCTCGGCGTCCGAATACCAGTGTTCTATTTCCTTGCGGTTGGCGATCACCGTGGCGTTGGGGAACAGACGCTCACCCGTTGCCGGATCGGTCAGACCGCAGGAATGATCGGGGTGGCAATGCGTCAGGAGAATGGTGTCGATCTCCTCCCGGCGCACGCCCGCCGCTTCAAGATTGCCAAACAGCTTGCCCGCCGTGGGGCCGAATTTCTCGCCGGAACCGCAATCGATCAGCACGGTCCCGGCAGGACCCCGCAGGAGGAAACAGTTGATCGAGATTCTGGGCGGCGAAACCCGGTGATCCCGCGCCAGCATCATATCGACTTCGTGCGGCTCGAATTCACGGAAGATATTATACCCCATCTCGACATAGCCGTCGGAAAGGGCCGTCACGAGAAAGGAGCCGAAACGGCGGTGGTAGACACCGGGAATCTGGCGGGCGGGCAAGCTGTTCATCATCTATCGTTCCAGATCATATGAAGCTGCATTTCAAGTCAGGGCCTAGAGCGGTTCCGATTAAAACGGAGTCATTGAAACCGCTCTATCTGTTTATTTTTTCGCCTATCCCGAAAATCGCTTCGCACTTTTCGGGATAGGCTCAAGTTCATTACACCAGATCGAGTTCGCGGAGATCTTTCATCTCCTCGATCCGGTATAATTTTTCAAACAACGGTCCAACCTTTTCCTCCGGCAGGAGAATTCCGGCGCAGCCTTCGAACTTCTCCTGCAAGGCGTCACGGTCGAGCTGCATTTGCCAGCTTCCGCGCGCATGTTCCACCGGAGCATGGCGTAGCACTGTCCCGTCGCGCAAGGTGATCCAGACCAGATCGAAAGGCGCGACCGGCAGATCGGCATCGGTGGCCTTTTCCTCGTTGACCGTCACATCGACGCGTTCTAGCATCTCCTGCACATCCTTGCGGCCGACAAAATCGTCCGTCAGTTCCTGCAAGCCCACGCGACGCGCCACGGCGGCGCTTGCCATGGCGAATTCCATGGAAAACTTGGCGGCCAGCCCCGTCTGCGGGCGATGATTGCGCAACATCAGACGTTGCGTGATCCCGGTATGGACATGCACCGTCGCAATATCTTGCGGCGCCAGATCATGTTCGCTGACCAGATCGAGCATCGCATCGATGGCGCGATGAGTGGCGTAGCAGGTCGGGTAGCGCTTGATATTCACGCCAAAACGCGCCGCCATGGATTCCTCGCCGATCCTGAATGCATCGGCGGATACATCCGGCGACCCGGACGGCGAGAAAGCGCGCAGGAAGCCCGTGCGATGTTCCAACGCATCCAGACTGCCGGTATAGCCTGCCGCCGCGAGCCGAACCGCCTGAATGCCCGATTGGGCCGTGCGCCCGGCATGAAGCGACTTGGTCATGGAGCCGAAATTCGCAACCAGACCGGCGGCAAGCGAGGCCGCAATAGCAAGTGCATGGGCGGTTTGTTCCGACGACAGGCGATGCAACCGGGCAGCGGCCGCAGCACAAGCCAGAGTGCCCATTACCGCCGTCGGATGGAAACCCCGGTCGTGCAGATGGCCGGGTTCCAGTTCCGCCAGATGCGCCCATAATTCGTAACCCGCAAGATAAGCCGCAATGGCATCCTCGCCGGATGATTGCAGGATATGACCTTCCGCCAGAATGAGCGGCACCAGAACCGTGCTCGGATGACCGGCGAGCGCCACGTCATCGAAATCCAGTACATGCGCGGCAACGCCGTTGACAAGTGCCGCATCCGGCGCGCCATAGCGCTGACCATTCACGGCCACCGGCGCATCGTTGCTGCCGGTCGCGGGCGTGGCAATCGTCGCCACCAGTCCGACCGCCGGCTCGCGCGCGCCGGCAAGCATGGTGCCGACGCAATCCACGATGCCGATGCGCGCGGCATGAACCGCCTCGGTCGGAACCTTGGAAAGGTCGAAATTCGCGACGAATTCCGCCGCTTTGCGGGTGATGCTATCCATGATCGACCTCAATAGGAACGCGGCAGGCCCAGCATGTGCTGACCGACATAGGCCAGGATCATGTTGGTCGAAATCGGCGCGGTCTGATAAATGCGGCATTCGCGCCATTTGCGTTCGATGCCGTATTCCACGGCGTAACCGAAGCCGCCAAAAGTCTGGAGCGCGGTATCGGCGGCTTTCCATGTGGCCTCGGATGCGAGCAGCTTGGCGATATTGGCCTCGCCGCCGCAAGGCTGGTGCGCGTCGAACAGGGCTGCTGCCTTGCGCGCCATGAGATCGGCGGCTTCGAGCTCGGCATGGGCGCGGGCAATCGGGAACTGCACGCCCTGATTGGCACCGATCTCGCGATTGAACACGCGGCGTTCCTTGGCATATTCCACGGCGCGGCGCACCATGTAGCGCCCGTCGCCGACGCATTCCGACGCAACGAGAATGCGCTCGGCATTCATACCGTCGAGAATATAGCGGAAGCCCTTGCCTTCCTCGCCGATCAGCGCGGAAGCCGGAACACGCAGGTTTTCGATGAAAACTTCCGTCGTGTTGTGGTTGATCAGCGCATTGATCGGACGAATATCGACGCCATTTCCGCGTGCTTCGCGCAGGTCGATCAGGAACACAGAAATGCCGTCCGTCTTCTTGGCGACCTGATCCAGCGGCGTGGTGCGGGCGAGGAGTAGCATAAGATCGGAATAAAGCGCACGCGACGTCCAGACCTTCTGGCCGTTGATGACATAATGATCGCCATCGCGCACGGCGCGGGTCTTGAGCTGCGTCGTATCGGAACCGGTGGTCGGCTCCGTCACGCCGAAGGCCTGAAGGCGCAGGCGTCCGGCAGCGATTTCCGGCAAATAAGTGCGCTTCTGCTCTTCCGAGCCGTGGCGCAGAAGCGTGCCCATGATATACATCTGCGCATGGGCCGGGCTTGCCTGACAGCCGCAGGAATTGATTTCTTCCAGGATCACGGCTGCGGCGCGCAACGGTAGGCCTGCCCCGCCGTATTCTTCGGGGATGAGCGCGGCCAGAAAGCCGCCATCCGTCAATTCCTGCACGAATTCGGACGGATAACCGGATTTTTCATCCAGCTTGGCCCAGTACTCGAGCGGATATTGTTCGCAGATACGGCGGATCGATTCACGCAGTTCGGGGAAGTCTTCGCCCAGTTCCATGGTAGCGACAGTATGGGTCATAGCGCAGTCTCACTTTGCAACTGAAAATGTCTTGGGAAGTCCGGCGCGTGCAATCGCGCCGCTATAGCGTTCTTCATCGCCCAGCCACGCCTCGACGTCGCGGCGGATTTCCAACAGGGCCTGAATGTCAGCACCGGTGGAAAAGCCCATGCTTTCAAGCATATAGGCCGTATCCTCGGTATTGATGTTGCCCGTTGCTCCCGGCGCGAAAGGACAGCCGCCAAGGCCCGCCAGCGAACTGTCGAACACACGCACGCCCGCTTCCAGTGCCGCGGCGACATTGGCGAGGCCAAGGCCACGCGTATCGTGGAAATGGCAAATGATGCGGCGTCCATCGGCAATCTCGACAATCGGCGGCAGGATTTCATGCACCTGTGCCGGATTGCCGTAGCCGACCGTATCGGCGACGATCAGCTCGTCCGCGCCCATCGCCGTCACACGGCGCGCAATCTCGAAAACGCGCTCAGGATCGACATAGCCTTGCAGCGTGCAACCGAATGTGGTTGCCAGTCCGCAGGCCAGCACCATGTCGCGACCGGCTTCGGTCTGCTTCAGCGCCACGATGCGCTCGAATTCCGCGACCGCCTCTTCCGTGGAACGGCGGACATTGGCCTGACTATGGGCTTCCGAAACCGACAGCACATAGTTGATGTGGCGAAAGCCTGCGGCGAGCGCCCGCTCGGCACCCTTGAGATTGGGCACCAGCGCCGAACAGACCGCGCCCGAAAGTTTGGGCAGGCTCTTGGCCAGTTCGTCGGCATCGGCAAATTGCGGCACAATCTTCGGCGGCACGAAGGAGGTCAGTTCGATCTCGCGGACACCGGCGCCGATCAACCGCTCGGCCCATTCCCGCTTGCGTTCGGTTTCCAGAAAGCGCTTGGCCATCTGGATGCCGTCGCGCAGACCCACTTCACGTAAGATTACGTGTTCAGCCATGGCTCATACTCCCCGAAACGCTGCCGGACGCTTTTCATTGAAAGCGCGCACGCCCTCAAGACGGTCCTCGGTGGATACCATGCGGTTGTAGCATTCGATCTCAAAAGCGAGGCCATCGGCCAGCGACATCTGCAAGCCGCGATGGATGGACTGCTTGGCCTGACGCACGGAGATCGGCGCATTGCCAGCAATGCGGCGGGCAGTAGCAAGCGCTGCATCAAGCAGCTCCGCCTGCGGCAGCACGCGATTGATAAGCCCCCATTCAAAGGCATCCTGCGCGGTGAAAGGCAGGCCGGTGAGGATGACTTCCTTGGCGCGCCGTTCGCCCACGGCGCGCGGCAGGTTCTGCGTGCCGCCCGCGCCCGGCATGATGCCAAGCGTCACTTCGGTCAGTGCAAAACGCGCGGTTTCCGACGCATAGGCGAAATCGAGCGCTGCCGTGATTTCGCAACCGCCGCCATAGGCCGCGCCGTTGATCGCGCCGATCACCGGGATCGGACAGGCAATAATGGCGCGCAACATGCGCTCGAACATGGCGTGCTGGCGCAGCCATTGCGCATCGGTCATGCCGTTGCGCTCCTTGAGATCGCCGCCGGCACAAAACGCTTTTTCGCCAGAACCGGTCAGGACGAGGACACGCAGGCCCTCGGCATCGATCTGGAACCTCTCGAAGAGGTCCATCAGTTCCTCGCCCATACGGGTATTCATGGCATTGGCTGCCTGTGGCCGGTTCAGCCGGATCAGCAGCACATGATCGTCAATACGCTCCAGTTCGAGCGTTTCATAAGCGCGTTCCATCAGCTTTCCTGTCGAATTGTCTGGTTGTGGGCTCCAAGCTTGGGAGCGGATCCGCCCGAAGTCGGGCGCTCATCGTCAAGGGTGAATGGCAGTCCGACCCATTTATACCCGTCGGCTTCCGTCAGGATGCCGACAGCTTCGGTCTGCGGATGTGTCCAGACCTTGTCGATGGTCAGAAGCGGGCAATTCGGTACGCCGACCGCGTCGAGTTTCTCACTAAGATCGGCAACCGTGAGCTTCGCCACGGCGACTTCGATTTGCGGAACCAATTCATCGCGCAGCAGCACCCGGTCACGATTGAGCTTGAAGCGTTCGTCCTTGCCCAGATGCTCCAGCCCCGGCAGCGCCGCGCAAAGCTTTGCAAACAGTTTGTCATTGCCCGCAGCGATCATCACCCAGCCGTCGCTGGCCTGGAAGGCCTGATAGGGTACGATTTCGGCAAGGCCGGAGCCATAGGGCTTGCGCACCTCGCCCGCCACCGCATGAGCGGCCAGCGGAATGGTCATCCAGGCCAGTCCGGTTTCAAAAAGCGACGTGGCGACATGCGCACCTTCGCCATTTTTGCTGCGCTCGAAAAGAGCGGCCAGCAGACCGATCACGGTCCACATGCCCGATCCCATATCCACCAGCGACACGCCGACACGGACGGGAGGACGGTTCGCCTCGCCCGTCATGGACATGATGCCCGACGAAGCCTGCGCCAGCGGATCATAACCGAGCTTGCGCGACAACGGGCCGGTCTTGCCGAAAGCCCCGATATCGCACCAGATCATGCCCGGAGCCTGACGCCGCATATCATCGACATCGATCCCGAATTTGGCCAAAAGCCCCGGCCGCAAATTCTGGATCACGGCATCGGCACCGAGGATCAGTTTTTTAAGAAGAGCCAACTGTTCAGGGTCGGAAAAGTCGAGCGTGAGGCTTTCCTTGCCCCGGTTGAGTGCGTGAAACGCGGTGGCGTCTTCATTGAAGAAGGGCGGTCCCCAGCCACGCGCATAATCGCCGGTGCTGGGATTTTCGACCTTGATCACGCGTGCGCCAAGCTCGGCCAGAATGAGGCCGGCGTAGGGAGCGGCGACGCTGTGTCCCAGTTCGAGGACGGTAAGACCGTGAAGCGGTGCGGATTTACCCAAAATAAGTCTCCTGTCGAATCTCGCCTGCATGGTCCCGAAACGGCGCAAGGCGCTTCGGGCGGGATCATGCGGCTCAGATAAAGGCCGGACGGATCAGAGATATTCCTCTGCCAGAGCCGCTCCCTTGATTTCATTGGTTGTTCCCGAGCGGCGGATCAGACCGCCGCGCATGATGTGGCCGCTATGGGCAAGCTTCAGCGCGGGCCGCGCCATCTGCTCGGTCATCAGCACGGCGATACCGTCGTCCTGCATCTGACGCACGGCGGTCGAAATCTGCTGGATCCAGACCGGGGCAAGCCCCAGAAACGGTTCGTCGAGAAGCAGAAGCTTCGGCCCGCCGCACATGGCTCTGGCGATGGCCACAAGCTGTTGCTGGCCGCCCGAAAGCTGGCCGGCGGGCTGCGCCTGACGCTCGGCGAGAAAAGGAAAACTCGCCACCAGCTTGTCCCATGCTTTCGCCTGATCGCGCGAACCGAGCGAGCCTGCGCCCGACAGCACATTGTCCTTGACGCTCATGGTCGGGAAAACGCGCCGCCCCTCCGGGGAGTAGCCGATGCCAAGCCTTGCCCGCGCATCGCTGGAAAGGCCGGAAATATTGTGGCCATCGAAGGTGATCTGGCCACGCGCCGCGCGGACGAGTCCGATAACGGCATTGATCAGACTGGACTTGCCTGCTCCGTTTGCGCCAATGAGAAGGACCGTCTCACCCGGCGCGACATCGATATCGACGCCGGACAAGGCGCGCGTACCGCCATAGGTTACGTGCAGGTCACGAATGCTGAGCATCGTCGTCCTCCTCGTCGCTGCCGCCCAGATAGGCATTGATCACATCGGGATTGGCGAGCACCGTTTCCGGCTTGCCTTCGGCAATCAACCGTCCACCGTCCAGAACGATGATCGACGGGCACAGCCGCTTGATCAGTTCCATGTCGTGTTCGACCAGCAGCACGCCGCAACCAAAGGATTCCTGCGCAAAACGCACATAGGTATCGATGTTGACGCGTTCGGATTTTTCCAGACCCGCCGCCGGTTCATCGAGCAGCAATATCTTGGGCTGCGTTGCCAACGCCATGGTAAGGCCCAGCATCTTCTGAAGCCCATAGGGAAGGATTTCCGCACTGCGGGTCCAGTTTTCGGCAAGGCCAAACTGGTCAAGAAGCGGCGACAGTTGTTCGAGCACCGCACGCCCCTTCCCGGAAAAGCGAAGCGCGGAAAGAAGATTGTCCTCGACGGTATAACCGGTGAAGGTCGCCGTCTGCTGGAAGCTGCGCACCAGCCCCCGGCTGGCATTTTCATAGACCGGCTTGCCGTCGATCTGCGTATCGCCAAGGAGAACCCGGCCCGAGCTTGGCTTCAGCCGGCCCGAAATGATGTTGATCATCGTCGTCTTGCCCGCGCCGTTCGGCCCGATCACGCCGAGAAGTCCGCCGGCCGGCAAGGTGAAGCTGACATCGTTGAAGACTTTCAGACCGCCAAACGCCTTGGAGATGCGATCGGCCTTCAGGGTGCCTGTTGAATTCCCGTTCATCGGCCATTCTCCCCAGTTGCGAGATTGCCGTCATGGGCAGTCACTGTCCGGGCCTTGCCTTCATCCGTGCCGCGCAGGCGCTTGATGAGCGTGATCGCGATACCAACCAGACCGCCACGCGCAACCAGCGTCACGACAATGATCAGCAGGCCGAAGAGGCCAGGCGATATTTCGCCGGACAGTGCGAAATAATTGGTCGCATAGACCAGCACGATTGCGCCCACCAGCGAGCCCAGAATGTTCCGCTTGCCGCCGACGATCGTGTAGGTGATGTAGGTGACCGACGACATCGGCGCGAAGGACGTCGGGTGTGCGGTCAGGAGCATATTGACCAGCGCAAAGCCCGCGAAACCTGACACGCCAGCCGCAACGCAGAACGCCATGGCCTTGTATTTCCAGACCGGCAGACCGAGGCTTTCGGCCAGCACGTCATTGGTCTCGATGGATGCGAATTCATAGCGGAACCAGCGCGTGAAGGCCGCCGTGATCAGGAAGCCCGTGAAGGCAAGCGCGCAGGTGGTGAGCAGGACATGGGAATTGTCCCACAGGTCCATGCCGAACAGCGTCACCGGCGGCATGCCGACCAGTCCGTTGGCTCCGCCGGTCAGCGGTTCGGCCTCGAAAAGCACGAGCTGAACGATTTCGGTCAGCACGAAGGTGACAAGCACGAAATAGACGCCCTTGAGCCGCAGGATGAGCGAACCGAGCGGGATCGCGCACAGGACCGGCACCAGAAAGGCCGCAGCCGACAGGATGAAGATGTCGGTGATGCCCAGACGCAGGCTGAGAACCGCAACCGTATAGCCGCCGACAGCCATGAAAGCAGGCACGGCGAAGCTCATCAGGTCGAGCCGCTGCATGATATAGACGCCGAGCGCTGCCGTGGCGGCGATCAGGATCAGGTTGGTTTGCGACAGGATCTGCGGATTGGTGCTGACCAGCGGTATGATAAAGGACAGAAGCACCAGTACCAGCGCAATCCAGTCGGGAATGCTGAAGAAAGGTTGGCGTCGAACGGCGACGCCCGGAGAAACTGTGGCGCGGTTCATGAACGACGAACCTCCTTGCCGAAAAGTCCCTGTGGACGGACCACAAGCGTGATCAAGACAATTGCAAAAAGCGTGAGCGCCCCTTTGGAGCCGCCCAGATAGACGGCGGCATAGGCTTCGATCATGCCGACGACGAAAGCGGCGACGGTGGCGCCGGTGACGCTTCCCAGACCGCCCAGAATGACGGTAATGAACGAATAGGCGAGCGTTGCGTCACCGACATGCGGCGCAAGCGACAGGATGGGGGTGACAAGCGCACCTGTTACCCCGGCAAGGCCAGTGGCGAGAGCGAAAGCGAAGGGAAACAGCGCCTTGGTGCGCATGCCAAGCGCACTGGCCACGGCGCGATCCTCGGCCATTGCCCTCATGCCACGCCCGACATTCGTGCGATAAATCAACCAATAAACCAACGCTATGGCCACGAGGCAGGCAACAAGCACGATCATGTTGGCATAGGGGAAATAGATGCCGCCCAACCGCCAGACACCCGTAACCGGGAAGGAAAACTGCGGCGATTCAGCCCCAAAAATCATCAGGATTCCGGTGGCGAGGACAAGATAGAAGCCCATTGTGACCATGAGGGTTGCCTGATGGTCCTCGATCACCCTTTCAAGAATGATCGCTTCGAACAGCCAGCCAAGTGCAGCCGTGGCGGCGAATGCGATAAGCACCGCCACGGGATAAGGCAGACCGAGCATCGCGGTGCAGTAATAGGCGACGTAGCCGCCCATTACATAGAAGCCGCCATGAGCGAAATTCACCACGCCGAGGATACCGAAAATCAGCGTGAACCCGAGCGCAAGCAAAGTATATTGTGACCCGAGACTGATACCAATCAGCCCCGTCGTGATGAAGCTTTCCATGATACGACGCCTTACTTTTCGCTGACTGCGTCGGCCCGCAGCAAAGGCTGCTGCTTGCCGCCCTGGACGATGCCGATGGCGAACGGATAAGACATTTCCTGATTGATGCCGAAGAAGGCCTGACCGATCCAGTGACCCTTGCCGATATTTTCGTCCTCAACCGGCAGCTTGCGCATTTCGGCGGCAATCTTTTCGGAATCGTCAACCGTCCCGGCGGCCTGGACGGCCTTGACCATCATGCGTGCCGCAAACACCCAACGGAAGAAGTCGCTGTTTTCAGGGCGTGGTGAACCCATCAGCTTCTTATACTTGTCTTCCAGGGCACGCATGTTGTCGTCCATGTAGATCGGCTCGTACCAGAGGAAATCCTTCAGTACGTCAACGCCGCCTGCAACACGGGCGATTTCGTCAAAGCCGGGACCGCCGAGACGGAAGATCGGTCCTTCAAAACCCGCCTGACGCAATTGCTTGACGATGATGCCGGCATCGCCAGCAGGCGACGAGGCAAGGTCCAACGCGCCGGGATTGGCATTCATGATACGCGTAACGATCGGTGCGAAATTGGTGGTTCCCCGCTGATAATATTCTTCGGAGACCTTGACGCCCTTTTCCTTGAACACCTGCCCGTTCACGCTGGCGACATCCGTACCGCCCTGATCGTTCGGCGCGACAATCACCACGCTGTCGAACTTGAAGCGCTCACGCCCGGCATCGATGATCGGTCCGGCCCAACCAGAGGGTCCGGGACCGATATGGAAAATGGTCGGCCACTGCGGGCCGATGGCATTCTTGGCGAAACTATCGACCATTGCGACCATGCGGTTGCGCGTCGCGACCGGTTTCATACCCGTCACTTCCGGCGAGCCGACGCTGCCGACAATGACCTTGATGCCCTGGGCGGCAAGCTGGCTCATGGCCGACGCCGCACCTTCAGCGGTATATTTGGAATCGATCACGACAGTGGACACCGAACACGGTGTGCCGTCGATAACCAGACGCTTCTCGTCGGTTGTTTCCTTGGCGACGAAATTGACAGCGTCGCGGAGCGCTATGCCCCATTGGGCCGCAGGCCCCGACAGAACAGACGGAGAGCCGATCTTGAGCTCACAAGCCGCGGATGCTGCCCCCGTAAATGCTGTGGACGCAAGCAGGACGCCGCCCAAAAGGCGACCGTAACGCAATGACATATTTTTCTCCTCCCATTGTGCAGGCTGCGCAGCCGCTTCAACACCGTTATCCGGTGAGAAACTCCCTGCGACTGCCAGCCACGGAATGAACATAAAAGCCGAAGAGAGACCTGTCAATAAAACGTTTCATCAAAATTTTCGGAAGCCACTTCTTCTTACGAACTTCCAATCACTCCATAAATTTTCGTTATATCAATTGGTTAATAGGTTCCATTGACGTAAACTGCCGTTCGATGACATATCGTCCATCTGAAAAATTTAGATTGACCTTCATCATATGAATCGTTTTTTTAAACAAAAACCGTCGATACAAACTGCTCTCAAACAGGCTTGATCACAGGGATATTAGCCTGGCTGAGAGCACTGCCGGCAGTCTCGATGAAGAAGGTTCCGGCTCGTTCCCGGCTATGGATTTGTCGCGGATTCTGTGCCAGGCTGGTGACTGCGGCACAGGATCATGTTCACATCAGGATCCAAACCAGATTAGGTTTCGGACGCGAACGAATGTCTCAATTGAGTCTGGGCCGATCGCCATATCCCTTCGGAACGCGGCGATTGGCTCTGGACGTTAGAGAAACTTCCCCGGGAGAAGCGGGCGACGCATGAAAAGCGTCACGAGCGCGGCCAGTATGACGACTAGGCCAATCGCTGCGAACATATCACTGTAAGCCAGCACAAAAGCCTCCTGCTGAACGGTTCTGGCCAGGATGGCCGTTGCCCTGGCGGTCGCGATAGCCTGGTCACTGTTATGCGCGTCCAGCGCGGCAGCCAGACTTTCAATACGGTATTGCACATCCGCCGCACCTCGCTCCAGATGAAGGCCAAGCAGATTAGAGTGCAACTGCTCCTGCATACGGGAAAAGGTACTCACCACGGCAAGGCCGATAGCTGTGCCGACGGTGCGGACGATATGAACCAGGGAAGCGATCCACTGTATTTCTCGAATGCTGATATCTTCCGTTATCAGCACCATTAACGGCACAGCAGCAAATGGCGCGGCGATAGACTGCACGAACAGCGAGGGCAATATCTGATCCGACGTCCACAGATGCGTGAGATTGGACAGCATCAGAACGCCCGCACCGAACAGCATCAGCCCGAAAGCCGCCAGACTGCGGGGATCTATCCTGTATGCGAGCCAGGCGACCAATGGCGTCAGAACGATCTGCGGCAGAGCCGAAACCCAGAACATCGTGCCGCTCTCCAGCGCGCGATACCCCTGAATCCTGATGAGATATTGCGGCAGCAGATAAGCGGAAGTCATCAAGCCGATGCGCATGGTGAACATCAGAAAGAGGCTTAAGCCTATGTTGCGTCTGGCAATCAGGCGAAGACTGACCACGGGATCGGGGTGCATCAATGAATGAACGATGTAGACGCCCAGCAGCAACAGGGCAGATGCCGTCAGCCCGACAATCAATCCCGATCCCAGCCAGTCGAGACGATTACCCTGATCGAGCGCCGTCACCAGTGCGGCGAGCCCGAAAGACAGCGCCAGCAACCCGAACCCGTCATGCCTGCGAAACCGCAGAAACTTGATGGGATCATTCGCAAGGCCATAGGCACCCGCCAGCAGGGTAAGACTACCGGGAATGATATTGATCCAGAACAGATATTCCCATGAAAGGTGGGTGATCACCCAACCTTCGATGCCGACGGCAAGACTAGGCGTGAGCGACGAAGCCAGCGCGTAGAGGGACAGGCCGTAAAGCCGTAAGTGCTGTGGCAGATGACGCATGACGACTGCATAGGCCATGGGTATCAGGACACCTGCGCTGAGGCCGCGTATTGCCTGGATGCTGATCAACACCTGAAGATTGGAACTGAAGGGCGCTGCCATCGATGCAATCGTGAAGATGAGCGCGCCGATCATGACGCCGCGGGCAGGCGAGAGGATGGAGCGCAGCCATACGGCAGACGGTATAGCCGCCACTTCGGCAACCACATAAGCCGTTGTCAGCCAACTCGCTTCGTCCATGCCGACGCCCAGCGCCCCGCGAATATCAGCAAGCCCGATATCGGTGAGGCGAGAATTCAGTAGCGATGTTACGGTGCCAAGCAAAACGGCAACAATGCCGATCAGCGCCCGCATATCCGGTAGACTTGCGGGCTTCGGTTGAGAAGCACCTTGAACGGTGGCAGCGGTAGACATGGCTTTCCAGCTCCTGCCGCCCTCCCCGAACATGATCGCGAGGACGGGCGGCCCGATGCAGAGAGGTCCTGACGGAACCGCTCCATCTATTTGTTTTCTCGTATATTCCCGAATGAAACGCAGCTTCTCGCCTTCGCCGGAAATGCCCCGGCTACTCGATCAGGCTGGCTGTTGTCTCGATATGTCGATCGGTATGCACGGTCGCCACGACGGACATTCCCGGCCGCAGCCGACCTTCAAGTTCGCTGTTCTGCTCAAGCGCAATGCGCACGCCCACACGCTGGGCCACTTTTGTGAAGTTGCCCGTGGCGTTATCCGGCGGCAGAAGACTGAACTCCGATCCGGTTGCGGGCGACAGACGCTCCACATACCCCTGCAATTCCTTGCCTGGGAATGTGTCGACCGTAACGCTCACGACCTGCCCGGGACGGAATTTGGCCAACTGCGTTTCCTTGAAATTGGCGACCACATAAAGTTTCGATATCGGCACGACGGAAACGAGTTGCGCTCCGGCTCGTACATATTGTCCCTCGCGCGCGCCGCTCACACCTACGACGCCGTCGATCGGCGCCGTTATGTGTGTGCGATCCAGATCGATCTGCGCGAGCTTCAACGTAGCCTGCTGGCTGGACAGCTCTGCCTTTGCCTGATCCGACTGGGTGGCCAGAACGTCCAGTTTCTGACGCTGGGCTGCTATTTCGGCCTGCTGTTCGGCAATCCTGGCTTCGATGCGTTTGACATCTGCAATCGCCGCCTCAAGCTTTTGCGCCGTCGACCAGCCGTCTTTCGTCAGCGATGTCTGACGCTGGCCTTCGCTGACGATGCGCTCCCTGTCGGCGTTGAGCGCGGCCAACCCGGCTTCGGCCTGTTCGATCATGCGCTGCTGCAAGACGATATTGCTCTGCGTATTGCGGATCGCCGCCTGTGCGGCGGAGACGGCTGCCGTGGCCTGATCCACCCGTGCCTGATATTGAACCGGGTCGATCTCCATCAACAACTGTCCGGCCTTGACCTGCTGGTAGTCCTCCACGAGCAACCGCACGATACGCCCGCCAACTTCAGCGCTGACAGGTGTTGTATCGGCGCGCAGATAGGCATTGTCGGTGGTCTGGTTGGTCATACCCGCCACCCAGTTGCCCCAGCCGAGCGGGACGACAATGGCAAGGCCGATCCCGGCGACGATCACCGATGCGCGAGCGAGAGTGAGATAGGCGCGGCGGCGGGGCCTTTTGGCTACCTTGGCTGTTTCTGCCGGCTTCTCTTCAGCCGACCGCTGGAACAACACAACTGGCTTGTTCATGACACGCAGTTCCTGAATTGATTGTCTCGAAAAAATACCGGCTTCGGCGCGCCCTGACCGGACAGCAAAGATGCTCTGTCCCGTGCAACCACAGCTTCCGGCTGGCTCACAAACGGATTTTCGGACAGCGCAGCGCCTGCATTGAGAGCAATCGCAGCGACAGCAAGAACGATCTTTTTCATTTTCTGTCTCCTTGGATCTTCGTCTGCGGCTCATGGATTCCAAAGGCGTTTGATCGGCCTAATATGATGACGCACCTTCCATGATTGAAATGATTTGTTATAATTAGGACCATGAACACTATTCATAATATCGATCTGAATCTGATCCGGGTCTTCAATGCCCTCATGGAAGAACGGAACGTGACGAAGGCCGGGGAGAGACTGAACCTCACCCAGTCGGCGGTCAGTCATGCGCTTGGAAAATTGCGTTATATGCTGTCGGACGAGCTATTCGTGCGTGGCCCCAAGGGTATGCACCCAACGCCCCGCGCCGAGGAATTGTCCCAACCGCTGCGAACCGCTTTGGCGGACATATCGGCTGCGCTTTCCCCTGACCGGTTCGACCCCGCCACCGCAGATATGAGCTTCGTGGTGGCCACGTCCGATTTTTACATAGGCACCCTGTTCCCGGCCGTCCTGCAACGGCTCGAACGGGAAGCGCCCGGCATAAGAATATGGCTCCGCCTGTTTAACGATCTCAATCTGGTCGAAGAACTGGATCGCGGTACGCTCCATCTGGTTGTCGGGGCTTTCGGGCGAGTTCCCGGCCGCTTCAGACGCGAGCCGCTCGTATCGGTCGACAATGTCTGGATCATGCGCAAGGACCATCCCGCAGCGTCCAGGCCGCTGACGATCGAGACCCTGGGACTTTATCCCCATGTCGATGTCTTGCTGTCCGGGCGCGCAGCAATGGAAGCCGTTGGTATGCAGGAACATGAGGGGCTGGAACGTGCGTTCGTGACCAGCAATCCGCCTTTTCTCGAAGGATTGCTGCGGGAAGCCGGGCTATCGCGTCGCATCGGTGCGACCGTTTCCCTTATCCTTGCCGTGCCGCCCCTCGTGGCGGCGACGGACATGATTGCGCTCGTGCCGCGCAGCGTCGCCGAGACCTACAAGGATACTTATGGCCTCGTTCTTCACGAGGCGCCCTATCATCTGCCGGGCACACCGATCGATATGCTTTCACACAACACGTTTGGAGCGCATCCCGCAGTTACGTGGCTGCGCTCCATTCTGGTCGAGGCTATAAAAGCAATTTAGCCAGATCAAACGATGTGTCTGAGCAAGTGAACGGCTTCTCGACGTTCGACATTTTTCTCGCCATGGGCATGGAAATGAGCAATATGGGCCGAATGATTGTGATGCTGCTGCGCCTCTGCATCGCGCCACTGTTCGACCAGCACAAACCTCCGACTGTCATTTGCGTCGGCAAACAGTTCATATCGTATATTACCGTCCTCCTGTGCCGACTTCCGTGTGACGGTTGTCAGATCGGCCCGCAAGGCATCCTCACAGCCTTCTTTTGCGTAAAGAATAGCCACGAGATGAATTTCCTTCATGATCGTCTCCTTTGCTTACCGGAGCATCTCTCCTTCAAACAGATAAGGCAGGTGCTGTTCCGAAAGTTCGTGCAGGGCGGCAACCGAAGAGAATCCGGTTGCCGCCCTGCATTCAGACAAGCCTATTCACCCCGATCATAAGAGAACTGGATGCCTGCCGTGCCACCGGTCTCAATGAAAAGTTTCATGAAATCCGGGACAGTTTTGCTACGCGACCAATCGCGCTGAAGTTCACAGAACAGCTGCGCAACGCTGATCATTTTTCCTCCAGCCTGCTCGATGCGGCGCAGGGCGGCATCGTGCGCCGCGACCGACGTTCCCCCGACAGCATCGACGACGACATACACCTCGTAACCTTCAGCCAGCGCATCGATTGCAGGAAATGTCAGACATGCTTCTGTCCATAAGGCGGTCATGATCAGTTTCTTGCGTCCCGTCGCTTCCACAGCCTTGCGGAATTCGACATCTTCCCATGAATTGATCGTCGTGCGGTCATAAGTCGGAGGACCCGCCAGGATTTGATGAGCAATTCCGCTCTTCTATTTCAATTGGAAAATCCGCGCTTAAAAATATATATAAGTAACAATAAATAATAAATACAAAAAACTGTATATATATGCAATCATCGATATGGGAAGAATATAACTCTGTATTATTTCATATATATAGATGGCATAAATAAAAATATATTTTTTATATAATTTATATTTAGATTTGCGGTTTATCTCTTTTTATCCATATTTTTTCGTTGACCATCCAGGGTCGATTCGGTACGCCCAACACACGATACTTTAACAGGGCGAGGATATACAGAATGATATTATACGGAAAAGGTCCACTTATCGGGGCCGCCCTCACTGTTGCAGCATTTTTTTCCCAGCCGGCTCTGGCTCAGGATAACGCTTGTGGCACGGACAGGACGATCGACATCGCGGAAATGACGTGGCCTTCGGCTGCCGCGCTTGCACATATCCATGCGACGATCCTTGAAAAGGGGTTCGGCTGTACGGTCGAGATTGTCGCCGGTGACACTGTACCCACATCGTCATCGATGCTTACGCGCGGTCGCCCGGCAATTGCGCCCGAGCTTTGGACCAGCACCATTCAAGATGCATGGGAGCAAGGCATCAAGGATGGCAAAACCGTCGAACTCGGGGATGCCATCACCGACGGCACGGTGGAAGGCTGGTTCATTCCCCGTTATGTGCAGGAGGCCAATCCGGAGCTGAAGACGGCACAGGATGTCATCGCACGGCCGGACCTCTTTCCGGACCCGGAAAGCTCGGGCAAGGGCCGCCTCTATTCATGCCCTCCGGGCTGGGCCTGTGAACTTTCGACCACGGCCTTGTTCAAGGCTTTCAACATGGGTGAAAAATGGAACCTCTTTTCGGCTGGTTCCGGCGGCGCTCTCGATGCTTCCATCGCCCGGGCCTTTTTGCGTAAGGACCCCATTCTTTTCTACTATTGGGGGCCTACCGCGATCCTGGGCAAGTTCGATGCCGTGCAACTCGATCTCGGTGAAAGCAAGCCGGAAGTCTACGCTTGCAACACCAATCCCGACTGCAAGAACCCGCCCGCTGTAACCGCCTATCCGTCATCTCCCGCCGTCATCGGTGCCGCCGCCTGGATAAAAGAAGAGGCCCCGACGATTGCAGACTATTTCTCCAAAGTCGGGCTGACGAATGCCCAGATCAGCGAATTGCTGGTTTATGGGGATGAAAACAAGGCGGATGCAAAGGCCACGGCACTCAATTTCCTGAAAACCAAGCAGGATGTCTGGCGGAAGTGGGTTCCCGCAGACGTGGCGCAGAAGGTTGAGGCCGGCCTGCGCTAAACCGCAGGCCTGTCGTCTCTGTAAAGCAGGAGTAGACAATGCAATTGAAATGGAAGGCGCCGCTTATTGCGGCGCTCTTTGTCGGCGGGGTAATGCAGGCTTTTCCGGCCAGCGCGGCAGATACCGCCTGTGGCACGGACAAGAAGTTCGATATCGTTGAAATGAGCTGGCCTTCAGCGGCAGCTCTGGCACATATCCATGCAACAATTCTGCGCGATGGCTATGGCTGCAATGTCGAGATTGTCGCTGGCGAAACACTACCGAGCGTATCGTCGATGATTACGCGCGGACATCCGGCCCTTGCGCCCGAATTATGGACAGGCGCCATATTGGAGCTTTGGAACAAAGGGCTCTCGGAAGGCAAGACCGTCAAATTCGGAGATGCGATCAGTGACGGAACCCTGGAGGGCTGGTTCATACCCAAATACGTTCAGGAAGAACATCCCGAACTGGCCAAGGTAGAAGACGTCATCGCACGTCCCGACCTTTTCCCCGATCCTGAAGCGACCGACAAGGGACGTTTTTACTCCTGTCCGCCGGGATGGAGCTGTGAGCGCGCCAATGCATCGCTGTTCAAAGCCCTGGGAATGGACGAGAAATGGAACCTTTTTTCCCCGGGATCAGGCGGCGCGCTGGATGCTTCCGTCGCACGTGCTTTCATCCGTAAGGAGCCAGTCCTGTTCTATTATTGGGGTCCCTCGGCGATCCTTGGAAAATACGAAACCGTCCAACTGGATCTCGGCAAGGTCGATCCCGATGTCTATGCCTGTAACGTGGATGTGCATTGCGACAAGCAGCCGGGCAAAACGGCTTTTCCGTCTTCGCCCGCTCTCGTAGGCGGTGCTGTCTGGATCAAGGACGAAGCGCCCGTCATTGCCGATTATCTGTCGAAAGTGGGCATGACCAACAACGAGATCAGCAAGTTGCTGGTGTATGGCGACGAGAATAAAGCGGATGCGGCCGCCACCGCAATGAACTTTCTCAAGACGGAATCCGCCGTCTGGAAGAAATGGGTTCAGCCTGATGTCGCCGAACGTGTCGAAGCCGCTCTGAAGTAGGAGCGAAATCCAAGAGTATAATCCGGCCGGAGTGGAACCAGTGTCGGTAAGATTATGCTTGCAGGAATAGGGATTGGAGTGCCGATCCGGTTGAATCGGGTCGGCACTCCAGAGCATTTCCAGTAAAAGTGGAAACCGGTTTTGCGGCCGGAAATGCGTAAGAACAGACAGATAGAGCGGTTCCACGTTTCCATTTGAACAGGAACCGCTCTAACCGCCTTTCCGATCCGGCATCTGCCGGGAATAAGAAATCAGGCTGGACATATGTTTCCAAGTTTTATCGATACCAACCCATGGCGTCGCGCTGTAGACGATGGCCTCAACTGGGTTGTCAGCAATTGGGGCCAGGGTTTCGAAACGGCGGCACGACCGCTCCTTTTGTTACTTAACGCGATCGAAGGTTTGCTGATAGCCATACCGTGGTGGGCAATAATCCTGTTTCTGGTCGGCGTTTCCTGGCTTGCCACCAGACGCTGGCAACTGCCGCTCGTGGTTTTCATTGCTCTGGTTTTCCTCGGAATTATGGGGCTGTGGCAGGATGCGATGGCGACCACTGCCTTGATGCTGGCAGCAACCATCACCACGCTCATTCTTTCGATCCCGGTCGGCGTGTGGATGTCGCGTTCGTCCGTGGTACGGCAGGTCATCACGCCGATACTCGACCTGATGCAGACCCTGCCGAGTTTTGTCTATCTGATCCCGACGGTAATGATTTTCGGGCCGGGCAAGATTCCGGCCCTGATCGCCACGATCGTCTATGCAGCGCCGCCCCTTGCCCGCCTGACCAATCTGGGATTGCGCTCCGTCGATCCTGCGATCATGGAGGCCAGCCGCGCCTTTGGAACGACGCCGGTTCAGCGGCTTTTCGGCGTACAGATACCTCTTGCATTACCCACCATCCTCGCGGGCATCAACCAGACCACGATGATGGCGCTGGCCATGGTGGTTATTGCCTCGATGATCGGCGCCGGTGGCCTGGGCTATCAGGTATTGCAGGGCATTGGTCGGCTGGAAATCAGCCGGGGACTTTTTGCCGGGCTGGGCATCGTGGCCCTTGCCGTTGTCTTCGATCGCATTACCCAGGCGTTTGGCCGTCGCCTGCAAAAAAGAATTGGTGTTGGGGAGACACGTTGATGAACCAACAGGCAGAACGGGAAATTGCCATTGAAATCCGCGGAGTAACCAAGATATTCGGCGATGCGCCCGCGCGCGCGCTGGAGTTGTTGCGGGACGGTAAATCCAAAACCGAAGTACAGGCCGAAACCGGCCATGTCGTCGGGCTGGACAATGTATCGCTTGAGGTTGCCCGAGGTGAGATTTTTGTCGTCATGGGTCTATCGGGATCGGGAAAATCGACCCTGATCCGGCATGTAAATCGCCTTATCGACCCGACGGCGGGCGAGATATTCGTCAATGGCACCGATGTGCTGAAGATGAGTAACCTCGAACTGAGGGCATTGCGCCGCCAAACGGTAACCATGGTGTTCCAGAAATTCGGGCTTCTTCCCCATCGGTCGGTACTGGACAATGTGGCGTATGGTCTGGCCGTACGCGGTACAGATCGCAAAGAACGCCGCGAAGAGGCTGATCGATGGATTGAAACGGTCGGTCTGGCCGGATACCAGAATGCAAGACCGCACCAGCTTTCGGGCGGACAGCAGCAGCGGGTCGGCCTAGCCCGCGCATTGGCAATGAACACCGATATCGTGCTCATGGATGAGGCGTTTTCCGCTCTCGACCCGCTCATTCGGTCCGGGATGCAGGACGAACTGATGTCCCTTCAGAAAACGCTTAACAAGACCATCCTTTTTATCACTCATGATTTCGATGAGGCCCTTAAAATCGGAGATCGGATAGCGGTTCTGAAAGATGGCGTTGTGCAGCAGGTTGGGAAGCCGGAAGACATCGTTCTCAGACCAGCCAACGAGCATATCGAGGAATTTGTGCGTGAGGTGAACAAGGCGCGTGCCATTCACGTACGTGCAATCATGGAGAAGGGCAATTTCGAACCCTGCGACCATACAGTTCCAGCAGATGCGCGTTGCGAAGATGTACTGCCATTGTTTGCCCAGCATGATTGGGTGGGCATTACGGATGAGGCCGGAGTACAGATTGGTCGTATTACGGCCAAGCAGGTCATTCATGCGCTTGCGCGATATTCACAATCGCCAGACTGAAATTTGCCCTTCCTTGCCTCCGTTCATACCGGGGCGCTGAGATGCCAGCGCTAACCAAGCCTTGAAAAGGCTCACTGCCGCACGGGGCTTAACCAAAGCTCGGTGAGTTCCACTCATCGAGCTTTGCTATTATAGAGAACAAGACGCAACGTCATATTGCTATGCTGCCAGCGATTGGCGCGACATAACCCGGTTCTCCTTTATTATAGAAAATTCCCCAACAACCGTTAGTCTGCCGCAAACATCTGCGACTAAACGCGGGTTCCATCGATGATAAATGGTTGGAAATACTGAACTGATGTGTTACCGCCTAGATGGGTGTCAGTTGTGTGCTGCAACATGGCAGGTCTTTTAGTGTGGTCGGGCCGCCGCGCGGAAAGGGTGCTATCCATGGCTTCCTCCGCGCCACGGCGAAAGATTTACCGGGCTCAGGCTCTTACTGAACGCGCTTTCGCCTCTCTCGAACATTTCATGCATATCGAGGCTGTCAGCAGCATCGTCTTGCTTGTGGCGACTGCTATCGCCCTCGTCTGGGCCAATTCTCCACTGTCGGAAAGCTACCATCATCTCTGGGACCTATCCTTTTCCGTCGGCTTAGGTGATTTCGTCTTCGATCGCCCCTTACATTTCTGGATCAACGACGTGTTGATGACCGTATTCTTCCTCGTCGTAGGCATGGAAATCAGGCGGGAAATACACGAAGGAGCGTTAAGCGATCGACGACAGGCCCTGCTCCCCATCGCAGCCGCCATTGGCGGCGTGATAGCGCCTGCACTCATTTATGTAAGCCTGAACGTTTCTTCGCCCCGATTTCAGGGATGGGCCGTACCCACGGCAACGGATATTGTATTTGCATTGGGTGCGCTGGCACTGCTCGGCAAAGCCATTCCGGGCAATGTCCGTGTTTTTTTGTTGGCGCTTGCAATCATTGATGACGTTGTCGCCGTTCTCATCATTGCCTTTTTTTACTCCGGCGGGCTGGATTATAGTGGATTTGCCACAGCGGCGCTCGGCATTGTCATGGTGTTGGCCCTTCAACACATGGGTATCGGATCGGCTTATGCCTATATCGTGCCCGGGGCTGTGATCTGGGGCGGTTTGCTGATTACCGGCGCTCACCCGACACTTGCCGGTGTAGTGCTCGGACTGATGACACCGGTAACGCCGATATTCATGCGCGAGCATCCTCTGGAGACACTATCGCGTATTGGCTCCGAGCTTCCAGGGCTTGCGCCGTACCGGGACAAGGATCGCGTGGTAGGCAAGTTGAAAAAATTACGTCGTGCCCAACGCGAAATGCTGCCTCCCGTCATAAGGGTGGAAACAGCCCTGCATCCGTGGGTCGCCTACGGAGTAGTGCCGTTGTTCGCCCTGGCGAATGCAGGTGTCAGCCTCGGTGAGGTTGATCTTTTCAGCGAGGGGCCGCAATGGGTCATGACAGGCGTAATCGCCGCCCTTGTCTTGGGAAAACCCGTTGGCGTCATTTTGGTAAGCTGGCTGATGGTTCAACTGAAGCTTTGCCGCCTGCCGTCAGACGTAAATTGGGGTGGAATATGCCTGATTGGACTGCTGGCAGGGATAGGGTTCACCATGTCCATTTTTGTTGCGACGTTGGCATTTACGGAGGCGAGCCTTCTTGGCTCGGCCAAACTGGGAGTACTCATAGGGTCAGCGACGTCCGCAACACTTGGACTTGGCTGGGGGCTTGTCTACGCTCACAAGCTGCGCCCGAGCGTAGACGAATAACGCCCTTAGAAACCGATAGGCGGTTCCGTCAAAACAGGACCGTTCTAGCAGATCAATATACAGCGGAAATCATTGACATTCACACCGGTCGGGCCGGTTACGACCAGATCACCCACAGCATGAAATGCCGACCAGCTATCCTTGCTCGCAAGCACCTGTTTCGGATCAACGCCGACGGAAAGCATGCGCGTTACCGAGCCACCATCCACATAGGCTCCGGCATTGTTTTCCGAACCGTCGATACCATCGGTGTCCACTGCGATACATTGAACGTCCAGCCCCTGGATATTCAGTGCAAAGGAAAGCGCAAACTCCGTATTCCGCCCGCCACGGCCAGTGTGTGACGGCGGCAGCGACACGGTCGTTTCGCCTCCCGAAAGAACGACCACCGGACGCTGGAAAGGCTGGTTGTTCTGCACAACTTCTCTGGAGATTGCCGCGTGCATTGCGGCCACATCCTTTGCCTCGCCCTCTATGCTGTCGGAGAGAATAACTGCCGCAACACCGGCCTCCTTTGCCTGTTCCGCCGCTGCCAGCAGCGATCTGCGCGCCGATGCAACCAGATGGATTTCATTGCGTGCGAATGCCGGATCATCTGGCAACGGCGCATCCGCAGCCGGTGAATTCAGATGTTCCAGCGCTCTGTCGGGTAATGTCATACCATATTGCGCGACATATTTCAGGGCGTCCTGCCGGGTCGATGAATCGGCGATCGTGGGCCCGGACGCCACAAAGGCGGCTTGGTCCCCAGGGATATCCGAAGCCACGAAAGTGACCACTTTCGCTTTGGTAAGACTGGCCAGTCGTCCGCCCTTGATACCCGAGAGGTGCTTGCGAATGGTGTTCATTACCGAAATTGGGGCACCGGATTCGAGCAAGGCGCGGTTCACCGCAATCTCGTCGTCAAGATTCATCTTTCCCGGCGGATCAGGCAACAATGCGGAGCCACCGCCCGAGATGAGTGCAATGACAAGGTCGTCCGGCCCCAGATCGCGGATCGCGGCCTTAAGCCGGCGCGAGGCTTCGATGCCGGCGGCATCCGGTACCGGATGCGCCGCCTCCATGATCTCGATGCGGTTCGTACGGCAACCGAATCCATAGCGGGTTACGACCACACCGCTCAGCGGGCCCGACCAATGCTTTTCCAGTGCGCGAGCCATTTGAGCGCTGCCCTTGCCAGCGCCAATGACCACCGTCCGGCCCGAAGGCCGGGCCGGAAGGTTATTCCGGATACTCTCTTCCGGATCTGCCGCCCTGATTGCGGTCTGCATGAGGCTTTCCAGAAAGGGCCTCACATTCCCGGTATTGATTGCCATATCGCAGATCGTCGCAATCAGCCGCGAACCCAGGGCGTCCGTTCGCCCATGTCGACGATGATGGACTTGACTTCGGTATATTCCGCGACGCCTGAGAGACCTGTCTCACGACCAAGGCCCGACTGCTTGAAGCCGCCGATCGGCATTTCCGGTCCGCCCGTTATCGTGGTGTTGACCCAGATCCGGCCAGCACGAACCCGGCGCACAAGATCGAGGCTCTCGTGAAGCTTCGTTGACCAGATCGTACCCGACAAACCATATTCGGTATCGTTGGCCATCGCTACGGCTTCATCGACGGTATCGAAAGTTGAAACCGCCAGAACCGGACCGAAGACTTCCTCACGCGCTATATTCATCGTCTGGTTTACATTTGTGACCAGAGTCGGCTGCATGAAATAGCCTTTCGACGGCGCTATGGCTTCACCACCGAGCCGGATCGTTCCGCCTTCCTCACGTGCCTTATCGACGAGGCCGCAGATACGCGATAGCTGGCTGTCGGTGACAATCGGCCCGACCTGCGTTTTGGGATCAAGCGGATCGCCGACGACAACCTTTACCATCAACGCCTGAACACGTGCGGCAAGATCTTCGGAAACGGACTTATGGACAATCAGGCGGCTTGGCGAAACGCAGCATTGGCCCGCATTGAACAG
This sequence comes from Brucella daejeonensis, assembly GCF_014199265.1. GTDB lineage: Bacteria > Pseudomonadota > Alphaproteobacteria > Rhizobiales > Rhizobiaceae > Brucella > Brucella daejeonensis. Next base: position 35,216 of record NZ_JACIJG010000006.1, read on the forward strand.
GATACCGTACACAATCCCGTCTGCGGCCTTGTCGAGGTCCGCATCCGGCAGCACAATAACCGGGTTCTTGCCACCGAGTTCAAGCGCCAGTTTCTTGATGTTTCCGGCTGAAGCCATCAGGGCGGAGCGTCCCACACGGGTCGACCCCGTAAAGGAAACCATGTCGATGTCCCTGTGCTCGACAATCGCCTGCCCCACCGGATCGCCATATCCCGTTACGACATTGACCACACCGGCGGGCAATCCCGCTTCGGCGAGGATTCCGGCCATCATCAACGTCGTGCTGGATGTGTGCTCGCTTGGCTTGACCACGCATGTGCAGCCCGCAGCCAGAATGAATGGCAGACGTTCGGAGAGGATCAGGAAAGGAAAATTCCAGGGCGTGATCAGGCCAACCACGCCGACCGGTTCACGCAACACGAAACCAAGCGACCCCGATCCGAAATTATTAAAACTTTCTCCGTGCAGCGCCTGTGCCTGTCCTGCCGCATAGTGCCATAGCCCCGCGGACCCCTCGATCTCAGAACGGGCCTGCATATATGGCTTTCCGCTCTCAAGCGTTTCGCAGAGTGCGAGTTCGTCCAGACGGTCGAGGATCATATCGGCCGCCTTGCGGATAATCGCGGCACGATAGGAAGCAGGCTTGTCCGCCCAACCCCCGGCTTCAAAACGACGGCGCGCGGCGGCGGCGGCTCGTTCTACGTCCTCATGAGTCCCTTTTGGCACGATGGTCACCACCTCACCGTGCGCGGGGCTGGTGCGCTCGATCACATCCCCCTTACCGGAAACCCAGTCGCCATCGATAAAGTGTCCAAAGTGGAAAGGCTTGGACGGCATCTTGGGAAACTGAAGCGTCATGAGGTTCCTCCTTCAGGGAATTCGCCGGAAAATCAAACCGGGAGGCTTGCATCCGGCAATGTTCGTAATTAAACAGAATTGTTACTTATAATGTTCGGCCGAAGAGCGCAAGACGCTCTCGCTACGATTGCTGCGACAATCGCGCAGGGAAGGTTTCAGGGAGTTTGTAAGTGAAAAAGACGGTCATGGAGCTTGATGATCTGCCACAATATCTGTCGTCTCTCCGGGATGGCGCAGTGGTGGTGACGACGGGATCAGGCGGTGGCTTGCTCGAGCCGGATGGCGTTCTGGCCGGGCTGGAAGCCGCTTTCAAAGAGACCGGCCACCCGCGAGACCTGACCCTTGTACATGCACTGGGCATCGGCGACAAAGGCGAGCGCGGCACAAACCGTTTCGCGCATGAAGGCATGGTCAAGCGAGTAATCGGCGGTCACTGGACCTGGTCGCCGCGTATGCTGGACATGGCGCGCAACGGCGACATCGAGGCCTACTGCCTGCCGAGTGGTGTCATTATCAATCTGATGCGCGAAATCGGCGCGGGCCGTCCAGGACTGATCACCAGAGTCGGCCTCGGCACATTCGTGGATCCGCGCAATGGCGGCGGGCGCTCGAATTCCCGCACGGACGAAGAGATCGTCGAATTGATGACGATCGATGGCGAAGAATATCTGCGCTACAAGCCGTTCCCTGTCGACCTCGGCGTCATTCGCGGTACTTTTGCCGATGAGGACGGCAATATTTGCGCCATCGAAGAACCCGCCGATCTCGACATCTATAATATCGCGCTGGCAGCGCGCAATTCCGGCGGACGCGTTATCGCCCAGGTGCGGGAAATCCGACCTCGGGGCAGCTTCCTGCCACGTGAAGTTGCAGTACCGGGCAATCTTGTAGACGTCGTAGCCCTCGCCCCGGAACAGCCGCAGACCTATTTCGGCCCTTACAATCTCAGTCTTTCGGGGCAAAACAGGGAGGTGGCCGATGTCACCCCACCGAATTTCGCTGACGCGGCGCGGCGCATCATTGCACATCGGGCCGCTGCGGAACTCGTAACGGGTTCAACGATCAACTTCGGGTTTGGCATGTCCGCCGATGTGGCCGGCATTGTCGAAACATCGGGGCGAAAGTCGGATTTCTGGATAACCATCGAGCAAGGGCTGCACAACGGCACCTTGATGACGGGCGACCTGTTCGGCATCGCTTCCAACCCGTCCGCAATCGTCTCTTCTGCCGCGCAGTTCGATCTCTACTCCGGCGGCGGTCTCGACCAGACCTATCTCGGCATGGCCGAGATGGATGCCGAAGGCAATGTCAACGTTTCCCATATCGGCGGCAGGATGAGCGGCCCCGGTGGCTTCGTGGATATTTCGCAGGGAGCGGAAACCGTGGTTTTCTGCGGTACTTTTGCAGCCAAAGGGCTGGATATCGAAGCCACGGATGGAAAACTGGAAATTCGCCAGCACGGCAAAATCCACAAGCTTGTTTCCCGTGTTGCCGGTATCACTTTCAGTGGCAGCGAAGCGGCCCGCCGTGGCCAGAAAGTCGTTTATGTCACGGAGCGCGCAGTCTTTGAACTCACCTCCGAAGGTGTCGAATTGGTCGAAGTAGCCCCCGGCATCGATATACAGGCCGACATTCTCGACCATATGGAATTCTCCCCCATCATCCGTGAACCTCGATTGATGCGAACGGATCTGTTTACCCTTACGCCGCAGACAGGCGCACAATTCTGGAAGGAAAAACAGTCATGAGCGATTTTTATGTCGAAATCGGCCAGACTTTTACGTTCTCTAAAACGGTATCGGAATCGGACGTCTATCTGTTCGCGGGCATTACCGGCGACCTGTCGCCCAACCATGTCGATGAAGAGGAAATGAAAAATACGCCCTATGGCGGGCGTATCGCTCACGGCGCGCTTCTGGTCGGCTATATGTCCTCATGCTCCACCAAGGCCGGTGAAGCAACACGCGCCGACGCGCCGGAAGTTCCCGTCTCTGTTGGATATGACAAGGTTCGTTTTCTCAAGGGTGTAAGAATTGGCGATACGATCACCATTACTTACAAGATTGCCAAAATTGACCTTGCCAAAAGACGATCCTATGCTGACATTGAGGTCAGGACACAAACGGGCGATCTGGCTGCTGTAGCAACTCATATCCAGCAATGGGTGGCTCGCTAACCCGCCTCCATGCCGATCAAAAAAGGTAATCTCGTGGAACAGGCGCAGCGTCAGCCTCGCAAACTCCAGGGGCCGAACCGGCGTGATCCGGTTGCGAGCCGACAGAAGATTCTCGAAGCGGGTATGCGCCATTTCGCGCGTGCCGGCCTCGATGGGGCGCGGGTGGTAGACATTATCCGCGAAGCGGAATTCTCACACCGGATGCTCTATCATTATTTCAAGAGCAAGGAAGAACTCTACGAAGCCACCCTGGAATTTGCCTATCAACAGATACGCGATGCGGAACGCAAACTGCATCTGGAGAAGATGGAACCGGTGGAGGGCATATCGCTGCTGGTTGCCTTTACCTTCGACTATTATGTTCAGCATCCCGAATTCATGGCGCTCCTGTCCCAGGAAAACCTGAACGGCGGTCGTTACGTCCACCGTTCCGGGCATATGGGCGACATTCAGAAACCTCTGATATCATCATTGGAAGGCTTGATGAAACGCGGCGTCGAAAAGGGCGTATTCGGCCGTATGTTCGATCCCGTGCAATTCTATATCGATATTGCAGGCCTGTGCTATTTCGGTTTCGCCAACCGCCATACGCTGTCAGCGACATTCGATGCGTCAATTGGCAAGGACTCTTATCTGGCAGAACGCCGCCAGCATGTTATCGATTTCACCATTGCCGCCCTGACCGGGCCTGAGAGAAAGTAACCGGGTCGCTACTTCCCACCTCAGCACACAGAACGAAAACGTTCCACGATCCGGTCGAGCACTTCTTCCGGCGCGCGTTTCCACCAGTTCTGTGAGGAAAATATCTCGACTTCACACGGGCCGTTATATCCCGCCTTTTCGATGGACGACCGAAGGCCCCGTATGTCGGCAACACCGTCTCCCATCATGCCGCGATCAAGCAATATGTCGCGCGTATCGGCCAGCCAATCGCAGAGATGGAAACCATAGAGCCGATCCTTGCCGGCACGCTCGAGCTGTACATCGATATCCGTATCCCACCAGACATGATAGACATCGACCGCAAGGCCGAGATTGTCGGCCCCTACCGCATCACATATGTCGACGGCATCCCGCAACGTTGTCAGACAGGAACGATTGCCGGCATAGACAGGATTCAAAGGTTCCAGGGCCAGCTTGACATGACGATCCCTTGCATATGACGCCAGGTCGGCGATACGATCGGCAACGATCCTGAGGCTCTCATCAACACCCTTTGTTCCCGGATGCACTCCGCCAACAACGATCGTCAGCACATCGGCACCAAGTGCAGCAGCCATATCAATCGACGACATCGCGTCGTCCATGAGCTTCTGTCTGTCCAGAGCATCTGTGCCGACGAGAAATGGCGTTCGGCAAAGGCCGACGACCGAAAGCCCCGCCGCACGTGTACGCTCGCCGATTTCCACGGCACGAGAACCGATCTCGCGACGCCAGTAGACTATCGATCCAAAGCCTCGAGCCGCACAGGCGTCGATCACCTGTTCCGGCGACCAGCCCGCACCATAGCCTTCAAGATTATGGCCAAGAGTGGCAGTGTTCAGTGCCAGAGGCGTGTGATCTTGTGAAAAGTCCCGCATTACCTGTCTTTCTGCGTGCACCATACCGAGGCTCGATGAGTTCTGCTCATCGAGCCTCGTTTCGCTCCGGTCGGATTAGGCTCTAAAACCGTGGCACCAGCATTCCGGCATCGGCAGGGATTGTCATGCCGGTCGTATACGGTAAACGTCCAGACGCAAGTGAAGCGATCAGCCGACCGATTTCCCCCGGCTCGCCGACCCGCGGCAGCAAGGTCAGGCCAGCGGCTGCACGATCACGATAGCTGTCGATGACAGGAGCCGTCATTTCCGTGGCGATCAAGCCGGGCTGAACGTCGTAAACCGAGATTTCCTCGCGCCCCAACCGGACGGCCAGCGCCTTGGAAACCATCGATGCGGCGGCCTTGGATGCGCAATATTCCGCGCGCTGCTCGGCCACCGCCACGGCATTGGAAGACGTTATATTGACGATCGAATGAAACAAGGCTGGCCGCTCTCTCGACAAAAGCTGCCTGGCGAAAGCCTGACTGAGAAAAAACATGGCCTTGCTGTTTACGGCCATGCATCGATCCCAGCTTTCCTCGGAAACATCGAGCATATCGCCGCGCTGAAGCACACCGACACCGGCATTATTGACCAGGGTGGTCAAGGGACCGAGTTTCGCTTCGACAGCCTCCAGCGCAGCCCGGTGTGCGTCGATACGGGTCACATCGAAAGGCGCGGCGACGACTGGAACTCCATAAGCTTCGATCCGGCGCACCGCCATGCGCAATTCTTCATCGTCAACGGGGCCATTGACGGCAATGGAAAAGCCTTCAGCAGCCAGCGCTTCCGCCGCAGCCAGTCCTATTCCCCGCGCCGAGCCGGTAATGAGCACTACCGGCCTGTTATTTACCGCATCCATTTCGTTTCTCTCTCAATTAGTCTTCTGTCCGGCGCAATCAGGCATTTCCACGGATCATATCCGCCGCCTTTTCACCGATCATGATCGTTGCTGCATTGGTGTTGGAACCGATAAGGCTCGGCATTGTCGAGCTGTCGCAGATGCGAATGCCATCCAGACCGTGAACGCGCAATTGCGGGTCGACCACCGACAGATCGTCCCGTCCCATCTTGCAGGTGCAAGCCGGATGATAGGCTGTTCGGCCATATTTCCGGATATAGGCAGTCAGATCGGCATCGCTCCGCACGCCCTTTTCCGGGAACCGCATCGTCTTGATATATTTTTGCAAAGACGGCTGTGCGAAGATTTCCCGGCTGATCTTGACGCCTTCGAGCGCGATTTTCAGATCGTAGGGGTCGGACAGGAAATTCGGGTCGATCACCGGTCGCGCCGACGGATCGGCGGAGCGCAAGGTCACCGAGCCACGCGATTTTGGCCGCAAGGCATATGAGTTGAGCGTCACCCCCGACGCGCCTTTCGGCACACCGGGCACTCCCGCTTCCGCACCGGCGCCAGCCAGGAAATGAAACTGCAAATCCGGGCAGGAACTGTTCTTGTCTCCATACCAGAAGGCACCGCCTTCGACGACATTGGAGGTAACCGGACCGGAGTTAAACAGGGAATATTGGATACCGGCCCATAACATCCAGTGCAGCCGGTTATATTTGTCCAGGCTGACGTGACTGCTCAGTTCGGCAACGATATCCGTATTGAAGTGATCCTGCAGATTCTGCCCGACGCCAGCCATGTCCTGCACAATCTCGATACCGTGCTGGCGCAGCATATCCGCTGGCCCGACACCCGACAGCATCATCAGTTTCGGCGTGCCTATCGCTCCGGCAGTGAGCAGGACTTCACTTCCGGCCCGAACAGAAGCCCTTTTGCCGCCGATCCGGTAGTCAACGCCAACCGCGCGCCGCCCCTCAAAAACCACACGCAGAACCAGCGCGCCTGTGATGACCGTCAGGTTCTTGCGCCCCAAAGCCGGACGCAGATAGCCGACGGCCGCCGAACAACGGCGATTATTGCGCGTCGTGGTTTGATAAACGCCTGTTCCTTCCTGCCTCTCCCCATTGAAATCCGGATTATATGGCATTCCGGTTTCCTGACAGCTCTGGACGAAGGCCCGCGTCATTTCCTGCGGCGCGGGTATATTCGAAACGCCTAGCGGCCCATCCGTTCCATGCCAGTCCCCCGACAGGATCGTATTGCCTTCAGAACGAAGAAAATATTTTTGAATGTCCTGAAAACCCCAGCCTTCGGCCCCCTCCTCGACCCAGCGATCATAGTCGCTGGGATGTCCACGCGTGAAAACCTCCGCGTTGATTGAGGACCCGCCGCCCAGAACTTTCGCCTGGGCATAGGGAATTTCGCGGTCGTTCAGGTTCTTCTGTGGCGCGGTTGTCAGCCCCCATGTATGCGGCCCCGTGGTCATTTTGGCGAAGCCGACCGGCATGTGTATCAAGGGATGATTATCGCGTCCGCCTGCCTCGATCAGGCAAACGCGAACAGCCGGGTTCTCGGTCAGCCGCGCGGCCAGCACACAACCGGAAGAACCGCCACCAACAATCACATAATCAAAGGCTTGTGCCATTGTGTCGTTCACTTTGCAGCCTGGGCCATTACCTGTGGCTGGTTGAGCAGGGCAGCCTGCGATTTCTGCGCATTCTGCCGGCTAAGGCGCGCATAATAACGATCGAGGCCAACGGCGAGCATCAAGACTGCACCCTTGATAACAAGCTGCCAATAATCCTGCACGTTGAGAAGGATCATGCCATTCGAGAGCACGCCGATGATCAGTATGCCGAAGATCACGCCCGAAAACCGGCCCTCGCCGCCCGATATGCTGATACCACCCAGAACAACTGCGGTGATGACATCCATTTCAAAACCGGTAGCCACGTTCGGCTGCGCCGAGTTAAGTCGCGAAAGCATGATGATGCCTGCGATTGCAGAGAAAATGCCAGCCAGCACATAAGTGATGATCAGGTTGAAATTCACTGAAATACCGGAAAGACGCGCCGCTTCCTGATTGCCGCCGATAGCATAGAGGTAGCGACCGTAACGCGTGCGATTAAGCAGAATCCAGCCGATGGCCAGGACCGCGATCATTGTAAGAACCGACACCGGAATAAAGCCGACCATGCCGCGGCCAAAGACGGAAAACTCCGGCGGAAAGCCAAAGATGGGAAGCCCACCCGACAGAATATAGACGACACCGCGAACGGCCGTCAGCATCGCCAGCGTGGCGATAAGCGGGGGAATGGCAAATGCCGTCACGGCCAAACCATTGATAAGTCCAACGAATGCGCCGGTTGCAATGCCAAGCAGGCACGCGGCATAGACGTTAAGACCAAGTGCCGTCATGGCAAGCGCCACCACGACACCGACAAGGGCAATGACGGAACCGACCGAAAGATCGATGCCTCCCGTCAGCACCACCAGCGCCATGCCGACAGACGCGATGCCAAGCATGGCGACCTGCCGCAATACGTTGGTGATGTTCTGCTGCGACAGAAACGCATCCGTCGCGAACGAGAAGAACACGAGGAGAAACAGCAGAACCACCGCCATACCGTATCTCGAAATGATGCTGCGAATATTGGTCATATCTTGAAACCTTCCGTGCTCTCCCAGCCGAGAGCGCTTGTTTTCTGGCCGGGGGTCAGCCCGCGGCGAGTTCCATGATCCTGTCCTGGCTTATGTTTTCGCACAGTTCACCGGCAATACGGCCGCGCGACATGACCAGAATGCGATCTGAAATCCCTATGAGTTCCGGCATGTCGGACGAAATGACGATAATCGACATGCCTTGTTGCGTCAGCGTGCGGATGAGCTTGTAGATTTCCTGTTTGGCACCGACATCGATACCGCGTGTAGGCTCATCGAGGATAAGTATCCGCGCTCCGGTTTCCAGCCATTTGGCGATCACGACCTTCTGCTGGTTACCGCCGCTGAGATTGCCCACTTTCTGTTCCAGCGAGGGCGTCTTAATTTTCAGCGTCTCAACGTGCTTGCGCATCGCCTCCTGCTCCCGGCCAAGGGCGATAAGGCCATTGGACGTGAACTTCGAGAGGGCGGCAAGGGAAGCATTTTCCCCCACGCTCATGGAAAGCAGCAAACCCTGTTGCTTACGGTCTTCCGGAATGAGCGCGATGCCCAGCTCCGTCGCGTGACGGGGATTGCGCACCGCCACCGGACAATCGTGAACCACGATTTCTCCCGAGGCGACCGGATCCGCGCCAAATATGGCGCGCGCAACCTCGGTGCGACCGGATCCGATCAGTCCGCCGATACCGAGCACTTCTCCCTGTTTGAGGGTGAAGGAAATATCCCGGAACTTCTGGCCGCATAGATCCTTGACCTCAAGCGCTGTCGCCTCCTGGCCGAAACCGCCTTCGGGATAGGTTTCGCTGATCTCGCGCCCCACCATCATGGAAATCAGCTTTTCACGCGTGATATTTTCGGTCGGCGAAGACCCGACATGGACACCGTCACGAAGAACCGTGACATTGTTCGTCAAATGGAAAATCTCTTCCAGACGATGCGAAATATAAATGATCGCTATGCCCTGCGCGCGCAAACGGTCGATCAGCTCATAAAGGCGGGCAACTTCCTGATTGGAAAGAGGCGCGCTCGGCTCGTCCATGATGAGAAGTCGAACATTTCTGGAAACCGCCTTGGCGATCTCGACCATCTGCTGGTAAGCGACGGTCAGTTCGCTGACCTGCACGGAAGGATCGATATCGATCCCCAGCGAATCGAGCACCGACTGCGCCGCCTTGACCGCCCTTCCGGGCAAAGTGAACGGTCCCCGACTGAACTCGTTACCCAAAAAGATGTTATCGGCCACCGACATATAGGGAACGAGGTTGAATTCCTGGTAGATCACCCCAATGCCGAGATCCATGGCCGTACGCGGGTCGAGCCCGTTAAACGGCCTGCCTTCGAATATGATCTGTCCGCTATCCGGCTTGATTGCGCCCGCAAGTACCTTGATCAGCGTTGACTTGCCCGCACCATTTTCACCCATCAGGCCATGCACTTCACCGCGCTGAACCTTCAGATTGACATTGGAAAGCGCGAGCACACCCGGATAGGCTTTGCGAATATCGCGCATTTCCAGGAGAACTTCACTCATCATTTCCTCCCGGCATTTTCTGCCGTATCACTGGAGCCGCATCCCGATCCGTACGAAGCAGATCGGGATGCGTGCCAGAACAGACAGATAGAGTGCCGTCCGTATCAATCAGATCGAAAAGCACCCTAACGCCACGGCAAGTTTTGCTTTATTTTCCAGAATACGCCTTGACCTTGATGACCTGGCGATATTCGATTTTCTCCCCGGCAATCAGCTTCATGGCGAAATCGACATCCTGACGGCCATTATCGAATGGCACGTTGTCGACGCTGGCGCGGAACGCCGTCTTGCCGTCAATCTTTTCACGTGCTTCCGGGGTCGCATCCACACCGCCGATAAACATGTTCGTCGTGTCGATGCCGGCCGATTCCGCTGCCGCCAAAGCGCCGAGCGCGCTCGCGTCATTGTTGGCGACGACAACATTCAACCCCGGGTTAGCCTGAAGAACAGACTCCGTCACCGTCATGCCCGTGGCCGTGTCAGGAGCGGTTTGATCCGCGACGATCTTCGCGTCAGGTGCCTTTTCGGCAATCCCGTCGAGAATACCCTGCTTGCGGGCGATCATCTGCGGCTGACGATCATCGTTGAGAACCAGGACCGATGCCTTGCCGTCGAGCTTTTCGGCAATCCACTTGCCCGCTTCCACGCCGATCGTGTGCCCCATGTCGTGCTCATCGGCCGAAGCCCACACATCCGCGACCGGAGTTTCCATCGACTGCGCGATGATCTTTACACCGGCGGCGCGAGCATCTGCCAGAGGCTGCTCGGTCGATGCCGGATCGATCGCCGCAATGATGATGGCCTTACAGCCAAGAGTAACGAAGTTTTCGATCGATGCGATCTGGCGGCTATTGTCATTGGACGGATCATTGACAACAATTTCCGCACCGACTTCAGCCCCGCGCTCCTTGGCGCCATTGACCACATTCACCCAATAAGGATTGGTCAGATTCCACGTGCTGACGCAAATTTTCGGTGCTTCCGCATGTGCAGCGGCAGCGAACATGGAAACGCCTGCGGCCAAAAACAACTGACGATAGATTTTCACTGATATTCCTCCCTTTCGAACAACGGCCATCCAACAACCGTCTTTTGCAACTCGCTTCGCAGCAAGCCGATTGGACTACACCAACCACTGCTCCCCTCCGAGCCGTGGTTTCGAGATTTATTTAAGTAACCATCTTGTTCACTTAGTGTCAACGGTATATGCATGTCAAGCGGAAGGTTGGAGAATTTGGCGATACCGCCGGGAGGAGCAACGCAGGGTGATCGTCAGTGTCGGAACGGATGCATATGCCCGGACACCATCGAACATGCGTTGATTGAGGACTTGCATTTCAGCGAGCAACGCCAGCCAAAGGTTCGTCAAATAGCTGATCGCATGTGTGGATGAGCGCGACCGGCTTCGCAACAGGTCGATCCGAATGACGCGCTCCCAAAGGACAAGAAAGAAGGAACGTTCAATGACGAGGATTCTGCTTCCGACAACTGGAGGAAAGAGCGAAATCTATGAAATGCGGGACCCGAGTCCCTTTGCCTCGGTCAACGACAGGCCGCTGGCTCGCACGGCCTTCGCCGCGGCCCATGTCGTCTGCAGCGCCTTCGACACGGGCGCGCCCTGGGAGACGGCCAGGATCGATATGGAAAGCACCATGAGCTTCCGCCGTCACCTCTGGTCGCTTGGCTTTGGAGTAGCCGAAGTGATGGATACCGCCCAGCGCGGCATGGGCCTCGACTGGGAAGGTGCGAAGGAAATCGTCCGCAACACCATGGCCGAGGCAAAGCGTGTGGACAACGCCGAGGTTGCCTGCGGCGTCGGAACGGATCAGCTTGGCGCCGGGGCGCATTCGCTCGATGATATTCTCCGCGCTTATGAAGAGCAGCTGGAATTCATTGAAGGCGCGGGAGCCACGCCAATCCTGATGGCGAGCCGCGCCATGGTCGCCTGCAACGCGCGCCCCGACGATTATGCGCGCATCTATAGCCGACTGATCTCGGCGAGCCGCCGCAAGGTAATCCTGCATTGGCTGGGAGAGATGTTCGATCCGGCACTCGCGGGATACTGGGGCTTTGGTGACCACGATCAGGCAATGGATTTTCTGATCGATTTCATCGGAGCCCATGCCGACAAGATCGACGGCATCAAAATCTCACTGCTCGACAAGTCCAAGGAAATCGCCATGCGCAGGCGCCTTCCCGTTTCGGTCAAGATGTATACGGGGGATGATTTCAACTATCCGGAACTGATAGCCGGAGATGAAACAGGCTATTCGCACGCTTTGCTTGGTATTTTTGATCCGATTGCGCCTGCGGCCGCGACAGCGCTCGCCGCGTTGGCGGATGGCGATCGGACCCGCTATTTTGACATCATGAATCCGACGCTCCCCCTTGCCAGGCTGATCTTTGAAGCGCCAACGCAGTTCTACAAGGCCGGCGTCGTGTTCCTGGCCTGGCTGAATGGCCACCAGAAGCATTTCGGTATGCTTGGCGGAATGCAATCCTCGCGAAGTGTGATGCATTATGCGGAACTGTTCCGCCTTGCCGACCAGGCGGGCCTGTTCCGCGATCCCGACACCGCCGCCGGGAAAATGAAGGTCTTCCTGCAAACACACGGAATGGAAGCTGTCAGTTGACCACGGCAGATTAAAACACCGATCCGATGCAATCGGATCGGTGCCCGATGCAGGCGAATTATATAGGGAGGAGTTTTATGCAGCCGTCGGATAGACGTAAATTTGGCCGTAGCGGTCTCGATGTAACAGCCTTCGCCTTCGGCACTGCGCCGATCGGCAATTTCCAGCGTGAAATCGACGAACACACCGCCGATTCAATGGTGCAGAAGGCGTGGGACAGCGGCATCCGCTTTTACGACACCGCGCCGATGTATGGGCATGGGCTTTCCGAGCTGCGGCTGGGGCATTCACTACGCTGGAAGAAGCGTGACGATTTCGTGGTCGCTTCAAAAGTTGGCCGCGTGTTGAAAGCCGCTCCCCGTTCCGAGATCGATTTTTCCCCCTGGAGAAATGCGGCCCCCAACAGCATGACCTTCGACTATAGCTATGATGGCACCATGCGTTCCTTTGAGGATTCGCTGCAACGACTGGCGCTCGAACGCATCGATATGCTTTTCATTCACGATATCGACCGATACACACGCGGTGAGGACCAGCCAGAAGTCTTTGAACAGGCCATGGATGGATGCTGGCGCGCGCTCGAACAATTGCGTTCGCAAGGTGCTATCAAGGCAATCGGCGTCGGCGTCAATGAATGGGAAGTCTGTCATGAGGCGCTGAAACGGCGCGATTTCGACTGCTTCCTGCTCGCCGGGCGGTATACGCTGCTTGAGCAGGAAGCTCTCGACGACTTCCTCCCCCTTTGCGAAAAACGTGGCGCCGCCGTTCTTGTTGGCGGCGGCTTCAATTCCGGTATTCTGGCAACCGGCGCGATTCCCGGCGCCAAATACAATTATTCACCCGCTCCCAAACCCATTATGGACAAGGTGGCGAAAATCGAGGCTGTCTGCCGCGATTACAATGTGCCACTGCCAGCGGCCGCGCTTCAATTCGTCGTCGCTCATCCCGCGATTCCTTCTTTTTGCGCCGGAACGCGGACCGTCGAACAATTGGAGCAAAACCTGAAATGGTTCTGCCACCCGATTCCAACGGACTTCTGGGCAGAACTGAAGAACCGAAAACTGCTTCGCGATGATGCGCCTGTTCCTGGGTGAACAAACCGTCGCGTTGTATGAATATCTGGACGAGGGGAGATCTCTGGCCGGATCTCCTCTCTGCCGGCGGAAAGCATCTTAAAAGATGACAAGGCAGGCAAAACAAACTATTGATAGATAAGCTAATTTTATTCCTGTCTGTATATCCCGCTCCTCGCTGCCGGACGAAATGCGCATGAATGGAAAAAGGAACCCGCAGGCCGCCAAGCCGCAGAGTCCTGCGAAACCGTTCCTTGAGAATGAACGGCCGACGTTGAAGACAATCGCATTCATGACCGGCCTTGGCGTAACCACGGTTTCACGGGCACTGAAGGATGCGCCCGAAATCGGCCCTGAAACACGCAAGCGCGTACAGCTTATCGCACGTCAGATCGGCTATCGCCCCAACCGTGCGGGTGTGCGTCTTCGAACCGGCAAGACGAACGTCATCGCACTCGTTCTGAACACGCAGGACGAGATCATGGGCTTCACGAGTCAGGTCATTCACGGCGTCGCGGATGTTCTGGCCGAAACGCAATATCATCTCATTCTCACGCCCTATTTTCACTCGCGCGCGCCGATAGAGCCGATCCGTTACATAGTGGAGACCGGCTCGGCCGACGGCATCATTTTTTCACGCACGGAGCCGGACGATCAGCGTGTCCATTACCTGACCGAGCACAATTTCCCGTTCGCTACCCATGGACGTACAGACATGGGCATTGAACACCCCTATCACGACTTCGATAATTTCACTTTCGCGCTGGACATGGCCGGTAAACTGGCGTCACGCGGACGCAGGCGGCTTGCCTTGCTTGCACCGCCGGCGCATCTCACCTACTACCGGCACATGGTGGGCGGCTTTTATGAGGGGCTGCGCACCTTCAATTGCAGCGGATCGCCGTTCGAAAGCGTCGATCTCGATACGCCGCTTGAGGACTTGCGGGAACATATTGCGGAATTGATGAAAAGGCCTAACCGGCCGGACGGCATCATCTGCTCCGGCAGTGCTGCGGCCCTGGCAGTCGTTGCCGGTGTCGAGGACGCCGGGTTGAGCATCGGCAATGAACTGGATGTCGCGGCGAAGCAGTCCACGCAGATCCTGCACTGGTTTCGTCCGGGGCTGATTGTTGTCGAAGAAAACTTCAAGCTTGCCGGACAACAACTCGGCAAGGCCATTCTGGGCCGCATCAGCGGTGCCGACATAAAGTCCTTGCAAACGATAGGCTGAAAAAAGGGCGGAGGCTACTCCGGCACCGTAGTGTCAAAATAGCCTCCTGTCGCTCGGGAGGAGCGAGGCAAAGTCAGTTTGCCGCCCGCTTTTTCGTGTTCCCGGCCTGCCGGAGCAAGGCCTCGGCTGCGGCCACATCAAGCGCTTCCGGGCGAGTGCAGCGCGTTTCGATATCGATGAAGCGCTTTTCCTCGCCGGAGCGGAGGACTGCCAGCATGACATCGACCCCATGCAAAGCGCGTTCAAGCGAACAACGCATGTCGCGACCGTCGAGGATCGCTGCAGCCATGTCCGCCAGACCTGCTGTTCTATAGTTGGCCATCATTCCGTTGGAATGTTCTTCGTTCGCGATACCGAACGGATGATCCCAGTTTTCGACAGGCTTCGCGGCCTGTCCCGGTTTCGCCAGTTGAACTTCGCCCCCGAAGAAATTCGGATCCGGCAGGTAAAGCGAGCCGTCCGTGCCGTAGAGTTCCATATTTGCATGGCGATGCGCCCAAACATCCCAACTTGCAGAAAGCGTGATTGTTGCCCCCTGTTCGAATTCGAGCAGGGCGTGAATCGTCGTGGGTGTCTCGACCGGTATGGTCTCGCCCCTGCGTAGCTCGGAACTGATGGTTCGTGTCGGCGTTGCCGCCGAGGTCAAGGCGGCAACCCGCTTCACCGGCCCGATCAGATTGACGAGATTGGCGATATAATATGGCCCCAGATCGAGGATCGGCCCGCCGCCCGGCTTGAAAAAGAAGTCCGGGTTCGGATGCCAATGCTCCATGCCGTGGCTCATCACATGGCATGTGCCCGATGTGATGCGTCCAACAGTGCCGCTATCGATTTCACGCCGCGCAAGCTGATGCGCGCCGCCGAGAAACGTATCCGGCGCGCATCCAACTTTCAGGTTCCTGCGATCGGCCAGCGCTTTCAGTTCGAGACCCTGCGCCATCGACAGGACAAGCGGCTTTTCCGAATAGGCGTGTTTTCCGGCCGCCAAAATCTGCTTCGTCACGGCATAATGAGCGTCCGGAACCGTCAGATTGACGACGATATCGATATCGTCATTCCGCAACAGTTCATCGATGGTCTGCGCCTTTATGCCGAACTCCTGCGCGCGCGCTTCCGAAGCCGCGGAATTGAGATCGGCACATGCCCGTATTTCGATGCCACGAAACATCGGGGAAAGCCGCAGATAGGCGGCGGAGATGTTTCCGCAGCCGATGATACCGACACCGAGTGTCTTCGTCATTTGTCTCTCCAGATCAGAAAGCTTTTACGGTTTCGATGGAACGGCTTGCGAACCTGACATCGTCCGACGGATTGTCATGTTCCATGATGAAATATTGGACCGGCGTTTTGCGCAGGGCCGCGAACAGGGAAGCCCAGTCTACCGTCCCGTGGCCGACATCCGCCCAGCCGTCTTCGTCGCCCTTTTCGCCGTTGGCCGCGATGTCCTTGACATGAACGGCAAGAATGCGGTCCCCGTACCGGTCGATCCACTCGATCGGATCACCGCCGCCCTTTATGATCCATGCAATATCGGCCTCCCACGCAAGATCAGGCGACGCGTCGAGAATATGTTGCAGCGGCACCGATCCATCTGTCAGGGGACGGAACTCGAAATCATGATTGTGCCAGCCAAATGCATAACCCGCTTTGCGGTAAGGTTCGCCTGCCGCCGCAAGGCGCTTTCCAAGTTCCTGCCAGCCCGCGACCGTGTCAGGGCGCCGATCTGCGTCAAGATAGGGACAGAAAATCGCCTTCATGTCGGCGACCCTGGCGATTTCCAGAACGCGATCGACCTCATTTTCCAGCATATCCAGTCCAAAATGCCCGGTAGGCATGGAAAGGCCCAGCGTATCCAGGTCTTTCTTCAATTGCACCGGATCGCCATAGACACCGCCATAGCCTTCGACCCTCCGATAACCGAGATCGTGCAACATGGAGAGCGTGCGTTCCAGGGGCTGGAAGTTGCGCGAGCTGTAAAGTTGATAGGAATAACCGTTCATGTCTTTCGTCCTTCGATCTAAATCCTGAACCGGCAAGGCTTTTGCCGGGCAAAAAAAACCTCCGTCACAGCGGAAGTTTCCTTCGCGCCATGGCATGAAAACCAATGATTTCGCCTGTATCGGAAGCGCTTACGGGAAGCGCATATCTCGTTTCATCTAAAGCCTCTCCTCCGTTTGGGCGTCGAAAAGTGAAAGCGTATCTGCCTTGAATCCGATCCTCACCTTATCGCCGGCCCGATAGCGTTTGCCGGCTTCCACCCGCGCCGACAGGGGATGTCCGTTCAGGCGAAGCCAGACCAGACTGTCCGCGCCCATTGGCTCGTCAAGATCGACAGTGGCTTCGAACCCACCCTCCACATCGAGCCTGACATGCTCGGGTCGGACCCCGAGCGTAGCTTTCCGCCCGGACGCCAGCGCACCGTCGTAGCCATCAAGCCGCACGGCCGCATTCCCGATATGAAAGACAGGCCCGTTATCCGTGGCGATTTCTCCTGAAAAGAAATTCATCGAGGGCGAACCAAGGAAGCCCGCAACGAAGCGGTTCCGGGGACGATTATAAATCGTAAGCGGGTCGGCAAGCTGCTGCACGATACCGCCCTTCATCACCGCGATGCGGTCCGCCAGCGTCAATGCCTCGATCTGGTCATGAGTGACATAGATCATCGTATTGCCGAGCTTCTGGTGCAGGCGCTTGATTTCTACCCGCAGTTCCGAACGCAGCTTGGCATCGAGATTGGAAAGCGGTTCGTCGAACAGAAAAACGTCAACATCGCGCACGAGCGCACGACCAATGGCGACACGCTGGCGCTGCCCACCGGACAGAGCGGAGGGCTTGCGCTGCAAAAGTGGCTCGATCTGGAGAATTTCCGCGGCGCGCTTGATGCGCTTGTCGATCTCCGTCCTCGACAAGCCTGCAACGCGCAAGCCGAATGAGAGGTTTTTCTCGACGGTCATCTGCGGATACAGCGCATAGGACTGGAACACCATGCCGATGCCGCGGTCCTTCGGTTCGTCCCAGGTGACATTACGCCCCTTTATGAAGATGCTGCCTTCGGAAATGTCGAGGAGCCCGGCAACACAGTTGAGCAGCGTGGACTTGCCGCAACCCGAAGGCCCCAGAAGCACAAGAAACTCGCCTTCATCGATCTCCAGATTGAGATTTTGCAGCACATTGACCGAACCGAAATCGAGCGACAGGTCCTGGATGGAAACACTGGAATTCATGAGGTTCATCCCTTCACTGCGCCAGCGGCTATACCGCGAACGAAATAGCGGCCGGAAAGGAAGTAAACGAGCAGCGGCACGGCACCTGTGAGAATGGTAGCGGCCATATTGACGTTATATTCCTTCACGCCCTGCATGGAGTTGACGATATTGTTGAGCTGGACGGTCATCGGAAAATTCTGCGTTCCCGCAAACACCACCCCGAAAAGAAAGTCGTTCCAGATGCCGGTTACCTGCAGGATGATCGCGACGACGAAAATCGGCAGTGACATCGGCAGCATGATCTGGAAAAAGATACGCCAGAACCCCGCCCCATCCACGCGCGCGGCCTTGAACAGTTCTGGCGGCAAGCCGGCAAAATAATTGCGGAACAGCAACGTCAGAATCGGCATACCGAAGATCGTATGGATGAACACGACCCCCGTCAGCGTACCGAAGATGCGAAGCTCACGGGTGATGATGACAAGCGGATAGAGCATGACCTGATAGGGTATGAATGCTCCAAAAAGCAGGATCGAGAAGAACACTTCCGATCCCTTGAATTTCCAATTCGCCAGCGCATAGCCGTTGACCGAAGCAATCGCTATTGACACGATCACGCTCGGTACGGTGATCTTGACCGAATTCCAGAAGCCCGCGCTGATCCCTTCACAATAAAGGCCCGTGCAAGCCTCGCTCCATGCCTTGACCCAGGGCTCGAAAGTGACCTCGACCGGCGGCGCGAAGATATTGCCAAGCCGGATCTCCGGCATACCCTTCAGGGAGGTGACCACCATCACATAGAGCGGCAACAGGTAATAGACGGCGGCGACGAACAGCACACAGTAAAGCATGATGGTTGCCGGAGCAAAACGTCGTTTCGGTTTGTGTCCCCATGGCTGCGAAGCCTGCTTCCCTTGAGCTTCAGCGGCCGGAATTTGCGCGTCGTCCGACATCTTCCGGTTCAGGACTGCTTCTGTCATCTTGGCTTCCTCCGGCTATATTCGAGCATCGTCCACGGAACCAGAATGATGAGAACCGTGGTCAGCATGACCGTGGAAGCGGCAAGCCCCTGACCGAGATTGGCCCATCCGAACATGAAGTCGTAGACATATTTTGCCGGCACTTCGGAAGCGATGCCCGGACCGCCATTGGTCATCGCCACGACCAGATCGTACAGTTTCACGATACCTGTAGCGATAAGCACCACCGTGGTTACCAGAACCGGACGCATCATCGGCAAGACGATGAAAACATATGCTTTCCACTTCGGAATGCCGTCGACCCGCGCGGCTTTCCATATCTCGTCATCGATGTTGCGCAATCCGGCCAGCATGAGAACCATGACCAGACCCGTCATCTGCCATAGCCCGGCAATCACAATGGCATAAATGACATAAGTACGGCTCGACAGGACCGCCATCTGGAAATTATCGAAACCGATATCGCGAACGACCTTCTCCAGCCCGAGTTGCGGATTGAATATCCATTGCCAAACCAGTCCGGTTACGATGAAGGACAGGGCATAGGGATAGAGAAAGATCGTGCGGAACGTATTCTCGAAGCGGATCTTCTGATCCATCAAGGCAGCAAGCACAAAACCGACGATCAGCGAAAAACCCATGCACAGCACACCATAGATCGCCAGATTGCGAACGGATACATGCCAGCGCGTCGCGGAAAACAGCCGGGCATATTGATCGAAGCCGACAAAATTCCACATCGGCAATGATTTGGAGGACGTAAAGGAATATGCGACCGTCCAGAGCGTGCAGCCTATGAAGACGACCAGAACCGTCGCTATCATCGGGAGCGCGGCAATCTTCGCATTCAAATTGCGAAACAAGCCCAAGGGCTTTCTTTGGCGGTTATCGTCAAGGACGGTCATGTTCTCCTCCCTCTCCCGATCTGCGGATATCCCGCACCACCTTCCTCCTGACGGTGCGAGATACGAATGATTATTGAGCCTGTTCGATGATCTCCGCAAAACGTTCCTGAATGTCATCGACCGTCATGTCTGGATTGGAAAAGAACTCGGCCGCGAGGCTCTCGATCTGTCCCTGTGTATCCGGTGCCCGCAACTGCTCCATCGACGGGATGATGTTGTCCGGGTTCTTGAGGATTTCAATACCGGCCCGCATACAGCTCGATGCAGAATCGAGATCGACATCATCGCGGATCGGCAACGAACCCTTGGCCAGATTGAACGCGACCTGCGTATCCTTGGAAACGAGCATACTGGCCAGCTTGAGTTGCGCCTTGGTGACGTCCGGGTCCGCGTTTTTCGGAAAGTAGATCGCATCGCCACCCGTTTCGAGATATGGATGCATACCAAGCCCCGGCAGGCAGTCGTAATCCTTCCCGGCCATCTTGCCGGCGGTGCCGAACTCACCCTGGGCCCAGTCGCCCATGATCTGCGCACCCGCCCGCCCGGTCAGAACCATATTGGTCGCCTCGTTCCATGAGCGGCCGACATAACCGGGGTCGGCCAGCGCACGCGCCTCGGCAAGCGCCTCAAAGACCTTCTTCATTTCAGGCCCGCGCGCGGCGTCGGCATCCTTGTCCTTGTTGACCTTGAGATAAAGTTCCTTGCCGCCGATCGCCGTCATCAAGACGGTGAGCATACCATTCACCTGCCAGCCGTCGCCGGTCGCAAGGGGAACGATGTTCTTTTCCTTCAGTTTGGGGGCCGCGGCAACGAGATCGCTCCAGTTCTTCGGTGGTTCGGCACCGGCATCCCGGAAGGACTGCGGATTGATCCACATCCATTCCCACGAATGGATATTCAGCGGAACGCAATAAAGGCGGCCTTCAAAAGTACATGACTCGAGAAGGCTTCCGGGGCGGATGAAATCGGCCCAGCCTTCCTTTTCGGCAAGCTCCGTCAGATCTGTCATCAAGCCGGCCTGAACCAGTTCTTCGGCCTGTCGTCCGTGATTGAGCTGCGTGGCTCCCATCGGATTGCCGCCGAGGATACGGCTTATGATAATCGGACGAGCGGTCGAGCCGCTACCGGCAATAGCCCCGTCAACCCACTTGTCGCCGCCAAGCGCATCGAACTTTTCAGCCAGCACCTTGACGGCGGCGGCTTCACCGCCCGAGGTCCACCAGTGGGTAACTTCAAGATCGGCCGCCGACGATGTCCCGGTCATCGCCAGTGTTGTCGTTGCCAAACAGATCGACGCGGCGAAAACCGCCGTTCTCCCGTACGACATTTCATCTCCTCCCAAATCTGAAACGTTACAGGTATGGTATCCGAAACGGCCCCGCTTGCAAGCTTTTAATTTGCTTCATCATGAACAGCCCCGGTGGAATTCAGTCAACACGTTGAAAATAAACAAAAAATAGTTCGGCATGTATTGGAGTGATTGGAATTTTCATGCCATACCTGCACCCCTCATCTAAACTGGAAACATGAGAATAAATGAAATCTGTAACGTTACAGATTTGCGTTCAGCACTAGCCATGAAAACAAAAAGGCGAGACATACTCTGAAACCGCAATGCTGTTCATCAGCTCAAATAACGCGCACTGGCTTGAATGTCGCTTCGCCGATGATCGACCTTTTCCGGTTTTTGATATATATTAATACATGGCACAAAACAAACTAGAGAAGTTTGCTCTGCTTAAACGACGAACAGTATGGATATTTCTTATGCTGTTTTTCGTCACCGTTTCTTATTTGCAGCCCGCCGCTTCGGATGTGACCGGAAGCGCGATTGTTTTAAAGTTAAATGGAACGGTCAACCCTGCGACAGCAGACTATATCTCACGCGGTTTGCAAAAGGCAGCGCAGCGCAAAGCAAACATTATTGTGTTGCAGATCGACACGCCCGGAGGACTCGACAGTTCCACGCGTGACATCGTTCGTTCAATTCTGGCCTCGCCCATAGCGGTGATCGCTTTCGTAGCTCCAAGTGGAGCGAGGGCTGCGAGTGCGGGAACCTACATTCTTTATGCCAGCCATTTGGCCGCGATGTCGCCTGGCACACATCTGGGGGCTGCGACCCCTGTCGCCATCGGTGGCGGATCGCCCTTCAATAGCGAACCCGAAGATGGCGGGAATGCTTCAAAGGAAGCAAACAAGGATAACTCGAACAAACCTGTTCAGTTTCCGAAAACCGCCAGTGAAGCGAAGGCAATCAACGATTCGGTAGCCTATATTCGCGGACTTGCCGAACTGCGCAATCGCAATGCGGATTGGGCTGAAAAAGCCGTGCGCGAGGCAGCCGCACTTTCGTCCGACGCCGCCATGCGCGAGAATGTTATCGACTTCATGGCCGCCACGATCGACGACTTGCTGAAACAGGCGGATGGCCGCACCGTGCGAGTGGGCCAGGAAAATATCAAACTCAGCACAACCGACCTCGTAGTTGAAGCCCTTGAGCCGGACTGGCGTGCGCGCTTTCTTTCCACGATCACCGATCCCAATATCGCTCTTATTCTCATGATGATCGGCATTTACGGACTGATCTTCGAGTTCATCAACCCCGGAGCTCTGGTTCCCGGCACGGTCGGGGCTATCAGCCTGATTATCGGACTGTATGCATTAGCCGTTCTCCCGGTAAACTATGCTGGATTGGGCCTGATTGCGCTCGGAAGTGTGTTGCTCGTCGCAGAGGCACTGGCCCCATCGTTCGGGATTCTCGGCATTGGCGGCAGCGGCGCATTGGTTCTGGGGGCAATCATCCTGTTGGATACAGACATTCCGGGTCTGGAAATCTCACGGCCAATAATCGGCGGCATAGCAGTCGTCAGTCTCATCTTCAGCGTTGTCGTCGCTCGCCTTGCCTTGCTCGTGCGGCGAAAGAGAGCGGTTACCGGCGCTGAAGAAATGATCGATTCGACCGGCGAAGTGGAAAGCTGGGCGGGAAGTGACGGATATATCATGGTCCACGGCGAACGCTGGCGCGCCATCTCCACCACCCCGCTTTCCGCAGGAGATCGTGTGACCGTCACAAATCGGCATGGATTAACGCTTGAGGTTGCCCTTCGGGAGCGCGAGGGAGAATAGCAACCAGAACAGAACACAGGAGTCATGACGATGAGTCTATTCAGCGACATCACGTTCTACCTTGTACCGGTTCTCATTCTCGTCATTTTGCTCGCGGCGGCGGTTAAAATTCTGCGCGAATACGAGCGCGGCGTGGTCTTCACGCTCGGTCGCTTTACTGGCGTAAAGGGACCGGGGCTGATCGTACTGATTCCATTCGTGCAACAAATGGTTCGCGTCGATTTACGCACGCGCGTTCTGGACGTCCCAAGTCAGGACGTCATTTCCCGCGACAATGTTTCGGTCAGCGTTAACGCCGTGATCTATTTTCGTGTTCTCGACCCGGAGAAAGCGACGATACAGGTAGAAGATTTCATGGCGGCGACCAGCCAACTCGCCCAGACCACGCTGCGTTCCGTGCTGGGCAAGCACGATCTTGATGAAATGCTGGCCGAGCGAGATAAGCTGAACAGCGACATCCAGGATACTCTCGACAAGCAAACCGACGCCTGGGGCATAAAAGTTGCAAATGTCGAAATCAAGCATGTGGATGTCAATGAAGCCATGATCAGGGCTATCGCGCGTCAGGCTGAGGCCGAACGCGAGCGGCGTGCGAAAGTCATCAATGCCGAAGGCGAACAGCAGGCAGCTCAAAAACTCCTCGAAGCCGCCAGAATACTTTCCAGGCAGCCAGAAGCCATGCAGCTTCGCTACCTAAGCACACTCAACACGATTGCCGGAGAAAAAAGCTCTTCCATCATATTTCCATTCCCGATGGAAATCGTCAGCTTCATCCAGGACATGAAAAAAGGTAAGAACCCTTCATGATGCGCCGCCCGATGCATTTGGTTGCAGCGTGAAAAATTCGGCGCGACGAATGCTGCAACACAAATATGTGGGGCAATTCAGCCATAGCCAGTACTTTTTATTTCGGTCTATGGGTGAGGCAACGCGAAACACTATCCTGCCAGCCTGCTATCGCGCTTTCACGCTCCTTCTCCGGCATCTTCGGCTCAAACCGGCAATCACGCTGCCAGCGTTCCGAAAAGCCCTTGCGGTCCGGCCCGATGCCCGCACGGAAAGCAGCCAGCCATGCGGCGCCCAGAACCGTCGTCTCAAGAAACACCGGGCGGTCGACAGGCGCATTGAGAATGTCGGCCAGACGCTGCATGGTCCAGTCGGACGCAACCATGCCGCCATCAACCCGCAAGACCGTATTCCCGTTTGATCCCTTCCAGTCACCACGCATGGCTTCAAGAAGATCAAAGGTCTGATAAGCAACGCTTTCGAGCGCCGCACGCGCGAACTCGGCCGGTCCCGTTCCACGCGTCAGTCCGAAGATCGCGCCGCGCGCTTCCGCATCCCAATAAGGCGCCCCCAGTCCGGCGAAGGCAGGAACCAGATAGACACGCTGGTTCGGGTCGGCCTTTTCGGCAAGCGCGCTCACCTCCGAAGCCACGGAAATAAACCCCAGTTCGTCACGCAGCCACTGCACCGCGGCCCCGGCGATGAAGATCGAGCCTTCAAGGGCGTAAGTCGTAACGCCATCGAGACGATAAGCGATGGTGGTAAGCAGCCGGTTGGATGACGTCACACGATCCGTCCCGGTGTTCAGAAGCGCAAAACATCCGGTGCCGTAGGTGGACTTCATCATGCCCGGCTCAAAACAGGCATTGCCGATCACCGCCGCCTGCTGGTCGCCCGCGACACCGAGAATCGGGATGGAAACACCGAAAAGCGAAGGATCGGTCATGCCGAAATCCGCAGCGCAATCCTTCACTTCCGGCAGCATGGCGGCTGGAATACCCAATATATCCAGCAACTCATCGTCCCAGCGGTTTTCGCCGATATTATAGATCAGCGTGCGTGACGCGTTGGTCGCATCGGTTACGTGCGCCTTGCCGCCGGTAAGCTTGTAAATCAGCCAGCTATCAACGGTGCCGAAGCAGATTTCGCCGTTCTCCGCACGCTCACGCAACCCTGAAACATGGTCCAGCAGCCATGCAAGTTTTGTCCCGGAAAAATACGGATCGAGCAGCAGCCCGGTCCTGTCGGTGAACAGGGGTTCCAGATTGCGACGCTTCAAATCCTCGCAAAGCTGCGCCGTGCGGCGATCCTGCCAGACGATGGCGCGGTGCGCCGGCTTGCCGCTGGCACGATCCCAGACGACTGTCGTTTCGCGCTGATTGGTGATGCCGATGGCCGCGACATCCGCGGCGCCAATACCTGCCTGCTCAAGTGCGGTGCCAATGGTAGACTGGACGGTTGCCCAGATTTCCTCGGCATCGTGCTCGACCCAACCGGACGAGGGAAAATGCTGCGTGAATTCCTGCTGTCCCTGCCCGACGACCCGCATGTTGCTGTCAAACAGCACGGACCTCGTGGAAGTGGTGCCCTGATCGATAGCCAGAATATATCCGCTCATTCTTCACGCATTCCCATTGGTAGCAACAAGCCGGGACGGCCGGCGGTCCGATTTCGACGTTTCCATCCGCTGATACAGACGCCAAGCGAATGTCGGGACACAAACGTCAAATTCAATCCACCAGTGCCGCCCCGGCCAGATCAAACTACAGAATTTTACTTCTGCCAGCTCTTGACCAGCTCGTCATAATTGACGGTGACCGGCTTTTCCTTTTCGTTCTCGATCTTCAACTGCGGTGCAAGGTTGCCTTTCGAAACGGCATCCTTGTTCCAGTATTCCAGATCGTGTTCCTCAGCCAGTTTTGGCCCGAACTCACCCTGGACACCAGCCCGTTCGAGACGAGCCAACACTTTTTCCTGTTCCGCGCAAAGCGAATCCATGGCTTCCTGCGGCGTTTTCGCACCGGAAGAAGCATCACCGATAGCCTGCCACCACAACTGCGCCAACTTCGGATAGTCTGGAACATTGGTGCCGGTGGGCGACCATTGCACGCGAGCCGGAGAGCGATAGAATTCGACCAGACCGCCCAGCTTCGGCGCCCGGTCCGTGAAGCTCTGGTGATGGATCGACGAGTCGCGGATGAAGGTCAGGCCGACATGGCTTTTCTTTACGTCCACCGTCTTCGACGTCACGAACTGCGCATAGAGCCAGGCGGCCTTGGCGCGATCGTCGGGCGTCGATTTCATCAGCGTCCAGGACCCCACGTCCTGATAGCCGAGCTTCATGCCGTCTTTCCAGTAGACGCCATGCGGCGAAGGCGCGACGCGCCACTTCGGCGTGCCATCCTCGTTCACCACCGGCAGGCCGGGCTTGGCCATATCGGCGGTAAAGGCGGTGTACCAGAATATCTGCTGGGCAATATTGCCCTGCGAAGGAACCGGACCCGATTCGGAGAAAGTCATGCCCTGCGCTTCCGCCGGAGCATAGGCCTTGATCCAGTCGAGATATTTCTGGATCGCATAGACCGAGGCCGGTCCATTGGTATCGCCACCGCGCGCCACGCAGGAACCGACAGGGCGCGACTGGTCATCGACCTTGATGCCCCATTCATCGACCGGCAGCCCGTTCGGCAGGCCCTTGTCGCCGTTACCCGCCATGGAAAGCCAGGCATCGGTGAAGCGCCAGCCAAGCGAAGGATCTTTCTTGCCATAGTCCATATGGCCGAAGACCTTCTTGCCCTCGACATCGCGCCCGGTGAAGAATTCGGCGATATCCTCATAGGCCGACCAGTTGACCGGCACACCGAGATCATATCCGTACTTGGCCTTGAAGTCGGCCTTGTTCTTTTCGTCGTTGAACCAGTCGTAACGGAACCAGTACAGGTTCGCGAACTGCTGGTCGGGAAGCTGGTAGAGCTTCTTGTCCGGCGCAGTGGTGAACTTGCTGCCGATGAAATCGTCCAGATCGAGCATCGGATTGGTGACATCCTTGCCTTCATTGGCCATGAAGTCGGTCAGGTTGCGCACCTGCTGGTAGCGCCAGTGCGTGCCGATGAGGTCGGAGTCGTTGACCCAGCCGTCATACAGGTTCTGGCCGGTCTGCATCTGGGTCTGGATTTTTTCGACCACATCCCCTTCCTGGATGAGATCGTGCGTGACCTTGATGCCGGTAATGGCGGTAAAGGCAGGCGCCAGAACCTTGGATTCATAGTCATGGGTGGTCAGCGATTCCGAAACGACCTTGATTTCCATGCCCTGGAAAGGCTTGGCCGCATCGACGAACCATTGCATTTCCTTTTCCTGATCGGCGCGCGAAAGAGACGAAAGATCGCCGATTTCCTTGTCGAGAAATTGCTTCGCCTCGTCCATTCCGGCCAAAGCAGAACCCGTCATTGCCAGCACGATGAGTGCCGTAGTCGTCATTAGATGCCGTCGCATGGTGTTCCTCCCAAAGCTCGCGATTGCATATCGACTTCCGGGCGCGGTGTCCCCCGAGCCCATTCCTGCACGGAGCGGATTTCCGCCCCGGTTTCTCACACGAAGCGGAATACGCCGATGGCGTAGACCACTGAAAGGGCAAGCGCCCACCACAAGTTCGGACCGACCAGCCCGAGCCATGCAAGATTGATGAAGGCACTGCCAAGCAGCGAGATGAACAGTCGGTCGCCGCGCGTGGTCTCGAACCGCAGGATGCCGTTACGCGGCGCCCCCCCCGGCAGGACATATTCCCACACGCACATGGCGACCAGAAGCGAAGCGATGCAGCCGAAGAAGGCGCCCGTCTGCCATGTCCAGGCCATCCACGAAAAATCAGGCAAATGCAGCATGAATCATACCCTCCCCAGGGCGAAGCCCTTGGCGATGTAATTACGGACAAACCAGATCACCAGCGCGCCGGGGATCAGGGTAAGAACACCGGCCGCGGCGAGCAAGCCCCAGTCCATGCCGGCAGCGGATACCGTACGCGTCATGGTGGCGGCGATGGGCTTAGCGTCCGTTGTCGTCAGGGTGCGCGCGATCAGAAGCTCGACCCATGAAAACATGAAGCAGAAGAAGGCGGCGACGCCGATGCCCGAAGCGATGAGCGGCGTGAATATCTTCACGAAGAATTTCGGGAAGGAATAGCCGTCGATATAGGCCGTCTCGTCGATTTCCTTCGGCACGCCCGACATGAAGCCTTCCAGAATCCACACGGCAAGCGGCACATTGAACAGGCAGTGCGCCAGCGCCACCGCGATATGCGTGTCGATCAGCCCGAAAGCCGAATAAAGCTGGAAGAACGGCAGGGCGAAAACGGCGGGCGGCGCCATGCGATTGGTGAGCAGCCAGAAGAACAGGTGCTTGTCGCCGATAAAACGATAGCGCGAGAACGCATAGGCGGCAGGAAGCGCGACCGAAACGGAGATCACCATGTTCAGGACAACATAGATGATGGAATTGATATAGCCCGAATACCATGCCGGATCCGTGAAGATGGCGCGATAGTTCCGCAGCGTGGGTTCGTGCGGATAGAGTGTCAGCGAAGTCAGGATTTCCTGGTTCGTCTTGAAGCTCATATTGACGAGCCAGTAGATCGGCACCAGCAGAAGCACGATATACAGGGTGGGCACCAGCCAGCCGAGGCGCGCCCCTTCGCGCCTGTTTTTGTGCTTCCGCGGCGCATCCAGAGTAAGCGTTGAATTGACGGTGTTCATGTCACATCTCCTGGTCGTGGCTGGTCATGACGGTGTAGAACACCCATGAAAGAAGCAGGATGATCAGGAAGTAGACGAGCGACATGGCGGCGGCGGGTCCCAGATCGAACTGACCGAGCGCCATTTTCACCAGATCGATCGACAGGAACGTCGTCGAATTGCCCGGCCCGCCGCCTGTGACCACGAAGGGTTCGGTATAGATCATGAAGCTGTCCATGAAGCGCAGCAGCACGGCGATGAGAAGTACGCGCTTCATTTTCGGAAGCTGGATATACCGGAACACCGAGATACGCGACGCGCCGTCGATCCGGGCCGCCTGATAATAGGCATCGGGGATCGAGACGAGGCTTGCATAGCAAAGCAGCACCACGAGACTGGTCCAGTGCCAGACATCCATCACGATGACGGTCACCCACGCATCGAACGGATCGTTGACATAGTTATAATCAAGGCCAAGCCGGTTGGCGTAATAGCCCAGAAGGCCGATATCGCTGCGTCCGAAAACCTGCCAGATCGTTCCGACCACGTTCCACGGGATCAGCAGCGGCAGCGCCATGGTGACGAGGCAGACCGGCACCCAGAAGCCCTTCTTGGGCATGTTGAGCGCGATGAAGATACCGAGCGGTATCTCTATGACGAGAATGATGAAGGAGAATACCAGATTGCGGCCGAGCGCATTCCAGAAGCGGACGGAATGAAGAATCTGCGCGAACCAGTCCGTCCCCGCCCAGAAAAACTGGTTGTTCCCAAACGTATCCTGAACCGAATAATTGACCACCGTCATGAGTGGAATGACTGCGGAAAAGGCGACGAGCACCAGCACCGGCAGGACCATGAACCAGGCTTTGTTGTTCCAGCTTTTTTCCATGATCAGCCCCCCATGCCCACACGCCAGGAATCCGCAAAGATGCCGATTGCCTTCGGATCGAAAACGACTTTCGGTTCGGCGGGAATCTCGTCATCCTCATCGACCACGACCGCGAGCCTGTGGCCCTCGAAGCCCCCACGCACGATGCGATAGCGCCCGATATCCTCGATCTTGTCGATGTGGATGGGCAGGCCATCGCGGGAAAGCTTGACGAATTCGGGACGAATTCCAAGCTCGATGCGTTTTGCATCGCCGACAAGCGGCGTCCCGGCGAGCGGTATGATCTGGTTACCTATCCGTGCGACCTGCCCCTCGATCCGGGCGGCCATAAGATTCATGCCGGGCGAACCGATGAAATAACCGACAAATGTATGGCTTGGACGCTCGAACAGTTCGGCAGGCGTTCCAATCTGGACGATCTGGCCGTCATGCATCACGACGACCTTGTCGGCGAAGGTCAGCGCCTCGGTCTGGTCATGCGTGACATAAACCATCGTAAAGCCCGACTGGCGATGCAGGTGCTTCAGTTGCGAGCGCAGCACCCATTTCATATGCGGGTCGATGACGGTCAGTGGCTCGTCGAAGAGAATGGCGTTCACATTGGCGCGCACCAGCCCCCGCCCGAGCGAAATTTTCTGCTTCTGGTCGGCGGTCAGCCCCCGTGCGCGCTGCCCGGCAATAGCCGTAAGGTCGGTCATTTCCAGAATGTCGGCCACCCGGCGCTGCACTTCCGGCTCCGGCATACGGCGATTGCGCAGGGGAAAGGCGAGATTGTCGAAAACGGTCATCGTGTCGTAAACGACCGGGAACTGGAACACCTGCGCAATGTTGCGGTCTTCGGTTGCAAGACCGGTCACATCCTGTCCGTCGAAGAGAATGCGGCCTTCCGTTGGCTGCAAGAGGCCGGAAATGATATTGAGCAGGGTGGTCTTGCCGCAACCTGACGGACCGAGCAGCGCATAGGCCCCGCCGTCTTCCCACTCGTAATTGACCTTCTTCAGCGCATAGTCGCCTGCAGCCTGAGCCTGCGCGCTATAAGCGTGGCGGATATGTTCGAGACTGATGCGTGCCATTCCGCCCTCCTATGCCTGTATCGCCGTCGCGGACGTTCCGACCGCCCGCCCGGCTTCGTCGAAAGCCATCAAATGCCGCGTATCGAGGAAAACCTCGATCTCCCGATCCGGCTCGACGTCGAAAATGCCGTGCGTCAGCATGACCCAGCGTTCGCCCTCATAATCGAGATGAATGAAGCTCTCGGAGCCTGCAATTTCGGATACGAGCGTGCGCGCCCGGATCGGCACGGAAGCGTGTTCCGTGGGCCGGATGCCCAGATGATGCGGCTGAAATGCAATCGTGACCGGACCGTCCTGAATATTGGCCAGTTGGTCCGGTACGACGATAGCGGGCCGGTCTGCGCGCAGGAAACGGTCGCCTGCCTTGACCATCCGCGCCGTATTGAGCGGAGGATCGGCGAATGTGCGTGCGGTTACGAGATCGAGCGGCTGGCGATAGACATCTATCGTGCGTCCGAACTGGGTGATGCGGCCTTCCGAGAGCGTCGCCGTGTTGCCGCCAAGAAGCAGCGCTTCGGAAGGTTCGGTGGTCGCATAAACGAATATCGCGCCGGACTCGGCAAAGATGCGCGGCAGTTCCTCACGCAGTTCCTCGCGCAACTTGTAATCCAGATTGGCGAGTGGTTCGTCGAGAAGCACCAGATTGGCCTTCTTGACGATGGCGCGGGCAATGGCGGTTCTCTGTTGCTGGCCACCCGAAAGCTCCAGCGGCGTGCGATTGAGAAACGGCGTCAGTTTCAGAAGCTCCGCCGCCTTTTTGACCTCGCTGTCGATTTCCGCCGCCGATTTTCCGGCAACCCGCATCGGCGAGGCAATATTCTCGTAAACCGTCAGCGCGGGATAATTGATGAACTGCTGGTAGACCATAGCCACATTGCGCTTTTGCACGGGCGCACCGGTGACATCCTGTCCGTCGAAGAAGATCGAGCCTTCGCTGGGCTTGTCCAGACCGGCCATGAGACGCATCAACGTTGTCTTTCCGGAAAGTGTCGGCCCAAGCAGCACGTTCAGGCTGCCGCGCGGCAGAATCAGGCTGGTTGGGTGGATGTGATAGGTTCCACCGACCTTCTTCGCGATATTTCGTAATTCCAGCATATTTCCCGAGGCCTCCTCCAACCTGCGGAATAGTCAGTCTGACGTCAGGTTGCGACTTGTTCCAGATATGCTTCCAACGATTGCATTTCCCCACTCGTGAGGAGCAGCCCCTGCTTGGTCCTTCGCCACAAGATGTCGTCGGCGGTCCGTGCCCATTCGCGGTTCAGAAGCCACTGTACTTCTGTTTCATAAAGCGTAGCCCCGAAATGGCGCCCCAGATCGGACAGGTTTTGTGCATTCCCCAACATGCTTTCTGCAAGCGTACCATAAGAACGAACCAGCCGCTCCGCATGTTTTCGCTCCAGAAAAGGAAAGGCCCCTTCAAGTTTCGCCACCAGCGCGGAAAAACGGGTAGCTTCGAAATTCCCGCCCGGCAGATGGGACTGCGCCGTCCAGGGCGTCCCTTTGACGCCGATGGCTTCGCCGATCTTTTCCAGGGCGTGTTCGGCAAGACGGCGATAGGTCGTGAGCTTGCCGCCGAAAACGTTCAGCAGGGCAGGCCGGTTTTCGAGTTTCAGCACATAGTCGCGGGTCGCTTCCTGCGCCTTCGATGCCCCGTCGTCAAAGAGCGGACGCACGCCCGAATAGGACCAGACAATATCTTCCGGCCTGACAGGCTCGGTGAAATATTCGCTTGCCGCATTGCAGAGATAGTCGATCTCTTCTTCGCTTATGTGAACTTTGGCCAGATTGCCCTGATAGTCGCGATCGGTCGTGCCGATCAACGTGAATTCACCTTCATAGGGAATGGCGAAGATGATTCGGCCATCCGGGTTCTGGAAGAAATAGGCGCGCGGATCGGCGAATTTCTTTCGAACAATAATATGACTGCCCTGTACAAGGCGCACATTGTGCACATTCTCGCGGCCAAGCGCGCCGGACAGCACACGGTCCACCCAAGGGCCCGCGGCATTGATCAGCATACGCGCGCGATGAACCGCAATCTGCCCTGTCCCGGCGTCACGGGTTTCGATCCGCCACCCGCCGTTCTCTTCACGCACGGAAATCACTTCCGTCCGGGTCATGATGACCGCACCGCGATCGGCCGCGTCGCGCGCATTGAGGACCACCAGCCGCGCATCGTCCACCCAGCCGTCCGAATATTCGAATGCACGGCTGAAAAGCGGTTTCAGGGGACGCCCGGCAACATCGCGTCGCAGATCGACCGTCGAGGTCGCCGGAAGAAGTTCGCGCCCTCCCAGATGATCGTAGAGAAAAAGCCCGAGGCGGATCATCCATGCGGGACGTATGCCGCCCTTTTGAAACGGAAGAACGAAACGCAAGGGCCATATGATATGCGGCGCCATCTTCCAGAGCACTTCGCGCTCCATCAGCGCCTCGCGCACAAGCCGAAATTCGTAATGTTCAAGATAGCGAAGCCCGCCGTGAATAAGCTTGGTCGCAGCCGAAGACGTGCCGGAAGCAAGGTCGCTCATTTCCGCCAGTGCAACGGAATAGCCGCGCCCCGCCGCATCGCGTGCGATACCACAACCGTTGATACCGCCACCGATCACGAAGAGATCATAAACGCCCTCGTCTGGCATGTTCCCCCTCTTCATCTCACCCATTCCGGCTGGTTCAATTTCGAAACTCATATCATCAAAACCGAAAATGAAATGAATGTCAAACGAAGATAACTGCAAATAAAGTGAAAATCTTCGATCGAATGATTTCCGTGCGGGTTTCGTAATTTTAATGCTCGTCGCGCGGGGTCCGTCCGGCAGGAGCTGTCGCCTCCGGCGTCGATTTAAGGCCAGGCGAGATTGGTCCAGACCGTTATTTTATTGAAAAGCGCGTCCTGTGGCTTTATGCGAAAGCAATCTTCCATATTTTTTCATGGCAGAGACGTAACGAAATTTTGTTTGTCAGGAACCAGGGGAAAGTTCCCGCACCGACAAACTGCCCGGAGGAGGCCCCGCATGGATTTCACCCTGACCCGTCGTCAGACATTAATGGGACTTGGCGCACTGGGCGCAAGCACGGCGTTCAGCTTCCCGGCCCGTTCCGCCACGCGAAATCTTGCCGTTCTCCACCTGGCGAGCCATGCGCCGAGTTATATCGCGTATGAGCGCGGTTATTTCAAAGATGCGGGCCTCGACATCGAGTTGAAATTTTTCGAAGCCGCCCAGCCAATGGCGGTTGCCATCGCCTCCGGCGATGCCGATTTCGGCGTGACCGCCATGAGCGGCGGCCTGATCAGCCTGGCCGACAAAGGGGCGATCAAGGTCATCGGCGGAGCGCTTGCGGAAGAAAAAGGCATCACCGGTAACATCATTCTGGCCTCCAACAAGGCCTATGAGAACGGTCTGACCGAACCGTCCAAACTGGCGGGACACAGCTTCGGCATCACCACGGCGGGATCGTCCTTCCATTTCATGGCGCACAAGATCGCCATGGCCAACAATATTCCTCTTTCCGAGATAAAGTTGCGCCCGCTGCAAAAGCTCGGCGCGGTGGTCGGTGCATTGTCCAGCGGACAGATCGATTCCTGGGCGATCCAGCCCAATGTCGCGAAAAAGCTCCTCCGCGAGGGCGCCGCAAAGCAGATCGGGCTGGTGTCCGATTATGCGCCGGACTATCAGGTGACGACCGCGTTCACCTCCACGCGCAATGCGCAGGAAGAGCGCGCCATGACGGAAGCTTTCGTGAAAGCATATTCGAGAGCAATCGACGACTACAACGCCGCTTTCGTGGACAATACGGCAGACGATGCGGCTCGCGACGAGATTGCCAGGATCGTGCACAAATATGTCGAAAGCGACAGCCCGTACGAGACCGCCAGGCAGAATCTCATCAATGGCGCCATGCGCGTCAACAAGGGACTGGCCCTGTCGCTCAAAAGCTGCGTGGAACAGCTCGACTGGTTCCGCTCCGAAGGCATGGTCAAGGAAGCCGTCACGCAGGAAAAGCTGTTCGATACGTCCTACGTCAAGACAATTTGAGACTGGCTAAGACCGGCTGAAACTGAATATTCGTGTCCGGTCGTTGCACCGGACACGAATGCCGAAGACTGCCTTCAAAAGGGGATGCGCCAAGGTGCGGCCAGGGTGCAATTGTCGGAGGACGAACTTTTCCGACTGGAGTTGAAATGGATCTGCAACTTAAGAATATCAGCCATTTTTATGGTCCGGTCGAAGTTCTCAAGGATATCTCGCTTACCATACCGCAGGGACAGATCGTCTGCCTGATCGGCCCGTCGGGCTGCGGAAAATCGACGCTCCTGCGTTTTCTGGGCGGTCTCGAACGGCCCTCTTCAGGCGAGGTGCTGCAGATCGGATCGCCGCCCCGGGACTCGCTCAACCCCCTCACCTATGTGTTCCAGCATTTCGCGCTTCTGCCATGGCGCACCGTGGAAGGGAACATTCGTCTGGTTCTGGAAGATCACGGCCTTGGCCGGGCAGAAATGGACAGGATCGTCACCAATGTTCTGGAGCGTACCCGGCTTTCCGATTTCCGGCAGGCTTTGCCGAAGCAGCTTTCGGGCGGGATGCGCCAGCGTGTGGCGATTGCACGTGCCCTGTCGGTCCGCCCTGCGGTGATGCTGATGGACGAGCCGCTGTCGGCGCTGGACAGCCAGACGCGGGAACTGCTGATGGACGATCTGATTGCGTTGTGGACGCGCCAGCCGTTCACCTCCGTCTATGTCACCCACAATCTGAATGAAGCTGTGCGGCTGGGCCATCGGGTGGTCGTTCTCTCCCGAAGGCCCGGGCGGGTAAGGGAGATTGTCGATATCGACATCCCCCTCTCCGAGCGCCATCTTGGCGATCCCGTGCTTGAGGAAAAACAGAAGCAGTTGTGGGAGCTGATGCGGGCGGAAGCACAGGCGGCAGATCAGGAGTTGATCCATGGTTGAGATTGCGTCATCGGAACAGAACAGCCGGGATGTTCGCGCCGTCCCTTTCCGTGGCGGCGGTTTCGCGCCGCAGCCGGTGCGCCATATCGCCCTGATCCTGTTTGTCGCGCTGATCGCGCTCGCCGAAATCGGCACGCGCAGCGGCTTCATATCCAATCTGACATTGCCACGCCCGTCAGCCGTGCTCGAAACATTCGTCCAGCTCTGGCAGACCGGGCTTTTGTGGCAGCACCTGTTGCCTTCGCTGCGCAGGCTTCTGATCGGAGCGAGCCTCGGCATCGCGGTCGGCGTCAGCCTTGGCGTGATGATCGGATTGTTCAGCTATGTTCGCGCCGGTCTGGTCCCGCTCGTTGCAGCTCTCTTCCCGATTCCCAAGATTGCCCTCCTGCCACTCTTCGTGATCTGGTTCGGCATCGACGAGATGTCGAAATACATGCTCATCGCCTTCGGCACATTTACCCCGACCGTGGTTGCCACCTATGGCGCGGTCGACAATGTCGACCGCTCGCTCGTGCGCATGGGCCAGAGTTTCGGTCTGGGATGGTGGTCGATCGTGCGCAAGATCGTCCTGCCGGGAGCCTTCCCTTCTATCCTGTCCGGCCTGCGGGTATCGATCTCCATCGGCATCATCCTGCTGGTCGCGGCCGAAATGCTGGGCGCTCAATATGGTGTCGGCTCCTATATCCTCGAAGCCGGCTCCCTTTACGACCTCGAAAAACTGTTTGCCGGCGTCACCATCCTGTCGATGATGGGCCTGATCGTAAATTTCATTATCGGTCGGATCGAGAAGCGTTTCCTGAACTGGCGGGGCTGAAAAAGACCCCCGCCGTTTCAAAAGATCGCCCCCTCCCACAATCTCGTTCGCAATAAAATTTCGTTTGAATTTATTTTTGTCGATGAAATGAAATGCGCCATCCGCTTTTCGTTGCACCTTGTTACCAGAACGTTATACGAAGGGATTCTATTGCAGATTTGTGCGCTTCACTTGCGACGGGCAAGACCACCGACCTCGTCTGGTTGCCCATTCGTGAGGCGCCCCGAAGAGGAGCGGATATATGAGCCATCATGGCAGGACGCATCGTCAATTCCCCGGATGTGACGAGCGATGAACGCAGACCCCAAACGCGTTCAACGGGACGAGACAATAAACACCGCAATCGCGCTGAAGGACGTCCAGATATCCTTCCAGTTGGCGGATGGCGGCCGTTTCGATGCCGTAGCCGAAAGCAATCTCCACGTTGCCGAGAATGAATTCGTTGCGATTGTCGGCCCCACGGGTTGCGGAAAATCCACATTGCTCAACGCCGTCGCTGGCCTTCTCGTTCCCGCCAGTGGCACTGTCGAAATCGGCGGCCAGCGCTTGCAGGGTCTCAACCGCAAGGCGGGCTATCTCTTCCAGCAGGACGCCCTGATGCCCTGGAAGACGGTTCTGGACAATGTCGCCATCGGGCTGGAGATTGCCGGCACATCGAAGGCCCAGGCGCGCGATCAGGCGCGCGAATGGCTTGGCCGTGTCGGTCTCGGAAGCTTCGGTGACCGCTATCCGCATATGCTGTCGGGCGGACAGCGCAAGCGCGTCGGCCTTGCGCAAGTGTTGATCCGCAACCCGAAATACCTGCTGATGGATGAGCCGTTCGGCCCCCTCGACGCGCAAACGCGGGTCATCATGGGCGACCTCCTGCTCGATCTGTGGTCGCAGGACAAGAAAGCCGTGATGTTTGTCACACACGATCTCGAGGAAGCCATCGCCCTGGCGGATCGCGTGGTGATCATGTCGGCCGGTCCCCGCGCCCGTATCATGGCGGAATATAAAATTCCCCTCGCCCGACCGCGTGAAATTTCAGAAATCCGCCTCGACGATCAGTTCCACGAAATTCATCGGGAAATATGGAGCGCACTCAAGGAAGAGGTTCTCAAGGGGTACAAGCAGACGAGCGGGGAAAAAAAATGAAAAAGCCTATGCTGTTTCTGGCACAGCTCGGCGTGGCTGTCGTCGTCGTTCTGGTCTGGCACCTTTTCACCGCCACGCATCTGTTGGGCAACCCGGCCAAGGCAAAGTTCTTCTTCGCCACACCGGCCGATGTCACGTTGCGCATCTACAAGTGGTTTGCCGAAGGGTCGATCTGGTATCACCTTGGCATTACATTGCTTGAGGCGATGCTCGCCTTCGCCATCGGCGCTATCGGCGGTGTCCTGATCGGGTTCTGGTTCGCCCGCAAGCCCCTGCTTGCCGCAATCTTCGATCCTTATGTCAAAGCGGCCAACTCGCTGCCCCGCGTCGTGCTTGCGCCCATCTTCGCGCTTTGGCTGGGCCTCGGCATCTGGTCGAAGGTCGCGCTGGGCGTTTCACTGGTCTTCTTCATCGTCTTCTTCAACGTTTATCAGGGCGTGAAGGAAGTGAACCAGACGGTGCTGGCAAATGCCCGGATGCTCGGCATGAACGAACGCCAGCTCCTGCGCAACGTCTACCTGCCTTCCGCTCTCTCGTGGATGTTCTCCAGCCTGCACACCGCTGTCGGCTTCGCCGTGGTGGGCGCGGTGGTCGGCGAATATCTGGGATCATCGGCGGGGCTGGGATATCTGATCCACCAGGCGGAGGGCGTTTTCGACGTCACCGGCGTCTTTGCCGGGATGCTTGTCCTGACCGTATTCGTGCTGATTATCGACTGGTGTGTGTCCATCGTCGAGGAACGTCTGCTTATCTGGCGTCCGAAAGCCGCCGGGCAAAACGGCGCATAACATTATAAAAATCCAAGGAGGAAAGACCATGAGGACAACCCGTAGAGACATATTGCTGGGCGCCGCCGCCCTTGGGCTTGCAGGCGTTGCCTCGCGCCTGCCCGCCTATGCGCAGGACGCGTCCGCCACACCGGAAAAGCCGGAGCTCATGTTCGGTGTCGGCGGCAAGCCGCTTTTCTATTATCTGCCCCTCACCATTGCCGAACGCAAAGGTTTCTTCGAGGAAGAAGGCATCAAGGCCACCATCAACGATTTCGGTGGTGGGGCGAAGTCCCTTCAGGCCCTGATCGGCGGTTCCGTCGATGTGGTAACCGGCGCCTACGAACACACGATCCGTATGCAGAACAAGGGCCAGGACATCAAGGCCATCTGCGAGCTCGGCCGTTTTCCCGGCATCTGCATCGGCGTGCGCAAGAGCCTTGCCGGGGAAATCAAGACCGTCGCGGACCTCAAGGGGCGGAATGTCGGCGTTACAGCCCCCGGCTCATCGACGTCGCTGCTCCTGCAATATGCGCTCATCAAGAGTGGCCAGCCGGAAGATGCCGCATCGATCATCGGTGTTGGCGGCGGAGCGAGCGCGGTTGCGGCCATCAAGAAAGGCGAGATTGACGCCCTCGTCCATCTCGATCCCGTCATCACGCGTCTGGAAGTGGACGGTGACATCACACTGCTTCTGGATACGCGCACCGAAGAAGGCGCGCGCCAGCTTTTTGGAGGCACGAACCCTGCGGCGACCGTCTACCTGCAGCAGGGCTTCATCGATGCCAACCCGGTGACGACGCAGCGTGTCGTGAACGCCTTCCTGAAATCGCTGAACTGGATTCACACGGCGTCCGCCGATGACGTCGCGGATACCGTCCCGGAAGAATATCTGCTGGGCGACCGTGAACTTTACAAGACCGGCTTCGAGAAATCCCGTGCGATGTATTCGGATAAGGGACTGATCGCCGAAGACGGCTTCAAGAGCATGCTCGAAATGCTCAAAAGGCTCGACCCGGAACTTGCAAGCGCCGACATCACGTTCGCGCAGACGTTCGATCCGCGCTTCGTCAAAGCCGCGAAGATCTGAAAACTCGCACCGGGTGGGGCTTGTTGCCAGCCCTGCCCGGTGCAAGTGCTTTCCGTGTCGCACGAGATGCCGAAAGCCATCACATGACCGATTGGATAGCCGGGCTATAATTCCTCCACCCGGTTTCGCCCGTGACGTTTTGCGCGATAGAGAGCCTCGTCCGCCCGATCCAGCAATTGCTGCAGCGATGCCGGATGGGACCGCGCATGCACGCCGACACTGACAGTCACCGACAGGTTCCGCTGGCCTGTATCGAATTTCTGCTGTTCGATGGCGCTACGGATTCTCTCCGCAAACATTGCAGAGCGCTGGCCGTCCTTGTCGGGAAGCAGGATCGCGAACTCTTCCCCGCCGAGGCGGCAGGAAACCCCGTCAACGGATGAGGTCATTTCGGCTATGAGCCGTGCAACGCCGCCGATCACGAGATCGCCCGCGTGGTGGCCATAACGGTCGTTGATGCGTTTGAAATGATCGATGTCTAACAGCAATATTCCGATTGGGCCGGACGGCCGCAACCTGAATATTCTAGCCGCCGCATCGCCAAAGCCTCTTCTGTTCAGCAGTCCGCTCAGATGATCTGTCGCTTTCTCCTTTTCCAATGAGGAGAGCTTGTCCGTAACGACGACGGCCAGAATCGACAACGCAAGCGTCACGCCGAATACGGCCAGCGAAAATTGAAGCGTGAACCAGAATGCCGAAAACCCGAGCCCGGTCGCGCTGTCCTGGATTCGCTGGGTGGTAAAGGCGGTCCGAATGAAAAACTGGACGGTGAACGCGAAGAAACTCAGGAAAAGTATCTTTTCCGCAGTTCTACCCCGGCGCAAATGCCGCAACCTGAAAACCGTCGTCGCGAACAATATCCCTATTCCGAAATTGAGGATGTATATCCTTGCGACCAGATTCCGTTCGACATAGAAAAAATACGCCACACCGCAACATATCGCGGTCAGGCACACAATATAATACCAGACGGGAAAGTGCCTATGACTGCGTGAGAGCAACGCTTCGCAGGTCAGTATCACGCTCGACATATAGATTGCTGCCGATATGACGGCGTTCGCCCCGGCTCCTGCCGGTATCGCCAGCATCTGGGATAAGGACGCAAGGCAGAAGAGCAGAATTGCCGCCGACAGGGCCAGAAGATATCGTCTTTCCCGGTCCGCAAACCAGAACAGCAGGAAGCAAACTGCGAACACAAACAGGATCGCAGGCCCCATCAACGACAGTGGATTGGATGGCAGCCGCATTCGCTCTCATGGTACCGAATTTGTCGCACAGCTAATATCAGTCGTTTTTCAGCGGTGCAACATATAGGCGTTCTTGCGGCTCTCCGCAGTTTTGGCTTCGGATAGCCCGCTAAAAAAATCCGGGTTCCACCCTTGAACTCGGCAACACCATACACACTTGAAGAAATGCAGCGCCGGGCCCCTCTGGTCATGGTTTCCGCTATGACGATGTCGGAGCTGCTCCACTTGTTCAATTGGAGATGGTCCGGCGATGGATTCGCTTATTGTAGCCCTTTCGGGCGATTTTCTTGGCACACCTGTCTATTTATGGGCGGCCTTTGTCGCTGTCGTCGTGGGGCTGCTCGTCTTCGACCTCGGCGTCCTCCATCGAGACGAGCGTGAGATCGAAGCCAGGGAAAGCCTTTTGCTCTACGGCTTTTACGTGCTGATCGCACTCGCCTTCGGCGGCTGGGTCTGGTGGGAGCGCGGCTCCCAGGCCGGTCTCGAATTCTATACGGGTTATCTGATCGAACAGAGCCTCGCGATGGACAATATGTTCGTCATCGCGACGATTTTCGGCTTCCTCGGCATCCCCCGGCTTTATCAGCACCGCGTCCTGTTCTGGGGCATCCTGGGCGTCATCGCCTTTCGCGCCATCCTCATCGGCCTCGGTGCGGCGCTGGTGCACGAGTTCAACTGGATATTGTTCTTCTTCGGCACATTCCTCGTTTTCACCGGCTTCAAGATGTTCGGTCATCAGGAAGAAATGCCGGATATCGAGCAGAATGCCATCTACCGGTTTCTGCAACGCCGGTTCAACATCACCAGCAAATTGCATGGCCGCGTTTTCACGATCAGGAAACCGGATCCAAAAACCGGCGGGACGGTCACATGGCTAACACCGCTCGCCGTTGCGCTGATCATGGTCGAAACCGTCGACCTCATCTTCGCCGTGGATTCCGTCCCCGCTGTCTTCGCGGTCACGCAGGACACCTTCATCGTCTACACATCGAACATCTTCGCGGTCCTCGGCCTGCGCGCCCTTTACTTCGCGCTTGCCGCCGCGATGAACCGCTTCCGCTATCTCCAGATATCGCTTTCGATCATTCTGGTGCTCATCGGCATCAAGATTTTCCTCGTGCCGCTCGGTGTGCACATCAATACATCGCTATCGCTCGTCGTAACGCTGGGCATCCTCGCAA
This sequence comes from Brucella daejeonensis, assembly GCF_014199265.1. Classification (GTDB taxonomy): domain Bacteria; phylum Pseudomonadota; class Alphaproteobacteria; order Rhizobiales; family Rhizobiaceae; genus Brucella; species Brucella daejeonensis. Next base: position 76,691 of record NZ_JACIJG010000006.1, read on the forward strand.
CCGGCATTGTCTATTCACTTTACAAGACGCGCAACGAACCCGACATGAGCGCAGAGAAACTCATGAAGCATCAGCACGCGGAGCGCTGATACCGCCAGACGCCGGGCCGGACAGGAAACCGAGGAAATCCGCAGTATCGCGATCGATCGGAACGCCTTCGCGTTGACGGCGTTCCTTCTCGGCCCATTCACGGTCGCCCGGAGCCATGATCTTTCCACCGCCTTCGCGGGAGGGCATGTCACGCAAGGTGGAAAGATAGGCCTTGATGCCGGAGGCGAAGATTTCGGATCCGGCAAATTTCGCCGGATTAATGACCAATACGAAATGGCCCATATTGCGCGGCGTCGATATATCGTCACCGCCATACATCGGAATGAAATCCGTATCGAGCGTCGAACCGGTCAACACAGCCGAAAGCAGGGTGGCGAGGCCCGCAAGGGCAGCGCCCTTGAAACCGAAATCCATGCCGCCGAGCGGAAGCAGCATTTCCGCCTTGCCGGGATCGGTGGTCGGATGACCGCCCTTGTCGGCGGCGACGCCATCCGGCAGCGCCTTATCGAGCGAACGGTACAGCATGACGCGGTTCATCGGGATCGATGAGGTCGCCATGTCCAGAAGCCACGGATTGCCGTCCGGCACGGGCGCGCCGACGGCAAAGGGGTTGGTGCCGTGAAAGCGGGTGGAACCGTCGAAGAGGGAAACGATGGAGTCCGTATTCGTGGTGACCAGCGTGATGAACCCGCGCCCTGCGCCTTCCAGCGCATATGCTCCGGCCGCGCCAAGATGCGAGGAATGGGTGATGCCGACGCCCGCGACTCCGGCCTCGGCAGCCAGTTCGCACCCGACTTCCACCGCGCGATAGGCCGCATAATGACCAAGCCCGTCGCCGCCGTGAACGGTAGCGCTTGCTGTCCCTTTCCGCTCCACGACGAGCTTCGGGTTTCCGGCGAGACGCCCGCCGTCAAGCATCCGGCAATAATGCTCGGTGAGGCGCGCGCCGTGGCTATCTATGCCGACGAACGAAGCGTGCATCATGGCCCGGGTGGCCGCTTGCGCCGATGCTTCGCTGGCGCCCGCATCCTGAAGCCTGCGCAGAACGCGCTTCTCCAGCTCGGAACCATCGACCATTATCGAACCGTCGTCGTGCATCTCTCCTCCTGGCATCGCCTGGGCCTACCCGTTTGTTTTCAAGCGTTTCTTGTCGGGGAAGCGATCATATCTTTCGTTCGCATATCAAGAGTTCGGGCAACGGTAAACATGAACTGACACAGGACCTGTGGACGCCGCTTGCTTGCGGAGCACCAGATGCTCCCCTACAGGATCGGTTCAGCCTGCCCAAAAACCGAAACTAGGGTCAGGACCTACTAATTTGGTGGAAATGGTGTGAGGCCATCCGTCTGGATACGAGGAGAAAAGGCGAAGGAAATGTGGTTCATTTTCGAGACTTTACGACAAAGTAGCCGGGCGGATGGACCACATCCTTCGGACACCGAAAGGCCAAGGCCGGAAATTGGCGATCTGCTGCGTCAAGCCGCTCAGCCGGGGGAACCACCCCGTTTTTCACGTCTTTCCTTGCAGTTCTTGTCATTTCAGGTGCCATTTTCATCAAATTAATAGGTCCTGACCCTACAGCACGTCTCCCGAAAGGGGGAACCGGTTTCGGGAGACATGCGTCAAGACAAAAACTTAAAGTGTGCCGAATTTCATGATTTATCGGTGGCAGCATACCACGTCTGTCGATATGAGTGCAGGCATGACACGCAAAGGCCAAGGCTACCTCTTCACACTTCTCGCGGTTACCATTTTTGCGACGCAGGATGGCATCTCGAAATATCTTGGCACCCATTATTCGCCGATCCTCATAACGATGATCCGCTATTGGGTCTTCGCCGCTTTCGTTCTGCTGCTTGCGGCCCGCTCCGGCGGAATTGCAAAAGCCGCGACCACGAAACGCCCTGTCCTGCAGGTTTTTCGCGGCATTCTGCTCGCCGCCGAAGTCGTCGTCTTCATATTCGCACTCAGTCGCGCGGGCATGGCGACCGCGCAATCGATCTTCCAGGGCGCGCCCCTGTTGATAACGATGCTTTCCGTGCCGTTTCTCGGCGAGAAAGTCGGCTGGAGGCGCGGAACCGCCATTATCGTGGGACTGATCGGTGTTCTGCTGATTATCAATCCCGTGAACGCAAAATTCGATGCGAGCCTGCTTTTGCCGGTCGCGGCGATGACCATGTTCGCGTTTTATGCAGTTGCAACCCGCGCGGTCAGCAAAAGCGACGATGCCATGACCAGCTTCTTCTATACCGGCGTGGCCGGGGCCGTCGCCCTGACATTCGTCGGCAGTTTCCACCTGATGCCGATTGCCCGCGGCGACTGGTTCTGGATGGCGGCGCTGTGCGCCTGCGGCATTGCGAGCCATTACTTTCTCATTCGCGCCTACGACATTCTGGAAGCCGGGGAGGTTCAGCCGCTCACCTATCTACAGCTTGTCATCGGCGCCTGCATCGCCGTCACGGTCTTTCACGAAAAACTGACCTGGAACATCATCGCCGGCGCCATGGTCGTCGTCGCGGCGGGACTGTTTTCCGTCTTCCGCGAGCGGCAGTTGGGCAGGAGCAAGCCGCCTGCCATCGGCTAGAACACAGCGAACAGGTGAAGCACGGCGGGCATTGGCCTCCGACGCGTCATCTCGCAGGCTGGCCGATCCTTGCGCATCCAGCCTTTTCCCTTGCCGTGCCGTCACATGCCGATCAGGAGCTTCAATGCGATGGACCACATGGTGACGGCAACGACGCCCTCAAGGATACGCCAGGACGATGGGCGGGCAAAGAAAGGGCGGAGCCAGCGCGCTCCGAAGCCCAGCGAAAAGAAGAACAGGAAAGACGCCGTAATCGCGCCCGCCGCAAAAGAAGTCTGATAGCCGGGAAACTGCGTGGAAATGGTGCCGAGCAGCACGACCGTATCGAGATAGACATGCGGATTGAGCCATGTGAGCGCGAGACAGGTTGCGACCGTTTTCGTGATACTCACCGACGCACCGTTGGCCGTTGCCAGAGCGGCGGTGGAGGTAAACGCCGAATGGAGACTTTTCGCGCCATACCAGACCAGAAAAGCAGCCCCGCCATATCGCATGACCGGGTCGAGGGCGGGCATGACGGCGGCTATTTTCTGAAAGCTCGTGACGCCGATCAAAATCAGGACTGCATCCGATACGGCACAGACGAGGCTCACCGCAAAGACATGCTCGTCGCGCAAGCCCTGCCGCAGCACGAAAGCATTCTGCGCACCGATGGCAACGATGAGGCTGAGGCCCATGGTAAGGCCGGTTACATAGACTGACGGGTTCATTACAGGTCACTGTCGGGAGGGATACTGACTGCTTGGATAATGGAAACCAGCGCGTTAGAATAGTTAATATTGGTAATTCCAGATTAGGAAAACTAATGATCGACTATTCCGCGCTCCGGGCCGTGGCAATGATCGTGCAAAGCGGAAGCTTTGAGAAAGCCGCCCGCGCGCTCAACGTCACGCCATCGGCAATCTCCCAGCGCGTCAAGCATCTGGAGGAACGCCTGGGAGCCGTGCTGATCGAGCGCGGTTCTCCCTGCACCGCCACGGAAAAGGGCGACTGGCTCTGCCGTCACATCGAGCAGGTCGGGATGCTGGAACGCGATCTCCTGGCGGAACTGCCGGCGCTAGCTGACGCGGAAGACCCGGCGCAGAAGGTTACGCTGCATCTGGCCACCAATGCCGACAGTCTGGGCACATGGTTCCTGAAAGCGATCTCGCAATTCAGCAAGGCGTCCGATTATCTCTTCAATATAGCCGTGGACGATCAGGATCACACAGCCGAATGGCTGCAACGCGGCCGCGTCGTCGCGGCCGTCACGTCCCTGTCCAGACCCGTCCAGGGATGTCGCATCACTCCGCTCGGCATATTGCAATACCGCGCGACGGCATCGCCGGAATTCATCGCCCGGCATTTCCCGAACGGCATAACGCGCGAAACCATCGCCAGCGCCCCCGCCCTCACCTTCAACCAGAAGGACCGCCTGCAGGACCAATGGGTGCAGGCGACAATCGCGGACGATGCGGTCTGCCCGACGCATTGGCTCCCTTCGACACAGGCTTTCGTCGATGCGAGCCTGTCCGGCATGGGATGGGGCATGAACCCGGTGCAACTGGTCGGCGAACATTTGAAAACAGGGCGGCTGGTCGAACTCATCCCGGACACGCCACTGGATGTCCCTCTGTTCTGGCAGGTCAACCGCCTCGTCGCCGACCGCCTTGCCCGCCTCACGCAGGCAGTCGTGACGACAGCCCGGCGGGAACTCGCCCCATTGCCGGACGAATGAAAGTTCTGTTCACCTGCCGGGGGCCTGCACGCGTGAACACGACTTCGTGCGGGAGCGGGCAATCACCATCTGTTTTCTTGAACGTGATCGGCTATTGCGCAATCGATGAGTGATGAAACTCGTGTTCCTCATCGCGGCGCTCATAGCCCTTACGGTCATCGGCTGCTATCTGCAGATGATTTTTGCCGTGCCCTGAACATGCAGGCTTCAACGGGTCTCTGCATAAAGGAAAAAGGCAGGATCAACGATCCTGCCCCGATTGTGCAACGCCTGCGGCTTCCTCGCAGACCCTGACATGCTCCGCCAGGGCTGGAAGCGGCAGGAAAGCGCTGACTGTACAGATATCCCGCTTCTGAAACTTTGGAAGTTCCTGAAGTTCCTTCAATCTGGTGAGAAGTGCACCGCGATTCATGGTTTCTTCCTCCATCTTTCTGGCTATCCGTTGAAGTGATGTGAAATCAGGCCGCCCGCACCTTCGTTTTCGCTTTCAACGGAAGCTCGATATCGACTTCCAGCGTGGACATCTGGTCGCCCCGGTCCATCTTCACGCTGACCTTGTCGCGATCGATCTGGATATGCTTGGTAATGACGGCGAGGATTTCCTCACGCAGCACCGCGACGAGATCGGAATGTTCATGCGATGCCCTTTCATGGGCAAGCAGAACCTGCAGCCGCTCTCGCGCCTGAGGCGCGGAAGCAGGCTTGCTGAAAAAACGAAAAAGGCTCATGCCGCTCTCCTTCCGAAAAGTTTACCCAGAAGGCCGCGCTTTTCGGACGGAACAGACATCGGCACTTCTTCGCCGACAAGACGGCGGGCTGCGTCGAGGTAAGCCAATGCAGGCGCGCTGCGCTGATCGGCAAGGGTCACGGGAGAGCCGATATTGGATGCCCGCAGGACGTCCTGGCTTTCGGGAATGATGCCCAGAAGCGGAATCGACAGGATTTCGAGCACGTCTTCGACCTTCAGCATGTCGCCGCGTTCGGCGCGCACCGGATCGTAACGGGTGAGCAGAAGGTGCTTGTCCACCCGTTCGCCGCGTTCGGCCTTGAGCGTCTTGGCATCGAGAAGGCCGATAATGCGATCGGAATCGCGAACAGACGATACTTCCGGGTTCGTGACGACCACAGCCGTATCCGCATGGCGCATGGCCAATGTGGCGCCGCGCTCGATCCCGGCCGGGCTGTCGCAGATGATCCAGTCGAACTCCTTCTTGAGATCTTCCATGACGCGATCGACGCCCTCGGTCGTGAGATTGTCCTTGTCGCGTGTCTGGGAGGCGGGCAGCAGATACAGCGTCTCCAGACGCTTGTCGCGGATCAGCGCCTGCGGCAGCTTCGCGTCGCCCTGAATGACATTGACCAGATCGAACACGACACGGCGTTCCGCGCCCATGACCAGATCGAGGTTCCGCAAGCCGACATCGAAATCGATGACGACGGTCTTCTCGCCGCGCTGCGCCAGAGCGGCACCGATTGCAGCCGTGGATGTCGTCTTGCCAACGCCACCCTTGCCGGAAGTTACAACAATTACTTTTGCCATATGTGTCTCCTGTATCTCCCGCGCGCCACCAGGGCATCCTTCGCCCGCGGTATGGAATGCCCTGCCATTTTCATCCGGCGCCGTGAAGGCGCCCTTAGAGCGCGTTTCGATCTGATTGAATCAGATCGGTGCTCTAACTTTTTGTTTTATCGCGCATCTTTTCCGAAAACCGTTTCACACTTTTCGGGATGCGCCGGGACCGGAACTGCCTGCGCTTTCCGAAGCAGTTCAGCCCAGCGTTTCAGCCATCATGTAATCGCCATCCAGCCACAACTGAACGGCCTGACCACGCAATCTGCCTTCCATGTCTTCAGCGGTCTTGTAGAGACCGTCGATGGCCACCAGTTCGGCCTCCATCTTGCGGCAGAAAATACGCGCATTCGCATTTCCGGCCGTCCCCGCCATAGCCCGGCCGCGAAGCGCGCCATAAACGTGAATGGAACCGCCAGCCACCACTTCCGCCCCCGACGCAACAGAACCGACAATGGTCACATCGCCATCCGGGAAATAGATCGACTGCCCCGAACGAACCGGCTCGGTGACGACCATGGACGGCACGGCCTTGACCAGTTGAACGGCTGCCGGAGTTGCCGGCGACGGCGCCTTGGCCTGCGGTTTCGGCTCCGCGATTTCCGGGTCGAAATCGGCTGCGGGCTGCCCGCCGCGCATTGCCGGCGGCATGCCGGGCCCCAGCAGGGAAGGACGGGCATTCTCGAAACCGGTGATCCAGACGCCGCGACTGACCAGATCTTCAAGCAGCTGTACCAGTTGCGGGCGCTCTATCGCCACATTCTCCAGATCGAGAACGATCGGACGGTTCAGGAAAAATCCCACTGAACGCGCTGCCAGATCATCCAGCTTGTCGAGCCAGCCATCGAGCGGTAATTCAGGCGAGAGCACCAGCGCGAGAAAGGATCTTCCTTTCAAGCGGATTGGACGGGACTGTGTTAGCACTTGATTCATCTTGGTTAATAATCGGTTTATCCGGTCTATATGCGCAATGGTTAACAGATGGTTAATTTCCGGGGACGGAACGGCCGCCGTCCGCCTCCAACCACAAGGGAACAATCAATCCGAACACAGCGATGGGCCGCGATTTCTTCCCGCGCACGGCGCAAACCCTGCGCGCAAGCAAATTCACAGGAACCCGGCTTACTGCGCCAGCGACTCAACTTGCTTGATTATAGGCAGATATCCGGACCGATATTTGGCGATTATGCGTCCTTCCACAGAAGAGACGGGAGAAAATGTAATTTTAAATTTCAATCAAATATGACGTTACGTCATGAATTATAATGTTATAATATTTTTTATTTATTGCCATTTGAGAAATAATATTGAAGCATCCGCCCTCCCCGCGAATATACGTGAATCCTTCTCCAGTATATTTCACATAGTACCTGCATAGCGAACCTTCGATGAGACTATGTGGATGTATTTTCGGATTCGCACCAAGGTTTGGCGGGGCGGCTCGACTGACGGGAACCTGCGCCCTGCGTCGGCCAGGTCCTCATGACCGGCGCAAGCAGTATATCTCCGACGAAACCGATGGAGATTATTCTTCGCTTCTGTCGGAGAGACCAATATCTGAAAGGTTCCGCTCAAAGGAACCGCCTCGCGTTTGGGCGGGGGGCTTAGGGGCGCGAGGCGGGCGAGCTCTCAGGAGTGCACGCATCAGGAAAATGTAACGTTAGCCCTGATTCTGAAACTAACAATACATTCCACAATGAAAAATTACGTGACCGGAATGCAGAAAAGCCCGCTGCGCGGGGCGCTGCGGGCTTAAACTGAAAGCGCGGTTTGGGAGGAGGAGTACCGCGCTCATGTCCGGTTTTTTGGGAGGAGGAGTAAAACCGAACGATTTGTTAACTACGCCACTATCACCGGCCCCTCAACCGGTAAGCTTGCAATGCTGATATGCAGTTTTAGCAAACCAGAAGGAAAAACCGCCTCGCTGCGACCAAGCGCGCTGAGGCGGCGAATCTCCTTCGAAAGCCCCCAATCGGAGGAGACGCCGAAACATACCTACAACCTGGGAAAAATAAATAGACAATCTTAGCGAGCAGCAAGTTTTTTTAAACGACAATGACGACAGCCGCTCATGGCGACTTTTGGAGCGGGCTTTAACAGCTCGCTGAATTGTAAAGTTTGGCTTTCCGCAACACGGCCCGGCCCGGATACCCACATCGAAAGCATTGCGTGCCGAAATTCGCCCCGCAATGGCCCGAAAAGAACCTCGTCATTTCATGTTGAATTTTCAGTAATTTCTGAAAATAATGGAGTTATATTAGGTGTTGCTTTCTCCATGCGCCACGTTATTGTGGCCTCACTTGGAGGAGGGAGTACCGCCCCAGCGCGCTCGATCGCTGCGGGGCGGTTTCTTTTTTCAGCTACCCATAAATGCATATCTGCCTTGCGCCATTGCCTCTTGTAAGCAGCAATGTCCGAACCTATCTTCGCGTTGTTCGGTTTTACTCCTCCTCCCAAAAACCGAACCAGAAGCGCGATACTCCTCCTCCCAAATCGCGCTTTACAGATCAGCCCACTGCACACTCCTCCTCCCAGTGCAGTGGGCGTTCTTTTTTCAGGCTCTCCCCGACATCCTTTCGATTTCACGCAGGCAGGCGCCAGAGCGGTTCCCGTTCAGTGCGCTTCAGGATCTGCCGCCGGTCAATCCGATGACCCTGAAAGCAACGGCTACGGCAATGGCAGGCGCAAGCGCGAAGATCACCGAGAGCCAGAGCGAGGCATTGGCCGCGCCTTCCGCACCGCCGGGCACGGCGATACCTGCAAAGTTGGCGACCATACCGGCACAGGCCGTACCGAAGGCAATGGCGAAAAGCTGCACGGTGGTCATGCCGCCAGCGGCAAGATCCTGCTCGGTCGGCGGCGCGCTCTGGTAGACCCGCGTGACGAGGCTCGGCCAGGCAAGCCCGATACCGAAACCGATCAGGATCAGTCCGAAGCAGACCGGTGCGAGGAGCGACCAGTTGCCATTGCCATGGACCGGCAGGAACACGGCAAGGAGGACGAGACCGGCAAGTGTCAGGACAGGCCCGGCCACAACCAGCCTGTCACCGCCTCTTTCCTGCCATCTGGAGCTCAGGAAGGATGCGACCGTCCAGCCGATTGCCATCAGGGCGGCGAGATAACCGGCCCGGAGCGGGGACTGCCCATGAAGATGCTGAAGCAGATAGGGCACATAGATTTCCGGCTGCATGGAAAGCATCAGGAGCGCAATCGTCAGATAGAGCGCGCCGAGCGGTGTCGAAAGATTGAAGGAACGGCGCGGCAGAAGCCGCGCCTTCGCATTGCGATCAACAGCCGCGATGATGGCGATCATGAAGAGCGCGGCACCGAGGCCGACAATTTTCCACAATGCTTCCTGCGACAGGCTGCCAGCCGAAACGGCAAGCACGGCGCCGGTCAGGAGGACGAGTTGAAGAACGGGAATGGAAGCCCGCTCGTTCCTGTCCCAGCTCGAACGCGGCAGGGTCACGAAAGCGACGACCGCAAAAAGCCCCGCCACAGGCAGCAGCGACCAGAAGGCCGCACGCCAAGCGCCATATCCGGCGAAAACGCCGCCGATGGCCGGACCTATCAGCGTTGCAACGCCGAACATCGCGGAAATCAGCCCGATGGCCCGTCCCCACAGGCGTTCCGGCAGCACGACGCGCGTCAGCCCGTAGGCCAGCGCATAAAGGAAGCCGCCGCCAAGCCCCTGCACGCTGCGCCCGGCGAGCATGACCGGCATATTGATCGCAAGCGAAGAAATCAGGGTTCCGGCCGCGAACAAGAGCGTCGCCGCCACATAGGCGCCGCGTGGACCGGCGCTTATGAGCAGCCGCGCAGTGAGCGCCGCGCCCAGAATGGACGAAACAACGAAAAGCGTGGTCGCCCAGGCATAAAAATCCATGCCGCCAATATCCTGAACCACACTCGGCATGACCGTGGTGGCAATATACATATTGACCGCGTGGAGCGTGACGCCACCGGCCAGAGCCAGCGCATAAAGGCCGTTTCGGCCACTCAACAGTTCACTCCAGCCAGCGGGCGCATGGCCCGCATTCCCCGCCGGAACCGTCTCTTCGATCGAACTTTGCACTGTCGGCCTCCATAAACCTGATTGTTGCCGACAGGTTTATAGGACCTCAACCTCGATTGAGGTCAATAGGCAATTTCGAGCGAAAAGCACCCGTGCGGAAACGGACTCAGGTGAGGCCGGATTGCTTCATCAGCCTGCGCGGCCCCGCGCCCTGCTGCCCCAGAATGTCGTCGGGATTTCGCAACGGACATTCGGAGAGCGAGAGGCAGCCGCAACCGATGCAGCTTGTGATCTGGTCGCGAAGCTGCATAAGGCTGTCGATGCGCTCCTGAAGCATATCCTTCCATGCTTCGGAGAAATGCCGCCAGTCTTCGGCGGTCGGCACATGATCATGCGGAAGGTCGATCAGCGCATCACGAATGACGGCAAGCGGAATGCCCGCGCGCTGGGCAATCTTGATAATGGCGATACGCCGCAGGACGGCACGATGATAGCGGCGCTGGTTGCCTTGCGTGCGCCAGCCTTCGATCAGGCCCTTGTTCTCATAGAAATGGACCGTGGAAATCGCCACCCCGGCGCGCTGCGAGACGTCGCCGACGGTAAGGCTTTTCTTGAGGCCGGACTGTTCCATGTGGTCAAACTCGGTCATGCCCGAATGTGTAGGCCGTGCGGAAGCGGCAAAGCAAGGGCTTCATAGGTCGGTATCGTGTCTGAGAGACTGATAGCTGCGGCGTGCCCACAGCAGGGGACGTGAATGAAGCGGCAGATCGGTATCCGTGACGAGGCCTGCAAAAAGCGTATGGTCGGCCATTGGAACCGAACCCGCCAGTTCGCAATCGATGGCCGCTGCCGCGCCGAAGAGAAGGGGCCTGCCCGATGGCCATTCGCCCCAGACACCGATCAGGAAACGCTGCGCATGAGGTACCCTGCCAGCGAAGGCGTCGCCGATCATGTCCTGTCCTTCGGCCAGCATGGCGAGCGAAAAACCGCCATCGGCCATGATCGCCGTTGCAAGGGCGCTATCACTTTTCACCGAAACCAGCACGATGGGCGGTTCGGCGGAAACAGACAGCACCGCCGTCACGGTGCGGCCGTGGGATTGACCGGCATCGCGCGCGGTGACGACGGAAACCGTCGCGGCCATGCGCGACATGGCGTCCGCGAATTGCTGTCTGGAAACGGCGCCGATTGCGTCGCGATCTATATGCAGCACGTTTCTGTTCATCATTTCGATACCCTTCGGGCCGGTGTTGCAGCGCCGGTCGGAAACGCCCCGCAGCGGTTCCGACCGGCCATGGCCTCGCGGCGGGATGCCCGCTTGGCCAAAGGGGAAGAAACCGCCCTATTCGGAGTGCTGTTTCAGATAGGCGATCATGTTTTCGAGATCTTTGTCCCTGGTGAGTCCCGCAAAGGCCATCCAGGTGCCCTTCACCTTCGCCTGCGGTTTCTTGAGGAAGCTCTTCAGCTCCTCCTCGTTCCAGACCAGCCCATCGGCTGCGGCCTTGCGCATCGCATCGGAATAGGGATAGCCGGGATAGGATGCCGCCTTGCGGCCGACGACGCCCTTCAGCGACGGGCCGCGCCTGCTTTCGTCGGCGTCCGCCGTGTGGCAGACCGAACATCGCCTGAAAAGTTTCTCGCCCGCCATGGCATTGGCCTCATTGACGTCATTGGCCTCATTGGCCGCTGCGGCAGACGAAACGAACAGAATTCCGGCAAAGGCAAGCGGAACGAGAAAATATGAAATCTGCATGGTCGATGCTCCAGATGATCGGCCATGTCTGTCTAGTTCCTCAACCTTGGTTGAGGTCAAGTGCCATTTTCGCCCCGTCGTCCGACTTTTTTTCAACAACGCGTGTTCAGCAAAAAAGGTGGAGGCGCCTGTCAAGACAGGCGCCTGGACTGTTGCCGCACATCGTAGCGCGGCAAGAGTTTCGCCTCCCGGTCGGGCCGGGAGGATGTCGTCCCCTATCCTTCCACCACTTCCGGCAGGGGCCTGTCCACGTTCATCGCGTGGTCGAGAACGCGTTGCAGATTGGCGGCGTGTCGGAAGCTTGGCTCCAGCGGCGCGCCATCGGCGACCGCACGGGCGAAGCGCTGATAGTTCGTCTCCACCGTGCCTGCATCGATATCGCGCCAGACGGGCGTTTCGATATCCTCGCCGATGGAGCCGCGCAGGCTGGAACCCGTGGGCGTATGGAGAATTTCCAGCGCGCCCTTGTCACCGTGGATGCGCAGGCGCAACTCGTTCAAGTGCCCTGTCGCCCAGCGGCTGGCATGAATGACGCCGAGCGCTCCATTGGCATATTCCGCCATCATGACGAAGCTGTCATTCGCGTCCAGCACATACTCGCCAATATGGTTGTTGTCAGCCTTTTCGAAGGTCTTCAACCGTGCCGAGGCCCGCTCCACGTCGCTGCCTATCGCATAGGAAGCGAAGTCGAGAATATGAATGCCGACATCGCCGAGCACGCCGTTGGAGCCGTGACGGGTTGAAAGACGCCAGAGCCATTTGCTCTCCGTCTTCCAGTCGCCCCAGGCCTTGGAGACAAGCCAGCTTTGCAGATAGGACGCCTCGAAATGGCGGACCTGTCCGATTTCACCCGCCATCACCATTTCGCGCGCCTTCTGCAACGGAGCGACGTTGCGATAGGTCAGATTGACCATATTGATGACACCGGCCTGCTCCGCCGCATCCGCCATTTCGGCGGCTTTTTCATAGGTTTCGGCAAGGGGTTTTTCACAGAAGACATGCTTGCCCGCGCCAACCAGCGCCAGCGTGGTCGGATGGTGAATGGCATCGGGCGTGACGTTGGCCGCCGCATCGAAATGGTTCCATTCAAGCGCATCCTCCAGCCGCGTGAAGCGGTTGTGGATGTCGTGATTTTCGGAAAACGCATCGACGCGCTCCGCCGAAACGTCGCAGGCCGCCACGACCTCGACGCCGTCGATCGCCTTGAAGGCTTCGACATGGTTGTTCGCCATGCCGCCAGTTCCCAGAATAAGAAGACGCATGATGCACCTCAGCGATAACCGGCTTCGCCGGCTTCATGCAGTTTGGGTCCGCGCTCGACGATGGGTTCCAGCGCCTTTTCGACCGGAACGTTCGGCGCGGTGTGAATGCCCGTCCATGCCGGTTGCGGATTATATGCCCATTTGACGGAATTGCGCAGAACCGTCCGCACATTCGCGTCGTGATAGGTCGGATAGGTTTCGTGGCCGGGACGGAAATAGAAGACGTTGCCCGCGCCACGCCGCCAGGTCATGCCGGAGCGGAACACCTCGCCGCCCGCAAACCACGAGATGAAGACGGTTTCGAGCGGTTCGGGCACGGAAAACTGCTCGCCGTACATTTCCTCGTTTTCGAGCACGAAATTCTCATCCAGCCCCTGCGCGATCGGATGGCCGCGATTGACCACCCAGACGCGCTCGCGCTCGCCCGCCTCGCGCCATTTCAGTGCGCAGGGCGTGCCCATCAGGCGCTTGAAGATTTTGGAGAAATGGCCGGAATGGAGCACGATCAGCCCCATGCCTTCGAAGACGCGCTTCGCCACGCGCTCCACCACTTCGTCGCTGACGCCGCCGTGATCCTTGTGTCCCCACCAGACCAGCACATCCGTTTCGGCGAGGCGCTGTTCGGTCAGGCCATGTTCGGGTTCCTGAAGCGTGGCGGTTGTCGCCTGAATGGCGCTATCCTCGTTCAACGCGCCGGCAATAGTGTTGTGCATACCTTCGGGATAAACGGAACGCACGGTTTCATTGATCTGCTCGTGAATGTTCTCACCCCAGACGATGGTTCGTATAGGCACAGATATTCTCCTTGCTGCGGGCGTCACGGCCCATATGTCGTTAAGCTTGGGAGGTCGACGTCAGACGGACGAACCGTTGAGGGCGCGGCCTTTTTCATCGAAACGATGAATATTTTCCCCCATGGGGGAAACCGAGAGCGTCTCGCCTGCCTTGCGTACCGCCACGCCGCTTTCGCGGACAACCAGCGGCTCCTCAAGGCCGAGATCGATATAGACATAGGTATCGGAACCGAGAATTTCGGTGTGGATCACCTGACCGGTCCAGCGGCCGTCCGCCTCGCTCTCCGGCACGATGGCAAGGTGCTCGGGGCGCAGGCCCACCGTGTGAGAGCCGAAAGGCGCGGCATGAGCGCCGGTCAGGAAATTCATCTTCGGCGATCCGATGAACCCGGCGACGAAAAGCGAATTGGGCTTTTCATAAAGCTCAAGCGGCGTCCCGATCTGCTCCACGCGTCCATCGCGCAGCACGCAGATGCGGTCGGCCAGGGTCATCGCCTCCACCTGATCGTGCGTCACATAGATCATGGTTGTGTCTTCCATGCTCTGGTGAAGCCTGGCGATCTCAAGCCTTGTAGCCACACGTAGCGCCGCATCGAGGTTGGACAAGGGTTCGTCGAACAGGAAAACCTTCGGATCGCGCACGATGGCGCGGCCGATGGCGACACGCTGGCGCTGCCCGCCGGAAAGCTGGCGCGGCAGGCGCTCCAGATAGGGCGTCAGTTGCAGCATCTCCGCGGCCTGATGAATGCGGGCTTTGCATTCATCCTTGCCCTTGCCTGCAAGCTGCATCCCGAAAGCCATGTTCTCATAGACCGTCATATGCGGATAAAGCGCATAGGACTGGAAAACCATGGCGATGCCGCGCTTCGATGGCGCGAAGCTGTTGACCACTGTTCCGTCGATGGAGAGGCTGCCCGAGGTGATTTCCTCAAGCCCCGCGATGAGGCGCAGGAGCGTGGATTTTCCGCAGCCCGAAGGGCCGACGAAAACCATGAATTCACCGGGACGGATATCCATGTCCACGCCCCTGATGACCTCGAAATTGCCGAAAGACTTGCGCACACCGCGCAATTGAAGCTCTGCCATGGCTGTACCTAACCCTTTACGCCGCCTGCCGTCAGACCGGATACGATCCGCCGCTGGAAGATGAGTACGAGAATGACGAGGGGAACCGTGACGATGACGGAAGCCGCCATGATGTTGCCCCAGGGGATTTCGAACTGACTGCTGCCCGACAGAAGCGCGATAGCCACGGGCACGGTGCGCTGGCTGCCGGACGAGGTGAATGTGAGCGCGAACAGGAATTCGTTCCACGCGGAGATGAAGGCGAGCAGGCCCGTCGTCACCAGCGCGGGCCACATGAGCGGCATGAAGACCCGCGTGATGATGACCCACGGCGATGCGCCGTCCACAATGGCCGCTTCCTCGATCTCCACCGGCAGGTCGCGCATGAAGGTAGTGAGCACCCAGACCGTGAACGGCAGCGTGAAGATCATATAGGAGAAGATCAGCGCCAGCGGCGTGTTGAAGATGCCGAGGAAGCGGATCAGCTCGAACAGACCGGCCAGAACCGCGATCTGCGGAAACATCGAGACCGACAGGATGGTGAGGAGGAGCAATCCCCGTCCCCGAAAGCTCACGCGCGCCAGCGCATAGGCCGCCGTTACCGCAAGCAGAAGCGAGATCGCCACCACGACGGTTGCCACCAGCAGGGAATTGCCGAGACTGCGCAGGAAACTGCCCTGTGTCAGCACGCCCGCATAATTGTCGAGCGAAAAACCGGTAGGCCAGTAATCAACCCGAAACAGCGCGGTCCCCGATTTCACGCTGGTGATGATCGCGTAATAGAAGGGGAAGACGGCTATCAGGATGATGAACGCCACCAGGAGATAGAAGCCGAATATCCTTGCATATCGCATTGCGCTACTCCCCCCTGCCACCAACATTCACACGTCCGAAGAACATGTAGGCCACGGTAATGGCCGCGATGATGAGGAACAGCATCGTCGACGCCGTCGCGCCATAAGCGAACTTGTCGAAGTCGAAGAGATTCTCGCGCGCGAAAACCGACATGGTCTTGGTCTGCGCATTGTTGGGCGTCAGCACATAGATCAGATCGAAGATGCGCAACGCGTCGAGCATACGGAAGATGACCGCCACCATGAGCGCCGGCCGGATCAACGGCAGCGTCACCCGCCAGAACACCCTGACCGGATGCACGCCGTCGATCTTCGCCGCCTCGTAAATGTCGGACGGCACCATTTGCAGGCCGGCCAGAATGAGCAGCGCCATGAATGGCGTCGTTTTCCACACATCGACGATCAGGATCGCGATCATGGCCGTATCGGGATTGGCCGTCCATGCGATCTTCTGGCTGATGAGGCCGAGATTGAGCAGGATATGATTGAGAATGCCGAACTGGTCGTTGAGCATCCAGCCCCACATCTTGGCCGACACGATGGTCGGTATCGCCCACGGGATCAGGATTGCCGCGCGCACGAGGCCCCGCCCCCGGAAATTCGCGTTCAGCACCAGCGCCACGATCAGGCCGAAGGCGGTTTCGAGACTGACCGAAAACAGCGTGAACCTGATCGTGTTCCAGACCGCGCCCCACCAGGCGGGATCGACCAGAAGACCGCGATAGATCGTGCGCCCGCTCTTGAGCGTGATCCACGAGAGATAGTTGTCGAAGCCAACGAATTTCGCCGTGGCGAGGCTCGTCAGCGATGCATTGGTGAAGCTGAAATAAATGGTGCGAAGCAGCGGCCATCCGGCCACCAGCGCAAGGACCAGAAGGCTTGGCGCGAGAAACAGCCACGCCGAGCGGATACGCTGCGCGCGCAGATCGGAGTGAACCCGGCCACCATTGGCCGGACTCCCCGAATTATCGAGAGAAGTCTCCGTCATGTCCTGCTCCGGATCATCGGATGAAAGGGGCGTTCGGGTCTCTCGGGAGGTCGGCCCGAACGCGGCTTGATCGGTCCCTACCAGCCGGAGCCTTGCAGCTCGGTCAGTTCGACCT
The DNA here is from genome assembly GCF_014199265.1 of Brucella daejeonensis. GTDB lineage: Bacteria > Pseudomonadota > Alphaproteobacteria > Rhizobiales > Rhizobiaceae > Brucella > Brucella daejeonensis. Next base: position 93,459 of record NZ_JACIJG010000006.1, read on the forward strand.
CAAGCAATTCCAGGTTCTCCGCCGCCGTACCGCTGCCCGACAGGGTATTGTGCACGGCGGTCCAGAATTTCGACGAGACTTCGTTATATTTCACCTTCGTCGCAGCCGACGGGCGCGGCACGGCATTCTGGAAGATAGGCTTCCAGTTGGCCATGAAAGGCTGCGCGGCGATGACATCCTTGTCGTCGTAAAGCGCCTTGATGGTCGGCAGGCGCGAGATTTCGATGGCCTGCGCCTTCTGCACTTCCGGCGAAGCGAGATATTTGACGAGCGCAATCGCCGCATCCTGCTTGGCGGAATATCTGGAGACGGCGAGATTCCAGCCGCCGAGCGTCGAGGACGGCGCGTCGCCTTGCGCGCCGGCGGGTAGAGGCGCCACGTCGAACTTGCCCTTCACGCCGCTATCGGCGCTGTTGCCCAGCGCATAGGCATAGGGCCAGTTGCGCATGAAGACCGCATTGCCGGTCTGCCACACGCCGCGCGATTCCTCTTCCTGATAGGCAAGCGCGCCCTGCGGCGAGATCGTTCCGATCCAGCCCTTGACCCGGTCGAGGGCAGCGGCGGCCTTTTCGTTATTGACCGAAATCGTCCCGTCGGCCTCGACGATCTGCCCGCCGCCGGACGACTTGATCCATTCCAGCGCGTTGCAGGTCAGGCCCTCATAGGCATTGCCCTGGAAAACGAACCCCCACAGGTCCGATTTGCCCTCGGCCCGCTCCTTGTCCATGATTTCCCTGGCGGTTGCTGCCATTTCGTCCCAGGTCACAGGAACCTGTTTGTTGTATTTCTCCAGAAGGTCCTTGCGATAGAAGAGCGCTGGCGCATCCGTATAGAAGGGCAGCGCGACAAGCTTGCCGTTCACGGTCTGCGACGCGATGATCGACGGGAAATGCGCGCCCGTCACGTCCTTCGCCGCCTCCGTCAGATCGATGAACTGGTCGGATAGTTGCGGCGCCCACACCACGTCGGTCTGATAAACATCGATATCCGCGTTACCGGCGGCAAGCCACAGGCGATACTGGCTGAACTGCTCGCTGCTCGATGACGGCATCGAGACGATGTTGACCTTGTTGCCGGTCTCCTTCTCGAACCCGACGACCTGTTCCTGCAGAAACTTGATATTGTTGCCGGTCGAGCTGGCTGCGATGGAAATCTCCACCGCCTGAGCGCTCACCGTCGCCAATCCGAATGCCAGACATCCGGCAAGCACACCACGAATAGCTTTCATTGTTCCCTCCTCCCATCCATCCTGTGTTTGTATAATCGAAAACGGTTTGGATGACAAAAAGGTTGCAGAGGACTGCATTTATGTCAAGCTTCTGATTTATTGCCCGCATGAATTCCATTACTTTAATTTTTAGGTATTATAATTCAAATACTTATAAGCCAATCCGCAAACGGGAACTATTCCGGGGCCATGCGCCACGCAATACGGCCACGGCAAAATTCAAACAAACTTGAAATCGGTTTGAGTCTGGTGCAGACTAGGGTCTAAACCCAATTAGGATTTGGAGCGTGGTATGGTCGAAAATGACACAGTTTCAGGAGCGAAACCGAAGGTGGAGTGTCCCTCCATCGAGGTTTCGCGACGCCAAAATGGGTTATTTTCGTCATATCCCTTCGGGACGTGGCGGATTTTGCCCCCGAATGCGTCGAAAAACCCTCGTGGTGGGGGACACCACGTCGGCCTTTCCTCCTGTTCAGGAACAAAATCCGGCTCACGCCACGCCCGAAACCTGATTGAGTTTAGACCCTAGAGTCAGGACAGCCAGTCGCAGACAAGAAGCGACCAATTGTTAATCGCAGGCAAGCCGCTATAATCCACCACCTTGCCCGCCTGTATAATTCGAAAGCCTCATGAAGCTCCGCGAATTCGCCAAACATCTCGGCCTTTCGGCCACAACCGTCAGCCGGGCGCTGAGCGGCTACCCGGAAGTCGCGGAAGCAACGCGCAAGCGGGTGATGGAAGAGGCGGTGCGGCTCGGCTACCGCCCCAATGTCAACGCGGTCCGGCTGGTGACGGGGCGCGCGGGCGCGATCGGCGTCGTGATGGGCCGCAACAGCGAATTTCACTTTGCCGAATTCATGCGCGGCATGGCCGAAAGGCTGGGCCAGGACGAGGTGGACATTCTCGTCAGCCCGATTGCCAATCATGGCACCGACGACGAAGTGCAGCTCTGCCGCCGGCTTGCCACCAGTCACCGCGTCGATGCGATCATCGTGACCTCGCCCAAGCCGAATGACGAGCGCATCCGCATGTTGCACGAACTGGGCATACCGTTTCTCGTCCACGGGCGCTCGGAAACCGACATTCCCCATGCCTGGCTCGACATCGACAATGAGGGTGCTGTCTATCGCTCGACCAGCCATCTGCTCGATCTGGGCCATCGCCGTATCGCCATGATAAACGGCCGCTACGGCTTTACCTTCTCGCTTCACCGCGACGAAGGCTACCGCAAGGCGCTGGAAAGCCGGGGGATCGCGTTCGACCCGGATCTGGTCGAGCATGGCGACTTCACCGACGAGATCGGTTATCGCCTTGCGCGCAAGCTTCTGGAGCGCACGCCGCGCCCGACCGCCTTCGTGGCCGGTTCGATGATGACCGCGCTCGGCATTTACCGGGCTGCGCGCTCCTTCGGCCTGACCATCGGCAAGGACATTTCCGTCATCGCCCATGACGACGTGATTTCGTTCCTCAGCGCCGACAATATGGTGCCTTCGCTGACGGCGACGCGCTCCTCGATGCGGGCAGCGGGCAAGCGCTGCGCCGACCTCCTGATGGACATGCTGGACGGCGGCGCGCCCGCCGATATTCACGAATTATGGCCCGCGGAACTCATCCTGCGCGACTCCGCGACCCGCGTTCCTGAATGGGCCTGACATATGGACTTGACGCGTCAGACGTTCAGTTTTTTCGCTTCGATACGCATCGACACCCGCTCGACCGTGATTTCGTAATGGTCGCCCTGCACCACCTCGGCAATGCGGCTCGGGCGGAAGGCGACGGCGTTGATGCCGCCTGCATGGCGCAGACTGTCGAATAATATGCCGAATTCGCCCTTTTCGCGCATATCCTCGCCGAATTTCTGCGATGCGGCATAAGAAACCGGATCGTAAACATCGCGCATCGGCGCCTGCCTGCCGCATATATCGACGAAATCCTCTTCAAGCTTCGCCGTATAAACGCGAAAAGTGCGCGACAGCCCGTCCTGCTGCGTGGCGACGGTCTCGCGGCGCATGTGGTGCGCAACTTCCACGACCGACGTGACGAGGCGCGCTGCCGCATACCATGCGCCAAGCTCCGGCCCGTTGAAGCGCATTCCACCCGGCGCCACATGCAGGAAGCTCGCCATCACAATGCTGGAATTCGGCCTTCCGAACACCCATTCCTCACGCGCAAGGCGCTGTAACCGCTCGGCCAGCAGCCGGTCATTGGTCCAGCCTGCCAGTTCCATCACCGCCTCCAGGTCGGCGGCGGTGGCGACCGTGTCGAAAAGACCGATCGGCGGAAAGCGCGACGGGATGAGACGATAGCTCGGCTGTGGTGCCGGACCGCGCTTCACGAGAACACCACGTCCTCGTCGCGATAGGGCCGGAACTCGCGGTCGAGCGCATTCGGTTCCATGTAAAGCCCGCCGCGCGCCGCATCCAGAAAGCGGCGGACCGTCAGCAATCCATCCTGAAGCCCGCTCGCCACCAGCCTCAACGGCGGATGCCCGCCGAAAACACCGGCCTGATTGGGTGTATGCAGCCAGTGAATGCCCGCTTTCTCGTCGGCATAAAGCACACCCAGCGCCTGATGAATGCCAAGAACGGCGGAAAGACGCATCAGCACGTCGACATCGAGCGTGATGTCGCGCCGTTCGCGCACCGCCTTGACCCAGTTGTAATAGGTGGACCGTGAAGGCAGCCCCAGCACCAGAAGCCGCTGCTGCTCGTCCAGCCTCCACAGATCGGCAATGGTCAGAAAGCTGCGCAACCCCGGCCCGCTCAACCGTTTGCGCGACTGCGGGGAAAAACGCGCCGCATCGAGAATATCCGGCCCCTTGTCCATTGTCGGCTTCAATATCGCGCTGTGTCTGGCCATCATCGCCTCCAATCATCCAGATTGGAATATAGTCCAAATATGGACTTTTACAACCCTGCGATGTTTTCGGCGATGATTACTCGGCGGCGATCAGCGGCGCCCCTGCGGCGACATCCGGCACGAAATCGAAATGAGCGGGGCGCAGCGAAACATAGCCGTTGCGGATATCCAGCACGTGGGAATAGACCTCCGCGCCGTTTTCGAGCAATGGCAGCTTTTCCTCATGCATGATGCTGATGACGATGGCTTGCGGGCAGCGCGTCTTCAGCGCTTCGTGGAAGCGCATTTTCGAAGCGGAATCGAGCGCACCCGTTGCCTCGTCGAGGAAGATGATCGTGGGCTTGTGCAGGAGAATGCGCGCCAGCACGACCTTCTGCTTCTGCCCGCCGGACAGGATCATGTCCCAGGGCGTTCCACCGGCATCCGGGTCGTTCATGCGTTCGATGAATTCGCCAAGCCCCGCCTCGTGCAGCACGGCGGCCACCGCCAGATCGGTGAACCGCTCCGCATCGGCGGGCAGGCTCACCAGTTGCTTCAGGGATACCGAGGGGAACTTCGCTTCCTGCGTGGCATAAAGGGTGGTCGCCTTCTGCGGATAGATGATATCGCCGGTGCCATAGGGCCACAGGCCGTTCAGCGCCTTCACGAAGGAGGTTTTGCCCGAGCCGGATTCACCGCGCATATAGACCCAGTCGCCAGCGCGAATATTGATCACGCCCGAACGCAGGAACGGCGCTTCGCTGTCCGGCCCCTGCATGAGGGTCAGGTTGCGCACCGACAAGCCGAAGCGCGGATGCTGTTCGGCGAAAGCAAAGCGGTTGATGCCGGAGCGGTTGTAGAATTCGGTTGGGTCCTGAACGTTCTCGATAGCTTGCGCGAGACCTGTCACGCGGCCTGCATTGGCGCGCAGATTGGCAATCGCCGGCATGACCTGGATGAACCACGAGCAATCGTTGATCATCGCCGCAACCAGTTCCGCACCCGTCACATAGTTACGGAAGCTGACCGAACCGCTCATATAGGGCAGAAGGCCCGGAATATAGGCAACGATGCGATTGGACAGGAAACCATAGGCCTGCGAGAAGGCCAGATAGGCCGCGTCGAAGCGGTTGAGACGGTTCCACGTACCGTCCACGTCCCTGTAGAGGCGGTCATTGACCGACCGCTGCACGGTCTCGCCGCCGGAGGCGGAAATCTGGAAGCTGCGGCGCAGGAGCGTCGTCCATTCGCCACGATAGGAGCCTTCGGCCTTCTGGATGCCGAGATTCAGGCGCTCCAGCCGCTTGCCGATCCTGACCGCGACCAGCGTGCCGAGCGGCACATAGATGGCGATTGCCGCAAAGGCGAGAACCGCGCTGCCATAGCTGCCGAGAAATTCCAGCCCGCCCACTTCGGTCGACATTTCGATCAGCTTCTGCCCGATGAAGAAGGCCGACAGAACCACGCCGACAATGCCCATGACGAGGCCGATGGCGCCGCCGGTCATGCCCTTGATCGATTCCTGCAAACGCTGGTCGATATTGTCGGGCTGGTCCTTCGCCCGGCCCTGTTGCAGATGGAAATGAGTGTGCCTGCCGTCCAGAAGCGCGGTCGAGAACTGGTCGTTCAGCCAGTTGCGCCATTTGCGGTGCAGCGTGGTCGACAGGAAATGGCGCGAGCCGACCAGAAACATATCCTTCGCCAGCATCAGCAGAACGAGAATGCCCGCATTGGCCGCAATCGTTGCAAGAGGATTCTGGACCGGCGCCGTATTGACGTTGACGATGGAGTTCATCAGCAGGCCCGAAGCCTCGGCCACCCAGACGGTGGTCTTGCTGACGAAAGCCGTCATCAGAAAGATCGCGAGGGTGAGGCCCCAGGCCTCCTTCCAGCGGTCGGAAATCCAGTAGGCTCGCATCAGCCCCCAGAACGACGTCATGTCGGCCACGGCAGACCTCCCCCTTGCCTGCAAGGATTGCTGTCTGGTCTGCCGGTTTTTGCTCAATCCACACCTCGTTCGATATCGAGAAATGTAACGATCTGTTACATATTGCAACAAACTGTGGTTAACGCAATGTTAATAGTCAACACAAAAGCGGAACGCCAAACCGTGAATGGACAGCGGTTCGGTGGCAACGAATTGAAATCGTTTACCTATCGAAAAATGGATTTTTTTGCTGAACAGTCTGTTTCACGCGGCAAATACGGGCTTTCCGGTGGGCAAACCCTTCGATTCTATCAAAGTGGGCCTATTGCGCCGCGAGATAGGCCTGAAGCCGCGGCACGACATAATCGAGGAAAACGCGGACCCGCTGCGGCAGCCGCGCCCCGCCCAGAAACACGGCGTGAACTTCCTCCAGGTCGTTCTCGACCGCATCGGACAGGACCTCCACCAGCCTGCCGGACGCAATATCTTCGCGCGCGTGATAATCGCCGATGCGCGCAAGCCCCAGTCCCGCCACAGCCATGCGGCGGACAGTCTCGCCATTATTGGCCAGAAGCGAACCGGAGACGGCGCGGTCCACGATCCGCCCGCTTTCCTTGAGCGGCCAGACCGGCGCGGCACGGCGGAAATTGAAGCCGATGCAGTTGTGATCGGCAAGGTCGTCCACGGTCGTCGGCGTGCCGTGACGTGCGAGATAGGACGGCGCCGCCACGATCTTGCGCCGTGCGATGCCGAGCCTGCGCGCCGTCATGCTGGAATTGGGAAGAGCGCCGATACGGAACGCCACATCGGTGCGATCGAGATAGAGGTCGACCAGTTCGTCCGACAGCGACAGGTCGATCACGATATTCGGATAGGCCGACAGGAATTCCGGCAGGAGCGGTTCCAGCGCAAGCGTTCCAAGCGCCACGGAAGCGTTGACGCGCACCGTGCCGCCGGTGCTCGCGGAGCCTTGCGAAATCTCGCGCTCCACCTCCTCGAATTCGTGCAGCAGCCCCTGGCTGCGCTCATAATAGATCTGTCCCTCCGTCGTCAGCGACAGCCTGCGCGAAGAACGTTCCAGAAGGCGCACGCCCAGCCGCGCCTCTATACGCGATATGAGTTTGCTGATCGTGGAAGGGTTCATGCGCAAAAGACGCGCGGCCTCGGAAAAACTGCCCGTTTCCACGACGCGCAGAAAGACCTGCATTTCGCCGGCGCGATTGTCCATCATCCGCTCCATCTGTGAAACCGTTTCACAGATAATGTGGATTTCGAGCGGATTTTCAAGTCGGCACAACGCGCTTATCTGTCAGCCACATCACGATTCACAACAGGATTTACAAATGAAATTCGTCAACGCACATGGCGCAGCCATTCCTGCGCTTGGTTTCGGCGTGTTCCGCATGAGCGATGCCGAAGTGGAAACCGTCGTCCCGGCCGCTCTTGAAGCCGGTTTCCGCCATTTCGATACGGCGCAGATCTATCAGAACGAAGCTGCCCTTGGCCGCGCCCTGCAAAAGGCTGGCGCAAGGCGCGACGACCTGTTCCTGACCACCAAGGTCTGGGTGGACAATTACAGCCCGGAAAAATTCGCGGCTTCGGTCGATGAAAGCCTCGACAGGCTGAAGGTCGATCGGGTGGACCTCCTGCTTCTGCACTGGCCCGCCGACAAGGTCGCCATCACCGACCAGATCGACATGCTGAATGCCGTGCAGGCCGCGGGCAAGACGCGCTTCATCGGCGTGAGCAACCAGAACATCGCACAGATGCGCGAATCCATCGAGCGGAGCGCCGCGCCCATCGTCACCAACCAGATCGAGGCGCATCCTTATCTCGATCAGGATGCAATGGCGAAAGCCGCCGAAGACGCAGGCGTCGCCATCACCGCCTATTACGGCATGGCCGACGGTGCGGTGCCACGCGATGCGACGCTTCAGGCCATCGGCGCGAAATACGGCAAGACCGCCGCACAGGTCGGCCTGCGCTGGCTGATCGAGCGTGGCTTCATCGCCCTTTCCAAGACGGCGAAGCCGGAGCGCGTGGCGGAAAATTTCGACGTGTTCGATTTTGAACTGAATGCAGAAGACATGACGGCGATTTCAAAGCTCGCCCGTCCCGATGGACGACTGGTCAGCCCTCCCGGACTGGCACCCGTCTGGGACAAGTAAGGAAATAACGGAGATTTCGCGATGAGTGCTGTAAACGCACAGGACAGCGCGACGAAGGCGGCCGGTTTCAACTGGCCGCTGCTCGCGCTTGCAATCGGTGCCTTCGGTATAGGCACCACGGAATTCGCGCCGATGGGCCTCCTGCCCGTCATCGCGGACGGCGTGGACGTATCGATCCCGACGGCTGGCCTTCTCGTCAGCGCCTATGCCATCGGCGTGATGGTCGGCGCGCCGGTCATGACGCTCGCCTTCGGACGTTTCGGCAAGCGCACGGCGCTGATGCTGCTCATGGGCATATTCACGCTCGGCAACATCCTTTCCGCGCTCGCGCCGGATTACTGGACGCTGCTGGCCGCCCGTCTGGTCACGAGCCTCAACCATGGCGCGTTCTTCGGTCTCGGCTCCGTCGTCGCCGCCAGCGTCGTGCCGCCCGAAAAGCGCGCCAGCGCCGTCGCCACCATGTTCATGGGCCTGACGATTGCCAATATTGGCGGCGTCCCGGCGGCAACCTGGGTCGGCCAGCAGATCGGCTGGCGCATGTCGTTTGCAGGCACCGCCGTTCTGGGCCTGCTCGCCATCACCGCGCTCTGGCTTTCGCTGCCGCGCGGCGAAGCAGGCAAGATGCCGGACATCCGCCGCGAACTGGGCGTCCTGATGCGCCCGACCGTGCTGATGTCGCTCGCAACGACCGTCATGGGCGCGGGCGCCATGTTCACGCTCTACACCTATGTCGCTCCCGTGCTGGCCGACCGCACCGGCGCTTCGGAAGGCTTCGTGACACTGGCGCTCGTCCTCATCGGTGTGGGCTTTACCATCGGCAATGCGCTTGGCGGACGCCTGGCAGACTGGTCGCTCAACGGCGCAACACGCATCTTCCTCGCAGCACTTGCGATCATCAGCCTGATACTGCCGCTCATGCTCGGCAGCCATATCGGCGCTGCAATCGGCCTGCTGGCATGGGGTGCCGCCGCCTTCGCCATCGTTCCGCCGGTCCAGACCCGCGTCATGCAGGCGGCGGCGGAAGCACCGGGCCTTGCCTCGTCGATCAATATCGGCGCGTTCAATCTCGGCAACGCCGTGGGGGCTGCCCTTGGCGGCGGCGTCATCAGCGCGGGCTACGGCTATGCCGCCATTCCGGTTGCCGGTGGCCTTCTGGCGGCAGCGGGCTTGCTGTTCACGCTGTCCCGCCGCCCGAAAGCGGCACTGGCCCCGTCGGCTTGCTAATCCAGCGTCCGCCGGAAGCGCAGCAGCGCCAGCGATGCGAACAGAAAGACAAAGAATATGAGGGCGTTCACCTCTCCGGCGATGTCGGAAAGGTGAGCGCCCTTCAGCATGACCGCCCGCACGATACGCAGGAAATGCGTCAGCGGGAAAATTTCGCCCAGCGCCTGCGCCCAGTCGGGCATACCCCGAAACGGAAACATGAAGCCCGACAGCATGAGCGACGGCAGGAAGAAGAAGAAGGTAAGCTGCATGGCCTGCATCTGCGTGCGCGAAGCCGTCGAAATCGTATAGCCGAGCAGCACCAGCGACAGGACGAAGATCAGCACAGCGCTCAGCAGAAGCGTCAGCGAGCCGACGAATGGCACGCCGAACAGAAGCTTCGCCGCAACCAGCACCACCACCACCTGCACCGCGCCCACCACAAGGAAGGGCAGCACCTTGCCCAGCATGATCTCCGCCGGAGTAGCGGGCATGGCGAGCAGATTTTCCATCGTCCCGCGTTCCGTCTCGCGGGTCAGCGCCATGGCCGTCATCATGACCATGGTCATTTGCAGGATCACGCCCAGAAGACCCGGAACGATATTATATTGCGACACGCCTTCGGGATTGTAGCGGCGGTGCACGACCACCTGAAGCTGGCTGCGCGCGGCGTCCTCGGCCTCCGCCTGCTTGCCTTGTTCGCGCAGGAGCGCCTGACTGGCCACGGTTCCAAGCGTCGAGATCGCGCCGCTTGCCACCGACGGGTCGGTGGCGTCGGCCTCGATCAGGATTTGCGGCTCGTCGCCCGCGTCGACACGCCTTGCAAAATCGGACGGGATCGTCACCACGAAGGAAACCGTGCCGCTTGCGATCAGCGCTTCGGCCTCCGCCGCGCTGCGGACCACATGATCGAAACGGTAATAGCCGGTCGTTTCCAGCGCCGACACCATCGCCCGCGTATAATGATCCTGACTGGTCGCGACCAGCGCGCTCGGCAGGCTTTTGGGATCGTTGTTGATGGCAAAGCCGAACAGCAGCAACTGCATCAGGGGCACCACCAGCATCATGGCGAAGGTGATGCGGTCGCGCCGCATCTGGATGAATTCCTTCGCCAGCATCGCGCCAAGACGCCCGAGGGAGAACCAGCCGCCTTTCATCACGCACCGTCCTTCGTCATGTTGTCCCGCGCATTCGCCATGAACTGGATGAAGACGTCTTCGAGGCTGGTCTCGCCCGCCGCGACGGAAATTCCCTCGCGATGCCTGACCTTTTCCAGCGCCGCTTCCAGCCTGTCCCGGTCGGACCCGACGACATGCAGCGTCGCGCCAAAAGGCGCCACCTGCTCCACGCCCGGCTCGCCTTCCAGTTCCCGCGCAATCTCGCCCAGCCGCGGGCCGTTGACGACGAAGGTCGTCAGTCCCGCCTTTGCGATCACCTCGCTCACCGTGCCGGTCGCCAGCAGCCTGCCATAGGAAATATAGCTGATGCGATGGCAGCGCTCGGCCTCGTCCATGTAATGGGTCGAGACGAGCACGGTCAGGCCGCCATCGGCGAGACGGTGAATCTCGTCCCAGAAATCGCGCCGCGCCTTCGGATCAACGCCTGCGGTCGGTTCGTCCAGCAGCAGAAGCTTCGGCTTGTGCATGATGCAGGCGGCAAGCGCCAGCCGCTGTTTCCAACCGCCGGACAGCGTGCCCGCAAGCTGGTTGCCGCGCGAGGTCAGGCCCAGTTCCGAAAGCGTGCGCGCCACATGCTCCTTCACCGGTTTCAGCCGGTAAAGACGCGCGACGAATTCAAGATTTTCAGCGATGGTCAGGTCTTCATAGAAGGAAAAGCGCTGTGTCATGTAACCGACCTCGCGCTTGATCTTCAGTCCCTCGGTGCGAAGATTGTAACCAAGCACCTGCCCTTCGCCCTCATCCGGCGTCAGCAGGCCGCACATGATGCGGATCGTGGTGGTCTTGCCGGAGCCGTTCGGCCCCAGAAAGCCGACGATCTCGCCCTCCGCCACCGTCATGCTGACCTGATCGACGACGGTGGCGCTTCCGAAACGCTTGACCAGTCCCTTGACTTCAATGGCGTTGGGCATCGTCACGCTCGCTTATTTCGCGCCCAGATCGACGTCCACGATCTGGCCGGGCTGCAAGGGCGAGGCGGGATCGACCGGGTGCGCCTCGACCAGATAGACGAGCTTCTGGCGCGTCTCCAGCGAGTAGATCACCGGCGGCGTGAATTCGGGATCGGGCGAGACATAGCTGATCCGCGCCGTGAGATCCGGCGCACAGCCATCGCAACGGACCGACAGCATGTCGCCGACATGCACCGCCGAAAGCCTGTCTTCCGGTATGTAGACCTTCAGCTTGACCGCACCGTCGGGCAGCATGGTCAGCACCGGAGCGGATGGCCCCGCAATGTCGCCGGGATTGCGGATGACATCGGTGATGCGGCCCGGCGCAGGCGCTTCGATGGTTCGCTTGGCAAGGTGCCAGCGGGCGGAATCGAGCTGCGCTTCCGCGCTTTTGACGGCGTTTTCCGCCGCCTTGATCGTTTCGGGCCGGGCAGGAAGCCGTCCCACAGCCAGATTGGAGGTCGCCTGATTGATGGAAGCTTCGGCCACCTCCAGCCTCGTCGCGGCATCGTCGAGTTGGGCCTGCGTCATCACTCCGCGCTTTGTGAGGTCCTGCGTGCGCAGGAGCGTTCGCCGGGCATCGTCGGTCTGTGCCTGCGCGGTGCGCACCGCTGCTTCCAGAACGGCGATTTCATCCGGGCGCTTGCCGACCTGCAAATCCGCCAGTTGGGCGCGCGCCTGCTCCAGCGTCGCCTCGGCCTGTGCGACAGCGATCTTCGCGTCCGTATCCTCGGTCCTCGCAATCGGCCTGCCCGGCGCCACCCGGTCGCCGCGCCTGACCGCCACGGACTGGACCTGCGCTACTTCCAGCGGTGCAAGGCGCACGAATTCGCCCTCGACATAGCCGACCGCAAGCGGTTGCGCACCGCAGGCCGCGAACAGATAGGATGCAAAGGGAAGCATACACAAAAAACTCATCGCGACACCTCATCCTCTTTAGCCGCATCCCTGGCCGCGAGGATCGCCGCAAGGTTCTGTCGCGTGATCGCGGCCACCGCCGTCGCCTCGTCGTCACCCATCGTCGACCAGCCCATGCGCCGCTTGACCGCCTCGCGGCCGATACGGAAATAGACGACCTGTCCGAGCAGGGTGAAGATGACGAGCCGTGTGCTTTCACTTTCGGCAGGCTCGCCCGTCGCGATTTCCCAGATGGCGCAGAGCCTTTTATGCGTCGGCTCGAACACGCCTGAATAGATGCGGTCGAGCGCCGCCGTCGGATGCGCAAGCTCCCGCAGGAGAAACTGCACGATCTCGCCCGATTGCGGCTGCGCCACGATGAAGCGCGACATCCGCTCGACGGCCATGGCAAGCTGCTGCCGCGCCTCTTCCTTCGTCTCGGCGGACGCGCCGATCACCGCATAATGGCCAAGCGCCTGACCGGCCACACCCTGTATCGTCTCCACGATATAGTCCGCCGCTGCCAGACGAAGCCCTTCCTTGCCGCCGAAATGATAGGCGATGGAGCCTATATTCGCCCTGGCAAGCGCGGCAATCTCGCGCGTCGACGTGGCGTCGAAGCCTTTCGACCCGAAAAGCTGCAATGCCGCATGAATGAGCGCGGCGCGCGTCTGTTCCACCGAGGGCTGCGGCTGATCCCGCCTGGTATTTTTCGATGTGCTCATGGAATGATTTAATCAATCGATTGATTAAATGTCAAGCAATACGAACAACAATGCCTGTTCAGGGAACGGCTCCACTATTCGTTGCGGCTCACGGCGGAATGAACAGCCGCGACCGTTTTTATGGCAGTGCTGCTTGGCGGGCCGAAGACGTATCAGCCGCGCCTGCCGACATGGCGTCCGACGGCTATCGGGGTCGGCATCTCCTGATGGGAACGGAATATCCGCTCCAGAGCCTCCCGTATGGCGGGCTTCGCCGCCACGGCCTTGCCTGCCTTGCTGTCGACATGCAGCAGCATCTGCTCGGCGCTGGCGATTTCCGTGTCACCCCGCCGCAGACTGTGAAACAGATGCGCGCGCTTCTCGTCGCAGGAGAGCAACTGCGTTTCGACATGGAGCGCGTCGCCCGCCTTCGCCTCACCGCGATGCATGATATGGGTTTCGACAGTGTAATAGCTGTGGCCGGATTGCAGATAGGCTTCGTCCACGCCGATATGAGCCAGAAACCGGTCCGTCGCCTGCCCGAACACGTCGAGATAGCGATGTTCGGTCATGTGTCCGTTATAGTCGATCCATTCCGGGATCACGCGCACGTCCAGAAGGCGCAACGCGCCGGAACCAGCCCCTGCCGTCCCGCCCGCCCTGTCGAGCCGTGCCGCATAGGCATTGAGGAGCGCGCCCGCACCCCATCCCTTGCCCTGTTGCTGATGCGCGAGCGCGCGGATGATCGCCACCAGATTCTCGTCGCGAATCCGTTCCAGATCGCGAATTGAAAGCCCTTCATTCTGCGCGTCCGACTGGTCGGCGATGCGGCCAATCAGGGCATCGTCAAGCTCCGGCACGTCCGTCAGTTTGGTCCAGGGCCATTGCAGCGCCGGGCCGAACTGGGCGAGGAAATGGCGCATACCAGCCGGGCCGCCCGCAATGCGATAGGTCTGGAACAGGCCCATCTGCGCCCATCGCAGCCCGAACGAATAGCGGATGATGTCATCGATCTGCTCCACCGTGGCGATGCCGTCGCGCACGAGCCACAGGGCCTCGCGCCACAGCGCCTCCAGAAGACGGTCGCCGACAAAGGCGTCGATCTCCTTTTCCAGCACCACCGGCTCCATGCCGGTCTGGCGATAGAGCGCGGAAGCGCTTTCAATCGTTCCGGCAGCAGTCTTTTCGCCGGGGACCAGTTCCACCAGCGGCAACAAATAGACGGGGTTGTAGGGATGGGCGATCAGCAGCCGTTCGGGATGGCGTAGCCCCGCCTGCAACCTGCTTGGCAGAAAGCCGGACGTCGATGAAGCAATCAGCGCGTCGGCGGCCGAATGCGCCTCGATCTCCGCCATCACGGCAAGCTTCAGGTCGAGGCGTTCGGGCACGCTTTCCTGAATAAGCACCGCGCCTTCGACCGCTTCCGCCAGCGACGCGGCAAAGGAGAGCTTGCCTTCCTGCGGCAGACGCGCCGTCGTCAGCGCCGCGAGCGCGCGCCGCGCATTGTCGAGAATATGTTCCGTCGTCGCCTTCGCATCCGATGACGGATCGTAGACCGCGACATTGAAGCCGTTGAGGAGGAAACGCGCGGCCCAGCCGCTGCCGATAACGCCGCTGCCGATACAGGCGATTTTCCGGGAAGAATGGCCGTTCATGATTATCACCAGCGCTTCGTGAGCTTGAGTTTTTCGCGGACTTCGGCGGGCGTCAGAACCTTGGCGCCCATGTTGACGGCGATGGTCCGGGCCCGTTCGACCAGATCGCCATTCGATGCCAGAACGCCCTTGTCGAGCCAGATATTGTCTTCAAGCCCCACGCGGATATTGCCGCCTGCAAGCACTGCGAGCGCCGCATAGGGCAACTGGTTGCGGCCGATGGAGAAGGCCGAGAAAATCCAGTTTTCCGGCAGATTGTGGAGGATGGAAACCAGCGTCGCAAGATCATCGGGCGCGCCCCACGGAATACCCATGCAAAGCTGCACCAGAACCGGATCGTCAAGCAGGCCCTGCTGCTGGAGCCACTGGGCGAGCGGCAGATGGCCGGTATCGAAAATCTCGATTTCCGGGCGCACGCCGAGCCGCTTTATCTGCGCCGCCATTTCCTTGAGCATGGCGGGCGTGTTGGTCATCACATAATCGCCTTCACCGAAATTCATCGTACCGCAATCGAGCGTGCAGATTTCCGGCAGGAGTTCCGCCACATGGGCAAGCCGTTCGGTGGCGCCCGCCATGTCGGTCTTCGCAGCGTCGGGCGGCAGCGGCGCTTCAGCGGAGCCGAGAACGAGATCGCCGCCGACGCCAGCCGTCAGGTTCAAAACGATATCGATACCGGATGCGCGGATATGATCCACCACCTCACGGAAAAGCCCCAGCTCGCGTGATGGCTCGCCGGTTTCGGGATCGCGCACATGGATATGGGCGATTGCGGCACCCGCCGCAGCACTTTCAATCGCCGCATCCGCGATCTGGCGCGGCGTGACCGGCACCTTGTTCGAGCGGTCGGTGGTCGCTCCAGCTCCTGTCACGGCAGCGGTGATGAATATTTCCCGGGATGGTTTCAAAGGCATGACTGTTTCCCTCTGGCCGATTCCGGCTCAGGCACCTGCCGCCGGAAATGCTCTTGTTTTAACAAGCTTGACAGGTCGCGATTTGCCGGGATTATCATTTTACGAAATCTATTTGGCGAAGAGCGAAACCCATGGTGTTTGAACCTTCCGACGACGAGTTGAGCGTTACCCTGCTTGTCCTGCCCGACTGCTCGCTCATGTCGCTGGCGGCGACGCTCGACCCGATGCGCGGCGCCAATCGCGTCACCGGGCGCTCGCTCTACCGCTGGCGCGTCGTATCGCCCGACGGCAGCG
Source organism: Brucella daejeonensis (assembly GCF_014199265.1). Taxonomy (GTDB): domain Bacteria; phylum Pseudomonadota; class Alphaproteobacteria; order Rhizobiales; family Rhizobiaceae; genus Brucella; species Brucella daejeonensis. The sequence goes on from NZ_JACIJG010000006.1 coordinate 109,412, forward strand.
ACCCCGTCACGTCGAGCGGCCTCAGGGTTTCGGCGGACGGAAAATTCGACGCGGGCGCGCAGGATATTCTCATTATCGTCAGCGCCTTCCACGCGCTCGAACATGCGACGCCGGGGCTTCTCGCCATGTTGCGCCGCGCCGCCCGACAGTCGAAACTCGTGGTCGGCGTGGAGGCCGGATCATGGGTCCTAGCGAAGGCGGGGCTGCTGAACGGGCGCAGGGCGACCACCCACTGGGAGGACCTTGAAGCCTTTTCGCAGCGCTTCCCGGAAACCGAAACCCAGTCGGATCGCTGGGTGCGCGACGGCGTTTTTCTCACTACGGGCGGGGCTGCTCCGGCGCTCGACATGATGCTGGCGCTCATCCGCGCCCGGCATGGCTATTCCATCGCGCTGGACGTGGCGAGCCTTTATATTTACGATGAGGTGAAACAGGCTTCGGACGCGCAGCCGCTGGTCTCCCTCGGGCGGTTGCTCAACCGCGAGCCACGGCTGGCCGAAGCGATCAAGATCATGGAAACGCACATAGACCGGCCCATCCCGGTGTCGGGCATTGCCCGCAAGCTGGGGCTTTCCACGCGCAGCCTCGAACTGCTCTTCGCCGATGCGATAGGCCAGTCGCCGGGCAGCTACTATCTCTCGCTGCGACTGAAAGCTGCCCGGCGGCTGATCCTCGATACGCATCTTTCCATGGCGGACACGGCGGAACAGACCGGCTTTTCGTCGATCAGTTCGCTGTCGCGCGCCTTCAAGCGGCATTTCGGCCAGTCGCCGAGCAAGCTGCGGCAATAACGGGAGGCGGGGCGCCTACAGCCCCAGCCCGGATTTCACTTCCGCAAGCGCGGGCTTGCCGTCGAAAGTGGTCACGCCGTCGAGCCATGCGTCGAGCTGCGTCGGGTTTTCCTTGATCCATTTGGCGACGGCGTCCTTTGCTTCCATGCCATCATTGAGGATCATGTTCATCATCGTGCTTTCCATCTCCGTGTTGAACTTCAGGTTCGACAGGAAGCGCGCGACATTCGGGCAGTCCGCCGCATAGCCCTTGCGCGTCAGGGTCTCGACCGTCGCCGCGCCGTCATCCGGCCCGAACAGATTGTCGCCGTTCTGGAGATAGGTGAGCTTGTAGCGGATATTCATGGGATGCGGGGTCCATGCGAAGAACACGACCGGCTCTTCCTTGCGCACGGCATTCTGGACCTGTGAAAGCATCGCCTGTTCGCTCGATTCCGCGAGCTGGAAATCCTTCAGGCCGAAATTGTCCTTTTCGATCATCGACTGGATCGTGGCGTTGGCGCTGCTGCCTGCCTCGATGCCGTAGATCTTGCCGCCAAGCTCGTCCTTGAACTTCGCGATATCGGCATAGGTCTTGATGCCGAGGTCCTTGCCGGTCGCCGCAAGGCCGATCCTTGCGCCTTCGAGATTGACGCCCGCCTGTTCGACGGATTTTTTGTCCAGATAGGGTTTGCGCGCTTCTTCCTGAAGCGGCATCCAGTTGCCGAGGAAAATATCGATCTGCCCGTTTTCCAGCGACTGGAACGTGACCGGAACCGAAAGAATGGTCGTTTGCGGCTGATATCCGGCCTTTTCGAGCAGCAGCGAAGCAAGCGCGGTCGTTGCGGTAATGTCGGTCCATCCGACATCGGAGAATTTCGGCGCTTTGCAGTTCTCGCCCTCGGCGGCATTCGCCTGCACGCTGGCGAGGCAGGCTGCGCTTGCCGCGAGCAACAGAAATAGACGTTTCATTTCCTTCTCCCCTTTGTTTATTGCAGACCGCATGATAGGGAAAACAGGAAACTCCTATTCGCAATTTACGCAATTATATTGGCATTTTGCGTAAGCCGAAGCCAATGAATGGCCCCGTCATCTTCGGTCCGGCACGCGGAAAAGCGCTTCACGCCCCGCCATATTGCGCATCGCTGACATGCTCCATCCACTCCACGACCTTGCCGTCGAGCTGTTCCTGAATGGCGATATGGGTCATGGCGTTATCGGGCGACGCGCCGTGCCAGTGTTTTTCGCCCGGTTCGAACCAGACGACGTCGCCGGGGCGAATTTCCTCGACCGGACCGCCTTCGCGCTGCACCAGACCGAGGCCCGCCGTCACGATCAATGTCTGTCCGAGCGGATGCGTATGCCAGGCGGTGCGCGCGCCCGGCTCGAAAGTCACGGTCGCGGCCGCAGCGCGCCGGGCCTCATTGGGGGAGAACAGCGGATCGATGCGGACATTGCCCGTAAACCAATCGGCTGGCCCCTTGCCCGAAGGATCGGTTCCGTTTCGCTTGATATCCATGAGGCATCCCTTTCCAGCTCGGTGGCAATGCAACATAGAGCGCATCCCGAAAAGTGTGAAACGGTTTTCGGATAAGATGCGCGTCAAAACAAGAAGATCGACGTCGGCGAAAGATCAGCGCCTTTTCGCGGGCTGGGCCTGCAAGATCATATTATGCCGTTTTTCAAGCTCGGCCTCGACCGCCTCGATTTCCTGCGCCTTGCGGCCCTCGTCCCAGCCAAGCTCCCGCGCCAGAATATCGGCGATTGCGGCCAGATTGCCGTTGGTCAGCGCCCCGTCGATTGCAAGCGTGGTGCGCCGCAGAACCACATCGGCCAGATGCACGACAAGCTCGTTGCGGGCGATCCACGCGATCTCGGTCGTGCTGACCGTATCGGTATCGGGCAGCGTCGTGACGCCTGTTGCCGCCTCCTCGCCCATGATCGGCAGGGCCGTGGTGCCGTAGCGCCGCAAAAGCGTTTCGACACGCGCGGCGGACAGTCGGGTTTGCGAAGCGTATTTCGTCACCCATGCCTTGCGCGCCATGTCATCCGAAGGACAGTCCCTGCCGCCGCCAATGGCAAGGTTGCGCGTCGATTTGACCCGCGCCCGCCCGAAGCGGTCGAGAACCTTGTCGGCCACTTCCTCGGCAAAGCCGCGGAAGGTCGTCCATTTGCCGCCGACGAGCGAAATGATCGCGAAAGGGCGGTCCGCTTCGGGCTCGATGACCGGCGCGGAGTGGTCGCGGCTGATAAGCCCCGGTTCGGAGGCATTGGAAGCCGGAAGCGGACGGATGCCGCTATAGCTGTAGACGATCTGGCTGCGGTCGAATTGCAGGCCCGGCAAGAGCGAGCGCAGGCTGTCGATGAAATAATCCGTTTCAGGATCGTCGCAGCGCACATTGTCCGGGTCGTCTGACGGAATATCAGTGGAGCCGACCAGCGCCAGACCGTGATAATCGTAGACGAGACAGATGCGCCCGTCGTCGGCCTCGAAATAGATCATGCGGCCGTTGAGGCTTTCCACCAGCCTGGGGTGGTCGAGCAGGATATGCGAGCCCTTGGTGCCGCCGATCATTTTCGTCTCTTTGCCGAGCGCTGCGTTCACACGGTCGATCCATGGCCCGGCGGCATTGACGACGATCTTCGGCCTGACCGCGAATTTCGCGCCGTCCGGCCCCTCGAAGCCGACCACGCCGTTTGCGACGAAAGCAAGCGTCGTGAAATTGACGGCGGCGCTTTTCGGATTGGCGCACAGCCCGTCGCTGACAAGCTCATAGACCAGACGTTCCGGCTGGCTGACCTTCGCGTCGTGATAAATGCCGCCCGCCACGATGGAAGGCGTGATATAGGGCATTTCCCTTACCGCCGTGTTTCTCAGCAGGAAACGATGGCGCGGCATGACGCGCTCGCGCGCGCCGAAATAATCGTAAAGCGCAAGGCCGATCTTGATGAGCACGGCGCCGCGGCTGCGCGGCGCGGTCGTCGATCCGAACAGCGTACGCAGCGCCGCCGTGATGCCCTTGCCCCACGAAAAGACCGGAATGAAAGTGGGCAGCGGTTCGACATTGTGCGGCGCGTTCTTCAGCAGGAGATTGCGCTCCAGCGTCGATTGCGCCACAAGGCCGAATTCGCCGGTTTCCAGATATTTCAGCCCGCCATGGATGAGCCGGGAGGGCGCGGAACTGGTGCCGGAGCCGAAATCCGCCTTGTCCACGATCAGGCAGTTCACGCCCTGCTCGCAAAGGTCGCGATAAAGCCCTGCCCCGTTGACGCCCGCACCGAGGATGAGCACCTCCACGCCCTCGGCCTCAAGCAGCCCGATGCGCTTCTTCATGTCGGCATGACTTACGAAATCGTTCATTTCAGTGTCTCTTTGAGGCGCGGGACACGCCCTTTCATGTCAATCCTTGAGGGCTTCGATCTTCGGCCAGAGAGGACCGAGCGCCGAGGCAATCTCCCTGAACAGCCCATAGCGCTTCTCATAGAGCGCGCTGCGCTCACGATCCGGCTCGTAAGCGCGGGCGATGGCGTCGAGATCGCGCGGGTCGCCATAGACATCGGCGAAAACGCCCGCCCCCTTGCCCGCGCATAGCGCCGCCCCCCAGGCGGCGGCCTCGTCCGTATCGGTGACGGTAACGGGCATCCCCAGCACATTGGCGAACATCTGCGCGAAAGCCGGGCTGCGCGACACGCCGCCGGTCAGCCGCGCGGCAGAGATCGCGAAACCGTCCTTCAGATGGTCCACATGGATGCGATGGTTGAAGGCGATGCCTTCCCAGACGGCGCGCAGCATGTCGCCGCGATCCTGCCAGCCGCGCAGGCCGAAAAAGGCCCCGCTCGCCATCGCCCCATAGGGCGAACCGAACAGATAGGGATGGAACAGCGCCGTCGAGGGCCTTGCCAGCGCCGCGTCGATTTCCGGGCGCAGCATGTCATGGATCGAGCGCCCCGTCTCCTCGGCCTCACGGCGTTCCGCCGGGCAAAGCTGGTCGAGAAACCAGTCGTAATTGGCCGTCGATGCGGGCGAGATCGACATATTGTTCCATTCGCCGGGCGCGATGCCGTTGCGGCAAAACCAGCTTCTGTCCACGCGCGGCTCGCGGGAAAGCGTCTCGTTGATCGAATAGGTTCCGGCCACGACCGCGACCGTGCCTGTCTTCAACCCGCCGACGCCGAGCGCGGAAGCCGTCACGTCATGCAGCCCGCCGACAACGGGCGTACCGGCGACGAGGCCCGTGCGCTCAGCGCATTGCGCCGAAACGCCACCGACGATCTCGTCCGAGCGCGACATGGGCGGAAGGGCGTCCCAAAGCTCGTCCAGCCCGAACAAGGCAAGCGCCTCGCGCGAATAATCCTGCGTGTTCACATCGGTAAAGGAGGTCGAGGCCTCGGTGCGATCCGTGCCGACCGCGCCGGTGAGGCAGAAGCGCAGCCAGTCCTTGCAGGCGATCACATGCGCGATGCGGCCATAGCGTTCCGGCTCGTTCTGCTTCACCCATGCCAGAATGGCCGAAGGGGCCGATGCGTGCGGCAGTTGCCCGGTAACGGCAATGGCGCGGTCCGCGACGGGACTGCCGACCCAGCGCTCCGCCACATCGACGGCACGGCTGTCGAGCGACAATATGCCTGCGCCGAGCGGACGGCGATCCCTGTCCAGCATATAAATGCCGTCGCCATGGGCCGTGGTGGCGATCGCCAGAATATCGGAAGCCGGGCGCCCGCTTTTTGCGATGGCTTCGGCAATCGCATCGGCGGTCGCGTTCCAGAACGCGTCCATGTCGCGCTCGACATGGCGTGGGTGCGGGAACGATTGCGCCACGCGGCGGCGCGCGACGGCAAGCGGCGTTCCGTCAATATCGAACAGGACGGCCTTGGTGACGGTCAGTCCGCTGTCGATTCCGAGCAGAGAAGGCATGAATTCTATTCCCGACTCATGATTTCGATCCGCCCGATCGGGCGATCACAACCTCGATACCCTGCGACTGCATCCGCTCCAGATGCGCTTCCGGCGTATGTTCATCCACGATGACAACATCGAAATCGGTCAGCGCGCCGAAATTGTGCAGGGCGCGGCGCTCGAATTTGGTGTGATCGGCCAGCAAAATGCGCCTGGCGGCGCAGTCCAGCATGGCGCGCTTGGTCTCCACCATTTCGGGCGACTGGTGAAACAGGAGATCGTCGGTGATCGCGGCAATCGACATGAAGACCACATCGGCGCGAAGACGCCGGATCTCATGGATCGTCATACCGCCCACGAAGGCGTTGCACCAGTTATAGAGCTGGCCGCCGAGACCGAGCAGCGTCACGTCCTTTATGTCGCGCACTTCGTTCATCAGGGTGAGCGAATTGGTGATGACGGTCAGCGGACCCTTGTCCGGCAGATGGGGCACCATCTGTAATACGGTGGTGGAATCGTCGAAGAAGATGGCCTGTCCCGGCTCGACGAACTGCATGGCGGCTTCGGCGATCAGCTTCTTTTCTTCCGACTGGCGGCTGACGCGATACTGGTCGCTCGCCTCGATGAGGCTGGTCGGAGCCGCCGATACGATCCCGCGCGATTTGCGGAACAGCCCGCGGCTTACAAGTTCATCGACATCGCGATGGGCCGTCATGAGGCTGATGCCGAAACGCTCGGTCAGGTCCTCGATGCGCATCGAGCCTTCGGCCATCACTGTTTCAGCGATCTGCTGGCGCCGGACCAGCTGGCGCGCATGGCGGCTGTCGTTCGGCACCTGCCCGGTCTTCAGGCCATCCGTCATCAGCTTGTCGATGCCTGCCTTGTTGCTCACAGCCATGCCTGCCAACCCGTCCCCTTGTTCGCACGTTGTTCGCGCATCGTTCGCGCACCCCGAAAGCGTTTCGGCTGACGGGGTGCACCTTGTTCGAACCTTACTGTTCGAGAACGAACGGCGAGGTGTACTTGTCGACATTGTCCTTGGTGATCAGGATGCAGTCGAAAAGCTGCTTTTCTTGATCGACGCCGGTCTTGCCGGTCTTGATGAAGTTGTCGGCCTGCTTGACGGCAGCTTCGGAGAAGACGGCGACCGGCTGGAGAACGGTGTACTGGAGTTCACCGGCCTTGATGGCCGCAACGGCATCCGGCGAACCGTCGAAACCGCCGACCTTGACCTGGTCCAGCTTGCCGGCCTGCTTAAGAGCGGCAATCGCGCCGAGAGCCATTTCGTCGTTACCGGAGATGACGCCGATAATGTCCGGGTTGGCCTGAAGCAGCGACTGCATCTTGTCGTGGCCCTGGGTACGGTTCCAGTTGGCAACGTCCTTGCCGGCCTTCACCAGATCCGGGTACTGCGACAGAACCGTTTCATAGCCGTTCGAGCGCGTGGCGGCATTGTTGTCCGAAGGCGCGCCGAAAAGTTCGACATATTTGCCCTCTTCGCCGACGCTTTCGACCCACTGGGTCGCGCCGAGGGCCGCGCCCTGCGCGTTGTTGGAAACGAGCTGCGCCTTGGCAAGACCTTCCTGATTGATTTCGGCATTCACGAGGAACACCGGAATATTGGCGGCAACGGCGCGCTTGACCGCACCGACCGAACCGTCGGCATTGGCCGGGTCGAGGATGATCGCCACCGACTTGTTGGTGATGGCCGTGTCGATCAGGTTGCTTTCGGTGTTGGTGTCGCCCTTGTGGCCGCCGACGACAGCCGAATAGCCGAGGCCTTCAGCGGTCTTCTTGGCGATTTCGCCTTCGGTGTACCAGTACGGGTTGGACGGATCGTTGACGATCACCGTGATCAGACCCTCGGCCCAGGCCGTGCTGGCAATAAGCGGCAATGCTGCCGCAGCGGCGAACAGAACGCGCATACCCTTCTTGAACATAGTCTCACTCCCTTGACGTTTTTCATTTGCATTATGCCGGTTCCCCGGCGGGTGCATTATGCCGGTTCCCCGGCGGTACACATTTCCATGAGGTGCGGATATTCGAGATGATGCGCCTTTCTGGAAACCTTTCGACACTCCCGGATAGCGATGAAGAACCGGCTCCGCCCGGAACGGTGGACGGAGCCGTAACCGGTCATCTCCGGGAGTATTGAATGCTGTTGAGCAGAACCGCGAGCACGATCACCGCGCCGGTAAAGACGGTCTGCCAGTAGGAGGACACGCCGATGATCACGAGGCCGTCGGAAAGGAAACCGATCACGAAGGCGCCGAGAAGCGTGCCCTGGATAGTACCGCGCCCCCCGGTGAGCGCCGCGCCGCCGATGACGACGGCCGCGATTGCCGTCAGTTCGTAGGTGGTGCCCGCCGTCGGTCCGGCGGAGGTGAGCTGCGAGGACAGGACCAGACCGGCAATTGCCGCGCAGATGCCCGAAATCACATAGACCGAAACCTTGACGCGCTTGACCGGGACGCCCGAAAGCTCCGCCGCGCGCTCGTTGCCGCCCGAAGCATAGAGCCAGCGGCCGAAGGCGGTGCGGTTGAGAACGACGGCGCAGATGATGGCCAGCACCGCCAGAACCAGAACGCCGATCGGCACGCCGAACAGCTTGTTGAAGCCGAGCCAGTCGAAACCCGTATTGCCGAGTTCGGGGCGTCCGCCGAGATTGTTGTAGGTCAGGCCGTTGGTCATCAAAAGCGCTACGCCGCGCGCGCAATAGAGAACGCCGAGCGTCGCCACGAAGGCTGGAACGCGCAGATAGGCGATCAGTACGCCGTTGACGGCTCCGACAAAGGCGCCGAGCGCGCAGGTGATGAGGACCACCGCCCAGACCGGGAAATAGAGGATGATGCCGAATTGCTGCAAGGTGACGCCCTGCATCAGGAAACCGGCGACCACACCCGCCAGGCCCAGCGTGGAGCCGACCGAGAGGTCGATGCCGCCATTGAGGATGACGAGCAGCATACCGATCGCGAGAAGGCCGAAAATCGCCACATGCGACGACATGATGAGGAAGTTGTCGACCGTGAAATAATAAGGCGAAAGAAACGAGAAAACTGCGATGATCGCAATCAGCGCAAAGAATGCGCGACCTTCGAGCAGCAGATGCACGATGCTGGTTTTCCGCTTCGCGCCGTTCGGAGCCGCTGTTTCCTTGTTGGTGCTCGTGACTGACATTCTATCAGTGCTCCATGACTATTTTAGTGACCGACCATGGCTTCGCCCGAGGCGGCCATGATCTTTTCCTTGGACACGTCCGATCCGAATTCGGCGGAGATGCGTCCACGGTGCATGACGATGATGCGATGCGCGATGCTGAGGCATTCGCCGACTTCCGAGGTCGTGTAGATGACCGCAAGCCCCTGCTTCGCCTTTTCGGCGAGAAGCTTGAACACTTCGGCCTTCGCGCCGATGTCGATGCCGCGACTCGGCTCGTCGAGCAGGATCACATCCGGCTCGGTGGCCAGCATCTTGCCGATCACGACCTTTTGCTGGTTGCCGCCCGAAAGCGACCCGATGGCCGCTTCGCCGCCGTCGGTCTTGATGTGAACGTTCCTGATCGACTGATCGACGATCTGCTTCTCGCGCTTGCGCGAGGTGAACAGGCCCCTGGTCATTTCGGCGATGCTGGCGAGCGACAGGTTTCGTCCAACGGTCATCGTCTGGACGAGGCCGTCACGCTGGCGGTCTTCCGGCACCAGAACCAGCCCCTTTTCGATGCGCTGGGCGATGGTGAGACCGGAAATGTCCTGCCCTTTCAGGAGAACGCGGCCGCCGCTCGGCTGAAGGCGCCCGGCAACGGTTTCCAGAAGCTCGGTGCGGCCCGCGCCCATCAGGCCGTAGATGCAGACGATTTCACCGGCGCGCACGTCGAGCGACATGCGATCCACCAGCGAGAAACCGGCGCCGCCCGGATCGGGAACCGTCAGGTTTTCGACGGAGAGCGCCACATCGCCCCGCTCATGGCCTTCCGGCGGCGAGCCGAGATCGAAATTCTCGCCCACCATATTGCGCACGATCCATTCCAGATCGATTTCCGCGCGCGGCGCATAGGCCGTCATGGTGCCGTCGCGCAGCACCACCGCATGATCGGTGATTTGCAGCGCTTCTTCCAGATGGTGCGAGATATAGACGATGGCGACGCCGCGCGCCGTCAGGTCGCGGATGACCTTGAACAGCACCTCGACTTCCGAAGCGCTGAGCGCCGAAGTCGGTTCGTCCATGATGAGAATGCGCGAATTGACCGAAAGCGCGCGCGCGATTTCGACCACCTGCTGCTGGCCGAGACGCAGTTCCTCGACCGGCGTCAGCGGATCGATATCTTCTTCCAGCTCAGCCATGAGGCCGCGCGTCAGGCGCTCTTCCTCTGCGAAATCGACGCCGGTGGCGGTGCGTATCTCACGCCCCATGAAGATGTTGTCGCGCACATTCATGTTCGGCGCGAGGCTCAGTTCCTGATGGATGATCGAAATGCCGTGGTCGCGCGCATCGGTCGAGGAACTGAACGTCACCGGCTCGCCGTCGAGGATGATCGTGCCGGAGGTCGGCTGGATCACGCCCGAAAGCACCTTCATCAGCGTGGATTTGCCCGCGCCGTTTTCGCCGAAAAGAGTCGTGACCTGACCCCGGCGGATTTCGAAATTGACGCCCTTCAGCGCATGAATGCGACCATAGGACTTGGCTATATTGTCCGCGGCGAGAACGACATCGCCGTTCTTGCCTTCGATTTTCGCTGTCGCGCTCATTTCACTTCAAGCCCCACGGGCGTGACGAGCCAGTTCTTCGGATTGACGACCTTGAACACACCGACGACCGAAACCGTCTTGCCGTCGAGGTTTTCGGCATCGACCCCCGCAAGCACCTGTTTCTTCATCTCATTGTTCAGCGCCGAACCGGCATTCTGATATTCGATCTGGTTCTTGAACTGGCCGAACTGAATCTCGCCGGTCGCATCGCGCAGGTCCGTGCCGTTGATCGCCGGGCCGGTCTGGACGCGGATCGCCACGCCTTCCGGCATACCCTCGACCTTGACGATATTGTAATTCGACTTGCGCTGCTGCACGGTGCCGGTGAACCTGACCGGGACGACCGGATTGACGTCGCCCACGCCGTATTTCTTTCCGGCGGCGGCCTTGTCGGCAACAAGCGCATTGCCCACCTCGACGGCATCCACGGCGCGCTGCTCGACGCTCGCCTTCACCTTCGGAAATTCGGAAGCGCCATAGGCTTCGGGGGAGAAAACCTGCTGGCGCACATCGGCATCGGATCCGATGCTGACGACCTTCGTGTCGAAACCGATTGCGCCGATGACCACAACCGCCGCGATAACGCTCCACAGGATGGCGCGGTTCACCCTGGCGGGCTTTTGTGAAACTGGACTGGTTTGTGCACTCATTATCAAACGCCTTCAGCAATTCTGCCGGATTGTCGCTATGGAAAGGAAGTCAAGCGGTCAGATCGCAACCGCCGGACCATTGCCGCAACGGGCGCCGCGGACCGGACAGGCGGAAGCCGCCGCGCGGGCGGGGCAGGATGCGGCAGGCAAGATCATGGTATCCTCCACATGAATTCCGAAAACCGCGTCCCCTCGCTGCGCCCGGAAACAGATGCGCCGCAGTCGGACCCTGTGATAGCGGCGTGTTATCAACTTCAATAATGATGTTATAAAGCGCCAAAGCTGTCAATCGGGTGTTTTCCGAACGGTGGCGAATTAGCACGATTTACGGGCAAACCGACATCACAATCCGGCGAAATCCACCGCATAATATGAGACAGGTCTGGCCACCGGCATCGCTTGCAACAGCTTGCAACCGCCCACCCACCATGAAAGAAACTCAAAATATATCTATTTATTTTCAATATATTATCAGAAATTCCATTTTCGGAAAGATCGATCTTCAGGCCCATTCATCGGAAAAATCCGCACCTGGCGGCATGGTGATTTTTCCGGTCCCCACCTCTTATTGAAAAAAAATTCTTCGATCCAAAAATTTTACAGACAATGGCAATATGTTATGTTATCTCCAGCATACGCCATCGCCCCAACTCCTCATAAAAGCGGGCTGCGAGCGACATTATTTCAGTCGCGGGAGGTATCCGGATGTTTATGAAAGCTTATGTCGGCCATGCGTGAGAAGGGCGACATCATCATCGGAATCGACGCGGGCACGTCCGTTCTCAAGGCGGTCGCCTTCGACCTCAAGGGCCGCCAGATCGGTTCCGCCGCCGTTCGCAACAGATATGACACCGGCGAACACGGCGCTGTCACCCAATCGCTCTCCCAGACCTGGCAGGATTGCGCGCGCGCCCTGCGCGATCTTGGCGAAAAGATGCCCGGACTGGCGGAACGCACGGCGGCTATCGCCGTCACAGGGCAGGGTGACGGGACCTGGCTCGTCGGCAAGGACAACCAGCCGGTTGGCGACGCCTGGCTGTGGCTCGACGCGCGCGCCGCCTCGACGGTGACGCGTCTTGCCGCAGGGCCTTTGAACCGCGCGCGTTTCGAGGCGACCGGCACCGGCCTCAATACCTGCCAGCAGGGCGCGCAGATGGCGCATATGGACAGCATTGCGCCGGAGCTTCTGGACAATGCGGAAGCGGCCCTTCACTGCAAGGACTGGCTTTATCTCAATCTCACCGGCGTGCGCGCCACCGATCCCTCGGAAGCGAGCTTCACCTTCGGCAATTTCCGCAATCGCCAATATGACGATGTGGTAATCGAAGCGCTCGGTCTTCGAAAGCGCCGCAATCTTCTGCCGGAGATCATCGACGGCACCGAAGTGCAGCATCCGCTTTCTCCCGAAGCGGCGGCTGCTACCGGGCTTCTGGCCGGAACGCCGGTCAGCCTCGGCTATGTGGACATGGCCATGACGGCGCTGGGTGCAGGCGTGCGCGGCGGCACGGCTGGCGCCGGATGTTCGACCATCGGGTCGACAGGCGTACATATGCGCGCCAAGCCGGTTGCCTACATCCATCTGAACAGCGAGGGCACCGGCTACGTCATCGCGCTGCCCATTCCCGGCATCGTCACGCAGGTGCAGACCAATATGGGCGCGACGATCAATATCGACTGGATATTGCAGGTCGCAGCCGACCTCATGTCCTCGCCGGAAAAGCCGGTTTCGCTTGGCGACCTCATTCCGCGCCTTGATGACTGGTTCAATGCCAGCCGTCCCGGCGCGATCCTCTATCACCCTTACATTTCCGAAGCAGGCGAGCGCGGCCCCTTCGTCAATGCCGATGCGCGGGCGGACTTCATCGGCCTGTCCAGCCGCGACCGTTTCCCGGAACTGGTCCGCTCGGTCGTGGAAGGCCTCGGCATGGCGACGCACGACTGCTACGCGGCCATGGGCGAAATGCCCGCCGAACTGCGCATCACGGGCGGCGCTGCCCGCTCCAAGGCACTGCGCAGCACCCTGTCGGCGGCGGTCAACGCGCCCGTGCGCGTGTCGGCCCGCGAGGAAGCGGGTGCCGCAGGCGCTGCCATGATGGCCGCTGTCGCAATCGGCGCTTATGCAGGCATGGACGACTGCATTGCCGAATGGGTCGAGCCGCTATTGGGCGTGAGCGAAGCGCCGGATGCGGCGCGCGCGCGCCATTATGAAGAACTTTTCGTTGCCTATCGGGAAGCGCGGCTGGCTCTCGCGCCGGTCTGGGACAAGCTGGCCCGCATTTAGACTATGGGATGCGATTGCATCCGAAGGAGCATGAAATGGCTGAACCGGAAACCTGCGACCTGTTTGTAATCGGCGGCGGCATCAACGGCGCGGGCGTGGCCCGCGACGCTGCCGGGCGCGGCCTCAAGGTCGTGCTGGCGGAAAAGGACGATCTGGCGCAGGGCACTTCTTCGCGCTCCGGCAAGCTGGTGCATGGCGGCCTGCGCTATCTCGAATATTACGAATTCCGCCTTGTGCGCGAAGCGCTGATCGAGCGTGAAGTGCTTATGAACGCCGCCCCGCACATCATCTGGCCGCTACGCTTCGTCCTGCCGCACAGCCCGCAGGATCGCCCGGCCTGGCTGGTGCGGCTCGGCCTGTTTTTGTACGACCATCTCGGCGGTCGCAAGAAGCTTCCCGGCACGCGCACGCTCGATTTGCGCCGCGACCCGGAAGGCACGCCGATCCTCGACCAGTACACAAGAGGCTTCGAATATTCCGACTGCTGGGTGGACGATGCCCGCCTCGTCGCGCTGAACGCGGTCGGCGCTGCCGAAAAGGGCGCGACCATCCTCACCCGTACGCCTGTTATTTCCGCCCGCCGCGAGAATGGCGGCTGGATCGTGGAGACCAGAAACAGCGATACCGGCGAGACCCGCACGTTCCGCGCCCGCTGCATCGTCAACTGCGCCGGACCATGGGTCACGGATGTCATCCACAATGTCGCGGGATCGAATTCCTCACGCAATGTGCGCCTCGTCAAGGGCAGCCACATCATCGTGCCGAAATTCTGGTCGGGCGCGAATGCCTATCTCGTCCAGAACCACGACAAGCGCGTGATCTTCATCAATCCTTATGAAGGCGACAAGGCGCTGATCGGCACCACCGACATCTCTTATGAGGGCCGTGCCGAGGACGTGGCGATCGACCAGAAGGAAATCGACTATCTGCTCGCCGCCGTGAACCGCTATTTCAAGGAAAAGCTGCGCCGCGAGGACGTGCTGCACTCTTTCTCGGGCGTTCGCCCGCTTTTCGACGACGGCAAGGGCAACCCTTCCGCCGTTACGCGCGACTATGTCTTCGATCTCGACGAGACCGGCGACGCGCCGCTGCTCAACGTCTTCGGCGGCAAGATCACGACCTTCCGCGAACTGGCCGAGCGCGGTATGCATCGCCTCAAGCACATTTTCCCGAAGATGGGCGGCGATTGGACCCATGGCGCGCCGCTGCCCGGCGGCGAAATTCCCGATGCCGATTACGAAACCTTCGCCAATAGCTTGCGCGATACCTATCCGTGGATGCCGCGCGCCCTCGTCCATCATTATGGGCGGCTCTATGGCGCACGCACCAAGGACGTTGTTGCCGATGCACGGAACCTTGCAGGGCTGGGCCGTCATTTCGGCGGCAATTTCCATGAGGCGGAAGTGCGTTACCTGATGGCCAGGGAATGGGCGAAGACGGCGGAAGACATCCTCTATCGCCGCACCAAGCATTACCTGCACCTGACCGAAGCCGAACGCGCCGCTTTCGTGGAATGGTTCGACAATACCAGAATCACCGCTTGAGGACACACCATGGCCCTTACGCTTTCGCTGAATACCAATCCGCTGGTCAATCGCTTTGCCGAACCGGGCGACCTGATCGAAACGGTTGCCCGCGACCTGCGCCTGCGCGACCTTCAGCTTACCCATGAGTTCATCAATCCGAGCTGGCGCGCCTCGACCATCCGCCGCCTGACCCGCGACATGGATAAGGCCTTGCAGCGCACCGGCGTCCGCGTCACCTCCGGCATGACCGGCCCCTATGGCCGCCTCAATCATTTCGGCCACCCCGACGCAGAAGTGCGCCGCTATTATATCGACTGGTTCAAGACCTTCGCCGACATCATCGGCGATCTTGGCGGCAAGTCGGTCGGCACGCAGTTCGCCATCTTCACCTATAAGGATTTCGACGATCCGGCGCGCCGCGAAGAGCTTATCAGGATCGCTATCGACTGCTGGGCGGAAGTGGCCGACCACGCGGCGGGCGCGGGCCTCGACCATGTGTTCTGGGAGCCGATGAGCATCGGGCGCGAATTCGGCGAGACGATTGCCGAATGCATGAAGCTCCAGCACCGTCTGACCGCCGCCGACATGGCAATCCCGATGTGGATGATGGCCGATATCGACCACGGCGACGTGACCTCGTCCAACCCCGACGACTACGACCCGTACGCCTGGGCGCGGGCAGTGCCGAAAGTCTCGCCGATCATCCATATCAAGCAGAGCCTGATGGACAAGGGCGGGCACCGTCCCTTCACGGCCGCGTTCAACGCCAAAGGCCGCATCCAGCCCGAACCGCTGCTGAAAGCCTTTGCCGAAGGCGGTGCCGTGGATAATGAAATCTGCCTTGAACTTTCCTTCAAGGAGCGCGAGCCGAACGATCGCGAGGTCATTCCGCAGATCGCGGAAAGTGTGGCTTTCTGGGCACCGCACATTGACACCGGCGCTAAGGACTTGAAGATATAGGGCAATCAGGAACGGGAACGCTTTCTACAATGGCGGATGCTGACGATTCACTGGCGCTGCGCGCCGCCTGGCTCCATTTCGTGGGAGGCATGACCCAGTCGGCCGTTGCCAAGCGGCTCGGCCTGCCTTCGGTGAAAGCACATCGCCTGATTGCCAAGGCCGTTGCCGACGGTGCGGTGAAAGTGAGCATCGACGGCGACATCACCGAATGCATCGATCTTGAGAACCGCCTCGCCGACATATACGGCCTGCATTACTGCGAGGTCGCGCCCGACATTGGCGAGGAAGGCCTGCCGCTGATGGTCCTCGGCCATGCGGGCGCGGATTTTCTGCGGCGCGAGATCGAGCATGGCGATCATGAAGTCATCGGCATCGGCCATGGCCGCACATTGTCCGCCGCCGTCAGCTACATGCCGCGCGTCGCCGCCAGCAATGTGCGCTTCGTTTCCCTGCTCGGCGGCCTGACGCGCAATTTCGCCGCCAACCCGCATGACGTGATGCACCGCATCGCAGAGAAGACCGGGATGCCCGCCTATGTGATGCCGGTGCCCTTCTTCGCCAATACGGCGGAAGACCGCGAAGTGCTGCTCGCCCAGCGCGGCGTCACCACGGTTTTCGACATGGGTTGCAGCGCGGAACTGAAGATCGTCGGCATCGGCACAGTGGACGCGCAGGCGCAGCTCGTCACATCCGGCATGATAGAATTGAATGAAGTCGAGGAAATTGCGAACCTCGGCGGCGTCGGTGAAATGCTGGGTCATTTCTTCGATGCCAGCGGCCAGCGGCTCGAAACGGCACTCACCGCCCGCACCATAGCCGCCTCGGTGGAAAACGCCGATATGAGCCGAATCATCGGGCTTGCCGGTGGTCTTTCCAAGGCCGAAGCCATTCGCGCCGTGCTGAAAAGCGGTCGCCTCTACGGCCTCATCACCGACGAACGCACCGCAAGGGCACTCGTCGGGGAGCCGGAGAGAAAATAACAAAATCACATTTTACCAATGGATTTTTTTGTTATTTTGTGATTTAACGTCGCGTATCAGATGCTCCGCCAATAGATCGGACAAAGCGTGAAGCGCGACGACAGACGACAGGCGATCATAAACCTTCTCATCGAAAATCAGGCCGTCGACCTCGACGATCTGGCGGATCGGTTTGCGGTTTCCAAAATGACGATCCACCGCGATCTCGACTCGCTGGAACATTCCGGCGTGCTGCGCAAGGTGCGCGGCGGCGCGACCATCGATACGGGCACCCAGTTCGAGAGCGATTTCCGCTTCCGCGAGCGGCAGGACGGAGAAGCCAAGCAGAAGATGGCCCGCGCCGCGCTCGAACTGGTCGAGCCGGGCATGACCGTGATGGTCAATGACGGTTCCATGGCGGCGGTCCTCGGCGGTCTGCTCCTGGAAAAGCGCCCGCTGACGGTCATCACCAACAATGCCGTCATCATCGAGGAACTGAAGGGCGAGAGCGGGATCAACCTCATTGCGCTCGGCGGCGTTTTCTCGGCCAAGTTCAATGCATTCTTCGGAATCCTGACGGAAGAGGCCCTGTCGCACCTGAGCGCCGACATCGCCTTCATCTCGTCGCCCGCCGTGAATGGGCAGCTTGTCTATCACATGGACGAGAATGTGGTGCGCACCAAGCGCGCCATGACCGCATCCGCCGCCCGCACCTGCCTTCTGGTCAATCATCAGCGGTTCGGGCGCCCAGCCCTCCATGTCATGGCCAACCTGTCCGATTTCGACGCGATCATCACCGACTCATCCCCCAGCGCGACGGTTCTGGACGATCTGGAGCAGGCCGGGATCAGACTGACAATAGCAGCAGACTAGGAACAGTTACGCATGACCAGATTCTGGGTTGGAACGAGTTGGAAAATGAACAAGACGCTGGCCGAGGCCCGTGTCTTCGCGCAAGCGCTGAAAGCCGCCGACGACAACCGCTCCGCCGACATCCAGCGCTTTGTCATCCCGCCCTTCACCGCCGTTCGCGAAGTGAAGGAAATCCTGTCCGGCACCTCCGTCAAGGCTGGCGCGCAGAACATGCATTGGGCCGATCAGGGCGCATGGACCGGCGAAATTTCGCCGCTCATGCTGAAAGACTGCAATCTCGACATCGTCGAGCTTGGCCATTCCGAGCGCCGTGAACATTTCGGCGAGACCAACGAGACGGTTGGCCTGAAAGTGGAAGCTGCCGTGCGCCACGGCCTGATCCCGCTCATCTGCATCGGCGAGACGCTGGACGACCGCGAAAGCGGTCGCGCGGCGGAAGTGCTCGCGGAAGAAGTGCACGGCGCGCTTTCCAAACTCTCCGACGGGCAGAAGAAGGCTGAAATCCTGTTCGCCTATGAGCCGGTCTGGGCGATCGGCGAGAACGGGATTCCGGCTTCCGCCGATTATGCCGATGCGCGGCAGGCCGAAATCATTGCGGTTGCGGAAGGCATTCTCGGACGCCGTGTGCCGTGCCTTTATGGCGGCTCGGTCAATCCCGGCAATTGTGAAGAACTCATCGCCTGCCCGCATATCGACGGCCTGTTCATCGGCCGTTCGGCATGGAACGTGGAAGGCTATCTCGACATTCTGGACAAATGCGCCAGAAAAATTACATCCAGTCAAGGAGTAACATCATGAAAATTGCAGTAGCAGGCGACAGCGCCGGTGAAGGTCTGGCCAAGGTTCTCGCCGACTATCTCAAGGACCGTTTCGAAGTGTCCGAAATCTCGCGCACGGACGCCGGGCCGGACGCGTTCTACGCCAACCTCTCCGACCGCGTGGCTTCCGCCGTTCTGGACGGCACCTATGACCGCGCGATCCTCGTCTGCGGCACCGGCATCGGCGTCTGCATCGCCGCCAACAAGGTTCCGGGCATCCGCGCGGCGCTGACGCACGACACCTATTCGGCGGAGCGCGCGGCGCTTTCCAACAATGCGCAGATCATCACCATGGGCGCGCGCGTCATCGGCACGGAAGTGGCCAAGACCATTGCCGACGCCTTCCTCGCCCAGACCTTCGATGAAGCAGGCCGTTCGGCCGGCAATGTCAACGCCATCAACGACGTCGACGCCAAGTACAACAAGGCCTGATCGGCCAGTCTCTAAAAAGCAGAAAAGCGGCCAAAGGCCGCTTTTCTTTTGCCGTATCGGCAGAATTTAGCTGAACTTCGGGTCCAGCGTGCCGTCGCGATAGCGCTTTGCCATGTCGGCAAGCGGGATCGGGCGGATGGATGCCGCATGACCGGCAGTGCCGAATTGCTCGAAACGCTCCTTGCAGAGCTTGGTCATCGCAGCCATTGCGGGCTTGAGATATTTGCGCGGATCGAATTCGCTCGGATCTTCCTGCAGCACGCGGCGGATCTGGCCGGTCAGCGCCATGCGGTTATCGGTATCGATATTGATCTTGCGCACGCCGTGCTTGATGCCGCGCTGGATTTCCTCGACCGGCACACCCCAGGTCGGCTTCATCTCACCACCGAACTTGTTGATGATGTCCTGCAATTCCTGCGGCACGGACGACGAGCCATGCATCACCAGATGCGTATTCGGCAGCTTGCGATGAATTTCCTCGATCACATGCATGGCAAGCACGGAGCCGTCCGGCTTGCGGGTGAACTTGTAGGCGCCGTGCGAGGTGCCCATGGCAATTGCCAGCGCGTCCACCTTGGTCTCGCGCACGAATTTCACCGCTTCGTCCGGGTCGGTGAGAAGCTGGTCGTGCGACAGCACGCCTTCCGCGCCGTGACCGTCTTCCGCATCGCCCATGCCGGTTTCGAGCGAACCCAGAACGCCCAGTTCGCCTTCGACCGAAATGCCGCCCAGATGCGACATCTCGCTGACCTGGCGCGTGACCGAGACGTTATAGTCCCAGTCGGCAGGGGTCTTGCCGTCGGCCTTGAGCGAGCCGTCCATCATGACCGAGGTGAAGCCTGCCTGAATGGCGGTCATGCAGGTCGCGGCTTCGTTGCCGTGGTCGAGGTGAACGCAGACGGGAATATGCGGATAGATTTCCGTCACCGCATCCATCATGTGACGGAGCATGATGTCGTTGGCATAGGCGCGCGCGCCGCGCGAAGCCTGCAGGATGACCGGCGCGTCGACGGCATCCGCCGCTTCCATGATGGCCAGCGCCTGTTCCATGTTGTTGATGTTGAATGCCGGTACGCCGTAACCCTTTTCAGCGGCGTGATCGAGCAATTGCCGCAGCGTAATGCGCGCCATTTTCCAGACTCCCTTGAATTCTCAACTGATCAGACTATTTCGCGAAATATTCGCCGAGGATATCCACCTCTTCGGCCACGCCGAACACCAGCGCGCTGCGCTCGTGATAGGTTTGCGGCACGATGTCGAGGATCGGCAATGCACCGTTGGTTGCCTTGCCCCCGGCCTCGCGGCAGAGGAAGGCAATCGGATTGGCTTCGTAGACGAGCCGCAGGCGGCCGTTTTCGTAGCCGGGGCGGCTGTCGTTCACATAGAAGAACAGGCCCCCGCGCTGCATGATGCGGTGCATGTCGCCCACCGCCGCACCGAGCCAGCGCATATTGAAACTGCGTCCGCGCGGACCGTTCTTGCCGGTAAACGCATCATCGACATAGGCCTTCATGCCCGCCGACAGATGATGGTAGACCGATGCATTGAAGGCCAGTTCCGAGGCGCGCTCGGGCAGGGTCACATTGCGGCGCGTGATGTGGAAAATGCCGCTCGCCGGATCGAAGGTCGCGAAAATCACGCCGTCGCCGACCGAAAAGCCGAGATCGACCGAATTGCCGTAGGAAACGTAGCCAGCCGCGATCTGGCGGTTGCCCGGTTGCAGGAAAGGCTCGTCCGCATCGGCCGGGAAGATCGAGAAGATCGTGCCGAGCGGCGCGCCGAGGCCGACATTGCCCGAACCGTCGAGCGGATCGATGGCGACCGCGAGCAGTCCGCCGCTCTTGCCCGCCACGGGAAGGTCAGCTTCTTCCGACAGGATGGAGGCGACGCCCGCCCCGATCAGAAGCTCGACGAACAGGTTATGCGACCCGACGTCGATGCTCTTCTGCTGGTCCTGGTCGCTGTTGACGCCGACGAGCTTGCCCGGATTGCCGGGAAGCGAGCCGCGGGCGATGCGGCCCGCAAGGCGGGTCGCTCCGGCCAGAATGGCCTTGATCGCGTCGGCGGTCGCAAGACGCAGCGCATCCTTGCCGGCCCAGCCGTCGAGATAGGCGCCGACCGCTTCCGCTTCCACGCGGTCGCTATCGCCTGCAAGAACCAGTGGTGAAAAATTGCCAGCCATCGTCATTTACCCTGCTCCAGCAGAAACTTGGCGCGGGCGACAACCGCCTCGACCGTGATACCGAATTTTTCGTAGAGCACATCGGCGGGCGCCGACGCGCCGAAACCGTTCATGCCCATGACATCGTCTTCGCTGTCCACATAGCGCGTCCAGCCGAACTTGCCCGCAGCCTCGACCGCCACGCGCGGAACGTTACCCAGAACGCCCTCGCGGTATTCCCTGCCCTGCTTTTCGAACAGGTCCCAGCTCGGCATGGAAACGACCGCGGCGGCAATGCCCTCTTCGGCCAGCTTTTCGGCAGCCTTGACCGCAAGCGAGACTTCCGTGCCCGTGGCAAGCAATGTGACCTGACGGTCGCCATTCGCTTCCCGCAGCACATAGGCGCCGCGCGCGGAAAGGTTTTCGCCATTGTCGCCGCGAAGCTGCGGCACGTTCTGGCGCGAGAGAGCCAGAACCGAAGGCGTGTGCGGATCGGATAGCGCGACGGCCCAGCATTCCAGCGTTTCAATCGTATCCGCCGGGCGGAACACATGCAGGTTCGGCATGGCGCGCAGGCTGGCCAGATGTTCGACCGGCTGGTGCGTCGGCCCGTCCTCGCCAAGCCCGATGGAGTCATGCGTCAGGACATGGATGACGCGCACGCCCATCAGCGCCGAAAGGCGGATCGCATTGCGCGCATAATCCGAGAACACCATGAAGGTGCCGCCATAGGGGATGAAACCGCCATGGACCGCGATGCCGTTCATCGCCGCGCCCATCGCGAATTCGCGCACGCCATAGCTGACATAGCGGCCGCTCTTTTCCGGCGTGAAATCGCTGTCCACGGCCGCAACGCGGGTCAGGTTGGAATGGGTGAGATCGGCGGAGCCGCCGATCATTTCCGGCAGGGCGGCAGTCAGGCTTTCAAGCGCGATCTGGCTTGCCTTGCGGGTCGCGACAGTCTGCGGCTTGTCGAGCAGGCGCTGCCTTGCATCCGCGACGGCCTTTTCGAAAGCTTCCGGCAGGGTGCCTGCGATGCGGCGGTCGAATTCGGCGCGTTCGGCTTGCGGCAGCGCATCGATGCGCGTCTGCCAGGCTTCGCGTTCGGCAGCGCCGCGCGCACCGGCTTCACGCCAGGCATCGAGCAGCGGGGCCGGAATTTCGAAGGCTTCCGCCGTCCAGCCGAGAGCGGCCTTGGTGGCGGCATTTTCAGCGGCACCCAGCGGCGCGCCATGCACGCCGCTCGTTCCGGCGCGGTTCGGCGAACCATAGCCGATGACCGTCTTGAGCGCGATCAGCGTCGGACGGTCAGCCTGAGCCCTGGCGCGGGTCAGCGCGGCGTCGATTGCGTCATGATCGTGCCCGTCCACCTTCTCGACGTTCCAGCCGCAAGCCTTGAACTTGGCCGGTATATCGTCGGTGAAGGCGATTTCGGTGCTGCCGTCGATGGTGATGCCATTATCGTCGTAAAGCACGATCAGCTTGCCGAGGCGAAGATGACCGGCGAGCGAAACCGCTTCCTGCCCCACGCCTTCCATCAGGCACCCGTCGCCGCAGAACACATAGGTGCGGTGATCGACGATATCCTTGCCGAACTGATCGGCCAGGGCACGCTCGGCGATCGCCATGCCGACCGAGCTTGCAAGCCCCTGCCCCAGCGGGCCGGTGGTCAGCTCGACGCCTTCCGTATGACCGTATTCCGGGTGACCGGCGGTCTTCGAACCCCACTGGCGGAAGTTCTTCAATTCGTCGAGGGACACGTCCTTGTAACCGGCCAGATAGAGCGCGCTGTAAAGCAGCATCGAGCCATGGCCGTTGGACAATACGAAACGGTCGCGGTCGGCCCAATGCGGCGCCGAGGCGTCATATTTCAGATGCTTCGAGAACAGAACGACTGCGGCATCAGCCATGCCGAGCGGCATTCCGGGGTGGCCGGAATTGGCGGCGTCCACCGCATCGATCGACAGCGCGCGAATACAGTTGGCGAGCTGTAGCATATCTGATACGGGCGGGGCGAAATTCATCGGCGGCAACCTCCTGCCAAAAGCAAAGCCTCAAGCATTTCCGGCAAAGGAAACCCGGTTCCGGTGCCGATATGCGAAAAACAAAAAGCGGAAGCGCATTGCATCGATGCGAAGGGACGCGATTGGGTGCGACGCGCTTTGCTGCCCGATATTCCCGGCCTTTACGACCGGTGTCTCAGGCATCAGTCCCGGTAACACCCTTTCCAAAGCATAACAATACGGCCATAACATTATAACGATTTAAATGTGATATTGAGTGTGATTTTTCTTGTCCCATCCCCGTTTTCGGCCCTTTCGGGAGGCGAAAACGGGCCTGTCCGGCTGCGACTCACCTTTCAGAATGCGAAAAAGCAGCCCGCGGCCTGAGCCGCGGACTGCCTTTTGGATATGGCATTGAAAGCAGATGACGTTACGCGCCCGCCATGGGCTGGCGTCGCTCCCGCAGCAGCATCGGACCATATTCGAAAACGTAGAGGCCGAAAGCGCCCATCCAGAGCAAGGCCGATGCCGCGAGGATAGTGTGGAAGAAATTCGGCATGACTTCCGCCAGCGGCCGGATCAGCGCAGCAGCGGCAAGGCACAGATAAGCGACCTGCGTGAGCGGCGATGCGGTCAGCGCGCGTCCCGTATGGCCGCGCGTGGCCCGCGTCATGACGGCCAGCATCATGCAGCCGATCGCGCCCACGGTAACGATATGCAGGGATGAATAGGGATTGAGCCGGTCGATGGCCGAAAGACCGATGGCAATAAAGCCAAGGGGGATGAATGCGTAGGCGACATGAAGGATCAGGAGTAGCCTTTCCCGCCTCACCGACCATCCGCGCCAGCGGTAGAGCCGCACGGCGTGCAGCAGCGCCGCAATCCATGCCAGCGCCGCTGTCGGCGTCCGGTCGGGCGCGGCGATCCAGCCGATGCAGGCGGCGACGCCGACAAGAATGGCGAAACCGTCATAGCGATTGAACGGCACCGGAAAGCGCGTCCGGCCCATTTTGTTGAGCCAGTTACGGGTGAAGCTCGGCACGATGCGCCCGCCGATCACCATGATCAGCAGAAGATAGGCGCTGACGCCGATGCGACTGGCGAGCGCCACATCGCCATCGGTCAGGACCAGATAATGGAAGGTGAAATTGGCGACCATCACCGTCGCCACGCCCATCAGCACCTTCAGGTTTTTCCATTGGCGCCCGGCAATGATTTCGCGCGCACAGATGAAAAGCAGCGCGGGCAGGAACAGGCTCTCCACGGTAATGGCGAACCGGTAATCGACGAGGTCGGGCTGAAGGAACAGAAGCCGCCCGACAAGCCAGATCCCGAACAATATGGCAAGCGGAACGCCCGACACGGGCAGTCCGCCGGTCCAGTTCGGAATGGCGGTCAGAAGAAAGCCCGCCAGCACGGCGGAAGTAAAGCCGAACACCATTTCATGGGCGTGCCAGTTCAGTCCGCCATAGGAACCGCCGGGCTGCATTCCCACGGTCAGGGACATGATCCAGAACAGCATGGCGAGAACCGCCCATATGCCTCCGCCCAGAAAGAACGGGCGGAAGCCGTAGCTGAGGAGGACGGGACCAGTCATTTTCAGTCCGCGCGGCACACCTTTTTGCTCGGATGGCATTGCAGCAGATACTGCCGTCAGGCTTGGCTGTCTGGTCATGATGTCCTCGTCATGAAACCGGTTCAAGGCCGGCTCGTCGAGCGTTTTCGATCGGTATTAATTCGCGCTGGCGATAGCCTTTTCCAGCCGTTGCTGAACGGTCTTCGGCTTCTTGGCGGAAACGATCTGGTCGAGATTGGCCGGATTGTCGCCCACCGCGATCAGGGCGACCATGCCCATGGAGTAATGCGGGGTGCACTTTACCAGATATGCGCCGGGCTGCGTCACGGTCAGCACATAATCTTCATTGATCTTGCTTTTGAACTTCTCGACGCCTTCGGGAATCATATCCTTCACGGATTCGACATTGTGTCCCTTGTCGACAGGCACGAATGTAATGGTGTCGCCGGGCTTGGCCTTGATATAGGCCGGCTCGAAAACCATGACCCCTTCGGCGCCCTTGTTGCGCATATGGACTTCGATATTGTCTGCAAAAGCGGGTACAGCCAGCAGGGTGGAAAGGCTTGCCGCGGCAAGATTGATCGCGAGTTTATGCATTATGTCCTATCTCCATCGAAAGGCGCATCCGCCGTCATTGTCTGGACGCGCCACTCCGCGAGCATTAGACCTGCCCCTACCCCTCCACTTTGATCTGGATCAAAGAACCGGAATATTCCTGATAACGCCGGTCAGATTAATCTGGTAATGCGGGCGCCGCCAATAATCGCATTGATTTTCCCTGGCGGTCTGGCGCACGATCAACGCGTGCTGGCAGCTTTTGCCGCAGCCTCATACGCTGCCGCCCGGCATGACAAGCCTGTATGCATCTTGTATTCATTCGGGAAATGAAATCCGACATTACAGCCTGAAACGGCCAGGGAACGACAGAATGAGCGACACCATTTCGATTTCGACGGAAGAACTTGCAAAGCTTGTGCGGGAGATCCTGAGCAAGGCGGGGTTCAGCGCCGACCATGCCGCGGCGATTGCCAGGACCATCGTGGCGGGTGAGCGCGACGGCTGCAAATCGCACGGTGTCTATCGCATCGAAGGCTGCCTGCGCACGCTGAAAAGCGGCAAGGTCGTCGCCGATGCCGACCCGGTCGTCACCACCGATGGCAGCGCCGTGGTTCGCGTCGATGCCAAGGGCGGCTTTGCCAATCTGGCCTTCGAACGCGGCACGCCCGCACTTGTCGAAAAGGCGCGCAAGCTCGGCGTCGCCGTGCTCGCGATCAACGATTGCACGCATTTCGCCGCGCTGTGGCCGGAAGTGGAAGCGCTGGCCGAACAGGGCCTCGCGGCAATCGCCATGTGCCCGAGCTATGCCACCGTCGCGCCTGCGGGCGGAACCAGGCCGCTTCTGGGCACCAATCCCTTCGCCTTCGGCTGGCCGCGCCCAGGGGATTACCCCTATGTGTTCGATTTTGCCACCAGCGTCGCGGCGCGCGGCGAACTGGAGCTTTACCGCCGCGCGGGCAAGCAACTGCCCGAAGGCTGGGCGGTCGATGCCGAAGGCAACCCGACCACCGACCCGGAAGCCGCACTTGCAGGCGCGATGCTGCCCTTCGGCGGACACAAGGGATCGGCGATCTCGACAATGATCGAATTGCTGGCCGGTGCGATGATCGGTGATTTCACCAGCCCCGAAGCGCTCGAATTCCTCGGCACGACCACGCTCGCGCCGCGCCACGGCGAGCTTGTCATCGCCTTCGATCCGGCCCGCATGGCGGGCGGACGCGGCAACCCGCAGGAACGCGGCGAAATGCTGATCGAGGCGATTGCCGGACAGGGTGCCCGCCTGCCCTCGCAGCGCCGTTTCGCGGCTCGTCGCGATTCGCTCGCCAAGGGCGTCACGCTCACCGCTGACGAAATCGCGCTCTTGGAAAAGCTGAAAGAGAGCGGGCTGGAAGCCGTCGCCTGACAGACAAAAAGGCGCCGGAATCCGGCGCCTTTCCTTTATGTGGATTCGGTTCAGGCTGCGTATTTCGCAGCCGCGCCGCCCTGCTTGATCCAGTCGGCATACCAGTCCTGGAACAGCTTGAGCTGGGCTTCGCAATAGCCGCGCTGGCTGTCGGAAAGCTTGTCCGTCTCGTTGAAGTGCAGTTCGTATTCCGGGTTACCGGTCAGCACCATCATATGCTTGTAGAAGAGGACGAGGTCCGGGCCTTCATCGAAGGACGAAAGGACGTTGAGCGCCGCTTCCAGTTCCAGCGCCAGCTTGCGCGCCTCGACGTCGCCGCCCGCAGCCGCCTTCGACAGCGCCACCAGATGCTGCACTTCCTTCGGCAGCACATTGCCGATGCCGGTGATCGCGCCGGTGGCGCCGCAATTGACGAAGCCATGGAAAACGCCGGTATCGACGCCCACCATCAGGGTCACATTGTCATCGGCGCTGGTGATGTTTTCAGCCGCGTAGCGCATGTCCGCAGCACCGCCGAATTCCTTGAAGCCGATGAGGTTCGGATGTTCCGCGCGCAGCGCGAAGAACAGGTCAGCCCGCGTCGCGAAACCATAATAGGGGCTGTTGTAGATGACAGCCGGAAGGTCGGGAGCAGCCGACAGGATCGCCTTGAAATGCGCCTTCTGCGCCGAGATGGACGAGCCGCGCGACAGGACGCGCGGAATGACCATCAGGCCCTTCGCGCCGACTTTCTGGGCGTGGGCGGCATGAGCGGCGGCGATCTTCGTGTTGACCGCGCCGGTGCCGACGACGACGGGCACGCCAGCCTTGGCGAGCGCCTCGACGCCAGCCATGCGGTCCTCGTCCGAGAGGAGCGGCCAGTCACCCATGGAGCCGCAATAGACGACCGCCGACATGCCCTTGGCAATCAGTTCCTTGCCCTTGCGGACCAGCGCATCGAAATCCGGTGTGCGGTCGGGCTTGCAGGGCGTCATGAGGGCCGGGATGCAGCCGGAGAAAATGTTTGAGGTCATAGCGTTTTTCCTTGAGCGCTTTCCATGCAACCTGAATCTACAGCGCTCGGCAGACCGCTGCATTAAGTTGAATATACACTTTGTATTTTTAATGTCGACTAAAATCGTATTTCGTGACAGGATTGCTTGACTGACGGGGCCTAAACTGGTGATTAGGGTCAGGACCTATTAATTTGGTGGAAATGGTGTGAGGCCATCCGTCTGGATACGAGGAGAAAAGGCGAAGGAAATGTGGTTCATTTTCGAGACTTTTCAACGCTGTAGCCGGGCGGATGGGCCACATCCTTCGGACACCGAAATGACTGGTGATCTGCCGCGTCAAGCCGCTCAACCGGGGGAACCACCCCGTTTTTCGCGTCTTTCCTTGCAGCTCTTGTCATTTCAGGTGCCATTTTCATCAAATTAATAGGTCCTGACCCTAGAATAGGAATGTCGAAGGTATGTGAGCACCGGAAGCGTCAATTCCCGATAGAGGACAGGTCATGCACAAAGACGATGCGAACCAGCCAGCCGACCGGAAGAAGGGTTCCGGGGTCAAGCTGGTCTATGACGTGCTGCGCGACGAAATCATCGACCTGTCGCTGGCGCCGGGCAGTCCCATCGACGAGAACCAGCTTGCCGAGCGTTTTTCGATGTCGCGCACGCCGATCCGCGAGGCACTGGTGCGGCTGGCGAGCGACGGCTTCGTGACGACGCTTCCCAACCGCTCGACGGTCGTTTCCAATATCGACTTCCTGAGCCTGCCCGCCTTTTTCGATGCGGCGACGCTGATGTACCGCGTGACGACGCGGCTTGCCGCGCGCAACCGGACCGACAGGGACCTCGAAAACATCCGCGCGCATCAGGAAGCCTTTGCCCGCGCCGTCCGCTCGCAGAACGCGCTGGAGATGATCGCGACCAACCGGGATTTCCATGCGGCAATCGCCGAGGCGGGCCGCAATCCGTTTTATACGACCTTCTTTTCACGGCTTCTGGACGAGGGACGCAGGCTGCTGCGCCTCTATTACCAGTCCTTTTCCGACCGCCTGCCTGAACGCTACGTCACCGAGCATGAAGACATGATCCGCGCCATCGAGGAACGCGACGTCGATACCGCCGACCTGCTTGGCAAGGCGCATGGCGATCAGATCGTCTATCAGATTCGCAAGCTGATCGCCGAAGACCGTCGCGACCATCTGGAGCTGTAAGCCGGCGATCACACAGCTTCCGGCAATTGCCGGGATTCCGTCACGCCGTCGAACCATCCAAGCACGGCCTTGCTGTCCGGGAGAAGCACGACGCCGCAATCGCCCGCGAAGTCGCGCCAGCCATCGGCATAGGTCTCGCGCACGACTGTCAGAACCGGGATTTGCCGCGCAAAGGCCGTTTCGATCACGGTGCGAAAGCCATGGCCTTCGGTTTCGCCCTTGCCGAAGCGGTTGAGGATGAGAATATTCGCGCCCGCGTCGAGTTCGGCCAGCAGGCCGCCCGCGACCTCGGCCAGCGCCTGCGGATCGAGCCGACATCCCTTCGACCCCGAACCCAGCGACTGCGATATGATCTGCATCATGCCCGTGCCAATATGCTCGATATGGATGTCGCGGCAGCATTCATCCTTATCCGTGCGGTCGCGATGCTGGATAAAGCCCGCGACGCGCAGCCCCGATTGGGCGGCGCGTTCTGCGGCAAGGGTCAGCAAATGATCCACGGGCAGGTCCTTTGCCGCCAGAATGGCAGCAAGGATCGGGCGGTCGCTATTCATGCACTGTCTCCGTCGCTTGCCAGAAGATCGATGCCGGTAATGTCGGCATCGTCGGCGAGGATGGCAATATATTGCGAAACGGCCTTAGACCATGTGGAGGCTTCCAGCCAGCCTGAAATCCGCTCGGCAACATAATCGAAGGGAAGTTCCTCGCCCTCGATGCGGCGGTCAAGACGCACGATATGAAAGCCGAAACGGCTCTCGATGGGATTGACGGTGATCTCGCCCGGCGTCATCCGTTCCACCGCCCGCTCGAATTCCGGCACCGTGCTGCCGCGTGTAAGCTGCCCCAGATTGCCGCCCTGCGCGCCCGACGGGCAGGCCGAATATTCATGTGCGACCGAGGCAAAGGTGGCGGGTTCGGCAATCACCGAAGCCGCCAGCCGGGACGCGGTTGCCCGCGCCTTGTCCCGCGCCGGTTGATCGGCAGGATCGGCTGCGATCAATATATGGCTTGCTTCCAGAATGGGCGCGCTTGCAAAGCGGTGACGATTGTTTTCATAGAAACGCAGGGCTTCTTCGCGGCTGGCCGAAGGCACCTCGACTTCCTGTTCGATCACCATGCGGACAAGCGCATCCTCATCGGTCTCGCTGCGCCCTTCCGTGTCCTGTTCGCGCTCGGGAACGATGCCCAATTCCCTTGCGCGTTGAAGCAGAAGTTCACGCACAGCCAAGGCGCGGGCGGCAGAAAGCAGCGCCGCGCCGGGATTGTCCGCCGGATGGTTTTGCGCTTCCGTCAGGATGTCGGTCTCATCGATTGCGACACCGTTGACGGATACCGCATCGAAAACCGGGCGCGGCTTTGGCGGCACACGCGTGTCCGGTTCCTGATAGGTGGTGTAGCCGCTTTGATGCGTATGTTGCTCTGATGGCGATTGCTTGCGGTCGAAAAGTGTTACCATGAGCCTTACTCCACCCGTACCCGCACAGGTGCCCTGTGATTGCGTTCGCGCACCACCTGATAACCCGGACGCCAGATATAGCGCACCGGAGCGCTCAACATATGCACCAGACGCGTGAACGGAAACAGCAGGAAGATCGTCAGGCCGAGGAAGAGATGCATCTTGAACACGATGGAAGCATCCGCGATGTAGCTCGAAGCCGCCATATTGAAAGTGAAGATGCCCTGCGCCCAGTTCATGAATTTCACCATCTCACCGCCGTCTATGTGCTGGAGCGAAAGCGGAATGGTGGACAGGCCAAGCAGGAGCTGTATCCATAAAAGGGCGACGATCAGCGTATCGGTTGGGCGCGACGAAGCGCGTACACGCGGATCGAACAGGCGGCGGTGTATCAGAAGCGTGGCGCCGACGATGGCCATCGCGCCTGCAATGCCGCCCACGACAACGGCAAGAAGCTGTTTTGCTTCGTGGCTGATGCCAAGCACTTCAAATATCTGGATGGGCGTCAGCAGGCCGACAAAATGCCCCGCGAAAATGATGAGCACGCCGACATGGAACAGCACCGATCCCCACATGAGCTGCTTGCGCCGCAAGAGCTGGCTGGAGCCGGAACGCCACGTATAGGGCTCGTGATCGTAGCGGACAATCGATCCCAGAATGAGCACGCTCAACGCGATATAGGGATAGATGCCGAACAGAAACGTATGGATATAAGCCATTTTCCGTCTCCTATAGATGTGAGGGGTTGGACGGGGAGCCGGGCTTGCGATGCGCGGCGCGCATCTGCATGCGCAGCCGGTCCGGTCCGCAGGAGTTTTCACCCGCATTGCCGCCGAAGGTCACGGCTTCTTCTTCCCAGATGCGGTCGAGCGCGGCGAGATCGTCCGGGTCGTCTTCCTCCTGGTTGAGCAGTTCCCCGACGAGGCTTTTGTCCGGCTTCGCATTGGCCACATGCAAGAGCGCCGCAAAGGCATTGGCATAGGGCGACTGGCGCTTGCGCAGCCGTTCGCCAATGGCCGCCGTGATGTGACCGGTCTGGGTGAGAAGATCGTGAATCTCCTTCGGCGAACGCGTGGACAGAAATTCGAGGAACAGCGGCAGATAATCCGGCAGTTCCTTCACATCGACCACGAAGCCGTTGTCGTCATACATTTTCATGAGATCGACCATGGCCTGTCCGCGATCACGGCTTTCGCCATGCACATGCTCGAACAGGTGCAGCGACAGCGAGCGTGTGCGGTCGAACAGATGCACATAGCGCTCCTGCGCTTCATAAAGATCGCAGTCGCAGACATAATCGACAAGGCTGTCGAGGAGCCTGCGGACACCGGCGGAAAGGCCCGTTTCGGCATCAAGCGCCGTTTTCAGTTCCGCCTTGCCAGCCTGCAATTCCTGCGACGGATAGCACAGAAGCAGCGAGATGATTTTCAGTGTCGTGTTCATCATGCGCGCTCCTTGAAAATATCGGTCGGGGTCTGGACGACCTTCTGACGCTTGGCGCCGAACAGGTCTTCCGTGGATGAGCCGCCCGAGCAGCCATTGCCGAAGGAAAAGCCGCAGGAGCCGCGCACGTCATAGGCGTCTTCCGTGATCTCGCGATGCGTGGTCGGAATGACGAAGCGGTCTTCGTAATTGGCAATCGCCATGATGTGGTACATTTCCTCGATCATCGCGGCACTCATGCCGACACGGTCGGCAATCGCCGTATCAATGACGCCATCGACAGTTTTGGCGCGCATATAGGCACGCATGGCGAGCATGCGCTCCAGCGCCGAGATAACCGGCTCTTCCTTGCCTGCGGTCAGAAGATTGGCGAGGTAGCGAACCGGGATGCGCATGGAGCGGACATCCGGCAGCGGGCCGTCCATGCCGAGCTTGCCAGCGGCGGCAGCGGATTGCAGCGGCGAGAGCGGCGGCACATACCAGACCATCGGCAGGGTGCGATATTCGGGATGCAGCGGGAAGGCGATCTTCCAGTCCATCGCCATCTTGTAGACCGGTGAATGCTTGGCCGCTTCCAGCCATGCGTCCGGCACACCGTCCTTGCGCGCCTGCTCGATCACCTTCGGATCGTTGGGGTCGAGGAATATATTGAGCTGTTCTTCGTAAAGATCCTGCTCGTTGGCCGTGGACGCGGCCTCCGAAATGCGGTCGGCATCATAGAGCATCACACCCAGATAGCGGATGCGGCCCACGCAGGTTTCGGAACATACCGTCGGCTGTCCGGCTTCGATGCGCGGATAGCAGAAGATGCACTTTTCCGATTTGCCCGAACTCCAGTTGTAATAAATCTTCTTGTAAGGACAGCCGGAGACGCACATGCGCCAGCCGCGGCACTTTTCCTGATCGATCAGGACGATGCCGTCATCCTCGCGCTTGTAGATCGCGCCCGAAGGGCAGGCCGCAACGCAGGTCGGGTTGAGGCAATGCTCGCACAGGCGCGGCAGATACATCATGAAGGTGTTTTCAAACTGGCCATAGATTTCCTTCTCCACGCCCTCGAAATTATAGTCCTTCGAGCGCTTGGCGAATTCGCCGCCGAGGATTTCTTCCCAGTTCGGGCCCCATTCGATCTTCTCCATCCGCTCACCGGTAATTTTTGAACGCGGACGGGCGGTCGGCATGGTTTTGCTTTCCGGCGCGGTTTGCAAATGTCCGTAATCGAAGTCGAACGGCTCGTAATAATCGTCGATTTCCGGCAGGTCGGGATTGGCAAAAATCTTGGCGAGGATGCGCCATTTCGCGCCCATCTTCGGCTCGATCTTGCCGTTCTTCTTGCGGACCCAGCCGCCGTTCCACTTCTTCTGGTTTTCCCATTCTTTCGGATAACCGATGCCGGGCTTGGTCTCCACATTGTTGAACCAGGCATATTCGACGCCTTCGCGGTTCGTCCAGACGTTCTTGCAGGTGACCGAACAGGTGTGGCAGCCGATGCACTTGTCGAGATTGAGCACCATGCCGATTTGCGCGCGGATTTTCATTCTGCTGCCTCCTTGTTGGCCGTATTGCCGTCTTCGAGCGGGCCTTCCATCCAGTCCACGGAAGCGAGCTTGCGCACGACCACGAATTCGTCGCGGTTGGCGCCGACGGTGCCGTAATAGTTGAAGCCATAGGAAAGATGGGCGTAACCGCCGATCATGTGGGTCGGTTTGGTGATGATGCGGGTGACGGAGTTATGGATGCCGCCGCGCTGGCCGGTAGTCGGCGAGCCGGGCGTATTCACGATCTTCTCCTGCGCGTGATACATGAAGATCGTACCGTCCTTGATGCGCTGGGAAACGACGGCACGGGCCACGATTGCACCATTGGCGTTATAGACTTCCACCCAGTCATTGTCGGCGATACCGGCCCGCTTTGCGTCAGGTTCCGAAATCCACACCACCGGCCCGCCGCGATTGAGCGTCAGCATCAGAAGATTGTCGGTATAGGTGGAGTGGATGCCCCATTTCTGGTGAGGCGTGATGAAGTTCAGCACCAGATGCGGCTGTCCGTCCGTCTTTTCGCGGATTGTCGGATTGACGGTCTTGGTGTCGATGGGCGGGCGATAGACGCAAAAGCCTTCGCCGAATGCGCGCATCCATAGATGATCCTGATAAAGCTGCTGACGGCCGGTCAGCGTGCGCCAGGGGATCAGCTCATGCACATTGGTGTAACCGGCATTGTAGCAGACATGCTCGGATTCAAGTCCCGACCAGGTTGGCGAGGAGATGATCTTGCGCGGCTGCGCGACGATATCGCGATAGCGGATTTTCTCGTCTTCCTTCGGCGTAGCGAGATGGCTGTGGTCTCGCCCGGTGAATTTCGACAGCGCTTCCCATGCCTTGACCGCCACTTCACCATTGGTTTCCGGTGCCAGTGACAGGATGACCTCGGTGGCGTCAATGTCGGTATCAATGCGCGGACGGCCCTCGGTTGCGCCGGGCTCATTCACCTTGCCGTTCAGCTTGGCCAGCAGGTCCACTTCGTGTTGGGTATTCCACGAAATGCCCTTGCCGCCATTGCCCAGCGTGTCGAGCAGCGGACCGACGGAAGTGAAGCGCTTGTAGAGGTTGGGATAGTCGCGCTCGACCACCACGACCGACGGCATGGTCTTGCCGGGGATCGGTTCGACCTCGCCCTTCTTCCAGTCCAGCACATCCTTTGGCTGTGCCAGTTCTCCTGCCGTGTCGTGGAGCGTCGGGACCAGAACAACGTCCTTTTCCACGCCCAGCACTTCCGGCGCGACATCGGAGAATTTCTTCGCGATGCCCTTAAAAATTTCCCAGTCGCTGCGCGCTTCCCATGCCGGATCGGCAGCGCTCGACAGCGGATGGATGAAGGGATGCATGTCGGAGGTGTTGAGATCGTTCTTTTCATACCATGTCGCGGTCGGCAGAACGATGTCGGAATAAACGCAGGTCGTGGACATGCGGAAATCGAGCGTGACCAGAAGGTCGAGTTTTCCTTCCGGGGCCTCGTCGTGCCACACGGCTTCGCGTGTTTCCTGTGCGCCTTCAGCCCCCAGATCCTTGCCAAGCAGGCCGTTCGACGTGCCGAGCAGGTGTTTCAGGAAATATTCGTGTCCCTTGCCAGAAGAACCGAGCAGGTTGGAGCGCCAGACAAACATATTGCGCGGCCAGTTGGCCTCGTGATCCGGGTCCTCGCAGGACAGGGTGACGGTGCCGTTCTTCAGCGCATTCGCTACGAAATCCTTCGGTTCCTGCCCGGACGCGGCTGCTTCCTTTGCGATTTCCAGCGGATTGGTCTGGAGCTGCGGCGCGGAAGGTAGCCAGCCCATGCGCTCGGCCCGGATATTATAGTCGATCAGCGTGCCGTCCCATGCGCCTTCCGGCGCGGTCGGCGACAGGATGTCCTGCACCTTGACCGTTTCATAGCGCCATTGGTCGGTATGGGCATAGAAGAACGAAGTCGAGTTCATATGGCGCGGCGGACGGTTCCAGTCGAGCGCGAAGGCAAGCGCCGTCCAGCCGGTCTGCGGGCGCAGCTTTTCCTGCCCCACATAATGGCTCCAGCCGCCGCCCGACTGGCCGATACAGCCGCACATCACCAACATGTAGATGATGCCGCGATAGTTCATATCCATATGGTACCAGTGATTGAGACCGGCACCGAGAATGACCATGGAGCGGCCATTGGTCTTTTCGGCATTGGTTGCAAATTCACGCGCCACCGCAATGATCTGGTCACGCGGAACCCCGGTGATCTTTTCGGCCCATGCAGGCGTATAGGGCAACGCATCGTCATAGGATTTCGCGGAGTTTGCGTCGTCCAGACCACGTTCCAGACCGTAATTGGCTGCAAAAAGATCGAAGACGGTGGCGACCAGCACTTCGCCTTTTTTCAGCTTGAGCTTGCGCGCCGGAACCTTGCGCAACAGCACGCTGTCGTGATCCGTTCCCTCGAAATAATCGTGCTCGCGATTGCCGAAATAGGGGAAGGCTACATCGGCGATTGCATTATGTTCGCCCTCGCCAATGAAGCTCTTGGCCAGTTCGGTATCCTGCCCCTTGCCGTCCTTTTCCTCCAGGTTCCATTTGCCGTTATCCCCCCAGCGGAACCCGATGGATCCCTGCGGCACGACGTAAGCGCCGGACTTGGTGTCGAAGGCGACAGTCTTCCAGTCGGGATTGTTGCTTTCGCCCAGATCGCCCTTCAGGTCGGAAGCGCGCAGGAAGCGGTCGGGCACATAATGTCCGTCCTTTTTGGTCAGCATGACCAGCATGGGGAAGTCGGTATATTTGCGGCAGTAATCCTCGAAATAGGGCACCTGCCGGTCGAGGTGATATTCGCGCAGCATCACATGGCCGAGCGCCATGGCAAGGGCCGCATCGGTGCCTTGTTTCGGATGCAGCCAGAGGTCGGAGAATTTGGCGGCTTCCGAATAATCGGGACAGACGACGACCGACTTGGTGCCCTTGTAGCGCACTTCCGTATAGAAATGCGCATCCGGCGTGCGCGTTTGCGGCACGTTGGAGCCCCAGAGCATCAGGAAACCGGCATTGTACCAGTCAGCCGATTCCGGCACGTCGGTCTGTTCGCCCCAGGTCTGGGGCGAGGCGGGCGGCAGATCGCAATACCAGTCGTAGAACGACATGCAGACGCCGCCCAGAAGCGACAGATAACGCGAACCCGCCGCATAGGACACCATCGACATGGCCGGGATCGGCGAGAAACCGATCACGCGGTCAGGTCCGTAGGTCTTGGCCGTATAGGCATTGGCGGCGGCAATGATTTCGTTGACTTCATCCCATGTGGCGCGCACGAAGCCGCCAAGACCGCGCACTTTCATGTAATCCGAGCGCTTGGCCGGGTCCTCTTGGATCGCGGCCCATGCGGCGACCGGCGTTTTCAGAGCCCGTTCCTTGCGCCACAGCCGCAGCAAGCGCGACCGGATCAGCGGATATTTCACCCGGTTGGCCGAATAGATATACCAGCTATAGCTCGCGCCGCGCGAACAGCCGCGCGGTTCGTGGTTGGGCAGATCGGCGCGGGTGCGCGGATAGTCCGTCTGCTGGGTTTCCCATGTGATGATGCCGCCCTTCACATAGACTTTCCAAGAGCAGGAGCCGGTGCAGTTCACGCCATGGGTGGAGCGCACGATCTTGTCGTGCTGCCAGCGCTTGCGATAGGCGTCTTCCCAGTCGCGGTTTTCATTGGTGGTGACGCCATGGCCATCCGAGAAGGTGCCGACATTCTTGCGCGCAAGAAAGTTAAGGCGATCGAGGAGCAGACTCATGATTTTATCCTCATTCTATTTCTTCAGGCAGCAGCGGCCGTGGCCGGCTTGCGGCGATGTTCCACGTCGTAGAGCACGCCGCCTTTGCGGGTGTAGACGCCCCAGGTGATGACGAGGCAGGTCACGTAGAAGATCAGGAAGGCCCACAATGCCGCTTCCGGCCCGCCGGTCATGCTGATCGAGGTGCCGTAGCCCTTGGGGATGAAGAAGGCCCCGAAGGCGGCAATGGCCGAGGTGAAGCCGGTGATGGCGGCGGATTCCTTTTCCGCTTCGCGGCGGCGTTCTTCCGGCGTCGCATTGGGCATCAGGCGGTTCATTTCCTTCGACATGATCGCCGGGATCATCTGGAAGGTGGAGGCGTTGCCGATACCTGTCGCGAAGAACAGGAGCACGAAGGAGGCGAAGAAGCCCCAGAAGGCGTTCGGCTGGTCCTTGACGCCGACGAACCACAAGACGCCCGCCACGCCGACCATCATCAGGGCGAAGGCCCAGATGGTGACGCGACCGCCGCCATATTTATCCGCCAGCCAGCCCGAACCCGACCGAGACAGCGCGCCGACCAGCGGGCCGACAAAGGCGAAGCTGAGCGCATTCACATCCGGGAACAGGATGTTGGTCAGGAGCGGGAAGCCTGCCGAATAGCCGATGAACGAGCCGAAGGTTCCCGTATAGAGCCAGCACATGATCCAGTTGTGCCTGCGGCGGAAAATGATGGCCTGATCGGCAAACGATGCCTTTGCCGAGGCGATGTCGTTCATGCCGAACCAGTTGGCGAAAGCCGTGACGATGATGAAGGGCACGAAGAAGAACCCGGCATTTTGCAGCCAGAGCGGCGCTTCGCCCGTGGCCGTCGCGACCATGGCCGGATCGCCGCCGAGCTTGCCGAAGATGCCCGCCGTAATGGCGAGCGGCACCACGAACTGCACCACGCTGACGCCCAGATTGCCCAGCCCCGCATTGAGCGCCGCCGCATTGCCCTTCTCGTGCTTTGGAAAGAAGAACGAGATGTTGGACATGGACGAGGCGAAATTGCCGCCGCCGAAGCCGCAGAAAAGCGCCAGCGCCAGGAATACGAAGTAAGGCATATCCGGGTTCTGCACGGCATAGCCGATGCCGATGGCCGGGATAACCAGCGACCATGTGGTCAGCGTCGTCCACAGGCGACCGCCGAAGATCGGCACCATGAAGGAATAGAAGATGCGCAGCGTCGCGCCCGAAATGCCGGGAAGCGCGGCCAGCCAGAAAAGCTGGTCGGTGGTGAACTGATAGCCCACCAGCGGCAGCTTGGCCACCACCACGGACCAGACCTGCCAGATGGCGAAGGAAAGCAGCAGCGCCGGGATCGAGAGCCACAGATTGCGCCTGGCGATCTTCTGGCCCTTTTCTTCCCAGAAGGCCGGATCATCGGGACGCCAGTCGGTGAGGATGGAATCGCCTTTTGCCGGCTTGATATCGGCCTTTTTCAGACCCTGCAATTCGGCGAAGGCCGGAAGCTCTTCGCCCGCCTTGCCTTCCGCCGCGCGTTCCATCTGGCGGATCGAGACATGCATCCAGGCAAACGAGACCGCGACGACGACGAAGAGCAGCATGAAGCAGCTTGTCCACAGGCCGGTCTGGTCGAGAAGCACGCCGAACAGGATCGGCAGGATAAAGCCGCCAAGCCCGCCGATCATGCCGACCAGACCGCCGACCGAACCGACATTGGCAGGGTAATAAACCGGAATGTGCTTGAAGACGGCGGCCTTGCCCAGCGCCATGAAGAAGCCGAGGATGAAGACCGTGACGATGAAGCCGATCACGCCCATTTCGGCATGGAAGGCGAGCGGGCCGTTATCGGTCTGGATCGTATAGTCGGTCGGCGGATAGGACAGGATGAAGGTCGCGACCAGCGCGACGAGGAAGGTCCAGTACATGACCTTGCGCGCGCCATAGACATCCGAAAGATGCCCGCCATAAGCGCGAAACAGGCTGGCCGGGATCGAGAAGCAGGCAGCGGCGATGCCTGCCAGACGAATATCGACGCCATAGACGTGGATCAGATATTGCGGCAGCCACAGGGACAGGGCCACAAACGCGCCGAAGACGAAGAAATAATAGAGCGAGAAGCGCCAGACCTGCACATTCTTGAGCGGTTCAAGCTCCATCCACGTGCTGGTCGGTTTTTCACCCTTGCGGCGGCGTTCGACCAGAACCGGATCGTCGCTGGTGGTGAAATAGAAGATGAGCGCCATGACCACCATGGCGACGGCCCAGATTTGCGCAACCGCGTGCCAGCCGAAAGCCACCATGACGATGGGCGCAAAGAACTTCGTCACTGCGGCGCCGACATTGCCAGCGCCGAAAATGCCGAGCGCGGTGCCCTGTTTTTCAGGCGGATACCAGCGCGAGACATAGGCGACGCCCACCGAGAACGAGCCGCCCGCAATGCCGACGCCAAGTGCGGCCACCAGCATTTGCGGATAGGTCGCCGCATAGGTCAGGAGCCAGGTCGCGACCGCCGAGATCAGCATGGTCGCCGTGAAGATCACGCGACCGCCATAGCGGTCGGCCCAAATGCCGAGAATGACGCGGATCAGCGACCCTGTGAGGATGGGCGTGCCGACAAGCAGGCCGAACTGGGTTTCGCTCAAGCCCAGTTCGGAACGTATCTGGATGCCGATGATTGCGAAGATGGTCCAGACCGCAAAACAGACTGTGAAAGCGGTCGTACTCATCGCCAGCGCTGTCGTCTGCGCCCTGGGATTTTCCCCTGCGACTTGTTGCATAGGCGTACTCCGAATTGAATACCATGGGAGGTTTCGTTGGCACTTATGCGTCGTCAGTCAGATTATTACATTGATTAGGATCAATCTCTACTGATCCATCAATGTAATATTTATACACATTCTGAATGTAAGCCACAATAGACTTAGTTGTGTCCAAGTATTGATAAATATGAATTGTCAAATTGATATTTATCAATCATATTGATCTGGCAGTCCGATTCCCGAGGTGAGGCCCGATGCGGAAAGAAGATATCGACGCGCTGAGAAGCCAGCCGCTCTTTACCGACATGGCGGACGCCACTTTCGAGCGGATCATGCGGCCAAGCTTCGCACAGTCCTTTCCGCCGCGGACGACCCTGCTGAAAGAAGACGAACCGGCCGATTTCCTGTTCGCGATCCTCGACGGCCTCGTCCTGATGTCGGCAAGGTCCGACGATGGCGAGACGGCGCTGGAAATCCTGCGCGGCGGGGATATTTTCATCCTCGCTGCCGTGCTCAACGACGACGTGTGCCTGCAAACCGCGCAGACACTGACCCCGACCCGCGTGCTGATGGTGCCCGCCAGCCTCGTGCGGGAACTGATGAGCGAGGATGTGGGCTTCATGCGCGCCGTGGTGTTCGAGACCGCCCGCGCCTATCGCCGCCTCGTCAAGGAATTGAAGGCGCAGAAGCTTCGCAGCAGCGTGCAGCGCCTCGCCAACTGGATCGTGCGGGAATCGCTCGCCAATAACGGCGCCGATGTGGTGACGATCCCGTACGAAAAACGCACGCTCGCCGCCTATCTCGGCATGACGCCGGAAAACCTGTCACGCAGTTTTGCAGCGCTGGATTCACATGGCGTCAGCGTGCGGGCTTCCACGATCCGCATCACCGACCGCAGCAAGCTGATGCAATTCGCGGCCCCCTCCCATCTCATCGACAGGGAAGAGCCGACGCGGCTTACTGTGAGGGGTTAGGGCCGTTCGGAAAGCTGCGACCTTGCAATGACCTTGACCACCCAGTCGGCGAAGACGCGCAGCCGGTTGCTCAGGTGCCGGTTGGGCGGATAGACGAGGTGGATCGGCATCGGGTCGACCTGCCAGTCCGGTAGGACCTGATGCAGGGCGCCGCTTTCGAGATCGTCGCGCACCATGAACAGCGGAGCCTGGATCACGCCAAGCCCGGCGCGCCCGGCGGCGAGATAGGTGGTCGATTCGTTCGCGGCGACGATATAGCGCCCGGCGACCTCCACTTCCTCCGTGCCGCGCCGGAAGCGGAACGGCATCTGCTGCCCCGTGCTCGGCCTGAAATAGCCGACCACCGTGCAATTCTTCGCCAGATCCGAAGGATGCGACGGCGCGGAATGCCGTTCCAGATAGCCGGTGGAGGCGCAGGCGATGAAATGCAGGTCGGCAATGCGCCGCGCGATCAGCGACTGGTCGGTCAGTTCCCCGGCGCGGATGGCGCAATCCACATTTTCCGCCACATAATCGACCGGACGATCCGATACGCCGAGATCGATCTGGATATCGGGATAGCGCTCGTGAAACTCCGTCAGCGCCGGAATGACGATAAGATTGGCGAAAGCGCTGGCCATTTCCACGCGCAGGCGGCCTTTCGGCAGGGTCTGGGCGCTCGACAGGCTGCCGTCCAGTTCTTCCAGGTCGGCGAGCAATCTTGCCGCACGCTCATAGTAAAGCGCGCCGTCCGGTGTTACGAGAACGCGACGGGTCGTGCGATTGAGGAGTTTTGTACGCAGATGGGCTTCCAACCCCTGGACAAGATTGCTGATCGTCGCCTTGGGCATATTGAGCGAGGCGGAGGCGCGCGTGAAATTCCCGGTTTCGACAACCCGGAGAAAAGCGCGCATGGCCGAGAGCTGATCCATATTCGATAGCCGTCATTGTTCGAGATTCTGGACAGTGTAACCAATTCAAGGGGACTATTCCAGACGATGAACAATGATAATATCTCAACATAGCGGTTGGCCGCTATACACGAAGGCAAGAAAGATGTGCGAGAAGTTTAGTGTGGAGACATTGCAGGTTCATGGGAAAGCCCATGGGCAGGCAGGCGACTGCACCTGCACCGCCCGCATCTATCGCGGCGCCAGATTGCTCTGCCCGCCCCCGGTGGTGCTCCACCTTCACGGCGGTGCTTTCTCGGTCAATTGCCTTGGTGAATGCGAGCGCGTCGCCGAAACACTTGCGGAGGCAGGTGCGGTGGTCGTCTCGCCGGAATATTCGTCGGCCTGTCTCAACCCGTTTCCGGCGGCGCTTGAGGTAGCCTAT
Source organism: Brucella daejeonensis (assembly GCF_014199265.1). Taxonomy (GTDB): domain Bacteria; phylum Pseudomonadota; class Alphaproteobacteria; order Rhizobiales; family Rhizobiaceae; genus Brucella; species Brucella daejeonensis. Next base: position 151,450 of record NZ_JACIJG010000006.1, read on the forward strand.
TCCATTCTGACTTCCATGCGCGCGCGTTGCCCGGAGTTTGCGCACAAGAAGTCGATGCTGTTCGTCGCCGGTGAGGAGGCGGGCGGCAATATCGCAGCCGGTCTGTCGCTTATGGCGCGAGATCAGAATCTGACGGATCTCAAGGGTCAGATATTGCTTTCGCCCATGCTCGACCCCTGCCTCGCCACGGCGTCTTTCCGCAAATACTGCCCGGAAAGCGCCGTCCAGACGATGGCGGATGGCTGGCAGCATTATCTGGGTCAGTGCGGCGGGTTCACCCACCCCTACGCCGCGCCCGCCCTTTGTTCGCGTCTGGGTGGTCTGGTGCCGACCTTGCTCGTCACCAGCGCCCAATGTCCGATGCGCGACGAAACGCAGGCCTATGCCGGGCGTCTGCGCGAAGCGGGCGTGAAGGTCCAGTCCCATGTCCTGCCCGGAAAAGCGGGCTGGATACCAGAAAACAAGGTGGCGGGCAGCGACTGGTCGCCACAGGAACAGACACTCATCGACCTGTTTTCCGATTTCTTCCGGCAGGCAGGAGCAAAGCCAATCGCAGCATGACATCAGCTCGAAAGTCCTCCCAAGCTTTGATCTGATGCTCGAATTGAAAGCATAATCTTACCGATCTTCGTTCTGCTCCGGTCGGATTACGCTCCAGGAGATACAACATGACATCGATCACTGCCCGCCGGGCCCTGTGGGGCGCCGGCCTGAGTATCCTATTGTCTGCGGCAGGCGGCGGCGCAATTCTTTTCGGCGCTCCCCTTCTCAAGGCCGATGCGGCCACCGATATTTCCGCACCGCCCCCCGCCGTTCCCGTCTCGGTCGCCACGGCGCAATCGCGCCGCATCGCCACCTGGGAAGAATTTTCCGGCCGTCTGGAAGCCATCGAGCGTGTCGAGGTTCGCCCCCGCGTCGGCGGTGCCATCCTGAAGGCCCATTTCCGCGAAGGCGCACTGGTGAAGAAGGGCGACCTGCTCGTCACCATCGACCCGGAACCCTATGCGGCCACGGTCGAAAAGGCCAAAGCGCAGGTTTCGGCAGAAGAGGCCCGCGTCGCACTGGCGAAGGCCGAACTGGAACGCGGACGCCAGCTCGTGACCACCCGCACCATCGCCCAGAGCGGCCTCGACCAGCGGTCGAGCGCCTATGACGAAGCGCAGGCGAGCCTGCGTTCGGCAAAGGCGGCGCTGCACTCGGCCGAACTCGATCTCCGATATACGGAAGTGCGCGCGCCGATTTCGGGCCGCGTCGGGCGGCTGGAAGTGACGGCGGGCAATCTCGTCGCCGCAAGCTCCGCCTCCCCCGTCCTGACGACGCTCGTCTCGGTCGATCCGATCTATGCGAGCTTCAGCGCCAATGAGGAAGTCGTCACGAAGACGCTCGCCAAACTTGCCGCCTCACCGGGCGGGAATTCCATCGAGCGCATTCCGGTGCAGATCGGCACCGCTTCCGATGAGGGCACGCCGATTTCCGGCCATATCCAGCTTATCAACAATGAGGTGGATGCCACGACCGGCACGATCCGCGTTCGTGCCGCAATCGACAACCCGGACGGCAGGCTCATTCCGGGCCAGTTCGTCCGCATCCGTTTCGGAGAGCCGGAGCCGGATGAAAAGCTGGTGGTGAGCGACCGCGCGATTGCGTCCGATCAGGACAAGAAATTCGTCTTCGTGGTCGGCGCGGACAACAAGGTGGAATACCGGCAGGTGGTGCTGGGCCGCAATTATGACGGGATGCGTATCGTCGAAAGCGGGCTGAAGCCCGGCGAAAACATCGTCGTCAACGGGTTGCAGCGCATTCGTCCGGGCGTGGTCGTCGCACCGCAGCCGGTTGCTGAAACACTTGCCAAAAGCTGATTGAAACGGCGCGCCTGAAGCGCGCATAAACGCAAATTCTCGGCCTAATCAACCCGCGAAATCTTCCGATTTCGCGGGCCGGGAGAGTTTTTGCCTTCCCGCCACGGCATCGGCCCAAAAATCGATTTCGATTTTTGGAAAGCACGATGCCCAGGCCCAAACAATTAGAGCGTCCTTTGTGCGTCCGAACGGACGCACGGCGCTCTATGGGGGATACTGATATGAACTTTTCACGCTTTTTCGTTGACCGGCCGGTCTTCGCGGGCGTTCTGTCGGTCCTGATCTTCGTTGCCGGTCTGATCGGCATGACAGGTCTGCCGATCTCGGAATACCCGGAAGTCGTGCCGCCGCAGATCGTGGTGCGCGCGCAATATCCGGGCGCCAATCCGGCCGTCATTTCAGAAACTGTCGCCACGCCGCTTGAAGAACAGATCAACGGCGTCGAGGGAATGCTCTATATGCAGAGCCAGGCGACCGCCGACGGCGTCATGACGCTGACCGTGACTTTCGCGCTCGGCACCGATCCCGATCAGGCCCAGCAGCTGGTGCAGAACCGCATTTCGCAGGCCGAACCGCGCCTGCCGGAAGAAGTGCGCACGCTCGGTGTCACCACCGCCAAAAGCTCGCCCGACCTGACGCTCGTGGTTCACCTCATCTCGCCCGACGGGCGGTATGACGTGAACTACCTGCGCAACTATGCCGTCCTTAATGTCAAGGACAGGATCGCCCGTATTCCCGGCGTCGGACAGGTGCAGATTTTCGGCGGCGGCGATTATTCGATGCGCGTGTGGATCGATCCGCAAAAGGCCGCCGAACGCGGCCTTTCGGCGGGCGACATCGCCAATGCCATCCGCCAGCAGAACGTGCAGGCCGCAGCCGGCGTGATCGGCGCATCGCCCTCCGTCGCGGGCCTCGACCTTCAGCTTTCGGTCAATGCGCAGGGTCGTCTCAAGACGCCGGAAGACTTTGCCGATATCGTCGTCAAGTCGGGCAGCGAAGGCGAAATCACCCGGCTGGGTGATGTCGCGCGCGTCGAAATGGGTGCGGCCGATTATTCGCTGCGGTCGCTGCTCGACAACAAGTCGGCCGTCGGCATGGGCGTGTTTCAGGCTCCCGGCTCCAATGCGCTCGAAATTTCCGAAAACGTCCATGCGGCCATGGCCGACCTGAAAAGGACCATGCCGGAAGGCGTGGATTTCGATATCGTCTATGACACGACCCAATTCGTGAAGGCTTCGATCGAGTCGGTCGTCCATACCCTGCTCGAAGCCATCGTTCTGGTGGTGATCGTGGTCATCCTGTTCCTCCAGACATGGCGCGCTTCCGTCATTCCGCTGGTCGCGGTCCCCGTCTCCATCGTCGGCACATTCGCGGTCATGTATGTGTTCGGCTTCTCCATCAACGCGCTCAGCCTCTTCGGCCTTGTGCTCGCCATCGGCATCGTGGTCGATGACGCCATCGTGGTGGTGGAAAATGTCGAGCGCAACATCGAACAGGGCCTGTCGCCGGTCCAGGCGACCTATCGCGCCATGCAGGAAGTGTCCGGGCCGATCATCGCCATCGCGCTGGTTCTGGTTGCGGTCTTCGTGCCGCTTGCCTTCATCACCGGGCTGACCGGCCAGTTCTACCGCCAGTTCGCGCTGACGATCGCGATCTCGACGGTGATTTCGGCCTTCAACTCGCTGACGCTTTCGCCCGCGCTTGCAGCGCTGCTGCTGCGCGGCCACGATGCGCCGAAGGATCGTCTCACCCGCATCATGGACCGGATGTTCGGCTGGTTCTTCCGTGGCTTCAACCGCTTTTTCGGCGCCAGCTCCAACGCCTATGGGCGCGGCGTCGGTGGAATCCTTTCCCGTAAGTCGCTGGTGATGGGCCTTTATGTCGTGTTGCTCGGCGTTACCTTCGTCCTGTTCCGCGCCGTGCCCGGCGGCTTCGTTCCAGCGCAGGACAAGCAATATCTGATCGGCTTTGCGCAATTGCCCGATGCGGCGACGCTCGACCGTTCGGAAGACGTGATCCGCCGCATGAGCGACATCGCGCTCAAGCATCCGGGCGTGGCCAATGCCATCGCTTTCCCCGGCCTGTCGATCAACGGTTTCACCAACTCGTCGAACTCCGGCATCGTCTTCGTGACGCTGAAGCCGTTCGAGGAGCGTAAAACCCCGGAACTGTCGGCCAATGCCATCACCATGGAGCTCAACCAGCAGTTCGGCGCCATTCAGGATGCCTTCATTGCCATGTTCCCGCCGCCGCCCGTCCAGGGCCTCGGCACGACCGGCGGCTTCAAGCTCCAGCTTGAGGATCGCAACGGGCTTGGCTTCCGCGCGCTCGACGATGCGACCAAGGCGTTTCTCGCCAAGGCCTATCAGACGCCGGAACTGGCCGGGCTCTATTCGAGCTACCAGATCAACGTGCCGCAGCTTTACGCCGATCTCGACCGCGTGAAGGCGCGCCAACTCGGCGTGGCCGTGACCGATGTGTTCGAGACGCTGCAAATCTATCTGGGGTCGCTCTATGTCAACGACTTCAATGCCTTTGGACGCACCTACAGCGTGCGCATTCAGGCCGATGCGAATTACCGCAGCCATGCCGAGGATATCGGCAAACTGAAGGTGCGTTCGCAATCGGGCGAGATGATCCCGCTGTCGGCGCTTCTGAAAGTGGAGCAGACCGTGGGTGCGGAACGCGCCATCCGTTATAACGGCTTCCTTTCCGCCGACATCAACGGCAATCCCGCGCCCGGCTTCTCTTCCGGTCAGGCACAGGCGGCAATCGAACGCATCGCCGAGGAAACGCTTCCACCCGGCATCGCCTATGAATGGACCGACCTCACCTATCAGCAGATCCTTGCAGGCAATTCAGGCGTCCTCGTCTTCCCGCTTGCCCTGCTTCTGGTGTTCCTCGTGCTGGCCGCGCAATATGAAAGCCTGGCCCTGCCCATATCGATCATCCTGATCGTGCCGATGGGCATCATGGCGGCGCTCACCGGCGTCTGGCTCACCGGCGGCGACAACAATGTCTTCACCCAGATCGGGCTTATCGTTCTGGTGGGACTGTCGGCGAAAAACGCGATCCTGATCGTGGAATTCGCCCGCGAGCTGGAACTGGCCGGCCGCAGCGTCGTGCAGGCCGCGATCGAGGCAAGCCGGCTGCGCCTGCGCCCGATCCTGATGACCTCCATGGCCTTCATCATGGGCGTCGTGCCTCTGGTCACATCGACCGGCGCCGGTGCAGAAATGCGCTCGGCCATGGGCATCGCGGTCTTTGCGGGCATGATCGGCGTGACCGCCTTCGGCATCTTCATGACGCCGGTGTTCTATGTGCTGATCCGCAAGCTTTCGGGCGAGCGTCCGTTGAAACATGCGGGCGCGAAGATCGAAGCGCCGCATATGACTCCCGGTGAGTGAATAGCTGGCGTCTTTATCAAGGGGCCGGAGCAATCCGGCCCTTTTTCATGCAAATTATGAACTTGTCTGCCTTCGTCGCGATATCGCCCGAATCTCTTTTTTAAGAGGGGTTTGCTCGACGCTGAAGGAGAAGATTGTTGCAGAAGTCCGGTTTGCTTGCCCTCGCCCTCATTGTCACGGCCTTGACGGCGTGTTCCGAAACGACGCCCGGCCCCTCGGCAAGCGCCGCGCCCGCAAAACCGCCTGTCGATCCGACGCCGATCACCGGCACCTGGTGCAGTTCCGATGGCCAGCGTTTTTCCATTTCCGGCGAACGTTTCGACAGTAGCGACAGCCAGTGTTCGGTCACGCGGATGAACAATTACGAAGGCACGTTCACCGTCGCCCTGTCCTGCACCGCCAACGGCCAGCAGTCGAACCAGAACATCACGATTTCGCCCGTCGGCCAGACGCTGCACATCTCATTCCTGTCGCAAGGCGGCAAGCGCGCCGTGGTCAGCCGCTGCGGGTCGTGAACCGCCGCAACGAATTAAGGCAAAGCCGCGATCTGCCGCGATTTTTGGGAACGAGGCCCGTTTCCGGCGAAAAACGGCACGTTCAGCTATGATAAATTATGGCTAATTCGTGTTAATCTTGTGATTGACGCGGCAAAATTATGGCAAAAATGAGAGGGAATGGCTTTTCCGACTTCCAGCGAAACGATGTGATGCGACTGTAACAGAAGGCTCTGCTAAACTTTCCGTTGCAATGCCATATCCCCAACCGAAGGAAGACAGACATGAAAGTCGTATTCGTGACTACCGCTGTCCTCGCTCTGTCGGCGACAGCCGCGATGGCAGACTGCACCTATCATAGTGCTCAATCTTCCACGAAGATCGAGAAACCGCAAACGACTGCCAGCATCCAGACGACGGCGCCGGACCAGAAATAGCCAGCGCCAAAAGCCCCCCGATTTGTGACGGCCGCTGCCCCCGGCGGTTCGTCACATATTTTTTGCCCGGTCGATGCCTGCGCGGCGCGCAAAAAAAAGCGCCCTTCCGAAGAAGGACGCGAAACGAGTTGCCGGATTGCTCGGCTACAGCATCATACTCTGTGCGTCCATAAGGGCGCACGGCGCTCTAATCGAGAAACCGGATCTGCAGGTTTATCGGCTTGGCAACAGCCTGCCATTCCTGTCAGCACTTCCTGAGCGGTAGCGGGTGTGGATGCGGCTCGGTTGTTCTTCTCTCGAAACCTTGTTTCGAGCGCAACCGTCGCCGCACTCCTCCCCTACCTGTATCAAATTAGCTGCTTATCGACCTCGACCTCGACCTCCCCGCGGTCGATAAGCAGCCTCCCGCCCGATATGATCGTCAGCCTTCCTAAGCCCAATAAGGCTGACGCTTATTTAGTGAACGTTCGATCAAGGAAAGACAATTCCCCCGTTCAGGGGGATAGAATAGAAATAAACAAATGTTCGCCAAAACTGTAATAGTTTACAGCATACCGTATAGATCAGATGATATGACCCATTCTGCTTGGCCTTTATTGTTTCAAAAGGGCGCCTTTTCATCACTTTTTGCACATCGACGCGGCATAATTCCATTTGCGGTTTGGAATGATTCAAGAATCGTGAGAAGAAGCCTTGGCGAATAATGGCTTTGAATCCGTTTGATGGTTTTCAGGATGAGCCTCAGCCCCTAAACTGATACGCATTGCAATGATCGTTTCTGGAGAACCCCTTGTGTCACGCGCAAAATGGTCACGCGCAAACTGGATGATCGCTTTCCGGCGTCTTCTCGCGCCCGTGACCCTGATCGCGCTATTGGTCCTCACCCAGACACTGGCCTCGACCGTCCCGTCACATGCGGAACCGGCCACGACATTGACCGTCATCGGACCGAACGGCAACAGGCGCGTGCTGACCAGGGACGATTTTGCCAGACTGCCGCAGAGCAGGCTCCAGACCAGCACCGCCTGGACGGAAGGACCGCAGAGTTTCGACGGCGTTCTGCTGCGCGATGTGCTCGCAACCGTCGGCATCGACGGCAGGCACATCGGCGACCGGCAGATTACCGTCTCCGCGCTCAACGACTACAGCGTCGAGATACCCTTGCTCGATGCATTTAAGTACGATGTGCTCCTGGCTCACAGGATGAACGGCAAAGTACTGAACCGGCGCGACAAGGGGCCTTACTGGATCGTCTATCCGCGCGACCAGCATGAGGAACTGGACGATTTGCGTTATGCCCACCGCTGGGCGTGGCAACTCAAGCAGATCGAAGTCAAATGAAGCTGAAGCGCGGCTATATACTGTCCGGTCTGGTCATGGCGGGTTTTGCGGCCCTGCTCGCCTATGCCTTCGCGCAACTTCTGGAAATCCAGAAATCGCTCGCCACCTTCGTCGGAGAAAACATGGTCTGGGCCATTTCCCAGACCGAGCGTGACGCCGGCAGGCTGGGGGAAACCGCGCTGACATTCCAGAGCGGCAATGGCAGCACATCCGAGCTGCAATTGCGCCTCGATGTGCTCTACAGCCGCTTTTCCCTGCTGGCCGACGCGCCGCAGAGAAAATATTTCGCCGCCATTCCGGGCGGCGGCGAAACGATCCGGCGCAATGCCGACCGCCTGCCGGCAATCGAGAAAATGATCGACGCCGCGCCCGACAGGTTCGACCCTGTGGCGATCTATGAAGCGCTCGTGACCATGCGCGAGGAACTGTCCAAGCTCGCCAGCGAAGCGGTGATACTGGAGCGGGATCGCAGCGGCACCCAGCGCGACCAGCAATTGCAAACGATCTATCTCATCATGTTCGCCGTGCTCGGCATCATGGCGACCGGGGCGATCCTGTCCTGGCAGGTCTTCTCCAACATGCGCAAGGCCGAGCGCGCCAACCGGGAACTTCAGGAATACAAGGAACAACTGGAACATACCGTCGCCGACCGCACCGCCGCCCTGCGCGAGGCGCTGGAAAACGAGCGCAAATCGAAGGAGCTTTACAAGAGCTTCATCACCACCGTTTCGCACCAGTTCCGCACGCCCGTCTCGATCATCGACATCATCGCCCAGCGTTTCATCCGCCGCGCCGATGAATTCACGCCCGAAATCATCATAGACAAGGCCAAGCGGATGCGCAGCGCCAGCCGCCGCCTGATCCTGCTCCTGGAAAGCACCGCCAATGCGGAACGGCTCGACGAAAACGGCTTCCAGATCAATCGCCAGCCGGTCAATTTCGCGGAACTGGTCGCCAATACCTGCATTTACCATCGGGAACTGCACCCGGAGCAGGAACTGATAACGAATATTCAGGAAAGCAGTGAATTTTGCTATTGCGACGGCATTCTGATAGAGCAGATTCTTGTCAATCTGCTCAATAATGCCGCAAAATACTCTTCTGCCGACAAGCCCGTCGAAGTAACAACGCAGGAGGACGAGAACGAATTCAGATGTATGGTGCGCGATTACGGCATCGGCATCCCGGCGGCCGATGCGGACCGTATCTTCACCCGCTTCTTCCGCGCCGGGAATACATCCCATATGGCCGGCACAGGTCTCGGTCTCAGCCTGTCATATGCGCTTGCCGAACTTCATGGCGGCTCTTTGACCTTCACTTCGACCGAAGGTGAAGGTAGTTTGTTCACCCTGTCCCTACCAAAGGTGGCCCGGAATGCGACTGCCTGCCCTCCCCCAGACGCCGACCGTTCTCTGCATCGAGGACGAGGCCCACATATTGGAAGAACTGATCGATGAACTGCGCACGTCGGGTTTCCGCGCCATCGGTGCGGCCAATGCCGCCGATGCGATGCGGGTGCTGGACAAGACAGTGCCCGACCTCATCATCTGCGATATATTGATGCCCGGAACCAACGGGCTGCAATTTCTGGAACAGGTGCGCGGCACCCGTCCCGACCTTGGCGGAACGCCGTTCCTGTTTCTCACCGCGCTCGCCGATCGCAGCCACGAGCTGGAAGGCCGCGAAAGCGGCGCAGACGACTATCTCACCAAGCCCATCGATTTCGACGTCCTGATACTGACCATCAGGGCCAAGCTCGATCTGGTGGCGCGAATCAAGGCCATGTCGGCGAAACCTCCCGTTGCGGAACCGGAAGGCGAGTTCATCCATCTTTCGCGCCGCGAGACGGAAGTGCTGGCGGAAATCGGCGCGGGGTTCAAGAACGGCGAAATCGCCCGTAAACTTGGCCTTTCCGAGCACACGGTGAGCGATTACGTCAAGGCCGTCTATCAGAAACTCAGCGTCTCCTCGCGCGCGGAAGCAACGCGGGAGGCGATCAGACGCGGACTGATCACGGTGCGGTAGGAAAGGCCCCCGAGCCTGTTTCAGAAGTCACCATGAGCGGTCGCAAATGGCGATTTGCTGCATTCCGGCACTTATCTATGTTTAGGTACCATTCAAGCTCCAGTACTCGAAAATCGCCATTTTCGCACACACATGCCGCTTTTTTATTCAGGCTCTTACCGTTCATGAAAAGGCCGCGCCGGGTTCCCGCGCAGCCTTTTGTTTTTGACACTCCAGCTAAAGCGGTTCCTGTTTTGACTGAACCGTTGGAACCGCTCTAACTATTTGTTTTTACGCATTATCCTACGCAAAACCGCTTCGCACTTTTGCTGGAAATGCTCTAGGGTCTCGTCACTCCCTCATCCTGAGGAGCCGCCGAAGGCGGCGTCTCGAAGGGCGAGGGAGCTTATACCGAACCTCGCCCTTCGAGGCTTCGCTGCGCTTCGCACCTCAGGGTGAGGGCGATGGCGGATGCGACCAGCCCCTTATATCAAGGCGGTTCCGATGCTGACGCTATCCAAGCCTTGAAAAGGCTCAACCGCCGCACGGGCTTGATCAAAGCTCGATGAGTTCCGCTCATTGAGCTTTGGCATTACCCTCGATCGGCAGGGGAACCTTGGAAAGACGCGACCGCTTCGTCAAGCTGCACCCAATCATGTTTTGATTGCTCGAATACTGACATGGTAGGTGGCGCGAACGCCGGATCGGCAAACGAACCGACCGCAACCCCGATCCAGGACGGCGAAGCATCGGCCTTCCAATAGACGGTCGACCCGCAAGTGGGGCAGAAATACATGCGGACCTTACGGCCGCTTTCGCCGATACGACCGAACTCTGTAACTGTTCCGGATATTTCGACACACTCGGCGGCATAGAAGGCATTGGCGCTGAATGGTGCGCCAGTTCTTCGTTGACAAGCGAGACAGTGGCACAGTGCGGTTAACTGTGGCGGTTCACGAAACGTCAGTCTAAGCGCGCCGCAGGCGCATTGGGCGTCAACCATAGAAGTTCCTTCCACTTGCGCGATGAGATTACGATGAATTTTAGGGCTGAAGAACTGGCCAGAATCGCAACTCGTTGCGATAGGCGATGCAGAAGGCCTGAATTCTGATGTGATTTTTCAGGCTTGCCAAAGCGATAAGCTAGATGGCAAGAGTATCGCTGTCTAGTGGGAATCCATCTGACCGTCAGGGTCGTTCTTCTAATGGAGTTAGACCCCGGCACCGACCGTTCAAACAAATTTGTTGGGCGAAGGGGGCGACGATCTCGACAATGCCGGGACGTCAAATTACGATTTGAGCATGGACCAACTGATCCGGCGACGCGCCGTTTTTTTCATTGGCGGCTACGACCCGAAAACGCCGGAGGCGTTTTTCGGTCGGCTGAACAGAGAGATCAAACGTTTCGAAGCGCTGTGGAATGTGCGTTCCAGCGTTTCGCCCATCGATACCGATCCCGAATGTGAAATCGGCTCGGTCCGCATCAACAGCCATTGCGAACAGGAAGGCTGGAAGACCGAGACGGACTTCAATTTCCTCGTGCTGGACAGGATCGTTCTGGCGGATTTCGACCGCCCGCTCCCAATGCGGCTTGCGAAATATCTCGTCGCTTTCGGCGATTTCATCGTAACGGGAACGGCCTTCCGCTTTTTCGCCAGGGCATGGCGGTTCGGGCTTTATTTTCTCTATCCATTTCTGGTGCTTGCGCTGTTTGCAGCCGCCGGTCATGCGGCGGCGCGGCTGGCCGTTGAGTGGCTGGGCGCGCCGGACTGGGCAGGCTGGCTTGTCGCGCTCGCGGTCTTTTTCACCGCACTTGCCACGCTGGGCAGGAGATGGTCGACCAACCACCTGATGGACCTGTGGTCGTTCTCGCTCTATTTCATTCGCGGATGGCGCCCGGACGCCGCATCGCAGATGCAGCGCTTTGCCGCCGGAATCGTCGAAAAAGTGCGCGCCCGGCAATATGACGAGGTGATCCTGATCGGGCACAGCACCGGCGGCATGTTGATGCTCGACGTCGCGGCGCGCTGTCTGGCCATCGATCCGGCCTTCAGCGGACACGCCGAAAAGACCGCCCTGCTTACGCTCGGATCGACCGCCCTCAAGGCCGGTTATCATCCGGCGAGCGCCGGTTTCCGGCAGGGCGTGCAGCGTCTGGTGGACGATGGAAAGCTCGAATGGGTCGAAATCCAGTGTCTCACCGATGCGATCAATTTCTACAAGACCGATCCCGTGACCGAGATGGGCCTGACGCGCGAGGCCGAGCGGGTCTTTCCGCTCGCGCGCACGGTTCGGATAAAAGACATGCTGCAACCGGAAACCTACAAGCGCGTGAAGCGCAGCCTTTTCCGTATGCACTATCAATATGTATTTGGAAATACGAAGCCCTATTGGTACGATTTCTTTCAGGTCTGCTGCGGGCCGACATCGCTTGTCGCACGCACCCGGGACCGTATCGTCGGCGCTTTGCCAAACGAGGGAAATCTTTCTGAATGACACCGACACTGGCTGCCATCATCTGGGGCATCGGGCTTGTTGCCTGGGTGGTTATCCGGGTGCCGCACAGGCGGCGCGCGCGCAAGGTCCAGGTTGCAAGCGACGCCCGGACCATCGGCGACCGGCTGGCGCTGGGCATTGCGACGCTCAGCCTGTCGCTTGTGCCGATCGTCTATGTCGCGACGGGGTTTCCGGCCTTTGCCGACTATGCTTTCCAGCCATGGCTGGGCTGGATCGGGCTCGTCGTCGAACTGGCTTTTCTCTGGCTTTTTCATGCAAGCCATCGCCAGCTCGGCAAGAACTGGTCCGTCTCGCTGGAAATCCGCAGCGAACACAAGCTGGTGACGGAAGGGCTTTACCGCTATGTGCGTCACCCCATGTATCTGTCGTTCTGGCTGTGGGCGATCGCGCAATTCTGCCTGCTGCCGAACTGGTTTGCAGGGCTGGCCGGGCTGGTCGGCGTCGGCATTCTCTATTTCTACCGCATCGGCCATGAAGAAGCCATGATGCGGGAGACATTTGGCGCCGCCTATGACGAATATGCCAGCCGGACAGGACGCATTATCCCCAAACCCTGGTAATTGAAGATGGTTTCAAGAACGAACAGGCCCTTTCCCAAGGTCTTTACGCGCCGTTCGCTGCTGGTCGCGGCAGCGGCCTTCGGCCTGCTGCAAGGCACGGCCCAGGCCGCCCCCAAACGCGCGGCATCCGGCAGATCGTCTCAGGCCGATGTCTATCTGCTGCGTGGTTTCGCCGACATTTTCTCCGCCGGCATCGACCAGATCGGCCAGAAATTGCAGGCCAGCGGCGTCGATGCGCATGTGAGCAGCCATCGGGCGTGGCGTTTCGTGATGAACCGGATACTCGCCGACCACAGCAAAAATCCGCGAGCGCCGGTCATCCTGATCGGCCATTCGCTCGGCGCCAATGCCGTCATCGACATTGCCGAGGGACTGGAAAAACACGGAATTCGGGTCGATTACATGGCGACCTTCGCCGCCACCGCGCCCGATCCGCTGCCGGGCAATGTCCGGCGTGTGGTGAATTACTACTTCAAGCGGCACGGCTGGGGACTGCCGCTTACGCCGGGGCCGCGCTTCCGCGGTAACCTCGACAATCGCGACTTTTCGGACATCAAGGATATCGGCCACTTCAACATCGAAAAACAGCGCCCGCTTCAGGACGAAGTGGTCCGCAACGTTTTGAGGATCGTGCGTTCGAAGAGGGGCAGGTGAGCGGCCACCCGCTCTTCGCCTGCCGCAGCCTTATCGCAGGGCGCCCGGAACCGGAAAACCATGTCCCGGATCGCCCCCGCGCCAGAGCATCTGTCTACGTGTGCGCCATGTCCGCAAGGACGCCTTGGGCCGCCTTGATCAACAATCCGAGATCGACAGCGCCTGCGACGAAGCGGTAGCCCCAGTTCCGATATCGCACGGCGTCCGCGGCATTGGTCGCCAGAATTCCGGGCACCTTGCCCGCCGCCAGAATGCGTTGCGCGGCCTGCTGCAGGGCCGCCTGGACGTCGGCATGTCCCGGTTTACCGAGGTGACCGAGAGAAGCCGCCAGATCGGAAGGCCCGACAAAGACGCCATCGACCCCGTCGACCGCGGCGATGGCCTCGAGCCGGTCGAGCGCCTCGCGCGTCTCGATCTGCACCAGAACGCATGTCTCCTCATTCGCCACCGTGAAATAATCCGACGTCAGGCCGAAACGGCTGGCACGCGTCGATCCGGCCACACCGCGAATGCCCGACGGTGGATATCGGGTCGCGGCCACCGCCGCCGCCGCTTCTTCAGGGGTCTGCACGAAAGGCACGAGCACCGTCTGGGCGCCGATGTCGAGGATGCGCTTGAGAAGAACCTTGTCGTTCCAGGCGGGGCGAACCACAACGGCCGACTTGCCTGCGGCAGCAGCCTGAAGCAACGGCTGAACGCCAGCCACCTCGACCGGAGAATGCTCCGTATCGAACAGCAGCCAATCGAACCCGACGAGCGACAGGGCTTCCGCAGTCTGGGGGCTTGCGATCGACATCCAGAGGCCATGTAAGGTTTCCCCGGCCAGAAGGCGCCGCTTGAATTCGTTTCTGGGAGCTTGCATCGACCCGCCCCCTCAAACGAACTGCACGGCGACCGAGCCGAGCGGCCCGAAATCAGCATGAAGCGTATCGCCTTTTTTCGCCCATACGGGCCGGGTAAAGCTGCCGGAGAGCAACATATGCCCGGGTTCGAGCGTGACGCCGAACGGCGCCAGCTTGTTGGCAAGCCAGGCGACCGCCATTGCCGGATGGCCCAGCACACCGGCGGCAAGGCCCGTCTCCTCGATCTCGGAGTTACGGTAGAAGATGGCGCCGGCCCAGCGCAGGTCCACATCCTCGGGCCGAACCGGCCGTCCGCCGAGAACCAACCCCGCCGCCGCGCCATTGTCGGCGACCGTGTCGAAAATCCTGCGCGGTTCCGTCACCCGCGCGTCGATGATCTCGATCGACGGCACCACCCATTCGGTCGCACGCAGCACGTCGACCAGACCGACATTCGGCCCCTTCAGCGGCTCCTTGAGGATGAAGGTCAGCTCCGGCTCGACGCGCGGCACGCAGAAATCCTCGAAACGGACCTTGGCACCGTCCGACAGCACGAGATCGTCGAACATATAACCATAGTCCGGTTCGTCGATCCTGGATGCGGCCTGCATGGCCTTGGAGGTCAGGCCGATCTTGTGGCCGATGATCTTCGCCCCGGCTTTCACCTTGGCATCCGCGACGGCGGAGGAAATTGCATAGGAATCGGCAATCTCGATATCGGGAAACAATTCCGAGGGGCGCGGCCCCTGAACCTTGGTGCGGTGGCTTTCCAGCAGGCTCGCCACACACCGGGCGCGCTGTTCTTCGTTCAACATTCGTCAAGAGCCTTTCAGAGTTTGATGCAGACGTTGCGCAGCTCGGTATAGAATTCGAGGGAATGGATTCCGCCTTCGCGGCCGATGCCGGAGGCTTTCGAGCCGCCAAAGGGGGTTCTGAGGTCGCGCAGGAACCAGCAATTGACCCAGGCAATGCCCACCTCGATCTGCCGCGAAACGCGGTGCGCGCGCGACAGGTTCGTCGTCCAGATGGAGGTGGCCAGCCCGTAAGGACTGTCATTTGCCAGAGCGACGCCTTCTTCTTCGGTATCGAAGGGGGTTATGTGGGTGCACGGCCCGAAAATCTCGTCGGTGATCACCGGCGCGTGTTGCGGCAGGCCGGTCCAGACGGTCGGTTCCACCCAATAACCAGCCTCGTAGCCCTGGAGGTCCGGCACGCCGCCGCCAGCGAGGATCGTCGCCCCTTCGGCCTTGGCCTTCTCGTAATAGGAAAGCACTTTCTGCCGGTGTTCAGCGCTGATCAGCGGCCCCATGGTGGTTGCCGGATCGAAGGGATCACCGAAACGGTAGCTTCCGGCCTTGCGCGCCAATCCTTCCGCCAGCCGCTCGAAGATGCCGCGCTGGACATAGAGCCGCTCCGTACCGAGGCAGACCTGCCCGGTATTGGCAAAACAGGCGCGACCGATCCCTTCCAGCGTGGCGTCGAGATCAGCATCATCGAAGATGATGCCAGCATTCTTGCCGCCAAGCTCCAGCGATACCGGGCGAATGCCGCCGGCGGCAGCGCGCATGATCGCCTCGCCGGTGCGTGTCTCGCCGGTGAAGGTGATGCCGTCGACATCCAGATGGCTCGTCAGAAACTCGCCTGCGGCTCCCGGCCCTGTTCCGTGGACGACGTTATAGACACCCCGGGGGATTCCCGCCGCGTTCATCACCTCGCCGAGCAGCGTCGCCGTTGCCGGGGTTTCCTCCGATGGCTTGACCACCACCGTGTTGCCGCAGGCGAGCGCGGGAGCGACCTTCCACGTCATCAGGAGAAGCGGCAAGTTCCACGGGCACACGACAGCGATGACGCCACGGGGCAGCCTCAGCGCATAGTTGAGCGCCCCGGCACCGTCCGGGGTGGCCATTTCGAAGCTTTCCGTCGAGGCGGTCAGGATCTGGTCGGCGAAGACGTTGAAATTGGCCGCGCCGCGCGGGATGTCGATATGAGAAGCGATCGAGCGAGGTTTCCCGGTGTCGCGTATCTCGGCCGCCAGGAACTCTTCGAAGCGCGCATTGATACCGTCTGCCACCTTGCGCAGAAGCGCGACACGTTCGGAAACCGGCATCCGGCCCCAAGGCCCCTTGAGGGCCGCCCGGGCAGCTCCGACGGCGGCATCGACCTCGGATTTGCCCGCGGCGGAAATCTCGCCGATGACCGCACCGGTGCTCGGAAAGTGATTGGCGTAGGCTTCGCCGCTGCCGCGAACGAAATTGCCGTCGATGAAATTCAGATAGGTCGTCACGTCTTGTCCTTTCACATGACCGCTTGGTCAGGAATTTCGTTCGGGGTCGCCTGCCGTCAGGTACTCCCACATCCGTTCCACAATTCCGCCACCAAACGTCGCCCGCACTGCCGCATCCGCGGCGCTGACCACCGGCGCCGACGCCGCGTTGCCAGCGGAAAGCGCTGCAAGCTCGATCCGGCACATATCCTCGAGATACCAGGCGAGCATCAGCGCCTCCTCGATCGAGCCGCCGCTAACCACAGCGCCATTGCCGCGCATCAAGACACCGGCGCTCTCGCCCATGGCGTCAACAACGCCTGAAGCGCGAGCGTCGTCACGAATGAGCTGTATGTCGTCCCAAAAGCCGACCTGCGGCGCAAAATAGGTTCCGAAACCATGGCGCATCTGCGGACGCAGGCCGAGGGCGGCAAGCGCCATGACGCTCGGCGACATGAAGCGGATGACGGCGCCTGCGGCGGGCCGTGCGGCGTAGATTTTCTGATGCAGACGCACTTCACCGAGCACGCCCGCCGGTAGCGCACCGGAGACGGGCACCGTCGTGCAGGGTTCACCGGGCAAGATGAGGCCCATCGGCCTTGGCGGGCAGACGAGAAAACTGTCATCGTCCAGGCGGGCCGAGCAGTGACCATAGGCGTGCACAAGCCCGGCCCGTCCCAATGCGCGGGCCGCCATTCTCACGGCGATTGCCGGATCGTTCACCATGTCTTCAATCCTTGAAAGCGGCGATGTTCGGCTTCGCGCCCCAATGGCAGAAGCCCTTGGGTTCGAAGTGGAACTGCCGGTCGCGCCATAAAGGTTCGTCATGGATTTCGCATACTCCGGTCGAATATTCGAAAGTCATGCCCTCAGGCCCGGTGAAATAGAGGAACTGTGCCGAGGATGTCGGGTGCCTGCCAGGGCCAAAGGTGATGTTGACCTGGTTTTCCCGCACATGGCTGAAGGAGCGCTGAATATCGTCCGTACTCTCCACCTGGTGGTTGATGTGCTGAATGCCTGCCTTGTGATAAGGGAAGAGCGCGATCGAGTGGTGGATCGTGCCAAGCCGCATCAAGGGGGCGTCGCCAATGCGGTCTGAAACCCGGGCATTGCAGACCTGCGTCCAGAATGCTTCGTCGCGTTCGGCGTCCGTGGTGCAGAGCCCCACATGGGAAAAGCCGGTAATACCGGCGTCACGCGTGCCGTGATAGCGCCTGCCCGACATTTCGGGACGCACGACGAACTCGATGCCGTTGCCGGTCGGGTCGTTGAAGCGGATGAACTCGCGCACATGGCGCGCGTCGCATTCCTGAGCGGTCCCGTAATGAACACGATGACCCAGGCCCTCCAGCGTGGACGCCGCGCGCTGGAGATCGTCCGACGAGCCTATCTGGAAGGCCGTGACCTGATCCTGCGGATCGCCCTCGAAATAACAGAGCGTATGTTCGCGCGAATCCGATTTGAAATAGGTGGAATTGCGCCTGCGTTCGGAGACTTCAAGCCCCAATATGTTGACCGCGAACCATTCCGCGCCTGCTAGGTCAGTGGTTCCAAGCCGGCAATAGACAACGTCCTTGAGTTCGATCATCGCTCGTCTCCTCCCTGGAATTCCGGTACGAGGCATGGCGACCCCCAGCCGCAATGCGACCCGGCGGTGTCGGAAAATTGACGCGGCCCACGGGCAGCGACCTGCGGCCCTTCCTCCATCTCCGCCGCGTAGGAATAGTAGATGTCTCCAGGCCCCCTGGCCGTTACGAAGACGGCGCCGGAAGCAGCCTGACGACCGGGGCCATGCGCCACCGGCACCTGATGCGATTGCAGGAAGTACCAGCCCTGCATGACGTTGTTGATGCCCTCGACGCCCCAGGTTGCTCCAAGAACACCGTCGCGGGCGGACGGATAGAGCGCGATCCGGTGATGCGCTTCGTCAAGCCGCAGGAAAGCGGCGTCCCCGATCCAGTCGGAAACGGCAAGGCCGATGCCCCGCGTCCAGAAGTCCTCGTTGGCGGCAATATCGGTGCAGGCCAGTTGCACCGCCTGAAAACCGGTGATCCCCGCATCACGCGGGCCGTGGTAACGCCAGCCGGAGGTTAGCGGCCGCCAGACGAGTTCGATGATGACACCGTTCGGCGCCCGAACGGCAAGGCCGCTCTTGATCTGCCTTGTCCTGCATTCATCGGTTCCGAGACGGATGGGCGACCATTCGGCCAGCCTTTGTTCGGCTGCGTCCAGATCCTCCGACCGGGCGACCGTCAGCGCGACCGCCGCCTCGCCGCCGGTCGTGTAGCAGAGCGCATAATTGCGGGCATCGGACCGGAACCGGACATTGCTATCGTCACGGTCGCCCTCCTCCAGGCCGAATATCCCGGTCGCGAAAGATGCGGCCGCCGTCAGATCGGCGACCGGCAGACGCAGGTATCTGAGGTCACGATAAAATGCAGTCATCCTGTTCTCCCTGGAGGGCACGCCACACGGGCGCGCCCTTCTTGTGCGTGCCCCCTCAAAGAGCGGCAGCTTCGGCTTCGAGTTCGGTCAGGAGCGGAGTTTTCTTGCGCCATTCCTCATACCACTTGTCGACGGCTGCTCCGAAGAAGCTCCGGTCGACCTGAATGACCGGGACGGCGGTCGTCTTCAGCTTTTTCAGATAGTCATTGTCAATCGATGCATAGGCGCCAACGATGTTGTCGGTTTCTTCGGACATCACCCTCTCGACGACGGCGCGGTCGGCCTCGGAAATCGTTTGCCATTTGCGCGCCGAACCGACGGCTATCATCGGAAACATCATATGATTGGAGTCGAGAATGGCCCCTGCATGTTCATAATATTTCGAGTTCCAGGTGCCTTCGAAGTCGATCTGCATACCGTCGACCTGACCGTTGGCGAAGGCATCGTAGAGGGCTGGCAGCGGCATCGGCGTGGGAGCCGCGCCAATCTGCTGCCAGAAGAAGAGCTCCTGTGCGAAGGGCACTGTGCGGATTTTCTTGCCGGAAAGATCCGCAACCGTATCGACCTTGCCGCGCATGACGATCTCACGCATACCGGCCATCCCCCAGCCAAAGCCTTTCAGGGCGAACTTGTCGAGGCCGGAGACGAGCTTCCCGGCGACCGCCCCCTTGAGCAGCTTCTGCGCACCGGCAGCGTCCTTGACGAGGTAAGGCGCCAGGAAGACGCCATAATTCGGATCGCGATTGGCGAACTCGCCAAGCGTCAGAAAGGCGAAATCGATGGCACCCGTCTGCAGTTGTTGCAGCATCTGCGCCTCGCTCCCGAGCTGGCCGGACGGGAAGATCGAAATATCGACCCGGCCTCCGGTCTCCTCCTTGATGCGCGCCGCGACAGTCTCGGCGCTCTTCGTCCACTGATGCGGCGGCGGCGTGATCAGGCCCAGCCGGTATTGCTCGGCAAGGGCCGGCATCGAATGCAGACCCGCGACGACGGCCGTGACGGCGGCCAGAAATTTTGCAGCTTTCATCCCTTGTTTCCTCCCGTTTGGATGTCTCGTGAATGTGGGCCGGTTTCGCTGTTCAGCATCGTAATGAGGTCAGCGAGACGCGCGTCGCGTTCCGCCGCGATGTCATCAACCGGGCGCGGATCGAATTCGGCCATGCCGTCATCCCCACCGCCCAAAATCCAGATAACGGCCATCACAGCAACTCCTTGAGGCCGATGGAAAGCATCGGAAAGAAAACCAGGAGAAGCAGAACGAAAAGCACGGCGGCAAAGAACGGCACCAACAGAACCGCCAGCCGTTCAGCGCGAACATTGCCCATCAGCGAGGCAACGAACAGGCCGGTTCCAACCGGCGGCGTCAAGAGGCCGAGGGTGAGATTGAGGCAAACGACAATGCCGAAATGGAATGGATCGATGCCATAGACCTTGGTGGCGACCGGAAGGAAGACCGGAACGATCAGGATGATCGCCGGGATCGGGTCGGTGATCATTCCGACGACCAGCAGCATGGCGCACAGCATCAGGAGAAAGATCGTCGGCGATGCGGTCACCGCCTGCATCGACTGGGCGACAAGCGCCGGCAGGTTTTCAAAGGTAATGACCCAGCTGAACACCTGGGCGGCAGCGATCAGAAACAGGACGCTGGCCGCTCCCTTGGCCGCATTGGCAAAGGCGGGAAGGATGTCGCGCGGCTGTAATTCGCGATAGACGAACATGCCGATGAGGATGGCGGCGAGGCTTGCGACAGCGGCCGATTCCGTCGGGGTCGCGATACCGCCGAGGATCGAACCGACAATGATAATCGGGATCAGCGCGGCTGGCAGCGCGTCCTTGACGGCGGCAAGGCGCGCCTTCGCCGGCATGGGCGGCGTGGTGGGAAAGTCGTGCTTGCGGCCGAGCCATACGATGACGCCCACGAAAGCCAGGAAGATGAGGACGCCAGGCACGATCCCGGCAACGAAGAGATCGCCGATCGGAATCTGGGCAATGACACCGAAAATGATGAAGAGCATCGAAGGCGGAATGATCGGCGCGAGCAAGCCGCCCGCCGCGGTGATTGCCATCGACACATCCCGTGGATAGCCGCTGCGCTCCATTTCGGGTACTGCCAGCCGCGACATGATCGTGATCTGGGCAACGGTCGAGCCCAGTATGGACGCCATCATCATGTTGGCCACCAGATTGACATAGGCAAGACCGCCGCGAAGCGGGCCGAGCAGCGCAAGCGCAAGCCCCATCAGCCGCCGACCGATGCCCCCGGCATTCATGAATTCACCGAGCAGGATGAAAAGCGGAAGCGCGAGCAGGCCATAGTTTTCCAGCCCGCCGAACATCTGCTGGCCGAAGGACTGAAGCAGGACCGTGTTTCCGCTCGTGAAGATGTAGATCATCGCAAGCGTCGCAAGCGCAAAAGCGATGGGCATACCGACAGCAATCAAGCCGATGAAGGAGACGGAGGCGATCATGCGGCATCCCTCACCGGTGTCCGGCAGACGCTCACGAGCGATGCCAGGATATGAATGACCGACGTCACGCAAAAGAGCGGCAGGACCAGCCAGAACCAGAACTTCGCCATTCCCAGCGTCACTGTCGGCTCCTGATAGATGAAATTGAAGCTTGTCATCGAGTATGTCTCGATAGAGTCCGCCCGCCATAGACCGACGGGATCGAACCAGCTCCAGAGCTGCACGGAAAGAACGGCGAAGAAGACGAGCAGCAGCAGGTCCACCAGGATTGCAAGGCGCTTTCTCGCCGTGGCCGTCAGCGCATCGGGAAGCAGCGTCACGGCAATATGCTGACGGTAGGCGAGCCCCACCGACGCACCGATGAAGGCGATCCACGCCATCAGGAGAACAGCAAGTTCATCGACCCATATCAGCGGCACCCCGCCGGTGCGGGACACCACATTGGCGAGAAGCAGAACAAAGATCAGGAAAACAAGCCCGCCGGCGACGCGCGCCTCGACAGCCGCGACCTTCCGGCTAACGGCGCAGAGCCAGCCGGCGGAAACCTCCCCGCCCGTGGCAGCCGCTTTGCCTGCTGAATCGGTATTTTGCGTCAACAGCATCGATATTCCTCCCGAAGCGGATAAAATATCGATATTATTGCTATGTCAAATTCTAAATTGATATTTTTCTCGAAATGTCATAAATATCGGAAATCAACATCAAGGGATCAAGGCCATTGTCGAAATCGCAGCAGGATGTTTTGGAAGCGGGAGATGAGAAAACCCAGGCGGAGAAGGCCTACAGGCTCATGCGGGAGGACATCGTCTCCGGCGCGTTGGCACCTGATCTGAAACTAAAGATAGATTTTCTGCGCGACCGCTACGATATTGGCGCCGGGCCGTTGCGCGAGGCGCTGGCGCGCCTTTCCGGCGAGCATCTTGTGACCCTTCTGGGACAACGCGGCTTTGTCGTCGCGCCGATGTCGGTGGCCGATGCGCGGGAAATCGGACATCTGCGGAAAATATTCGAGGCGGATGCATTGTCGCAATCCATTCCCAAAGGCGACCGACAATGGGAAGAGCGGGTGATCACCACCTATCACCGGCTCGAAAGGATCGAATTGTCCGACAGGCAGGGCGCTGACCGCCTGGAAGAGTGGGAAAGGCTCAACAACGATTTCCACGAAGCGCTGGTCGCGGCCTGCCCTTCCACCTGGGTGCTGCGTATGCGCGAGATGATGTTCCGCCATCACGAACGTTACCGGAGGCTTTCCCGGGTCAAGACCGTCTTCACGCGCGACATCCATCTGGAGCATCGCACCTTGCTCGATGCGGCGCTCGACCGTGATGTCGAGCGCGCCATCGATGTTATCCGCAGTCACATCGAACGAACCACGAATGCCGTCGCCGACGCCCTTGAGAAGATGGTCGCTTAGGCCCTCTTGCAAAAATCTGCCCGGGGCAGGCTATCGTACCCCCTACAGCGGAACGAACGGCACGAACAGGATGGCGAGGCCCGCCGCCACGAGCGCAACCCGCACCGGCATCCGGTAGACAGCGATCAGGCCATACGAAACGCAAGTCAGACCGGCGGCCACCTTGACGGCGGCAAAAAATGCCGCCACCGGCGCCTTCGCCATTGCCAGAAGGTCTGGATTGGCGATCATCGCCAATGGGATCAGATAAAGCCCGATGCCGAGCGCCATCGCCGTGAATGCCACTTTCAACCAATCCTCCCGCACCATCCCGGCGGCAATGAAGACCGCGCCGCAAACGGGCGGCGTAATGGTCGACAGGAGCGCGAACCAGAACACGAAAAGATGCGCCTGAAGCGACTCCAGCCCGAGTTGCGTCAGTGCGGGTCCGGCAACGGAAACGCAGATGACATAAGCCGCCGTGGTCGGCACTTCCATGCCGAGAATGAGACAGGCTACTGCGGTAAGGAACAATGACGGCCACAACATGCCGCCCGCGCCCGACAGGATCAGCGAGGTGATCTTGACGCCAAGCCCGGTGATCGAAAGCACGCCGATAATCACCGAAGCGCAAAGGATGATCGCCGCGATAAGCGACACCTGCCGCGCCGCGCCGATGAGGGCATCCTCGAACCGGCCCAGCGCCGCGCGCGGATTGAAGCGCATCTTGCCGTCGACCAGAAGCAGGACCGCTCCGGCGAGAATTGCAATAGCCGCAGCATATTGCGGTGTGTAGCGCGCCACAAACATTCCCCACAAAAGGATGGAGAACGGCACCAGAAAGAAAGCCGATGTGACCAGCACGTCGCGTGGCGCGGGTTTCTCATCCATCGGCAACCCTTTTAGGGAATAACGCGTGGTGAAGGCATTTATGCCCACCCATACAGCGAGGAAATAGAGGATTGCTGGTAGAACCGCCGCAGCCATGATGCCGGTGTAGGGCGTACCCGTGAGTTCCACCATGACGAATGCCCCTGCCCCCATGAGCGGCGGCATGATCTGCCCCCCGGAGGAGGCCACCGCTTCGATCGCGCCGGCCAGCCGCTTGGGATAGCCGAGCCGGACCATCGCCGGGATGGTGATGGCGCCGGTGGAGGCCACGTTCGCCGAGGCCGAACCGGAGATAGAGCCGAACAGGGCCGACGAAATCACTGATACCTTGCCCGCACCGCCATTCAGCCGACCGGCAGCAGCGGCCGCCATATTCATGAAACCCCGCCCTGCCTCGCCCGCATTCAGCACTGCGCCAAAAATCACGAAGATCGCGACCGTGCCGACCGAAACGCCGGTCAGGCTGCCCCACAGCCCGCCCTCGGCGATCGTTAAAGTGCCGAGGAAACTTGCAAGCGGCGTTCCGGCATGGCCGAACTCACCGGGGATATACTGGCCAAACAGTCCGTAAAGCAGCGTCAGCGCGGCGACGCTCGGCAGCGCCCAGCCGATGGCACGGCGGGCAGTCTCGAGCACGACGACGAGCAGCGTGACGGCGATCCCGGTCTGCACGGAACCTTCGAGAAAACCATATTGGTCGGCAAGGCTCCCTTCGTTCAAACTCACCCAAAGGCACGCCGCGATCCCGGCCACGGCCAGCACCAGACCGGAAAGGCGTTTCAGTCCGCTCGAAGGTGTGAAAATCAGAAGCCACGGCAGGGTCAGCGCCATATGCAGCGGCCTGCTGACGAGGTTCGGCACCAGGCCGGAAAAGATCAGCCCCAGGTGAAAGGCAACGAGCAGCGCGGCAAGAGCCGCAAGGAGAATGCGTTTGGTCATTGAATGGTCGTTCGGAAAGGAGGGTTGAGCGGCAAGGAAAGAGCGCGGCATCCCGCCACGCTCTTCATTAAGGGCTTACATCTGCCCGTCACTCAGTTCAAAGCCCGCTTCCTTGTAATACCGGATAGCGCCGGGGTGCAGCTTGCCGGTGATATTGGCCAACAGGCTCTTGTCTACGCCGTTCCACCAGGGGGTCAAATCGCTCATCGCCGCCTTCTGCTCCCAGAAGGTCTTGGTGAGTTGATAGGCCGTCTCCTCGTCCATCGCCGCCGTGGTAAAGGCCACGACAGGCAGCGATGTCGTCAGGATGTCCTTGTCCTGGCCGGCATAGGTGCCTGCGGGAATGGTCAATGGGATACTTTTCGTTTCGGCTTCCTGCTCGGGCGTCATCGAAAGGATGTTGATATCAACGCTCGCCGCAGCCTCTACGACATTCGGCGCGGGCCAGGAGCCGGCGGTGACGAAGCCGTCGATCTGCCCGTTCTTCAGCGCATCGCCAGCATTGGAGAGTTCCGCATCGGCGATCTTCACCTTGCCATCGAGACCAAACAGCTTGAGATATTTCTCGCCCTCTGTCGCGCCGAACGATCCCTTGCCGAGCAGAATGGTCTTGCCTTCCATGCCTGCGAAATCCTCCGTACCAGAGGCCTTGGACATGACGAAATGCATCGTAAGCGACGGGATCGGAAAGAGGGCACGGATTTCGGCAAATTTCGGACTGCCCTTGCCCTTGAAGGCGCCGGTCTCTTTCTGCGCGGCATCGACCAGCGCCGGTGGAGTCGTGAAGACATAATCGCTGCCGCGAGCGCGCACTTCCATGACGTTTTGCACCGAACCCTGACTTTCCTCCAGAGTCATGATGATGTTGCCGTCCGTACCCTTCTTGATAGCCTCCGCGACCTCGACCCCCATCTGGTAATAGGATGAGCCCGCCTTGGCGGATTTATAGGTCACGCGGGTTTCGGCGTTTGCGGCATGGGCGGCAAGACCAAGGGCCAGAGCCGAGGCGAGTGTGGCTTTGATGGCTAAATGAAGCATTGCTGGATGTCCTCCCTGTTTTTTCTGCTTTGCTTCCGCATAGCAGGTGCAATCCCGTTTAGCCAAGCACATGATGCTTTTTTATGGCGCATTCCGCGCGTGCCTTGTCAGCCTTGTCGACAAATTGTCTACAGAATATGCATATCCGAAGCGCCGGGCTGATGGCATCACCCGAACAGGCCCGAAAACGCGAGGAGATATTGGGACGGTTCAAATCGCCGGGCAGGCACAGAGCTTTCTTTCCATGCATGACCAGATCAACCTGTGAACCGCCCCAGTCGCTACAAACTCACGACGGCATCCCGCCGTCATGCGGGAGCCGATGCGTTCGCACTATGCGTGGCATCATATTGGAAACGACCGCCTGAACTGAGAAGCGCTGTTCAAGCGTGCAACAC
The DNA here is from genome assembly GCF_014199265.1 of Brucella daejeonensis. GTDB lineage: Bacteria > Pseudomonadota > Alphaproteobacteria > Rhizobiales > Rhizobiaceae > Brucella > Brucella daejeonensis. Next base: position 177,405 of record NZ_JACIJG010000006.1, read on the forward strand.
GGGCCAAACAATTTCTTGCAAAGAATTCCAGGTTTTACGCCTTGATTAAAGCCAGAATATCGGCGTTGATCTGATCGGGATGTGTGGCAAACATGCCATGGGAGAGACCCGGATATGTCTTCAGCGAGCCATTTGGCAGCAACTTGACCGCCTTGTGCGCGGAGTCGTGTATCGGCACGACTTGATCGTCCTCGCCATGCATGACGAAAACAGGCTGCGTAATCGCTTTGAGATCGCTGGTGAAGTCGGTTTCCGAGAAAGCCGCGATGCAGTCATAATGCGCTTTTGCGCCTCCGGCCATGCCCTGACGCCACCAGTTGTCGATCAGCCCCTGGCTCACCGCCGCCCCCGATCGATTGAAGCCGTAAAACGGGCCGGATGGCACATCGATGTAGAACTGCGCCCTGTTTGCGAGGAGAGCGGTCCGGAATCCGTCGAAGACTTCCATGGGCAGGCCTTCGGGATTAGATGCGGTCTTGAGCATAATCGGGGGAACCGCCCCCAGGGTAACGGCCTTTGAAACGCGGCCGGCATCAGCGCGAGCAACGTAACGCACGACCTCGCCGCCGCCCGTAGAATGCCCGATATGGATGGCATTCTTCAAATTGAGCATACGGGTCAGTTCGACGACGTCCGCGACATAGGTATCCATCTCGTTACCGGTGTCTGTCTGGTCCGAGCGACCGTGTCCACGCCGGTCATGTGCGATGACCCGATAGCCCTCGGAGAGGAAGAACAGCATCTGGTTATCCCAGTCGTCGGACGAAAGCGGCCAGCCATGATGGAACATGATGGGCTGCGCGTCTTTTGCACCCCAGTCCTTGTAGAAAATCCCGGTTCCGTCAGAGGTTGTGAAATAAGCCATCGTAAAGTCTCCTTTGAGGTTGGATTGACACCCAAATGGTGATCGACGCTTACTTCTATCTGATTTCCGGGCCGAGTGCCCACTTCCCGTACGCGATTTGGATGCCGAATGCGGCGTGCTCCTTCATGATGTCCATCACCCCCTGATAGGTTTCCTGACGCGCCCAATCCTGCTGCAACTCGTAGACGAAGTGCTGCGCGGTAGTCGGAACTGCGCCGGCCTGGATCATCCGCTCGACAGCCCGCTCGTGAACCTGGATGTCAGTATCACCGCAGGCATCGGCAACGAAGAAGGCCTCGTATCCACGGCGGAGCGCCTCAATGACATTGAACGCAGCACAGGCGCCGGTCCACAGGCCGGCAATGACCAGCCGCTTACGCCCAGTTGCCTCTACGGCTGAGACAAAGCCGGGATCGAGCCAGGCATTGATTGAAGTGCGATCCGGGATCGGATGCCCCGGAAACACATCCTTGGCGACCTCAGGCACGAATTCACCGGCAAAAGTATTGGCGGTTACGGTCGTCAGTACCGTGGGCAATTTGAACAGCTTGGCAGCTTTGGCGACAATTTGGAGATTGTTTTTGATTTTCAGGCGGTCATGGCTTTCGACGCCCATGAACATCTGGGGCTGGAAATCGATAAGAACGAGCGCTGCGTCGTCGGGTGAGAAGTGCTGGTGGAAATTAGTTGGCATGGAATACTCCTTGCTTGCTGAATTCTTCCTGGCAGAGATTACCTAATTGTAACGAGCCGCAAACACCCGCAATAGCGCTCCAGATCGATATTCTGAGTTCAGAAAACCCGGACAATCAGCGGCCCTTATGAGCAGTTGGAGAGGGCGGTGCCAGCGCACGAACTGGCGACGGCCAAAGGTTCAGTTGAAGAATCTATCGGCACCTACGGTAAGACGACGCGCGACAGATGCGACGCGCCTGCCCTGAAAACGTGCCACGTCGAGTTCCTCGGAGTTCGGCGCGACCGTATCCTGGAGCGAAACGTGTGTAGCGCCGTAGGGCGTTCCGGCTCGGAAAAGCGCCGGGTCGGCATAGCCGAGGGGAACGATAATCAACCCGAGATGGGCCATTGGATTGTATAGTGAAAGAAGCGTCGATTCATTGCCGCCGTGCGTAGAGGACGTAGAACCAAACACAGAGCCAACCTTGCCGTTCAGCTTGCCCCTAAACCAAAGGCCACCGAGGCCATCGATATAGGCTTTTAGCTCTGAGGCAACAGATCCAAAGCGCGTTGGCGTGCCCAGGATGATGCCATCCGCCCATTCCGCGTCCTCCTCGGTCGGCGCCGAATATCTTTCATTCATTTCCGCTGCCTTTTCTGCCCAACCCGGCGCGTTCGCCATAACTTCGGCAGGGACGATTTCACGTGCTCGCCTGAGCCTGACTTCTGCGCCTTCAAGCTCGGCACCCTCGGCAATGGCCTTTGCCAAAGCCTCGGTCGAACCATTTCGAGAATAAAAGGCGATTAAAATCCTGGGTGCGGTCATAAACTTCTCCTGGAGCCATAACGATGTTCCATCGCAATTAGGCCCAGCCCACGATCGACGCTAGGCGGAAAACACAGAACTCAGCATCTGTCAGAAGAGGACAATGCCGGGTATTGCCAAGTCATTTGGCAATAGTTGAACGTGAACGGAGGCTCTCAGTTCGGGCGGGCATTTCCAATGTGTAGTCACGCACGCATAGGGCGAACGCATCGGCTCCCACGGCTATATCGAGACAGCCGACGATGCCGCTCTCTTTCTGCAACAGCAGCATGATATGCAGGCTACCCCGCCCTTTATCCTAGCTGTTCAGATTTCTCGGGTCATTTGTGTTGGCGGAAGAGAATGGGAGTCGAACCCACCAAAGACCGTCTGTCAGCCCCTCCCGGATTTGAAGTCCGGACATGCCACCGGGCATGTATCCCTTCCAGATATTGTTTTTATTACATAATTTCCGGTTTGGCAGTAATTGGAAGCTTCGTTTTGCTACCCAATTGCTACCATTTTTATTTTCCCTTCTTTGCTACCGCATTACTGATCATGACGTCAATCTGGGCGGCGGCGTTCGCCTGCATTCCCGGCATGACATGCGAATACAGGTCAAGCGTGATCCCGATAGTAGAATGGCCGAGCCGTTCGCTGGCAATCTTCGGATGGACGCCAGCGGCCAGCAATTGCGTGGCGTGGGTATGCCGAAGGTCGTGGAAACGAATACGGGGAAGATCGAGGCCCTTTATCAAATCCTGCCATGCGTCGGTGAAGGAGCGAGGCTGAAATGGCTTGCCCTCATGATCGGCAACAATGAAGTTTTCATCGGTCAGGCGTATTCCGAGAAGCAACAGGTTTTCCGCCTGCTTGGCGCGATGCGTCTGCAATGTGGCTGCGACAGAGGCAGGAAGATCGACAACACGCCCCTTGCCCGATTTCGGTTCTTTGTAGTGGGTTTCTTTGTTTGTCTGTTCTGCACTTTCAATGACCATCAGGCGCGATCCGGCGAAATCGACATGCTTCCACCGAAGGGCTGCAATCTCCCCTCGCCTCAAGCCGCACATGACCGCCAACAGCACCGGGATATGCAGGCGCTTGCCTTCCACCGCCGCCAGCAACCTTGCTGTTTGAGCGGGATCATAAGCCGCCATAGGCTTACGCTCGATTTTTGGAGCCTTGGACATTTCAGCGGGATTTTTTGGCAGCAAGCCCCAGACCACGGCCTGCTTCAACGCCATGACCAGAACGCGGCGCATGTGCCTGACAGTCGTTGGAGAAAGTCCTCCCTTGCCATCATGCCGCCCAGATACCAGCGCGGTCGAAAGCGCATTATCGATACGCTCAGTTTTAAGCTTGTTCAGAATGGTGTCGCCAAGCGCAGGGATGAGTTTCTGATTGCAAAGCTCTGCATAGCGTTCATGCGTCTTGCGGGAAACCGTCGGTTTCACGTGATCAAGCCACCGCTGTAAGAATTGTGCAATTGTGGTCTTATTAGGCTCGATATAGATGCCGCCGCTCAATTCGGAAATCAGCCGCGCACATTCCACCTGGGCTTGTCTCTTTGTGCCGTGGAACGTGTGCCATTTTCGGCGGCGCTGACCAGTTTCCGGATCGGGAACATCAAGGACAATTGCCCACTTACCGGGTGAGCGTTCGCGGATATGGCCTTTCATTTTCTAAACTTACCTTTCCACGTTCGGTTTCCAAGCCTTTCTTTCATGACATTATCCCAGAATTGGTCCTTTTCATCCTCTGACAAGGCTTCATATTCCTCCCTGCCCCCTTCTTTTTGCCACTCCTGACTGACTTGAACGATAACAGAGTTCTCCTCAAGCTCTCGTATCCGATCATTCATTTGGTCTATGATTTCCTTGAACTTGGCCTTTACCTCGGTCGATTTATTAAGACCTTCCGAAATCTTTCTCTCATCAATAATCGGGGTAATTCTATTGTACATTGAAATGAGAAGAACATGTAACTGATCTAAGCGCTCGTATATAGAATGCGCCGCACCCATTCTTTCACGAAGAAGGATGAACGATGGATCATTTGTATTGCCTTCTTTTGCTTGCGCATGAACATCTTCTCGCATCTCATCCCAGTGGGCCTCTGCAATTTTTAAGGCCTCATCTATTAGGTCTGTTGCTTCGTCAAGATCACTGTCAACTTCAATCCCCACTTGGCAAAGCCTTCGAATAGCTTCTGAACGGTTTTCTATTTTGTTCGCAAAGCGCCATTCATCAATCGCTTTAAGTTCGTCTTCTGTAATTACCATTTGCAAGCGCTTGCTATCGCTCTCGCCTAGTCTCGGTCGGGCCATTTGGGGAAAACTCCGGATTTTTTAGCAATCATACACATTAAACGTTGCAGGTCAAAACAAACTGGGTTAGATAGGTTTCGTGTGTATGATTGTGGTGAATGAAAGGTGAACCATGACATTGGAAGAAGCTCTATCAAAGCCAACGATTTCGGTTGTTGACGCCGGGAAGCTCTTTTTCGGGCTTGGACGTAATTCCGCCTACGAAGCCGCCAAGCGCGGAGATTTTCAGACCATACGACTGGGCGGTCGGGTCGTGGTGCCGGTAGCACCTCTCGCTGAACGTCTGGGCCTTCGGGCGAATATCGGGGGCAAAGCAGCATGACCAAGAAAGCAAAAGGCCCGGCAGAGGCGGCAACCTCTCCGAGCCAAAGTTCAACCCATCCCAAGCAAGGATATGAGAACATGGAAGTAGATAGCACAAGCGTTCAGAAAACGCCAGAACCATCAATTCTTGATCTAGCAAGGAAGGCGAACGGCACATCGACCACGATCTACGCGCTGCTTGGGATTTGCCGTGCTGCTGCTGAGTTTGCCGACGATCAAGAGGGCTATCTATTGGCCAAGGAAGTACCGGCTAATCTTTCCGCCACTCTCAAGCTAGCAACTGAATTGACGCTGGATATATCCGAATTCATTGAGCGCGTGATTGTCGCGGAGGGGAAGAAATGCTGAACCGTCGTTCCTTCCTCCGCAACGTCCCTGCCTATGGCGTGGCTCTCTCGGTTCCGGCTGCGGCGATTGCCCAGACCAAGCCGGTCTTAACGCCAGATGAACGGATTGACGCGGCTCTAGCCGAAATAGTCATCGCCTTGCGCGAGCGTTATCCAAACTGCCCGGTAAGGGTCGGTGATATCGACAACCTCGATCAAGGATGTATCACAATCATTACTCACTGCGGTGATGATAAGCCAGGAAAGGTCAACTTCCAGCGCAGGAGGTTGCCAGTATGAGGCCGTCACCTGCTGTTTATCGACTTCGCCGCCTGATGCTCGAAAAGTGGATTGAGGAGGCAATCGCTCTTCTCGACCAGATCGACGGCGATCCTGACCTTGAAGATGACGAACGCGAGGATGACCCGGCAGAACTGGGCATAGCCGATGCTGACGGATGGGTGGAGTGATCATGACAGGTGTCCGCATCTTCCTCGCATTCCTCCTGCTGCGCATCGCGCGCGGCGTCACCGAATTGTCAATTTGGATACTGCCGAAACTGAAAGGCGGTTCTTCTCATGGCTAAGAGATCATTTTCAATGGTTACAAGAACAATCTGGCGCTCGAAGAGATTTCGGGCGCTAGACGACAGCATGCGGCTACTGATGTTCTATTTCATAACCTCGCCGCATCAAAACAGCATCGGGTGCTTCACGCTTCCCGTTGAGTATGCCTGCGCAGATTTGGGCTGGCCGCAAGAGGTTTACGAAAGCGCACGCGATGGTCTGGCCAACTGCGGTCTGATCACGGTCAGTGAAGATGGTGAGACGATCTTCATATCAGATTGGTTCACGCATTGCCCGCCTTCGAACAGAAACCATGCTGTAGGGCTTGAGCGCCAGATTGAAGATATCCCGGATGAAGCCGTAAAGGACGCGGCTTTCACTGCCTATTCGGAAGCTGTGCTTGATGGCCAGAACGAGAACAAATTCCGGCCTTCTGGAGGAAACGTAAGCCACCTCACCAATACAAGCTTCCTGCGCGGGAGGGCTTAGAGATGGCTTCACATACCAATTACGCTTCCTATCGATACCCAATGCATACCCTATCGAAAGGGTATGGCGATCCTCTCTTATGGCTATCGAAACAAGGAGAAGGAGAAGGAGAAGGAGAAGGAAAAGCAGAAGGAGAACGAGAAGAACAAAAAAAAGAAAAAGAAAAATCGAAAAGGGAGATCGCCAAAAAGCCGTGTCTAAAATCTGGACACGGAAACGCACGCGATATGCGTCTTTTGGCTTTGGAGAGGGTGACTATCAGAAACGCCTCTGCCTTATCAGGAGATGCAGCATGAATGTTTTCAAACAGCCAGATGGCAAATATCTCGTGGTGAGTGGTAGCAACGTTCTGGCAGGACCATTTGATACCAACGCGGAGGCTTGGCGTGCTCTTGACCGGATTTCAGGCGAGCCAATCAGCCGTTCTGAAAAGGTGTCGATGTGGATCAATGAGCAGAATGGAGAGGCCACATGACGCATCGGTCAATTTTGCCTCAAGAACAAACAGTAAACAGCGAGCGGCGCAGCCCGGTCAGGGCGTCGTCACCGGCAGTAATTTCCCCGGAGAATAGCTCCCCGGAAAATGCCGCCTGTCGTCTCAAGAGCGACACCCGACAGGCGAACTGGAGGCGGGCCAACCCAAGCAAGTATGCGGCCCATATCGCCGTACAGCGGGCGCTCACTTCGGGAACGCTGAACAAGCAGCCTTGCGAGATCTGCGGGGCTTCTGAAGACGATGGCGTCAGGATCGACGCGCATCACGACGATTACCGGAAACCGCTCAAGGTGCGCTGGCTTTGCCGGACCCATCATTCACGTCTGCACAAGTGTGGCGAAGATCTCTTTGCGAAGAAGGATGCAACGCAATGACGACGCGTGAAACCTCCCAAGTGAAACAGGCTGCCGTATGGCTTGCCACGACACCAGACGCTGCGAAGCCACGGCCCGTCATTCCTCACCTCAAGAGCCGTTTTGGCCTGAATGCCGTCGAGGCAGTCAAGGCCATTGAGGAAAGCAACATCATCAAGGCGAGGGCGCAATGACGGAAATCAGTGATGAAGAACTTGAACGCCGCATGCGCGCCAAGCTGTTTTCTGCGGATTTCCGCGGAAATGACCCGTCGAAGCTGACCGAGACAGAGTTGAAGATCGCGGCAAAGCTCATGGGCAATTCGAATGCCCAGCGACTTGCACGATCTGACCGGCCCTTCCGATATCGAGCGCCTTTGGTCACCGCCGAATATTACCACACGCCGGACGGCGAATATCATCGCGGCGGCTGGTCGCTGGATCTCATCGAGGATGGTGTGCGGCGCAAACTGATCGACCGCGGCACATGGCGGGAAGTTTCGACCAAAGTTCGAGAGCTTTCCGAGAAAAACATCAACGTGAAGAAGTTCGAGACTGAACGCATGGTTGCTGAGGCTGAACGGCGCCGAGTGGATGCGGGCGTCAAGAAAGCAGGCAATCGCGGTGCAATCATGAATAGACTGAAGGAATTTCGCCTATGAACATCATGGACATGCGGATCAAACCGAAGGGAAAGCGCAAGGCGAAGAAGCTGCCAAATCCGGGCGCAGATGGGACAAAGATTTTTAACGTCGCGGTTCGACTAAGCCCGATCCGTTCAGAGAACCGATCCGTCAGGGCGCTACCTGGGACATTCGAATGGCGATATGCGCGGGCAAAGGGGAATGTCAAAGACGTGAAAGCACTGTTCTACCATGCGGGAAGCCAGTACGCGCAGGTATGGGAAAAGGCGGGAATTGCAAACATGGGGTCGCCAAACCTTGAAGCTCTGTCAGGCGGCGCGCGTCCCGGCCTAACCGATGGACGTTGCAAGGCGATAGAGGAACTACGGCGAGCGCTCAAGTATCTGGGCACAGGCTCGACCTTGCGACTGATCGCATACTGCGCAGACGGGAAGACCACCAAGGAGATTGCCAAGCGATTTGGCAGCACAGAGCGCGAAATGGGCCATGTCCTTCACAACGATCTGCGCGAGCTGGCGCGCTTCTACAAGCTGTTGGCACCCTGTGGACAGCACATCGTTTCGGGTTCGTAATGAATTGACATTCGTCACGAACTATGAGACACCATGATTATTCGGAAGAATTGTCACTAGAGCGGCCTTGTGCCGCTCTTTTCTCGTCTGGACCTTTTGTCCGTTCGCATGAACGAATTTAATTTTTCTCCATTGCGAGGCTGCGAAAGCGGCAAACGACAGCAGCATATAAGGCCGGGCTAGGTAGTGATTGCTGCAATCCTAGGTAACCCCGCAAGGGACTGTTCCAGCACATGCCCAGCCTCGCAGCTTAATCTAGTAACAAGTCATTGAAACAAGACCGCTGCCTCCATAGTTGGTGCCAGTGCAGCGTAGGGCAGTGCCAGACGTTTGATATTTTTCAGGGTGAGCTTTCGTTTCAGCCCGCGCCTTTTCAAGGTTTCTGTTGAATTCGGCTTTCTTCTTGGCGAGCAGACGGTCGCTGGCTTTACGATCATATAGAGAGCAAAGTTCCATTCCCGGGTCGCCAAGAGAAGCATTGGGAGCGTTGCATCTGGTAATTAGTGCGGTTTCGTTCGCTTTTCGCTCAGATGATGCACACGCGGTAAGAGACAAGAATAGAAAGGCTGAAACGAGAAACTTCGACATACGGTCACCGCCATAGGATGTCGTTAATACTTGGACACAAGTAAACGCCTGTGAACATTCAAAAAAGTGGAGCCCCGGACGCAGCAGGGACGCAGATCAGTTCCCCCATTTAACGTCCATTGGCTTGTCTGTTACGGCCCCGTCAGGGAATACACGGTGCTGCATCTTCTCAGAAACATTGGTCAACGTGCACCAATGCAATCCTCCAGGAAAACCGTCGGTAGGCCGGAACTGATCGAGCTTGGCTACAGCGTCCCAGTGATCGTCGGCTTTTATCTCGCCAGTCTCGATAAGTGAATGTTGACGGTCGAAAATTTGAAATCTGAATTTTTTCATGTCGCCCTCCGATGCGGATGATGTTCTCAGAATTTCAGGTCAAAACAAGATAGTTTTTGCCATGCTGAAGAAAAGCGAGCGAGATCGGTTCCGCGAGCGTGATCAATCCCAGCCATGGCGTCAATGGTACAAAACAGCCGAATGGCGCAAGCTCAGGGCCAAGGTTCTAAAGCGCGACCTCTACACCTGCCAGCAGACAGGTATTCTCCTGATCGGAAAGTACCCGGCAGCGAACAGCCCTGTAGTCGATCACATCAAGCCGCACCGTGGCGACCCGACATTGTTCTGGGACGAGAACAATCTGCAAGCCATGAGCAAGGGCTACCACGACAGGCTGAAGCAATCACAAGAACGCATCGGATATGAGAAGGGCAGCACCTTGGATGGTCGCCCTACTGATCGTTCGCATCCATGGAACCAACAGCTAGCTTCTCCATAAGAACTTTCTGCCAATCGATATTGACGTGCTGTAATACCCGCGTTTCTGGATCGGCTTTTTCATACCCAAAGAACGAGAGTTCACTCACCGGAAGCTCAGAAATTGAGTACTTCGCATCTTCGTGCCCGTGATCATCGATATAAGCAATAAACCGCGCCAATGCATGGTTATCGTCTTCAGCAATTACGGTGAGAGGCGGAAGCAAGTCCCCATTCTTCAAAGTGACTTTTGCAGCATACAGTTTCATGTGATCCCCCTGATCTTATGACAAGCACGACATTAACGTCTGACGACAACAAATCTAGGGGGGGGGTAGTCAGCATTCGAAACCCCTTCGGACTGTAGACCCGCGTCCCCCCTTCGTTTTCACCGAGAGCAAATTCAAAACAAAAAGTTGAGGGCATCCCGTAGGGATGAGTTGCAATGGACGTGATCGAAGGCACTGGCAGCATCGTTGTAGAGCCGGACTGGGAAAGCCTGTTTTCGGACGTTCTGGAGATCGAGGCAGCAAAAGAACACTGGCGCGTCATCACCACTGAACTGCGCGACCGTCAGCTACTGGCCCCGGCTAATGCCCACTCCATCCAGCGTCTGGTCTGTGCGTATATCATGTTTGATCGCATGTACCGGGCCGTTGCCGAGCATGGCGTGGTTTTGAAGGCAAAACGGGGCAGCAAGAGCGGCATCGACCGCGTAAGTCCATATTTCTCGGCGCTTCGTGAAGCTGGCACAGATGCGACGAACATTGAGGCCGAGCTTGGCATTTCGCCGCGCCGTCGTGGTTCTGTGACCAAGGCAGAGCGCAAGCAGCGCAAGGAACGCGCATCCGATGGCTATATCAGCTCGACCCGTCGCGGATGATCTGGCGACCCGATACGCATGTGATGCTGTAGACGGCAAGATCGTCGCCGGGGAACTGGTGATAGCGTCCTGCAAGCGTCATTTGCGCGATCTGGACGAAGGGAGCAAAAGGGGCCTGAATTTCAACGTCGATAAGGCCAAGCATCATTGCGGGTTCTTCCCGGCGATGTTGACCGTGACCGAAGGCGTTGCAGCGGGCAAGCCGTTCAATCTGTTGCCGTGGCACGGCTTTGTCGTTGCCTCTCTGTTTGGATGGGAGCGAGACGACGGACTGAGGCGCTTTCGCTTGGCGTGGATGGAAACCGGCAAGGGGCAAGCTAAATCGCCGCTCATGGCCGGTATTGGCCTGAACATGATGGGCTGGGCCGGTAAGGCGCGCTCTGAAGTGTTTGCCATCGCCAGCGACAAGGATCAGGCAAACGTCCTTTTCAAGGACGGCGTTGCAATGTGTCGGGCAAACCTGCCGGATCGGGATGAGGATGAGTTCGAGAGCCTTGAGAGCTTGGGCGAAGTCATCATTCGTGGCACGGGTGATAACGCATGGAAGATCGAGCATCCCGGAACCGGTTCCAAGTTTCAGTCGATTGCTTCGGCTGACGCCATTTCAGGCCCAAAACCGTATGCAGTTCTCGCGGACGAAATTCACGAGTTCAAGTCGCATCATCCGTTGAGCTTGTGGAAAGCTGCCATCGACAAGATGAGCGGCGACCCGCTGATGATACTGGGCACGAACACGCCAGCGACAAATCAGATTGTCGGCACTGAGTATTCGGAGATGTTTCAGAAGGTCGTGACCGGCCAAGCTGACGATGATGCTCTGTTCGGCTTCATTGCCCGTGTCGACAAAGCCGACAGGGACACGGTTTTCGAGAATGAGGAATGCTGGCCGAAGGCTTTGCCGGCTCTCGGCATCACATACCCGGTCAAGAACGTTCAGGATCGCGTGAGAACGGCCAAGCTGATGCTCTCTGAAGCATTGGCGACCAAGAGGCTATATTTCGGCATTCCGAGCGGAACTGACGGCTTTTGGTGTTCCGAGGAAGCATGGAACAGCTGCCAAGGTGTCGTAGACGAGGCTGAAATGGTCGGCTCGCCGTGCTGGTTGAGCCTCGACTTGTCCAAGAAGAACGACTTGACGGCGCTCACCGCGATCTGGCGCAAGGATTTAAAGTTGCATGCCAAGACGTGGTACTTCACCACGAAACAGGGCATCGAGGAGCGCAGCGTTCAGGACAATGCGCCTTATGACCTCTGGGCAGAGAAAGGCCTGATGGAAGCCGTACCCGGTGCCACCATCGATTATACCTTTGTGGCGTCGAAAGTTCAGGAGCTTTGTTCTAAGCACAAGGTAGATTTCCTCACGTTCGACCCCGCCAAAATCGGGGATTTTATCGATGCGTGTTCGCTTATCGATTTCAACGTCTGGCAGTACGAAGGACCGGACGAACCGCAAGGCAAGGGCCTGAAGCTGGTACGGCATGGGCAAGGGACTCGCATCGTTTTTCAGGAGCGTGCGCTCTGCATGCCGAAGTCCATCGAAAAGCTGGAAGATGCCATTCTTGACAAGGATATCGTGATCGACGCCAGCCCGGTAACGACCATGTGCGCCTCGAATGCGATCATTCATGCCGATGCGATGAACAATCGCATGTTCGACAAGAAGAAAAGCCGGGGCCGAATTGACGGCATGGTGTCGATAGCTCAGGCCGTCGGCGCCGCGAATAATGAGTTCAAGCCGAAGGAACGCAAGTTCCAAATGATGGTCGTAGGGCGCTGATCAAACAGTCAATTCGAACCTTTGGAGGTCCGTCATGGATATGACGCGGCGCGCATACTCTTTGCTCGAAATCAAGGCGGTAAATGAGGATGAGCGAACAATTACCGGCATTGCCAGCACCCCGGCTACGGATCGCGACGGCGACGTGGTGGAGCCGAAAGGTGCGGTTTTCAAGCTGCCACTCCCTCTACTCTGGCAGCACAAGGCTGATAAGCCCATCGGGCATGTGATCGACGCCACTGTTACCGCTTCTGGCATCGAGATCGTGGCGACGATTGCCAAGGACGTGACCGAAGAAATCGAGAACGCTTGGAAGCTTATCAAGGCGAAGCTCGTTCGCGGTCTCTCTATCGGCTTCCGAGGCATGGAAGCTGAGCAAATCCCCGGTTCGTTTGGCCGGAAGTTTACCAAATGGGAATGGTTTGAACTGAGCGCAGTTACCATCCCGGCCAATGCCGAAGCATCCATTACTTCGGTGAAACAGTTCGATACGGGTCTGCCTGCCGCGTCTGGCATTCCGGCGCCCGTGACGAAGACCAACCCCGGCGCTGCGGGGAAATCCACAAATCCAGTCATCCTTAATTCGAAGAAAGGAAATGCAATGGCTACCATTGCTGAACAAATCGCGGCGCTGGAAGCTTCGCGAAATGCGAAGACCGGCCAGATGGCCGTTGTCATGCAGAAGTCGATTGACGAAGGTCGCTCGACCGATGCCGCCGAACAGGAAGAGTTCGACACGCTTAACGGCGAAGTCGAGAAGATCGACGGTGACCTGAAGCGGCTTCGTGCGCTGGAAAAGGCACAGGGCTTTACTGCAAAGCCAGTCGTTGCCAACCAGATTGATACCGCTGAAAAGGCGGCTGCGGCTCGTTCCGGCATCGCGCTGAAAGGCCCGAAGCTTGAACCCGGCATCATGTTTGCACGTCTCGCAAAGGTGAAGGCACTTTCGAAGATTGACGTTGTGAACGTCCGCGAAGTCGCCAAGACCCTTTACGGCGAGGACTCCGAGATCTACGGCTTCTTTGCCAAGGCCGCTGTTCCGGCTGCGAGCACGGGTAATGCCAGTTGGGCGGGCAATCTGGTCGGCGACGAAACCAGCCTGTTTGCCGACTTCGTGGAATGGCTTCGCCCTCAGACCATCCTTGGCCGTTTTGGTGCCAACGGTGTTCCGACCCTTCGCCGCGTGCCGTTCCGCGTGCCGCTGATCGGCCAGACTTCGGGCGGTTCCGGTTACTGGGTTGGTGAAGGCAAGGCCAAGCCGCTGACCAAGTTCGACTTCAGCCGCACCAACCTTGCACCGCTGAAAGTCGCAAATATCGCTGTCGTGACGATGGAAGTACTGCGCGACAGTTCGCCATCGGCTGAGGCTATTGTGCGTGACCAGCTGGCCGCTGCACTTCGCGAACGTCTGGATATCGATTTCATCAACCCGGCCAAGGCCGCAGTTGCTGATATCTCTCCGGCGTCGATCCTGAACGGAGTGGCCGGTATCCCGTCGTCGGGCAACACTGCTGATGCCGTTCGTGCCGACCTGAAGGCACTTTTCGGTGCGTTCATCGCCGCGAACAATGCGCCAACGTCCGGCGTGTTCATCATGGAAGCCACCACGGCGCTTGCTCTCTCGCTCATGACCAACCCGCTTGGTCAGGCAGAGTTCCCAGGCATCACCATGAACGGCGGTACGCTCTCCGGCCTGCCGGTGATCGTGTCCGAGTACGTGCCTGACGGCATCGTTGCTCTGGTCAATGCGTCTGACATCTATCAGGCCGACGACGGTGACGTGAACGTCGATATGTCCATGGAAGCATCGCTCGAAATGGACAACGCGCCGACGCATGACAGCGATACGCCAACGCCTGCAACCGGCCTTGTGTCGCTCTGGCAGACGAACAGCGTGGGCTTCCGTGCGGAACGTACCATCAATTGGGCGCGTCGTCGCGCAAGCGCTGTTGCCTACCTGACCGGCGTGGCATGGGGCGAGCCGGAAGCACCGGAAGGTGGCGCATAAGCCTCGCTACCAGACAATGCCAGTCGCGCCCGTCGCGGCTGGTTTCCTCATTCGGAGATCAACCCCATGAAGTCGAAATCGTACATGACCCGCGCATTGCAGGCGCATGATCCGCGTTACGCGGTAATTCTGGGCAATCTCGGTTATTCCCGCGCCGACATGCGGGCAAAGGTCATTCGCAAGCCCAAGGCGAAAGAACAGACATCAAAGCCGGTTTCCGGTGCGCTGGGCGATCTGCGCAAGGAATATCAGGCTGTATTCGGAAAGCGCGCCTTTAACGGTTGGGACGCTGAGACGATCAAAGCGAAGCTTTCCGAGGCGAAGGACGCGAAATAATGGGAATTTTCGGGTCAATCATGAGGCGCGAACAGAAAGCCGTTTCGCCTGTCACACAAGGGCGCAGCGGCTGGCTGTCGATCTATGAGAGCTTTGCGGGCGCATGGCAACGAAACGTCGAGGTGAAATTCGATAGCGTGCTGTCGTTCTCGGCTGATTTCGCGTGTCGGACGCTGATCGCTTCTGATATCTCGAAACTGCCTATTCGGCTCATGCATCTGGATGATAATGGGATATGGACAGAAATCACGCGCAACCCGTTTTCAGCAGTACTCGCCAAGCCCAACAGGTATCAGAACCGTATCCAGTTCATGGAAAGCTGGGTGCTGTCAAAGCTCCAGTACGGGAACACCTATGTGCTCAAGGCGCGCAACGGTCGCAGTGAAGTCGTGGGGCTGTATGTTCTTGATCCCAAGCTGGTAACTGTGCTTGTGGCTGATGACGGATCAGTTTTTTACGATCTGAGCACGGATAACCTTGCGGGCCTTCCAACTTCGGTCCGAGTCCCCGCGCGCGAAATCATTCACGACCGTTTCAACTGCTTCTTTCATCCACTGGTTGGCATGTCACCAATATTTGCAGGTGGCCTCGCCGCAATGCATGGGCTTTCGATCCAGAACGATAGCACTGCCTTTTTCCAGAATGGCGCGCAGCCCGGCGGCATCCTTTCCAGCGATAGCGAAATCAGCGAAGCAACGGCCAAGCGCATCACCGAACATTGGAATACCGAGTTCAAGGGCAACAATGTCGGAAAGGTCGCGGTGCTGGGCGATGGCCTGAAGTATGACCCGCTGAAAGCCAAGGCAACCGACAGCCAGCTTATCGAACAGCTGAAATGGTCGGCTGAAGTCGTTTGTTCGGTCTATCATGTGCCGCCTTACAAGGCTGGCGTAGGACAGATGCCGACGAACAATAACGTTCAGAGCCTGAACCTTGAATATTATTCGCAGTGCCTTCAAATCCTGATCGAGAGCATTGAGCTTTGCCTTGATGAAGGACTCGGCACCGGCCCCAACCTTGGCACGGAACTGGACACCGAAAACCTGTTGCGCATGGATACCGTCACGCAAATGGATGCGCTCGACAAATCCAAGGGCATTCTATCACCGAATGAGCAGCGCAAGCGCTTGAACCTGCCGCCCAAGCCGGGTGGCAACAGCCCCATGCTTCAGCAGCAGAATTTCAGCCTTGAAGCTCTCGCCAAGCGCGATAGTCAGGCCGATCCGTTCAACAAATCGCAACCGGTGCCAGCCCAGCCTCAGCCAGAGCCTCCGGCAGTGGACAAGACCGTCTCGACGGTGGCCGTCAAAGCGCTGTTCGCCGGTCAAGCCAATCCACGAAAGGCCGCATGATGGACCTACAGAAGATATTCGATGAGGGGTTCGAAGCGGTCAAGGCTTATGTGGACCGCTCGTTTGAGACCTATGACGGCCGTATCGAAGCGCTGGAAAAGCGTGTTGCGGAATTGCTCGACCGACCGGAACCAATCAGCGTCAAAAGCGCTTTGATCGACCGGGAAAACAAGCTCGTGCTGACGTTCTCGAACGGTGAAACAAAGGAACTGGGCAATGTTGTCGGTGATGATGGCAAGCCAGGTGCCGACGGCCTTGGCTTTGATGATCTGTCTGTCGAGTACGATGGGGAAAAAACGGTAACGCTGAAATTCGTTCGCGGTAAGCAGAGCAAGGAGTTCCCCTTGGTTCTGCCTGTCGTGATCGACCGTGGCGTGTTCTCCGAAGGTAAGACCTATGAACCCGGCGACGGCGTGACGTGGGCTGGCAGCTTCTGGATTGCTCAGGAAAGTACGACAGAAAAGCCAGACAACGCCAAGGGCTGGCGTTTGGCAGTCAAGAAGGGCAGAGACGGCAAAGACGGAAAGATCGCGCCAGCGAGTCCTAATCAGCCGATACGGGTCACTATCCCGAAGGACGGTGAATAATGGCCTATAATTTCGTCACCGTCGCAGAAGCCAAGCGCGGCCTGCATTTCGATATCGAGGCTACCGAGGATAATGCACAATTTGAAATGCTGATAGCCGCCGCGTCCGAGCGCATTGCGGCTTATCTGGATACCCGTGTGGGAGAAGTGACCAACGAAAGCGGCGGCACGGATGACCCCCGCGTGAAAGTCGCAACGATCATGCTGGTTGGCTATCTCTACAATGCCCCGGATCAGAGCGCAGACGACAGCTTCGGCACCGGCACGCTTCCCAAGCCGGTATCCTCCATCCTCTATCAACTTCGCGATCCTGTGGCGATCTGAGGCAACCATGGCAAACATTCGACCCGGCGACCTCAATCAGGCGGTCGCGTTCGACATCATGACCAGCCAGCCGGACGGCCAAGGCGGTTACAATCAGGTGCCTGAGACAATCACCACACGGGCACATTTCCGCTTCCTACGTGGCGGTGAAACTGTGCAGGCGGCACGTCTCAATGGCAAACAGCCCGTTGTCGCCACGATCCGACGGAACGAGCGCACCCGACTGATCAAGACGGATACCGTCATGCGCGATACGCGCACCGGCACCAAGTACAACATTCGCGCCGTTGTCCCGACCGATGACCGGAAGTTTCTGGAAGTCACTGCGGAAAGCGGCGTGACCATCTAAGGAGCAAGCCATGCCTTGGGTACGGTTCAAAGAGGTTTTCAACTTTCCTGCGACACCTGCCGTCACGCAACGATATCCGGCAGGGTTTACCGGCAACGTCACCACTCGATGCGCTGACATGGCGGAAGCTCAAGGAAAAATCGAGCGCATCAACACACCACGCAAGGGCGAGGCTCCGCATGGCGATCAAGGCGACAATTCAGGGGCGCGAGGCGCTGAACCGGCGGCTTCGCCAGTTGGTGCCAGACGCGGAAAAGAACGCGGCTGAAGCAAAGTTGCAGATTGCGAAAGAAGCAGCCAACGCCATCGCGGCGAAAGCGCCTATCGGGCCTGCAACTGATCCATTCACCGGCAAGCCGAGACAGGCCGGGAAATACCGGGCCAGCATCCAAGGCGGATTGCAGCGCGACAATCTGGGAAATATCGGGATCGGTCAGAGCCGCTCCAAAGACCCGGATGCGACCGGCGTCTATGCTGAGTACATCTGGCGCTTTCTCGAATTTGGCACCAAGCCGCATATCAATAAGGGCGCAGCACCCGGAACACGTCACCCCGGCACTGCGAAGCAACCGCATATCTTCCCGACATGGCGAGCCATGCAGCGTAAGGCCAAGCGCCGCGTTCGGGACGCGATCAACAAGGCGGTCAGAAAGGCAAGAGGCAAGTAATGGCATCACTCAGCAACAGCTTGCAGGTTGCCGTCTATAACCGGCTGCTGGCCTTCACTCCGCTGACTGACATCGTGGGATCGGGCGTTTACGACATGTCCACGCTGGAGGCTGCGTATCCGTATGTGACGCTGGGAGACGAATATAACTTTCAGGACGATGTCACCTGCAAGAAATCCTATCGGGTCTATTTCCAGGTGGACGGATGGTCAGACCATCGCGGCTACAAGGAAGTGAAAGAGATTGCCCAAGCCGTGAATGACGCGCTCCACGAATATCCGCTGGATGTCGCGGGCTATAGGCTGATCAGTCTTTCACGCATAAAAACCGAGTATATCCGCCAGCCAGACGGCATCCTGTCCCATTCGGTCAGCGATTTTCTGGCTTACATAGAAGCGCTTTAAGCGCCGATCCCCTCACAACTTGACGCAACTGAACCGGTTCGATGGTCGATCCGGCAATAGAGGACTTTTACCCATGGCTGATGGACAGCAGATTGGCCGCCTTCTCCTGATCAAGATCGGTGACGGCAACATTACTCCCGGCCCGGAAACCTTCAAAAACCTTTGCGGCCTGCAAACCACATCCTTCAACATGTCGGCCAATGAGGTTGATACGACCGTTCGCGACTGCCAGAACCCAGCCGCAACGCCTCAGAAGACGGCAGAACCGGGCATCAAGAACCGCACCTTTACCGGCAATGGCAAGTACATCGCTGGCGCGGATAGCTCGACCTTCGTTCAGCACGTGATCGATGCGACCAAGTTCAATGCTCAGGTCAGCGTTCCCGGTATGGGCACGTTCACCGGGCCTTGGTTCGTTTCCGACTATGAGCTTTCGGGCGAGGATGAAGGCAACATGGATTTCAGCGCTACCTTTGTTGCCGCTGGACCGCTCACCTTCGAAGCAGAGGTATAATCAATGGCCGAGAAGGAATTTCCGCTTTCGGTCAACGAAGCACGTGGCGAGGTGGCCTTGTGGGTTGGTGATGTGCCTCTTGTCATCGCCGCCGAAATGGAGGGGCTTTCTGTCCTCTCCAGTCGGCTTGAATGCAAGTCGCTTCACGACCTTTTCACCCGGCTATCTGCCACGGAAGTATCAGCCACGCGGGCCGCTCTGCCTGCTCTGGCGGTGAAGGGCAAGGCCGAGGACGCTCTCAAGGTTCTGAAGCTCAAGCACTTCAAGGCCATCGCAGAGGCATTTTCCAAGGCTCTCTCCCATCATTTCGATGATGATGAGGGAAACGGCGCAGCCGTCAAGGGGAAGAAGTAGAGCAACCGCTCCCTTGGCGGCATTGGCAGAAAACCGCCTACGGTGCCCTACGGTGGACGCCAGACACGTTCTGGCGTTCTACACTCACGGAACTGGTCAACGCGATTGACGGCTACTGTGAGGCCAAAGGCATCAAGAGAAAGAAGTCAGGCGGACCAACCGACGGTGAAATGGCGTGGCTGCTGGCGAAGTACGGCTGACTTACTTCACATCCTCGCCGCTGACTGCAACCGACGTGGTCTCTTTTCCAATCGAAAACATCACGTAGCCGACAAACGGTAGGACCGAAGCCAGCGCGCAGACAACTGCCCATGCTTGGGCGGGGTTGCTTCCAACTGAGTACCTTGGGGCGTTGACCAACATTATGACCGAGAAGGCCATCGCAAGCGGCCCAAGGATCAGTAGAGCGGCACCGACCCAGCCAGTCTGGTTCAGTTCAGTCTTCGAACGAACTTCCAATCGCATTTCATTCTCCCAAGCCCAAAGTGATGGGTTCTTATAGGACGCCTTTCCCATGGCCGACAAGACAGATGATCTGATTATCAGTATCAGCACCGACATGGCGACGGTGCGCCGAAGCCTGAAGAAGCTTGAGGCCGATGTTGCTGCTTCGTCTAGCGGCGTGGTCAAGAAGTTCGAAGCCATGGGCAAAGGCATCGATAATTCGATCACCACCGCCATGCAGTCACGCATCAATGAGATGGTCGGGATCGGTACCAAGGCTTCCAAGCAGTGGACCGGCGCGCTTGCCCAGCAGGGTGCAGAGCTTGAAAAGCTGCGCATGCGTTACAATCCTGTGTTCGCAGCTGTCCGGCAGTATCAGGAAAGCGTCGTGGGCATTCAGCAGGCGCACCGAATTGGCGCTATCTCTGCTGAAGAAATGACGACAGCTATTCAGCGAGAGCGCAAGGCCACGCTGGATAGTATCGCGGCAATCAAGCAGCGTAATTCTGCCGTTGCGTCGATGCGTAAGTCCAGTGGACCGGGCAGCTTTCAGACTGCCAACATCGCCGCTCAGTTTCAGGATATCGCCGTCACGTCAGCTATGGGCATGTCGCCTATCCAGATCGCACTTCAGCAAGGCACACAGCTTTCCGCCGTCTTTAACGAGATGGGCAAAGGCCGCGACGTTATCAAAGGCATCGGCGCTGCCTTTGCCTCGATTGTTAGCCCGGTTTCGCTTGTCACAATAGGTGTAATCGCGGCGGGTGCGGCATTGGCTCAATACATTGCGTCAGCCGGAGATGTAAAGACTGCCGATGACATAATCAAACAGCATGAGGAGAATATTAAGCGTCTCGGTCCCGCATACGAACAGGCAATCAAAGAGCAGCAGAAGTATGCGACTGAAAGCCCTGCCGTTGTAGGAATTTCGCTTAAGGATGATCAGAAGCAGGCTATAGAGAAACAGATTAAAGACGCCCGTGCCGCATATGCCGCAATTCTTTCCGGTACATTGGAAAATGTAGGCGAGGGCGTTATGGGAACCAAAGCGGTTTTCAAACCTGCCGAACAAGCAATTGAGGCGTTTTTTAACTCAGTGCAATCGGGCGCTCCAAAGGTTGCCGTCTTCCGCGAAGAAATCGGGCGGCTGGCTGAGACAGGGAAGCTGACACAGGATGCAGCAGCAGACCTCCTGAAGTTTACCGATGCGGCATACGATAGTGAAAGTCGTCTGGGTAGCGTGTCTGGCGAGGTTGACAGGTACGCTGCTTCTTTTGGCGCGCTACAGGACGCCATAAATCGGGTCAGTTCTGCCAAAGCGCGAGACGAAGCGCAAAAGCTGTACGAACAGTTCAAGGACGGGAAACTATCTGTTGATGAGCTTCGCAAGGCTCTGGGCGACTTGTCGGCTAATGCCCCAAACCTGCAAAGTCACGTCGAAGAAATTCTTCGACTGTCGAAGGCGGCGGCCAATGCTAAGGCCGAAATTGACGGCATTTGGAAAGGTGCGCCGGGGCGGGAAGGTCGGCACATGGGGCCGGGTCTCGATCCGAAGTCATTCAATGACCGTTTCGGTGGAAACCAGGACGCTATTGATGCTCTAGAACGTCAGCGGAAAGAGCTTGAGAAGAAGCCGAAGCGTACAGCGGAGGATCGAAAGGCCGCGCGCGATGCGAATGCCTACCGCGATCTGGTCAAGTCCGCTCAGGATCGCATTGACCAGCTGATGCTGGAAGAGCAGCTTGTCGGCAAGACTGGCGTAGCTGCCGAGTCCATGCGCATGAAACTGGAGCTTCTTCAGCGGGCACAGGACAAGGGCCGCGCTATCAGCGCAGCCCAACTCCAGCAGATAGAGGGGCTGGCCGACGCTTACGGTAAGGCGGCGGAACGTGTTTCGGCCCTTGCGCTTGCAGAAGAGCTACGTTTCGAACGCGAGCAGTTGTTCCGCAGCCCGACAGAACAGCGCGTTGCAAGCCAGCTTCGCAATGCCGGGATCAGCCCTGATAGCGAGTATGGACAGGCCATTGGCAACCAGATCCGGCTCAATGAACAACTGGCAATCGGTCGGGACCGGGCTTTGGACTTCGCCCAAGGTCTGGCAAACGACATCCTGAACAGCGCCGATGCGATGGACATCCTTCGCAACTCGGTCAGCCGGTTAGCGCAGATGCTGATCGAGATGGGAACGAATAGCGCCATCAATGGACTGTTCGCCAATCTTGGCGGCGGATTGTTCGGCGGCGGGTTCCAGGCGAATACGACTTTGGGGAACTTCCTCAAGGGGGTACCGGGCTTTGCAACCGGAACAAACGCCGCTCCGGGCGGCCTCGCTCTGGTCGGTGAACGCGGGCCAGAACTTCTGAACATCCCTCGCGGTGCGCAGGTCATTCCGAATGACATTCTGGGTTCTATCGCACGTGGCGGTGTTTCCGCGCCGCGTGTGCCTTCCATTCCGTCGGCTGCAAATTCCAATGGATCGACCGGCGTTCACGTGACGCTCGGATGGTCGAAGGATGCGGACGGCAATATCGCGCCGATCATTCGCGACGTTTCCCAGCAGACATTCAAGCAGGGGATCAACGCTTATGACCGTGGCGGGGCCGTAAGAACCGCTCGCGATCTGCGACAGGTCAATCAAAGAGGACTGGTAAAGTAATGGCTGAAAGTCTTCCTACTGGCCTGAATTATCAGGATACCCCGCTGAAGCTCGTTCGCAGTGTTTCGTCATCGCGCTACGGGCAGCGGGTCATATCCTTTATCGAGAATGGAGACCCGTTCTGGCAGTGGACAGCGCGCATCATTTCCTTGACGCCAGCACAGCGTCAGAAGCTTGAGGCGTTCGTTGATCGCTGTCGGGGCGGTCAGGTGACGGTCCTTTACACACCGAAACATGCTTGCATTCCTCAAGCCTACTGGGGTGATGCGAACAATCCGGCTATCACCGGCACGGCCTCTCTTGCTGCGATCAATGGCAACACGTTGACCTTTAACGGCGTTGCTATCGGTCTGAAGCTGATGGACGGCGACCTGATTGGCTTCTCGATAGGCGATTACAGGTTCATTGCCCGGATCGTAGCTGACGCAACAGCGGCAAGCACAACCTTGCAGGTGAAGATCGAGCCTTTCTTGCCGTCCTACATTGGCGTTGGTTCGACAGTTCGTTTCAAGGAGCCTGTCATGAACATGCGGCTTCTGCCGAACAGTCTGGATATCGGTGAAGGCTTCTATCCAGACGCATCATTCCAGCTTGTGGAGGTGCCCAAGTAATGGCGTTTCCAGCACGATTGCAGCAGTTGCTTGACGAAGGCAGGGCCAAGATCGCATCAGCCGCCAAGTTTGAGTTCGGAACCGGTGTTTACGGCTTTTTCTCAGGGAAAGGCAGTCTGGACTATTCCGGGCTGACCTATCACGGCAATACACTGATTGATGTTGAAGAGCCGCGCTATGCGCTCGGAACGGCGGCACAGCCAATTACGATGAAGCTTCCCGCTGCCGCCGACTTCGGTCTGACGCCAGATAAGCTCGGCCAGATCGAGCAAGAAGATTACAAGAACCGCCCGGTCACTTTCTACGACTTCTATTTCGATCCGGACACGAACGCTTTCCTCCACGCAGAACCGACCTGGCACGGCTATGTCGATACCATCGATCACCGGGAGGAAGGCGAGGAAATCTGGCTGGAAGGACATATCGAGACAGGCGCGGTCGATAATTTCCGTGAGGGTTATCGGTACGCCTCGCATGAGGATCAGCAGCTGGTTTCACCGGGCGACATGCTTTTCGAGTATGCCGCGAGGATCAAGAATGAATTCTTCAAAATCAAGTTTGGCTAGGGTTCACGGTTGGGATCGTGCGCTTGAAGATGTCGCCACAGCCCATATCGGTATCGCCCCGGAATGGGGAAAATCCGATTGTCTTCTGACCGCTGCTGACGCCATGTTTGCCGTGACGGGCACCGATCCACTGGCCAAGTTCCGCGGCAAGTACAAAACGGAAAAGGGCGCCGCCCGGAAGATGCTCCAGAATGGATGCGAGAATGTCCGGGACGTGTTCGAGAAGTATCTTGAGCTTGAACCCGTGAACCGTTTTGCCGCCCGCCGTGGGGATGTCGGCGTGATGATCATCAATGGCGAATATACCGCCGGGTTCATTTGTGGGTCCGGTTTTGCGGTCAAGCAGCCGCACGGGCTGACATTCTTCCCGATCACAGAGATCGAACAAGCCTACAAGGTAGGCGACTGATCATACTGATAATTCGATGCGCTTAACGGCTCGCAATCGCGGGCCTGTTTTGTTGCGCCTATTCCATGGGATGTGCTGATGCCATTTCTTGCGCCTATCTTCACCGCTATCGGCGGGCTTGTATCAAGCGTGGCCGCATGGGCCGCGGCAAGCCCGATCCTCGCCGGTATTGCGCAAACTGCGTTCGGTATCGCGCTCAAATATGCCGTCAATGCGCTGTTTCCTCCCAAGACGCAAAGCCGCGCCTCGGAACTGGAAACGCAGTACGGTGCGAATATTCCGCGCTCTGTCATTCTCGGCACCTGCGCAACCGAAGGCCACCATATCTACCGCAACAGCTACGGATCGGGCGGCCGGCAGATACAGGACGTGTTCGTCCTGTCGAGCTTTCGCATAACGTCCGTGCCGCGTGTTCGTTATAACGGCCAATGGCGCGATCTCGTCCAGCAGGACGCTGACGGCTACTGGCTTGTGCCGAACGAAGGCACGAGTGGTGACGACCACGATAACGTCAGGGTCAAATTCTACTATGGCACGATGGATCAGCAGGCAGAGCCGACGCTGATCAATGAAGCCCGTCCCACTGGACGATGGACTGTCAACCATCGTGGTGCCGGTGTTGCCTATGCAATCGTGTTTTCTGAACTGCGCAAGAATGGCGATGGCCTGACCTCGCCAGCAAAGATTTTATTCGAGGTCGTGGGTGCTCCGCTTTACGACTGGCGCAAGGACAGCACGATGGGCGGTTCTGGTTCCCATCGATGGGACGATCAGAGCACATGGGAATATTCCGATAACCCCGTGGTGCAGATTTACAATCTGGAGCGTGGTTTTTTCAACGGAACCCAGCGCATGGTTGGCAAGGGTGTTCGTGCAAGCCGTCTGCCGTTGGCAGAATACACCCAGGCTGCGAACATCTGCGACGAAATCATGTCGGACGGTTCGAAGCGCTATCGTGCCCACGCGATTGCCAAGGACGGTCCCGGTGCAAACCACGATGCCAATCTGACGCCGATCCTTGAAGCAATGTGCGGTTCGTGGGTTGAACGTGTTGACGGCGAGTTCCCGATTGCTGGAGCTCCGCAGGCCATTGTCGCAACGATCACGGACAACGATATCAAGCGTGGCGCACCGCTTCGTTTCAGTGCCAAGCGCAAGCGCACGGAACTTATCAATACGGTCGCCGCGTCGTACGTCTCGCCGGATGACTTTTACGAGACCAAGGACGCCGCCACGCGCATCGATGCGGGCGCTCTTGCCGAAGATCGTGAAACGCTTGCAAGCGCTATTCCCTACGGTGCTGTCACTGACTCTCGCCAGGTGGACCGGCTGGCCGATATCGCCATTCGTGGCGCTCGATATCAGGCGTCGGCCGAAATCGTCGTGCATCCGAAATTCCTCGACATGATCAAGGAAGGCAGGTGGATACGCTGGAACAGCGCAAAGTATGGTGACCGGACGTTTCAGGTTCTGTCTCGTCAGCTTGGCGGCATCAATACGGACGGCGCCCGCGATATTGCGATATCGTTGCAGCAGATCAGCAATGGCGTGTTCGATCCCACGGCATATGAGACAACCCCGCCGAACATCATCGTTGTGCCGCCACCGCAGTATCTGGCAGAGGTCCAAAACTTCGATGTTATTCCTATCCTCGTGGGTGCTGACGGTCAGGGTGAACTGCCGGGCGTTCGGCTGCTGTGGGATACGATTGATGACATTTCTGTCGTCGGGGTCGATATCGAGTATTGGCCTGCCAATGATCCGTCTCAGGTATTCACGAAGTTTGTGACTTGGGATGTGACCAACGTTCCCATTGTTGAAGGTCTGACTTCGCTGACGGACTGGTTCGTTCGCACCCGCCTGCGCGTCGATAATGGTCGCTCGGTCGCGTGGGCGGCGGCTACGCCGTTCACTACGCTTAATGCTCGCGGTGATCAAAGCCCGGTCGATTACGAGGGCTTGGATGATGACCTGAAAAGCTACCTTGGATGGATCGGGCCGCAAATGCGGGAGATCATCCGGCAAGCGCAGGAACTGGCCACGACCACGGCTGACAACCACAACAGCAACTATGCTGACCGGCAGGCCATCCGTCGTGAATTGAGCAGTTCGTTCGGTACGGCGCAAGCGCAGTGGCAGGAGGATATCTTCGTCGCAACGGGGCCGAATAGTGCGATCGGTCAGCAGTTGACCCGGATCAACGCCCAGCTATGGGATAATACCGGTGCCAGCATTATCCAGTTGCTGCAAGTCCGTGTTGACGGTGTAGAAGATGATGTGGCAGCGCAAGCAGAAGCCATTACGCAACTGACATCTACCGTTAATGATGTCAGCGCTAGTGCGACATTCCGCATGGGAACCTATGTGTCACCCAGTGGCTGGAATTCCCGCATCGGCATGGAAGTTAGAGGCGGTATTGCCGATAGCTACAAGAGCGCCGGGTTGTTCCTCGATGTGAATTCGACGCAAGGCCGCGTCGTCATGATCGCAGACCAGATCGTGTTCTCAAATGGCACTCAGTATTTCAAGCCATTCGTCATCCAGAACAATGTCATGTACGGCGAAGGCTTCGTCATGGACTGGGCGAAGATCGTCAACGTGTCGATTGGCACAGCCCAAATTGCGAATGCCGCTATCACGTCTGCGAAGATCGGTGACCTTCAGGTAAAAACCAGCAATCTCGATTTTCACAACGTCACTCAAGATTATCAATCTAGCGGTAGCTTTCCGAGCAGTGGTTCCACAACAACGTCGTATGTAACAATTGCAACGATGGTAACTAATAACCCGCAAGCCGGAACGGCTTTCGCAGAAATTCGATCTTCCGCCAATTTCCAATCATCTATACCCGGAAGTGGTGGTTTTTCCGCTGTACAATTGAGATTTATCAATTTGACAACCGGAAGCGAATTTATTGCTGCGGATGACGGGGCCAGTAGAAGCAGTTCGGGAAGTGTTTCATTTAGTGTTTCGTGCGACGGCTTATTTATTGATCCTTCTGCCGTGCAAGGTAACAACACTTACGCTATTCAAGCACGAACAGTTTCCGGTTCTTCTGGAACTCCAAATTACCAAGGCGGAACTTGGCTGATCCGCGCTTTGGTCTGGAAGCGCTAATCCATCATCAAAATTCAAGCTGACAATCCGCGTCAACAGCGCAGGAAGGATAACTCATGGCCGTTTTGCCTGACTACACGTCTGGGACGATTTCGCTCGCCAATGGATCAACCACCGTCACCGGCACGGGCACGCTGTTTGATGTTGGGAATTTCCGTGCAGGCGATACGCTTCAAATCCAGAACATGACCGCCGTGATCGCGAGTGTCGATAGCAATACGCAATTGACGCTGGCCGAACCATGGACCGGTACCAGCCTGACCGATGCGCCATATCGGGCGCGTTATCTGCCGGACGGCGCTCGTGTCACAGCGCAGACGACGACGCTCATTGAAATGCTTGGTCAAGGCATTCTGCCCGGCATCGCCAATATGCCCAATGGCGTCTCCGGTCAGGTGATATCCGTTGATATTACCGGAAGCCCGGTTTGGGTTGATAATGTCGGTTATGCGGAGGGTGCGTGGACGCCGAGCCTAGATTTCAGCGGCCAGACGACGGGCATTACGTATGCGTCACAAACCGGCGCTTGGATACGTATCGGCAATTTTGTGTTCTGCAAATTCCGTATGGGGCTGAGTTCGAAGGGGACGGCAACAGGGGCAACAAGCGCCAACATGAACGGCCTCCCGTTCCCTATCAGAGAAAATTCAATGGGGGGCATTTTGAATATTGGCTATTACGCTGGAATGGCACTGCCTAGTCCAAATATGGCGGGCTTTCTGGCTATGGGCACTTCTGTTGCATTGCGAAGTCAAGGAACGGCATCAACCTCGCAGCTTAATGAGACGAACTTTACCAATACCAGTTTGATCATCGGCGGCATTGCCTATGAGGTGGAGCACTGATGGATGTTCTGGCTTATTCGTCATCTCCCGGTTTTAAGCCTATGCTCAAGGATCGGTCAGCGCCTCTCAATATTGCTGCGCTGCCAGTGGTCCCTTCGGATTTGTATGAGATCGTTGCGGTATCCGATGTTCGGGAGCTAAACCAGAACCCGCAGATTGCCTTCTATGATGGGCTGTTTATCGCCACTTGGGTTTGGTCGGCCGGATCGGAAACCGCTGCGACGCAAGGCATGTTCTCGACTTCTATCGATGGTGTTACCTGGACACCGCGCCAGTCATACACTGGCGTTCCTCCTTCCGGCTTTCGCTACAGCACGAACGGCCTATGGCTGCGCAACGGTGAGCTTTGGGCGCTCTACTACTTCACCGAGATCAACCTCGATCCGGTCGAAGGTGAGGAATATTACGGCCCAAGCCTGAAACTGATGGGCCGCAAATGGGAGAGCGGGCAGTGGGGCGCAGAGCAGGAAATCTTGACCGATTGTATGCTTGATTATGCTCCGATCCAGCTTCCAGACGGGAAATGGCTCGGTTCAGGCCGCAATCACAAGTTCGAGACGCAATTCATCCTTGGCGATATGGGGAACTGGGAGCGCGTCATCGTGCCATCACCGACTGGCGTGTTGCTGAATGAAGCGACAGTGTTGTCGGTCAATCCTCGCCTCATCTCTTACGAATACCGCAATGAGGAGGAGATGAACCCGCGTGTGCTGCTGCGGTCGTTTTCATATGATGGTGGGCATACCGTCAGCACTCCGATGAAAACCAATTTCCCGGACGCGCAGTCTAGACGGGCAGTCATGCGCCTGTCTGATGGACGTTATGTCTTGTCGTCAAATGCATCGCAGGAAATGGGGCGTCAGGTTCTGATGCTGTCAGTTTCGGATGACGGCCTGGAATATGACCGTGTCTATGTTCTGCGGAATAATCCGGAACCGGCGAAATTTACCGGCACCAGCTACTGGTCATTCGGCTTCAACTATCCGCAGTTTCTGGAAAAGGATGGCTATCTCTGGGTCATCTATTCGCAGAACAAGGAAGATGTCCAGATCAGTCGTGTAGGCCTTGGGGCATTTGATTAGTGGGCGTTTGAGTTTGCTCCGAGCCAAGTGAAATATTGCCCTTCATGCCAATTGATGAATACCAGAGGCTGATCCTTTAGACGTAAACTAGGTCTAGATTAGCTTGAATTTTATATCAAAATTGTTACACCTGCTTAATATGACGTTACCGGGGTGGGTAGATTGGGCAATATTGATATCTGTTCACAGGCAGAGTTTGCGACTGCTTTGAGCGCACGCGACTATGTCGTCGCAAGCAAGATTGGCATGACATTGCTACGCAATACGAAGCTCTCCATCTTGCAAGCAATAAATGTTATGCGTGCGGCAGGTATGGCCGGTGACCTTCCAGCATTTTCAGAGGCATTCCGCGCAGCCGCCGATCTTGTCAGCAAAACTCGCAATGATGATGCGCAGTTTTCTCGTGCTTGGAAGCAAGTCTTGAGGTTCGAGATCGAAACTTCCGACGTGTCGATGGCCGTTAATACTGTCGAGAGGGCACGAAGTTTGGGTGTCTCCAGTGAAGAGGATGAATTATTTTTGGCACCGATGCTCACATTTCTGGGTGAGCACGGGCTGACCCTTAAAGAGACTTTCAGGCTCATTGAAGTCGCCGCGGCAGGCCACGTTCCTCAAGTTAAAACCGGGTTGCAGATAAATTGCTGGTTTCGCCTACTGATTGTACCAAGGGACTCGTTGGATGCACGTGATACATGGATGTCCGTAACATCGCAGGCAATACGAGAGGCCAAGAAACGCAATATCCATTCAGTCATGATCCCTGACTACTTGGTCTCTGTAATCAGGAATAGCTCTCATTATACTTTGTCATTCCACACTGAAGGGGAACGGCAAGGATCGACGCATTTCAAACCCGCCGATCTTCCAGGCTATGCAGTTATAGATTGCGGCGGATATTCTGGATGGTCATCGCTGGCGCGTTCTTCAATTGCCGATTTGGAGCTTCCGCCACTCGTAGAAGCCGCTGAATTCTATGATCGCCATGTAGAGGACATCATTGTCCGCAACGTCTCAAAATACCCGCAGGCAACGACATGCCCAACAGTCTCGCTTCCAGAGAAATTTGTTTTCGTCCCCCTTCAGGTGAAATCC
Organism: Brucella daejeonensis; assembly: GCF_014199265.1. Classification (GTDB taxonomy): domain Bacteria; phylum Pseudomonadota; class Alphaproteobacteria; order Rhizobiales; family Rhizobiaceae; genus Brucella; species Brucella daejeonensis. The sequence continues at coordinate 207,563 of NZ_JACIJG010000006.1, forward strand.
GACAGAACGCAAGAGCTTGCGAGGATTTCGATGATGGACATGCTGGATATGGTTGTTGAGCGCTTTCACGGGACGGATACCCGTGTTGTTGTGAAGCGTCATCCGAAGTGCCGAGATGACGAAGTGGCGGGCAAGATCGCCGAATTGTCAAGCGCCGGAGCTATCGTTGTGAGCGAGGACAGTATCCACACGCTCGTTTCAAAATCGCAAGCAGTTTTCACCGTAAATTCTGGTGTGGGATCAGAGGCGATAGTACACCTGAAGCCGATCTACTTATTCGGCGATGCTGACTATAATTGCGCAGTGCATCAAGTCATAGACCGTGATCACTTTTGGCGCATAACGGAGACAATATCTCCAGCCCTTTCCGATGGCGAGATGAAGCAGTTTCTTTGCTATTATCGCACGCGATATCTGGTCAAGGTAAGCGACCGTCGTCTTCTTTCCGCCGCGATAGCTGAGAGGGTCTTCGGTGAAATGGCTGCAAGGTCAAGGCGCTGCATCTTTTCATCTATTGCATCTTGGTGGCGTAACAAGGCCATGTCACCAGCATAGGGGTGGATCCGCCACCCACTCTGACTGCTTTCCTATGCCGAAAAAAAGAAAAACCCCGGCCAGAAGTAACCCGACCGGGGCGTCACACCGATCTAGCGGGGGCTTGGACCGGTATGCATTAGCTGAATAGCATATAAGGCCGGAAAGAAAACCCCGCCGAGTGTTCCGGCGATAGGGGTTGCAATTTGATGTTTAATTCACAATTATGATGAAGCTCACCAAATGGTGAGTGAAGGAGAAACGAAAATGTCCCGCAACGCAGTACCTGTTGCAAAAAATGATGGCGTTCAGTTCCCGCCGCGCCCGCCACAGGGTCCGGTTGATTTCGCTGCTGTGCGTAAGGACGTTATGAGCCGTTTCCCCAAGGTGCGAGCCGAGCTTGCAAAGTGAGCCTGTATGGCTCCCGATGGAAGAAATCATCGAGATCAATCGAGCCGAAGTATCAGAAACTGGTGAGAATTTTGCTATCTTGAGGCCAGAGCTTCTTGAGAGCGCGGTTGCACGGCCTATCAACCATTTCCATTATTCCGGTGACAGCGACATTCTCAGGCTCGCGGTTATTTTGATGGTGGCCATCGCTAAAAACCATCCGTTCGAGCAAGGGAATAAACGAACCGGGTGGACGGCAGGAATGATGTTCATGGTCGTCAACGGCTACGAAATCACTTGGGACTCTGAACTTGTCGCTCAGGAATTCATTAAACTGGTCAACGGTGAAATCACGATAGATCGGTTTGAAGAACAGATATTCTACTTCATACGGGAAAAATAGGGCCGCTTCGGCATCCTTTTTCATGCTTCTACCCAAGGCCCCTTCGTGCGGGGCCTTTTTCTATCCCTGAAAGGAACTGACCATGGATAAAACCGTGCCCGCCGGCGCGGCGCTTTTGCTCGACTTTATTGGCGGGATCGAAGCGCCTCGCGGCTATGACGTCATTTACGGAAATAATCAGGACAAGCTCCCGAAACCGATCACGAAAATGACGCTTGGCGAACTGGTCGATGCGCAGGCGTCGTTCACCAAGCGGTTTAAATCGTCGGCATCTGGCCGCTACCAGTTCATGCGCGCTACGTTGCAAGACCTTTCCCGTGAGCTTGGCTTGCGCGGCTCGCAGATATTTGATGCCGATCTGCAAGACCGGCTCGGCTTTCATCTCTTGAAGCGCCGCGGTTACGAGGATTTCATCTCCGGTAAGATCAGCCGCACCGAATTCGGCAGGCGGCTGGCGCAAGAATGGGCTTCTCTCCCGGTACTGGCCGCGACCAAGGGCACTCACCGCAATCTGAAGCGCGGCGAGAGCTACTATGCTGGCGATGCGCTCAATAAGGCTCTCGTCACGCCTGCGAAGGTCGAAGCCGTTCTGAACAAGGTCAAGACTGTCGGGGCCGTGCTGCCGGTCGTCGTCGCTCCAGAGGTCGTCACCATCGAAAAGCCAGTCGTGGCCGATCCCGGCGAGCTTGAACAGCATCCGGCCAAGAGCAAAACCGTCTGGACGTGGGGCCTTGCCGCTCTCGGCGCTGTCGTTACCGCCGCGGGCGATTTCCTTGGCGGACTGGATTGGCGCGTCCAGTTGTTCATCAGCGCTGCCATCGTCGCTTTTGCAGTCTATGGCATCAAGCGCCGCAACGATCTGTTCAAGGCCGTCCGTGACCTGAAATCGGAGATCGGGTGATGGGCGCACTCTGGGGACTTATCCCGCCATGGGTAAAATCCGCGCTCGCTGCCCTTGTGGCGGCGATTTTAGTTTTTGGAGCCGGTTACACTATCGGAGCGATGAAAGAGCGCCAGCGGGCCGCATTGGACGCGGCACAGGCCACAGCAAAGGCAATTCAGGAAAGGGCGAAGATCGATGAGAAAGTGGGCGGTCTGGACGTTATTGGCCTCTGTGTCGAGCTTGGCGGCTTGCAGTCAGACTGCGAGCAATTGCGCCGGGTGGAAGGCAATCCCGATTAAGTCGGCCACTGCCGTCTATCTGGCTGGGAATGACGCGCCAGCCGGGCAGGGGATTGCAGCGCATAATGCATATGGTCGAAAAGCATGCGGGTGGGACTGATGGAGAAATCAATGCCTGACGAAAACGATCTCCGCGCCCGCGTCGTGGGGTTGGAGCATACGGCGCAGTCCAGCATCCACCGTCTGAACGCATTGGAAACGTGGCAGCGTCAGCGTGAAATCGACAGCGCCCGTCATGATGAGAAATGGGTAGCCATGGAAGCTCGTATCGACACCCGGTTCAATGGGCTGGAAAGCGCGAATAAGAGTATTCAATCCACGCTATCCCGGATTATGTGGATCGTCGTAGGCGGCATTCTTGCGGCTGCTGTGACATTCGTTGTCAGCGGCGGGTTGAAGGCGATTTGACTTCCACCAATGGTGGGAGTTGGACGGTCGCTAAAAATTTAGCGGGCGGTTGGAAAAAACTGTTAGCTCGGTTTGGAAAAACCACGGAGATTGTAAGCCATTGTTTCCAAACAATCTGGACCTAGCAAACGCTAAGTTTTTGCCATGGCAAAATTGAATTATCTCCCGATTATCTCTGGAAATGGCGTGACTGTCACGTGACAGGTCACAGCGTCACATAACGTAACAAAAGCGTTACGCGTAACGTTACTGTAACGCTTCCGAAACGTTTCAGCGTCTGACAAGCGTCTTATTCAGACGGTTTAAGACGCCCTTACCCGCTCTTATATCGAGCAGCATCGACCCAACCAGAAATTGCTGCGCCTTTTGTTTGGCGCTTCACGGTTACGATCTGATCGTTGCAAACCCCTGATGCAACCCACACAGTTTTAGAATGCTGCTCCACATTGATCACTATATCGTTCCCCCACACATTAACCTGCGCTTGCACGAGATTACCTCCCTTCTCAAAAGAACATTACGAAAACACTTTGCTACCATTTTGCTACCCAACCCGGTAGCACGATCCAATATAGATGCATACAGATAAGGAAAGCGCCTGCCGCTATAGCCGAAAATTCGGGGTTTTCTAGGACGATTGAATACAGCAGCAGACATGGGCGTTAGAATTTGAAGTCCGGACATGCCACCGGGCATGTATCCCTTCCATATCCTTACCTATCGCAGGGTTTATCGTCGCGTCAATCTTCTGTCTTGCAAGTGCCCCCGGTTCGGGATTTAAAAAGGATGGCGGGTTATAATGACAGGAGAAAGCGCTGCGCATACTGGATTTCAGCTCCTGGCAGAGCCTCGCGGCCACATTGTTCGGATTGGCGCTGGTCACGCTTATCGGCGTGGGCATCCGCATCGTCATGATGCTTACGCTTCAACAGCGTCGCGAGCGGATGAACCGCCAGATCAATGAGCGCCTGAAGACACTCATCGCCGCCTACAAGACGCTGGGCGGTTCCTTTACCGGCAATCTGAGCGTCGATCCGCGTCACATGCGCGATGTGCGCATGCAGCAGCAGTCCGAGCCGGGAGAGGGCCAGACCGTAGAACTGATCATGCTTTCCGAACGGTCGCGGCGCATCCGCGATGCCGTGGAAGCAGCCCTGTCCGACATCCTGCTGCTCGGCACCGAGGAGCATATCCGGCTGGCCGAACGCGCCATCCGGGAACTGGTTTCGGGGCATCCCATCCATACCCATGCGCTTGTCGTATCGCTGCGGGACTTTATTCGACAGGCACTCGATCTCGATCCGATACCGGCGGACCTGCAAATCCCCGAACAGGGACCCGTGCGGCAAAGCTCTGCCGGCGGCCGCAACAGGGAGGGTCCCGGCGGCGGCAAAGGTGGCGGAGGAATGGGAGGAATGGGCGGCGGCGGAATGGGAATGGGCGGTCTCGCATTGGGTGACGAAACGTCATCCTCATCGCAGCGATCATGATCTCTCTTCGGACTGTGTGAACTCCCCGAACAGGTCCAGCTTGCGCCGGTTCAGCCTGCGCATGTCGCCACGCCTTATGGTAACGCTGTTGCGGTCGAAGAATTCCAGTATCTGGATCGCCACCTTGCGCCCGCTGTCGATACGGTCGCGAAAGCGGGCGGCAATGAACCAGCCGCTGTCAAAAGCCGCGTCCATATCCGACAGGATGGCGATCATCTCGGCAATGGTGGCGCGCAGGAAAAAATGGTCATGCGCCACTTCATGAACCCGGCCCATGCGCCCAGCCAGTTTCAGTAGCCGGCGAACATCTTCCTCACGCTCCCCCAGAAAACCGGCGATATCCCGTACGCGCGGCGGGCGAAACCGGGCCTCTCCCTCAAGGAGCGGCGCAACCTCGCGCCAAATTGTTTCGTCGGCTTCACTCATCGTGACTTCATGATCGCGAAGTCGCAGCCACGCACCGTCGAGCCGGACCAGATCCTGCTCGCCAAGCGCTGCAATGGCAGCGCGAAAGGCACTGGTGGGCAGGCGCGGCCGCAACTGCTGCCGCAACCGTTCCACGCCCATGCCGATCAGGTCCGGGTTCTCGTCGTGAAAGGCGCCAAGCCGCGCTAGGATGTCGTCGCGCAGACCGGCCCAGCGCTCCGGCAACAGGAGAAGCACGGAATTGCCCTGCGGCAGCGTCGTCGCATCAAGCGCCTGCGCCAGCCGCTCCGGCTCGTCCGCCAGCGCCCGGTCGCGCAGAAAGGCCGATGCATCCAAGAAAAACGGTTCGACGGACAGAAGCGCGCGCGCCGCTTCGACCGGATCGCCCATGGCATGGGCATCGAGTTGCGCCATGCGTTCGGGGCTGCGCCGCTTGCGCTGGGGCGGGCGCAGGTCGAGAAAACGACCGCCGCCGATAGTGCGCTGCGCGGACACGTCACGGATGACGAAACGGTCGCCCGCCGCCGCTGCAATCGGACGGTCCAGCACGAGCTGAACGCACCCTTCCGTGCCCGGCAAAAGTCCTTCCTCGCCCAATAGCACAATGCGCGCGCCCGCTTCCGCCGAGGCATGGTGCAGACGCACCGGAAACCACTGACCTATGGGTTTCTGCTCGGTGGGCAGGATTTGCAGCGATGCATCGATACGGTCGGTGGGGCGATGGAAGCCCGGCAATACAAGCATGTCGCCGCGGTGAACCGCATCCCGGGATATGCCCTCGCCCGCCAGATTGAGCGCGCAGCGGTCGCCCGCCCGTGCAGCTTCGGCCGGGCGGTTCTGAGCGTGGATGGTACGAATACGCGCCTGTCTGCCGGACGGGCTGACGATCAGTGGATCGCCGATCCGGGCCGCGCCGGAAAGCACCGTGCCCGTGACCACCGTTCCCGCCCCTTTCAAGGTGAAAGAACGGTCCACGGCAAGGCGAAACCCGCCTTCGGCGTGTCGCTCGCCAAAAGCGCGCGCTTGCGTTTCCAGCACAGCTTGCAATTCACCTATCCCGGCCCCGGTAAGCGTCGAGACCGTCAGGATGGGAATGTCGGCAAGGCCGGTCGGGGCCAATTCGTTGCGGATCGCGGCCTTCACTTCCGCCAGCCGCTCAGGTCCGGCAAGATCGCTCTTGGTAATCACGGCGATGCCACGCCTTATGCCGAGCAGATTGACGATGGAAAGATGTTCGCGCGTTTGCGGCATGATGCCGTCGTCGGCGGCAACGACCAGCATCACGAAATCGATGCTTGCCGCACCGGCCAGCATGGTATGCACAAATTTCTCATGCCCCGGCACATCGACAAAACCGAGGATCTGCCGATCCTCGCCGGAAAGCGGCAGATAGGCAAAGCCCAGATCGATGGATATTCCGCGTTCTTTTTCTTCTTTCAGCCGATCCGTATCGACCCTGGTCAGTGCGCGCACCAGCGAGGTCTTGCCGTGGTCGATATGGCCCGCCGTGCCGACGATCATGACCGGCGCGCCGCAAGGGCCGACAGATTACGCAGAAAACCGCTTTCATCGTCGAGACAGCGCAGATCGAGGACCAGCGCCCCTTTTTCAATGCGCCCGATGATCGGCAGGGGCAACTGGCGCAGGGCCTCGGCCAGTGCCGCAAGCGCGGAGCCACTGCCGTCATTCGGCACAATCGACAGGCCTGCGCTCGGAACCGTTGACAATGGCAGCGCGCCGGAACCGATCTGGCTGGCGCAATCGGCAACCCTCACCGTGAAAGCAGGCCCCAGAAGGCTTTCCAGTTCAGGCTTCAGCCTTGCCGCCTGTGCCGCGATTTCTCCCTGCGGGCGCGCCAGATAGCGCATGGTCGGAAGCTTTTCGGCCAGCCGTTCCGGGTTGCGATAAAGTTTCAGCGTGGCTTCAAGTGCCGCCAGCCTGATTTTGTCGACCCGCAGGGCGCGCTTCATCGGATTCCTGTTGATGCGCGAGATCAGGTCGCGCCGCCCGACGATAAAACCTGCCTGCGGCCCGCCCAGAAGCTTGTCGCCGGAAAAGGTTACGATATCCGCGCCCTCCGCCACGGCCTCACGCACGGTCGGCTCATGGGCGAGGCCGAAAGCGGCGAGGTCGGCAAGCGTGCCCGAACCCAGATCGTTGACCAGCGGCACGCCCTTCGCCGCGGCGATCTTCGCCAGTTCGTCGGCTTTCACTTCACGGGTGAAACCCTCGATGCGGTAATTGGAAGTGTGAACCTTCAGCACCAGTCCGGTATCGGGACCGATGGCGTTTTCATAATCGCGCGGGTGCGTCCGATTGGTGGTGCCGACTTCCACCAGCGTCGTGCCCGCGCGGGTCATGATGTCGGGCATACGGAAAGCGCCGCCGATCTCGATCAGTTCGCCACGGGAAACAACAGCCTCCTTGCCCGACGCCAGACTGTTGAGCACGAGCAGCACGGCAGCGGCATTGTTATTGACAACGGTTGCGTCTTCCGCGCCCGTCAGTTCGCAGATCAGGGCGCGCAGGTGATCGTCGCGCTCGCCGCGTGCCCCCGACGACAGGTCGAATTCGAGCGAGACGGCCTGCCGCATCGCCTCGGTCGCCGCCTCGATGGCCGCTTCAGCCAGAATAGCGCGGCCCAGATTGGTATGCAGCACCGTTCCGGTCAGATTGAACAGCGGGCGCAGGCTCGGGCGGTCCGAAGCATCGAGCCGCTCGATGGCGGCTTGCGCAATCCGAGCATGATCGGGAAGGGCCACGCCGGATTTCACCGCTTCGCGCAACTCGCCGAGGACAGTGCGAATGGCGGCAGTCGCCGCCGCGCGCCCGAAACGCGCAAGCGCTGCGCCGAGTTCCGGCATTTGCAGGACGGCATCGACGGACGGAAGATGACGCAGTGACGGCTTGCTCTGGTCCATGGCCGCTCACAGCCCGGCAAGGAGTGGAGAAAAGCCGCCGCGCGCATAAGGTGTCTCGCGCATCAGCATGTCGAGGCCGAGACTCGCCACATCGTCGGTCAGCGGATCGGCGTCGGTCGATTGCTGCTGATAGATGATTTTCACCCAGCTCTGGCATTCGTCGCAGGTTTCAGCCTTGATGACGCCGCCGCCATCCTCGACCTCCCTGTAGCCGATGCCCTTGGTAGAGCCGCAGCACACGCATTTGATGCGGACATAATGCCAGAGCGTGTTGCAGACGGAACAGGAGCAGAAGCGCGCGCCATGGGCGCCGAGCCAGCCGACGACCATCGAGCTTGACGGCAGGGAGCCGCAGGTCGGGCAGACGCCATCGGCGACCGGCTTCACCGATTTCGGATCGAGCGCGGAGGCAAGCCGCGTGAAATGAAGCTGAAGCCCAGCCCAGACATAGATATGTTCCGCAACGGCCTCGGGCGGCAGAACACCGGCAAAAATCGCCTCCACCATCCGGCGGCGCTCGCCCGCACTGACATTGGCCGCGCGTTCGAGAGCATCCATGGCATCCTGCGGCTTGGCGACAGGGCGCACCTCATCGAACAGCCGGTCAAAAATACTGCCGAGCACCTCTTGCGAAGCGGCATCCGTACGGTCGATGGCCGGCATACCGAATTCCAGCGCGCGGTCGGAAACATCGGGGGCCGCAACCGGGCCAAGCGCGGCATGGATGCGCGCCTGCGCATCCGTCAGTTCGGCAATGAATTCCAGATAGGGCTTGAGGGGACTGACCGACCCCATGAGGCGCAGGCGCGCTGCACGTTTTGCGAAAAGGTCGCCCGGATCGGGCAACCGTACGAAGGGCGGAGCCGAGATTTCACCGATAACGGTCGGGTCCGGCGCCAGATCTTTCTTGCCTGCCATGTCACTCCTCACGAACCCGACGGGCCACGCGGACCCAGAGGGTCTGTGGAAAATTAAGGAGCGGTTCCGGTTTCGACAGTCTTCGGAACCGCTCTACCTGTTGCTATGCGTCATCTCGCATTCTCGCCCAATTGCCGGATTTTTCAACCCGGCGACAGGATCACGCCACCGGCTTGCCGCCGGTCTGCTTTGCCTTCGGCTTCGACGCCAGTTCGCGCAGCCATTTGCGATGATGCCGCCATGCCCAGCCGCCGGTCACCGTGCCGCGCGTCATGGCGCTGATCGTTCCCTTGACCCAGATCGCCGCATAGACATGCACGATCCAGACGCAGATCGCGATGACGGCGACCATGGAATGAATGAGCAAGGCCCAGCGCTGCTGGTTGATCGTGGTATAAGAGCCGAAATATTCGTTCCAGATCATGAGCCCCGACAGGATCAGGACGATGATCAGGATCGACATCGACCAGAAGACCAGCTTCTGCCCGGCATTGTATTTACCGACTTCCGGCAGTTTTTCCTCATTGCCGGCAATCACGTCATTGGCCTGCGAAAGCCAGCGGCTATCCTCGCGCTTCCACAGATTGGCGCTCCAGAAGCGGAAGAAGAGGCCGAGAAAGCTGACGAACAGAACCACGCCGATCCAGGGGTGAATGACGCGCGTCCACTCGCCGCCGCCGAAGAGGCCCGACAGGAAGAACAGCCAGGGATGGAACATCGCCAGACCCGATAATGCCAGAAGCACGAGACTGATGGCGGTGATCCAGTGATTGACACGCGCCCCGCCGGAATAGCGGTGCACCCGAACCGGCTTGCCGGGGACTATGCCGTCGCCGCGTTCAACATCGTCAAAATCGGTCTTGCTCATGAGCTTTTTTCCCCCGTGAGCTTTTCGGCCTCGGCCTCGTCATGCGCCGTCACGACGTTCGGGCCTTTGAAGACATAGTGCAGAAGACCAGCCGCCGCGGCCAGCCCCATCACGGCCATGCCCGCATATTTGGTCACGCCTTTCCATGCTTCCACGACCGGGCTGATGCGCGGATCGTTCGGCAGTCCGGCGTAGATTTCCGGCTTGTCGGCATGATGCAGCACATACATGACATGGGTGCCGCCGACGCCCTGCGGATCGTAAAGCCCGGCATTTTCAAAGCCGCGCGATTTCAGATCCTCGATGCGCCCGTCGGCCCATTCCTTCATCTCGTCCTTGGTGCCGTAGACGATGGCTTGCGTCGGACACGCCTTGGCGCAGGCAGGCCCCTGGCCGACCGCGATACGGTCGGAACACAGCGTGCATTTATAGGCTTTCTGCGTCACGGGCGAGATGCGCGGAATGTCGAACGGACAGCCCTTCACGCAATAGCCGCAGCCGATGCAGTTCTCATGGACGAAATCCACGATGCCATTGGAATATTGCACGATAGCGCCCGGCGCCGGACAGGCCTTGAGGCAGCCGGGGTCCTCGCAATGCATACAGCCATCCTTGCGGATCAGCCATTCCAGATTGCCGGTATCGGGATTGTCCCATTCGGTGAAGCGCATCAGCGTGAAAGTGTCGGGCGTCAAGTCGTGGGGGTTGTCATAGACCCCCACATTGACGCCCACTTCCTCATGCGTGTCGTTCCATTCGGCACAGGCCGACTGGCAGGCCTTGCACCCGATGCATTTCGACACGTCGATGAGCTTGGCCACCTCCGTCTGGCGCTCGGCGGGCGGCGTCACGCTGGAAGCCGACCGCCTGATCAGGTCCTTATCGCCAAAGCGCGGAGACTGCGGCTGAACGTCGGGGTTGGGAACGGGTGGAAACATATCATTCCCTCCTTAAGCCACAGGCGCGCTTGAGCGCTCGATATTGACCAGAAACGCCTTGAATTCCGGCGTTTCGATATTGGCGTCGCCGACGAAGGGCGTCAGCGAGTTGGGGCCGAAGCCCTTGCGGGCGGCGCCCGTGAAGCCCCAGTGAAGCGGAATGCCCACCACATGCACCGTCTTGCCGTCGCAAACGAGCGGCTTGATGCGCTTGGTGACCACGGCCTTGGCCTTGACCGAACCGCGCTTGGACCAGACCCGCACCCAGTCGCCCTTGGCGATGCCCTTCTCCTTCGCCAGTTCTTCCGAGATTTCCACGAAGAATTCCGGCTGCAAGACGGCGTTCACATGAACGTGCTTGGTCCAGTAGTGGAAATGCTCGGTCAGACGGTAGGAAGTCGCCGCATAGGGGAATTCCTCCGACGCCGTTTCGGCGAACTGCTTGAAGTCGTCGTTGAAGACGCGGGCCACCGGATTGCCCCGCACATTGGGCGCAATCACATTGGCGAGCGGCGACTCGAACGGCTCATAGTGGGCCGGGAAAGGTCCGTCGCGCATCATGCCTCGAGTGAACAGGCGCGACGCGCCTTCCGGGTTCATGATGAACGGCCCGACCTCATCCGGTCTGGCTGTCGGCGCAATATCCGGCACGTCATAGCCGCTCCACTTCGACCCGTCCCACTCAATGAGCTTGCGGTTCGGATCCCATGCCTTGCCGTTGATGTCGGCGGAAGCGCGGTTATAGAGGATGCGCCGGTTGGCTGGCCACGACCAGGACCAGTTGAGATAGGCTCCCGTCTCGTCCGGGTCGTTATTGTCGCGGCGCGCCATGTTGTTGCCGGCCTCGGTAAAGCAGCCAGAATAGATCCAGCAGCCGGAAGCCGTCGAACCGTCGTCGCGCAATGCCGCGAAACCGGCAAGAAGCTTGCCCGCCTCAACGGCGACCTTGCTCGGATCCGTCGGATCCATGAGCGTGGTCAGCGCACGGCCGTTCACTTCCTTCGCCAGTTCTTCCGCCGTCGGCTCGCCCTCGTCCTCATAATCCCAGGTGAGATTGAGGACCGGATCGGGGAAGGCGCCGCCCTCCTTGCGGTAAAGCTCCCGCAGCCGGACGAAAATCTGGGCCATGATCCAGTTGTCGGTCTTCGCCTCGCCGGGCGGCGTCGCGCCGGGCCAGTGCCATTGCAGCCAGCGCCCGGAATTGGTGAGGGAGCCTTCGTCCTCTGCAAAGCAGGTGGACGGAAGCTGGAACACCTCGGTCTTGATCGAAGCGGAATCCACATCGTTATATTCGCCGTGGTTCTCCCAGAAACGCGAGGTTTCCGTTTCCAGCGGGTCCATGGTGACCAGGAATTTGAGCTTCGACAGGGCGTCGGTCAGCTTCTTGCGGTTCGGCACCGCCATCAGCGGGTTGAAGCCCTGGCAGACATAGCCGTTGACCTTGCCTTCATGCATCATGTCGAAGATGCGCAGCATGTCGTAATTCGGCACGTCGAGCTTCGGCAGCCAGTCATAGGCGAAGTCGTTCTCGACCGTTGCCGCACTGCCCCACATCGCCTTCTGGAAACTGACGAAGAACTTGCGATAGTTCTGCCAGTAACTCATCTGGTTCGGGCGCAACGGCTTGAAGGCGCGGGTCGACATATAGGTCTCGAAATCGACCTCCTTTTCCGCCGGTATGTTCAGATAACCCGGCAGGAGGTTCGACATGAGACCGATATCGGTCAGTCCCTGAATGTTGGAATGGCCGCGCAGCGCATTCATGCCGCCGCCGCGCACGCCGATATTGCCGAGGATGAGCTGGAGCATCGCCATGCAGCGAATGTTCTGCGACCCCTTGGAATGCTGCGTCCAGCCGAGCGCATACATGGATGTCATCGTGCGGTCCGGCGTCGAGCACGAGGCCATCATCTCCGCGACCTTCAGGAATTTCTCCTTCGGCGTGCCGCAGATGCGCTCCACCATTTCAGGCGTGTAGACGGAAACATGCTGCTTGAGCAGGCTCCACACGCAGCGCGGATTTTGCAGCGTGTCGTCCACGACCGCATAGCCGTCATCGCCGATCACATAATCCCAGCTCGAACGGTCGTAATCGCGCTTGGCCTCGTCATAGCCGGTGAACAGCCCGTCCTTGTATTCGAAGCCGTCCTGAACGACATAGGCCGCATTGGTGAAATGCCTGACGTAATCCCACTGCACGTGATCGTTCTGGATGCAGTAGTTGATGACGCCGAGCAGGAAGGCGATATCGGTTCCCTGACGGATGGGCGCGTAGAAATCCGCGACCGATGCCGTGCGCGTGAAGCGCGGATCGACCACGATCAGCTTCGCTCCGCGATTGGCCTTGGCCTCGGTCACCCATTTGAAGCCGCACGGGTGCGCTTCCGCCGCATTGCCGCCCATGACGACGACGAGGTCGGTATTCTTGATGTCGGTCCAGGAGTTGGTCATTGCTCCACGGCCAAATGTTGGGGCGAGACTCGCCACCGTCGGGCCGTGTCAGACGCGTGCCTGATTATCGAATGCCAATATGCCTGTGCTGCGCACTACCTTATAGGTGAGGAACGCCGTTTCATTGGTGGTCGCGGACGCCGCGAGAAAACCCGTGGACGTCCAGCGATTGACCGTGACGCCCGCGTCGTTCTTCGCGATGAAGTTGGCGTCGCGGTCGTCTTTCAGATGCCGCGCAATACGGTCGAGCGCGTCTTCCCAGGAAATCTGCTTGAATTCGGCAGAACCCGCTTCGCGCACCTGCGGAAATTGCAGGCGGGTCTTCGCCTTCACGAAATCCTTCAGTGCCGCGCCCTTCGGGCAGAGCGTGCCGCGATTGGTCGGATGATCCGTGTCGCCTTCGACATGCACCAGCTCGGCCTTCTCGCCCTTGCGCACATCCCCCTTGGAATAAAGGATGACGCCGCAGGCAACCGAACAATAGGGACAGGTGTTGCGGGTTTCGGCGGTATTCGCAAGCTTGAAGGGCCTGATCTGTTCGGCATAGGCGCTTTCCACCGCGCCGAAACCGAAAGACCCAAGCGCCGAAGCCGCCACCACCGCCCCCGTTCCGCCGAGAAACTGGCGGCGAGAGAGCTCCATATTCATTGCGCTGCACCTCCCCTGATCATTGGAAGAAATCGCCAGGGGGCGATTTTCTTCAATCCGGATTCACCTTTGTTCAGTTCACTCCAATAAAACCAAGTTGTCAACCGAGCGGATTACCCGGAAAATCAGCACTAAGACGTAATTATCAATAACATGACTTTTATAGTCATGTATAAATACATGGACTTCGTTTATGGAAAGACTTCCACACTCTCCCGGCGATTGACGTTTCCGTGTAAAAAGGCGAAACTTGCGGCGTGGCTTCTTTTCCCGCTCCCGAGTTTCGGGGCCTTGAACATGGATCGCACCCGCCTCGCACCGGCTTTTCAAGCCGGGTGCCGCAGATTTGCGCGGACGTCCGGTCCGGCGTGAAGCCATTCCTTCACAATTACCTTTTCCACTACCGGCCATCGCAGGAACCTGCCGTTCCATCGGGTGGCCGCACGGCTTCGCTCGCAGGAATAACAGGGACGAAAAGTCTAAAAAGGGGATCGTCATGAACCGTCGGGAATTGCTCAAGTCGGGCGCCGCCTGTGCCGCCTTCGGCCTGTTGCCGGGTTTCGCCCCGGCTGTCGCCGCCACGTTCGCGCCGAAGCCATCGGGCTGGCGCAGCTTTGAAATCACCACCACCGTCACGCCGTCCGCATCCGGGAAGGCCATCCGCGCCTGGGTGCCGGTGGCGGGTTTCAATGCCGACGACTGGAACCGCCCGGAAGGCAATCGCTGGACGACGAATGCGAAACAGGCGCGGCTCGACCGCGATCCGCACAGCGGCGCCGGGATGCTCTATCTCGAATGGGACGCGGGCGAAGCAGCGCCGCGAGCCGAGATCGTCAGCCTTGTTTCCACCCGCGACCGCGCAAGCGACATGGACGCTTCGGCAAAGGCCGTGCCGCTGACCCGCGCGGAGCGCGAACGCTATCTGGCTGGAACACGGCTTGCGCCGTTGGATGGCATCGTCCGGGAAACCTCCGACAGGATCGTCGGCGATGCCGGCAGCGATCTGGAAAAGGCGCGGCGCATCTATGACTGGGTGGTCGCCAGCACCTATCGCCGCGCATCGACGCGCGGCTGCGGCGATGGCGACATCGTCGCAATGCTGAGCAGCGGCGATCTTGGCGGCAAATGCGCCGACATCAATCCACTGTTCACCGCTCTGGTCAGGGCCGCTGGTATCCCCGCGCGCGATCTTTACGGCGTGCGCGTCGCGCCTTCCGCCTTCGGCTACAAGAGCCTCGGCGCGAAGAACGAGATCGTCACCAGTGCGCAGCATTGCCGCGCCGAAATCTATCTCGAAGGCATCGGCTGGATCGCGACCGATCCGGCGGATGTGCGCAAGGTGATGCTGGAAGAGGAAAAGGACGGGCTTGCCGCCGACGATCCGCGTGTCGCCGCGGTGCGGCAAAAGCTTTTCGGCTCCTGGGAAGGCAACTGGATCGCCTTCAATGACGGCAGCGACATCGCCTTGCCGTCTTCGCAGGGACCGGAACTCGGTTTCCTGATGTATCCGCAGGCCGAGGTCGCCAGTATTCGTATGGATTGCCTCGATGCGGATTCCTTCCGTTACGCGATGAGCGTGCGCGAGATAACAATTTAATTTGAGGAAATAGCATGGATATCGCATCGCCTATTCGTCTCAGCACCCTTGCCCATGGTGGCGGCTGCGGCTGCAAGATCGCGCCAGCCGTGCTCCAGGATCTGCTTTCCGGTCAACCGGCCATGCAACCCTTCAGCCGATTGCTGGTCGGCACCGAGACCGGCGATGACGCCGCCGTCTGGCAGCTCGACGACGACAATTGCGTGATCGCCACCACGGATTTCTTCATGCCGATGGTGGACGACCCGTTCGACTTCGGGCGCATCGCCGCCACCAATGCGATATCCGACGTCTATGCCATGGGCGGCACGCCGATCATGGCGCTCGCAATCCTCGGAATGCCGGTCAACAAGATGCCCGCCGAAATGATCCGCGAGATCATGAAAGGCGGTTCCAGCATATGCGCTGAAGCTGGCATTCCCGTCGCGGGCGGACATTCCATCGACGCGCCTGAGCCGATTTACGGCCTGGCCGTCATCGGCACCTGCAAGCTCGCCAATCTACGTAAGAACAATGGCGCGCGTGTCGGGGACGCCCTGATCCTGACCAAGGCAATCGGTGTCGGCATTTATTCTGCGGCTTTCAAACAACAAAAGCTCGATAGCGCCGGTTACGATGAAATGATGGCATCGGTCACATTGCTGAACCGGGCGGGCGCCGAACTCGGCAAGGATGAGGCCGTCCATGCGGTCACCGACGTTACGGGTTTCGGCATTCTCGGCCATGCGCTCGAAATGGCGCGTGGCTCCAGCGCCGGAATTACGCTCGATTATGGCGCCCTGCCCTTTCTGGGACAGGCCGAACCTCTGGCGCAGGCCGGGTTCGTGACCGGCGCTTCCACCCGCAACTGGGCGAGCTACGGTCATGACGTGCGGCTTCCCGACGATTATCCGCTCTGGAAACAGCAATTGCTGACCGACCCGCAGACATCGGGTGGCCTTCTCGTCTCCTGCGCGCCGGAGGAAGCCGAACGGATATTGAGCGGCATCCACGCCGCCGGCTATCCCTCGGCCCGGATCGTCGGGACAGTGACGGACGACGCGACCCGCGTGACTGTGACGGACTGATAACAATCGCGGCTCATCATCAACAGTTCGTTTCGCGAACAGGTTGCGGCCCTCTGGAAATCGTTGCCATGAGGCGATAAAGGCAACGGGATAATATTTTCCAGAGGGACATCATGGGTTATTTTCCAAGTTGGCGTTTGACATCGAACGCCGTCGTGCTTCCTGACGAGCGCCTGCCAGCCGCCGCTGCCGTGCCGATGGGCGTGCAGCATCTGCTTGCCATGTCCGGCTCGACCATCGTGGCGCCGCTGCTGATGGGCTTCGATCCCAATGTGGCCGTCTTTTTCTCCGGTATCGGCACGCTTCTGTTCTTCGCGCTGACGGCAGGCCGGGTGCCAAGCTATCTCGGTTCGTCCTTTGCCTTCATCGCGGTCGTCATCGCCGCGACCGGTTATAGCGGTTCCGGCCCCAATCCCAATATCGCCATCGCGCTTGGCGGCATCATCGCCTGCGGCGCGCTCTATGCCCTGATCGGCCTCGTGGTCATGGCCATCGGCACGGGCTGGGTCGAACGGCTGATGCCGCCCGTCGTCACCGGCGCCATCGGCGTTTCCATCGGCCTCAACCTCGCGCCTGTCGCCGTCAGCCAGTTGAAGGGGACCGGTACGCATATAACGATCGCGCTCCTGACCGTGCTCTGCATGGCGATGATTTCCGCCTATGGACCGCGCGGGACCAAGCGCCTGTCGGTGCTCTTCGCGCTCCTGTTCGGCTATCTTCTGGTTCTGGTGCTCGGCAACGGCCTTGGCATCGTGCCCGGCATCGATTTCACCGCCGTCGGCAATGCCGCATGGTTCGGCCTGCCGCATTTCACCGCTCCTGTCTTCAACTGGCAGGCGATCACGCTGATCGCGCCGGTCGCCGTCGTGCTGGTGGCTGAAAATCTCGGCCATATCAAAGCGCTCGGCTCGATCACCGGCCAGAGCATGGACCGCTATATCGGCCGCGGCTTCCTCGGCGACGGCCTTGCCACGATGATTTCCGGCGCGGGCGGCGGCACGGGCGTCACCACCTATGCCGAAAACATCGGTGTCATGGCAATGACCAAAGTCTATTCGACGCTCATCTTCGTCATTGCCGCCATCATGGCGCTGATCCTCGGCATGTCGCCGAAATTCGGCGCGATCCTGCAAACAATCCCGGCGCCGGTTCTGGCCGGTCTCGCGGTTTCGGTCTTCGGCCTCATCGCCTCGGCCATGGCGCGCATCTGGATCGTCAACAAGGTGGATTTCGCGGATTCCCGCAACCTGTTCACCGCTGGCGTGGCGCTCATTTTCGGCGCGGGCGACTTCACCTTGAAGATCGGCGATTTCGCCCTTGGCGGTATCGCAACCTCGACCATCGCAGCGCTGGTTTTCTACCAGTTGCTCGGTATCGGTCGCAGCGAAAAGACGGCCTGACAAGAGAAAAGGAGCGAGCGTAAGGCTCGCTCCTCACTCCGCCAGCAATTGTTCAGCCCGGACGCGCATTTCGGGTTCGAGCGGCATCGAGCGTCGCGCAACCTGATCGAAATGCACGGTCGTCGTTTCGTTGACCGCGCGCAATTCGCCATCCAGCGATCCGACCATCGTCTGGCGGAATGTCAGCGAGGAACGTCCGATCTTCACCACATGCGAGCGGATCGTCAGCAGGTCTCCGGCCTGCACTTCACGCTTGTATTCGGTCGTCGAGCGCATGTCGGCCCAGCCGAAGCCGGCATCGGGGATTTTCCCGGCAATATGTCCGAGCAACTGAAAGCTCGCATCGTCGAACATGGCCGCGTAATGCCGGACATTCATATGCCCCATGACATCGCACATCCACGGATGCGCGACGCCGACAAAAGTGACAAGACCGCTCATCGCGCCACCGACTGGTAGCCGCCCAGGAAGGCTGTGAGGTTATCGCCCAGCGCATCGCACAGATAGCCGCCTTCCTGCACGATGACGGTTGGCAGACGCAGCTTTGCGATTGCTTCGGCAATGCGGCCGAAACCGCCCGTCGTGACCGACAATCCGCCAAACGGATCGCCTTCGAACGGGTCTAGGCCAAGCGCCACAACCAGCGCATCCGGCGCAAAGGCTTCGATGCGGCGGAAGGCCGTATCGAGTGACACGAGGAATTCGGTATCGCCGGATTTGCGCGGCAGCGGCAGGTTGAGATTGTAGCCAAGCCCCGCGCCTTCGCCGCGCTCGTCGGCATGGCCCCAGAAGAACGGATAGAAGCGCACCGGATCGGCGTGGATCGAAACGGTCAGCACATCCGGGCGGGCATAGAAAATGCCCTGCGTGCCGTTGCCGTGATGAAGATCGACGTCGAGGATCGCCACGCGCTGGGCTTTCGAGCGCAGGCGCTGGGCTGCGACCGCCGAATTATTGACGAAGCAGAAGCCGCCCGCCACATCGGCAAAGGCATGATGCCCCGGCGGGCGGCAGAGCGCATAGGCCGCGACCTCGCCGCCCAGCACCGCATCGACGGCATCGACCGCGCTCCACGCGCTCCAGCACACGCTTTCCCATGTGTGCTCGGCGATCGGGCAGGCCGTATCGGCCATATGATAGCCCACCTGCCCAACGGCGGACGCTGGATAACGACCGTCACGCGCCAGCGGATGGATGTTCGGGATCACCTCTTCCGAAGCCTCCTCGATGCGTCGCCAGCGGGCATGGATGTGCTGAAGAAATTCCAGATATTCAGGCGTGTGCACGGCGGCAATCGGGCCAAGGCCATGGTTTTGCGGGCGGATGATCTCGCAGCCTGCGGCCTTCGCACCGGCCAGCAGGCGCTCGACACGCTCCGGCTGTTCGGGGTTCGGCTGCGGCGCGCCGCTGGAAAGAAAGGCTTTCGGGTCGTGACGCTTCTGCTCGACGGCGTAAAAGGCTTTCATGATGACTCCCTGGTTTTATTGATGCGCGCCAGACGGGCGAAAGCGTCGTCATAGGCACCGTGATCGCGGTCGGCTTCGATCCAGCCGATACCCAGCCGCTGATAAAATCTCTGCGCGGCAACATTGTCCCGGTCCACGGCCAGCCGCAGATAGACGCCGCCGCGCGCCACCGACCATGAGGCGACATGGCGCAGAAGCACTTCGCCGATCCCCCGGCCGCGAAAGGCTTCATCGACATAAAGGTCCTGCACATAGACACCGGGTTTTCCGAGCCATGTCGAAAAGATCGGGAAGAACAGGGCGAGCCCTGCAAATGTGTCGTCCACCTCGGCGATCAGACTGGTGAAAGCCGCGTTCGGTCCAAAACCGTAACGGCGGAAGTCCTCGACCGTGCTGGAGATTTTGTCCGCAGCGCCAAGCCCCGCGCCCATCGTGCGGATTGCTTCGTGAATCCGTTCCGCATCGGCAAGCTCACCGAGTCGGACCGCAATCCCCGTTTTACTGTCCAGCGTGATCTTCGGCATCAGAAAGCCACCCTGTCTCCACCTTTGAGGCCCAGATATTCCCGCGCCTCGTCGGGCGTGGCAACATCCAGCGACAGGCCGTCGAGGATGCTTCGGATGCGCCGTACCTGATCGGCATTGCTTTTGGCAAGCTGGCCGCGCCCGTCATAAAGGCTGTCTTCCAGACCGACGCGGACATTGCCGCCCATGGCCGCGGCCATGGTGATCATCGGAATCTGGTGCCGCCCCGCCGCGAGCACGGAGAAGGAATAATCGTCCCCGAACAGCTTGTCGGCAATCCGCTTCATATGCATGAGATTATCCGGGTCGGCCCCGATGCCGCCCAGAACGCCGAAGACGAACTGGATGAACAGATGGCCGGACACCAGCCCCCGGTCGCGGAAATACGCCAGCGAATAGAGATGGCCGACATCGTAGCATTCGAACTCGAAGCGTGTGCCGCAGCCCTGACCGAGACTGGTCAGAATGCCTTCCATATCCGCAAAAGTGTTCTTGAAGATCGAATGGCGCGTGGCTTCCAGCAGTTCCGGCTCCCAGGCATGTTTCCACTCGCGCGGCCTGTCGAGGGCGGGGAACAGCGCGAAATTCATCGATCCCATATTGAGCGAGCACATTTCCGGTTGCGCCTTAAGCGGCGCGGCCAGCCGATCTTCCAGCGTCATCAATGACGAACCACCGGTGGAGATATTCACCACCGCTCCCGTCGATTGCTTGATGCGCGGCAGGAACTGCATGAACAGGTCCGGATCAGCGGACGGCCTGCCGTCGCGCGGATCGCGGGCATGGAGATGCAGGATGGATGCGCCCGCTTCCGCCGCCGCGATGGCTTCGCTCGCAATCTCGTCCGGCGTCACCGGCAGATGCGGTGACATGGACGGCGTGTGCACTGAACCCGTCACCGCACAGGTGATGATCACCTTGCGGCGCGTCTTCTTCTTGTCGGTCATGATCCGGTTTCCTTACGCATTCACGGGCAGGTTGAGTTCACACGCCAGAACTTCCAGCGTATCGCCAAGGATGGCGGTGATCTCGCCAACCTGCTCGCGGCTCACGACCATGGGCGGGCAGACGAGGAAATGATCGCCCTCGACGCCGCCGCGTGTGCGGCGCGAATAGACGATCAGGCCGCGCTCATAGGCGAGATCGACCATGCGCTGATGGGCGTTCAGTTCCTTCGGCAGCGGCTTCATGGTTTCGGGGTCGGACACGAATTCGGCAGCCAGCAGCAATCCCCTGCCGCGCACATCGCCAATGAAGGGGAAGCGTTTTGCAAGCCCTTCCAGTTCGCCCTTCAGCGCATCACCCATGCGGGCGGCATTGCCGACCAGATCGAGCCGGTCGACCTCTTGCAAAACCGCCTTGCCCGCTGCACAGGCCAGCGGATTGCCGGCATAGGTGAAGCCATGCAGGAAGCCGCCCGCATCCAGCACCGGCTGCACGATGCGGGCCGGCGCGGCCATCGCGCCAAGCGGGCAATAGCCGGAGGCAAAGCCCTTGGACAACGCGATCAGATCAGGCTTGCAGTTCCAGTGGTCGCCGCCAAGAAATTTGCCGGTGCGCCCGGCGCCGCTCATCACCTCATCGTGGATGAGCAGGATGCCATGACGGTCGCAGATTTCGCGAATGCGCGGATAATAGCTGTCGGGTGCGACCAGCGCGCCGGTGGACGCCCCGCCGATCGGCTCCATGATGAAGGCGAGCACGCTTTCAGGGCCTTCTTCCTGAATTTTCTCCTCCAGCATGTCGGCATATTTCTGCCCGCGCTGTTCCATCGTGAGATTGTCCCGGTCGAGATAGGCGGTCGGGGCCGGAATCTTTGGCATTTCGCGCATGATGGGTGCGAAAGGCTCGCTAAGCGCCGCATAACCGGTGACGGCCAGCGCGCCAAGCGTGCCGCCGTGATAGGACGGAAAACGCGAAATCACTTTCCAGCGCTTGCCCTGCCCGGTCGCAACCGCCCATTGGCGGGCGAGCTTGATGCAGGATTCGACCGCTTCCGAACCGCCGGACACGAAGAAAATCCTGTCCAGACCCTCCGGCATACGCTCGGCGACCATGCGCGCCAGATCTTCCGCCGGTTCGTTTTCGAAATGCAGCCGATAGGCGAAGGTGACGCGATCCATCTGCGCCTTCATGGCATCGAGCACGTTGCGATTGCCATGGCCGATATTGACCACCATTGCGCCGCTCGACCCGTCGATGACGCGGCGTCCGTTCTGATCCCAGATATAGATGCCCTCGGCGCGGTCCACCAGCGGCCTGCGCAGGCGCGACTGGTAAAAAAGATGCGATGCCGGGCGTTCGTTCTGTGCTTCGGTGTTGAGCATGATGTTACTCTGTCAGCGCTTGAGATATTGGTTGAGAACATTGGCGGTCACACGCTCGACCATGCGGTCGCCGCGTTTGAGGGCCGCCACCCACTCGCAGCTTCCGGCGTGGAAGACCTCGCCCTTGCCGCGCGGGAAATTGACGATCATGCCGCAGCCGCGCTTGATGCGTTCCACGGCTGCATCGCCATTGTCGCCGATCAGTATATCGGCAACGAATTTGGCATCGGCATCGGAGAGGAACTGGTCGTCGGCCGGAATATCCGCGCTCTCCTCCTTGAGCGATGACATGCCGAGCGCCAGGATCTGCAATCCATCCGGCGCACCGCTGCCCTCTTCCGGCTCCGGCAGTCCACCACGGATCACATAATCAAGCCCATCGACCTCATAGCCGAGGGCATGGCCTTCCGCACCGAGAACATCGCCATAATAGATGCCGGTTCCGGCGAAGGCCCAGTGTTCGGGACGATAGACCGGGAAACCGCGCACGCCGCGCGGCGCGCAGCCGCCCCAGCCAACATAGAGACCGCGCAATGCGTTGAGACCGAAAGTTTCGGCAGCAGGCCGTCCGGTTTCCGCCGCTTCCCAGCAGCCGCTTGTGCGGCGCGGATCAGCGGAGCGATAAACCGGATCTTCGGCGCGGGCGCGATATTTGTAGCAGGTCTGGCGCTTGCCATTGTCCTCAAGCCGCGTCTGCCACATGAAGTTGCCAGCGAAACGCGCGGCACGACCGCCGCCATCGACATAATTGTCGACGGCATCGCGCATTTCCCACGTCCAGTATTCGTCATGGCCGACGAAAGCCACGCAGTCGTAACCTTCGAGGATTTCCGGCGCGAAATGCAGTTCATGCTGGCTGGCGAGGTCGACCGCATAGCCTTCGCGCTCAGCCCAGCGGAAGAACAGGCTGTCATAGCTTGCCCAGCCGGAAGAGGCATATTTCTTGGAATAACCGTTGGCAAAGGCCCATTCCATGTGCGGATAGCGCGGCGGTGCGGCAGGTGGCGTCACGAATTCCAGCGGTACACGCGGCGCACCGGACGGAAGGACAACAAAGCCACGGCAGAACGGACGCTCGATGCTCACCGTCGTCGCATACTGATCGCCATTCGGCCCGGTGATGCCCTGATAATGGTTGGAGCCGCCCCAGGTATTATAGGCTGTCCATGTGCCGGTCGCCGCGACCTGGAGGATTCGGCCGGGCTTGCGGCCTGCGGCCGGACGCAGAATGAAAAGATGATGGCAATGGATCGGCTCTCCATCATTGCCATGCGCGACAAGCGTGATGCGATAGGCGCCGGAAGGCCAGTTCTCGTCCGTCTTGAAGGCGAAGGTCGTCTCCCAGCCGCAGCCGGTCACCGAACATTGCGCCGGTGTGTCCTGCCATTTGCAGTCGATGCCGCGCTTGGAGAAGACCGGCGTTTCCACCGCCCCGTCGCGTACGATTTCGATATCGAAGCGCGTTGCCGTGGAACTGACCTGAAGACGGACGGTCGCGCCCGGCAGATAGGAATAGGCATCGGTATAGCACCAGATTTCGCCGCGCGGCCCATCCATGCCGGGATATTCGTAATAATGGCCGAGGACCGCTTCGCGACGCTGCGTCGGTGTCAGCCCGAAATCCGGAAAATCACTGAGGGTTTTCTCGTTCATTCCGACACCTCACGCAGCCAGATATTTCTTGAGGAAGGAGCGGGTGCGTTCCTGCACCGGATTGCGCAAAATCTGCTCCGGCGGTCCTTCTTCCACCACCACGCCGCCATCCATGAACAGGATGCGGTCGGCGACTTCACCGGCGAAACGCATCTCGTGCGTGACGATCAGCATCGTCATGTGTTCGGCGGCAAGCTGCTTCATGACAGCGTTCACCTCGTCCACCAGTTCGGGATCGAGCGCGGAAGTCGCCTCGTCGAACAGCATCACCTTCGGCTGCATGGCAAGCGCGCGCGCAATGGCCACGCGCTGCTTCTGCCCGCCCGACAGACGCGAGGGGTAGACGTCGATCTTGTCGGCAAGCCCGACCTTCGACAAGAGCTCCAGCGCCAGCGTGCGTGCGGCGTCCTTGCCCATGCCCTTGAGCTTGATCGGGCCGAGCGTGATGTTCTCCAGCACCGTCAGATGCGGGAACAGGTTGAAGTGCTGGAACACCATGCCCATCTGCTGGCGCACCGCATTGATGTGCTTTTCGAAGGCCTGACCGGTAAGAGGCTGATTGACCTGCACGCCATCGAGCCAGACTTCGCCGCCGTTCAGCGTTTCCAGATGGTTGATCGAGCGCAGAAGCGTGCTCTTGCCGGAACCGCTCGGGCCGATGATCGCAACGATCTGGCCGCGCGCGACGGAAAGGTCGATACCTTTCAGCACTTCCAGCGCGCCATAGGCCTTGCGGGCGTTCTTGACTTCGACCATCGGCTTTGCGGATTTGGGGCTGCTCATCGCGTGACCTCCACTTTTCTTTCTATGCGTCGCAGGCTGGCTTCAAGAACCAGATTGACCACGTAATAGATGGCCGCGACGGTGATGTAGAATTCGAACGGGCTGAAGGTTTCGCTGATGGCAAGCTGGGCGCTGTGCACCAGTTCCGCGATGCCGATGATCGAAACCAGCGACGTATCCTTCAGGAGGACGATCATGTTGTTGCCGATCGGCGGGATCGTGTTGCGGATCGCCTGCGGAATGACGACATAGCGCAAGGCCTGACCGTGACTGAAACCGACGGAGCGGGCGCCTTCCATCTGGCCCGGATCGACTGCCACAATGCCCGCGCGGATGATATCGGCGTTATAGACGGCGAAATGCAGGCTGAGACCGATAATGCCCGCGCCGAGTGCCGGAATGTCGATGCCGACCTGAACCAGCCCGAAATAGATGAGGAACAATTGCAGCAAAAGCGGTGTGCCCATGAACAGCCACATGAAGAACCGCACCGGCAATGCGAGGATTGCAGGTGCATAAAGCACCACCAGCGCAAACAGAATGCCGAACACGAAACTGAAGAACGCCGAAGCGACGGTCAGAACCAGCGTCCACCAAAGTCCGGTCAAAAGCAGATCGGTGTAAGGAGTGACGATACTGAAATCGAGAGCCTGCATCACGCCCCCCTCACTGCGCCGCGAAGCGCTTGTCGAGCATATCGACCCCGCGCGCCACGACATAGATGATGATCATGTAGAGAACGGCGGCAACGCCGAATATCTCGAACGGCTTGTAGGTCGAACCGATGAAACGCTGCGCGGTATAGGTCAGCTCAACCACCGAAATGGTGGAGACCAGCGCCGAGCCTTTCAAAAGCGCGATGGCATTGACACCGAGCGGACGGATCATCAGGCGGGCCGCCTGCGGCAGCACCACGAGCCGCATGGTCTGGCCGCGACCAAAACCGATGGAGCGCGCCGCTTCCGTCTGGCCGCGATCCACGCTCTGGATCGCGCCGCGGATCGATTCCGACATATAGGCGCCGATATTCAACCCCAGCCCGATGACACCAGCGGCAAACGGCTCCAGATTGATGCCGACCTGCGGACCGCCGAAATAGAGAATGAAAAGCTGAACGAGGCAGGGCGTGCCGCGAAAGACACTGACATAGGCTACCGCAAGCCGTCGCAAGATGACAGAACGCGACAGGCGGGCTGCCACGAGCACTGCGGCCACTGCAAGGCCAAGAACCAGCGCGAGGGCGGAAATTCGCACAGTTACCCATGCCGCCTCCAGAAAGAACGGGAGGACGCGCTGCATCAACGCAAAATCCATCGGAAAACTCCGGTCAATCGGTTCCCTGAGCGACTGTCATCCGACCTTGGCGGAATGGCGCTCGAACTTCTCCTGCCGGTGCATGATCACCCGGTCGGCACCCGCTTCGCGTGGCCCACCGGGTCATGCTCCGGCGGCCCGGACATATGCCGGGCCGGGGATCGAATGCGTCAGCGAATGTCGCTGCCGACCCACTGCATCGAGATCTTCTCATAGGTGCCGTCGGCCATGATGTCGTCCAGCGCCTTCTGCATCGCGGCCTTCAGTTCCGGATTGTTCTTGCGGATCGCAATGCCGATGGCGACGCTGCCGCCTTCGATATTCGGCGTATCAAGCCTGCGGACCTTCTGGCCGGTTTCCTTGATCGCGACCATCACCGGAATATTGTCCACCACGATAGCATCGACGCGACCGGAATTCAGTTCCAGCATCAGTTCCGGCAGACCCTTATAGGTGCGGATGGTCCAGCCGCCCTGTTCGCGCGCCCACTTCTCATGGGTTTCGCCGAGCGTCACGCCCAGCGTCTTGTCCTTGAGGTCGTCCAGCTTCTGGACGGCGGAGTCTTCCTTCACGAAAACCGCACGCCCCGCATGATAATAGGGACCGACGAAGTCCACGGCCTTTTCACGCTCCGGCGTGATGGTCATGGAACCGACCACCGTGTCGAACTTGCCCGCGCGCAGACCCGCAATGATACCGTCCCAGGCGGTGGTGATGAGTTGCGGCTTCAATTGCATCCGTTCGGCGATGGTCGTGCCGATGGCTGCGTCGAAGCCCACGACCTCGTTCTTCTCATTGACGAAGTTGAACGGCGGGTACTGGCCGCTCATGGCGATCTTCAGTTCGCCCGCCGCCTTGATCTTCTCAAGATCGTCGGCCTTTGCCGATGCGCTCGCAAAAACTGCGGTGGCGGCGATTGCGGCTGCGGCGATGAAACCCGTGAATTTGTTAAACATGCTGTTCCCGACTTCCTCTTGTTTGTTTGCTTGAGGCTTTTTGATGCCTTCCGATATTCATGATTGCTTTTATGAATGCATTTCGCAAATAGATAATGGAAATGGATTGCATAGATTTCATGAATGGATAATGCCATGTCGCTACATCGGCCCGAACGCCTCGTCTGGGACCTTGACTGGAACCTGTTGCGCAGTTTCGTCGTGATCGCGGAAGTGAAAAGCATCACCCGTGCCGCCGAACGGCTGAACCTCAAGCAGCCGAGCGTCAGCAACGCGCTGCGGCGTCTGGAGGACCGTATCGGCCAGCGGCTGATCGAACGCGACGCGACGCATTTCGAACTGACGGAAGTCGGCAAGCTTCTTTACGAGCAGAGCATCGAGGTGTTCGGCGCGATTTCGCAATTGCCGCAACTGGTGCGCGGCGTGGGCGACGATGTGACCGGCCATGTCACCATATCGGTGGCAAGCCATATCGTCTCGCCGATCTTCGACCGCGCGCTTTCCATGTTCCATGACCAGCACCCGCGCGCGACGCTGACCATCAACGTCTCCGCCAGCACGGAAGTGGCGCGACTGGTGCGCGAGAAACGGGCCTCTTTCGGCCTCGGTCTGGTGGGCAATCGCGACCCGGCGCTCGACTACACCATGGTCTACCGCGAGTTCTTCGGCTTTTTCTGCGGTCCCCGGCACCGGATGTTCGGACAATCCGGGCTGACGCTCGCCGATCTCAAGGGGGAACCATCGGTATCGTTCCAGACGGACCACATTGCCGATGCGTTGCGGCCCGTCGCGCTCCTGCGCAGCGAGGCCCGGCTTTCGCCGGAGGTGGTCGGCACCTCGTCAAGCCTCGAAGAAGTGCGCCGGATGATCGTCAACAGTCTCGGCATCGGCCCGCTTCCGCTGCATGTGGCGCGTCGTGACATCGAGGATGGCCTGCTGTGGCGTCTGCCGCCTTACGACAGCCCGCCTGCCATCGACGTTTTCCTGATCCAGAACCCGGAAATCAATCTCAACAAGGCGGAAAAAGCCATGCTGGCCGCGCTCGGATCGCTGATCGCCGAAACCCCGCTCGACGAGCGCATCTACAAGGATTGACCGGCAATCCTGTTCTTCCGTCACGCAACGCTGTGCAGTTCCGTGCAAACCTTGTTGCGGCCCAGATGCTTGGCGCGATAAAGCGCTGTATCGGCCCGGCGGAACACTGTCTGGAAATCGCGGTCGCCCGGCGTGTAGAACGCGATGCCCGCACTGGTCGTGGTCGTAAACCCTCCGGTCTGCGTATCGAAAGCGATCAGCGAGAGGGATTTCCGGATCGCATCGGCCAGGGACAGAACGTCCGTATGCGGCCTTTGGCGCAGAACCAGAACGAATTCCTCGCCCCCGATCCGGGCGACGAGCGCCTCGACATCGATATGATTGCGCAAGATGTCCGAAAATGCGCACAGAACGCCGTCACCAACCATATGGCCATGCGTATCGTTGATCGACTTGAACGCGTCGAGATCGAAGACGACGACGGAATCGCCAAGCCGCAGTTCGTCTTTCGAGAGAAGATCATAAAGGGCGCGCCGGTTCAAAAGGCCGGTGAGGCTATCCGTGCGGGCATCGTTGGCGTGGCGGCGGGCAATGCGGGACTGGGTGAAACTCAGCGACAGGGCGCCAATCCCGGTAATGCCGATAATGGCCGTTATGGCATTGAGGTCTTCGGCCCAGTTGACCGGAATATCCGTCAACACCCATTGCCGCTCGTGGATGATGACCGCACCGCACAGAAAGAAGGACAGAGCGGTCAGCACATAGAGCACGATCATGCCCGCGACCGGTATCGGCGCTTCGCGAAGGACATGGATATATTCCCGGGCCGTCATCACAAGCAATGCGGCCACGGCAATGTTGAAGACCGCCGTACCGATACCCGCCCAGCCGCCAAGAACCGGAAGTGCGACGGCGCAAACGACAATGATCGCAAAGGCGGTGAGCAAGCCGCCCGGAACGACGCGGCCCGAAATCTGCCGCGCGCCGACATACAGGAAAAGAAAACCTGCGGTTTCCAGCCCAAAAGCCACAATGGAAGCGGTCTCCAGCGAAAACGGCCCGGCATAATAGAGCACCGCGCCCGCTCCGAGCAGGATCATGCCAAGGCAGCCCCAGAACAGAAATCTGTCACGCGGGTTCTGATACCAGACGCTCAGTATGGTGAAGGCGACCGCCAGAGAGCAGATACCTGCTGCAAAAAACAAAGTATTCTGGTCCAGTCCCAAAGAGATGTTCCCCCGCCACCTTCGTGCCGCCGACCGAAGTGTAATTCAGCTTCGCATAATAAGCGATAAGGAATATCGGCAGCCGCGCAGCGTATGGACTTTCCCGGACCAAGTAAACCTCCGCGCGGTATCGAAGCGGCGTAGGGCATGCCCCCGCGGGCTTCAGCCCGACACGCTTACGCTGCGTCATCCAACTGTCACGCAATCGGAATAAAAGCTCCCAAATCATTTGGATTGCGGGAAAATGTTACGTACTTCTGATATAAATATAGACATTGCCGTTCGGGCTGAAGGCTTGCACCTCGCCTACGGTCCCGCCACCATTTTGAAAAATATAGATCTTTCACTACCCAAGGGACAGACGCTCGCCCTGCTCGGGCCGTCCGGCTGCGGAAAGACGACCTTGCTCCGTCTCGTGGCGGGCCTGCTGGCCCCGACCAAAGGGGCGATCACGATCAACGGCGTCACCGTCGCCGATGCCTCGACGGGCACTTTCGTTCCGCCCGAGAAGCGTCAGCTCGGCATGGTGTTTCAGGATTATGCGCTCTGGCCGCATATGACGGTCTTCGGCAATGTTTCCTTTCCGCTCGAAATGCGTGGGCTCGGTCGCGCCGAGCGCGAAAAACGCGTTGCCTCAGCGCTCGACCGCGTCGGCCTGTCCGGCTTCGGCAACCGGGCGATCAGCGATATGTCGGGTGGCCAGCAGCAGCGCGTCGCCATCGCCCGCGCCATCGTCGCC
Organism: Brucella daejeonensis; assembly: GCF_014199265.1. Classification (GTDB taxonomy): domain Bacteria; phylum Pseudomonadota; class Alphaproteobacteria; order Rhizobiales; family Rhizobiaceae; genus Brucella; species Brucella daejeonensis. The sequence goes on from NZ_JACIJG010000006.1 coordinate 237,227, forward strand.
GAACCGGGGCTGGTCCTGTTCGATGAGCCGCTGTCCAATCTCGACCGCGAACTGCGCGAGAACATGGTCACCGAAATCGGCCAGCTCGTTTCCAATCTTGGCCTGACCGCGATCTATGTCACCCATGACCAGAGCGAAGCCTTCTCGCTGGCCGATCAGGTGGCGGTGATGCGCGGCGGCGTCATCGAGCAACTGGCCGCGCCGGAAACGCTCGTTGCCCGACCGACGACACCGGAAGTCGCGGATTTTCTACGGCTCGGCTGCGTCATACCGGTCGAACGCCGGGACGAGTCCTATCGTATCGCGCGCACGGAAATCCACCTCGCCCACGGCTCCACAGCCGAACGGGCAACCCATGTGCTCCTGCCGTCGCGCTCCGTGCGCAGCGGTCCGGTGCATGACGCGACCATTCCGGCAATTGTGCTGCGTTCGCAGTTTCGCGGCGACGGGCATCTGACCACGGTGCGCATCGGCCCGCAGCAGGACGGGCACGAACTGACCTATCTCGACCATATCCGGCTTTCGCCCGGCGCTCCTATCGGCATTTCGGTCGATGCGGACCAGTTACGCTGGTTTTCGCAATAGAAGCAAAGCCCGTGCGATGGCCGGACATTTTCAGACTGCGGGCAGCGTTCGCAATGCGGCGGCCAGGCACAAGATCACGACTTCATAAACATCTCAGGAGGCAAAGATGAACAAATCCATTTTCGGCGCGGGGCTTGCGCTTGTCGCTTCGCTATTGGCAAGCACGGCGGCCTATGCCGACATCACCGTCTATTCGGCAGGCCCCGGTAGCCTGATCGAAAAGCTCGCCGCCGGCTTTACCGCCAAGACCGGTGCGAAAGTCAACGTGTTTCAGGCGACGACCGGCAAGGTCATGGCCCGTATCGAAGCCGAAGCCGCCAATCCGGTGGTCGACGTCCTGATCTCGGCTTCATGGGATACGGCGACCGATTTCACCAGGCGCGACTGGCTCGTAGCCTATACCAGCCCGAATGCTGCGAAAGTGCCGGATTTCCTGAAAACAGAAACGGCTGTCGCGCAGGGCGTCTCGGCGCTCGCCATCGCGTGGAACCCGGCCAGCAAGACGCCGAAACCCACCGAATGGACCGATCTCGCCAAGCCTGAATACAAGGATATGGTCAATCTGCCGGATCCGGCGCAGTCGGGCGCGACATTCGAACTCGTTGCCGCCCTTCAGGCGCAGCAGGGTTGGGACCTGTTCAAGAACCTGCATGAAAACGGCGCGACCGTTGCCGGAGCCAATGCGCAGGCCCTCAACCCGGTTCTGCAGGGCGCCAAGGCCGCCGTATTCGGCGCAGTCGATTACATCTCGCTTTCAGGAAAAGCCAAGGGCGAATCCGTCGAAGTGATTTTCCCGGCATCCGGCACGGTCATCGCGCCCCGCCCGGCCATGATCCTGAAATGGTCGAAAAACCAGGGCGAAGCCAGGCAGTTCATCGACTACATGCTGTCCGACGAAGGCCAGAAGATGGTCGCCGACACCTATCTGATGCCTTCGCGCTCCGACATACCGGCCAACCGCCCGCTGATCGGCGATCTGAAAATCCTGCCGATCGACGCCAAGGAAGTCTACGGCAAACGCGACGAGACGCTGAAGGAATTCAGCACCATTTTCGCCGCCAGCAACTGACAGGACACGCAGGGATGAAGACGAATGGCGCGACCGCGACCAATCCGCTGGGCTTCGTTGCGGTCGGCGGACTGGCATTCATCGTTGCAGTGCCGTTTGTCTTCATCGTGCTGCAGGCGATCTTTCCGCAACTGGGACGAGGTTCGCTGGCCGAACCTTTCCTGCATCTTTCCACGCTGTTCGAGGACCCGAAACTCCTGCGCATGAGCGGCAATACCGTGCTGCTCGGCCTCGCCGTGGTGGCGCTTTCCGCCCTCATCGCCGTTCCTCTCGCCGTCTTCCGGGCGCTCTACCGGGTTCCATTCGCCGTGCTTTGGGACGTGCTCATGCTCGTGCCGTTCATGATCCCGCCCTATATCGCCACGCTCGGATGGATCATGACCCTGCAACCGCGCGGCTATCTCGAACAGCTCGGCGGGTTCAATCTGGCATCGTTCCTGTTCTCGGTGCCGGGCATGAGCTTCATCATGGCGCTGAACACTTTTCCGCTGGTCTATTTCGCGGTATCGCGAACGATCGAAGCGGTCGGCGCCCGCTATTCCGACGTCGGGCGCGTGTTCGGGGCTTCACCCTGGCGCTCCTTCTTCCGCATCACCCTGCCGCTGGCGACGCCGGGCCTTGCCGCAAGCCTTCTACTGGTCTTTGCCGCAGCCATCGAGGAATATGGCACGCCCGCCGCTCTTGGTCGACGTTCCGGTTTCGAGGTTCTGGTAACGGAAATCGACCTGCGCATTTCCGACTGGCCCATCGACCTTGCGGGAGCAGCCGTCTTTTCGCTGGCTCTCGTCTGCCTCTCGCTTGCGGCCTTTCTGGTCCAGCGCTGGATTCTGACGCGCCGTTCCTATGCAACGACGGGCGGCAAGCCGCAGGCCAAGGACAAGCGCCCGCTTGGAGCCATGACCGTTCCGGTGGTCACGCTTTTTGCCATCGTGGCCTTTGCCGCGACCGGCGTTCCGCTGCTTGCCATTCTGGCCACGGCGCTGTCGAAAACCGTTTCCGGCGGGCTGGTGCCTTCGAATCTCGGCTTCGGCAATTTTGCGGCCATTGCCGATGACAGCGCGGGCGGTATGCGCGCACTGATCAACAGCCTGTCGCTCGGCGTCGCAAGCGCCCTCGTGACCGGTGTCCTTGGCGCAATCGCCGCCTATGCGGTGGTGAAAATGCGGTTTCGCGGCCGTTTCTGGCTCGATCTTCTGACCGTCCTGCCCAATGCGCTCCCCGGTGTCGTCGTGGCTGTCGGCCTTATTCTGGCCTGGAACCAACCGGCCCTGCCCGTCTCGCCCTACAATACGCCATTGATCCTGCTGCTTGCCTATTGCTGCATTCTTCTGCCGCAGCCGATCCGTTATGCAACAGCAGCCTTTCATCAGATCGGCGATAATCTGGAAGCGGCTGCGCGGGTATGCGGAGCCAGCAGTTTCACGGCTTTTCGCCGCATTATGTTACCGCTGATCGCGCCGAGCCTCGTCACCGCCATGCTGCTGGTCTTTGCGGTCGCCACGCGCGAACTGGTCGCTTCCATTCTGGTCGCTCCGGTTGGAATGCAGACCATCTCGATCTTCATCTGGCGTCAGTTCGAACAGGGATCGGTCGGCCTCGGCATGGCAATGGCATTCATCGCCATCGTGATCACGACGCTTCTGCCGCTTATCCTGATGGGACTGTTGAAACGTTCCGGCCTCGTGAAAATCTGAAAAATGCCGCAGCGCCCGGAAGCGCCGCGGCATGGTCTTTACATGGTGCGGATTTTACGGGCTGTCGCCTGCAAAAGCTCGAACGCCGCGAAACGGCGATCATGCCATTTCACCCGTCCTGCATCGGGCCGGTTGACCGCGCCCAGTTCCGACATGGCATGCATGGCGGAGCCAAGATCTGGATAGGCCCCGCCCGCAACCGCGCCAAGCATGGCCGAGCCGAGCAGAACCGGTTCCGGCGATGTGGATGCAGCAATGACGAGGCCAGTCGTATCGGCCAGCACCTGACGAACCAGATCGGATCGTGCCGCGCCGCCACTGACGACAATAACGGCGGTCACGATGCCTTTGGCCTTTTGCGCCTCGACGATTTGCCGCGCTCCATAACCCAGACCGCACAATCCGGCGAGATAAAGCCCAGTCAGACTGTCGATACCCGCATCAAGATCAAGCCCGGCAATGATGGCGCGGGCGTCCGGGTCGGCGAAGGGTGCGCGATTGCCTAGGAATTCCGGCACGACATGAATGCCGCCGACGATTTCCGCCGTTTTCGCTGCGCCGCCGCGCGCCTCAACTTGCCACGCCAGACTGTCGGCCAGCCCCTTGCCTTCCGCCGCCGCCTGTCTTTCGGCTTCGGCTGCGAAGGGATGCATATGAATGAGATGATCGATAGCGGCACCTGCCGCCGACTGTCCGCCCTCGTTGAGCCACAAGCCCGGCACCATGGCCGAGAAATACGGCCCCCAGACCCCATCCACGAAAACCGGCGTTTCCGTAGTGGTCATGGTGCAGGCCGAAGTGCCGAACACATAGGCCATGCGCGACAGGACATCGCCTTCGCCCCCGCGCGCGCCAACGGTACCGATGCCGCCCGCATGGGCGTCGATCAGACCGGCGGCAATCGCGATGCCGGGCTTCAGCCCCAGTTCCGCCGCCGCTTCCGTGCTCAAAGTTCCGAGCTTTTCACCGCCCGCGCATACGTCGGTGCCGACGCGCTGGAAACCTTCGTCCGCCAGTTGCCCCAGACCGACTGCACGAAAATAGACATCATCCCAGCGTTTTTCATGGCTGAGATAGGTCCATTTGCAAGTAACCGTGCAAGCCGAGCGGGCTAGCGAGCCACAGGATTTCCAGGTGAGAAAATCCGTCAGGTCAAAAAACTGCCAGGCGGCGGCAAAGGTTTCCGGCTTGTTTTCCTTCAGCCACAAGAGTTTGGGCGTTTCCATTTCCGGTGAAATGGTGCCGCCGACATAGGCCAGCACCTTCGCGCCGGTCGCATTGATACGCTCTGCCTGATCGGTGGCGCGGTGGTCCATCCAGACAATGATGTCGCGCTGCGGATCATTCGACGGGCCGACCGCGAGCGGCGTGCCGCCATCGCCCAGCACAACCAGCGAACAGGTGGCGTCATAGCCGATACCGGCCACGAGAGCCGGATCAATACCGGCCGTCGCCACCGCCTCGCGCACACTTTCGCACACGGCCTGCCAGATATTGCCGCTCGACTGCTCGACAATGCCGCCAGCCGCGTGCCACATCGCAATATCGCGCTTGGCCGAGGCCAGCATCGCGCCTTTCGCGTCGAACACTCCGGCACGGGCACTGCCGGTGCCGACATCGACGCCGAGATAATAGCTGGTCATCGTCGCTCTCATTTACAGATCGAGGCTCTGGGGCAAGATAACGAGGTCGCGAATGGTGATGTTGCGCGGGCGCGTCAGCATGAACATCACCGATTCCGCCACTTCACTTGGCTGCATCAGGCTGCCTGCTGCGAGCGCTTCATCGAGCTTGGCCTTGGGCCAGTCGCTGATGAGCGCGGTCACGACCGGACCGGGCAGAACACCGCCGACGCGGATGCCATGCGGCGCGACCTGACGACGAACCGTGTGCACGAAAGCCTGTACGGCATGTTTGGACGCCGTGTAGATCGGCTCCCAGATCACCGGCACCACGCCCGCGACCGAACTGGTCATGATGATATCGCCGGTCTTGCGCTCCATCATATGCGGCAGCACGGCATGAATGGTACGGAAAGCTGCGTTGATATTGAGGTTCAACATGCGATCCCAAGCATCCGGGTCACCTTCCCACAACGGGCCGCCGATATAAGCACCCGCATTGGCATGGAAAATATCAAGCTGACCCGCCTGTTCGAGAATCTGCGGCATCATGGTGGCGACCGATGCCGGATCGAGCAGGTTGATAACGAGCGGCTTTGCCTTGTCGCCAAGCTCGGCGCATTTTTCTTTCAGTGCCTTCTCGTCACGATCGACGAGGAACACCGTCATGCCCGCTTCAACCATATGCTTTGCGCATTCGAAGCCGATGCCTGACGCCGCGCCCGTGACGGCGGCGACCTTTCCGGTGAGATCCTGAGCCATTCTATAGTCCTTTGAAATTTAAGCGCGACCGTGCGACTGGCGCGAGCGGCGTGCAAGGGAATCGACAATGACGGCAATCGCCAACACGGCGCCCGTGATCATGTAGCGGAGCGACGACGACAGATCGAGAAGCGTCAGGCCGCTGGCAATCGACTGGATGACGATGATGCCAAGAAGCGCCGACCATGCGCTGCCGCGACCACCAAACAGGCTGGTGCCGCCGATGACCGCCGCCGCAATGGCGTTGAGATTGACATCGCCCGTGCCGGCCTGCTGGCTGGAGGACGCCAGTCGCGACGCGGCCAGAATGCCGCCGGACGCCGCCAGAACCGAACAGGTCACGAAGGCCGAAATATAGACGAAGGTGACATTGATACCAGCGCGCCGTGCTGCTTCACGATTGCCGCCGACCGCCTGCATGGAACGGCCCCAGCGGGTGCGGGTCAGCGCATAATTCATCGCGATGACCAGCGCCACGAACAGGCCGAACATCCACGGCACGCCACGCGACTGGTTGAGATAGAACACCGCGCCGCCCGCTATCAAAGTGATGACGATGGCCTTGAAGGCGATACCGGCGCTGGAGGGAGCCGAAAGTCCCGCCTCGCGACGGCGCTGGGCCGAGCGAAAGCCGGACAGGAAGATCACAAGCCCTGCAACAAGCGCCAGCGCATAGGAAATCGGGCGCGGCATGACCAGCAACTGCCCGAAGCTGACGAGCCACGAGCCATAAGGCAGGTTGATCGAGCCGGTATTGCCAAGGAGATAAAGCTGAAGCCCGAGAGCGGCCAGCAGACCGGCCAGCGTCGAGACGAAACTCGGCATGCTGAAGCGGTTATAGAGGAAGGCGTAGAGCAGGCCGATGGCAGCGCCTGCGCACAGCGCGGCCAGAATGGCGAACGCCACCGGCCAGCCATTATTGACCCACAACACGCCAACGATGGCCGAGGCCAGGCCACTGACAGACCCGACCGACAGATCGATTTCGCCCAGCATCAGGATGCAGACGATACCAAGCGAGATCACGCCGATGGTCGAGCAGTCGAACAGGAGATTGACCAGATTATTGCTCGACAGAAAGACCGGGTTCAGGGTCTGGAACACGGTCCAGATGATGACGAGGCCGACAATGACCGGCAGCGAACCAAGGTCGCCGGAACGAACGCGGTCGAAGAAGCCGCGCAACGCGCCCGACACGCCTTCATCATGGCGCACGCGCGCATCCTGCCTGTCCAGAGGGGTCTTTCCAGTTGCCTTGTTCATTATGCCTCTCCCCGGTCAGCGGCGTCGTGCTGCGCCTGACGCCGTTCGGCGCGGCGGGAAACGGAATTGCTTGTAGCGCCGGTAATCGCGGCGACCAGTTCCTCATTCGATGAATCGGGATAGAAAACACCGTTGTTGCGGCCAAGACGCAGGACCACGATACGGTCGGCGACAGCGCGCACATCTTCCATATTATGGCTGATCATCAACACGCCAAGACCGCGATCACGGACGCGCTCGATGAGATCCAGCACTTCCGCTGTCTGCGCCACACCGAGCGCCGCAGTCGGCTCGTCAAGCATGATGAGCTTTGGATCAAGCAGCAGCGAGCGCGAAATCGCCACCGTCTGGCGTTGACCGCCCGAAAGCGACGCCACCGGCTCGCGCACGCTTGGAATGCGGGCGGAAAGCTCGTTCAGAAGCTTCCAGGCCTTGATTTCCATCGACACTTCATCGAGGCGATAGGGACTTAGTTCGCGACCCAGAAAAATATTGGCGACAACATCGAGATTCTCGCACAGCGCCAGATCCTGAAAGACCGTCGCAATGCCAAGATCGAGCGCAACGCCCGGCGAGGACAATACCACCTTCTCGCCGTTGAATTCGATTGTGCCCTCTGTCGGCTGGTGCACACCGGCCAGCGTCTTGATCAGCGTCGATTTTCCCGCGCCATTGTCGCCCACCAGAGCCACAACTTCGCCCGGATAAACCTCCAGATCGATATCGGTCAGCGCCGAAACAGCGCCAAAATTCTTGGAAATACCGCTCAACCGCAGCACCGGCTGCCGCGACGGTGCGGCTGCATTGTTTTCCTGGGACATGATCTCACTTTCCCCAGCCTGTCGCACGGCAGGCCATTGCGTATGCCCGGTCGAAGAACCGACCGGGCATATCGTTACTTAGTTGGTGATGCCAAGCTTCTTGCAGCCTTCGGCATAGCGATCGACGCACAGCGTTGCAGCGGGAACGATGTTCTTGTCGGTGATTTCGGCCTTCAGGTTTTCAGCCGTGACAACCGCCGGAACGAAAAGCTTCGACGGCGTGTTGTAAAGCGTGGCTTCCGCCTTCGGCTTTTCGCCGTTGAGCAACTGGGCGGCAACACGCGCGGCTTCCGACGCAACGATTTCCGACGGCTTGTTGATGGTGTTGTACTGGTCGCCCGAAATGATGAGCTGAAGCGCGGCGATAGTCGCGTCATTGCCGGTAACCGGCGGCAACGGATCGACGCCTGCGGCCTTCATCGCGGCAATCGCACCGCCAGCCGTGCCGTCATTGGCGGCGACGATGCCGACAATCTGGTCGTTGAAGCGGGTGATCTGGCCGCTCGCCCATTGCTGTGCCTTGCTCGGCGCCCATTCCGGCGTGTCAAATTCGGCCAGCGTCTTGTAGCCGCTATCCTTCAGACCGGCATGAATGCCGTTCTTGATAAGACCGGCGGCGGCATCGGTCGGCGAACCGTTGATCTGCAGCACACCGCCCTTGTCGGTTGGAACACCCTTGTCCTTCAGGTGCTTGACGAGCGATTCGGCAATCGATTTGCCAATGGCTTCATTGTCGAACGAAACGTAGAAATCCGACGTCGCATCCGGGATCGGACGGTCATAGGCAATGACCTTGATGTCCTGCGACTGGGCAAGCTTGACCAGCGAAGCGGCGGCTGCCGTATCCACAGCGTCGAGCACGATCACCTTCGCGCCCTGCGAGATCACCGAGTTGAACTGCTGCTGCTGCTTGGTCGCGTCACCGTCGGCGTTGAGATAAAGCACCTTGCAGCTTTCGCAGAGCTTCTTCATCTCGGCCGCGAAACCCGGATAATCGCGTTCTTCATAGCGTGTGGAAGCCTGATCGGGCATCAGAAAGCCGACCACTGCATCCTTTACCTCGGCGTGGGCCGTAGTGGCCGCCATCATCAGCACGCCTGCCAGCGCGCCTGTCATCTTCCCAGTCTTTTTCAGTCCCTGCATGACTCTCCTCCTGATGATCGTCGTTATTTTTTGGCATTCGTCGGGGATTTCCACCGGCAAATCTCAGCGTCGAATGTGCCAGATCGACCAGCCCTTCCTTCAAAGGGCCACCCAAAACCAGCACTGCACGATGCCTCCACCTGCCTGCGCCGCCATCTCCCATCAGGCGGAATCTTTTTCGTCGGACGATCAAGCCCGACCGGGTCCTCGCATAATCCGATACACAACAATTTGCACAATCGATTGTGCACGATGATAATGCGCCAGTGTCGGAAGTCTGTCAACACGATTCAATGGAGACGTTTCATGACAAAACGGCGGATGAGCGAATGCGGGACCGGCGAACTACTTGATATCCTTCAACGCATCGAGCGGTCCAGGGATTGCCGAACGCGGGGCGATCAGTTTCGGCATGATCAAATGAAGCTCCGGTTCCGTCACCCGGCGTTCCATCAGATCGAACGCCTTTGCAATCATACCCTCCACGTCCTGTAGGACCGAGATCACGGGGAATGAAAGAAACGAGGCAAAGGGGTCATAATCGTAGCACCCCACCACCAGATCGTTCAGCGTTTCATCGGGATGCTCGACCATATAGCGCAGCAGGCCCTCAAGATTGATCGAGGAGTTGATGAACAACCCGCGCGGCAGATGGCCATGATGTTCGCGATATTCATCGAGCGCGTGCAACGTGTTGGGCGGAGAATAGCCCGTATGGAAAACGCAGCCTTCGGGGTCGCCCCCCATAACGGTCTGCTTCACGTGATGAAAGCCGCGGATACGCTGCCTGGTCGATTCATCGTCGCGCCCGCCGAACAGGCAAAGCTCTTCGGGACGCAAAGGGTTTTCGCTGCCGAAATATTCGACGATTGCCAGCGTCAGCATCTTGCCGCCCTCGAAATTGTCGGTCGTCACCGAAGGTGCTTTCGAGCCGGGCAGATCGATATTCACATGCGGCAGCGCCGCCTTGACGCACAATTCATGCAAACCGTCGGGATCTGTCGCGCCGCAGATGAAAAGCTCGTCGATGGCATAGGAAATCAGGGTTTCCGCCGTTTCGCGCTCCTCTTCCGGGTCACGGCTTGCACTCACCACGACCGGGCAAAGGCCCCGCGCGCGCACATGAGCCTCGAAAGTCTGCGCCATTGCGGAAAAGAAGCGGTTGTCGTGGAGTGGAAGCAGCAATCCGACCAGCCCCGAGCGCGAATGGCGCAGCCCCTGCGCCTGCCGGTTAGCCGTGTAATCATGCTTTGCGGCCAGATCGAGAATGGCCTCCGCCGTTGCCTGACTGATGCGCCTTTTACGCCATGTTCCATTCAGCACGGCGCTGACCGTCGAGGGCGAACTTCCCGACAAAACAGATAGATCGTAGATCGTCGCCTTTTTCCGGCTGCCGCGCATGAAAACCCCTCTCTGTGATCTTTACGAATAATGGGAGCGCGCGGAAAGGGAAATATGTTTTTCCTGTTCGCGGTCACTCCGGCCTTTGCGATTGTCCGGAAATGCCGCAAGCTGTTACAATCGATCGTCAACGACAGGGAGGCATGGCATGGCAGACCTGACGCTTACCACCTACGACTGGGTTCCGCAGCCGCCGCGGGGGCATGTTCGCGACATTCGCGTGCGTTGGGCTCTGGAAGAAGCCGGACTGCCCTACCGCGTGAAGAGTACGCCGTTTCACGACCGACAGGCCGATCATTTCGCCCATCAACCGTTCGGTCAGGTGCCATGGCTCACCGATGGCGACATGACCATCTTCGAAAGCGGAGCTATTTTGCTTCATCTGGGCGAATTGAGTACCCGGCTGATGCCATCTGACGCGAAGGCGCGCAACAAGGTCATTCAATGGCTTTTCGCGGCGCTTGCTTCGGTCGAGGCGGCAAGCCAGCCCTGGTCTTTCTTCCAGTTCACCGGAAACGCCGACGAAACACCCATGAGGAAGTTCTTCGATGAATTCCTCGAAGCCCGCCTGAAGCATATGGAAACGGTTCTTGAAGGGCGCGAATGGCTGGTCGGGACTTTCTCCGTCGCGGACATCCTGATGGCGGATGTGTTGCGCCTTGTAGACCGATTTGGCGGATTGGCGGAATATCCTGCCTGTCATGCTTATGTCGAGCGGGCGAAAGCGCGGCCTGCATTCGTGAAGGCCTATTCGGATCAGATGGCGCATTTCGCCGCGGCAGACCGATAAATCAGCGATCTCGGAGCCAAGCAAAAGCGATAGACCCCGACAAAATGGCGACTTTTTGAAACGGCTCTCAAGCCGGATGCTGCTGGACGCTCAAGCCCCCGTCGATGGTGAGGCAGGTCGCGTTGATAAAGGGGCACTCGTCGGAGATCATGAAAACTGCCGCCATTGCGATTTCATGCGGTCGGGCGATGTACCCGCCGGGATGCAACGCCATGGTTTCGGCACGCGCGGCCACGGGATCGGGAAAACTGTTCCAGTAATCGACGGTCTTCCGGGTCTCGACATAGCCGGGTGCAATCGCGTTCACGCGGATCTGTTGCGGCGCATATTCCAGTCCCAGCGCCTTTGTCATGCCCATCAGCGCATGTTTCGCCAGCGGATAGGGAAATGTGTGCGGAATAATGGTGAAGGCATGGGTCGAAGCAATATTGAGGATGACACCGCCGCCCATCCCGATCATGCCCGGCAGCACTGCCTTGCTGCAATTCCACGCGCCCTTGAGATTGACATCGAAACAGCGGTTCCATTCCTCGTCGCTCGTCTCCAGCGGTCCGGCGAAGACATTGATGCCGGCATTGTTGACCAGCGCGTTGACGGTGCCGATCTCCCTGTTCGCCTGTGCTACGACGGCGGACACGGCTGTTGCATCCGAAATGTCGGCCTTTGCAAAGCCAAGCACTGCGCCCTGTTCGCGCAGCAGGAGCGCTTCGCGTTCAAGCCGTTCCATATCCATGTCGATCAGGAACAGCTCCGCGCCCTCGCGCACGAAGGCCTGCGCCATGGCAAGGCCGATGCCCTGTGCCGCGCCAGTCAGGAATATCCGTTTTCCGATAAGCCGGTCAGCCATGCCCCTGTCCCCTTACCATTCCGCGACACTGCCATCGGCATGGCGCCAGACAGGATTGCGCCAGTCGTGACCGATCCGGGTCCGTTCCCTGACGTAATCCTCATCGATCTCGACACCAAGGCCCGGACCTTGCGGGATGGCGACATAGCCGTCGCGATATTCGAAAACCTCGCGATTGGTTATGTAGTCGAGAATATCATTGCTCTCATTGTAATGGATGTTCAGGCTCTGCTCCTGAATGAAGGCATTATAGCTGACGGCATCCACCTGAAGACAGGCGGCAAGCGCTATCGGTCCCAGCGGGCAATGCGGCGCCAGGGCCACATCATGGGCTTCGGCCATTGCCGCGATCTTGCGGCATTCGGTGATGCCGCCCGCATGGGAAAGGTCAGGTTGGATGATGTCCACAAAACCGCGTGACAGAACCGACTTGAAATCCCAGCGCGAATAGAGCCTTTCGCCAAGCGCAATGGGCGTGGCGGTATGATTGGCAATCTCGGCCAGTGCCTCGACATTTTCCGACAGCACCGGCTCCTCGATAAACATGAGCTTGAACTGATCCAACTCGCGGGCGAGCACTTTTGCCATCGGGCGGTGAACACGGCCATGGAAATCGGCGCCGATGCCGATATGCGGGCCGACCGCCGCGCGCACCGCACCGATGGTTTCGACAATGGCGTCGATCCTGGCATGGCTATCCACGATCTGAAGTTCCTGCGCGCCGTTCATCTTCAGCGCCGTGAACCCTCGCTCCACCATTTCGCGCGCATTCGCAGCCACATCGGACGGACGGTCGCCGCCAACCCAGGAATAGACCTTGATGCGGTCGCGGCATCGACCGCCCAGCAATTCATGCACCGGCACACCAAGCGCCTTGCCCTTGATATCCCAGAGCGCCTGATCGACGCCCGCAATCGCGCTCATCAGGATGGGACCGCCGCGATAGAAACCGCCGCGATACATGACGTTCCAATGATCCTCGATCAGGCGCGGGTCCTTACCGACCAGATAGTCCGACAGTTCATGCACGGCGGCCTCAACCGTCCGGGCGCGCCCTTCGACGACCGGCTCGCCCCAGCCGGAAATCCCCTCGTCGGTTTCGATCTTCAGGAAGAGCCAGCGCGGCGGAACGATATAGGTCGTCAGTTTTGTGATTCTCATCGGGGTCGCTCGCTTGCAGACAAATATTGCGCTTCTCAGCCCGTCGGTACATCAGGATGTTATCCCTGAAAAACCCGATCGTAGGCCGCAATCGTGCGGCGTGCATTTTCGCGTACCGTCTCGACTGTGTCGCCGGGTCTGTAAAGGCTGGTGCCAAGGCCGAAAGTCCGCACACCCACCCTGGCATAATCGGCAAAGCTTGTATCCGACACACCGCCCACGGCTCCCACGACCGCACCGGCGGGCAGAACGGTCTTGATCGCGGCGATGCCCGACGGGCCGAGCGCACCTGCCGGGAAGAATTTCAATGCCGATGCGCCGCTTTTAAGCGCCAGAAGGGCCTCCGTGGCCGTATAGCAGCCGGGCATCGAATACAGTCCGCGCGCGGCAGCGGCCCCGATGACCTCGGGATCGGTATTGGGGCTGACCATGATGCGCCCGCCGAGATCGGCAAGCCGCGCGACGTCGTCCACGGCAAGAACCGTTCCGGCGCCGATCAGCACCCTGTCGCCGAACAGCTTTACAGCCTGCCCGATGGAAACCCATGGCTGCGGAGAATTCAGCGGGATTTCGATCACCTCGAAACCTTCCTCCACCAATACGGCGAGGATGGGTTCCACTTCTTCGTTGCGGATGCCGCGAATGATCGCGACAAGCGAACGCCGCAAAGAGGGCCAGACGGGATTGGTGTTCATCTCATGCTCCAGACACGGAAGGGTCAGACTGGGAATGGATCGAACGGGCAGCGGCCAGCAGGCCCGCCCTGACGACATTTTCTCCATCGAAAAGACGGACGCGGAAGCCCGCCTGCTCCATGACCGGCGCATATAGCCGGTTCAGCCGTTCGGATGCCACCAGCCCGGCTTCACCGCCGCCATGGATGCGCAGCGCCGCGCCGACTTCGGCGCCTATCAGCACGCCGGACAGATGGGCCGCGCCCTCGCCGTGCTGCTCGAAACCCAGAAGCTGGCTCGCCCTTATCTGGAACAGCATGGCCAGCGCCTCATCCGGCGCGCGCAGGCCGCGCTCGGCGGCTTTCGCGAATGCGGATGTTTCGGCGTCGAAAACGCTTGACGGGTCGACGGCATGTCTGAGGATCGAATGCTGCGACAGAACGGCGAAAAGCTCTCCCGTCATGAAACTGGTAAAGCCCGTCACCTGCCGGGCGGCGATGCTCACCCATTTGCAGTGGGTGCCCGGCATACAGACAAGCCCGTCCGGGAATGTTTCGACGATGCCGGCAAGCTGCGTTTCCTCGCCGCGCATCACATTGGCGGCGTCGCCCCGAATCTGCGCCACGCCGGGAATGATGTGAATGTCGCGTGCCGTTCCGGTGAGCCGGACCGCGCCTTCCGCCAGCCGATCGAGCCGTGCGGGAACGGACAGGTAGGGCGCTTCCACCCAGCCCTGGCGTGCGCCAGCCATACCGCTGACGAGTACCGGCAGACGGGCAGGCGCACCAAGCTTTTGAAGATGCTTCTCCAGCACGGCGGCGAACCCTGTTTCCGCCGCCTTCATCATGCCTTCGTCGCTCTTGCTTTCACCAAGCACGCGACCGTCTTCCGCCACCAGCCAGAGCCGGAAACTGGAGGTGCCCCAATCGACCAAAGCGTAGAACACGTCATTCTCCGTCATCTGCAATCCTTTTCTGCCGTCAGCTTCTGAAGGCGATGGTGGAGGAGCGCAGATTGTCGAGCAGCACCGCCAGAAGCAGAATGAAACCGCGCACGACATACTGATAGAAGGCCTGGATGTTCAACAGGTTCATCACGTTTTCCGCAATGCCCATGATGAGCACGCCGACGACCACTCCCGTCATGGCGGCCCGTCCGCCAGCCAGCGAAACGCCGCCCAGCACGCAGGCCGAAATCACAGAAAGCTCAAGCCCCGTCGCCGCATTGGGCTGGCCGGAGGTAATGCGCGAGGCAAGCAGGATGCCCGCGACGGCGCAGATCAGCCCCTGCAGCGCAAAAATCCAGATGCGCATGTTCGCCACATTAACGCCTGCCAGACGCGAGGCTTCCGGGTTGCCGCCAATGGCAAGCGTATTCTTGCCGAATACGGTGCGGTTCAGCACAAAGCCGAACACGATGAACAGGACGATCATCACCCAGATCGGCGTCGGCACGCCGAGGAATTTCGACAGCGCAAGCTGGTAGAAGGACGGATCGTTGATCCCCACGGCGCGACCGTCCGAGGAGATCAGCGCCAGACCGCGCACGATCTGCATCGTGGCAAGCGTTGCAATCAGCGCATTGACCTTGAACCGTGCAATGACCACGCCGTTGAAAAGCCCCACCACGAATCCCGCGCCCAGAGCGGCGATCAATCCCACGACGATGGAACCGCTTGCATTGGAAACCATCACCGCGATCATGCCCGTGAAGGCGACGCTGGAGCCAACCGAAAGATCGAAATCGCGCGAGGCAAGGCAAAGCATCATGGTGCAGGCCACGATGCCGATGGTCACGACCGATTGCAGCAATCCCAGCATGTTGCGCTCGGTAAGGAAATTGGGCACCGTCAGCGCCACGACTGCAAAAGCAATGGCGAAAATCACCACCAGACCCTGCTCGCCGAGAAGGAGTTTTTTCAAAGCGGTCATCGTGATGCAACCTTCTGACTGTCAAATTGAATGGCCGCCGTGCGGTCCGGCAGGGCAGCGGCAAGAATGGAGTGCTCGTTGAAACCGGCACGATCCACGGAAGCGGCGATACGCCCCTCGCACATGACGAGAATGCGGTCCGAGATGCCCATCACTTCCGGCAACTCGCTGGAAACGACGACTATCGCCATGCCGGTTTCGGCGAGGCCATAGAGAATCTCGTAGATTTCAGCCTTTGCGCCCACGTCGATGCCGCGCGTCGGCTCGTCCACCATCAGGACCTTGACGTTCTGTTCCGAAAGCCAGCGTCCGAGAATGACCTTCTGCTGGTTTCCACCGGACAGATGGACGATGTCCTGCTTGCGCGACGGGGTACGCACCCGCAACTGCCTGATGCTCTTTTCAGCGATATCGGCTTCCTTGCGCGGACTGATGAGGCCCATCGGAGAAAAATGCCTGCGCGCGGAAATCGCGATGTTTTCCTCGATGGAACGTCCCTGCAATATGCCGTCCGCCTTGCGGTCTTCGGGGCACAGCATGATGCCCGCCTCGATCGACCTGCGCGGATTGTTGGCGGCCACCCTTGCGCCATCGACTTCGACGCTGCCCCCAAAGCGGCTGTCGGCTCCATAGAGCAGGCGAAGCAATTCCGAACGGCCAGCGCCGATGAGCCCGAAAAGGCCGAGGATTTCACCGCTGCGCACTTCGAAGTTTGCCGGCTCCGGCAGCTCGGGACCGCTGAGTTTTTCAACCCGCAACCGCACCTCGTCTTTTACAGGACGGGCGCGCCAGCCCCATATGTCGGTGATTTCACGACCGACCATTTCCGCGATCACCCGGTCGCGGGTGACGCCTTCCAGGGTACCGTGATGGGCCGCGATCCTGCCGTCGCGCAGGACGGTCAGACTGTCGCAGAGATCGAAGACCTCGTCCAGCCGGTGTGACACGTAAAGGATAATCTTGCCTTCCGCCTTGAGCCGGCGGATCAGCCGGAACAGGATTTCGCTTTCGCGCGAGGAAAGCGACGAGGTGGGTTCGTCAAGCGCAATGACGCGCGCATCGACCATGACCGCCTTGGCGATCTCGACCATCTGGCGCTCACCGATGGAAAGGCGCGCCACCTTGACCGAGGGATCGATATCGAGGCCGATATCGGCAAGTTTCTTCGCCACGTCATCAAGCAACTGACGGGAACTGATGACACCGCCCCGATTGGGGAAGCGCCCGAGCCAGAGATTTTCCGCGACCGTCAGTTCGGGCACGAGCTGCAATTCCTGATGAACCACCACAACGCCCGCCTGAAAGGCATCGCGCACGGAGGCATATTTCTGCTCGACGCCATCGATGGAAATCGTGCCACCATTCGCGGCCTGATCGCCGGAGAGGATACGGATCAGCGTGGATTTGCCCGCGCCATTTTCGCCCATCAGGCCATGGACGCTGCCTTTGGCCACGTTGAAGGACACATCCGAAAGCGCCTGTACGCCCGGATAGGATTTCGAGATATGACTGAACGCCAGAAAGCTGTCCATGACATCTCCGGAGACTGTGGGATCATTTTCAGGGAAGGCACGGCCGTGGAATATCCGACGGCCGCGCCAGCAAACCCAGCTCGACTATTCGATGCCCAGGTTCTTTCGCACCTGCTCGTAATTATCGCGCAGGGCAAGTTCGCCGGTGGTCAGGATAAGCTTTTCCGGCTCCTTGTCATTGGCGATCCAGTCATACATGTTGCCCGCGGTTTCGTAACCGTGGCGCTTCGGCGAGATGATCACCGTGCCGAAGAAACCGGTCGGCTGAGGCTTCTTGAATTCGTTGATGGCCGAATCCGATCCGCCGATACCGACGACGATGACGTTTTCCGACGGGATGCCCACGCTTTCGGCGGCGCGCACGGCGCCCAGAACCGCTTCGTCGTTAAGACCGACGGCAACCCAATATTTTATCGCCGGGTTCTTGTTCAGAACCACGGTCGATGCATTGAGAGCGGCTTCCGTATCCGTCTTTGCCTGCGGCGCATCGAAAACATTGGCTTCCGGCAGACCGGCAGCCTTCATCACCGACAGCGCACCTTCCACACGGTCGACGGCGGTCGGCAACTGATCGTAGGAAACGCGTATCGCACCGACATCCTTCCAGTCCCAGCCGCGCTTCTTCACTTCGTCGCCGATGGCCTGACCGACGGCCTCGCCGATCTTGGTGGCCGAGATGCCCATATGCGGCACGTCTTCCAGCGGCTTGCCGTCGGCACTGACGAGGCGGTCATCGACCGTCATCAGCTTGAGATCGTTCGCCGCGGCCTTGGCGACGATACCCGGCCCGAGCTTCACGTCCGGGGTACAGATGATCACACCCTGCGCGCCCTGAGCGCCGAGATTGTCGAGCGCGGCCTGAACCTTTTCACCGTCTTGCGCGGCGATCTTGACGAGGGTGAAGCCTTTCTCCTTGGCCGCCATGTCGGCGAATTTCCATTCGTCCTGGAACCAGGGCTCTTCCGGCTGCTTCACCACAAAGCCGATCTTCACGTCCGCGGCCATGGCCGAGGTTATGCTGGCAAACGCGACAGTGCCTGCCACGAGCGCGGCCTTAAACAAACTCATGATGACCTCCCATAAACTTTTCCGCCACTCCTCAGCGGTTTCGAATTGGTAACTTCAATGACTGGAAGCGTCAACTCATTTGTATGATGAATAATTTGTGTTGTATTACCTTATCATGCGTATAATCATACAAACATAAATCAATGCATGCCTTACGACCGAGGTGGATTGGATAATCGATTTCGTTTAATGCGCATGAAGCGGCGAACGATACGCGAGATCCCGGCGATGCAGCGCCGCAATTCTTGCAGGGTGGAGAACTGACAGTGACAGCATTACCGTCGAGCGAACCGGCACGGAAATCCTCATCCGTCGCGGCGCGCCCGCGCGTGAAGAACGGCGTCATTTCCGCGCTTGCGCTCGATATCTGTTCGGATACTTTCCCGCCGGGCAGTTTTCTGCCGCGCGAGAACGATCTTTGCGCGCGTTACGGTGTCAGCCGCACAGTCATCCGCGAGGCGCTCAAGGTGCTGGAATCAAAGGGGCTTGTCCGGGGGCGCTCGCGTGTCGGCACGATCGTCTGCGAACATGAGGAGTGGAATATCCTCGACCCGCAGGTCATCGAATGGCTGGGCGACCGGGTCATCGAACTGAACCTTCTCGATTGTGTTCTGGAAGCGCGGCGTTGCATCGAACCTGCCGCCGTCATCATGGCCGCCCGCAAGGCCACGACCCAGGAAATCGCTGACCTCGAACATGCCTGGCAGATGATGCGGGACGCCGAGAGCGATCTGAACGCCTTCACTGAAGCCGATGTGCTGTTTCATTCCTGTCTGTTCAAAGCCAGCCACAACCGGATATTCCGTCAGCTTTCCCATACGATCAGCGCGGCGCTCAAATATTCACTCCAGACCTCCAACGAGATCGCGGACAAGCGGGACGAGGCCGTCGCCGCTCACGGCAATCTCGTGGAAGCGCTGCGCATGAAGGACGAAACCAGGGCGATCGAAGCCATCAAGCTGGTTCTGGACATGGCCGAGAGAGATCTGGATCAGGCAAAGACCGGCCCTGCGCGCAATGCCGAAGGCAAGGTTTGAAGTTTCGACCTGCGGGTAGGAACTGTTCAACGCGGGAATGCCTTGATAGATACAAATCAGCTAAATACAGGCATTCATGAAAGCGCCCGTCCTGACGAGAGGAAAGCATGGAAGAACGTTTCTCAGGCCAGGTACTGGCTTCCTCGAACGAGAAGGAGCCGGTCGTCCGAACCCTCGGTGAAATCGGCCTTAACGGTTTTGCACCCTATCTGATGAACAGGCTGATGGCGCGATATAATGCGGATCTGGCCGACTCCCT
This sequence comes from Brucella daejeonensis, assembly GCF_014199265.1. Lineage (GTDB taxonomy): Bacteria > Pseudomonadota > Alphaproteobacteria > Rhizobiales > Rhizobiaceae > Brucella > Brucella daejeonensis. The sequence goes on from NZ_JACIJG010000006.1 coordinate 256,886, forward strand.
CAAGGCAAAGCAGATCACGACCGCGAAGCTGCGGGCGCTCGCTGTTTTGAGCGTCACCCCCTCTGCCACCATCAACGAATTGTCGGTCTTTACCGTAACCGAGCAATCGACGATGAGCCGAACCCTCGATTCCCTGGAGGAACAGGGGTACATCCGCCGTCAGGCTCGCGCTGAAGACATGCGGGTCCGCGATATTTCCATCACCGAGCAGGGCCGCGCCATTTTCGACGAGACCTGGCCGGTAATGTATGAATCCCTCCTCAAGATGTTCGCAGGCATCGACGAAGACGAACACCGCGCCTTCGTCGGCACATTGCAGAAAATGCTGCATAACATCCGCAAGAACGAAATCTGAGCGGCGTCAATCTCCCGAAGGCGTCGCCGGAATGAGCGCCGTCGCACAGGCGGCAAGCGCCGCCACAATGGCGAAAATATAGAAGTTCCATTGCGGCGCGACATTCATGCTGGCAATCAGCCCGCCAAGCATCGGCCCGGACAACGCGCCCAGACGTGAAAAGCTCAACGCCCAACCGGTGCCCGCCGAGCGGATGGCCGGATCGAGGCGCTGGGCAAGATAGCCCGTCAGCACCAGCGATGCCGATACCGTTCCGAACCCGGCAATCGCCACGAAGACATAGTTCAGCAGAAGTGAGCTTTTGAACGCCAGCGCCGCGATGCCAAGCGCGCCCAGCGCATAGGAGCAGGTCACTGTCCGGCGCACGCCGAAACGGTCGGCCCATGTGCCGAGCACAATGCCGCCAATGGCAGCACTGAGGCTGAAAACGGCGAGGAAAAGCAGGCTGTCGCCCAGTTCATAGCCGTTCTTGCGCATGATCTGCGGCAACCATTGCGCAAGCCCGTAGACAAGCAGCAGGCCCATGAAAAGCGCCACCCAGAAACAGGCGGTTTCCATGGCTTTCTTCGGTGAGAAAATCGCACTGAAGACGGTGCGCCAGCCGATGGCGCCCTGCTTTTTGGCCAGTTTCGCAGGAACTTCGACACCCATGCGCTTAGCGGTTTTGGCCGCCGCATCCGGCCTACCCCGACGCAGGAGCGATTCCACCGATTCCGGCAACAGTCCCATAAAGACAGGCACAAACAATAGCGGTATCGCACCCAGCAGCATCAGGAACCGCCAGCCATGTTCAACCAGAAAAGCCCGTCCGCACAGGGCTGCGGCCAGCAATCCCATCGAGTAGCCCGAATACATGAGACCGTAATTGAAGCTCTTCTTTTGCAGCGGCGAATATTCCACCGTCAGGGCGGCAGCGACCGGAATGATGCCACCAAGACCGATGCCCGCTACGAACCGGCTGATACCGAAGATCAAGGGCGTCGGAGCCGTGGCACTGGCGATCATGCACAGCGAAAACAGCGCGATGCTGGCAATGAACAACGGCTTGCGCCCGTAAAGTTCGCTCAACGTACCGGCAAGAATGCCGCCGATCAGCATGCCGATGACGGTATAGCTGCCAATCGCGCCCAGTTCGATGGGCGTCAACTGCCAGACAGTATCGGTCGAGAGCGCGGGCAGGATCGCACCGATCACCCCGACATCGTAGCCTTCGGCAAAAATGGCGAGCCAGCACAGCCCGACGACAAGCAGGCTTTTGCCTGCCGAAATTTCTCGTCCGGCGGCGGCCGGAGCCGTTACCGCCGGTTCTTTAACCCATTCTACCTGTGACACGGAGTTCCCCTTTTTATAAAGTCACGCAGTTGGATTCTCTTGTTATAAGGTGGCTACAGTTTTCAGCGCGCCGTCGAGCGCGATGCCCTGTTCATCAAGAAGCGCTGCCTGCCGCAGACGGCGCAGCCACGCGGCCCCGTCGTCGCGGCCTTCCAGCATTGGAAGCGCCGAAAGCACACGTTCAAATTTTGACAGGCCGCGCGCATGCGTGTCCGAATAGCCTTTCACCAGACGACGGCAGGCCAGAACCTCGACAGCAAGATCGTAATTCTTCGGCAGGATACGCAACGCCTGTTCCAGCCATGCCTGCCAATGCTCCGTCTCGCGATGATGGCGCAGACTGCCGCGCCGGAACCGTCGTAGACCAGACACGACATAAAGCCCGGCAAACCAGAACAGCGTCGCCGTATTGACCCGGCGGCCCTTGTTGACGCGCCGGTCAAGCCAGCCAGAAAGTTTCGGGCTGCTTTCGATCCACTCGCCCAGACGTTTCGGCAGGGTGCCGCAGACTTCATCCATGCGTGGATGCATATATTCGGTCGTATAAAGGATCTGGTCGGACTTAACGCCAACCTCTTTTCGCACACGCTCAAAACGAGAGCCGCGAACTTTCAAGTCGGCAACGCGGATTACATCGTCATAAGCCATGGCGACGGCCAGATATTTCGCCGCCTGAACCGTAAAGGCAAAGCCCTGCCCCTCGCCACCGTTCTCACGGTCGGCACGGGCCAATGCAGCACAACGCGTCAGGTATTCCTCCGCATAGGCCGGGTCCTGAAAATCGGTGAGTTTGCGCACGCCTGCATAAAGCATGGCATGAGCTTGCGCCGGGAAGTCAGAACGAATGCGTCCCAATAATGCGTCAAGCGCCGGATGACCGGCCTTTTCCGGCAGCGGATCAAGGCGCTTGGCCGGAGTAGCGGAAAGCTTGTCGTTCTCGCCCTGAAGCGCGCGCCGATAGGCAGCGTCGAAAGCCCTGAGGCTCGCTTCGATGCCCTTGCCGCCTGCGCGGATTGTGGCTTCAAACGCCTCTCTGTCGAAGGGCAGCGCACCGGACGCCGCGAGCGCCCCGAACAGGGCTGACGAAACCACGCTGCCATTTTTGACCGCAAGCGTGTCCATGTCGAAGGCGATGGTCTTTTTCGCCGCGAACGCCGTCGCGTCTTCCACGACAATCGGATTGCCGGTGCCGTCGCCGGGTTTTTCCTTTTCGCCGACAGCATAGGAGCGGTGCGTGGAGGCGATCAGCATGGTCTTGTCCGGCATCACGAGGCCGCGCAGAACGGAACGCCCGGCCTCCATGAGTTCGGCGGCAATCACCACATCCACATCGCCCGGCGTCGGCATCAGCGACAGGATCGGTGTTGCGCCATCCTTTGCCCGCAGCAGTTCCAGATAATAGATCGTCGCGCCTGTGCGCTGCGCCACGCCCGGCACTGATGTGGTCTGGGCGACCCACCCCTGCGCTTCGGCCAAAGCGACAATCCAGTCGGCCAGCACGCCGCCACCCTGCCCGCCCATGGCGAGAATGGCGATGGAAAGGGGTTTGTCCTGCGAGAGAAGCGCCGTTGAAGAAGTGGTTAGAGTTGGCATGATAATTCCTCAGTCGGCGAAGACGATGCGCGAAGCCTGACGGCGCTTTTGCAGCCAGCCGATGATCGCGGAACGGATACGGTGCGCGAACCTATCCCAGGCGGTGGGATTATGGATCACATCGGCACGGTAGAAGGATGGGCACAGCACTGCCGCCTCCGACACTTCGCCGCAATTGCCGCAACCGACACAGCTATTGTCGATTGCCGCGACCGGATCGTCCTTCAGCGGATCGTCGGTATGTTTGACCGAAAGCGAAGGACAGCCGGAAAGACGAATGCAGGCGTGATCGCCCGTGCACACATCCTCGTCCACGCCGAAGCGCTGCTTGACCATGCGCTTGCCGTCCTTCACCGCCTTGTTGAATTGCGGCTTCACGCGGCGCTGCTTGTTGAGCATGCATTCCGACGAGGCGACGATGATTTTCGGGCCTTTTTCCTCGGTCGTCAGCGCCTCTCTCAAGGTATCGCGCATTTTGGCGACGTCATAGGTGTGGTCGATCTGGCGCACCCATGTCGCGCCTATACCCTTGACCGCATCGACCACCGAATTGTTGGTCTTGCGGCGTGGATTGATCGCGCGCGACGACATGATGTCCTGCCCGCCGGTCGCCGACGAATAGAAATTATCGACCACGAGGATCACGCCGTCCTGCTTGTTGAAGACGGCATTGCCGACCGATGTGGCAAGCCCGTTGTGCCAGAAACCGCCATCGCCCATCACCGAAATGGCGCGCTTACCGGCTGGCACATTGAAAGCCGAAGCCGAGGCCGGCCCAAGTCCATAGCCCATCGTCGTGCCGCCGATATTGAACGGCGGTAGAATGGAAAAGAGATGGCAACCGATATCGGCGGAGACGTGATGCGTCCCCAGTTCCTGCTCCACCAGTTTCATGGCGGCGAAGATCGGACGCTCCGGGCAGCCGGTGCAAAAGCCCGCCGGGCGCGGCGGCACCACTTCGGCCAACGCCTTGACCCTTGTATCGGCTAGAACCGGCGACGGATCGGGCACCGGCGGACGATTGCCCAGCAATTGCGGCGCATTGGCCTCGAAAAATGCCGCCATGCCCTTGACCAGAACCGGCGTCGTATATTCGCCGCCCAGCGGCAGAATATCCTTGCCCGACAATTTGGTCTGGATGTCGCGGCGGCGCAAAAGCGTGTGCAGCGCCTGTTCGATATATTCCGGCGCGCCCTCCTCCAGCATCAGCACGGCTTTCTTGCCGGAAACGAAATCAATCACCTCGTCATCAATCATCGGATAGGCGACATTCATGACGTAAAGCGGCACGCGGCTTTCGCCATAGACATCGGCCAAGCCAAGCTGCTGCAAGGCGCGCATCGCGCCATTATAGACACCGCCTTGCAGAATGACCCCGACTTCGCCGGTCTCAGGCCCGAAAAACTCGTTGAGACGATTGGTCTTGATGAACTCAACCGCCGCTGGCCAGCGCTGTTCCAGCTTTTCCTTTTCATGGATGAAGGAAGCGGGCGGCAGGACGATACGATTGACGTCGCGCCGGGGATTTTCCAACGCCTCGGCCAGCGTATGCTCGGGACGCTTGTTGTCCTTGGCGACGAATTGTCCATGCACGTGACAGCTTCGAATGCCGACCTGCAACATGACCGGCGTATTGGAGGCTTCCGAGAGTTCAAAACCCTTTTCCACCGCATCGACGACGGAAGGCAGATTGGGACGTGGGGTCAGAAGCCACATCTGCGACTTCATCGCGAAGGCATGGCTGCGCTCCTGCATGATGGAGGAGCCTTCGCCGAAATCCTCGCCGGTGATGATCAGCGCGCCACCGGTGACGCCACCAGACGACAGGTTGGACAGCGCATCGGACGCGACATTGGTTCCTGCGGTCGATTTCCACGTCACCGCGCCGCGCACCGGATAAAGAACCGATGCCGACAGCATGGCGGCGGCGGCGGCTTCCGAAGCCGACGATTCGAAATGGACGCCCAGATCTTCCATCACGTCCCTGGCATCGGCCAAGACGTCCATGAGATGCGAGATCGGCGCCCCCTGATAACCGCCGACATAGGATACGCCGGACTGAAGCAGCGCCTTGGTGATGGCCAGAATGCCTTCGCCGTGGAAGACTTCGCCAGCGCCAAGCTTCAGATCCTCGACTTCGCGCGCAAAAGACCGCTCCGCCATGAGATTCCCCTTTTCCGTGATCCGGAATATTGTTTAAACTTGCACAAGCATATTTTTGCCGACGCATTTTTGTCAATGGGGTGGCGTCATCCGCAAGATATGCCAAATCATAAAAATGCAAATGCATATTTTTACTTTCGGCGATCACTCATCGACTCCAGACAAAAAATCACGTTTTCGACTTGACGACCTCCCTGACGGGCATATATTTTAAACTTAAAATATCGCTCAAGCGACCATGTAAGGGGAACGGATATGCGTATCGTATGCATCGGCGGCGGCCCGGCTGGACTTTATTTCGCCCTCCTGATGAAAAAGCTGCATCCGCAGCACGACATCACCGTGGTTGAACGCAACCGGCCCTATGACACATTCGGCTGGGGCGTCGTGTTTTCCGACGCGACCATGGAGGCCATGAAGGTCTGGGATTCCCAAAGTGCAGCGGAAATTCAGGATGCCTTCAACCATTGGGACGACATTGAAGTCCTGTTCAAGGGCACGCGCCAGCGCACATCCGGCCATGGTTTTGTCGGCATCGGCCGCAAGCATCTTCTCAACATCCTGCAAAAGCGCTGCGAGGAACTGGGCGTAAAACTCCAGTTCGAAACCGATGTGGACAGCGATCTGGATTTCCCCGACGCCGATCTCATTATTGCGTCGGATGGGCTCAATTCCAAAATCCGTACTCGCTATGCCGACGTCTTCCAGCCCGATATGGTCGTGCGTCCGAACCGCTATATCTGGCTCGGCACGGACAAGCTTTTCGATGCCTTCACTTTCGATTTCCGCAAGACGGATCACGGCTGGTTTCAAGCTCATATCTACAAGTTCGATGACAAGACTTCGACCTTCATCGTGGAGACCACCGAGGAAGCCTATCTTGCGCATGGTCTCGACAAGCTGGACCAGCAAAGCTCTATCGATTTCTGCGAGAATATCTTCAGCGAAGTGCTTGAAGGCCATAAGCTCATGACCAATGCGCGCCATTTGCGCGGCTCGGCATGGCTGAATTTCAGCCGTCTGATCTGCGGCAAGTGGAGCCATTTCAACGGCAGCTCGCATGTGGTGCTGATGGGTGACGCGGCGCATACGGCGCATTTCGCCATCGGTTCGGGCACCAAGCTTGCCATTGATGACGCCATCGAGCTGACCAACCAGTTCGAGAAGCTCGGTCATGACAAGGCAAATATTCCCGCCGTTCTGGCCGCTTATGAAGAAATCCGCCGCGTCGATGTCGCCCGCATCCAGAATGCGGCGCGCAACGCCATGGAATGGTTCGAAGTGGTGGGGCGCCGCTATGCCGACACACTGGAACCGGAACAATTCATGTATTCCATGCTGACACGCTCGCAGCGCATCAGCCATGAAAATCTGCGCCTGCGCGACAAGGAATGGCTTGAAGGTTTCGAACGCTGGTTTGCCCGCAAGCAGGGGCTGAACGTGACGGAAAGCGAACGCTGCCTGCCACCGATGTTCACGCCCTACAAGCTGCGCGATGTCACCCTGCCCAACCGCATCGTGGTTTCGCCCATGGCCATGTATTCGGCCACGGACGGGCTAATCAACGATTTCCATATGGTGCATCTGGGTAGCCGCGCCATGGGCGGCGCGGGACTGGTCTTCGCCGAAATGACCTGCGTATCCCCCGATGCGCGCATCACGCCCGGCTGTCTCGGCATCTGGAACGACCAGCAGATGCAGGGCTGGAAGCGGATCGTCGATTTCATTCATGCCAGCTCCGACGCCAAGGTCGGCATGCAGATCGGCCACGCCGGACGTAAAGGTGCCACAAAACTGGCATGGGAAGGCATCGACCAGCCACTCGAAGACGGCGCATGGCCGCTTCTGTCGGCTTCCGCCCTTCCCTATCTTGCAAACAGCCAGACGCCGAAGGCCATGGACCGTGCCGACATGGAACGAGTGAAGGCCGATTTCGTCGCCGCTGCGAAGCGAGCTGCGGAAGCAGGTGTTGACTGGCTGGAACTGCACTGCGCGCATGGTTATCTTCTGTCGAGCTTCCTCTCGCCGCTGACCAATCGTCGCGACGATGAATATGGCGGCAGCCATGAGAACCGCGCCCGCTATCCGCTAGAGGTGTTCCACGCCGTTCGCGCTGTGTGGCCGGAAAGCAAGCCGATTTCGGTGCGCCTCTCCTGTCACGACTGGACCGACGGCGGCAATACGCCGGAAGACGCGGCCATTTTTTCCGACATGTTCAAGGCGGCAGGCGCTGACCTCATCGACTGCTCGTCGGGACAGGTCTGGAAAGAGGAAAAGCCGGTCTATGGTCGTCTGTTCCAGACGCCCTTCTCCGACAAGATCCGTAACGAAATCCATATTCCGACCATTGCCGTCGGCGCGATTTCCGAAGCCGATCATGCCAATTCGATCATCGCGGCGGGGCGCGCCGATCTGTGCGCCGTGGCGCGGCCGCATCTGGCCGATCCGTCATGGTCTCTGCATGAAGCCGCCAAGATCGGATTGACCTCCATTGCATGGCCGAAACAATATCGCTCCGCCAAATATCAATATGAAACCAACCTTGCCCGTGCGGTGGCAACGCCGCAAGCGTCGAAATAGGAGCGGTCATGACGAAACCTGTTCTGGCCAACCGGCATGTGCTGGTCACGGGTGCGGGCAGCGGCATCGGCGCTGCCATTGCAGCGCGGCTTGCCCGTGAAGGTGCCCGCGTCACGCTGGCCGGGCGCAGACGCGAACCGCTGGAAGCGGTGGCGGCAACGCTTGGAACCGGCAATACGCATATTCTTGCGGGCTTTGACGTCACCGACCGCACGGCAATCGACGCAGGACTGCAATCGGCGCGCGCGACTTTTGGCCCGGTCGGCATTCTGGTCAACAATGCCGGCGAAGCGCCAAGCGCGCCCTTTGAAAAGACCAGCGCTGACATGTGGAACCATGTCATGGCGGTCGATCTGGGCGGTGTTTTCAATGTCACGCAAGCCGTTCTGCCCGATCTGAAAGCGGGCGGCGAAGGCGGGCGCATCATCAATATCGCGTCCACAGCAGGGCTGACCGGCTATGCCTATGTGTCGGCCTATTGCGCCGCCAAGCATGGCGTGGTCGGACTGACCCGCGCACTGGCGCTGGAACTGGCGAAAAAGGGCATCACCGTCAATGCGGTCTGCCCCGGCTTTACCGATACGCCGATCATCGCCCGTTCCATCGAAGAAATCATGCAAAAAACCGGACGCACACGGGAAGAAGCGCTTGGCGAATTCGTGAAGGCCAATCCGCAAGGACGGCTGATCAGGCCGGAAGAAGTAGCCGACACGGTATTCTGGCTGGCATCACCCGGCGCGCAGTCGATCAATGGACAGGCGATTGCAATCGCCGGTGGGGAGGTCATGGCAGGATGAGCGACAATCATATTTCGATGGCTTCGAATCTGAAGCCGTTCAAGGACTATCAGGCGAAGCATTTTCTCTGGGAGGTGAGCGATGACGGACGCGTCGCCACGCTGACCTTAAACCGGCCCGACCGCAAGAATCCGCTGACCTTCGAGAGCTATGCCGAACTGCGCGACCTGTTCCGCGATCTGGTCTATGCGTCGGACGTGCGCACAATCGTGCTTTCTGGTGCTGGCGGCAATTTTTCCTCCGGCGGCGATGTGTTCGAGATCATCGAGCCGCTCACCCATATGACCATGCCCGATCTTCTGGCCTTCACCCGCATGACCGGCGATGTGATGAAAGCCATGCGCAAATGCCCGCAGCAGATCATCGCCGCGGTCGATGGCATCTGCGCCGGTGCGGGCGCGATCCTCGCCATGGCATCCGATCTGCGTCTTGCCACGCCTGAAGCCAAGACTGCCTTCCTGTTCACCCGCGTCGGACTGGCGGGCGCGGATATGGGCGCTTGCGGCATTCTGCCGAGGATCGTCGGTCAGGGCCGCGCTGCCGACCTTCTTTATACGGGCCGTTTCATGAGCGCGGAAGAAGGCGAACGCTGGGGCTTTTTCAATGGGCTTCATGCACAGGCCGAACTGCCGGAAAGAGCATACGCAATGGCGCGCGCCATCGCCGACGGTCCATGGTTTGCCCATGGCATGACCAAGACCATGCTCAATCAGGAATGGGCCATGGGCATTGAGGAACTGGTGGAATCGGAAGCGCAGGCGCAGGCCATCTGCATGGCCACGCAGGATTTCCGCCGCGCCTTCGAGGCTTTCGCCGCCAAGCGCAAACCGGCTTTCGAGGGAAATTGAGATGAGCGCCATCGCACCCGCTTTGACGCGGGACCACCTCGACTGGCCGTTTTTCGATGCCGCCGATAGTGAATGGGCAGCGAAGCTCGACGCCTTTGCCGCAAGCCCCGCTCTGGCCGCAGTCGATCACAGCGACACGGACAACGCCTGCCGCACACTCGTGCGTGAACTTGGAAAAGCCGGATTGCTGGACGCTGCCGTCAGCCTGACGGGCGGCGACGGCATCTCGTCGCGCAAGCTGTGCATCGCCCGCGAAACGCTCGCCTATCATGATGGGCTGGCCGATTTTGCCTTTGCCATGCAGGGGCTTGGCACCGGCGCAATCAGCCTTGTCGGCTCGGATGAATTGAAACAGGCCGTGCTGCCGAAAGTCGCCAGCGGCGAATGGATTTCCGCTTTCGCACTGTCGGAAAAGCTGGCCGGCTCCGACGTCGCTGCCATGAGCTGCGCCGCCCGTCCCGACGGCGACCATTATGTGCTCGACGGCGAGAAGACATGGATTTCCAATGGCGGTATCGCCGATGTTTATACGGTCTTTGCCCGCAGCGGCGAGGCACCCGGAACACGCGGCATTTCCGCCTTTGTGGTTTTTGCCGACGATCCGGGATTCTCCATTTCCGAACGCATCAATGTGGTGGCCCCGCATCCGCTGGCAACGATCCGGTTCGACAATTGCCGCATTCCGGCAAGCCGTCGTCTGGGCGCTCCGGGCGAAGGTTTTAAAATCGCCATGCGCACGCTCGATATTTTCCGCGCTTCCGTGGCAGCGGCAGCACTGGGTTTTGCGCGACGCGCGGCAGCCGAGGCGCTTGACCATGCCCGCAGCCGCCCAATGTTCGGCGGTACACTTGGCGATCTGCAACTGACCCAGGCCGCTCTTGGCGATATGGCGACCGACATCGATGCGGCGGCGCTTTTAACCTACCGCGCCGCCTGGCGTCGCGACGTGCAGAAGCAAAACACCACCAAGGAAGCCGCAATGGCCAAGATGGTGGCAACCGAAAACGCGCAGGGCGTGATCGACCGCGCCGTGCAGATGTTCGGCGGGCGCGGCGTGAAAAGCGGCGAAATCACCGAGCGGCTTTATCGCGAGATCCGGGCGCTGCGCATCTATGAAGGCGCGACCGAAGTGCAGAAACTCATCATCGCGCGCGAACTCATGAAGGCCGGTTGAACCGCTCAATTACCCCACATCCCCCTTGGAGACTGACATGCAAAAAACTCTTCAGCCGCAAGGCTGGGTCCGACCGATTGGTTATGCAAATGGCGTCGAAGCACGCGGACGTATGATCTTTATCGGCGGACAGATTGGCTGGAATGGACAGCAACAATTTGAAACCGACGATTTTGTGGAACAGACCGGCCAGACGCTGCAAAATATTGTCGATGTTCTGGCGGAAGCAGGCGGCAAGCCGGAGCATATTACGTCGATGACCTGGTATTTTACCGACAAGGCCGAGTATCAGGCCAATCTCAAGGGCATCGGCCGCGTTTATCGCGAGATCATCGGCAAGCATTTTCCAGCCATGGCCGCCGTGCAGGTGGTGGCACTGGTCGAAGACCGTGCGAAGATCGAAATTCAGGCCCACGCCGTCATCCCGGATTAAGATTACCATGACCGCTTTTTCCGACACCGTAGCCCTGCGCCATCTGCTTCTCGCCGAGCACGCGGCGAGCAAGATCGAAGGCCTGAACGCCGAGCCGCGCGCACTCACCACCATCGGCATTGCCGGAACCGGCCTGATGGGCGCTGGCATTGCCGCCGCCTGCCTTGCCGCCGGTTATCGCGTCATCGGCTATGAGCAGAATGCGCAAGCAGCAGAAGCGGGACATGCGCGTATCACCGGCCTGATCGACAAGGCGGTAACGCGCGGAAAACTGTCTGCGGAAGCGGCCGATAGCCAAAAGGCCCGGCTTGCCACCACGGACGATCCCGCAAAACTCGCAGCGGCGGAACTGGTCATAGAGGCCGTGTTTGACGATTTTGACGTGAAAGCTGCTCTGTTTAAAAAGCTCGACGCACTTCTGCCGCCCGAAACGATATTGGCCACCAATACGAGCTATCTCGATCCCGATGCGCTCGCTGCCGTGACCGGGCGTGCCGACCGCGTGCTCGGCCTGCACTTCTTTTCTCCGGCCCATATCATGCGCCTGACCGAAGTGGTGCGCTGCGCAGAAACTTCCGACGAATCACTGGCAACCGGTATCGCCTTCGTCCGCGAGATTAAAAAACTGCCGATCGTCACCGGGGTCAGCGAAGGTTTTGTCGGTAATCGCATCTTCTCCGCCTACCGAACGGAAGCCGAAACAATGCTCGCCGAGGGCGCATACCCGGAAGATATCGACCGCGCCATGGTCGGTTACGGCTTTCCGATGGGATTGTTTGCCGTCTACGACATGGCAGGGCTGGAAATCGCCTGGGCGCGACGCAAGCGCATGGCCGCAAGCCGCGACCCGAAAGCACCCTATTTCGACGTGGCCGACAGGCTGTGCGAGGCAGGTCGTTTCGGGCGCAAGGCCGGGCGCGGCTGGTATGACTATGCCGATGGCAAGCAGGCCAGCGATCCAGAAGTTCACGCGCTGATCGACGACTACCGGACGCGCAACGCCATCGCGCCCAAAAGTTTCACAGACACGGAAATCATGCAGCGTCTGCTTCGGGCCATGGCGCAGGAGGGACAGGCGCTGCTGGATACGGGCATTGCGCGCCATCCCGACGACATCGATCTGGTGCTCGTCAACGGCTATGGTTTTCCGTCAGGCAAGGGTGGCCCGATGTTTGTCGCCAGTCGAGCAGACGCATAAGCTCAAAAAAGCTTCTGCAAAAGCTTTTGCGTGGTTTCGATATCCTGCACCATCAGGCTTGCTGCCTTTTTGGCCGTGCCCGCACGCATGGCGTCCAGCATTTCATAATGATAGGTCGAATAGGGCTGGATGACGCCCTCGTCGACCTGCTGGCGGATGTGATTGGTGAGAAGGCGCATATAAGGCCCAAGCCGCAGCCAGAGCGTCTCGATCATCTGCGGCAGGGTTTCCGATCCCGACAGTTCATAGATCGTGAAATGGAACTCCTGGTTCTTACGCAGCATCTCGTAGATCTTACCCTCGCGCCCCAGCGCCTCATGCTCGCGCGCCAGCGTCAGGCACCGATCAATATCTCCGGACCCCATATGCGGAGTAGCGAGTTCCGTCGCCAGACCTTCCAGCGAAACGCGAACCCGGCATATGTCATCCAGCCGCGCTCGTGAAATATCCGGGACACGAGCCGATCCGTTGCGCGCGATCTCCAGTCCGTTTTCTGCTGCAAGCCGCCGCAGCGCCTCGCGCACCGGCATGTGGCTGGTGCCAAACTCCGCCGCAAGTGCTGCAATCGTCACCACCTGCGATGGCTCGAAGGAACCCCACATCAAGGCGTGGCGAAGCTGCTCGTACACATTGTCCTGCACGGTCACGCGTGAGGACACTTTCGACAGACGGGTTTCACCGATCATTGCAATGCCCCCAAAACCTGTAATCTTTCCATAACCATCGGTTATCGGCACCGGACCCGAAAGACAAGTGCACGCTGCCCTTCCGTTTGGAATGCCGGTTGACTGAATATTCTAACCCGCCGCAAACCTGTCCAGCGCATCGCAAAGGGCCTCCGTCCCGGCCAGCGAAGTCACGGCTCCCGGCGAAAACCGCAAGGTGCGGCCGCGGCAATCGCAATAGAAGCCCTCGGCCTTCAACCTGGCCATGATGTCCGCTGCGCTTTCAGGCGAGGAAGCCTGCGCCATCACACTGCCGCCTCGTTCCCCCGGCTTATGCGGCGAGACCAGTGTCAAGGCGGAATTCTCCTTCACGCGTTCCGCCAACATGGCCGTCATCTCACCGTTATGGTGTGCCAGCGTTTCAATTCCTGTTGCAGACACGAAATCGAGGCCGGGTTGTGAAGCAAGCGCCGCCAGAACCGCAGGCGTGCCATGATCGAACCGGCGCGCATCGTCCGCATAGTCAAAAGCGTCGAGATCCCACGAAAACGGATTGGGCTGACTGAACCAGCCGCGCAGTTCCGGCTTGCATTGCGAAAGCAGATCGGGACGCACATAGAGCATACCAGCCCCGGAACTGCCGCAGAGCCATTTGAGCGACGATCCGATCACCACATCGATCTCGCCCGTCTTAAAGGGGCAAATGCCAACACCCTGTGTTATATCGGCGACGACAAGGGTGCCGTGTTTTTTCCCATGCGCGCACATTCGGTCCAGATCGACCCGTTTCGACGTCGTGGACGAAACCCATGTCACGAGCGCCAGCGCCACATCGCTGCCCCAGGCATCGATAAAATCCTCATCGTGCACGAAACGTTCGCCATCGCGTATGGGAACCGTTTCGAGCGTGAAGCCGAAACGCGACTGCAATCCGTCGAGCAGGAAATGCAGGCTCGGAAAGCAGTCCGCAGCCGTCAGGATTTTACGCCCGCGCAACCGTTTTTCCGGCAATGCCCCGATCAGGCTGTAGAGCGCCAGCGTGACGTTTTCCACTGTCGTCATGGAGCCTGCCGGTGCGCCGATCAGCCTTTCCCAACTCTGGATAAAGCGTCCGCGCTCGGCCAGCATGGCAGGCCATTGCGCGTCGTTTTCCGCGGACCAGATCGCCGCATAGCGATCCAGAACCGTCTTGACCTTTTCCGCCTTGCCCGGAAACGTTCCGATCGAATGATAAAGAAAATAACCGCTCATGGGAGTGCCTGTCATATTTGATTGTTCTACCGGGCTTTTTCGCGCTTGAAGCGTGCCTCAAGAAGCCCGACCAGACGCACCAGCGGCAACAGGAGGACGAGATAGATGAGTGCAGCGCCGATCAACGGCGTCGGGTTGGCGTAGAGCGCTTGCGCGTCCTGCGCTTCCTTTAGCAGTTCCGGCAAAGCCACGGTGGAGGCCAGTGCAGTATCCTTGAACATGGACACGCAATTGCTTGTCGTCGGCGGAATGATGATGCGGATCGCCTGCGGCAAGACAACCTTCCACAAGGTGACCGGAAAGGAGACGCCGAGCGCCGCCGCAGCTTCGAACTGGCCGCGCGGTACGCTTTCTATGCCGGAACGAAATACTTCGGCTGAATAGGCGGCCATGACCATGGAAAAGGACATGATCGCCGAGGTCCATGCCGAAAAGCGTATGCCGACAAAAGGCAGCGCGTAATAGATGAGGATCAGGACCACCAGAACCGGCATCGCGCGGAAGACGTCGATATAGGCGATGGCGATGTAACGCATTATCTTCGGACCATAGATCCGCGCAATGCTTATCACCAGTCCGGACAGAATGCCGCAAACAATGCTGGCAATGCCGATGAGCAGTGTATTGAGCAGGCCGCGACCGAGCGCAGGCAGGCTCGATCTCAGCACATCAGCGTTCAGAAAGGTTTCGGCGAATGTCATGTTGACGTCCTTCGCAGGCGGTTCCTGGCGAACGAGGCCTGCCAGATTCGGAAAACAGCGCTCGCATATGGGCACGTTCAAGCGAATACGCCCATATATAGCCGGTTAAATTCAGGACTTTGGAATTGGTGCGACCGTTACCGTCGAAGAGCCGACAGCCGGATCAGTGCCGAACCACTTCTTGTGGATCGCCGCTGTAGAGCCGTCCTGCTTCATCGCGGTAATAGCGTCGTTGAGCTTGCCCAGCAGCGGATGGTCCTTCGCCATCATCAGCCCATATTGTTCGCCGGTCTGAATACGGTCCCTGACCGCAAAGCCCTTCATCTTGAGGAAGAGATGCTCCATGCCGGGAATGTCGGAAATAACCGCATCGATACGGCCCGCACCGAGATCGAGGAACAGGTCCTGCTGGGAATTATATCCCTTGATATCGGCGAAGCCCCTGACGTCCTTGTTGTCCTTGACCCATTTCTCACCGGTAGAACCCGAGAGCGCGCCAACCGTCTTCCCGTTCAGATCGGCCAGCCCTGCTATCGTGCTGTCGGCCTTGGTGGCGACGCCGATGTCAGAGTCATAATAAGGCTGGGTAAATGACTGTGATTTAAGGCGTTCGGGCGTTATCGTTATGGAAGAAACCGCCACATCAATGCGACGCGACGTGGTCGCGGCAAACAAGGCCTGAAAACCGTAATCGGCGATTTCGGGTTCCAGGCCCGCACGCCTGGCGGCCTCGGTCGCGATATCGATTTCGAAACCTTCGAACGTGCCGTCGGCACTCTTCAGTTCGAAGGGCGGATTGCTTGGATATGCGCCGATATTCAGCGTGTCGGCGGCATGAGAGGCCGGTGTCACAGCCAGTATACTTGCAAAGCCTGCTAAGGCGAGAAAAGCGCGGCGGCGAATTTTCATTCCGTAGTTCCCTCTGGTTTTGGCCGTTTCTCGGGCGAGAGTTCCCTGATCGCCCCGACGGCATTTTGATTATTTGATCACAGGAAATTTGAGGTTTCAACTAAAATTAGCCGGTCTCCTCTTGGGTCTTATCGGGAGAACCTGCCGATCGTCCGGCTCAAAGAGAACCGAAGAAGCGTTGCAGCCGATCCATCGCCTCATTGACACGGTCTACCGATTGCGAGCCGAAACAGACGCGTAGGTGGCCCTCGCCGGCGGTTCCATAGAAACTCCCAGCTTCCAGGACGACGCCTGCTTCCGTCATGATCCGCTCGGCCATGTCCTGCGATCTCGTGCCCAACGCGGATATGTTCGGAAAGGCGTAGATCGTTCCTTCCGGCCATTCACAGGTGACGCCCGACATCTGGTTGAGGCGCGATACCACGATGTCGCGTTTTACCCTGTCTTCGGCCACCAGTTCGCAAAGCACCTCTTCCGGACCGGTGACTGCCGCCAGTGCGCCCGCCTGAACGAAGGTGTTCACATGCGTGACGTCGTTGGTCGTGATTTTCAAGATGCCTTCGATCAGATGCGGTGGCGCGACCAGATAACCAAGCCGCCAGCCATCCATGGCAAAGCTTTTGGTGAAGGCGAACATTGAAATCGTCCGTTCCTTCATCCCGGGCAGCGATGCTATGGAAACATGCCGCGCCCCATCAAACACTATGTCCTCGTAAACCTCGTCGGAAACGACCACGAGGTCATGTCGGCGGGCAATATCCGCCAGCACTTCCAATTCGCCGTGACTATAGACCCGTCCCGTCGGGTTGCACGGATTGATCAGGACGATCATTTTGGTTCTGGATGTTATCTTCGGCTCGATCAGTTCCGCCTTGATCGAGAAACCCTCGCTGGCATCGAGTGGCGCCGAAACGGGCTTCCCGCCCGCAAGTTCTATCTTACCGATGTGCTGCGGATAATAAGGCTCCAGGAGGATCACCTCATCGCCTGGATCGAGCAACGCCATGAAAGCGGCGAACGAGGCATGGGTCAGCCCATTCGTGACCACTATATCGGACGCCGAAACATCCATATTGTTCTTCTCACGCAGGCGGACGGTCAGGGCTTCGCGCAGTTTCGGCAAACCCTGGAAGTGGGAATAGTGGACGTCGCCGGCCATCAGCGCATCGGCCGTCGCCTGCTTGATATGCAGCGGCGTGTCGGCATAGGGGCTACCGAGTTCCATGTGAATGAGGTCGGCGACCCCGGAGCCAAGCGCGGCCGCTTTGGCGTACATGCCGAAGGATTTTCTTGAACTCTCGGTAATGCGTTTGGCAAGACGGACCATCAATATTTCTTTCTCATTATTTACTCCACCAGAGCGCGCTTCAGTCGGATTGAATCAGATCGGCTCTTTAATTCTTTACTTTTGAAGCCCCCTGAAAGCCGTCTCGGGATAAGTCGGCAAGCTCAATACGCTTCAACGTTAAAAGATCATTTGATCAAATGACAAGGAAAATCTTTCCCGGAGAATGCTTTTCGCCAAACGGGCGATCCGCCTTCGCCTCATCGTGGAAGAAGCCCAAATCACGCCAATATGGCAAACCGGCACTCGGACGGGTTCATAAATGCCTATCCAGGCACATGGCTCGATTTAGGGTTCAAACCCAAAAGCGACATGAGCGTGCGACAATGGTGATTTCGATCACCGGAACTTGAGCTAGGGTCAGGACCTATTAATTTGATGAAAATGGCCCTGAAATGACAAGAACTGCAAGGAAAGACGCGAAAAACGGGGTGGTTCCCCCGGTTGAGCGGCTTGACGCGGCAGATCGCCAATTTCCGGCCTTGGCATTTCGGTGTCCGAAGGATGTGGTCCATCCGCCCGGCTACAGCGTTGAAAAGTCTCGAAAATGAACCACATTTCCTTCGCCTTTTCTCCTCGTATCCAAACGGATGGCCTCACACCATTTCCACCAAATTAATAGGTCCTGACCCTAAATTGCCATTGAGAACGTCAGATGCGCATTTCCGGCGATCTTCTACTCTTCCTCACTGTCGGAAAGATGATTGCCGACCGATTTCTTGAGGAGTTTCATGTCCTCCAGCAACGCGCCTATGGTGTCGTGATCGACATCGGCCATGAGATCGCGCAGCCAGCCTTCATGGACCCGCGCCATGCGTGCAAATGACGTCCGTCCTGCATCCGTCAGACGGGCGACCGTTACGCGCCGGTCCGCGCCGGGCGTTTCGCGACGCACCATGCCTTCACTCTCCAACCGCTCGATCAGTCCGGTGATATTGCCATTGGTTACCATGGTCCGGCGTGACAGTTCGCCGAGCCGCAATCCATCCGGTTCGCGATAGAGCTGCGCCAGAACATCGAATTGCGGCAGCGTAGCGCCGAATTCGTTGCGGAGACGACGGCGTATTTCCTGCGAGACGAGCCGCGTCGTCGCCAACATGCGCAACCATAACCGGAGCTCCTGCTTGTCGCTCCCGTCTACCCCCGAGACGATCATTTCGAGATCTACCGGCATTCTCTACCTCTTCTTCCGCAACGCATTGCGCAACCAGATGAGAATTGCGCCTGGCGACCGATATTTCAAGCCTAAATGAAGTCTGGCTTCACAGCTTGTCACAGCAAAAATATCCCTGGAGCATTTCCCGCGCGACCGGCAGCAAGAGAAAACTCACCGTTCATTATACTTGAATACATATATTCACTGGCATCAGGCAGCACCGCCTCTGAAACAAATCAAGCCAATTTTCCGCAGATACCCTGCATGAATAAGAAAGCCGTTCGTTTTTCAGAGCGATATAGTTGCAATAACATATTTTCTCTCTTAGGCTTCCGATCGAACGCCTGAACGAGCCCGGTTCATAAATGACCGCAAGAATGTCGGCACCGGCTCGGGGCGAAATGGGGATTTCATGAACGATATATCTGCCCTTTCCAGCCTCGCGTCCGGATTGCTATCCGGCGCCGTCAAAGTCGTCGACATCACTGCGCCACTCGGGCCGAATACGCCTGTATTGTATCTGCCGCCGCAATTCGGAAGAAACACGCCCAATGTAAAGGTTCACACGATCAGTCAATATGACGAAAATGGCCCGTTCTGGGCGTGGAACTGGATCGAACTGGGCGAGCATACAGGTACGCATTTTGACGCGCCGTGCCACTGGATTACCGGGAAGGATCACCAGAACAACACGACGGACACCATCCCGCCTCAGAACTTCGTTGCACCTGTCAACGTTATCGACCGATCCGGAGAAGCTGCCGCCGATGCGGATTATCTGCTGACGGCGGAGAGCATCAAGGAATGGGAAGCTGAGCATGGTGAAATTGAAGCCGGCTCATGGGTTTTGATGCGCACCGACTGGTACAAGCGCAACGGTTCGACTGAAACCTTCCTCAATGCGGACGAGAACGGCCCGCACTCCCCCGGACCGACAGTCGAAGCAATCGAATATCTGCTTTCGAAGGGTATAATCGGCTGGGGGCAGGAAACTGTTGGCACCGATGCCGGTTGCGCGGGCGGCATGACGCCACCATTCCCGGCGCATAATCTGATGCACAAGGCTAACAAATATGGCCTTGCCAGCCTGAGCAATCTCGACCAACTCCCTCCCAAGGGCGCGATCCTGATCGCGGCACCGCTGAAATTCGTCGAAGGCACCGGTTCACCGGTTCGAGCACTCGCACTGGTTGGCTAAATCCAGCTAATCAGTTGCCTTCGCTGCATTTCCGAAAAGTCCGGCAGTTGCGCCGCCGGGCTTTTCTCATGCTGTGCGAATGTCGGAAGACCGGCCTGTCCGGCGTCAGTCTCCCTGCGCGACGATATCCGCCACCGTGCGATTATAGTGCTCTTGGAGCAAACGGACACTCACATCGATTTTCCGGGCAAGGGCCGCTTCCATGATATGACTGTGCTCGGCCGACAGATCGCGCCCCGATGTCATTTTGCCCTCGCCGCGAAAACTTGGTAGGCGGTAGCGCTGGGTCTCCGCGTAAAGTTGCTCGAACAAGGCAAGCAGGCGCGGCGAGCCGCAAGCCGCCAAAAGCGCACGATGAAATTCATGGTGCCGCGTTTCGAACTGCATCAAGGCATCGTCCGCATAGCCCCCCTCGGCCTCCTTCATACGGCGCGACTGGAGATCGAGCCCGTGAAACGCCGCGACCAGACCGGTTTCCCAGTCGTCTCCGCCCTTTTCTATCGAAAGGCGCAGCGCCTCGCTTTCGACGAGGATACGCACGCTCATCACATCCCGCATTCCTTCGGGAGATACGGGGGCGACAGTGAAACCACGCGGCGGATCGTTGACGACAAGCCTTTCAGCATGAAGCCGGTTCAATGCTTCGCGCAAGGGAGAAAAACTCAAACCATATTGGGCTTTGAGAAATTCGAGCCGAAGTGCTTGCCCGGGGATCAACCGTCCATGCAATATATCGTTACGCAAATTGAGGTAGGCGGCTTCCGCTAGAGTCATTGCAACACGGACCAGTCTTTATATTCTCATATTGTGCCGGCCGCCCGCCTGGGACGGCTCGTCCGGCTTTCATCATAATCCTTCCATACCGGTCTATCGATCTGGAAATAATCCCCCGGACGCAAATATCCGCCGCTGCCATGCATACGGGCGACAAGCCCCAGACGCGGCGTGTCGATGTAACAACGCTCCGCATCCAGCACAAATTCGTCGCGAATATGCACCATGGTCACTTCCCCGATCACGATGGTCTGGAGCGGCCCGGTCACGAGCGAAGTCAGCATCCGGCATTCTATCGAAACCGGAGCCGATGCGATACGCGGCGGCGTCACGGTTTGCGATGCGATGATGTCGAGCCCGGCCAGTTCGATTTCGTCGATGGCGGCGGGCGCATCGATACAGGTCAGGTTCATGGCCTCGACATTGGCCTCATCCACAAGATTGATGACGAATTCCCCGGTCGCCAGAATATTCGCCGCCGTGTCCTTCAGCCTTCCATCCTGCGGCATGAGACCGATGGCGACAGTCGGCGGCATATTGCCCATCATGTTGAAAAAGCTGAACGGTGCTGCATTGCGTACGCCATCGGCGGACAGGCTGGTGATCCAGGCAATCGGCCTTGGTACGATGGACGAGGCCAGTATCTTGTAGCGCTCCTGACCCGAAAGCCTGTTCATATCGAACTGCATGGCGCTTACTCTTTTCCGGTGCCGGACAGACGGCTGACCGTATTCTTGGGCCGGTCATCGACAGTCAGTTGGAAAACGTCCGGGCGACCGTAATGGCCGCTCACATCGAAATCGAACTTGCCACGCATGATATCATCGGGATCGATCTCGGCATAAAGGATCGTCTCACCGCTGAAATCCGGCCCGGCTAGCACCTTGCCGAACGGGCTGATGATGGCGCTGCCACCGCGCATCATGACAGTCTCCGGCGCGTCGCCCAGCGACGACTCGTGATCAGCTGCATAGGCTGCGCGGGTGATGTACTGACATGCCGTCAGCACGAAGCAGCGTCCTTCAAGCGCGATATGCTGCATGGATGGAACCCATGTGTCGCGGTCATCCGCCGTCGGCGCGCAATAAATGCCGATGCCTTGCGAATACATATGCATGCGCAGCATCGGCATGTAGTTTTCCCAGCAGATGACGGCTCCGATCTTCCCGAGCGGCGTATCGAAAACCGGCATGGTCGAGCCGTCGCCAAAGCCCCAGATCAGGCGTTCACCGGCTGTCGGCATCAGCTTGCGGTGCTTGCCGATCAATCCCCGTTCGCCATCGAAAAACAGCGCTGTGCAATAAAGCGTTCCGCCATCGCGTTCGATACAGCCGATAACAATGAAGGCACCGGTTTCGGCGGTTGCTTCAGCGAGGATAGCCACTTCTTCCCCATCAAGATCGATTGCCGCATTATAATAGTTCAGATAGGCCTCGCGCCCTTCCGGCTTGCGCTGACCGATGGGGCAGCCAAACGACGCGCCCTTGGGATAACCGCCCAGAAATGCTTCCGGGAACACGATGAGCTTTGCGCCCTCGCCTGCCGCCTTGCGGATGGCGCCCGCGGCCTTGCGCGCAGATGCGAGCGAATCGTCTGGAATGGAGGCAATTTGCGCAACGGCGGCTTTCCAGGATTTGCTCATGGGTGATTTCCTTGGGCGTAGGCTTCCACAATCGCGCGCACCAGTTTTCCGTCCGGTTCGCGCAGCGTCAGCGGCAGATTGAAGTGATGATGATCCGGCATTTCGACAACCGTGACGGCATGTCCCGCCTGTTGCCAGCTTTCCGCATAGGCTGCTGTCTGACGGCGGAACTCATCGGTTTCAAGCCCGCCAACCGAGGCGATCAGATGAGCCGATGAATGCTTCGGAATGAGAAATTGCGGGCTGTTGCGCACGACCATCGCATCGTCAAAATTCATCCAGCCATTGATATGGGTATGCAGTAGGGGCGCCAGATCGTGCAAACCGGAGAGGTCAAGCCCGACAGCTATAATATCTTGCGGCACGCCGAACTCGGCTTGCCAGTTATCGGACAGCAGCATGGCCGTCAAATGCCCGCCCGCCGAAGTGCCGCCAACGGCGAAGTGACCGTCGCCGATATTCAGATCTTTGCGATTGCGATGCAGAGAGGCCACCGCCGCGCGGACTTGCCGAACGATCTCGTCCAGCGTGACGGCGGGTGCCAATGTATAATCGAGCACGGCCACCGAAAATCCCTGCGCGTGCAGGCCCGGCACGACAAAGGCGTTGTCCGCCGCATTGCCGCCGCGCCAGTAACCGCCATGAATCCAGATAAAGAGCGGCGCGCCATCGCCTGCCGGATAAAAATCCAGCATCTCGCCGCTGGCCGGATCATAAACGATCCCGGCCCGGTGATCGAAATCCTTCGTCACGCGCCGGCTGACATCGACCAGCTTCGCATATTCATCATCGAAGGAAGCGACGCTGGCGCGAGCATTATACTGAACATCCAGAGCCGCAGAATCGTAACCCTGATAGGTGAAATCGCCCATCGTCAAATCCCCAGATAGCGGTGTGAGAGGTCTTTGTCGGCGGCAAGAGCTGCGGGACTTCCCGTCCAGACCACGCGCCCCTTGTCGACAATATTGTGCCGGTCAACCAGACTGGCCATTTCCGCCAGATTCTTGTCGATGACGAGAGTGGTCTGACCGATATTTTTCAGTTCGTGCAGACAGCGCCAGATTTCGGCGCGGATGATCGGCGCAAGCCCTTCCGTCGCTTCATCGAGAATGAGCAGTTGCGGATTGGTCAGAAGCGCCCGCCCGATGGCCAGCATTTGCTGTTCGCCGCCCGAAAGCGTGCGCGCAAACTGTCGTCTGCGCTCTTCGAGCCGTGGGAAAAGCTGCACTACCCGTTGCAGCGTCCATGGGCCGGGCCGGGCCGTTGCCACGAGGTTTTCCTCCACGCTCAGCGATGAAAACACCCGTCGCCCTTCCGGCACCAGCCCGATGCCCAGCCGCGCAATGGCGTTGGGCGGCATTCGATTGACCACAGTATCGCCAAACCGGACTGTCCCGCCCGTCGGCTTGATCATGCCCATGATGGATTTGACGGTCGTGGACTTGCCCATGCCGTTGCGGCCGATCAGCGAGACGATTTCGCCTGCTTTCGCCTCCAGCGACATGCCGAACAGAACGCGCGCCTGCCCATATCCGGCTTCAACCTTGTCAAGCGTCAGCATCAGGCTTCCTCCCCCAGATATGCGGCTCTCACTTCCGGGTGGGCGCGGATTTCGCTCGCGGTTCCGGTGAAGATGATCTTGCCATAGACGAGAACGCTGATCCGGTCGGCGAGCGCGAAAACCGCATCCATATCGTGCTCGATCAGCAGGATCGGATAATCCCGTTTCAGGCTTTGCAGAAGTGCGGTGAGCGAGGCGGATTCCTCCGGCCCCATACCGGCCATCGGCTCGTCGAGCAGGATGAGACGCGGATTGCGGGCGAGCGCGACCGCGATTTCAAGCTGCCGTCTCTGGCCATGCGCGAGGCTGGACACGATACGGCTTTCATGCTCGCCAAGCCCAACCCGCGCCAGCCATGTTCTGGCGATTTCCCGGTTCTGCACATTGCGGCGCGGATTGCGGAAAATATCCGGCGAACCGCCATTGCGGGCCTCCAGCGACAGGAGCACATTTTCCATCGCCGTAAAATCGGGGCAAAGCTGCGTGAGTTGGAAAGACCGCCCCATCCCCATGCGCGCACGCTGATAGGCGGGCAGACGCGTAATATCCTGCCCGTCGAACAGGATACGGCCCGTATCCGGGGCAATCTCGCCGCATATCTGGGCGATCAGTGTGGATTTTCCCGCACCATTCGGGCCGATCAGCGCATGCAGCTCGCCCTGACGCAGATCCAGATTGACGCCATTGGTGGCGACGAGCGCCCCGAATTTCTTGTGCAGGTCTTCGATGACCAGAACGCAATCGTGTTTTTCAGCCATGACGGTTCCCCAACAGACGGCCCAACATGCCTTGTTGTCCGAACAGCGCGATCAGGGTCAGGATCGGCCCCATGATGATCATCCAGTGCTCGGTCCAGCCCGACAGAATCTGCTCAAGCACGATGAAGACCGCCGCACCGGCGATCGGCCCGACCAGCGTGCCAAGCCCGCCCAGAACCACGATGGCCATGAACTCGCCCGACTTCGACCAGGTCGCCATGTCCGGCGTGACGAACAGCGCATAATTGGCCCACAGGATTCCGGCCAGTCCCGCGCCAAACGCCGAGATGACAAAGGCCGTCAGCCGGAAATTCAAGGGTCTGACGCCCAGATTGACAGCGCGCCGCTCGCTCTGACGCAGGGCTTGGAGGATCAGGCCGAAACGCGAATTGACGATCATGGTGCAAAGCGCGGTCCATAAGACCAGAAGGACCAGACACAGATAATAGAACACCGTTCCATTGCCGGTATCGATCAGTGGCAGGGTGTTGCGCGCATCGATCAGCAAGCCGTCGTCGCCACCATAGGTTTGCAGCGAAACCAGAATGAAGAACACCATCTGCGCGAAGGCGAGCGTGATCATGATGAACTGGACGCCCGTGGTCTTGAGCGCCAGCCAGCCGACGGCAGCGGCCAGCACCACGCAGGCGGCAAGCGCAATCGGCCAGACAACGAGGGCGGCATTCGATCCGTCCCAGCCGAACAGGGGCTCGCCCATATTGGTATGATAGGCGACGATGCCGACCATATAGCCGCCAAAGCCGAAGAACATGGCATGGCCGAAACTGACCAAGGCGCCATAGCCGATGATGAAATCGAGACTGACGGCGGCAATGCCATAGATCACGACCCGCGTTGCAAGCCCCTCCAGTGCGTTGTTGCCCGTTGCCCCCGAAAGGAAGGGAACCAGCGCAAAGGCGATGAGACCGATAAGAATAATAGCTGTTTTGCTGGATCGCATCGATCAGTTCCTCGCAGGCAACAGGCCCAGAGGGCGGAACAGCAGGACAATGGCCATCAGCACATAAATGCTGGCCGAGACGAGCCCGGCGCTCAGCGTGTCGGCTGTCGCGGGCGGCAGCAAAAGCTGCATGATCTGCGGAAGATAGGCGCGGCCCATGCTATCGACCATGCCGACCAGAAGCGCCCCCACCAGCGCACCATTGACCGATCCCACGCCACCAATGACGATGACGACGAATGTGGTGATCAGAACGCGCTCGCCCATGCCGATTTCAATGGCGAGCAGCGGCGCGGCCATCACGCCCGCCAGCCCGCATAAGGCACCGCCGAGCCCGAACAGGATCGTATAGAGACGGCGGACATTGACGCCCAGCGCATCGACCATTTCGCGGTCGTCGGCACCGGCGCGGATCAGCATGCCGATGCGCGTCTTGTTCACCAGAAACCACAGGCCCACGGCCACCAGCGCGCCGACGACGATGAAGGCCAGACGCATGACCGGATATTCCAGCCCCGGAAGCACCGGCACGGCACCCTGCAAGGAGGGCGGGATGTCCACGAAAGGCGGCTGGCGTCCGAAAATCATGCTGACCGCCTCATTCGTGAACAAAATGAGGCCGAGCGTCGCCAGAACCTGATAGAGATGGTCGCGCTTGTAGAGCCATTGAATGACCGAAAGTTCCACCGCCATGGCATAAAGGCCCGCGCCGAGGATGGCCGCGCCCATGCCAAGCAGAAAGCTTCCCGTTCCAAGAATGGTGAAGGCGGCGCAATAAGCGCCCACCATATAGAAAGCGCCATGGGTCAGATTGATCACGCCCATGATACCGAAGATCAGGGTCAATCCGGACGCCAACATGAAAAGCATGGCGCCGTATTGCAGGCCGTTCAGCGCCTGTTCGATGAATAACAGCATCCGCTTTCCTCATCATGAAAATTTGAGGCTCCGCGTCCGCACCGGAAAAGGCGAGGACACAGACGAATGATCGGGAACGCTGCTACAGCGCTCCCGATCCGTCATTGGGCAACCGTCACTTCATCGTGCATTTCGATGCATAGGCATCGGTATAGTCGGTCGCGACCTTCTTCACGATGTTCTGGACGATCTTGCCGTCTGCATCTTTTTCAAACTTTGTCAGATAATAATCCTGAACCGGATGCTGGTTCTGACCCATCTTGAAAGCGCCGCGGATCGCGGTGAAGTCGGCCTTGCGAAGCGCATTGCGGAAATCGTCCTGCTTGCTCAGATCGCCATTGACCGCCTTCAGGCCCGTACCGATCAGATGCGCCGTGTCGTAGGCCTGCGCGGCATACATCGTCGGGTCGCGGCCATAATCCTTGCGGAAGGCGGCAACGAACGCCTTGGATGCCGGATTGTCCGTTTCCGTGGTCCACAGGGCGGACGCATAAACACCGTCGGCAGCATTGCCCGTCGCCGAGATCATGCGTGCATCCATGGAGAAGCTCGGAATGATCATCGGGATGGAACCCGCCATGCCGGAATTGGCATATTGCTTGGCAAAATTGATGCCCGCGCCACCAGGATGGAACTGATAGATGGCGTCGGGTGCCATGGATTTGATGCGCGCCAGCTCAACGGAAAAATCCGTCTGGTCGAGCTTGGTGTAGATTTCACCGGCGACTTCGCCCTTATAGGTCCGCTTGAAACCTTCAAGCGCATCGCGCCCGGCCTGATAGTTCGGCGCGAGGATGACTACTTTCTTGAAGCCAAGCTCGTTGGCCGAAAGGCCTGCCGCCTCATGGAATGCATCGTTCTGATAGGAGGCAACGAAATAGTTCGGATTGCATTTTTCGCCCGCAAAGGTCGATGGTCCCGCATTGTTGCTGACATAGAAGGCGTTCCCATTCATGACGCTTGGCAGTGCCGCCGCCAGAACGTTGGAGAAAATGATGCCCGTATAAAGCTCGATGCCTTCGCCAAGCATCTTGTCTGCAACCTGTTTGCCATTGACCGGCTTCAGCGCATCGTCCTCGACCTTCAGCGTCACCGGTACGCCGCCAAGCTTGCCGCCATCTTCCTTGATCGCCAGATTGAAGGC
This sequence comes from Brucella daejeonensis, assembly GCF_014199265.1. GTDB lineage: Bacteria > Pseudomonadota > Alphaproteobacteria > Rhizobiales > Rhizobiaceae > Brucella > Brucella daejeonensis. Next base: position 284,342 of record NZ_JACIJG010000006.1, read on the forward strand.
GTCGCGGATGTCCTCGCCGATATAACCGGCGGGCGTCGAAAGCGTGGTGATCAGACCTATGGTCACCGGTTCCTGCGCCATGGCTGGAAAGGTGACCAGAGCGGTGCCCGCTGCAAGCACGCCCAAAACGATGCGCCGTGTCAATTTCTGCGACATTATGAATTCCCCTTTGATTTGAGCCGGAATTGGTCCGGCTCTTTTTTATGGCTATTTTAGACGGCAACCACCGGATGCCGGATTGTTCCAATACCTTTCACTGTGGCTTCCACAACATCTCCCGGCCACATCCATTCCTGCGGCGTGCGTCCTGCGCCCACCCCTTCCGGCGTGCCCGTGGCGATGATGTCTCCCGGCTCCAGTGTAATGCCTGAACTGATATCCGCAATCAGGGTTGCGACATCAAAAAGCATGAAACGGGTGTTCGAGCGCTGCTTTTCAACACCATTGACCGTCAGCCACAGGTCGAGATCGTGCGGATCGCCGATTTCGTCAGCGGTGACGATGCACGGACCAAAAGGTGCATAGGTGTCCTGCCCCTTGGAGAAAATCCACTGTCCGGCGCGCCGGTTGTCGCGCGCGCTGACATCGATCATCACGCTATAGCCGAATACATGGCCAAGCGCGTCTTCCCTGGTGACGCGTCTCGCGACCGTTCCGATAATCGCGGCCAGTTCCACTTCCCAGTCAAGCTGCTGTGTGATGCGGGCATTGTGTTCAATCGCATCGCCCGGCCCGATCACCGTCGTCGGTGGCTTGGAAAAAATGACCGGCTGCTTCGGCAAATCCTTGGATGTGTCGAGCGATTTCGCGGATTCGGCCACATGCTCCACATAATTGAGCCCAATGCCGAAGATGTTCTTGCGCGGGCGCGGGATCGGCGCCAGCAATTTCACATTGACCAGCGGAAAAGCGGTTCCAGCGGCAAAACTGCCCCCGCAATCATCCAGACAGTCGCGCAGACGATCGACACCGACACGACCGAGATCGATCAGATCCAGCATCGTTTCGGGCAGATCCACCCCAACGGATTCTCCCAGCCATGCGACGTCCACAACGAGATCATCCTGAATGACGCCAAGCCGCGCCGCGGCTTCGACACCGCTCCGGTAGGTTACAAGACGCATGATATACCTTTCTATTCCGTGATCGGCTGATGACCGCCATTGTCGGCGAAAGCCTGCTCGCGATAGAGCCCGAGCGAATGCATGACCGGCATGTCGTTGAAGGAGAACAGGCAGGCATCGTCACGATCCGAGCCATTGGCGTGTTCGTGCCAGGCCCAGGACGGCACGCAGAAAATATCGCGCTCCTTCCAGTCGAAGCGCCTGCCATTGATGATCGAATAACCGCTGCCCTTGGCGCATTGATAAAGCACGCTGCCGGTATGGCGATGCGCCCTGGTCTTTTCGCCCGGACGCAGCATCTGCATGGATGCGCCAATGGTCTGCATCACCGGCCCGCCGGTGAGCGGATTGACATAATTCATGAACACGCCGTCAAAAGGCGAGCCATCGGTCACGGGCGCATAACGGCTGAGCGCTTCATAAGTCGGCGCCCATTCATATTTGAACATCGGCGAATAGGCGTGGTTCCATTTGCCCTCCGCCGGGCGCAGGCCCGGATTGCCCCAGGTCGCGGTCATGTCGTTGACCGGATGACCCACGGCCTGCCGCAGATCTTCATGAACCACATAGAAATTGGCTTCGAGCGCATTGACCAGCGGAATATCGAGACCATCCTGCCAGATGCAGGGCGCGCCATCCTCGGCGATGCCGTGCTCATGCCAGGTGCCGTTGGGCGTCAGCACGAAATCATTGGCGCCAAGCGTCATCTTGTGCCCGTCAACGATCGTATAGGCGCCCGAACCTTCCATGATGAAGCGCAGCGCGGACGCAGAATGCGCATGCGCCGATGCGGCCTCGCCCGGATGCATAACCTGCAAACCCGAATAGAGCCAGCCAACGGCAGCCGCCACATCCTGACGACCGGGATTGTTGAGATAAATCACGCGACGGCCAGCTTTTTCCGGCGTCACCAGCTCGACAGAGCGCAGCACATGCTCGCGCAAATCCGTATAACGCCAAAGTACCGGAACCGAAGCCGATTTCGGCTCCCACGGCTCGATCTTGTTGGCGACGGTCCACAGCGCACCAGCTTTGTGCTTATCGAGTTCGTCGTAATAGGCCAGCAGCTCGGGCGTATCCTCCACATTGGCGCGCCCTGCCACGTCCTCGCGATAATTCTCGCGAACTTTGTTCATATCAAATCCTCCCAGACTTGCGCCGCTTTCGATGCTACACATAATTTTATAAAATAAAAGAGATTTTCGATTTTATAAAATCAGACGTCGGAGCGGCAAGCGGGGTTGACGTCCTTCATCGAGCGAATATATTTTAAACTTAAAATACACTCTCGACACAACCGAAAAATAATAAGGGAACAACTTCATGCTCTTGATCGGCTTTCGCGTGACCGCGCAGTTGCGCTTTTTCTCCAGACGGGACGACGGCCACACCGTTCAGCTTTCCCCGCGAGTCTGACTGTCCGTAGGGCCTGCCAGTGGTCTGATTTCGACATTTGTATCCCTCGGATACAGGCATCGAACAAATGTCGAAATCGAAAAGACAACCAGTAAGCTTATGATTTTAGTGGATTTTTTCGAATTTGACGTTTGAAGCGAGATTTATATCGGGCGGATATCAAACGTCAAATTCAATCCACTAACACCCAAAGCATTGCATGAGGAGGTTTCCATGCCTGTTACGTCTCACGTCGACACATTTGTCATCGACAATCTGCCGCCAGCGGAAGCCATGCCCGGCATCATCAACCTTGAACAACTCGGCTATCCCGAACACCTCAATGCCGCCCACGAATTGGTCGATGCCCATATTGAAGCCGGACGCGGCGACCGTATCGCCATCCGCGCTCCGGGCCTGTGCTGGACCTATCGCGATCTGTCGCAGGTCGTGAACAGGATAGCCAATCTGCTTGTGTCGGGACTGGGTATGCAGACCGGGAACCGCGTACTTCTGCGCTCGGCAAATACCCCTACCCAGATTGCCCTTTATCTGGCGATCATCAAGGCAGGCGGCATTGTCGTCGCCACCATGCCCCTGTTGCGCTCCAAGGAACTCGTCAAGATCATCGACAAGGCACGGATACGGTTTGTCTTTTGCGATGCATCCCTGATGGAGGAAATGATGCAGGCGGTACGGCAAACCGCCTGGGTGGAACAGGTTATCTCGTGGCAGGGACATGCCGAAGGCGAATTGGGCGCGTTGCTGGCCGATCAGTCCGACCGGTTCGAGCCGATAGCGACACGGGCAGACGACCCATGTCTGCTCGGCTTCACTTCAGGCACGACGGGACTGCCGAAAGCCACGATCCACTTCCATCGTGACCTGCTCATCGTCTGCGACTGCTACGCCAGACACATCCTCGAAGCGCATGAAGACGACGTGTTCATCGGTTCGCCACCGCTGGCTTTCACTTTCGGCCTTGGCGGCCTGGTACTGTTTCCGTTTCGCATCGGCGCATCGACCGCCTTGCCGGCAAAGACGGCTCCCGACGATCTCGCCCGCGCCATCGGTGAATACAAAGCCACGATCTGCTTCACGGCGCCAACCTCCTACCGCGCGATGCTCGGCAAAATCGACGAATATGACCTGAGGTCCTTGCGCAAATGCGTTTCGGCAGGGGAAGCGTTGCCTTTACCGACTTTCGATGCATGGAAGCGCGCGACCGGCCTGACCCTGCTCGACGGAATTGGCGCCACCGAAATGCTGCATATCTTCATCGCGGCGAAAGAATCCGAGGTGAGGCCGGGAGCGACCGGCAAGCCCGTGCCGGGATATGAAGCCTGCGTCCTCGATGAAAATGGAAAATCCTGCCTCCCCGGAGAGCCGGGGCGACTGGCCGTGCGCGGTCCGCTCGGCTGCAAATATCTGGCTGATGAACGTCAGGCCGTCTATGTCGAGGATGGCTGGAACATGACCGGTGACACCTACATCATCGATGAGGAGGGTTATTTTCGTTACCAGGCGCGAAGCGACGATATGATTATCTCGTCAGGCTACAATATAGCGGGACCGGAAGTTGAAACCTGCCTGCTCGAACATCCGGCGGTCAGGGAATGCGGCGTCGTTGGCGTTCCAAACAGCGAACGCGGCTTTATCGTCAAGGCTTTCGTGGTTCTCGAGAACAACTTTACCGGGAGCGATGAATTAACGAAAACCCTGCAGGATCATGTCAAAAGCAACCTTGCGCCTTATAAATATCCCCGTGAAATCGAATGGATTCCCGCTCTACCAAAGACCGAATCCGGCAAACTGAAAAGATCCGCATTGCGTCAGCCAAGCGAGAAGATCGGCTGACGTAACGCTATGTTGCAAGTCTGTCGGCGTAACGCTCCAAAAGCATTCCCCCAGAAACGAGAAGCCATATTCATCGCCTGATGCGTGCAAGAGCGCCAAGGCCGGAACAACGAGCATCAACACATAGAGAAACAGGCGCCCGACAGTTGTCAGCTTTCCCGCCAGACCATGTTTGTGTGGGCGTGGCAATATTCATGATTCCCCAGCCGCCGCGAGCAAAGGCAAGCAGAAACAGCAAAAAGCCAAGTTGTTGATGTACCGGCCAGAGTATGTCCGCCACAGGACCGTCGCCGGTGACGAAGAGGGTGATCGTAATAATGACCGACATAAAAACAGAGCCGCCATCAGGTCAGGGTGATCGGCCCGACAAAGCGACGCTCAGTATCCATTCCCGAAAAGCGTCATGAATATTAAGCTCATCTAATATATATTTATCAACAAGTATGGTGGAAATTTTTCTTTTTGAATTGGACAAGCAAAAGACTTTAATTATTCTTATCGTGAATAATTTTACGAATATGTCGTCATTTTTTCGGGATGGAGGGGCAGTTGAAACTATCGTTGGGGATTTTTGCCGGCCTGCTTTTAGCCACAAGCAGCGCAACACTTGCCAGGGCTGACGAAAGCCAGGAATTGGCAAAAAAACTTGCCAATCCCATTTCCAGTCTGATCAGCGTGCCGTTTCAAAGCAATTACGATTGCTGCTATGGCCCTAAGGACGCCTATCGCTATACGCTCAATATTCAACCGGTTGTGCCTTTCTCTTTGAATGACGACTGGAACCTTATTGTGCGCACCATTGTGCCATTCGTTTACCAGGAGTCGCCGGCAACGGGGTTCGACAGCCGTTTCGGCCTCAGCGATACGACACAAAGCTTTTTCTTTTCGCCCGCAAACACGGAGAATGGCGTGACGTGGGGCGTCGGTCCCGTTTTTCTCTGGCCAACGGCAACGGATCACCAACTTGGCACGGAAAAGTGGGGCGCCGGTCCAACAGGCGTCATCCTTAAACAACATGGCGGCTGGACATACGGCGCTCTTGCCAATCATATCTGGTCCTATGCTGGGCACGAAGATCGCGACGACGTCAGCCAGAGCTTCATTCAGCCATTCCTGACCTTCACTTTCCCGGATACGACGGCACTCACCTTGACGTCCGAGACAAGCTACGACTGGGTCTCCAAGGAATGGACCGTGCTGATCAATGCCGGCATTTCAAAAGTGTTCAAGTTTGGCGAACAGCGCGTCAGCATAGGTGTTTTGGGGCGCTATTATGCTGCCGCTCCAGACAATGGCCCCAAATGGGGCGCGCGCTTCGTAACCACGTTCCTGTTCCCGGAAAAATAACAGCAGACGTCTGAAAAGAAGACAGTCTGCTGATCGCGTCTTCCAGGCGACAAAACACACAACTTGGAAGACGCCACATCATAACCTTCCTATCGTTGCTTACGCTTCTCCCGATGCGGTAGGAGCGTACTTCGATCCGATTGAATCAGATTGGCGCTCTAACCTCTTTTATTTTAAGCATAATCTTGATCGCGCTCGTTTCACCCCGGTCGGATTATGCTCTAAAAGCGGCACATTCAGGCTCGTGATCGAAACCGCCCTTGTTTTACTCATACCGCCCCAAGCCCGACAAGTCGCCATTATCAATACGGCAACGCTCCTGGTCCAGCGAGCTACGAATTTTGGAACAGACTCTGAAAAATGAAATATATCCGCTATTTTAAAACCGATTTTATATTATAAGTTCCTAATGTACGATGTAGCTTTATTATTAACCGTAATGTAGATTCTATACTTTTAACTGTTGATTCGGATGAAGAACAGTATAATTTCCGCAACAGCCCTGATTTCGCACAATCCGAAGCATGAGATGAGACCATTATGGATTGTAGAGACGATCTCGGCCAGAGCCTGCTCATTTGTCAAACTCATTGCAATCCAGGGTAAAACGCATGTCAAAGAGATCTTCAGTCTGGAAATCATCGTGTCGGATGTTAGCCCGCGGCGCTGCGGTTGCCCTCGTTGCCGCAGGGTTGGTTCTGCCGCAGGCAGCTTACGCATGTACCAGCTTCATTCTACCGTCGACGGATAGCGGTTTCGTTTATGGGCGCACAATGGAATTCGGTTTCAAGATCGATTCCAAAATGATCATGATCCCGCGCAATTTCGAAATGACTTCGCAGCTTTCGGCTGATATGGTCGGCAAGAAGTGGAAGGCTAAATATGCCGCTATCGGCATGAATGCTTTCGACCTGCCGGCACTGGTTGACGGCATGAACGAAAAGGGGCTTGCAGGCGGGATTCTGTATTTTCCAGGCTTCGCACAATATCCTGACCCTTCCTCGGTAAAGCCGGAAGATAGCCTTACCCCTTGGGATTTCCTGAGCTGGGCGCTCGGCAACTTCTCCACCGTAGCGGAAGTCAAGGCGGCGCTTGAAGACGTTACTGTCGTTGGCGTCAAGCAGGTCGATATGGGCTTCACCCCACCCGTTCACTATACATTGCACGATGCCTCAGGTGCATCGATCGTGATCGAGCCGATCGACGGCAAGCTCAAAGTCTACGACAACCCGCTTAGCGTACTGACTAACGCACCGTCTTTCGACTGGCATATGACGAATTTGCGCAACTATGTGAATCTGTCGCCCAAAAACGTCAAGGCGATGAAGATCAACGGCTTGACAATCAGCCAGATTGGCGAGGGATCGGGTATGCTGGGCGTACCGGGTGACATGACACCTCCGTCGCGCTTCGTTCGGGCCAGCGCCAACCTACTTTCAGCCCGCGAGGTACCAAGCGGCATCGAAAGCGTCCGTCTCGCCGAACATATCCTCAACAATTTCGATATTCCGAAAGGGGTAGTTCAAGGTGAAGCTGGTGAAGAAGACAAGCCTGTCGATTACACCCAATGGTCGACGGTAGCCGACATGAAGAATGACATTTACTATGTCAAAACCTACGAAGAACAGGTTCTGCGTGGCGTAGCCTTCAAGGATCTGGACCTTGACGCCAAGGATATGCTGACGATCAAGATTCCAACGGCAGTAACAACGCTGCCTGCATTGAACCTGAAATAAGCTCAGCCTGGCCGCAGGACAGCGGCTCGTTTCAGATCGGTTTATTCCGGTGCCCCTTCATGTGAGGCACCGGATTTTTTTATGTCTAACGGACACCTTCAGCCGACAAATTACCCAACGACAGCCTTTTCGGGCGACAAAATGCGTTCCCGACAAGCACAGAATCGAAGCTCGAAATTTCCGAGCGGGAAAACCAAAAGAAAACCACGCATAGTTGCATCAAAGCCACGACCGCCCATTGCTTTTTTCTTGGGGGCATCTATATGGATGCTCGCGAATTAAGCCCTTCAAAGAAGACGCTGAAATTCAAGAATTTCAAAAACTTATTCAGGCTCGGTTCATCACGGATGTGCAAGAGCTTTTTAGAGGCTGAGGCTCCCGGAGCAACAGTCAGATACGTTCCTCGTCAACCACCTATGAGCCCATCATGACTATTCCTACAACTGGCCGCGAACGTCCGGCACACAGCTCGGTCGCAACACCTGAGCAGCTTGCCGGGCAGATACGGACAGCCTGGCGGGAAGCCGGACTGAACTGGAAACCGACAGCTCGCTGGTTCCCCCGCACACCCGCACATCTGGACGAGATTTTCGGCCTTCTGTTCGATGCCGATACGGGTGGCCATGTCGACGCGATTCTTTTTGCCGACGAACGGCGTTCGTCGCCGCTTCACAACATTCGTGATTTTGCCGGCTCATTGCAGTCCCCGCTGATCGACCTCAAGGGTCGTGCAGGCGATTTCGCCGACGCGCATTTTGATCTCCTCGAACCCCGTACATGGGCGGAGACCGCGCGGCGCATTCTCAAATTCCAGCAAAATCGCGAAACACTCGCACCGCAATATCGCCAGACGGTCGATCCCGAGATCCAGCTTCTGGCTCAGATGTACGTTTCGAACAAGGAACTGCGCGGAATGCGCTATCCTCTTGCGCCGGAAGCCATTTGCTATCCAGGCTTCTGTTCGGCGGGGAAGATCGTACCGCTGGCCGAAAACCTGGCATTGCGCGGCTTTCTCAAAAAACGCTTCTTCGACCGGTTGCACGAATGTGGAACCTGTCAATCGCGTCGGCTCAGCGTACGTGAGGAGTGCCCGTTCGGCCGATCTGCACGAAACGCCGCTTATCCATCATTTTCATTGCGCTGCGGTTTTGCCGGAAGAGCAATTCCGTCAGGGTATGTCGCTCGTCTGCCCGAAATGCCAGCGCCAGTTGCGCAATTACGGAAAAGATTACGATCGGCCCGGCGAAGCCTACACATGCAACACCTGCGAGGCGACTTCCTCCGAACTCGAGGTTGGCTTCGTTTGCCTGGACTGCAACGCCCGCATGGACGGCGAGGCGATCCAGCAGGTGGATCTGTATAGCTACCTTCTGACGGACGCCGGGGTCGCCTTTCTGGAAGGCAGGAACTCCGCCATTGAAACCGCGTTGCCGGTATCGCTACAGAGGGAGATCGCGCGTATCGGCGCGTCGGCGGGCATGAATGCCGCCCTGGCCGAAGTTCGCTTTGCCAATGGCGAGCAGGTTATCTCGGTCAATGGCCGCCCCACATTTGAAAAGTCGCGGGACCTCTTTTTCGAGAATCTTCGCAACCGTCTGGGTACCGCTGCTTCGCTCTTCGTGAACGGCGATATGGCTTATCTTCTGGCGGAACGTTTCGACACGGATCTGGAGCGGGAGTTGCAGACGACGGTTGCTCGTAGCGAAGAAGTCCTTCGGGTCAAACTGTCTCCCGTGCTGACGGTAAAACAGCGTCTGGGAAGAAGCTGACCGTGAACACGCTGGAACTAGGCTTTGCCTTTCTGCTGAGCCAGACGACCCTCAGCATCATGTCGGTCTTCTGGTACACGCTTATCTTCGAATTTCCGCGCTATATCCTGCCGTTTCTGGTCGCTGGCATGGCCATGCGCTCGCCGGACAGCGAGGCTTTGCCCGATAACGACGGGCCCGTCGGCAAACATCCCAGCGTCAGTGTCATTCTTGTTGGGCACAACGAGGAAGATGCGCTCGAGGCGTGCGTCCGCTCGCTACGTGAGCAATCCATGCAGGATTTCGAGATCGTCATCGTCAGCGACGGCTCTACCGATCGCATGGTTCAGGTTGCCCAGTCCCTCGTCAAACGCGGACTGGCAACAAAAGTGCTGTCGACCGACCTGCGGGGCGGCAAGTCGAGCGGCATCAACCTGGCCTGCACCTACGCTTCAGGTGACATCATCATCAATGTCGATTGCGATTGCTCGTTCGATCGCCATGCATTCGAATATCTGTTGCGCCCATTCGCTGACCCGCGCGTCGGCGCCGTCTGCGGAGATATCGCTCCGCGCAACAGCCAGGCAAGCGTGATCGCCCAGTTTCAGGAAATCGAATATCTGCAGTCCATCGCGATCGGCAAGCGCATCGCAAGCGCCGTCAATCAGGTGGTCTGCGCCTCTGGAGCCTTCAGCGCCTTCCGGCGCAAGGCACTGGACGATATTCACGGGTTCGATGTGGGCGGTGGTGAAGATCTCGACACGACAATCCGTCTTCGCCTGAAAGGCTGGCGGATCGACTATGCGCCGGAAGCGGTATGTTACACGGACGTGCCGACGACCGCATATCAATATATACGCCAGCGCCTGCGCTGGGAGCGCGACGCGATCTGGATTCGCTATCGCAAGCATGTGCAACTGATGAATCCATTGTCCCCGGCGTTTCGCATTACGGAGGCCGTCCATCAATGGGACTTCCTGCTCTTCAATGTCGTGGGGGCGTTCATTTTCCCGGCCTATCTGGTCTGGCTGTTCCTGCAATATGGAGCCTTCACGCCGGCAATCCTGATCGCCATGCAGATTGGCCTGCTGGCCATCGACATCCTCATTCTGGCGGCTTCGGCCTGGTGTACGGGTCGGCACGTGTTCCTGCGTAATCTCCTTTTCCTGCCGGGTTATTCCCTCTTCATGACTTATGTCATGCGACCCGTCAGGCTCATTGCCTATATTGACGAATGGGTGTTCTCCGGCTCTCACCGTGACAATTACACACCGGTGAAAGTTCGTATGCAGCGTCCCTGGTAAAAACGGAAAATCAAGTGAAACGTCTACGCAAACAAACTCGCATCGATGTTCTCGATGCCCAGAAGCGCTCGTCATCCGGCAAGCTGGGGCGCTCGATCTATCTCGGCCTCGTTATCGTTTTTCTGGGCTCGCTCGCCTATTATCTCATCGGCAACATGTTCGTCTTGTCCATTGACGGCACCATATTGAAAGAACGCTATCTGGTGAGCGCCAACTATCCGGGCAAGGTTACGGAAGTTTTCGTCAAGGAAGGCGATAAAGTCCAGGTCGGCACGCAACTTGCCCGGATCGAGTCGTTCGAAATGATCCAGGAACTGGCCAATATCACTTTCCGCGATAGCGACCTCGCTATTCGCGAGGGGCAGCTTCAGGGAAAGCTGGCCTCCATCAATGCCGTTTTTCCACTGGCCGAACGCACCGCTCGTGAAACGAAAGTAACTTCAAGCCAGTTCGATACGGTTTCCGGCAAGGGCATCGTGTCCTCGCTCGCGAAGGACGACGCGTTGCGCAACAGCCTGCAAGCAGCCGAGCGGGTCGCCCAGTTGCAAAGCGAAAAGGCAGCGACGGAGAACGAACTGAAGCTGCTTCAGCAGTCCCGTGCGATCTATCGCCAGGCAATAGACAAACTGAACGGAATCTATGATCAGGGTTACCTGCGCGCCAACATGACGGGCATTGTGGGCGCCAAGGTCCCGCTCCCCGGCCAGGTCGTGAAATTCAGTGACGAACTGATGCAGATCAACGGGGGCAAGTCCTACATCCTCGCCTATCTGCCGGATGAATATCTGTTCAATGTTCAAAAAGGCATGCCGGTCAACATTTCAGGCGGCGCCCAGTCGGCCAGCGGTCAGATCGACGCCATCCTGACGGTTGCCGACGCCCTGCCTGCCGAATTTCAGAATATGTTTCGCCCGCGTGACCGCTCGCGTCTGGTACGCATCACGCTTGACGAACAAAACCCTTTCGCCGTGTCGCAGAAAGTAACGATTTCCGGCTGCGCCTTCGGTTATTGCTGGGCGGATTAGGGTCTGTTGGGACGGCGAGCTCGAAAGCCTGCCGTCCCGATTCATTTCAACGCAACGACGCCTTGCGAAGCCAGTCGTTCAGTTCCGCTTCCGCCCGTTCGATCGCGCTGTAATTGAGAAGTTTACGCTGCAGCGCCACGGTGATCGCGCGGGTGCGCAAATTGAAGCGCTCCTCATCCGCCTCGCCCTTGTTCTGATAGACGCCGAGCTTCTCATAAAGCTGCTGCAGCCGGTTTTGGACGCTGCGCAGCGACAGATTGCGGCGACGGGCGATGATGCGATCCGTCAATCCCAGCGCGATATCGACCAGAATCTCATATTCGCTTTCGCTGAATCCGCTGGCATGATCCAGACTCTTCTGCTGAAGCCCGCGGACCTCCCGGTCGATCACGCATTGCGCTTCAACGAAGATGCTGCGCAGTGCCAGCCGCAGCTTGTCATCGGACGCTGACTTCAGAACGTAACCGTAAGCCGCGCCTTCCGGTACGATGCGCGACACGCCGCGGACATAGGCTTCATCCGCATAATTCGACCAGAACAGGATGCGGGTTTCGGGATTTTCCTTCCAGATCGTGCGGGCCGCCTCGATACCGTTGCGCCCGTTCATCTGGAGATCCATGACGATATGCGCCGAGCGATACTGGCGCGCGAGTTTCTCGCCTGCCGCGCCATTTGCCGCCTCGAATATGTCACCACATTCGGGCAAAGCCGCCCGTACCGCCTCGCCGAGATAAGCCCGGTGCAGCGGGTCGTCCTCCACGATCAGAACATACATTCTACCCTCCCCTTATCGGCACATTTCCACCGGCAGGTGGATGGTCACGCTGGTGCCGCCACTCGCTCCATTCTTTCTGATAGCGAAGTTTGCGGAAATCAGCCGCGCACGAGTGCGCATATTGTCGATTCCGTGTCCCATTCCCGCGCCGGAATGCTGCATCTGCCGGTCCATGCCGATACCATCGTCGAGTACCTCTACCAGAAGCCTTCCGCCCCTGTTGCACAGCCTGACGCGCAATTCGCCGGCATGGGCGTGACGGATCACGTTATTGATCGCCTCCTGCACGATACGAAACAGGGACGTCGCCACCGTTTCTTCCAGCCGGTCGGCCATGCCGTCGCTCTGGTCGTCCAGCGTCCACCGGATAGCCGAGCCGCTGTCGCGCACGGAACGGTCGAGATGATTTTCCGTTGCCTGGACGAAACCGAAAAGCTGAAGGATGGAGGGTTTTGCTTCTTCGATGATCTGCCTGAGATCGTGCATACAATGCTGAAGCCCGCGAAACAGCGGCTCAAGCTGTTCACCGGAGATATCCGGTGCGTAGGTAAGCCGCTCCACATGCCGTGCAAGACGGGTAAGATCGGCCAGCGTCTGATCGTGCAAATCCATGCCGATGCGATGGCGTTCGGTTTCGAGCGCCTCCGTCAGCTTGAGCGCGCCGAAGCGCAGGCCTTCCTCGCGGGCGCGGGCTTCGGTTTCCACGATGGCCGAGCGCTTGGCCTGTTCAGCCGCGCGAATGGCAAAGAAATAGGGAGCCAGAAGATCGGCAATCGACTGGGCATTTTCCACGTCCCGCATGGAATAACAGGCGGGTCTCAGACTGGAACAGCTCAATGCCCCGATAATGTCGCCCTGCGCCTTCAACGGCACATGCAGGCGTCCCTTCAGGTCGTGTTCGATGATCGGACTGGAAAACGCACCTTCGAAATGAAAGCGCGGATCAGTGCGCGCATCGTCGGTCAGGAGATAACCGACGTCGCCGGACAGAACCGTACGAATGGGACTGCCCGACAGGAGCGCCGGTGGATTGCGGCTCCAGGCGGTCGCGATACCGCTTTCGTAAGCGATGTGAAATTTGCCGTCGAGCATCTTTATGCAGACGTCCAGATGGTCGTACGGCAGAATATGCGCGATCTCCGCCGCCACCGCCTGGATGATGGAATCGAAATCGAGTTGCCCTGCCAGCAACCTGGAAATATTCAGATAATGGTCGAGCAGCCTTTCGGGCGGAAGTTCAAGCAAGCGTCTCTCCTCCAGAACGCGAACCAGTCGTCTCATTCTACGCCGTCTTCCTTCCGGCGCGTCTTGCGGGAATCCGCAATTTTGCTGCACAAACCCGCAAAGCAGTTGCTGCATTCGACCTTCACAGGAAGCCCCGCTTCTTTCATCCTCGCTTCACCAGAAAATTGCCCGCGAAACAAGAGCGTAAAATCGCATCGCGTGCATACTGGTGCCGTTGAGGAGCGGCGGTGCGGAAGGCTCGCGCCATATTAATTAAAAACGATCCGAAGCGCAGGGACGCTGCGGATCGTATTTTCGGCAACCGGGAGGAACGAATGAAAATCAGCAGAATCCTTTTTGCATCCGCGGCGTTTGCAGCTGTGCTTGCGGCGGACGGCGCATTCGCCGACACCTCATCGAAGAAAATCGCCTTCTCCAATAATTACGCAGGCAATTCATGGCGTCAGGCCATGCTGCAAAGCTGGGACAAGATCACCAAGGAAGCCGTAAAGGCCGGTGTCGTGTCGGCGGCCGATGCCTTCACCACCGCTGAAAATCAGGCGACCGAACAAGCCGCGCAGATCCAGAACATGATCCTGCAGGGCTACGACGCGATCGTCATCAATGCGGCCTCGCCGACGGCTTTGAACGGCGCGGTCAAGGAAGCCTGCGATGCCGGCATCACAGTCGTTTCCTTCGACGGCACTGTCACCGAACCCTGCGCATGGCGCATTGCAGTCGACTTCAAGGCCATGGGCGAAGGCCAGATCGATTATCTGGCAAAGCGCCTCCCTGACGGCGGCAACCTTCTGGAAATCCGCGGCCTTGCGGGTGTTTCCGTGGATGACAACATCCATGCAGGCATTGAAGAAGGCCTGAAAAAGCATCCGAAATTCAAGGTCGTCGGCTCCGTCAATGGCGACTGGGCAGCAGACGTGGCCCAGCGCGCGGTGGCGGGCATTCTTCCAAGCCTGCCGAAAATCGATGCGGTCGTGACCCAGGGTGGTGATGGCTATGGTGCCGCGCAGGCCTTCGCCGCCGCCAAGCGCGAAACGCCGATCATCATCATGGGCAACCGCGAAGACGAACTGCAATGGTGGAAACAGCAAAAGGACGCAAACGGCTATGAAACCATGTCGGTTTCGATTGCGCCGGGCGTATCCACTCTCGCCTTCTGGGTGGCGCAACAGATCCTTGACGGTAAGGAAGTCAAGAAGGACCTCGTCGTTCCCTTCCTCAGCGTCAGTCAGGAATCGCTGGACAAGGATCTCGCTAGCACCCAGAAGGGTGGTGTCGCGAATATCGAATATTCGCTCGAGGACGCTCAGAAGGTCATAGACACCGCAAAATAGGCGCACCGGCCCAAACAGGGGTGGGCGGTTTCCGCCCCTTTCATTTCTCATGATCCAGTTGAGTATATGACAGAAACAGCCGAGAAACGGGAGGTCGTCGCCGCACGCAACGTTCGTGTGCAGTTCGGTGCGGTCAAGGCATTGGATGGTGCAGAACTTGTCATCCACAAAGGCGAATGTATGGGATTGGTTGGCCACAATGGTGCTGGAAAATCCACCATCGTCAATGTCATCAACGGGGGCTTGAGCCCGCATGAAGGCAGCATTTCCTATCATGGCGAGACAGGTCACGGCATCGCGGTGGCGCGCCGGCACGGCATACGTTGCGTGTTTCAGGAACTTTCACTATTCCCGAACCTGACCATTGCGGAAAACGTTCGCATCATGCAGCCGGATATCAAGGGAAGAAACTGGCGCGGCAAGGCCGTTGCACTCATTTCCGCGAAGCTCGGCGAAATTTTCCCCGGTCACAAGATCGATTGCCTGGCCACCGTCGATGAACTTTCCATCGCCGAGCGGCAGATGGTTGAAATCGCCATCAATTTCACCGCGCCCGGCACGCCGCCCAGACTGGTCATTCTGGATGAGCCAACCTCGTCGCTCGATACGGGGATTGCGGCCCAGCTTATGGCCTATGTCCGCAGTTTCGTCGGCACAGGCGGTTCTGTCATCCTTATTTCGCATATGCTGGGCGAAATCCTCTCCACCTCGGACCGCATCGTGGTGATGAAGGATGGCAAGGTGGTTGCCAACAAGCCAGCCGGTGATTTCACCAACCACAGCCTCGTCGAAGCCATGGGCAGCGTCGAGCGCGAGAAAGCCGCGCGCCGCGTCATGAATGTCGATGCAACGGGTGAACCCGTCCTCTCCTCGGCCAAGTGTGTAAACGACATCACGCCATTTCATGCATTCCAGGGTGAGGTAATCGGTTTTGCCGGTCTTGCCGGGCATGGGCAGACCCAAATGCTGCTCGATCTTTATTATGCGCGGCGCCCGAACTGGCTGCCTGCACGCAATTGCGAGGTCGCCTTCGTTGCCGGCGACCGCAACCTCAATGGCACATTTCCGCTCTGGAGTATCCTGCACAATCTTACCGTCGGCTCGCTCGACCGGCTGTCCGCGTTCAAGCTCGTCGATACGGCGCAGGAGGACGCACTGGGTAAACAATGGAAAGATCGCATCCAGATTCGCACCCCGGATATGGCCAATCGCATCCTGTCGCTCTCTGGAGGCAACCAGCAGAAAGTCCTTTTCGCCCGTGCGTTGGCAACCAGCGCCGCCACCATCCTGATGGACGATCCGATGCGTGGCGTCGATGTCGGCACGAAGCAGGAAGTCTACGAGATTCTGCGCCACGAGGCCGAAAATGGACGCACCTTTATCTGGTACTCCACCGAAATGGACGAAATCGAACTCTGCGACCGGGTTTATGTTTTCCGTGACGGCGCCATTGTCGCGGAACTGACCGGCCACGACATTACGGAAAAGAACGTGCTTGCCGCATCCTTCGAGGGAGGCCACGACTGATGCGCCTCTCTTCCGCCTCCATCCGTCTGCTGACACCCGTTTTCTCGCTCCTGCTGCTTCTGGCAGCGGTCTTTTACATGCAGCCTCGCGCCATGAGCTATATGGGGCTGAATCTCCTCTTCAATCTTGCTGTGCCGATCGCACTGGCCACGATCGCACAGATGCTCATCATGGCGGTCAACGATCTTGATCTGTCGATGGGAACATTCGTCAGTTTCGTCGTGTGTGTGGCCGCGACCTATCTCAATACCTCGCCTGTCATCGGCGTTGCGATCCTGATTGCCGCAATAGCCGCCTATGCGGCATTGGGCGCAATCATTCACCTGCGCAACCTGCCTTCCATCGTTGTCACGCTCGGCATGAGCTTCGTCTGGGGCGGACTTGCGGTTCTGCTGCTACCATCGCCCGGCGGACAGGCACCGGACTGGGCGCGCTGGATCATGACCGTCAAGCCACCCTTCGTGCCCATGGCCATCGTTGCCAGCATCCTGATCGCCGCCGTCACGCATTTCATCGTCATGCGCTCGACCTTCGGCGTATTGGTGCGGGGCGCGGGCGGCAATACGCGCTCCATCGAACGCGCCGGATGGTCGATCACGGCGATCCGCGCCGGAACCTATGCGCTTGCCGCCTTGTTTGCCGTTCTGGCGGGGATCGCACTGGTCGGGCTTACCACATCCGCCGATGCCAATATCGCTTTGCGCTACACGCTGCTTTCGATTGCGGGCGTCATTCTTGGCGGCGGTGAATTCGTCGGCGGTCGCGTGTCACCCTTCGGTGCCGTCATCGGCGCGCTGACGCTGACACTTGCCGGTTCCTTCCTGTCCTTCATGCGCATTTCGCCCGACTGGCAGATCGGTGCGCAGGGCGGAATTCTCATCGTCGTGCTGGCGCTGCGCCTTTTCCTCAACCGCCTTGAAAAGAGGAAGATAAAGCAATGACCCTGGCTCGTGCTTTTACCAGCCGTCCCTGGATCTGGTCTTTCGTTGCAGCTGCAACAGTGTGGATCATCACGATCCTCTTTACTGGCGGTGCGGGCGCGCAAGGGCTTTCCCACGCAGCGTTCACCTTTGCCTCGTTTTCGGTCATCGTCGGCCTTGGACAGATGTTCGTGATCACGCTCGGTCCCGGCAATATCGACCTGTCGGTGCCCGCCACGATGACACTGGCCGCAACGCTGGCGCTGAAACTCATGGACACGCAGAACGGCATGGTGCTTGCGGGACTTGCTGTTGCATTGCTGACCGGCCTTGGCATCGGCATCTGCAATTATGCGCTGATCAAGCTCCTGCGTATTCCGCCGATCATTGCGACGCTGTCGATGAGTTTCCTGATCCAGTCCGTCGCCATCTGGAGCAATCGCGGCCTGCGGGTGAAGCCGCCTGAAAATCTGGCCCAGTTCGCAACGTCCTCGACAATCGGCATTCCCAATGTCGCCATCGTGGCGCTGGTTCTGTCGGTAATCGGCTGGGTTTTGCTCAAGAAAAGCATCTATGGCCGCTGGATATCGGCTATCGGCCAGAATCCTTTCGCCGCACGCATGGCCGGCGTTCCAGTCGATGGCACGCGCTTCGTGACCTATCTCCTCTGCGCGGTGCTGGCGTCGCTGTGCGGTTTTCTGCTCGCCTGCTTTTCCGGCGGTGCGGCGCTCAATATGGGGGCGGAATATCTCCTGATGTCGATTGCCGTCGTCATTGTCGGCGGCACGGCGGTCGCGGGTGGCGATTCCAACATTCCCGGCATATGGGGCGCTGCGCTCTTCATGTTCCTCATCGTCTCGATGCTCAACACCTATGGCTTCGGGGCAGGCGTTCGCCTCGTCCTGACCGGTGTCACCATCATCGCAGTGATCTTTCTTGCCAGCGGTCGTCGGGCAGATCGCTAGCCTTTTTGGAGTAACTCCCCTTGTCTCAAACTGTATCGATCTACGAAATCCATGACGAACGCTTTCGGCAGATGATCGTGCCCAGTGCCGATCTGGATGTGCTATATACCGGATGCCGCTGGGCCGAAGGGCCGGTCTGGTTCAATGATCTGAATTGTCTTTTGTGGAGTGACATACCCAACCAGCGCATTCTGCGCTGGGTGCCGGATAACACTCTTGCAGGCGGAGTTTCCGTGTTCCGCCAGCCCTCCAATTTCGCCAATGGCAATACGCGTGACCGCGAGGGGCGTCTGGTCACCTGCGAGCATGGCGGACGCCGCGTCACCCGCACGGAGCCGGATGGCAGCATAACCGTGCTCGCCGACAGCTATCGGGGCAAAAAGCTCAACGCGCCGAACGATGTGGTCGTGCGATCTGACGGCACGGTCTGGTTCACCGATCCGACCTATGGCATCATGGCGGATTATGAGGGCTACAAGGCTGAACCGGAACAGCCGACGCGCAACGTCTACCGCCTGGACCTAAAGTCAGGCGAGCTTGATGCCGTCATCACCGACTTCCATCAGCCGAACGGCCTTGCCTTCTCGCCCGACGAGACCAGGCTCTATGTTGCCGACAGTGCCTATAGCCATGATGAGACCGCGCCGCGTCACATTCGCGTTTTCGAGGTGGCGGACGATGGCAGGAGCGTGACAGGCGGAGACATTTTCTGCACCATCGACAATGGATTGCCTGACGGGTTCCGCTTCGACACGGACGGCAATCTTTGGACCAGCGCGGGTGACGGCGTCCATTGCTTTTCGCCGGAAGGTGCGCTTCTCGGCAAGATCAGGGTGCCCCAAACGGTTGCGAATGTTGCCTTCGGCGGCCCGCGCCGCAACCGGCTGTTCATTGCCGCGACCAAATCGCTCTATGCGGTCTATCTCACGGTGACCGGCGCGCAATATCCGTGAAAAAAGCAAATCCGAAGATCGAGGTGTCTCAGGCTGCTTCCGCAGAACGCAATGGAACCGGGAAGAGCCGGTCATATGCAATATTGAACACAAATGCATAAACGAGATAAAAAATGATAATCGCTATGTCCATCAGCAGCGCCGTGATAAGCGATATGCCCAGATACCAGGCGATAAACGGGATCAGAAGCACGACCAATCCGCCTTCGAACAGGATAGCGTGAACCATCCGGACTGCCACGGTCTTGTGGCTGGTTCCAGCCAGATACAGCACTGCCCGGTCGAATCCCAGGTTGAACAGAAAATTCCAGACGGTTGCCGTGGTCGCCGAAATAATGCCGATAACACCCATATCCATGACGGGCTTGTTCAACAGGACAGCGGAACCGGGTATGAATATGGCCAGACCGATAATTTCGAACATCAGAGCATGGCGGACACGGTCCATAAAGCTGCGCATTTATTTCAATCCCTACTGTTAGCGCGGCTGCTTCTATCCTATTATTGGAATAGTAAAAGTTAGATAGTATCTGGATTTCAGATAGATGGGGATTGAACTCGAACAACTCGAAGCCTTTGTCGCGTCAGCGGAACATGGGTCATTTTCAGCGGCGGCACGGCATCTGCGCAAAGCACAATCGGCTGTAAGCGTGCTGGTATCTTCACTGGAGGACGATCTCGACGTCAAATTGTTCAGCAGGGCGTCCCGCAATCCAGCGCTGACGGAGGCGGGTGCGCGGCTGTTGCCCGAGGCCCGTTTGTTGCTCGCTCGGCGCGAACATCTCGTTTCCGTCGCCCGAAATTTTGGCGAGCATGTCGAATCCCGGCTCGTCGTCGCCATGGATGAGCTGTTTCCCGAACCTGCCATAGCCACAGTGTTTGCTGCCTTCGCACAGGAATTTCCCCACGTCGAACTGGAACTGAAATTTCCGCCTTCGACGATTATCGCCGACATGGTTCTGGAGGGGACGGCCGATCTTGGTGTCATGTGGCGCGCGGAGCAAATGCCACACGAGCTTGGTTTTCATACGATCGGCTGGGTGCCACTGGTCCTCGTCTGCGGTCGCGACCACCCATTAGAGCCTTTCAGGTTTTGACGGAAGCGTATCCGGCGCTTTCGAAGTAGTTTGAACATTCGGCTGGTTCGATGGTTGTGACGAGGTGGCCGATGT
>NZ_JACIJG010000007.1 GCF_014199265.1 Brucella daejeonensis
AAAAATGGCAAGAATTCCTCGAATGCTTTGTCGACGACCAGGAAGTCGTCGAACGTGTCAAGACATATTCCCCACGGTAACAATCGGGCGGTTACGAGCCATGCTGCAACATATTCGTCGAAATCAAATAAAATAGGCAAAGAAAAACGCCGCCCTGTTCAGGAGCGGCGTTTCATAAATTCCTTGGCGGATGGGGGCGGATCGGGTGTCTGCCCGCCCGACCGTCGACTCAGTTCAGGTTCGACTTGACCTGCGTCAGTGCATCCTTGAACAGGTTGCCGGCGAGTTTTGTGTCGACCTTTTCGGCAACGATCTTGCCTGCGGCGGCAACCGCGAGATCGACAGCCGAAGCGCGCACCGCATTGATGGCATCGGTTTCAGCCGTTGCAATCTTCTGCTCCGCGAGCTTGTTGCGGCGTGCAACATATTCTTCCGTCGCGCGCTTGGCATCTTCAAGGAGTGCCTTCGCTTCACGCTCGGCGGAAGCAACGATATCGCCCGCTTCCTTCTCGGCTTCCTTACGCTTGCGATGATATTCGGCCAGCAGCTGCTGGGCTTCCTCGCGGAGCGTACGGGCTTCCTCGAGTTCCTTCTTGATGCGGTCAGCGCGCTCGTCGAGCGAACGGCCGACCACTGCCGGAACCTTCAGATAGACAAGGATCGCCAGGAAAATAATAAGGCCAACAAATGCCCAGAATGTATTATCCATCGTGCTCTCCTCAGGCGTTCGCAGCCTTGACGGCGGCCGACACGGCAGCCTTGTCGGTCTTCGTGCCAAGAAGCTGCTCGACGATCTCTGCCGTGGTTTCCTCGGCTATGGTGCCAACGTCGCTCATGGCCTTGGCCTTGATCGCGGCGATGCGTTCCTCGGCCTGCCTGAGCTTGCCTTCCAGAGCGGCTTCGGCGGAAGCGCGTTCCGCATCTGCTTCGCCCTTGCCCTTCTCGCGGGCGGCTTCGGCGATCGAAGCGGCCTTGGTGCGGGCCTGGCTCAGCTCCTGCTCATAGGCAGCGATGGCGTTATCGGCATCCTGCTTGAGGCGGGCTGCCTGCTCAAGATCCTGGGCGATGCGGTCGCGGCGGGTTTCGATCACGCCGCCGATGCGCGGCAGAACCACGCGCGACATGAACAGATAGAAAAGCCCGAACGTGATCGCCAGCCACAGAAGCTGCGAGGCGTAATGGGTGGAATCGAACGGAGGGAATACGCCGCTGCCGTGTCCGGCATCGTGCGCGACCCCGGTTTCGGTGTGCACAGCATCGGCTGCGCCGTGCTCGCCAGCAGCTGGTGCCGGTTGCGATTCGGTGGCGGTTTGGGCAAACGCCGTGGACACGAACATCCAGATTTCCCCTTTAATCCAGCCTGATCCCTTCCGATTGGACCCGGATCATGCCTTACTCAGACGTCATATGCAAAGGCCAGCCGCATCTGCATTTCTTCAAGGAGCATGATTTTCGGATCATGCTCCCAAAGCTGCTTCGCGGCAGGCCAGTTCCTGCAACCGTTGATTAGACGGCGAAGAGGAGCAGAAGCGCGATGAGCAGCGAGAAGATGCCCAGAGCTTCCGTAACGGCGAAACCGAACACCAGACGGCCGAACTGGCTGTCGGCAGCGGACGGATTGCGCAGAGCGCCGGAGAGGTATTGGCCGAAGATATTGCCGAGGCCGAGAGCCGTACCGGCCATACCGAAACAGGCGAGACCGGCGCCGATGTACTTTGCTGCTTCCGCTTCCATGTTAAGCTCCTTCTGGATTGAAATAAGCGCGGATTTCAGTTCTGGCGGTCGCCCGCCGGTTTGAACTCAGTGTCCCGGATGTACTGCGTCGTTGATGTACATGCAGGTGAGAACGGTAAACACGTAGGCCTGGAGGAAGGCTACGAGGAATTCGAGCGCGGTGATCGCAACCGTCATGATGAGCGGAAGGACAGCGCCGCCGATGCCGATCGGGCCGAGAGCGGCCAGCGAGACGACGAAACCGGCGAAAACCTTGAGCGTGATGTGGCCTGCGAGCATGTTCGCGAAAAGACGAACGGAGAGGCTGATCGGACGCGAAAGGAACGAGATGATTTCAATGGCGACGACCAGCGGGACGATGATGCCCGGAACGCCGCTCGGCACGAAGAGCTTGAGGAAGCCGAAGCCGTGCTTGAAGAAACCGTAGATGATGACCGTGCAGATGACCAGCAGCGCCAGCGCGAAGGTCACGATGATCTGGCTGGTGACCGTATAGAAATACGGGAACAGGCCGATAAAATTGGCAACCAGCACGAACATGAATATGGAGAAGACGAAGGGGAAGAACTTCATGCCCTTCGATCCCGCCGAATCCCTGAGGCTGGTCGCCACGAATTCATAGGCCATTTCCGAAACCGACTGTAGACGGGTCGGGATCAGACCGCGACCTGACGAAGTCAGATAAAGAAAGCCCGAAGCGACAACGACGGTTGCGACCATGAAGGCCGAAACGTTCGTGAACGAGAGGTCCACACCGCCTACATCGATGGGAATCCATCGGGAAACCTGGAACTGATGGATCGGATCGTTCGCCACCTTAACCTCGCCTGTCTTACCTGCCCGAAGGCAATTTGGCCTGCCCGAAGGCAATTTCTGCTTACCCGAAAGCAATTTGTCCCGCCCAGAGGCGTTTCAATCTCTCGGGCACATGGCCCATTTATTCACTTACACTTGAACGAACTTTATTGTGAAGCCCGTCAGGCGCTATTTCTTGCCGTCCTTTTCCGCGCTAGACTTAATATTGCCCTGTTCGGCAACATAACCTGCGGAACGAAGTACATTGAGGACGCCTGCCCCGAAGCCCAGAAGGAGGAATACGATCAATCCCCAGGGCGACGTACCGGCGACACGATCGATGAACCAGCCCAGAACCGCACCGACCACGACCCCCGCGATGAACTCGCTGGAAATCTTCATGGCCTGCGCGACCGAACTTGCAGTCTCCGATCGCTCCTCTTCGGAAGCCGGCTGCCTGAGAACGCCCTTTTTGGCCAGTTCGGCCTCCAGACGGTTCAAACGCTGATCCAGCTCCCCGGAACCGGGTTCGTTCTTCGCATCCTTGATCGCACCGGATGGCTTTCCGGGCTCGGCCCTGCGCGCCATTGGCAGCTCCTTTTTTCAAGAAATGCGAGGATTCCAATCCCATTTCCAAGTTGCGCGCAACATATTGACACGCCGCCCGCTAGTCAAGGCAGTGCAGGCATTGCTCCAAAAGGTTTTTTAATCAGTAAAAACAATCATTTAGATCGTGGTGCGACTCATTTTCCAACCAAAGGCTCACATTCGTCGCACGATCCGCCGGAAAAACGGAATCGATTTCATGCAAAGCGGGATGTGTCAGCATGAAGGCCGAACACTACAAATATGCCTGTCCGGGTATTTAGTCTGCTGACAAAAACGTGATCCCGTCTCCCGCGATATCGTCGCGGGCGCGGATCAGCTCCAGCCGCCGCCATAGGTGCGATAGAAGACGTGAAGGCCGATTTTCGTCACCTTCTTCATGGTCGGCGCCCAGAAAGGCCGGACATAGGTCGCGTGATAGTGGGTCGCCGACCCCACGTCGGGCAACCAGATCTGGCCTGCGGAGACGGTCTTCGCCACCTGCTGCGCCATACGCCATTGCGGCATCTCGGTCACCCGGTGCTTCTGCCCGTCGCAGGCGAAGGAAAACTGGCAGGCATTGAGCCAGTCGCGATTCTGGTAGACCACGCCGCAAATGGTGCCCGGATAGGCGGGATTGCGAACGCGGTTGAGCACGACCTGCGCGACAGCCACCTGCCCCTTCACCTTTTCGCCGCGCGCTTCGTAATAGACGGCTTCGGCGAGGCATTTCTGTTCACGCTTGCCAAAGGCTGAAGGGGGCAGAGGGGTCGCCGCCCATTCATGGTCCTTCTTGCCGATGGGCGGCACGAAACGGCCCTCGGCGGGATCGGGCTTCAGGATGCTCTCGAACGGCGAGGTCTTGCCGTAATCGGGCGCGGCAGGCGCATAACCAAGGGCCAGCGCGTCCGGCTGGTCATTGGTTATGAGCCTGGCCAACTGAACCGGCATTTCGGGGCGCGGCTTCGGCGGCTTCACCGCATGGAAAGCCATGGTGATTTCGACTTCCTTGCCTTCCAGCTTTCTGGTGAAGGCCAGTTTCGCGTCCACCTTTTCCGGCGGACGCGTGATCATGCTGATCTTGTCGAACATGCTGCCTGCCGTGAAGGCCTTGGCGGGAGCCCTGGGCTTGACGGAGACGAGACGGCCGGTCTTGTCGGCGCGATTGATCCGGTTTTCGTCGGGGTTCGGATCGTCAACGCCAAGCTTGGCCGTCTTCCTGCTGCCCGAAAGTGCGACGCGACCGATGCCCGGCACCTCGATGCCGTTGGTGGCGATGCTGCCCGTGACCGTCGTCGCATCCACGAAGGGCATTTCGGCCTGATGGACAGAGCCTACAGGGGCCTTGGCGACATAGGCCGTCCAGCGATGAGTACCGAGATCGGCGGAAGGCACGAGGCTCGCCATATCCTGCAAGGCAATCGCATTGGAATTCAACAGATAGGCCATAACCGCCAGAACCAGCGGTATCAGACGATGGGGCTTTTGAACCGGCTGGCGCGCCTTTGCCCGCACGGCGTAATAGCGTCCGTCCTCCGGGCAATAGCCCGTGACCGGATAGTGCCACACCGGCTCGGCAGCGGCCTTGCGTCGGCCAAACAGCGCTCGTAATGATACAAGACGCACCGTGAACTCCACTCAAACTGACTTAACTGATGTCGGCGATAATGGAGTATTAACCTTGATGTATGGTTAACAGATATTTGTTTACTAATTGAAAATATTGATTAATTTAGGATTAATACATTGCGCGCCGCCTTGTTTTCGTTGCGGTTTTGGCGTGACCTGCAAAGGCGCGTCCTGAAAATCCCTTTCCCTGAATGTTTTACGATCTATGTTCGGTGTTGAACGAACAGGCTAACGGGCACGGAGGAAAACCCATGCAACGCTTTCTGGTTCATGCCGCAGCGCTGCTGCTTGGATCGACGCTGTCGCTTTCTACGGCGCAAGCCGACGACTGCCAGAACGTCAGCGGCTCGCAGGCCGATCTCAATAGCTGCTATGGCAACCAGCTCAAGACATCAGATGGTGAACTGAACAAGCTCTATAAGGAACTTGAACGGCGGGCGGACGATGCGGAACTGAAGCAGAGCCTCGTCAAATCGCAGCGCGCCTGGATCGCCTATCGCGACGCGGAATGCGACATGCAGACCATCGGCGGCGGCAGCATTGCCGGCATGTCGCGCGCGATCTGCCTGTCCGGCCTGACCATGCAGCGCATCGACGATTTCAAGCGCTATCTGAAATGCGAGGAAGGCGACAGCAATTGTCCCTTCCCTTCCGCCGGCAACTGACCGCCATCGTTTTCGGGGGACCGGCCTGTCTGGCCGGACGTTACCATCTTACCGCCCAGCGTTCGATATTCGCGTCCTGCCCGATGAGCGCGAGGCCGTTGGCAATGGAATCGAACTGGTTCGAGCTTGTCACCATGGCGCCGGAAAAGCTCTCTTCAAAGACGGTGCGGATCACCGGCACGAAGGATGTGCCGCCGGTCAGGAAGACGCGGTCGATGCCCGCGAAATCGAGACCGGCCTTTTCCACCGCCTGTTCGACCGACTGCTCGATCTGGCGCACATCGCCCCCGATCCAGTTTTCGAAATCGTTGCGCGTGATGTCCGCGCGGATTTCGAAACCATCGGCCTTGAAATGCAATTCCGACAGGCGTTGCGAGGAAAGCTTCACCTTCAGGTCCGATACGGCGCGGTAGATTTCGTAACCGTAATCGTTCTCGATCAGATGGATAAAATGTTCGAGCGGTCCGGGATCGACGGCCTGCCGGGCCAGTTCGTCGAGTTCGCGGATCGTCGCGGGCGAGTTCATCAGGAACAGTGTGTTCCAGCGCGCGAAATTCGCATAATAATGGTTCGGCATGGTCAGCCGCTTGCCGAAGGATTTGTATTCGCTGCCCTTGCCGAGCAGCGGAGAGACGGCATTGTCGATGATGCGGTAGTCGAAGGTGTCCCCGGCAACGCCGAGGCCGGTCTGGCTGAGCGGCGTGAAGGACAGGCCGTCCTTGCCGACCTCGAAACGCACGATGGAAAAATCGCTCGTGCCGCCGCCGAAGTCGGCGACCAGCACGGTGGAGTCGCTTTTCAGTTCCTGCGCATAGAAATAGGCCGCCGCCACTGGCTCGTAGACATAATGAATATCGGTGAAGCCGAAGGCGCGGAACGCCTTTTCATAGCGCTGCATGGCCAGAGCCTCGTCCGGCGAGGAACCGGCGAAGATGACCGGACGGCCGATGACCACGCGATTGCCCCTGGGCGGCATCCGGTCGCCGAGCCGGGCGGCGACGCTTTCAAGGAAGGTATTCAGGATGTCCTCGAACTTGAAGCGCTTGCCGAAGACCGGCGTGTCGGTGAAGGACTTGCTGGCGGCAAAGGTCTTGAAGGATTGCAGCATACGCGTCGAATGCGGTGCATTGACGAAGGCGTCCATGGCCCACGGCCCGCTTTCCACCGTGCGCTCGCCGGTCTCGCGATCCTGCCAGAAGCAGAGGATCGAACGATAGCCGGTAATGTCGATGCCATCCTTCGGAACGCTCAGGACGGCGGTCGTGCCGTCCGGCGAGGCCACGGAAATAACCGTGTTGGTGGTGCCGAAGTCTATTCCTAGCGTCACGCCGTCAAAGCGGCTCTGGTCAGCCTTCGTCATTGCAGCACCTTGTCCATGAAAAATTTTTTGGGGGGGGTGAGAAATTCGGGGAGGCGGCGACGTAGCAGACCGAACCGTTTTCTTCAACAGAGGATGATGAAAAAAGCCCGGATCGCTCCGGGCTTTGTCCTATCTCTTCTTTTTCGCCCGCCCTGCGAACGGATTGTCCGAGGTGCGAAGCGACAGCCTGATCGGCACGCCCGGCATGTCGAAGGTTTCGCGCAGGCCGTTGATCAGATAACGCACATAGGATTGCGGCATCGCATCGGGGCGCGAGCAGGACACGACGAAGCCCGGCGGGCGCGTCTTGACCTGCGTCATATACTTCACCTTCAGGCGACGACCGGAAACCGCCGGTGGCGGCTGATGCGCGATGACGCCTTCCAGCCAGCGGTTGAGGCGGCCTGTCGAGATGCGGCGGTTCCAGATTTCATGGGTCTTGACGACATTCTCCATGAGCTTGTCGATGCCCTGCCCGCGCTCGCCGGAAATCGGCACGGCGCGCAAGCCCCGCACCTGCGGCAGCAGGCGCGCCGTCTTCTCGTAGAGATCGGCCAGAACCATCTGCCGGTCCTCGATCAGATCCCACTTGTTGAAAGCGATGATCGGCGCGCGGCCCTCGCGGATGATGAGGTCGGCGATCTGCAAGTCCTGCTTTTCGAACGGGATCGTCGCGTCGAGCACGATGATGACCACTTCGGCGAAGCGAATGGCGCGCAGGCCATCGGCGACGGAAAGCTTTTCCAGCTTTTCCTGTACCCGCGATTTGCGGCGCATCCCCGCCGTGTCGAACAGCTTGATCCTGCGGCCATGCCATTCCCAATCGACGGAAATGGAATCGCGCGTGATGCCCGCTTCCGGTCCGGTCAAAAGGCGGTCTTCGCCCAGCATCGTATTGATCAGCGTGGACTTGCCCGCATTCGGACGCCCGACGATGGCGATCCTGAGCGGCTTGGTGGCGTCATAGGCCGGAATTTCTTCCGCGTCCGGGTCCTCGATATCGTCACCGACCAGCGCGCCGACAGTGGCGGGCGTGAAAGCCTCGCTCTCGGCTTCCTCCTGCTTTTCGTCGGCGAAGGCACGTTCTTCACCCAGAAGCTCGACAATCGCGTCACGCAGATCGGGCATACCCTGGCCGTGTTCGGCGGAAATCGGACACGGCTCGCCGAGGCCGAGCTGGAACGCGTCGTACATGCCCGCTTCCGCGCCGCGCGCTTCCGCCTTGTTGGCGACCAGAACCACCGGCCTGCCGGAACGGCGCACGACTTCGGCAAAGGTGCTGTCGGCCGGCGTGATGCCGGCCTTGGCGTCGATGATGAACAGGATGACGTCGGCTTCCTCGATGGCGGCCTCGGTCTGGGCGCGCATACGCGCCTCCAGACTATCGTTGGCAGCCTCTTCGAGACCGGCCGTGTCGATCACCTGGAATTTCAGATCGTAGAGCCTGGCATCGTGAATGCGCCGGTCGCGCGTGACGCCCGGCAGATCGTCCACCAGCGCCAGCTTGCGGCCGACAAGGCGATTGAACAGCGTGGACTTGCCGACATTGGGACGCCCGACGATGGCGATTGTGAAACCCATGGGAGAGGATGACTCCAGAAACCGAAAATTGTTTATGTATTTGTTTATGTATTCTGCGCGTCGGGCACCTTGACGCCCGCGCCGCGCATCAGATCGAGCATCGTATTGGCACGCTGGCGGATATTGGCAGGAGCCAGGCTGTCATTGGCGATCTGCTGGAACAGCTTGACGGCATCGTCGAAGCGTTCCGCCTTCCAGGCTGCAAGCCCCAGCGCTTCCCGCGCGCTTGAGCGCATCGGATAGCCATCGGCCGAAAGCGTCTCTACACGCTTGGCGACATCGTCATAAGACCCGCTGTCGACAAGCAGATAGCCCGCGCGCAGACGCGCCACATCGCGCAGCGGCGCAGGCACGGCATTATCTGCCGCAACGTCGTCGAACGCCTTTACGGCGCCCGCCGCATCGCCCTTTTCCGCGATGACCGAGGCGGCGCGAAGGCGCGCCAGAACCGGATAGGAACCATAGCCGGTCTTTTCCAGATCGTCGAGCGCGGCGAGCGCCTCGTCGTTCTTGCCGGCAGAGGCGAGATCGAGCGCAGCCAGGAACTTGTCGCCGGAAGCGGAAGCCTTGCTGTCGACCCAGTGCTGATAGCCGACCCAGCCAGCCGTTCCCAGAACGACAGCCACGGCGGCACCGATGACGACCGGGCCGAAATTCTTCCAGACCTGCTTCGCCCGTTCCGAACGGAGTTCCTCGTTTACCTCGCGAATGAAACTGTCGTCTGCCATGGACCTGCCATCGTTCTTGAATCTGGTTTACGAAATAGATGTTCTGGCGCTTTTAGTCGGAATTGTCGCCATATGTAAGACCCGTCCGCGAAATAAGCGTTCCCAGCCGTCATAAAGTCGATTTCCGTCCGATCTCCGCCATATTCAGCAGCTACGGACAATCATCCTCCCGCCCGGTACCTGATTTTCATGCGTTTTTCCCTCCCCCCATTCGTTCCGCTTTCCGTTTTCACGCTTGCGAGCTTCGCGGCGCAGGCCGCATCGCCGGAAGCCGCGCCCGAAAACAGGCCGGTGAAGCCGCAATATGTGCTCATCTCCTTCGACGGCGCGCATGACAATGCGCTCTGGGCCCGCTCGCGCGAACTGGCGAAGAAAAACAATGCGCATTTCACCTATTTCCTGTCCTGCGTCTTCCTGATGACCAGGCAGGACCGGCGCGACTACCAGCCGCCGCACAAGCGCGCCGGTGCCTCCAATGTCGGTTTCGCGCTCAGCCGCGACGAGGTTGCCGCAAGGCTCGGCAATATCTGGCAGGCCCATCTGGAAGGAAACGAAATAGCGAGCCATGGCTGCGGCCATTTCGACGGCACCCGCTGGTCCACCGCCGACTGGGACACGGAGATCAAGGCGTTCCGCCGCATTACCGCGGACGCCTACGCGAACAACGGCATCGAGGGCGAGCCGGAAGGCTGGCGCGATCTGGCGCTGAAAGGCATTACCGGCTTCCGCGCGCCCTATCTGGCCGCATCGAAGCCGGTGCGCGAAGCGCTGAAGGCGAACGGGTTTCGCTATCAGGCGTCGTCGGTCGCGCGCGGCCCCGAACTGCCGGTCATCTCCGGCCGGCTTGCCTCCTTCGGCCTGCCGCTCATCCCGGAAGGGCCGTCACAGCGCCCGATCGTCGCCATGGATTACAATCTCTATGTGCGCCATTCAAAAGGCAAGGAAGCCCTGCGGCAGGCGGCCCAATTCGAGGACCGCGCCTATAAGGCCTTTCGCGCGGCCTTCGACCGGCAATATACCGGCGCGCGGATGCCGCTTCAGCTCGGCTTCCATTTCGTGCTGATGAACGATGGCGCCTACTGGCGCGCCATGGAGCGGCTGGTGTCGGAAGTCTGCACCCGGTCCGATGTCAGATGCACCACTTACAGCGACTATCTGGACCGCCTCGACGGGGAAGCGCTTCATGCGAGCCAGAACAAATCCTGACCCTACAGTCGCATTCTTCGTGATGTCGGGCTGCAAAGAGCAATTTCCTGCGCTCCGGTGCTCACGTACGTTCAAGTACGCTCCGCTCCGGTGCTCAAAAATCACCCTTTTCGCCACGACCTGACGAATTTGCAACTGTAGGGTCTAAAAGCGCCGAGACGCCGCCAGTTGCTTCGCCGCGCGTCCGGCCAGCAGTCCGATGATTGCGACGACAACCAGAGAGAGCGCCGCGACGAGGCTTGCGGATGTGAAGGAGCCGGAGCGCTCGGCCATGAAACCGGCCACCAGCGGGCCGACGATCTGGCCGATGCTGAAACATACCGTCATGCGCGCCAGCGCGCGTTTCGGCGAGGCGGGCGCCAGCACCCGCGCGATCTGCAAACCGAAAGCCGTCAGCGCCATGAAGGTGACGCCGAGAAGCGCGCCGCCCACGAGCGGACCGAGCGGCGGGGCAAGCATGACGCTGGCCGCGACACCCACCGCCTGTATGATCGCCGTCAGGGCAAAGGAGCCGGACAGGCCGAATTGTCTGGTGGCGGGCGCCCATAGCCAGATGGAGGGCGCAGCCGTCAGGCCGGTGATCACCCAGACAGCCGCTTCCATCAGCGGCCCGCCGTCATTGGCCCTTACGATGGCGATGAGGAATGTCGCCGTGATGACATAGCCGAAGCCGAAAATGCCATAGGCAAGCGCAATGGCGTTGAAGGCGAAGCCTCCGGGCAGCGGCGGCTCGCGCGTGCCGCCTTTTCCCCCGACGGGGCCTTCCTTCACCATTCCGGCGACGAGAACGGTCATGACGAGGGCCAGGATCGCCGCGCCGATCCAGTCGGCGCGCCAGCCGAAACCGGCAAGGCGGATCAGGGCGACCAGAACGGCCGAAAGCGCGATGCCGCTGCCCACGCCGCCAAAATGCAGTGCGCCCAGCCCCGCCCTGTCCGCCGCCGTGACATGGCTCAGCACGATTGCCGTGCACAGGATCATGGTGACGGCGCTGATGAAGCCCGCCGCAAAGCGGAGGGCGGAAAACATCCAGACATTATCGAACAGGGCCATGGCCGCGCACAGAAGCGCGCTGATCGCCAGCCCCGCAATCATGCTCGTCCGTTCGATGCCGGCCGACCAGCCATATCCGGCAACCATCGCGCCGATGAGATAGCCGATGTAGTTTGCCGAAGCGATGAAGCCCGCATCGGCGGCATTGAAACCCGTATCCGCCATCATGCCGGGCAGGATCGGCGTATAGATGAAACGGCCGATGCCCATGGCCGCGGCCATGGCGAGAAAACCGCCGAAAGCATAACGGACGGCAACGTCGTGCCGGGGGGAGATTTGCTGGTTCATGTCGAGGGAGGTCTCTGTTGTTCGACCGGAACATAAGTCCGGCGACCTTGCAGACAATTGAATTTTTCTGATGGCTTTGATCACACGGGCTGAACCGCCGGTTTTCTGCCCGGATGCGCGCGTTCTGGCAGCAATCCGGTAACGCAAAATTGTGCAAGGGCGGGTTGCCCGACCGGCGAAAGACGGGCCTTGCGAATCGCATAAGTGTGTGCTTATGTGTTATTCATGAACCAGAACGATACGGTCAACGATATATTCCGGGCGCTTGCCGACCCGACCCGCCGGGCGATCTTCGAGAAGCTGGCCACCGGCACGATGAATGCGAGCGCCCTGCGCGAAGGCATGGCGATCAGCCAGCCGGCCATGTCGCAGCATCTTTCGGTGCTGCGCGGCGCGGGGCTGGTGCGGGAAGAAAAACAGGGCCGCTTCGTGAATTATGAGGTCGATCCTGAAGGACTGGCGCTCATGGCGGACTGGCTTGCGAAATACCGCGCTTACTGGCCTGCCCGTATCGATGCTCTCCGAAACCTGCTGAAGGATATGGACCAATGACCGAACCGCAGGAAAAGCCCGCCGAAACCGGCATCGAGCTTGAATACGAGCTGGATGCGGAGCCGCAGAAGGTCTGGCGGGCGATCAGCATTCCCGAATTTCGCGAGAACTGGCTGCCTGCCGATGCGCTGGCGGAACCCGACGCCGCGTCGCAGAAGCCGGGTGAGGAAATCAGCTACCGGATGCGCGAGAGCGAGCCGCCATTTCTCGAAAGCATGGTGACGTTCCGCATTCGGCCCAACGCGAATGGCGGCACGAGCCTGCGCGTCATCCACGAATTGAAGCGCGCCACGGTGATTGCCGCCAACAGCAACCGGATGCCGGTCATGCGCGCTGCCTGACCGCCGGTTTCGGCTCCCCGCTACCCAACTCCCAAGAGCGGTTCCTGTTTTGACTGAATCGTTGGAACCGCTCCAACTATTTGTTTTTACGCATTATCCTACGCATCGTAGCAGGATTAGAAATCAGTCCAGTGGACTGATTTCCCTGCGAAGACGCTTCGCACTTTTGCTGAAAATGCTCTGGAGAAAGGAGTTCGCCGATGCGCGAAACAATGCAACTCGTCCCCATGGTCGTGGAACAGTCGAGCCGGGGCGAAAGATCCTTCGACATTTATTCCCGCCTGCTGCGCGAAAGGATCATCTTTCTCAATGGCGAGGTGAACGACGCCGTGTCCGCGCTCGTCTGCGCGCAGCTTCTGTTTCTGGAAGCGGAAAACTCAAAACAGCCGATCAATCTCTACATCAATTCGCCGGGCGGCGTGGTGACGAGCGGCTTCGCCATCTATGACACGATGCGTTACGTGCGTGCGCCGGTGCATACGCTGTGCATGGGAACCGCCCGCTCGATGGGGTCTTTCCTGCTGATGGCGGGCGAACCGGGGCACCGCGCCGCATTGCCGAACGCGAACCTGCTCGTCCACCAGCCTTCCGGCGGGTTTCAGGGGCAGGCGTCGGATATTTTCATACATGCCGAGGAAGCGCAGCGCACCAAGCGCCTGATGACGCGGCTTTACGCCGAACATTGCGGGCGCAGCTATGAGGAAGCGGAACGCGCGCTCGACCGCGATAATTTCATGACCGCCGAACAGGGCGTCGAATGGGGGCTGATCGACCGCATTCTGGAAACGAGGCACGCGGCCTGAACCCTATGCGCTAAAAAAGGCCTCATATTGCTCCGGCTTGAAACCGACGGTGAGCTTGCCGTCCTTTTCAAGCACCGGGCGCTTCACCATGGAGGGCTGCTCCAGCATCAAAGCGCGCGCACCAGCAGCATCGACATTCCGGCGTTGTTCTTCCGGCAGTTTGCGGAAAGTCGTGCCCGCGCGGTTGAGAAGCTGTTCCCAAGCGATCTGCTTCAGGAAACCGTCGAGCGTCGCCGCGTCGAGGCCCTCCTTCCTGTAATCGTGAAAGCCGTAATCGATGCCGTGGTCTTCGAGCCAGTTACGCGCCTTCTTCATCGTGTCGCAGTTCCTGATACCGTAGATGGTGACGCTCATTTCCGACTCCTTCGATCGCTTCGCCGCGATCAAAGGCCATCGAAACGCCGGTTTCAACCTCTATCTGGAATCGTGAAAGATTATGCCCAGCGTATGGCGCATACCGGAGCGGATGCGGCTGACGCCGTGGCGCATCCTGACGCGATAATCACCACGCGTGCCTCGCACCGGGCGGTCGTTGACCGCGAAAATCACCGCATCGCCCTGTTGCAGCGGCACCACCTCGGCGCGGCTCTGCATCCTCGGGCGCTGTTCGGTCAGGACGAATTCCCCGCCAGTGAAATCCCTGCCCGGTTCGGACAAAAGCACCGCCACCTGCAACGGGAAGAAAATGTCGCCGTAAAGGTCCTGATGCAGGCAGTTATAATCCCCCTCGACATATTGCAGGATCAGCGGGGTCGGGCGCGTCTGCCCGGCCTCGTGACAGCGGGTCAGAAAGGCCTCATGGGTCGGCGGAAAATCCATGCCGGAACCCAGCCTTTCGCTCCAGCGATTGGCGACCGGAGCAAGCCGCGGATAGAGGTTGCGGCGGAGATTCTGAATTATGGCAGGGTGAGGATTTGCGTAATATTTGTATTCTCCGCGCCCAAATCCGTGCCGGGACATCGAAATGACGCTCCGAAATGTGGCGGAAACCGGATATCCCGTGACCAAATCATGGCAATCCTGCGGCGAAATCATGTCTTTCAGGGTTGCGGCGCCGAACTCGTCCAGTTTGGCGCCGATCTGCTGCCAGTCACGGGCGGCAATTTTCGCCGCCAGTTCGTCCCGCGTCCCGCTCATACCTGGCGCTCCCTCTCGAGGAGATCGCGCTTGCGTTCGACGCCCCAG
The DNA here is from genome assembly GCF_014199265.1 of Brucella daejeonensis. Taxonomy (GTDB): domain Bacteria; phylum Pseudomonadota; class Alphaproteobacteria; order Rhizobiales; family Rhizobiaceae; genus Brucella; species Brucella daejeonensis. The sequence goes on from NZ_JACIJG010000007.1 coordinate 14,506, forward strand.
CGATAGCCGGAAATGCCGCCATCGTTGCGCACCACCCGGTGGCATGGCACCGCCACGGCGATCTTGTTGGCGGCGCAGGCCTGCGCCACGGCGCGCACCGATTTCGGCGCGCCGATCCGTTCGGCGATTTCCGTATAGCTTACGGTCTTTCCGGCCGGAATGTCCCGCAGCGCCTGCCAGACCCGTTGCTGGAAAGCGGTGCCCTGAAGGTCGAGCGGCAGGTCGAGGCCGATGCCCGGCGCTTCGACGAAACCGACAACCTGCGCCACGACATCCTCGAAATCCCGGTCGGCGCCGATGAGATTGGCCTTCGGGAAACGCCGTTCCAGATCGCCGATCAGTTCCTGCGGATCGTCGCCCATCAGGATGGCGCAGACGCCCTTGCCGCTTGCGGCGACGAGAACGGCCCCCAGCGCCGACTGGCCGATGGCGAAACGGATGTCGGCATCCTTGCCGCCCTGCCTGTAAGCCCTCGGCGTCATTCCCAGAATCCTTGCCGAAGCTTCATAGAAGCGGCTTGAGGAATTATAGCCCGCATCGTAGATCGCATCGGTCACGCGTATCCGCGGCTCGTCCAGCGCCGCCCGCATTTTCCGGGCGCGATGGGCATCGGCATAGGCTTTCGGGGTGAGGCCGGTGAAAGCCTTGAAGATGCGGTGAAAATGCGCCGGGCTCGCCTTCACGAAAGCTGCGATTTCCTCAAGCGAAGGCATTTCCTCCGCCATTTCGATGAAGCGGCAGGCGCTTGCGACCATCTCCGCATGGCGGGCATTGTTCTGTGCGGCCAGCGTTTGCGAAAGATGCGGCTTGCAGCGCATACATGGCCGGAAACCGGCCTGTTCGGCATCCTCGCAACGGTCGAAGAACTGTACGTTTTCGCGCTTTCCGCGCCGCGACGGGCATGAAGGGCGGCAATAGACGCCCGTGGTGCGGACCGCATAGACGAATGCGCCGTCCGACGCCTTGTCGCGGTCGAGCACCTTCTGCCAGCGGTCTTCATCGGGATCATGCGTTTTCAGGGTCATGAGGTTCATATCCGTATTCCTTCAATATGAGCATGAAGGAAACCTAATGCCAGGACGTTCGGGCCACACTCCGCTGCTTGCTTTCAAATTCGGGACAGACGCGCCGACGCTTAAGCCTAAAACCAAACCCTTGTTATTTCAAAACAAAAAGGGCGAAGCCGATGCTTCGCCCCTGGCCTGATTTTTTCGACGGGAAGAGGATCAGCCTTTGCGCGCATCCTTGATCGCCTCGACCAGTTCCCGCTCGCGCATGACGCCGCCATAAAGCTTGGTGCCGATGACGAAGGAGGGCGTTCCGCCGAAATTGAAAGCCTCGCCCTGATCCATGTTGCGCTCCAGAATGGCATTGATGCGCTTTGCATCGGCCTTGTAGGCGGCTTCGAGCTTGGCGGCTTCGAGCCCGCTCTTTTTGAGCGCCGCCTTGACCTGTTCCGGGGTGAGACGGCCGGGCGTCGCCATCAGCGCTTCCATGGCCTTGACGTAATTGCCCGATTTTTCCGCCGCGAGAACGAGGCGTGCGGCATAGGCCGACGTATCACCGAAGATGATCCAGTCCTTCATGACCAGACGCACATTGCCGTCTTTCCTGACCACGCGCATCAACTCGCCATGGCCCTTCTTGCAATAGGGGCATTGATAATCGAAATATTCGACGATGGTCACATTGCCATTGGGATTGCCCAGGACCGGAACTTCCTTGTCATAAAGGACTTCGGCCACGGTCGGCACGCGCTGCGCAAGGCTTTCGCCGCCTGAAATGGCGACGGTAGCGGCACCGGCTGCGGTTGCGGCCAATATCTGACGACGGTTCATCATGAGCTTGCTCCTTTGCCCGATTGGGTTCGAGACTGGCCCTTGTCCAGCACAACGACGCGTGCGCCCGCGGGGATGCGCTTGTAGAGATCGAGAATGTCCTGATTATAGAGGCGGATGCAGCCGGAAGACGCCGCCTTGCCGACCGACCAAGGCTCGTTCGTGCCGTGAATGCGGTAGAGCGTATCCTTGCCGTCGCGATAGAGATAGAGCGCGCGGGCGCCGAGCGGATTGCGGATGCCGCCCTCAAGGCCCTTCGCGTATTTTGCATAGTGATCGGGGTTGCGCTTGATCATGTTGGCCGTCGGCGTCCAGCGCGGCCATTGTGACTTGTAGGCAACCTTTGCATCGCCCTTGAAGGTCAGACCGGCGCGGCCGACGCCGACCGAATAGCGAAGCGCCTTGCCGCCGGGCTGCACCAGATAGAGATAACGGGCATAGGGATCGACCACGATGGTGCCGACCGGCTCGCTCGTGGCATAATCCACTTGCCTGCGCAGATTGCGACCGGCGATCTTGTCGAGATCGAGCGCCGGGATGAGATTGCCGCGATCGTTCACCGCGCCATACATGGCCTCATATTCGCTTTTTGCCGTCTGCACTTCCGGCTGCGCCTCCGCGACGGGTTCGGGCGAAAAGGCCACCGGCTGCGGCATGGTGACGGCAACAGGCCGATCTGCCGAAGCAGTGGTGCAGGCTGCGGCGGCAAAAGGCAGACAGGCAACCACGGCCACCCGCAGCAACGATCTCCGTGCGTCCGGCTTTTCATTCAATACCATCAATTTCCTTGCCCCCGGGTCATCTTGAAATCCTTGCATCCTTATTTTCCGTCAGTGCCGACGAGGCCGACCGAGCGTTCGATAGAGGCGGTCGTGACATCGCCCACCAGCCTTGTGCCTTCCGGTTCCCTGCTCAGGCGGTCGAAGAAGATCATGGTCGGCGGTCCCGCCACACCCAGCTTCGCCATCAGGTCGGCATTGCCTGCGGTAAGCTCGGAAATATCGGCCTTGACGAGTTGATAGCCGCCCAGCGCCTTCTTCACGCCAGCTTCGGGCAAAACCCTGCGCTCCACGGTGGAGCAGCTCACGCACCAATCCGCCGTGAAATAGACAAGCGTCGGCATGTCGCCGCGCGCCTTGCCAAGTTTCTGCTGAAGGGAAGAAACCGTCTCGACCGGCGAAAATTGCAGCGCGGCCAGTTTCCGGCTGCCGTCACGGTTTACCAGCGCCGCCAGCGGCTGCAACGGGTCTTTTCCGCCCGACGCGACGCCGAGCATCAAGATCACCCCGTAGACGAAAGCCGCCGTGCCGATGGTGCGCGCCACGACGCTGCGGCCCGGTATGCGAAGAAAAGCGAAGCTTGCCGCGCCGAAAAGCAGAAGCGCCCACAGCACCATGTCCACGCCCGACGGCAGCAGCGGCGCGGCCATGAAGATGGCGGTCGCCAGAAAGCCGAAGCCGAAAATCTGCTTCACCGTCTCCATCCACGCGCCTGCGCGCGGCAGCGTGCCCGCGCCGAGTGTCGCGAAGGCGATGAGCGGAAGCCCCTTGCCGATGCCGAGCGCGAACAGGGCCGAGGCTCCGAGCGCGACATTGGCCGTCTGGGCGATGTAAAGCAGCGCACCGGCCAGCGGGGCGGTGACGCAGGGACCGACGATCAGCACCGAGGAAAAGCCGAGAATGGCAGCGGAACGCCCGGACCCGGTTCGCGCGCCGGTACGCGCCGAAATGGCGCTGACCCAGGAACCGGGAAGCTGGATCTGGAACAGGCCGAACATGGAAAGCGCCAGAAGCGTGAATATTGCCGCCAGCACCAGAGCCGTCCATTTCGATTGAAGCACCATCTGGAGGTTCTGGCCCGACCAGCCCGCAATCGCGCCAACCGCGGCAAAGCCGAGCGCAAGGCTGACGACATAGATGGAGGAAAGCACGAAGCCGCGCCTTGCCGTCAGCCTTTCGCCCTCACGCGCCAGTGTTCCGGCCACGATCGGATAGATCGGAAAAACGCAGGGCGTGAAAGCAAGAAGGACGCCGAAGGCCAGAAATGCCGCAATCACCAGACCGGCCCCGCCCCGGTCGAGCAGGCGCTCGACCATGCCCTTTTCGGGCGCGAGGGCGAAAGCGGGTGTCTGTGCGTCGGCCTGCGGCGATGCCATATCGGCGGCAGGGGCGACGGCAGGCACGAAGGGTGAACCTTTCGCGAGCGACCGGCTCATGCGGCCCATCTCGCTCGATACTGCCAGCGTGACCGGATCGACGGTACGGGTTTCCGGGCGATAGCAGATGCCGTCTTCCTGACAGCCCTGATAGGTAAGCTGCACCGGCTCGCCATCCGCCTTGAGGCTTGCGCTGGCGTGGGTGTAATAGACTTCCAGCCGCCCGAAATTCGGGTCGTCCTTGGGCTGGCCGGGCTGCGTTTCGACGGCAAGCGCCCTGCCCTGCCCGTCCATGGCGGCAATATGGTCGCGGTAAAGATAATAGCCGTCGGCGATCTGCCAGTTCAGGATGAGACTGCCGCCGGCATCCTTCGTCACATTCAGGCGGAAAGCCTGATCGACCGGCAGCGGATTCGAGGCTGCGGCAGGGCCGAGCGCCAGAAGCAGGGCGAGGATGAGGCCTGTAAGGCTCGCAAAAAGACGTGTCACGGTTTTCCGCATAAATTTGATTCGGATAAATTGGATCGTGTTGCAAAAAGCGAATGTCCCCGCCACCTTAAGGCAGCCTTAAGCTGGCGCGGCGAAAAGCTCCCGCAGGCTTGAACCTCACGAGAACGGGATGAATTTAGGTTGAATCGCAATCCTGTTCTAATCTTTTATTTGAGCATGATTTTATCCGAAAACCGGTTCCCACTTTTCGGAATCATGCTCTAAAGGCAGAAACAGGAACCCATGCGCATACTCGTGGTCGAAGACGATGCAATCCTTCTCGACGGGCTGGCCGTCGGGCTGGGGCTTGCCGGTTTCACCGTGGATGCGGTGGCGAATTGCGGCGATGCGGAAGCCGCGCTCGCCGCCCAGAACTATAATGCCGTGGTGCTCGACCTGATGCTGCCGGACGGCTCCGGCCTCGACATTCTCAAAACCATGCGGCGCGGGCGCGACGAGACGCCGGTGCTGCTGCTCACCGCCCGCGATCAGGTGCCGGAGCGCATTGCAGGGCTTGACGCCGGGGCCGACGATTATGTCGGCAAGCCCTTCGACCTGCATGAGCTTGCCGCGCGGCTGCGCGCCATTGCACGGCGTAGCGCGGGACGGGCCAGCGGACTGCTCGAATGGCGCGGGGTGGAACTGGACCCGGCGGAAATGTCGGTGCGGTTCAACGGCGATCCCGTGCGGCTGACGCGGCGCGAATTCTCCATTCTGCGTGCCCTGATGGAACGCCCGGCGGCGACCTTCTCCAAGTCGTCGCTGGAGGAAGCGCTCTATGGCTGGCAGGAGGAGGTTGAAAGCAATGCGGTGGAGGTGCATATCCACCATCTGCGGTCCAAGCTCGGTTCCGACTATATCGAAACGGTGCGCGGGGTCGGCTACCGGCTGGCGGGAGCGGGAACATGAATTCCATTCGCAGCCGCCTGACCGGCATCCTCATCGGCGTGACCTGCCTCGTCTGGCTGTTCGCCGTGGTCTGGATTCACAACAACACCCAGTCGCAGCTTGAAAAAGTGCTGGATGCGCGGCTGATGGAAGCCGCCCGCATGGTCAATTCGCTTTTGACCGAGCATCGCGTCGCGGTCGGACCGGACGGCGACGGCGGACAGCTTTCGCTGAAACCCCTCCCCGATTTTCCGATCTACGACCGCCAGCTTTTCTGTCAGATATGGGCGCTCGACGGCAAGCTTGTAGGCCGGTCCGAAAGCGCGCCCGGCGTACGGCTGACCACGGTTGCCAACGGCTTTTCCGATACGGAGGTGGCAGGCGACCGCTGGCGCGTCTTCGCGGTCGAGAATACGCAGCTCGGCCTGCGCGTCATGGTGGGCGACAGTCTCAGCGTGCGCGAAAGACTGGTGCAGAACGTGGTTACGGGCCTTGTGCTCCCCGCATTTCTGATGCTGCCGGTTCTGGCGCTGATGATCTGGCTGTGCGTCCGGCGTGGCCTCGATCCCCTGAGCCGCCTCGCCGCCGTTCTTTCCGCGCGGCGGGCGGAGGATCTGCATCCGCTGCCCGCGCGCAATCTGCCGAGCGAGATCGCACCGGCCGTCACGGCGCTCAACGGGCTTTTCCAGCGCGTCGAGGAAGCGCGCGAGCGCGAACGCAATTTCGCGATCTTCGCCGCGCATGAGCTGAAGACGCCGCTGGCCGGGCTGAAGACGCAGGCGCAGATCGCCGAAGGCGCCAGGGACGAGGCGATGCGCGCAAATGCCGTGCGCCAGATCGCGGCGGGCGTCGACCGCACAAGCCGCCTCGTCAATCAGTTGCTCGACCTTGCAGCGCTTGAAACCGGCGAAGAGGTCGAGACGCCCAGGCCCGAACCCGCCTGCCAGCTTCTGGTGTCGATCTCCACCGACATGCGGATGCTTGCCGCCCATCGCGGCGTTTCCATCGAATTGCCGAAAACCATGCCGCTCGTGCAGTTGCCCGCGCCGCATCTCTTCACGCTCGCGGCGCGCAATCTCATCGAAAACGCCGTCAACCACTCCCCGAAGGGCGGGACCGTGCATTGCCGCATCGAGGCGGAAAGCGGAAAACTGCTGCTGGTCGTGGAAGATGACGGGCCGGGCATTCCCGAAAGCGAAATGCCGCATGTGACCGGGCGTTTCTTTCGCGGCGCGCATCGCAACGAGACCGGCAGCGGCCTCGGCCTCGCCATCGTCAAGATGGCGGCGGAGCGGCTGGACGGGGAACTGCACCTGACAAACCGCCCGCAAGGCGGGCTTCGGGCGGAATTCGTGGTTCCCGGCACCTTGATCGGATGACCATCGAAGGCGGCAAGGAGAGATCGCAATTTGTCACAGCTCTTTCCGGCGCTATTTGATTTAGATCAATGACTCTATGCCGCGCGATGCGGTTAGGAGAGCTATCGCTAACGTTGCTCCACCCGGAGCAACTTTCGTCATGCGCTGCGAGGGGATTTCATGAACTACGCCGCTGGAACAGTCCTGTCCGGTCTGGGAGCGCTTTTTGCCGTGCTCCTGGCCGGCTTTTCTCATGATGAGCTGTTCAGAACCCATATGTGGATTCTGTTCGCCACACTGGCCATCTTCACCATTCTTCTGATGCGGAACGCCAATTACGGCCTGGCACCGCAAAAGACGGACCAGTCCACCTATCTGGACGGGCCGATCCGCTATGGTGTCATTGCAACGGTTTTCTGGGGCGTTGCCGGGTTTCTCGTCGGTGTCATCATCGCCGCCCAGCTTGCCTTCCCGGACCTCAACCTGGCGCCTTACCTGAATTTCGGTCGCCTGCGTCCACTGCACACTTCCGCGGTCATCTTCGCCTTTGGCGGCAATATCCTGATCGCCTCGTCCTTCTATGTCGTGCAGCGCACCTGCCGCGCCCGCCTTTTCGGCGGCGATCTGGCCTGGTTCGTGTTCTGGGGCTACCAGCTCTTCATCGTGATGGCCGCGACCGGCTATCTGCTCGGCATCACGCAGAGCCGTGAATATGCCGAACCCGAATGGTATGTCGATCTGTGGCTCACCATCGTCTGGGTCGTGTATCTCGTGGTCTTCCTCGGCACGATCCTGAAGCGTAAAGAACCGCATATCTATGTGGCGAACTGGTTCTACCTGTCCTTCATCATCACCATCGCCATGCTGCACATCGTCAACAATCTGGCGATCCCGGTGTCGTTCCTCGGCGTGAAGAGCTATTCGGCCTTCGCGGGCGTGCAGGATGCGGTGACGCAATGGTGGTATGGCCATAACGCGGTCGCGTTCTTCCTGACCATCCCCTTCCTCGCCATGATGTATTATTTCGTGCCGAAACAGGCCAACCGTCCGATCTATTCGTACCGCCTGTCCATCGTGCACTTCTGGTCGATCATCTTCCTCTATATCTGGGCCGGCCCGCACCATCTGCACTACACGGCCCTGCCCGACTGGGCGCAGACGCTGGGCATGGTGTTCTCGATCATGCTGTGGATGCCGTCCTGGGGTGGCATGATCAACGGTCTGATGACGCTTTCGGGCGCCTGGGACAAGGTGCGTACCGATCCGATCATCCGTCTCATGGTCGCGGCCATCGCCTTCTACGGCATGGCGACCTTCGAAGGCCCGATGCTGTCGATCAAGGCCGTCAACTCGCTGTCGCACTATACGGACTGGACCATCGGTCACGTTCACGCTGGTGCGCTGGGCTGGAACGGCATGATCTCGTTCGCCGCCGTCTATTATCTGGCGCCCAAACTGTGGAACCGCCAGCGGCTCTATTCGGTGCGCATGGTCAACTGGCACTTCTGGCTCGCCACGCTTGGCATCGTGCTCTACGCCGCCGCCATGTGGGTCGCGGGTATCCAGCAGGGCTTGATGTGGCGCGAATACGACGATCAGGGTTTCCTCGTCTATTCCTTCGCCGAAACCGTGCTCGCCATGTTCCCCTACTACGTCATCCGTACGCTTGGCGGCGTGCTCTACCTGACCGGCGGTCTGGTCATGGCCTGGAACGTCTATCAGACCATTCGCGGCAATCTGCGCAATGAAGCCCCGATGGGTGGTGCACAGCCTGTCGCCCCTGCCTCCATGCAGCCTGCCGAATAAGGAGCGTGTGATTTATGTCGATACTCAGCAATCACTCCAAACTGGAGAAAAACGCGACGCTGCTGCTGATCGCCTCGCTGGCCGTGGTCACGGTCGGCGGCATCGTCGAGATCGCACCGCTCTTCTATCTCGAAAACACCATCGAGAAAGTGGAGGGCATGCGCCCCTATTCGCCGCTGGAACTGGCGGGACGCAACATCTATGTGCGTGAAGGATGCTATCTGTGCCACAGCCAGATGATCCGTCCCTTCCGCGACGAGGTGGAGCGCTACGGTCACTACAGCCTTGCGGCGGAATCCATGTACGACCACTCGTTCCAGTGGGGCTCGAAGCGCACGGGGCCTGACCTCGCGCGCGTCGGCGGCCGCTATTCCAACGAATGGCACGTCCAGCACCTCGTCCGTCCGCGCGACGTGGTGCCGGAATCGGTCATGCCGAGCTATGCCTTCCTGAAGGACCGCCCGCTGGAAGCCTCCAATATCGCGGCCGACCTCAAGGCAAATGCGGTCGTGGGCGTGCCCTATAATCAGGAAATGATCGACAACGCCGTTGCCGATCTCCAGGCCCAGGCCGATCCCAATGCCGACACGTCGGGTATCGAGACGCGCTATCCCAAGGCAAAGCTCGGCGATTTCGACGGCAATCCGGCAGCCCTGACCGAGATGGACGCACTCGTCGCCTATCTCCAGATGCTCGGTACGCTGGTCGATTTCTCGACCTACGACCAGTCCCCGAAAGCGCGATAGGAGAGAGCCATGGATTATAACACCATGCGCACTTTCGCCGATAGCTGGGGGCTGCTCGGCATGGCGCTCTTTTTCCTGTTCGCCGTTTTCTATGCCTTCCGGCCGGGCAGCAAGCAGATGGCCGACCGCGCGCAGGACATTCCTTTCAAGGATGACGCAAATGACTGACAAGCAAATCGACGATGTCACCGGCGTAGCCACGACCGGGCATGAATGGGACGGCATCAAGGAACTCGACACCCCGATGCCGCGCTGGTGGCTGTGGACATATTATGCCACCGTTGTATGGGCGCTGGCCTATGTGATCGCCTATCCGGCCTGGCCGCTGATCAACAGCTCGACGGCGGGACTTATGGGCTGGTCGAGCCGCGGTGCGTTCTGGCAGGAAAACGCCCAGATCGCTTCCGAGCGCCAGGGCATCCTCGACCAGATCAAGGCCAAGACCGTCGATGAGATCATGGCCGACGAAAACCTGCGCCAATATGCCATCGCCAGCGGGGCGGCAGCCTTCCGCGTCAACTGCGTGCAGTGCCACGGCTCCGGCGCGCAGGGCGCGCCCGGCTATCCGAACCTCAATGACGATGACTGGCTGTGGGGCGGTTCCGTCGACGACATCCTGACGACCATCCGCCACGGCGTGCGCTCGCAGGACGATGCCGATACCCGCGTTTCGGAAATGCCGGCCTTCGCCGACGTTCTGGAGCCGCAGCAGATCCGCGACGTCGCCGCCTATGTGGTCAGCCTTTCGGGCACACCGCACGATCCGTCGCGGATACCGGAGGGGCAGAAGGTCTTCACGGAAAACTGCGCGGTCTGCCATGGGCCGGATGCCAAGGGCCTGCGCGAGTTCGGCGCACCGAACCTCACCGACGCAATCTGGTTCTACGGTTCCGGCGAAGACGCCATTATCCGGCAGGCGTCGCATCCCAAGCACGGCGTCATGCCCGCATGGGAACCACGCCTCGGCGAAACGACGGTCAAGCAGTTGGCCATCTTCGTGCATTCGCTGGGCGGAGGCGAATGAAGAGAAGGGAGTAAGGCAGTAAGGGGAATAGGGGAGTATGTTTTGGTTGCGAACGCCCGAAACGGCACTCCCTCTTCTCATACTCCCTTACTCCCATATTCCCCTACTCCCCTTTAGCTGCTGAGCTTGCCGAAGGCCCAGTGCGGCAGGAGCAAAAAAATGTCAGATGATGTCGAACGCATCGACGTTCAGGCGGTCAATTCCCCCAAAATCCGCCAGTCGCTTTATGCGGCGCGGGTGAAAATATTCCCGAAGCGCGTACAGGGTGAATTCCGGCGCTTCAAATGGATCGTCATGGCCATCACGCTGGGCATCTATTATCTGACGCCATGGCTGCGCTGGGATCGCGGCGCTTACGCGCCCGACCAGGCGGTTCTGGTCGATCTGGCGAACCGCCGCTTCTATTTCTTCTTCATCGAAATCTGGCCGCAGGAATTTTATTACGTCACGGGCCTGCTCATCATGGCGGGCCTCGGCCTGTTTCTCGTGACCTCGGTCGCTGGCCGCGCCTGGTGCGGCTATACCTGCCCGCAGACGGTCTGGGTCGATCTCTTTCTGGTTGTCGAGCGCGCCGTCGAAGGCGACCGCAATGCGCGCATGAAACTCGACAAGGCGCCGTGGAGCTTCGAGAAGCTGTGGAAGCGCGTGACCAAACACGCCATCTGGCTGATGATCGGCATCCTGACCGGCGGCGCATGGATCTTCTATTTTGCCGATGCGCCAAGCCTGCTCCGGGATTTCGTCACGGGCCATGCCGCGCCCATCGCCTATTTCACGGTCGCGATCCTGACCGCCACTACCTATATTTTCGGCGGACTGATGCGCGAGCAGGTCTGCACCTATATGTGCCCGTGGCCGCGCATTCAGGCGGCGATGCTCGATGAGAACTCGCTGACCGTCACCTATAATGACTGGCGCGGCGAGCCGCGTTCGCGCCACGCCAAGAAGGCGCTCGCGACGGGTGAAACCGTGGGCGATTGCGTGGATTGCAATGCCTGCGTCGCCGCCTGCCCGATGGGCATCGACATTCGCGACGGCCAGCAGCTCGAATGCATCACCTGCGCGCTGTGCATCGACGCCTGCAATTCCGTTATGGACAAGGTCAGCAAGCCGCGCGGCCTGATCTCCTATGCGACGCTGGCCGATTACAACGCCAATATGGCGCTGGCGACCAATAACGGCACGGCCGCAATCGACCCGGCGCGCGTTTATGAAGCGCCGAACAGGTTTTCGGACAAGGTTCAGAACCTGTCGCTGAAAAAAGTGCTGCGTCCGCGCAGCCTGTTCTATCTCATCGTCTGGCTGTTGATCGGCGTCACACTCGTCATTTCGCTCTCCTCCCGCCAGCGCATCGGCATCAATGTGCTGCATGACCGCAACCCGCAATATGTGCTATTGTCCGACGGTTCCATTCGCAACGGCTATACGGTCAAGCTCCTGAACATGATCCCGACGCCACGCACTTTCCGCCTCGCCATCGACGGTCTGCCGGGGGCGAAACTGACCGTGCAGGACGAAACGCCGGACAGCGACGGCAACTATGACGTGGCGGTCGAGCCGGACCGGCTGAAAACACTGCGCGTCTTCGTGACCTTGCCGCATGACGCCATCGACGATCGGCGCGAGGATTTCAGAATCAGCGTGCGGGATGCGGACAGCGCGGAACATGCCCGTTACAAGACAACCTTCATGGCCCCGGAGGGACGATAATGGCAGCGCAGGCACGGACATCTACAGGCACCTTCACCGGCTGGCACATGCTGGGCATCATGTGCGCCTTCTTCGGCGTCATCATCGCCGTCAATCTGACGATGGCCTATTTCGCGCTCCATAGCTGGAGCGGCCTCGTCGTCAAGAACGGCTATGTGGCAAGCCAGGAATTCAACGAAAAGGCGCAGACCGGCAAGGAACAGGCCGCGCTGCAATGGCAGTCGAAGCCGGCCTATGAAAACGGCATCTTCACCTGGCGGCTCACGGACCACGCCGGTAAGCCCGTTACGATGACGGGCGGAACGGTGGAATTCAAGCGCCCGGTCGGCGACGTGCATGACACGAAAATAACGCTTGAAGCCGGCGGAAAGGGCGTCCTGACCGCGCCACTCACCCTTACCGATGGCGCGTGGATCATGGAAGTGAACGCCGATGCCGGGCTTGACGATCCCTATCGCCATATCATCCGGGTTCTGATCAAGGATGGGAGAATGCTGTGAGCTGTTGCGTCGAGAATGCGCAGATCGCAACCGTCATGCAGGCTGTATCTCCCGACGAGATGCAACTCGCCAGCCGTGCGCTCGGCGACGGCCTGCGCCAGCTCGACCTGTCGGTGCCGGGCGTTCATTGCGGATTGTGCATCAAGACCATCGAAGAAGCCCTGGGCAAGATTCCGGGCATTGCCTATGCGCGCGTCAATCTCACCGCGCGTCGCGTGACGCTGCGCTGGAAGGACGGCGAGACCCCGCCCAATGTGGTCGATCCCTTGCGCAAGCTCGGCTATGAGGCGCATATCTTCGACATGGCGCAGGACAAGGACCCGGCCTTCACGCGTCTGCTGATCGCGCTTGGCGTCGCGGGTTTCGCATCGAGCAATGTCATGCTTCTGTCCGTCGCCGTCTGGTCGGGCGCGGATGCGGCAACGCGCGATCTGTTCCACTGGATTTCCGGCCTCATCGCCCTGCCGACACTGATCTATTCCGGCCGCATCTTCTATGTTTCCGCGTGGAATGCCTTTCGCGCCGGGCGCCTCAATATGGATGTGCCGATTGCGCTTGCCATTACGCTCGCCTTCGCAATGAGTGTTTTTGAAACGCTGAACCATGGCCAGCACGCTTATTTCGATGCCTCGGTCTCGCTGCTTTTCTTCCTGCTCATCGGGCGCACGCTCGACCATCTGATGCGCACGCGCGCGCGCTCCGCCGTGCGCGGGCTGGCGCAACTGGGTTCACGCGGCGCTGTGGTGATCGGTGAAAACGACGAGCGCAACTATCTTCCGGTCAACGAAATCCGTCCCGGAATGCGCATCATTCTGGCGGCGGGCGAACGCGTTCCGGTGGACGCAAGGGTCGAGGAAGGGCGCTCCGAACTCGACTGCGCCATCGCATCCGGCGAAAGCGATGCGGTGCCGGTCGGCCCCGGCTCGGATATTCGCGCCGGGACGCTCAATCTTTCCATGCCGCTGGTCATTCGCGCCACGGCACAGGCAAGAGACTCTTTCCTTGCCGAAATGGTGCGACTGATGGACGTGGCCGAAGGCGGACGCGCCACCTATCGCCGCATTGCCGACCGGGCATCGGAACTTTATGTGCCGATGGTGCATTCCATCGCCTTTCTCGCCTTTGTGGGCTGGATGTTCTACACGGGCGGCGACTGGTATCGCTCGATCTATATCGCCATCTGCACGCTGATCATCACCTGCCCCTGCGCGCTGGCGCTGGCGGTCCCCATCGTGCAGGTGGTGGCAGCGCGTCGCCTGTTTGAAAACGGCATCATGATCAAGGACGGCTCCGCAATGGAGCGCATGGCCGAAATCGACACCGCCATTTTCGACAAGACCGGCACGCTGACGCTCGGCCAGCCGCGTCTGGTCAGGCCAGAGGGCATAGACCCGCACAATCTCGAAATCGCCGCCGAACTGTCGCTTTATTCGCGCCACCCGCTGTCGCGCGCGCTGGCGCTCTTCTCCGGCGCAAAGCCGATGACCGCCTATAGCCGCATCGAGGAAGTGCCGGGTTCAGGCATCGAGGCGGAACTGAACGGCACGATCTATCGTCTGGGCAAGCGCGACTGGGCCGGTGACGATGTAAATTCCTTAGCCGCCAATGGCCCCGAAACCTGTCTTTCCATCAATGGCACACTGGTTGAAACCTTCCGTTTTGAAGACAGCCCGCGTGAGGATGCGGTTGCAGCCATCGGCGCACTGAAACGCAATGGCCTGAAGCTGGAGATCATTTCCGGCGACAAATTGCCTGCCGTGCAGAAGTTGAGCCATTATCTTGGCGTTGAAAACTACCGCGCCGAGGTGTTGCCTGCCGACAAGTCGCAACTGGTGCAAGAACGGATGTCCGAGGGCCGCAAGGTGCTGATGGTCGGCGACGGGCTGAACGATGCCCCAGCCCTTGTTGCGGCGCATGTGTCGATGGCGCCCGCAACCGCCGCCGATATCGGACGCAATGCCGCCGATTTCGTGTTCCTGCGGTCGAGCCTCTCCGCCGTGCCGCTGGCCTTTGCCGTCTCTAAGGAAGCTGGCAAACTGATCCGCCAGAATTTTGCGCTGTCGATCGGCTATAATATCATCGCCGTGCCGGTTGCCGTTTTCGGCTATGTGACGCCGCTGGTGGCAGCACTTTCCATGTCGCTGTCATCGGTCATCGTGGTCACCAATGCGCTGCGCCTGAAAGCGGGCAAGCAGGAACAACAGGTGCGGGACATGACCGCCCCGTCAGGGATCATGAAAGAGGCGCACAAATGAGCGGGCTTCTTTTCCTCATCCCCATCGCACTGTTTCTGGGGCTGTTGGGGCTGATCGGCTTCCTGTGGTCGCTCAAAAACGGCCAGTATGACGATCTTGACGGCGCGGCCAACCGCATCCTGCTCGATGATGAATCTAGCCCAAGATCAAAATAGCCCTGAGATCGTTGACATTGGTGCCGGTCGGTCCCGGCACGAACAGATCGCCAATGGCGTTGAACGCCGTCCATGCGTCATTATTGGCAAGCCGCGCCGCGCCATCCTCGCCCGTTTTTTGCAGGCGCATAACCGTCGTGCCATCAGCAAAAGCCCCGGCATTGTCTTCCGAACCGTCGATACCGTCCGTATCGGCGGCAAGCGCATGGATTTGAGCATAGCCATCAATATCGAGCGCGAAGGACAGCAGAAACTCGCTGTTGCGCCCGCCCTTGCCGCCTTTACCGCGCAGCGTGACCGTGGTTTCACCGCCTGACAGGATCACCACCGGCTTTTTGAACGGGCGGTCACGGTCGGCCACTTCACGGGCAATCGCCGCATGAACATGCGCCACTTCACGCGCCTCGCCTTCCATCGCATCCGACAGGATCACCGCCTCGACGCCACGGCGTGCCGCTTCTGCCGCTGCGGCTTCCAGCGATACGGCGGCGGACGCAATCACCCGCACCTCGTTTCTCGCAAAAGCCGGATCGTCGGGTTTGGGTGCGTGGGCGTTTTCGCTTTTGATATGGGCAAGAACGGCTTGCGGCAGATCGAGCTTGTAGCGATCGATGATCTTCAGCGCCTCGTCGCGGCTGGTTGCGTCGGGTACGGTCGGACCGGAGGCCACAAAGGCCGGATTGTCGCCCGGAATATCGGACACGACCAGCGAGAACACTTTGGCCGGATGTGCCGCAGCAGCAAGCCTGCCGCCCTTGATGGTGGAGAGGTGTTTTCTCACCGCATTCATTGCCGAAATCGGCGCGCCCGATGCGAGCAGCGCCTTGTTGACGGCGATTTCATCTTCCAGCGTCATGCCTTCGGGCGGTGACGGCAACAGTGCCGAACCACCGCCGGATATAAGCGCCACGACCAGATCGTCTTCGGTGAGGCCCGAGACGGCATCGAACATGCGCTTCGATGCCGCAAGCCCGGCTGCATCCGGCACCGGATGCGCGGCTTCGATGATCTCGATCCGCTCGCACTTGCAGCCGTAGCCATAGCGCGTCACCACCACGCCTTCGAGTGGCGCGTCGTGTTTTTCAGCCCAGGCGCGCTCAAAAGCCGCCGCCATCTGGGCCGAACCCTTGCCAGCGCCAATGACGATCGTGCGCCCCCTCGGCCTTGCGGGCAGATTGGCGCGGATCACCAATTCGGGATCGGCCGCAGCAACGGCGGCATCGAAAAGACTGGTCAGAAACTTTTTCGGGTCGGCGATGGCAGTCATGGAAATCCCGGTGTTCGCGTTTGAATGGCGGCACTATTCCGCGTCGCGCCTGCAAAATCAATGTGGAGCCGGCCATCTCCTCCAGACCGCCAGCTCCACCCCTCTCCCCTCCGAAGAGCTGATCACGCCACGTCGTGATTGGCCATGCGCTCCAGCGCACGCACGAGACCGGAATGATCGAGACCGTCATCGCCATGCGCCGCGCAGGAGTTGAAAAGTTCCTGCGCCGTTGCCGTATTGGGCAGCGAAACACCCAGCGCCTTTGCGCCCTGAAGCGCGAGATTGAGGTCTTTCTGATGCAGCGCAATGCGGAAGCCGGGGTCGAAGGTGCGCTTGATCATGCGCTCGCCATGCACTTCGAGAATGCGCGACGAGGCAAAGCCACCCATCAACGCATCGCGCACCTTGGCTGGATCGGCACCCGCCTTGGAAGCGAAAACCAGAGCCTCGGCCACGGCCTCGATGTTGAGCGCAACGATGATCTGGTTTGCAACCTTGGTGGTCTGGCCGTCGCCGCAATCGCCGACGAGAGTGATATTCTTGCCCATGAGTTTCAGGAGCGGTAGCGCCTGATCGAAAGCCGCCTGCGCGCCGCCCGCCATGATGGAGAGGCTTGCATTTTTCGCGCCCACTTCGCCGCCAGACACCGGCGCGTCGATATATTCCGCACCCGTTGCGCGAACCTTCTTTGCAAATTCCTTGGTTTCGATGGGCGAGATCGAGCTCATGTCGATGAGCGTCTTGCCCTTGCCCAGCCCCTCTATCGCACCGCCCTGATTAAAGAGCACTTCGGCAACCTGCGGCGTGTCCGGCAGCATGAGGATCGTCGTTTCGCAATGCGCTGCGACATCCTTCGGCGTGTCGAGGATGTGCAGGCCGTTGTCGATCAGATCCTGATGCGGCGGGATAAAGTGCTTTGAGGTGAAAAGCTGATGCCCCGCATCCTGCAAATGCCGCGCCATGGGCGTTCCCATGATCCCCAGTCCGATGAAACCTATTTTCGCCATGACATATCTCCCTTATGCGCTCAGCCGTTCGGCTTCATATTGACTTTTTTCTTCACGCATTATCCAACGCAAAACCGCTTCGCACTTTTGCTGGAAATGCTTTAAACCAGCCCAGACCTTCTTCGGTCGTGGTCTTCGGCTTGTATTCGCAACCGATCCAGCCCCGATAACCGGCCGCTTTCAGTGCTTCAAAAACCACCGGATAATTGATTTCGCCCGTTCCCGGCTCGTTACGGCCCGGATTGTCGGCAAGCTGGATATGGGCGATCAGCGGCTTGTAGCGCTCATAGGTGGCGATGAGTTCGCCGCGCGTGCGCTGCTGGTGATAGAGGTCATACTGGATGAACAGATTGTTGCTGCCGACCTCGTCGATGATCGAAACCGCCTGCTCCACCGTGTTCAGGTAAAAGCCCGGAATATCGTAATGGTTGATCGGCTCGATCAGCAGGCGAATGCCGTGCTTGCCCAGTTCGCGCGCCGCCAGCCGCAGATTGCTGACGAAAGTGGCGCGCAGTACATCCGGGTCCACGCCCTGCGGCGCGATACCAGACAGGCAGTTGACCTGCGAACAATTGAGCGTCGCAGCATAGTCGATGGCATCGGCCACGCCGCGCCGGAATTCGTCCACGCGATCCGGCAGGACCGCGATGCCACGTTCGCCGCCCGCCCAGTTACCGGCGGGCAGGTTGTGCAGGACCTGCGCCAGATTATGTTTTGCAAGCTCGGCTTTCAACTCATGCCGGTTGAACTCATAGGGAAAGAGATATTCCACCCCGGTGAATCCGGCCTTGGCGGCTAGACCAAAGCGCTCCATGAAGGGCGCTTCATTGAAAAGCATGGTGAGATTGGCTGCAAATCTCGGCATTTTCGCCTCCTTGAACTTTATTTTTTACGCAATTCCGATGGAAACTGTTTCGCACTTTCCTGAAATTGCCCTCACTCTGTTCTTTTCCCTCGCCCTTCGAGACGCCTCCCTTCGACAGGCTCGGGAGGCTCCTCAGGATGAGGGAGAAACGTGGCAATCGATCAACGTGAAACCATCACGATCTAATCGAGAAGAGCCGCAATCGCTGTCGGCGCATCTTCGCCGCGTTCGGCCAGTTCCTCGAATTCAACCACCTGATCGATGTCGGTGCCCATGGAGATATTGGTGACGCGTTCGAGAATGAATTCCAGCACGACCGGCACCTGATGTTCCTGCATCAGCGCTTTTGCTGTCTCAAATCCTTCAGCGAACTGGTCGGGACGACGCACCCGCACCGCCTTGCAACCAAGCCCTTCGGCAACGGCCACATGATCGACGCCATAGCCCTTTTCCGCATCGCCCGACGCATTGATATTGTCGAAGGCCAGGCTGACTTCGAAGTCCATGTTGAAACCGCGCTGCGCCTGACGGATGAGGCCGAGATAGGAATTGTTCACGACCACATGGATATAGGGCAGCTTGTGCTGCGCGCCGACCGCCAGTTCCTCGATCATGAACTGGAAATCGTAATCGCCGGACAGCGCGACGATGGGCCGGTCGGGATCGGCGGCGCGCACGCCAAGCGCCGCTGGCAAGGTCCAGCCAAGCGGCCCGGCCTGCCCGCAATTGATCCAGTTGCGCGGACGATAGACATGCAGGAACTGCGCGCCCGCAATCTGGCTGAGACCGATGGTCGTGACATAACAGGTGTCGCGCCCGAACGCCTTGTTCATCTCTTCATAGACGCGCTGCGGTTTCAGCGGCGTCTGCTCGAAATGGGTCTTGCGCAGCATGGTGCGCTTGCGCCCCTGACATTCCTCGGCCCAGCCGGACCAGTCGCGCAGCTTGCCCGCCGACTTCCATTCGGTGGCAACGTCCAGCAGCAGTTTCAGCGCCTTGCCCGCATCCGAGACAATGCCGAAATCCGGCGCGAAAACACGTCCGATCTGCGTCGGCTCGATGTCGATATGAATGAAGGTGCGATCCTTCCGGTAGGTATCGATCGTGCCGGTGTGCCGGTTGGCCCAGCGATTGCCGATGCCGATGACGCAATCGGAAGCAAGCAGGTTCGCATTGCCATAGCGATGCGACGTCTGGAGCCCGCACATGCCCGCCATCAGGCGATGATCGTCGGGAATAACGCCCCAGCCCATCAGGGTCGGGATGACCGGAATGCCGGTGATTTCGGCGAATTCAACCAGCAGATCGGAGGCATCGGCATTGATGATGCCGCCACCTGCAACGATCAGCGGGCGCTCCGCCGCGTTCAGCATGGCCAGCGCCTTTTCGGCCTGCGCCCGCGTCGCGGACGGCTTAAAGGCCTCCATCGGCTGATAGGTGTCGATGTCGAACTCGATTTCGGCCATCTGTACGTCGATCGGCAGGTCGATCAGGACCGGACCCGGACGGCCCGAACGCATGATGTGAAACGCCTTCTGGAAGACATACGGCACCAGTGCCGGTTCCATGACCGTGACCGCCCATTTGGTGACGGGGGCCGCGATCTTGGCAATATCAACCGCCTGAAAATCTTCCTTGTCGAGACGTGCGCGTGGGGCCTGTCCCGTGACGCAGAGGATCGGGATCGAGTCGGCCGACGCCGAATAAAGCCCGGTGATCATGTCGGTGCCAGCGGGGCCGGACGTACCGATGCACAGGCCGATATTGCCATGTCTGGCGCGGGTATAGCCCTCGGCCATATGCGAAGCGCCTTCGACATGACGCGCCAGTATGTGGCGGATCGAGCCACGCGCCTTCATGGCCGAATAAAACGGATTGATGGCTGCGCCCGGCACACCGAAAGCGCAATTGATCCCTTCTCTTTCCAGCACAAGCACCGCTGCATCGACTGCACGCATTCTGGCCATGGCCGTTCCTCCTATGGATACATTCTCCATTTACCTATGTTATTTTCAAAAAATGGAAATGCATACCATTATATGGAAATAAAGATTTTCAACGGAATGGCGATAATCGACGCCTCTTTTCGCACCCGCGGCAATGGGATAGTGATGGATAATCAGGGAATCGGAGGTGCGTTCATGGAACAGGCGAAGGCGAAGCGGGGCCGCAAGGCGGCGGAAGATGCCGCGCCCACTTCCGTGCAGGTTCTGGATCGCAGCCTGAAACTATTGGCGCTGATTGCCGAAAATGACGGATCGACGCTGACGGATCTGTCCGAGGCCAGCGGCATGGCTCCGTCCACGGTGCATCGGCTGCTATCGTCGCTCGCCAATCACGGCATGGTTACGCACGATCTGGAGACGGGAGACTGGGTGATCGGCGTCAAGGCCTTCGAGATCGGCAACGCCTTTCGCCGTTTCCGCAAGCTTGGCACGCTGGCGCGGCCCTATCTGAAACAGTTGATGGAAACGAGCGGCGAGACCGCCAATATCGGCGTCGAGGACGATGGCGATGTGGTTTTCATTTCGCAGATCGAAAGCCATGCGCCGATGCGCGCCTTCTTCCGCCCCGGTCGGCGCGGGCCGATCCACGCCTCGGGCATCGGCAAGGCGATCCTGTCCACCTGGTCGGACACGCAGATCGCCCATGCCCTACGCGGCAAAGCACTGGAACATTTTACGCCGCACACGCTCGATACGCTGCCCGTACTTCTGAAGGATATTCAGGCGACGCGCGTGCGTGGCTGGTCTATCGATGACGAAGAGCACACGCTTGGCATGTGCTGCATCGCAGCCCCGATTTTCAATGAATATGGCGAGGCGATAGCCGGCATTTCCGTTTCCGGCCCCGCCGTGCGTCTGCCGAAGAAAGCGTGGGACGAACTTGGACCGATGATCCGCTCGACCGCCGACGAACTGACAAGAGCCATCGGCGGCAAGCGCCCGGAAGAGTTTTAAGCGTAGCGATTTAAGGCTAAACCAACGATGCTCTTTTCCCTCATCCTTCGAGGCTTCGCTCCGCACCTCAGGATGAGGGAGAAGCGTAGCGATTGAGCCTTACAGTTCGGCCTTGAGCGGCTTTCCCGCCACATAGGTTTCGGCAATGGCGCGATCATCGCCCAGCGTCTGCAACAGGAACAGTTCCTGCTCCAGCGTCGCGCCCGCCGCCATGCGCAGCCGCATCGGCGATGTAGCCGACGAATCCAGCACCACGATATCGGCTTCCGTACCTTCGTCCAACGTGCCGATCCTGTCCTGCATCGACAGCGCCCGCGCATTGCCGAGCGTCATCATGTAGAAGGACTGGAATGGATTGAGCCGCTGCCCGCGCAATTGCAGAACCTTGTAGCCCTCATCCATGGTGCGCAGCATGGAAAAGCTGGTGCCGCCGCCGACATCGGTGGCAGCCGACATGCGCACCCCTGCCGCCTTCAGACGGTCGCGGTCGAAAAGGCCCGAACCGAGGAACAGGTTGGAGGTCGGGCAGAACACGGCGACCGAGCCGGTTTCCGCCATGACGCGCACTTCGCGGTCTTCCAAGTGGATCGAATGACCGAGCAGCGTCTTGTCGCCCAGAAGTCCGTAATGCTCGTAGATGCCGAGATAATCCGGCGCATCCGGGTAGAGCGACTTGGTGAAGGTGATCTCGTCGTGATTTTCCGACAAATGCGTCTGGATAAAACAGTCGGGATGTTCACGGGCAAGCGCCTGAGATGCTTCAAGCTGTTCCGGCGTCGAGGTGATGGCAAAACGCGGCGTGATCACATAGTCGAGGCGATCCTTGCCGTGCCAGCGCGCAATCAGCGCCTTGGTGTCGTCATAGCCCGACTGCGCCGTGTCGCAGAGTGCTGGCGGCGCGTTGCGATCCATCATCACCTTGCCGCCCAGCATCCGCATGTTGCGGGCTTGCGAAGCACGGAAATAGGCATCAGCGCTTTGCGGATGAACCGAGCAATAGGCAACCGCGGTCGTCGTACCATGGCGGATCAGCTCGTCCAGAAAGCGCTCGGCGATGAATTCGGCATGCTGCTCGTCGGCGAATTTCTGCTCGGCCACGAATGTATAGGTGTTGAGCCATTCCAGCAGATTGGCCGCATAGGAGGCGACAACCTGCGTCTGCGGATAATGGATATGCGTGTCGATGAAGCCGGGCAGGATCAGGTGCGGACGGTGATCCGCGACCTTCACATCCGCGCCCGCCTCCGCGCTCACACTGGCATAATCGCCAAGGCGCGCAATGCGTCCGCTTTCGACCAGCACCGCACCATCTTCGATATAGCGATAGGCGGCTGTGTCATCGAGCGCCTGCGGTTCGTCGCGAAAACTCAGCACGCGGCCACGGATGAGAAGTCTGGTCATTGGGTCTTTGCTCCAGTGGTGGCGGATTCATACCAGGAAGCGAGAAGCTGGCGCTCTTCCTCGCTCACGCCGGTAACATTGGCGGGCGGCATGGCATGGGAGCGACCCGCCTGCAAATAGATTTCGCGAGCATGGGCCGCGATATCCCGGTCCGTGTCGAGCACCACGCCCTTGGGCGGCGCGATGATGCCTTCCCAGCCCGGCTCCTTCGCGTGACACATGGCGCAGCGCCCCAGAACGGTATCCCGCACTTTTTCAAAATGCGGGTCCGAGATGAAAGACTGTTGCAGGGCCGAAACCTTCTGTTCCTCCGGTTCGCCGGTCAGAACCTTCGGCACCGTCGAGAGCCAGATGATTACGATGAACAGGATGACCGTGACGAGCCATGTCCAGGTCGGCTTGCCCTTGCGGGCGTGCTGCGTGTTGAACCAGTGGCGGATGGTGACGCCCATCAGGAACACCAGCGAGGCGATGATCCAGTTGAATTCGGTCCCGAAGGCCAGCGGATAGTGGTTCGACAGCATCAGGAACAGGACCGGCAGGGTCAGGTAATTGTTATGCGTCGAGCGCTGCTTGGCGATCTTGCCGTATTTCGGATCGGGCTTGCGGCCGGCGATCAGATCGGCAACCACGATCTTCTGGTTCGGAATGATGATCATGAACACATTGGCCGACATGATCGTCGCGGTGAACGCGCCCAGATGCAGGAAGGCAGCGCGGCCCGTGAAGAGATGCGTATAGCCCCATGCCACCAGCACCAGAATGACATAGAGCAGCACCATCAGAAGCGTGTCGCTCTTGCCCAGCATCAGTTTGCAGATGGTGTTATAGGCGATCCAGCCGAAGGCGAGCGATGCGATGGAAATCAGGATCGCGACCGGGCGCGACACGTCGAGCACATTCGGATCGATCAGATAGAGATCGGCGCCCGCATAATAGACGATGCAGAGCAGCGTAAAACCCGACAGCCATGTGGCATAGGATTCCCATTTGAACCAGGTCAGGTGTTCGGGCATCTGCGCGGGCGCAACCAGATATTTCTGGATGTGATAGAAACCGCCACCATGGACCTGCCATTCCTCGCCATAGGCCCCTTCCGGCAAGCCGGGACGTTGACGAAGGCCCAGATCGAGCGCGATGAAATAAAAGGACGAACCGATCCATGCAATCGCGGTGATGACATGCAGCCACCGCGCGGCAAAGCCCAGCCAGTCCCAGGCTACGGCGAAATCATACATCAGGCGCTCCCATTCTTGGCCCATTTCGAGGCCCCATTGTTCATTAGCCTATTATGTGCCAAAGCTTGGCGTCCGAGGGAACGCCGCATCGCGACCAGCACTTTCAAAAAAAAATATACAATTGGTGGAAGTCCGCATGTCTTATCTTGATAATCTGCGCGTTTTTGTGCGCGTTGTCGAATTGGGAAATCTGTCCGCCGCAGGCCGTGACCAGCGCGCATCTCCAGCCGTTGCGAGTAATCGAATCAAGGAGTTGGAGAAACATCTGGGGGTCAGGCTCTTCAACCGGACGACGCGCAAGCTGACGCCGACGGAACATGGCCGCACGTTCTATGACGGCGCCATCAAGATACTCGACGCTGTGGAAGAAGCCGAGGCGGCGGTAGCGGAACTGGCCAAGAATCCGAAGGGATCGATTCGCATCACGGCGCCGCTCGGCTTCGGCAGAAGGCTCATCGCATCGGGCATTCCAGAGTTTCACGACAAATATCCGGACATCGAGGTCCGGCTCCGCCTGTCCGACCACGAGGTCGATATCATGAGCGAAGGCGTGGATGTCGCGTTCAAGCTGGGCGTGCTGGAAAACTCCAATCTGCGGATGCGCGGCATCATGAATTGCGAGCGCGTCATCTGTGCCGCCCCTGAATATCTGGCCAAGCACGGGGTTCCGCAGTCCCCCGACGAACTGCTCGGCGACCAGCACGACTGCCTGTTGCTGCGCTTTCCGGGTTCGAAGGAATATTACTGGCTGCTCCAGACCGAGACGGGCCTGCGCAAGTTCGAAGTTACCGGCCCCTATGATTCCGATGACGGAGACGTGCTGACGCAATGGGCGCTCGGCGGTCGCGGCATCATCAACAAGCCGCTCTTCGAAGTGAAGGAATATCTGCGCGACGGGCGACTGGTGGCTCTCCTCGAAAACACGCCGCCGGCCCCGATCCAGCTTGCCGCCATCTATCCGCACAAGCGCTTTCAGGACCCGAAGGTGCGTCTCATCATCGATTTCATGACGGAGCGGTGCCAGCGGCTGATACGGGAAGCACTGGCATAAAAGAAAAAACCCGCCAGATCAGGCGGGTTGGGAAACTACGACCTTACTCAGAACGGCGGCCAACACTTCCGCCGTGACCAAGGCGGCGATAACTTCCGGCCTTTTGTCTTTCACAACGGCGCCGCCAACCGGACAAACCAGTTTTTCAAACAGGTCTTCGCGCCCGACCTCGCGCTTCAGCCAGTTCCTGAATGTCGCTTTCTTGGTTTTCGAACCAATCATGCCGACATAGACCGCGTCACCGCGCTGCAAAGCCTCGGCAACGATCAGAAAGTCCAGCGCATGGTCATGGGTGAGGACGATGAAGGCGCTGCCCGGCGGGGCGGAACGCACGACCTGTTCGGGCATGGCGGAAAGACAGGTTTCGACCCCCGGAACATCGCAGGCCATCAGCTCCGCCTCCCGCGTATCCACCAGCACAACCCTGACGGGCGTGAGCGCGAGCGCCAATGCCAGCGCATCGCCGACATGGCCCGCGCCGAAGACATAGACATGCGGACGCGTCGCGATTTCCGCATCGACCTTGCCGACAAGTTCGTCTGCGAGGCCACGGGTCACGGACCGGAAGCTCAGGCCCACGCGACCGCCGCAGCACTGGCCGATCTCCGGGCCCAAGGGCACGTCCATCGGCGTATCCAGGGCCCCGGCGAGAATTTTTCGCGCGTGGTCGATAGCCATATATTCGAGCTGCCCGCCGCCAATGGTGCGAAAGATCATGTCGCGTGCAACCAGCATCCACGCCCCCGCATCGCGGGGGGCAGAGCCTTTCACATCGGTCACTTCAACCAGAACGCTGTTGGGACGCCGGTTGAGAAAAGCCCGGATATCGTCGCGTGCGCCCGGCATTCCGCTAACCCTTTTGGCTGCGAAGCCGTTCGACGGCCATCAGCACGCGTTCCGGCGTGGCAGGCGCATCGAGACGCGGACAGACCTTATAGTCCGCCACGCTGGCGACGGCATCGGCAAGAGCGTGCAGGACCGACAGGCCAAGCGGCAGCGGCGGTTCGCCGACAGCCTTGGAACGATGGATGGTCGGCTCATAGGCTTCCGACCAGTCGGTCAGCGCGACGTTGAAGATCTTGGGCCGGTCCGATGCCAGCGGAATCTTGTAGGTGGACGGCGCGTGGGTGCGAAGCCGTCCCTTGTCGTCCCAGACAAGTTCTTCCGTCGTCAGCCAGCCCACGCCCTGCACAAAACCGCCCTCGACCTGACCGATATCGATGGCGCGGTTGAGCGAACGCCCGGTATCGTGCAGGATATCGGTGCGCTCCACCACATATTCGCCGGTCAGCGTATCGACGGAAACTTCGGAACAGGCTGCCCCGTAAGCATAGTAATAGAAGGCGTGGCCCCGGCCCTTGGCGCGATCCCAGTGAATTTTCGGCGTCTTGTAATGGCCCGAAGCCGAAAGCTGTACGCGGCCGATATAGGCCTGCCTCACCAGATCATTGAAGCTGATTTCCTGATTGCCGACGCGAACCCGGTTCGGCAGGAACACGATCTGGTCTTCCGGCACCTGATGCTGTTCGGCAGCAAAGCGAATGAGGCGCTTCTTGATCTGGCGCGCGGCGTCCTGCGCGGCCATGCCATTGAGATCGGCACCGGAAGAAGCGGCTGTCGGCGCGGTATTCGGCACTTTCGCAGTCGTCGTCGCGGTGATCTTCACCCGGTCGATGTCGATCTGGAATTCCTCCGCCACGACCTGCGCCACCTTCATGTGAAGGCCCTGCCCCATCTCCGTGCCGCCGTGGTTCATATGCACCGAGCCATCGGCATAGACGTGCACCAGCGCGCCCGCCTGGTTGGCTTCGGTCTTGGTGAAGGAAATGCCGAACTTGACCGGCGTCAGCGCGATGCCGCGTTTCACATAGCGGCTTTTCGCGTTGAATTCGCGGATCGCTTCGCGGCGCTTTTGATAGTCCGCGCTTTCCTCAAGCTCGGCAATGATGCGCTGGATGATGCAGTCTTCCACCTTCTGGTGATAGGGTGTGACATTGCGCGCGCCGTCGGCACCCATGGCATCGTAGAAATTCAGTTTGCGGATTTCGAGCGGGTCCTTGCCGACGGCGAAAGCCACTTCGTCGATGACGCGTTCCGCGCCGACCATACCCTGCGGGCCGCCGAAGCCGCGGAACGCCGTATTTGACACGGTGTTGGTATAAAGCGGCGCCGACTGCGCGTGAACCGCCGGGTAGAAATAGGCATTGTCGCAGTGGAACAGTGCGCGATCGCCGACCGGACCGGAAAGATCGGCCGAGAAACCGGCATTGAGCGCGAAGAGATAATCGACGCCCAGAATATTGCCTTCATCGTCGAAGCCGACTTCATAGTCGATGACGAAACCGTGGCGCTTGCCGGTCGAGGTCATGTCCTCGTCGCGGTCGAGCCGGATTTTCATGGCGCGCCTGTGTTTCTTGGCCGCGATGGCGACAATTGCCGCCCACTGGTTGGCCTGCGTTTCCTTGCCGCCGAAACCGCCGCCCATGCGGCGCACCTCGACCGTCACCGAATGGCTTGGAACCCCCAGCGCATGGGCGACCAGATGCTGCGTCTCGCTTGGCCCCTGCGTGGAGCAATAGACGGTGACGTCCTCGTCCTCTCCGGGAATGGCCAGCGAAACCTGCCCTTCAAGATAGAAGTGGTCCTGCCCGCCCAGATACATGCGGTTTTTGATGCTGTGCGGGGCGGCGTCGATTGCAGCGCGGGCATCGCCGCGCTTCAGTGTCAGCGGCGTGGTGACGAGCCTGTCCTTCGTCCCATCCAGCGCGTCGATGGAATAGACGCCCGCTGTTTCCTCATATTCGACCTTGCCTAGACGCGCCGCACGGCGGGCCTGATCGCGGGTCTTCGCGATAACCGCGAAGATCGGCTGGCCGTGGAACTCCACCTTGTCGACGGCAAAGATCGGGTCGTCATGCATGGCCGATGGCGAGACGTCGTTTTCGCCGGGCACGTCCCTGTAAGTCAGCACATCGACCACGCCAGGGGCAGCGAGAACCGCCTCCAGATCGACAGAGCTGATCGTGCCATGCGCGACGGTGGAAAAGCCGACGCCGATATGCAGCGTGCCTTCGGGTTCGGGAATATCGTCGATATAGACGGCCGTTCCCGTCACATGCTTGTGCGCGGAATCGTGCTTCTGGTCGGTGGCGACACCGCCCCTGATCGCAGCAGTGCTGCGGGCGGCTTTCAATGCGTTTGCCGAATGTTCGTTCATGGTCGCCTCCTTCACGCAGCCGCGATTTCCGCCGCGCGCAGCGGCTCGTAGCTGCCGTCCGTTTCAGCGAAGAAGCGGCGCAGAAGATTGCGCGCCGCAAGCAGCCTGTATTCCGCCGTCGCGCGCATGTCGGTCAGGGGCGCATAGTCCCGCGCATAGGCTTCGAGCGCGGATTCCACCGTCGCTTCCTCCCACGGCTTGCCTTTAAGCGCCGCCTCGACCGCATCTGCCCGCTTCGGCGTTGCCGCCATGCCGCCATAGGCGATGCGGACCGTCGCAACATTTCGCGCCGCATCGAGTGTCAGGTAGAACGCGCCGAGCGTGGCGGTGATGTCCTCCTCGAAACGTTTCGAGACCTTGTAGATGGCGAAATGGCTGCCTTCGACCGGAACCGGCACATGCACGGCCTCGACGAATTCGCCGGGCGCGCGGTCCTGCTTGCCATAGGCGATGAAGAATTCTTCCAGCGGAATGGTGCGGCGCTCCGCGCCCTTGCGCAAGGTCAGCGTCGCGCCAAGCGCGATCAGCGGCGGCGGCGTGTCGCCGATGGGCGAACCGTTGGCGATGTTGCCGCCGATAGTGCCCATGTTGCGCACCTGCTCGCCGCCGATACGGTTGATGAGCTGTCCGAGCGCCGGTATGCGCCTGGCGAGAAAGTCGAAAGCCTCGCTATAGGTCACGCCCGCGCCGATGGTGACGATGCCATCCACTTCGCGGATCTTCCGCAATTCCTCGATATGGCCGATGAAGACTGCCGGCGAAATATCGCGCATCATCTTCGTGACCCAAAGGCCGACATCGGTCGAGCCGGCAACGATGGTGGCTTTCGGCTCGGCGGCGAGAATGGCGGCGAAGTCGTCGAGATCGGCGGGCACGACCAGCCGGTCCTCGCCCTTCCCGATTTCGACGCGGGCGCCGTCCCGCATGGCAGTCAGTTTTGCAAGAACATGAGCGCGTTCCGCCGCAAGCGGGTCTTGTTCAATTGTACCATAATCGGAAATGGCACGCGCCGCGCGCATGATCGCCTCATAGCCGGTGCAACGGCACAGATTGCCCTGAAGCGCCTTTTCGATCTGCGCATCGGCAGGCTTCGGCTCGCGCATCCACAAGGCATAGAGCGACATGACGAAGCCCGGCGTGCAGAAGCCGCATTGCGAGCCGTGGAATTCGATCATCGCCTTCTGCACCGGATGAAGATCGCCGTCGGCGCCGCGCAGATGTTCGACCGTCACGACATGGCAGCCATCCAGCGAACCGACGAAACGGATGCAGGCGTTGACGCTTTCATAGACCAGCGCGCCATCGACGACTTTGCCGACAAGCACCGTGCAGGCCCCGCAATCGCCTTCGCCGCAGCCTTCCTTGGTACCGCGCAGCTTGGCGGACAGGCGCAGATGGTCGAGCAGCGTATCGGTCGGCGAAACGCGGTCGAGTTCAACCGTCTCATCGTTCAGAAGAAAGCGGATCGTATGTCGCACAGACTGGCTCATGGCGCTTAGCTCCCGCGATAGGTGGAATAGGAAAAAGGCGAAACCAGAAGCGGCACATGATAATGCGCCTTTTCATCCGAAATGCCAAAGCGCAGCGGCACCACGTCGAGGAACGGCATGGCGCCTTCCGCCTTGCCGAAATATTCTCCGACATGGAACAGAAGCTCGTAAACGCCCGCCCGCAATTCCTCGCCCGACAGTAGAGGCTCGTTGCAGCGGCCGTCATCGTTCGTACGGATTTCCCGTATCGCTTCCGCCTGCTGATTCTCGATGCGACGCAATTCGATGCGCAGATTAGCCGCGGGCTTGCCGCTTGCCGTATCGAGGACATGCGTCGTCAACCGGCCGACACCGTTTCGTTCCTGACCCATTTGCACTCCTCAAGCTTGCCGATTCTTTTGCCCTTTGGCGCAAGAATAATGCAAGGCTTTGATTTTCCGTGATTTATTTTCGCCGGACGCCATCGGCGGCTGTCGGGCAAAAACCACACCATGTTCCCATCATTCAGTATTTCGCTATCTTCCGCATTGGGAAAGATGCTTATCGTTGGATGTCTTTCAAATTTTTGAAGGGGAATGGTGGCGGTAAATCTTTATTATCATGCACAAAACGAACGAAAACGAGGGAAGACCCGCATGAAATATCCGCGCAATCTCGTCGGCTACGGACGCAATACGCCAGACCCGCGCTGGCCGGGAGGGGCAAACATCGCCGTGCAGTTCGTCGTCAATTACGAGGAAGGCGGCGAAAGCTGCATTCTTGACGGCGATCCGGCTTCCGAATGCCTGCTTTCCGAGATTGTCGGGGCGCAGGCATGGAACGGCCAGCGCAACCTCAACATGGAATCAATCTATGAATATGGCGCACGCTCCGGCTTCTGGCGCCTCTGGCGCGCCTTTACCCGCCGCAACATGCCCGTCACCGTCTATGGCGTGACGCTTGCCATGGCGCGCAACCCGGAAGCGGTTGCCGCCATGAAGGAAGCCGACTGGGAAATCGCCAGCCACGGCCTGCGCTGGTGGGAATATAAGGACGTGCCGGAGGAGGTGGAGCGCGAGCATATCCGCGAGGCCGTGCGTCTGCACACGGAAATCACCGGCTCGCGCCCGCTCGGCATCTATCAGGGCAAGCCGTCCGACAACACGCTGAAACTGGTGATGGAGGAAGGCGGTTTCCTCTATTCCGCCGATTCCTATGCCGACGAACTGCCCTACTGGGTGCAGGGGCCGGAAGGCCCGCATCTCATCGTGCCCTATACGCTCGACGCCAACGACATGCGCTTCGCCACGCCGCAGGGGTTCAACTCCGGCGACCAGTTCTTCACCTATCTGAAGGATAGTTTCGACGTGCTCTATCGCGAAGGCGCGGAAGGCGCGCCGAAGATGATGTCCATCGGCCTGCATTGCCGTCTGGCCGGGCGTCCGGGCCGCGTGGCGGCGCTCGAACGCTTTCTCGATTACGTGCAGGGCCACGACAAGGTCTGGGTTGCAAAGCGCGTCGATATTGCCCGCCACTGGCATGAAAACTACAGGCCGGTCGTGGCCGATGTCGTGCCTTCCAAGGCCAGCAAGGCCGAATTTGTGGCACGCTATGGCAGTATTTTCGAGCATTCGCCATGGATCGCAGAACGCGCCCATGATGCCGGGCTTGGGCTTGCGCAGGACAGCGCGTCGGGTCTGGCCGCAGCCATGACGGCCGTATTTCGCAAGGCTTCAGCGGAAGAGCGGCTTGGCGTTCTCAATGCGCACCCCGACCTTGCGGGCAAGCTGGCGCAGGCGAAACGCCTGACCGCGGAATCGACCGCCGAACAGGCCGCAGCCGGTCTCGACGCGCTGACCGATGCGGAAAAGCAGACTTTCACCGAATTGAACGACGCCTATACGCAGAAATTCGGATTTCCCTTCATCATTGCCGTGAAGGGGCGCAACAAAAAGGAAATCCTCGATGCTTTCCAGCATCGTGTTTCCAACGACCGCGATACGGAGTTCGAAACCGCCTGCGCGCAGGTGGAACGCATCGCTCTCCTGCGTCTGAAAGACATTCTTCCCGAAACGCTCTACTGATCGGACTTATCATGAGCCGCAATTATTATGCACCGACGGGCGGCCTGCCGCCGCAGACGCAGCTTCTCACCGACCGCGCCATGTTCACCGAAGCCTACGCAATCATCCCGAAAGGCACGTTCAGCGACATCGTGACGAGCTTCCTGCCCTTCTGGGACAAGACAAGGGCGTGGGTGATCGCGCGTCCGCTCTCCGGTTTCGCCGAGACTTTCTCGCAATATATCATGGAAGTGCAGCCGGGCGGCGGCAGCGACCGCGCCGAACTGGACGATGGCGCGGAAGGCGTGCTGTTCGTGGTGGAAGGCGAAGTGACCGTAACGGCAGCAGGCGAAAAGCATGTGCTGACCGAGGGCGGCTATGCCTATCTGCCGCCGAAGAGCGGCTGGCGGCTTCGCAACGAAGGCTCTGCCACGGCGCGCTTTCACTGGGTGCGCAAGGCCTATGAATATGTGGACGGGCTCGACGTACCCAAGCCGCTTTTCCTCAACGAAAAGAACATCGCGCCGACGCCCATGCCGGACACAAACGGCGCGTGGGCCACGACGCGCTTTGTCGATCCCAACGATCTCAGCCACGACATGCATGTGACCATCGTGACCTTCGAGCCGGGCGGCGTGATCCCCTTTGCCGAAACCCATGTGATGGAGCACGGGCTTTATGTGCTGGAAGGCAAGGCCGTCTACCGTCTCAATCAGGACTGGGTGGAAGTGGAAGCCGGCGACTTCATGTGGCTGCGCGCGTTTTGCCCGCAGGCTTGCTATGCGGGCGGTCCCGGCAAATTCCGCTATCTGCTCTACAAGGACGTCAATCGCCACATGAAACTGTCGCGATAAACAAACAAGGCCGGGATCGCTCCCGGCCTTTTCATTTGAGCATGAAACAGGGTTACTTGCCCGCCGCCTGCGCGGCATAGACATAGCTGTCATAGGTATATTCGGCGACGCGGAACCATTCGAAGCCCTCGTCGCGGAACTTCTTCCAGCTCGGATAGATCTTCGCCCAGGCCGGATTGCTCTCGCTATATTCCGCGTAGAGATCGAAGGCGACCTTGTAGGCAGCGTCGAGCACTTCACGCGGCAGCGGCTGCAACTTCACGCCCTTCGACACCAGCGAACGGATCGCCGCCGTATTCTTCACGTCGTAAAGCGTGATCATGTTCTGGGTCGCGGCTTCCGCAGCCGTGTTCAGCGCCACCTTGTAGGCTTCCGGCAGGCTTTCATACTGCTGCTTGTTGATGAAGAAGTGGACCGAAGCGCCGCCTTCCCAGAACGCCGGATAATAATAATACGGTGCGATCTGGTAGAAGCCGAGCTTTTCGTCGTCATACGGACCGACCCATTCGGCGGCGTCGATGGTGCCGCGTTCCAGAGACGGGTAGATATCGCCGCCGGGAAGCTGCTGCGGCACGACGCCGAGGCGCGACATGACTTCGCCCGCCACACCGGCGATGCGCATCTTGAGGCCCTTGAGGTCGGCAAGGCTCTTGATTTCCTTGCGATACCAGCCGCCCATCTGTGCAGCCGTATTACCGCCGACGATGCCGACGACGCCGTAATCCGACAGGAACTCGTTATAGAGTTCGTTGCCGCCGCCATGGTAAAGCCAGGCGTTCTGCAGGCGCGTGTTCATGCCGAAGGGAATGGCGGTGCCGATGGCGAAGGCCGGGTTCTTGCCGGTGAAATAATAGCCGCAGGTATGGGCCATTTCGACCGTGTTGGCCTGCACGGCATCGATGGCCTGCGGACCGGGCACGATTTCGCCAGCCTGAAACACCTGGATCTGGAACTTGCCGCCCGTCATTTTGGAAACGGCATCGGCCATATAGACCGCACCGCCATAGATGGTGTCCAGATTGTTCGGGAAGCCCGAAGTCAGACGCCAGCGCAGGGTTGGCAGTTCCTGCGCGATTGCCGGCGTGGCAAGCGACGCCCCGCTTGCCGCCGCGGCAGCGCCAATGGCGGCGCCCTTGGTCAGAAATGTCCGTCGATTCAAATCCTGTTTCATGTCTTTCCTCCTCGAAGACCAGAGCGGGATGATTTCAAGTTGAACCACTATCCCGCTCTAACCATTTGTTTGGACATGATCTTTTTCCAAAAACCGGTTCCCACTTTTTGGGATCATGCTCCAGGTTCTCACTCATGCGCAGTGCCGGCCCCCCTCACTGCGCGGGTTTTTCCTCTTGTGGCGCTCCCTGACCGAAAGACGGCGGGGGTGGCGTTCCAAACGATGGCGCGGGCAGCGGCTCGCTGGAAGGTGACGGAGAAGGTGCACCGAACGGCGCCGGTGCAGTACCGAACGGATTGCCGCCACCGGCATCCGGTCCCATATTCGGCATCGGGACGTTGATCTGGATCGTGGACGGGTCCAGTTGCTTCTGGCTGCCCTTGTAGTGCGTGACGATGCCAGGGAAGCTTATGATGATCACGACCATCACGAGCTGGATCAGCAGGAACGGTATCGATCCCATGTAAATCTGCCCCGACGTGACCGGCTGGATGGTCGCGCCCGTCACCTTGTCCTTGTAGGACCGGGTTGGCGCGACGGAGCGCAGGTAGAACAGCGAGAAGCCGAACGGCGGATGCATGAACGATGTCTGCATGTTGACCGCCAGCATGACGCCGAACCAGACGAGATCGATGCCAAGGCTGTCCGCCACCGGCGCCAGAAGCGGGATGATGATGAAGGCCAGCTCGAAATAATCGAGGAAGAAGGCCAGAAAGAACACCAGAATATTGGCGACGATCAGGAAGCCCACTTCGCCGCCGGGAATGGATGTCATCAGGTGTTCGACCCAGACATGGCCGTTCACCCCGTAAAAGGTGAGCGAGAAAACGCGCGCGCCAAGCAGGATGAAGATGACGAAGGACGACAGTTTCGCCGTCGCGTAAAGCGCCGAGGTCAAAATCGTCAGGTTGAGACGGCGATTGACGATAGCGAGAAGCAGCGCGCCGACTGCACCCATGGCGCCGCCTTCCGTCGGCGTGGCAAGGCCGATGAAGATGGTGCCCAGCACGAGGAATATCAGCACGAGCGGCGGCAGAAGCGAAATCACCACACGCTGGGCGAGCCGCCAGCCTCTCAGGGTTCGCGCCTGCGGCGGCAGGGCGGGCACCGTCTCCGGCCGCAGGATCGCCATGCCGACGATGAAGGCGCAGTAAAAGCCGACGAGCAGAAGGCCGGGAACGAGCGCGCCCTTGTACATATCGCCCACGGAGCGTCCAAGCTGGTCGGCAAGAACGATGAGAACGAGGCTTGGCGGAACGATCTGCGCCAACGTGCCGGAAGCCACGATCGTGCCGCTGGCGAGTTTACGGTCATAGCCGTAGCGCAGCATGATCGGCAGGGAAATGAGGCCCATCGAGATGACCGACGCCGCGACCACGCCCGTCGTTGCCGCCAGAAGCGCCCCGACGATGATGACCGCGAATGCGAGACCGCCGCGCACCGGCCCGAAAAGCTGCCCGATCGTATCGAGCAGATCTTCCGCCATGCCGCTTCGCTCCAGAATCAGGCCCATGAAGGTGAAGAACGGAATGGCAAGCAATGTCTCGTTGGACATCTGCCCGAAGATGCGATCGGGAATGGCCTGGAACAGATTGACCGGCAGCATACCCATTTCGATGCCGACAAAGCCGAAGGCGAAACCGACAAAGGCAAGCGCAAAGGCCACCGGATAGCCGAGCAGCAGCACGAACACCAGCGACAGGAACATAAGGGGAGCGAGATTCTCCGCGATAAAGGCAATCATATTCATTCCCCTCAGAGCGCCTGTGCGGCCGCATCTTCAGCGGCGACCGTGTCCGGAATCCGCCCTTGCAGGATGGCAATGCGCTTGATGAGTTCGGATATGCCTTGCAGCGCCAGAAGGCCGAAGCCGATGGGAACGAACATCCAGACCGGCCATAGCACCAACCCGCCCGTATTGTTGGAAGTCTCGCCGCTGGCAAGCTTGGCCGCGACGACGGGCCAGGAAAGATAGATCGTGATGATGCAGAACGGCAGAAGGAAGAAGATCGTGCCGAAAATCTCGACCAGTAGCTGGGTGCGTCGCGAATAGCGGCTGTAAAGGAGGTCGACCCTGACATGCTCGCTGTGCAGCAGCGTATAACCGGCCGCGATCAGGAACACCGCGGAGAACAGATACCACTGCGCTTCCAGCCAGGCATTGGAACTGACATTGAAAAGCTTGCGCGAAATCGCGTTGATGGCGCTGATGAGAACGGCCACAAGTATCAGCCAGGATACCGATTTTCCGATGAATTCATTCGCCGCGTCGACAGCGCGCGACAGCGCCAGTAAAACTGACATCCTTCCTCCCCTTACCCTACCGCCTCCTCAAGCGGTTTTGGCGCGATAATATGACTGCCGATTCCCCGCGGCAAGCCGACGAAAGTGCAAAGGCGGCATATGCTACCCATTAGTGGGTAAACCCGTCTCCCGCACGGACAGGTTTACTGTGATGAAAGGCACAACCGGTTCTCGATCACATAGCGCGTCAGGCCCGCCGTGCTGGCGATTGCGAGTTTCTTCTTGATGTTCTTGCGATGCGTTTCGACCGTCGCTTCCGAAATCCCCAGTTTCGCGGCGATCTCGCGATTGCTGCTGCCTTCGGCCACCAGTACCAGTACATCGTTTTCACGGGCGGACAGGCCTTCGGGTTTCCTTTCACCGTTCTCAAGAAGCGCCTCGGAAACGCCCGAGGAAAAATATGTGCCGCCGGACGCAACCGCGTGAATGGCCGCGACGATTTCCGTCGTGGAGACGTCCTTCAGCACATAACCCGACGCGCCGCGCATGATCGAGGTGGAGATATATTCGCGGCTGTCATGCATCGACAGCATGAGGATGCGGATGCCGGGCAGTTGCTTCTTGAACAGTTCTATGGCGTCGATGCCGTTGAGCAACGGCATGTTGATATCCATCAGCACAACGTCTGGATCGACCGACAGGGCCATTTCCAGGGCGGCGCGCGCATTGGCGGCGGCGCCGGCGATCTCGATGTCGTCGTAAGTTTCCAGGACTGCGCGCAGTCCGTCCAGCACCAGCGGGTGATTGTCGACCAGCAATACGCGAATCTTGCATTCGTTCGTCATGCGACTTCCGGTTCCAGCCTTCTTTCCGTCGCCGACTTCGGCAGACGTGCGGTGAGCTGCGTACCATCTACGCCGGTTTCAACCAAGAGCACACCGCCAAAATGTGCCATGCGTTCCTGCATGTTGCGCAGTCCGAGGCCGGACAGTTCGTCGTTCAGGTCGCCCGCGGTGAAACCATTGCCGTTATCGGCAATCGTCATCGTCACCTTGCCTCTCGAATCGGAGAGACGGATATCGACATGCGTGGCGCCCGAATGCCGCTCGACATTGGTGAGCGCTTCCTGCACGACACGATAGAGCGCCGTACTCGGCTCGGTCTTCACCGTCTCGCTCAGGCCGCTCGCCTTGAAACGCGTCTCGATGCCGGTGCGTTCGGAAAAATGCTCGCACAGCGCCTTCAGCGCCACCGTCAGTCCGAGGTCGTCGAGAATGCGCGGACGCAGATCGTGCGACAGGCGCCGCACTTCCTTGATGGCTCCATTCAGCGCGTCCGATGCCTTTTCGATGGCCAGCGGAGCGCCGCCGCTACCCGTTCGCACCTGGCGGCTTGCAAGGTCGATGGCATAGCGCACGCCGACGAGATTCTGCGAAATGCCGTCGTGCAGCTCGCGCGCCAGCCTTGCCCTTTCTTCTTCCTGCGTGTCGATGATGCGCTGCGCAAGCTCCTTCAGCTTGGTGTCGGCCATGCGCCTTTCACGCAGGTTCAGCAACATGCAGGTGGCGAAAACCAGCATCACCGCCGGAACGGCAATCAGGCTGACGATCAGGAAGGTGGTGCGGATATTGGCGCGAAAATCGGCATTGGCGGCAGCGGTCTGCGCATAGACATCGTCGAGATAGACGCCCGTGCCGAGCATCCATTTCCATTTATCCAGCCCGACGGCGAAGGAAAGCTTGTCCGCCACCTCCCCGCTGGACGGCTTTTCCCACTTATATTGATGCAGGCCGCCACCCTCCTTCGCCTTGGCGATCAGATTGGCGATGACACGGTCGCCGTCAGGATCGGTGAGATCGAGCCAGTTATGGCCGGGGCGGAACAGCTGGCGCGGGTGAACGACATTGTTGCCGTCATAATCGTAGACGAAGAAGTAGCCGTCGCGGCCATAATCGAGCGAGGTCAGGATGGCCCGCACCTTCTCCATCGCCGCCGTATCGTCCGGCCCTGCCTCCTCATAGA
Source organism: Brucella daejeonensis (assembly GCF_014199265.1). Lineage (GTDB taxonomy): Bacteria > Pseudomonadota > Alphaproteobacteria > Rhizobiales > Rhizobiaceae > Brucella > Brucella daejeonensis. The sequence goes on from NZ_JACIJG010000007.1 coordinate 52,259, forward strand.
TTTTCTGGATGGAGGAGAGAGCGAGATTGGTCAGGTTCAGCAGCTCCGTTTCCTTCGCCTTGAGCATATTCTTCTCGAAGGTGGCGATACTGCTCTGGACGAGATTGGTCGACTGCCAGGTAATGAAGGCCGTGACCGTCAGGATGGCCACGATGAGCGGCACGATTGCCAGTGCAACGATCTGATAGCGTAGCGTCAAGTCCCAACCTCCGGCCTCCAAACTGTGGCGGCAAGTTTAACGCGCGCCCGGGAAAGTGCGAAACGGTTTTCGCACGAATGCAAACGGCCATGGCCTATGCAGACCCGGCCCCGAATTGTTGGGAGTATTCATAACAGTAGATTCCATATATTAAACTGAAACATTTCCAGTCTCTATAAATTATTACTAATATTCATGATATACAGGATGTTTAAAAATGGCACAGGATAATTCAACGAACGGAATTTTCTCGATGACGACTATCGTCAGGACCGCATGTCTGGCCTCGGCGGTGACATTGCTTTCCTTTCCGCTTCAGGCAAAAGAGCCGGGCCATGCCAAGGCAGCAGTGGTGACCCCTGTCCTGAAAACCGACAAGACAATCACCGGCGGCAAGCTGACCCTGCCGCAGGGAGATGTCGAAGTCGCGGTTTCCCAATATGAAATCGCGCCCGGAGCGACCCTGCCGATCCACAAGCACCCCTATCCGAGATACGCCTATGTTTTTTCCGGCAAATTGCGCGTCTCCAACAAAGATACGGGGAAAAGCTCGACCTTCAAGGCTGGAGACTTCATCGTTGAATCTATCAATCAATGGCACAGCGGCACGAATATCGGTTCAAAGCCGCTCAAGCTGCTCGTCATCGATCAGGTCAGGAAGGGCGAGAATAACGTCATAATGAAGAAATAGCGCCAGATTCGGCGATATTTTCGCCTTGGAGCGTGTTTCGATCCGATCGGAATACGCTTCAAGATGTGGATGTTGATTTCAAATATTATTTTCTTTAGAAAAAGCGCAATATATATTGAATATCGCCATTTAGTTTTAGAGAGAACTTATTGATGAAGAATTATCGTGCAACCGGCCTCGCATTCATCTTTGCCGCCATTTCCAGCGCACCGGCTCTCGCCGCGCCGCTTCCGGGGGGAGCGAGCACGTTGCAGGAAACCTATCAGGACTGGACGGTTTCGTGCCAGTCGCAGAAAGATGCGACCGTCTGCGCAATCCGCCAGCAACAGAGCAGCCCCCAGACCGGCCAGCGCGTACTGACGGCAGAGCTTCGCAATGCCGGAGGAAAAGTCGAAGGCGTGTTGCTGATGCCGTTCGGCCTTGATCTCGCCAAGGGCGCTTCGCTCAAGATCGATGAGGCCGCCGGACCAAACCTCGCTTTTTCAACCTGTTTACCGCAAGGCTGTCTCGCGCCGATAAGCTTTGACGCAAAACAGGTTGCCGCCCTCAAGGCGGGCGCCAATATCAATGTCACCACCACGGCATTGAGTCCGAGCCAGCCGGTCGCGTTCAAGATTTCCCTGAAGGGTTTCGGTGCGGCTCTCGACCGCATCACCACGCTGACGAAGTAATCGGCACGGAATCCGGGAGCCATGCGATCGCCAGATTGCATGGCTCTGTTTATTCAGGCCAGATGCCGGGCCGAGATATGCGCCAGATGCCGGTGCCAGCGCAGCGTCATCAGCACTGCAACGATGCCCAGCCCCGCCGCAAGGCCAAGCCAGATGCCCTGCCCGCCCATTCCAAACCGGAAGGCGAGCAGCGCGCCGAGCGGCAGGCCCACGCCCCAATAGCCGAACAGCGCCAGATACATCGGAATGCGCGTGTCGCGCAGCCCCCGCAACATGCCCGCCGCCACGGCCTGTGCGCCGTCAACCGTCTGGAACAGCGCTGCCAGCGCAAGGAAGCTGACAGCCAGTTCCATCACCGGCAGGTTCTGCGGATCGTGCAGATCCAGGAAAACGCCGATGAACAGGCGCGGGATCAGCACCATCAGCAGCCCCATCACCGCCATGAAGCCGACGCCAAGCACATAGGCGCTCCAGCCCGCATAGGCGATGGCCTTCGGGTTTCCCGCGCCGAAAGCGCGGCCGACGCGCACGGTCGCCACCTGCCCGAAACCGAGCGGCACCATGAAACTGAGCGAGGCAATCTGGATCGCCACGGCATGGGCCGCCATGGCGGTCGGGCCAATCCGCCCCATCATCACCACCGCGGCATAGAAGATCGAGGTTTCGAAGACGAAGGTCAGCGCCATCGGAATGCCGATGCGCCAGAGTTCGAGCAGGCGCGGCCAGTCCGGTCGCCAGAAACGACCGAACAGATGATAGCGGCGGAAACGGCGATGCCACAGCGTAATGAATACGAGACCGAGGAACATCATCGTGCTGGATGCGGTCGTGGCAATGCCGGCACCGTGCAGTTCCATGCGCGGAAAGCCGAAATGACCGAAAATGAGCGTCCAGCCGGCAAGCGCGTTGAAGCCGATGGCGAGCGCCGCCACCAGCAATGTCCACATCGGCTTTTCCATCGCGGCGAAAAACGAGCGCAGCACGATATAGCCAAGATAGGGCAGCAGCGCCCATTGCAGCGTGTGCATGAAATCGGTCGAGCGCGCGGCAATATCGGGCCGCTGGCCAAGGAAAAGGAAAATCTCCTCGCAGTGCCACAGCACGACCCAGATCGGCACCGCGATCATGATCGCCGTCCAGAAGCCCTGACGCACGGTGCGGCGAACATCGCGTACGGAATGACGGTTCTTGCCGAGCGCGATGGCGATCATCGGCATGACGGCGGAAACGAGCCCCATCGAGAAGATCATCAGCGTGTGATAGAAGCTCGTCGCCAGCAGCGCCGATGCAAGCGTGTCCGCGCCAAGGCGACCGATGAAGATCACGTCGGTTGCCGTCAGGGCCGCCTGCGAAAGATTGGTGAAGATCAGCGGCCAGCCCAGTCTCAGCGCCGCCGACATCTCCCTGCCCCAGCGCTGCGCGCCGGTTTCATGGGGCTCGCGAAAGCCCGCATCGATTGTCCTGTCCATAACTCGCTCCCGAAGCGTCCGGGGCCGTCAGATCGCCGGATGCTCCATGTGGTTGAGGCCACGCCCCGGAACATCAGAGACCATGTCAATCTGAGAGGGGACGCAGGATAAGATCATCGACCGTCCCATGCCGGCTAAGAGCATTCATCGTCTTGAGAACGACGACGCCCCAACTTTTCGGGTTGTCCAATCCCTATCGGGAACGTTGTGTATGTTCCAGGAATTGTTCCGGAGCCAAGCGGGCTGCGCATCGATTTGCACAAAATAAGAGCACAATGGATACCAGACCTGTTCAAAGAAGCAACACATCTCGAAATGGATTTTTCATCTCATGACACCGGGAGGAACGAAATCCTCATTCTGGCGTGAAAGGGCGGTTCGCCGTCCGATAAAGGATTGACGCCAACGCCCTAACCAATAGGAATAATTGCAATAAATGAGGAGGCATCATGCGCAGCACCAAACTCATCCATATTGTCGGCTGTCATGCGGAAGGCGAAGTCGGCGACGTCATCGTTGGCGGTGTGGCGCCCCCGCCGGGCAACACGGTGTGGGAGCAATCGCGCTTCATCGCCCGTGACGAAACCTTGCGCAATTTCGTGCTCAATGAGCCGCGCGGCGGCGTGTTTCGCCACGTCAATCTGCTGGTGCCACCGAAGGATCCGCGCGCGCAGATGGGTTTCATCATTATGGAACCCGCCGATACGCCGCCCATGTCCGGCTCCAATTCGATCTGCGTTTCGACCGTGCTTCTCGACAGCGGCATCATTCCCATGCAGGAACCGGTGACGCGCATGGTGCTGGAAGCGCCGGGCGGGATCATCGAAGTGGAAGCCGAATGCCGCAACGGCAAGGCCGAGCGCATTTCCGTGCGCAATGTGCCGTCTTTCGCGGACCGGCTGGATGCATCGCTGGAAGTTGAGGGGATTGGCACCGTTACGGTCGATACGGCCTATGGTGGCGACAGTTTTGTCATTATTGATGCAACGCAGATCGGCATGAAAATCGAACCGGATCACGCGCGGGAACTCGCCGAAATCGGCGTGAAGATCACCAAGGCCGCCAATGAGCAGCTTGGCTTCCGCCATCCCGAAAAAGACTGGGATCACATTTCGTTTTGCCAGATTACCGAGCCGGTGACACGCGAGGGCGATGTGCTGACCGGCGTGAACACGGTTGCGATCCGCCCCGCCAAGCTGGACCGTTCACCGACCGGCACCGGCTGTTCGGCGCGCATGGCCGTGCTGCACGCCAAGGGCCAGATGCAGGCGGGCGAGCGCTATATCGGCAAGTCCGTGCTTGGCACCGAGTTTCACTGCAAACTCGATCATGTGCTGGAACTTGGCGGCAGGCCCGCGATCAGCCCGATCATTTCCGGTCGCGCATGGGTGACCGGCACCGCGCAACTCATGCTCGATCCGGGCGATCCGTTTCCACATGGTTACCGCCTCTCCGACACCTGGCCCCGGGGCAATTGATATTCAGACGCTGACGGCCTGCAAATGGCGCTTTTCTACGCTTCCGGTGCTCATGTACCCAAAAGTACATTCCGCTCCGGTTCTCAAAAAACACCATTTTCGGCTCGTCATCACCAGAATCTCAATCACCCCGCACAGCCTGTCTTACTACCGCTCTTCTGACCTCTTTATCGAGCACCACACCCCTCACCCTGAGGTGCGTAGCGAAGCGGAGCCTCGAAGGGCGAGGTCCAGATGGAACTGGAAATACAACGCCGGTCGTCACACCCGCGATCCTTCGATCCTTCGAGACGGCCCTACGGGCCTCCTCAGGATGAGGATCGAAAAGCAATACGCGCATTAAAAAACCCGCCGAAGCGGGTTTTTTTCATGTCTCTTTTGCCGCGTTTACGCGAAATCGAGCGGACGGTCGCCGTCCTCATCCTTGATGCGTGACGGCAGGCCGATATGGTTGAGGATGTGGAGGAAAGGCTTCGGATTGAGCTCTTCCACATTGACCATCTTCTTCACGTCCCACTCGCCCGAAGCGATCAGGATCGCGGCCGCAACCGGCGGCACGCCAGCCGTATAGGAAATGCCCTGCGAACCGACCTCGTTATAGGCTTCCTTGTGGTCGGCAACGTTATAGATGAAGACTTCCTTTTCCTTGCCGTCCCTGGTGCCCTTGACGAAATCGCCAATGCAGGTCTTGCCGGTATAGTCAGGCGCAAGCGACGACGGATCGGGCAGCACGGCCTTGACCACCTTCAGCGGCACGACTTCCAGACCTTCCGCGGTCTTGACCGGCTGTTCGGACAGGAGGCCGAGATTGTTCAGGACGGTGAAGACGTTGATATAGTGATCGCCAAAGCCCATCCAGAAACGCACGTCGGCATTGGGGTAGTTCTTGGACAGCGAATGCACTTCGTCATGGCCCGTCATATAGGCCTTGCTCGGACCAACGACCGGCAGGTCAAATGTCTGGCCGACCTCGAACATCCTGTTCGACTGCCATGCGCCCTGCTGCCACGAATAGACCGTGCCGGTAAATTCGCGGAAATTGATTTCCGGGTCGAAATTGGTCGAGAACCAGCGGCCATGCGAGCCAGCATTGATGTCAACGATGTCGATGGATTTGACGTCATCGAGATAATCGTCGGCGGCCAGACGCGCATAGGCATTGACCACGCCCGGATCGAAGCCAATGCCGAGAATGGCGGTGATGCCCTTCTCTTCGCATTCCTTCAGGTGCTTCCATTCGTAATTGCCATACCATGGCGGCGTCTCGCAGATCTTCTTCGGATCTTCGTGGATAGCGGTGTCCATATAGGCCACGCCCGTATCGATTGAGGCGCGGAGGACCGACATATTGAGGAAGGCCGAGCCGACATTGATGACGATCTGAACACCCGTTTTCTGGATAAGGGCCTTGGTGGCCTCCACATCCATTGCATCCAGCGCATGCGCTTCCAGCTTCACCTCGGTCTTGAGGCTCTTCTTCTCGCGCACGCTATCGATAATCCTGCGGCATTTCTCAACCGTGCGGGACGCAATGTGGATATCCCCCAATACGTCAGAGTTCTGGGCACATTTATGCGCCACAACCTGTGCTACGCCCCCGGCGCCGATAATGAGAACGTTCTTCTTCATTTTCTGTCGATGCTTCCTCTTCCAGCGGTTTCCCGCCATCTGTTGTGCGTCCCTGGCGCTCTCAGCCAATCGGAACGGGTTCAGTTTCGCGTCGCGGATCAATTGCGACGCAGGGTTCAGGAGAGCGAACCCTCGAAATCCGCGTAATCGAATTCGCGGACAAGTTTGACCGTGCCGTCGAGTTCGCGTACGGCAATGGCAGGCATTTTCACGCCATTAAACCAGTTTTTCTTGACCATCGTATAACCGGCGGCATCCTCGAAGGAGAGGCGGTCGCCAACCTTCAATTCCTGTTCGAATTTGAACTCGCCGAAAATATCGCCCGCAAGGCAGGACTTGCCGCAAACCATATAGCTGTGCTGGCCATTGTTCGGCGCCATTTTCGCCTTTTCGCGATAGATCAGCAGATCGAGCATATGCGCCTCGATGGAACTATCGACAATGGCGAGATTCTTGCCGTTATAGAGCGTATCGAGAACGGTCACTTCGAGCGTGGTCGTTTTGGTGATCGAGGCCTCACCCGGCTCCAGATAGACCTGAACGCCGAATTTTTCCGAGAATGCCTTCAGGCGCGCGCAGAAATCATCGACCGGATAGTCGTCACCGGTGAAATGGATGCCGCCGCCAAGGCTCACCCATTCGACGCGATGCAACAACGAACCGAACTTTTCCTCAATATCGGTCAGCATCTTGTCGAAAAGACCGAAATCGGAATTTTCGCAATTGTTATGGATCATGAAGCCGGTGACGCGATCCATGATCTTCTCGACCTTGGCCACATCCCATTCGCCAAGGCGGCTGAACGGGCGCGCCGGATCGGCCAGATCGAAGCTTGATGACGACACACCCGGATTAAGCCGCAGACCACGCTTGATATGCGCCGCCTTATCGGCAAAGCGCTCCAACTGGCCTATCGAATTGAAGATGATCTTGTCGGCATGGGAAACGACGTCATCGATCTCGTGATCGGCATAGGCCACGCTATAGGCATGGGTTTCACCGCCGAATTTTTCGCGGCCCAGACGCACCTCATTGAGCGAGGACGAGGTGGTGCCGTCCATATATTCGCTCATGAAATCGAACACCGACCATGTGGCGAAGCATTTCAGCGCCAAAAGCGCCTTGGCGCCGGATTTCTCGCGCACATAGGCGATCTTTTCCATGTTGCGCTTCAGCTTGGTCTTGTCGATCAGGTAATAGGGCGTCTGGATCATGAGAGTTCCGAGTTGTTTGGCCGGGCCGTCCGATGGGGAAATCTGGCCTCGCCAGCAAGGCTGGTTTGCCAAGTGGAGGAAACAGGCAAGTAGTTTCCCAAATTATTCGAAGGCTTATAGGAAGCTTGTGACAGAAACACAAATCCGCCACAGCATTATCGGGAAAAAATTTCCCCACAAGCTGTCGCGGATCGCTTCCCATCTCCGGCCACCTCCGGTGGTTCGGGCTTCATATAAGGCTTTTCCCCGGAATTTGAACCCCTTCCATACGTCTCCACTGTTTTCGGTGAAGCTCCTTGTTTCGAAGCGCCGCTATCCTGCCCTTATAGTGGCCAGTCGGACCATCAAAATAATTAAACAAGCATTTGCTTGACAAATTATAAGGCCGGGCGTAGCCATTGGCATTATCTGGAAAGGCGAAGCCGTCGCGGCTTCCGCTCATGCAAATGCATCAAGGGAAAATCCAATGCAGGATCAGAAGTCGACCGCAGGATGGGGAGACCTGTTCGCAGGCAAGAATGCCATAGTCTCGCTGACGCTGGTGGGCGGCGTAGCGCTTCATGCAATAAATGTGTTCATCGCCACGACCATTCTGCCGACCGTTGTCGCCGATATTGGCGGCATCGATTATTATGCATGGAATACCGCGCTGTTCGTGACCGCATCCATCCTCGGCTCCGCGCTCGTTCCCCGGCTTCTTTCGCAGGCAGGACCGCGAAGCGCCTATCTGGTCGCCGCAATCGTCTTTGCAGCGGGAACACTTGCCTGCGGCCTTGCGCCGTCCATGCCCGTTATGCTGGCGGGGCGCGCGATACAGGGGCTCGGCGGCGGCATGATGCTCGCCCTTTCCTATTCCATGATCCGTATCGTCTTCGACGAAACCCTTTGGCCCCGTGCCATCGGACTGGTTTCGGGCATGTGGGGCGTGGCGACGCTTGTCGGCCCGGCTATCGGCGGCGTCTTTGCAGAACTGGGCATGTGGCGCGCCGCCTTCTGGTCGCTCGCCCCCGTTATTGCCGTCTTCACCGTCATGGCCATAACCGTATTGCCGCGCGAGTCCGGTTCGGCGGCCAGCGAGGACCGCCTGGCCTGGCCGCAACTCGTCCTTCTCACCGCTGCGGTTCTTTCGGTTTCGGCCGGGAGCATATCGTCCGATCTGGCGTGGAATGCTTCCGGCGTGTTGCTCGCCATCATTCTGCTGCTTCTGCTTGCGGCGATCGAGAACAAGGCCAGCAGGCGCATTCTTCCGAAAGGCTCGTTCAGCATCCAGCGGCTCGGCGCGCTCTATCTCACCCTCGCCTTTCTGAGCGCATCCGTCACCAGTTCGGAAGTCTTCGTGCCGCTGTTCTTCCAGGTGCTGCACAACCAGTCGCCGCTGGTGGCCGGATATCTCGCCGCCATCATGGGCGGCAGCTGGACGCTCGGCTCCATCGGCTCGTCAGGCGTTCCCGACGGGCGCACCGACAGGGTCATCCTCGCCGCTCCCGTCATGGGCGTCGCGGGCATGGTGACCCTGGCCATTCTCATTCCGACCGGAAGCGAAGGACATTGGTACGATCTTCTGCCGATCTGTCTCGCGCTGGCGGTCATCGGCTTCGGCGTCGGCCTGACATGGCCGCATCTGCTGACCCGTATCTTCAAGCGGGCCGACACGGAAGACCAGAATCTGGCGTCCGCTTCCGTGACCATGGTCCAGCTTTTCACGACTGCGCTTGGCGCTGCGCTGGCCGGCATGGTTGCCAATATGGCGGGCCTCAGCAATCCCGGTGGTTTTGCGGGCACGGCCCATGCCGCGCTCTGGCTCTTCTCCGGCTTCGCAATATTGTCCGGACTGGCTTTCCTGTCGGCGCTGGCGCTGGTTCGCAGCGCAAGACAGCCGCAGCCCGCATCATGCTGAGTTCAATCAGGATGCCGTTCACCGGTCGCTGCGATGATATAAGCGCAGCGCCGTGCGCCGGCCAGAATATGCTCGGTGCGCCTTACCGAAACACCGGGACCGAGAACGGCGATGAATATCTCAAGCTCCGCCCGGCAAAAACCCTGACACGCATCGGCGGCGGCGCAGATCGGGCAGTGGTTTTCGATAAACAGCCACGACCCATCTTCCTGCTGCTCGACATCGGCCATATATCCTTCCGCCGAGCGGATGGCCGCCAGTTCCTTCACCCGTTCGCCAAGCGGCAAGTCCTTCAGGCGGGCCTGATACTGTCGGCGTGTCTCCGTCTCACGATGGGTGATCAGCACATCGAGCGCATCCTGACCGAGAATGGCGCGCACGGAATGCAGAAGCTGAACTGTCAGGTCGGCGTGGGTGTCGGGAAAGCGCTTGTTGCCGGTCTCGGTCAGGTCCCAGAACTGAGAGGGACGCCCGACGCCCTGCGATACCGAATGCGGAGCGACGAGACCTTCCTCGGCAAGACGCACCAATTGCTGGCGCACGGCCTCGCCGGTCGTTCCCAGATGTTCGCCGATCACGGCAGCGGTCTGCGCACCCCGCATCTTGAGCGAGAGCATGATCCGCTCGGCGGGAGAACGTGCTACCGAAACGTCTGCATTTAGAAAGTCATTTCTTGACATATTGCCGATTTTCTATTTAAAGAAGGATTATCTTGTTAAATAAGCCATTGGCACAATTTTAGCAAGATCGTTATCAAACGACGGCACTCAACCGGCGACCAGTAAAGACAGATGAATGGGCCTGACGGGTCCGGGCCGCGACGGCGTACGTAATACCAAGGCGCTAAGATGCTTATGCATCACGCCTTGAAAAGTTCAATCGCCACTCAGGCCTAACCGGGTCTCGATGAGACTTGGTATAACAAGGAGTTTTAAAATGAGCTTCACCCTGCCTCCGCTTCCCTATGCAACCAACGCCCTCGAAGGCGCAGGCATGGGAACGGAAACGCTTGAGTTGCACCATGGCAAGCATCATCAGGCCTATGTAACCGCGCTGAACGGCTTCGTCGAAAAGAACGACGCGCTCAAGGGCAAATCCCTTGAAGAAATCGTGCTGTTTGCGAAAGACAAGGCTGACCTGGCCCCCGTTTTCAACAATGCCGGCCAGCACTGGAACCACAATCTTTTCTGGCAGAACCTCTCGCCGAACGGCGGTCGCCTGCCCGGCGCGCTGGAAAAGAAGATCGTTGAGGATTTCGGCGGCGTGGACCAGTTCAAGGAAGCCTTCAAGGCTGCGGCTGTCGGCCAGTTCGGCTCAGGCTGGGCATGGCTGGTTCTGGCCGATGACGGCAAGCTGAAAGTTGCCAAGACGCCAAACGGCTCCAATCCGCTCGCAACGGGCGAAGGCAAGGCGCTGTTGGGGCTTGATGTCTGGGAGCATAGCTATTATCTCGATTTCCGTAATCGTCGGCCTGACTATGTGACGAACTTCCTCGACAAGCTGGCCAATTACGAATTCGCGGAAGCCACCCTGAAGGCAGCATGACGCGTTGAATTGATTGCAATCAAAGCATTTTGCCTGCGGAAGATGCAAGCTCCATGGAGCTGCGTGGCTGCGGGCGAAATGCAGCAATGACCGATAAAGACCGAACCAACCGATCCATTCCGCAGGCGCCGTCCTCCCAAGCGGTGCAGGAGCAAGACAGAGACAGTTCCGAAGATGAGCAGTAATTTTAATCAGGAAACCGTCACCGACATCCATCACTGGACCGATACGCTGTTTTCCTTCCGCACGACACGTGACCCCGGCTTCCGCTTCCAGAGCGGCCAGTTCATCATGATGGGTCTGGAAGTGAACGGAAAGCCGCTGACCCGCGCCTATTCCATTGCGTCGAGCCTTTATGAAGACGGTCTGGAATTCTTCTCGATCAAGGTGCCGAACGGTCCGCTGACCTCGAAGCTTCAGCATCTGAAGAAGGGCGACCAGATCATCCTCTCCAAGAAGCCCGTCGGCACGCTGCTCTACGACAATCTGAAGCCGGGCAAGAATCTCTGGTTGCTTTCGACCGGCACCGGCCTTGCGCCATTCCTGTCGATCATCCGCGACCTCGAAGCCTATGAGCGCTTCGAGAAGATCATTCTCGTGCATGGCGTGCGTCAGGTCGCCGAGCTTGCCTATACGGATTTCATCTCCAAGGAACTGCCGCAGGACGAATTCCTCGGCGAAATGGTACAAAAGCAGCTCATCTATTATCCGACCGTCACCCGTGAGCCTTACAAGAACCGCGGACGCCTGACCGATCTCATCCGTTCGGGACAGATTTTCAAGGATATCGGCCTGCCGGAATTCAACCATGAAGACGACCGCATGATGCTGTGCGGCAGCCCGGAAATGCTGGCGGAAACGAAGCAGATTCTGGAAGAGCGCGGTTTTAAGGAAGGTAGCCAGAGCGAAGCTGGCGAATACGTCATCGAAAAGGCCTTCGTTGAAAAATAAGCTCCGCCGCGATGCGGATAAGGAAAAGGGAGGCTTCGGCCTCCCTTTTTTCGTCAAGCCTCGAAGTCGAGCCCGATATCGAGATTGGGCGCGCTGTGCGTGGTCCAGCCAACCGAAATCAGATCGACGCCGCTGGCCGCGACTGCCGCCACCGTTTCCGGTGTGATGCCGCCGGACGCTTCCGAAATGGCGCGGCCTCCGATGATGGCCACCGCCTCGCGCAACCGTTCCGGCGACATATTGTCGAGAAGCACGGCATCGACGCCGGTCGCCATGGCTTCATCAAGCTGTTGCAGCGTATCCACTTCCACCTCGATCTTGACCATATGGCCCGCACCGGCCCTGGCGCGTTCAATGGCCTCGCGCACACCGCCCGCAACGGCAATATGATTGTCCTTGATCAGCACGGCATCATAAAGCGCGAAACGGTGATTCATGCCGCCACCGGCCCTGACCGCGTATTTCTGCACGGCGCGCAGGCCGGGGGTGGTCTTGCGGGTGCAGACGATGGATGCCTTCGTCCCTTGAGCGGCCTTCACCAGACCGGCTGTCGCGGTGGCGATGCCGGAAAGGTGGCCGAGAAAATTGAGCGCGGTGCGCTCGCCCGCCAGAATGGAGCGCGATGGGCCGGAAACGCGGGCGATATTCGCACCCTTTTCCAGCGCATCGCCGTCACGCGCCATGCGTTCGAACTTCACTTCCGGGTCGACCAGGCGGAATGCCATTTCGGCCACATCGAGACCGGCCGCGACGCCAGGCTGGCGCAGGCTGAACAGCATGGCCGAGCGGTGATCTTCCGGCACCACGGCGTTGCTGGTGATATCGCCTGCAAGCCCCAGATCTTCCAGAAGGGTTGCCCGCACCAGAGGTTCGATGACAAGTGGAGAAAGACGCGGGAGGTTCATCAGGCGGTCCTTGTAACGGGTTGGGTAACAGGCCGGGCAACGGGTTCGGTAACGGGTTGGGGCGTGGCAATTTCGCGAGCGAACGCGAAAGCTGCCTGAAAAGTGTAAAAGCTGCGGGCCGAAGCCGCGTTCTTGGCGGGAAAATCGGTGCGGGCATGGCTGCCGCGCGTTTCGCGTCGTTCGAAGGCGGCAACCGCAACCACGAGCGCCACAGCCGCAGCATCGCCGTCCTGCGCCAGCGGAAGAAGCGCGGCAATGGCAGAGCGCAGACCTTCCTCATCCCGCAACAGGCCGAGATACCGGGAAACCGTCGACCGCACGGCGGCCGGGTCTGTCATGTGCGGCAGGCTGACCGGTGAAAGATGCGTCACGGGCACGAAGGGTTCGTCCGCGATGGAGCGACCGGCGCGAAGCCCCATGACAGCCGCTTCCAGCAGCGAATTGCTGGCAAGGCGGTTTGCGCCATGCAGGCCGGTGCAGGCGGCTTCGCCCACGGCCCAAAGGCCGGACAGGCTCGTGCGCCCGTCCCCATCCGTCGCCACACCGCCCATGTGGTAATGCGTGGCGGGCCGCACCGGAATGAGATCGTGCGACGGATCGATACCGTGCTGCCTGCAAAGCCCGTCGATGCCGGGGAAGCGGCTGGCAAAACGCGGTCCCAGCGCGGCGCGCGCATCGAGAAAGACCTGCCTCCCGCGCGCTATTTCCGCGCCTATGGCGCGCGCTACCACATCGCGTGACGCAAGTTCCCGCCCCGGAATGTCGGCCATGAAACGCTCGCCGCAATCGTTCACCAGAATGGCGCCTTCGCCGCGGACCGCCTCGCTGACCAGCGGCAGACGCGGCGCGGACACGGCAAGCGCGGTCGGATGGAACTGTACGAATTCCATGTCGGCCAGCACCGCGCCCGCCCGTCCGGCGAGCGCAGCACCCTGTCCCAGATTGCCGAGCGGCGTGGTCGTTGCCGTATAAAGCCCGCCGATCCCGCCGGTCGCAAGCACAACGGCGCGGGCGGCAACCGGGCCATAATTTTCGAGAACCGCCCCAACGACGCGGCCATCCCTGTTCATCAGCCGAAGGGCGCGAGTATTTTCCATAACGGTTATGGAAGGCGTCGCCCGGACCTTCGCCGTCAGCGCCCGCATGATGCCGGCGCCCGTCGCGTCGCCATCGACATGCGCGATACGGTGGCGGCTGTGTGCGGCTTCCAGGCCAAGCGCATAGGAGCCATCCGCCTTGCGATCGAAACGGACGCCATGCGCCTCAAGAGCGGCAATGATTTCAGGCCCCGCCTCGATAATTCCCGCCGCAACGCCTGCGTCACACAGACCGTCACCGGCGGCGAGCGTGTCGGCAAGATGCAGGACTGCATTATCGTCGGCCGCGATGCTTGCGGCGATGCCGCCCTGCGCCAGTTCGCTGGAACCGGACAGGCCGAGCCCGCCCGCCGTCACGAGCAGAACCGGCAGAGGCGCCAGCGTCAGCGCCGTCATCAGCCCGGCAAGGCCGCTGCCCACCACCATGACGGGATTGTCGCTCATACTGCCAGCATCCGCTCGACGGCGCGCCGGGCCGGTTCCATCAATGCGGCATCGACCGTCACTTCGTGGCGGTTCTGTTCCAGTGCCTCACGGATATTGGCGAGCGTGATCCGCTTCATATGCGGGCAGAGATTACAGGGACGAATGAATTCGACGTCCGGGTGATCAACGGCAACATTGTCGCTCATCGAGCATTCGGTCAGGAGCACGACGCGCTGCGGCTTCTTTTCTCCGACATAGTCGGACATGACGGCGGTGGACCCGGCGAAATCGGCAGCCGCCACCACTTCCGGCGGGCATTCGGGATGCGCCAGCACCATGACGCCCGGATGGCTGTCGCGCAATTCGCGAATATCGTCCGGCGTGAAGCGCTCATGCACCTCGCAATGGCCGTGCCAGCTCAGAATTTCCACATCGGTTTCGCGGGCGACGTTTTGAGCCAGATACTCATCCGGGATCATCAGCACGCGCGGCACGCCAAGCGATTCCACAACCTTTTTCGCATTGCCGGAGGTGCAGCAGATATCCGAGGCGGCCTTCACCGCGGCGGACGTATTGACATAGGTGACGATCGGCACACCCGGATGCGCCTCACGCAAGAGCGCCACGTCCTGCGGCGTGATGGAATCCGCCAGCGAGCAGCCAGCCCCCAGATCGGGGATCAGCACCGTCTTGGACGGGTTGAGCAATTTTGCCGTCTCGGCCATGAAATGCACACCGGCCAGCACGATCACATCGGCATCGACTTCCGCAGCCTTGCGCGCCAAGGCAAGGCTGTCGCCGACGATATCGGCCACGCAATGGAAGATTTCCGGGGTCTGGTAATTATGCGCCAGAATGACGGCATTGCGCTTTTTCTTCAATTCGAGGATCGCCGCCACATCGCTCTCGAAACCCAGCCACTCCGCCTTCGGCATTATCTTCGCTACCCGGTCATAGAGTTGCGAGACGGAAACATGGTCGTTCATGGCGAACCTCCCCGGTGCATGAATGTTGGCGCACGGATTTTCAGCGCATCGATTATACTCATTATGAGTATTTCATGTTTATGCACTTATACTCGATTCGAGCATATTGTCAATCGCGGGAGAGAGGCAGCTTTGCTCCGGCCAGATAGCGTTCGGAAAGGGCGCGTTCCTCGACAATCGAGTAGCGGAAGCGGAACAGTTTTGCCGGGCGCCCGCCGGTTTCGCTGTCGGTTTCTCCGGTTTCCTCAACGAGGTCCTGCTGCTCGATCAGGCGGCGGAAATTCTGCTTGTGCAGGCGCAGTCCGGCCAGCGCCTCGACGGTACGCTGCAATTGCAGCAGCGTGAAGCTTTCCGGCATTAGCTCGAAGACCACCGGACGATACTTGATCTTGGCGCGCAGCCGCGCAATCGCCGTGGCAAGGATACGACGGTGATCGGCGAACATGGCGCGCCCGTTTTCGTCTTCCTTCATCCCGGCCTCGGCCACGAGACCGGCTTCGTAAAGCAGTTCGTAGCGCTGGAGCACCAGATCCTCGTTCCAGCGCCCGCTCCATTCACCATTGGCAAAACCGAAAGTGAAGGAAATGCGCCGCATCCGCTGCGCGACCAGTTCGGGCGTCTCGGCGCGATAGGCCCAGACCAGAAGGGCGTTATGCAGATGCTCCATGATGGGAGGCTCGCCCTGACGATGGTCCTCCCATGGCAGATATTCGTACCAGCCGCGCCAGCCCGCCTGCCCCGCCGCGGCATCGCTTTCGCGTACCAGGCCAAGATAGCTGATCGAAATGATGCGCTCCCCTTCGGGGTGCCGGTCACGGTCCGCGAATGTGTAGAGCTGTTCGAGATAGCCGACCGGGTGCGCGGTTTCCGCCTGCACCCAGGCACGCAGTCCCGACTGAAGCGAACGGTGCCCGGTTTCAAACGGGCCGGAGGGCAGAGCCTGCACCTGGGTCTGGCCCGGCCGCACGGTCATGACACGCGGCTGTTCGCCGGTCACGGCCACAAGTACGGCGATCAGTTCGGTATGGGCAATATCGTCGGTCAAAACAGCTCCATTCAGATCGGAACCATTGAACGCGATCGTCAAACGATTACAAGGCGCTGTACGGCATCAGCCACAGTTTTCGCCGTTACGCCTTCGGCTTTGCCCCGAAAACATGCTCAGGGCCGGGAAAGCTGCGCGCCCGCACCTCCTCGGCATAGGCTTTGGCCGCATCGGAGACCTGCGGCGCGAGATTGGCGAAACGCTTCACGAAGCGCGGCGTGAAATCCTGAAACAGGCCCAGCATGTCGTCCGAAACCAGAATCTGTCCGTCACAGGCAGCCGAAGCGCCGATGCCGACGGTCGGAATGGCAAGCGACGCGGTGATCTCGCGCGCCAGCGGTTCCACCGTGCCTTCGATGACGAGCGCAAAGGCGCCCGCATCGGCAATGGCCTGAGCGTCGCAGCGTATCCGGTCGGCTTCCTCGTCGCCGCGTCCAAGCGAACGGAAGCCGCCGACCGTATTGACCTGCTGCGGCATCAGTCCGACATGGCCGAACACCGGAATGCCGCGTTTCACCAGAAAGGCCACCGTTTCGGCCATTTCCTCGCCGCCTTCGAGCTTCACCCCGTCGCAGCCGGTTTCCTGCATGATCCGGGCTGCGTTTCGAAACGCCTGTTCCCTCGATTCCTGATAGGAGCCGAAAGGCATATCGACGATGACGCAGGCTGTCTCGACACCGCGCATGACCGCCTGCCCATGCGCAATCATCATGTCGAGCGTGACGGCAAGCGTGGAATCCATGCCATAGAGCACCATGCCGAGCGAGTCGCCCACGAGCAGCAATTCACAATGCGGATCGAGCAGGCGCGCAACCGGCGTCGTATAGGCAGTGAGGCTGACGATCGGACGTTCACCCTTCATGGCCTGGATCGATTTCGGCGTCAGCCGCTTCTGCTTGACGGGAGCACTCATTTCAGGCCGCCTTTTCCTGCGCGACGTGCGCGATGACACGATTGTCGAGAAGCCGCGTCGCGCCAAGACGCACGAAAAGCGCGACAAGGATCGGCCTTCCCTGCACGGCGCTCAGCCGTTCCAGCGTTTCCGGGTCGCGGATCGCCACCACCTCGGGCGTCGCCAGAGATTCCGCCGCTATGAACGCACGGATCGCTGCTTCGAGCGCGTCGGGATCGTCCATGCCGGAGCGATAGAGTCGCTCCGCCTCATCCAGCGCTTTCGGGACGATGATCGCGGCGGCACGCTGCTCGGGCGACAGGTAGACATTGCGCGACGAGCAGGCGAGACCGTCGTCTTCCCGAACGGTTTCGACGCCGACAACGCGCACCGGAATGGCCATGTCCTCGACCATGCGGCGAATGATGACCAGTTGCTGAAAATCCTTCTCGCCGAAATAGGCGGCATCCGGTAGCACGATATTGAAAAGCTTGCTCACCACGGTCGCGACACCGGCAAAATGGCCGGGGCGCGCCTCACCTTCCATCTGATTGCCGAGCGTGGGCACGTCCACCACCGTCTGCATCGGGCAGGGATACATATCGCCGACAGTCGGCGCAAAGAGATAATCGACCCCCGCATCACGCAGCAGGGCGGCGTCGCGTTCCAGATCGCGCGGATATTTGTCGAGGTCTTCGTTCGCGCCGAACTGCAACGGATTGACGAAGATCGACACGACGATGACGTCGTTTTCGTCGCGCGCCCTGCGCACCAGTTCAAGATGGCCTTTGTGAAGATAGCCCATCGTCGGCACGAAACCGATCTTCCGGCCCGTTTTTCGCTTCGGCGCCAGAGCCTGACGCAATTCCTCGATGGTGCGGATAATCTGCATGGGCTTCTCCTCGCAGCCAAGCATTCATAACAGCATTTATGCCAAGCCAAATGTTTCCATCTGGCTGCAAAATGCCGGTGGCCGCGAGTTCTACAGCCTCAGCTGAAATATGACAACAACCAAGACGGAGGGCTCGATGCGTTCCGCTCATCGAGCCTTGGTATTATTTATTGGGAATGGTTACCACGCCGACCGTATTGCCGACAGCGCGACCGAAGCGGTCGATCTGCTCGTCATAGGTCTTGCGCGTGTTCGGATCGAACACGGCAATCGGCGCCGTCACCACCAGCGATGCAGCCGTGCCGACGCCTTGCGCCGTTCCCATGGCCACGGCACCCAGACGATCTCCGAGCCCCACCTGCGAATCCGTGATGGTCTGGCCTGCGACAAGGCGCTGGCCTATGAGCTGTACGACTTCGGGACTCGACGCAAACTTGCCGTGATTGAGACGGTCCCCGGCCTTCAGCTGCGTCAGGTCGATAACGGTGATGCCCGCCTTTTCAAGCTCGGAGCGGTAAGGTTCAATGGACGGATCGATCTGGCCCAGACGATCGATATTGCCGGAAATGCGCCGCGACAGCGCGAGCGCCCTGTCATCGCGGGACGTGAACAGCGTGAAACGCGGGTGCTCCTTGCCCATCGCCAGGAATTGCTTGGAGAACACATCGACGTCGAGGTCGGGCGACGCAAGAATGACGTCGGTGACCTTGGCGTTCACACGGCCATCCCGGATCGCCATCTGGCGCAGCGCCTCCACCGTCAGCCAGCTGCCCATCGAGTGAGCCATGACGGTAATGTCCTTGACCGCAGGCTCGCGAGCGATGGCGCGCAGGATCTGCTCCAGCGCGTCACGGGAATAATTGGTGCTTTCCTTGTCGTAATTATAGTCGAACACGCTGGCGCGCGACGGCCAGGTGAAGATCACCGGCGCAACATCCGCGCCTGAATCGTGCACGATCTGGGCAAAGCGGTAGACGGAATCCTCGAACGTGTTGTTAAAGCCGTGCACGAAAACCATCACCCGGCGGCTCCCGGTGAGATGTGGGCGCACCCAGCCCGCCATTTCGACATCGGTCTTGAGCGGCGTCACGCTGACGGTGGCGAAATCCGTCTGCGGATTGGGCGGAAGCTTTTTCGGCCACTGCACCTCGCCCACCTTGCGGTTCTTTTCGGGCGGAATGGACACGACGATATCGTTGAGCGACACGAGTTTGTCGCGCTCGCCGGAGAAAAGAATACCGGGATTGTCAGATGGCCGACGCGTGGTCGCGACCACGAGATTGACCTTGGTCGTACCGGGAGACGTTACCTCTCCGACCGGGAGAAGCACACCCTCGGGTCGGCCGGCGCAACCCGCCACGAGGGTAAACAGGACGAGCAACACAGGTGTTGTCCAAGAAAAAATGCGCCGCAAAACCAGACTCTCCCAACACCACGCCAACAAGGCCTGTTACACCGGAACTTTGAAGGTTAGTATATTCTTGACGCAAAACGTTCTGCCAAGTCCCAATTATCCACCGGCTGTCGAACGCGATGCTATTGCGGCTTATCGGTTACACACTGTTCAGCAAGCTGATCTTCCCGTCCCTGCCCCCATAGCCAATATAAGCCCCAACACAAACTCAACGCGGAATTTGCGAAGGAGGCACAATCATGGCTTTGGAACTGACCGGGCTGCACCATCTGACAGCCATCACCGCCGACGCGCCCGGCAACCGGCGCTTTTATACCGATACGCTTGGACTGAGGCTCGTCAAGAAGACCGTCAACCAGGACGATACGAGCGCATATCACCTCTTCTATGCCGACGGGCTTGCATCGCCCGGTACCGACATCACCTTTTTCGACTGGCCGGTGCAGCGGGAACAGCGCGGCACGAACAGCGTCGCCCGTACGGGCCTGCGCGTCAACGGCGTGGAGAGCCTGGAATGGTGGCGGAACCATCTGAAGGAAAAGGGCGTCGAGACGAGCGATATTTTCGAGGTCGCCGGTCGCGCCGTCATCGATCTGGAAGACCCTGAAGGGCAGCGGCTCCGGCTGACCGACGATGGCGGCGCGGGCGAAGCCCATGACTGGGACAAAAGTCCCGTCCCGGCGGAACGGCAGATTCGCGGCCTCGGCCCGATCACGCTCAGCGTTCCCGAACTGGCGCCGACCCAGATCGTGCTGGAAAAGGTCATGAACATGCGCCAGACCGGCGATTATGCGTCACCGGATGGTGAAGGTCATGTCCATGTCTTTTCCATGGGCGCAGGCGGCGCCGCAGCGGAATTGCATGTCGCCGTCCAGCCGAAACTGCCCACCGCCTGGCAGGGAGCAGGTGCTGTGCACCACGTCGCTTTCCGCACGCCGGACCAGGAAACCATGCAGGAATGGGTGGACCGCCTGCGGTCGCTCCGTATGCCGTCGAGCGGTGAAGTCGAGCGCTACTATTTCCGCTCGCTTTATTTCCGCGAGCCGAACGGCATCCTGTTCGAAATCGCGACGGACGGTCCAGGCTTTGCCGTGGACGAGCCGCTTGAAAGTCTCGGTGAGCGCCTGTCGCTTCCGCCTTTCCTCGAAGGCAGGCGCGAGGCCATCGAAAACGGCCTGAAGCCGCTCGACTGACGGCTTCGACAAACGAAAGGCTGTCGGGCATATCCGACAGCCTTTCTTTTATTCAAACTTGCCTTCCAGCCACTCACGCACCAGACGAATATCTTCACCGATCAGCGCATGTCCGGCATTGACGGCATGGGCATCGACTTGCGCGCCGCCCTCGCGCAGGGCCTTTTCAAGAATGCCGGTCTCGTCTCCGAACGGGTCGGCCGCGCCTCTCAGCAACAATATCGAAACGTCCGAAAGATCGGCCGCTGGCGCGTCTTCCAGCACCTCGGTCGCCCGCAGCAGAACCGCCCTGCGCACAATATGCGGGTGCAGCCGCATGAAGGCGGCAAGCATGTTGGCGCCGTTCGAATTGCCGATGAACGCCGTCCGGGCCGGGTCTATGTCATAGGAGGCGAGCGCCCCTTCGACGAAAGCCTCGAAGGCATCCGACTCGAACCGGATATCCGCCTGATCGAAGCGCTTCAGATCGTAGCGACGGAACCAGCGCTGGATGCCCTCCTCCGTGCTGCGCCCCCTGATGCCGAGAAGCGTCGCGCGCGGCGCGGCCTTGCGGGCAAGCGGCATGAGGTCGTTTTCGTTGCCGCCCGTTCCGTGCAGCAATATCAGCGTGCTGCCGTCCGGGTTCTCCGGCAGGGCGATGCGATGCACGAACGGCAGGTCGCGATAGATCACCCGCTCCTCACCCGGCAATGCGAATTGCGGCATACGGGCGCGAACGGCATCCGCCTTTTCTTCATTGCCGGGCGGCACGAAGAGCTGCCGGCCCAGCGTCTCTACCGACTCGTCAACCGCAAAGCCCGGCGCATCGGTGGCGAACTCGAACAAAGTCCCGCCCGGTTCGCGGACATAAAGCGACGTGAAATATTTGCGGTCATGCACGTTGACCTCGCTGGAATTGAGCCTGGAAAGCTCCTTTTCCGCTGCTGTCACGGCATCCACGTCGGCAGCGCGAAAGGCTACATGATCGGCAATGCCCGTTCCGGGAACACCCGGCCAGAAACCACCCGCATCGCGAACGTCGATAGCATCGCCGGAATCGGAAACGAGCCTATCTATGACGCCTACCCTTGCGCGGGGCCTGAAGCCGAAATGGCGCTCGATGAAGCTGGCCGTCTGCTCCGGCGTTTCCGACAGGACCGTCGTCGCACGCAGGCGGCGAACCGCGAACTGCGCCGGAATGCCTTCGCCGACCCATAGGTCATTGGCGCGAAGATCGCTTCCGACAAGCTTGACAATCACCCCGTCGGGGTCTTTCAGCCGTAGAACGGGTTCGCCAAACTCCTGAACCGGACCTTCGGACGGCACATGGTAGCGCAAGGCGCGTTCCAGCCAGAAACCGATGGCGGTGCGATCGATGGCCAGCGCGATTTCACTGACCTGACCATGGCCGACGCGCCCTTTCGAGCCGTCTTCCCAGACCAGAAACGTGATCAGCGATCCCGGTGTCCCCGACCGGTCGCCATAAAACAGGTGGAGCTGTTCGGCATCCTCGAACCCTCCCGTCTGCTTGACGATGCGCATCCCGAGAAAACCGGCATAGAAATCGACATTGGCCTGAACCTTGCGCGTGATGAGGGTGACGTGATGGATGCCGCTTGTCATTGACGCTGTTTCCCCGGTTTGCACAGGATAAGACAGATAGAGCAATTGGCGGACCTTGCCTATGGGCAAGCGCGGCGACGCATTGTCAAGGCAGGGCGGCGGATCGGGAAAATGAAACCGGAGACAAAAAAGAAAAAGGCCGCGCGGGAGGAGGATGCGCGGCCTGATCTTGAATACGGCTTGGGAGGAGGAGTGCCGTATTCCGTATCGAGTTCTGGGAGGAGGAGTGAACTCGATGACCAAATATCTACAGGGCCTCGCCCCGTGCAGCAACGGCCATTAATGCATATCAGTTATGCAAAGACGACAGCGCTCGAAAAAAAGGCAGCAGCCCGTAAAAAGAAAGCGCCCCAAAAGGCGCTTTCATAACAAACTCAACATTTTAAAGGATATGCGCAATTAATGGCGCCGCCAGCACGTTCACCAGCCCGACCAGCACCATGACAAGGCCGGCAATCGAACCTTCCTCACGCCCGATCTGATGCGCCTTGGCGACGCCCGCGCCATGCGCGCCCATGCCGAACAGGGCTCCTCTGGCCAGAGCCGAGCGAAGGGGCAGCCAGTTCAGCATCACTTCACCGAGCGCTGCGCCGAAAACACCGGTCAGCACCACGAAGATCGCGGTCAGGTCGGGCGTTCCGCCGATATCGCCCGAAACGGTCATGGCGAAGGGCGTGCTCATCGAACGCGGCAGGAGGCTCAGGCTGATCGCTTCGTTGAGACCGAGCAGATGGGCAAGCCCCCATGCCGACAACATGGCCGACGAACTGCCGACGACCACGCCTGCAAGCAGCACCGGCCAGTAACGGCGGATGGTTGCGCGTTGCTGATAGATCGGAATGGCGAAGGCAACGGTTGCCGGACCGAGCAGCGCAACCAGCCAGTGGGTCGCGCTGAAATAGCCGCGATAGTCTTCGTTGAGCCCAATGACCAACGCCATCAGAAGAAGCGGCGTAATGGCCAGGGGCGTGAGCCACCACATGGGAAAACGGCGATAGACGCGCTTTGCGGCAAGATAGAACAGGATCGTGGCCGCAGACCAGAAAAGCGTCGCGACAAGAGGATTACTTGACAACATGGCGGAGGCTCCACCGGTAGCAAAGATCGACCGTAAGCGCGGTAATGCTCATCACCGTCAGCGTGCCAAGCAGGATGACGGCCATGATCTTCAGGCCCAGCATACCGACCAGTTCGCGGTGTTCGAGAATTGCCAGAACCGCCGGAACGAAGAAGAGCAGCATTTCGGCCAGGAACCATTCCGCGCCGCGCTTCATGCTGAACAGGCTGACACGGCCGCTCAGAAGCAGGGCCAGCACCAGAACCATGCCGACAATGCCGCCGGGCAGAGGCAGACCGACCAGACGGACAAAGAGTTCGCCTGCCAGCCAGAAACCGACAAGCGTCGCAATCTGCATCACACGACTATGATGCAGCGCGTAGCGAAACCGGATCAAAAGGCCATGAGCGTTCATTTCAGTGTTCCGTTGCGGAATGAGTGCGTTTTCAAGAGTGAATATAGGCGCTGACAGACTATTCTAGAAATGAATTGATTTCATTGCAGCTATTCCGATATAGAATAGCTCATGAACTTGCGCAGCTTTCAGGCATTCATCGAGGTGGTGCGTCAGGGCGGATTTTCCGCCGCTGCGAAAACCATCAATGCAACCCAGTCGACCGTCAGCAAGGCGGTGAAACAGCTTGAGGACGAACTGGGGATCACCCTGCTCGACCGCGAGGCTTCGCCCTCCCGCCTGACGGCGGCGGGGGAGATCGTCTATCGCCGCGCCCTCGCCATGCTGACCGAGAGGGACGACATGCTGGCCGAGATCGAGGAATTGCGCGGCCTGAAGCGCGGTCTTCTGAGGCTCGGCCTGCCGCCCATCGGGTCCAGCGTGCTGTTCGCGCCGGTTTTCGCGGCCTATACCAAGCTTTATCCCGAGATCGACATACAGCTCGTGGAGCATGGCAGCAAAAGGCTGGAGGAGCTTCTCCTCGCGGGCGAAGTGGAGCTTGCCGCTTCGCTGCTGCCGGTAGCGGACAGTTTCGAATGGCAGGACGTCCTTTGCGAACCCGTGGTCGCCCTCATGCCCGCCAGTCACCCGGTCAACGGTGATAACGGCGTCAGCCTGCGGGAAATATCGGGCCTGCCCTTCATTCTTTTCGAGAGCGGCTTTGCGCTCAATCACATCATCCTCGATGCGTGTCGGCTGCACGGATATTCCCCTAATGTCGCGGTGCGCTCAAGCCAGATCGATTTCATCGTCGAGCTTGTGGCCGCCGGAATGGGCATTGGCTTCCTGCCAGGAATGATCGCCGAACAGCGCCAGCATCCAGGCGTGCGGATACACAGGATAAAGGACGCAGACGTCAGCTGGCATATGGCGCTGATCTGGCGGAAAGGTGCGTTCCTTTCTCACGCCGCGCGCGCCTGGCTCGCGCTCAGCGCCCGTCAGGCACACCACCGGACATCTTGAAACACGGACCGCTTCGCCTATCTCCAGAGAATAAACCGACTGAAGAAGCATCTGTTCGACGCCATTTCAGCCACAGGCCCGTCCATATAAAAGGAGGCTATGATGGAAGGTCAGGTTATTTTCTATAAAGGCGAAAGAATCCTCTACCGGCATCATATCGATGTGCAGGAGGACGACTATTCAAAGGGCGTAAACGATGCCCTCATCGCCTTCCAGCGCAACTATGCCGGTTTCGACCTGGCAAGCGACGACATCCATATACGCTTCAGGAAGCCCGGCGAGGTATAAACCGGGCTGCGAAAGCGATATCGGGCGGTTGTCAGGCTGATGTCCAATATGTCAGCGCCTGTCTCAGGCGAAAGCCGCTTCGCGCGCCACGCGCGGGATGTCCGCGCGGGAAAGACCGAGATCACCAAGTTCGCGATCGGTGCAACCGTTCAGCTCGCGCAGGTTTTCACGATACTGCATCCAACGGTGGAAGTGGGTACGAAGTGTCATGGCGGTATCCCCTTTTTTATCTTCCTCCCGACGTGAAGCTTCCGCCTTTTCTCTCCCCGTGAGAAGTGCATATCCCGCATGGCTGCGTTGCCTTCACGGAAATCCTACTGAACAAGTTGCAATATAGCTTCTCTGGGACAGCCAATACTTTCCAATAAGAGAAATTCCGGTTAGACCCGATTGAGACAATCCTCAGTCGAGACGAACCGGTAGCAATGAAGAAAACCCTCATCATCGTTGGCAATGCTCCCCTGCCCCGAGACCTTTCGAAGGAAGTCGATGCGGCTGATTTCGTCGTTCGCTTCAACGAACCGAAGCAATCGATCGGCATGAGCGGCACCCGAACCGATCTTCTGATGCTGGCGACGTCCAGCAAGCCGATGCAGCGCCGTCTCCGCGATCCCGGTTTCATCCGGACCCCGACCTTCAGGGCGGCGAAAGAGGTCATGCTCGCCTATCATCCGAGCATTATCCGCATGTATCACCCCAAGCCCAACATTCTTTCCCGCCTCAAGGGGCGACGCAGCGACTGGACAATGGAAACCGTCGAGGTCGTCGGCGCGGCCGGCAAGGAAATACGAATCATGCCGCCGCAATTTTACGTTGCCGGCTGCAGGGAGCTGGGCGTGACCGAGGATAATATGAGCAAAGCCTTTCCAAGCACTGGCTTTTTTGGCATCTGGTACATGCTTGGAAAATGCCCAGTTGAAAGCTGGGATGTAAAAATCTGCGGTTTCACCTGGGAAGGATGGAAGCGCCACACGTGGGGCGACGAACGTTCCTGGATTGAGAAACAGGTAGAGGCAGGCCGCATCAGCCTGCTCCAGTAATTGCCAGCCGCCACATTATTTCCGGCGGCGAAGTGGAACGATCACGGCGAAATCTCTCTAAAGGAGTATCTGAATGAGTGAACCGTTACGCATTTTCATCGGCTGGGATTCCCGCGAACCCATCGCATATGAAGTCGCGAAGGCATCCGCCCTGAAACATTCGTCCATCCCCCTGGAGATCGTGCCGATCAAATTGCAGGATCTGGTCGGTCAGGGTGCCTATACCCGCGACATCGACCCGCTCGCATCGACGGAGTTCACTTATTCGCGGTTCTTCACGCCATGGCTGGCGGGCTATAAGGGCTGGGCTCTTTTTTGCGATTGCGATTTTCTTTTCCTCGGCGATATTGCTGGCCTTCAATCCTATAACGATCCATCGAAGGCGGTTTATTGCGTGCAGCACGACTATCAGCCCAAGGACAGCGTGAAGATGGACGGCAAGGTCCAGACGAGCTATCCGCGCAAGAACTGGTCATCGTGCATGTTGTTCAACTGCGGTCACCCTTCGACCCGCCAGCTTACGCCGGAGCTGGTCAATCGCGAGACGGGTGCTTATCTGCACCGTATGCAATGGGCGGCGGACGATGAAATCGGTGCGCTCCCGACGGAATATAACTGGCTGGAAGGCTGGAACGAAAAGCCGGCAAGCGGTCTGCCGAAAGTCGTCCACTATACGCGCGGCGGCCCCTGGTTCAAGGATTGGCAGAATGTCGACTATGCCGATTTGTGGCGCGCGGAAGCGGATGCGATCGAGCCGGGCTGGAAACCTGCCTGACCTCGAAAAAGCTGAAGCTTTTTCCCGCGCTTGAAGGTAAATGGGGATCATGATCGAAAAGCGACCCGACATAATCCCCGCTGACGGCCCGGCCAGGGCCGTCAAGGCGTTCATCATCCATCTGGAGCGCGCCGGAGACCGGCGGCCCCAGGTCGAGAAACTTATCGAAAAGCTGCCTGTCGAAGCCGAGGTCGTGGATGCCGTTGACGGGCGCAGCCTCGATGCTGCAACGATTGCACGGGTTTATCGGCGGTCGGTGCACAAGCCCCGGTATCCGTTCCAGCTCAGCACAAACGAAATCGCCTGCTTTCTTTCACACCGCAAGGCATGGCAGGCGATTGTCGATCAGGAGCTGGAAGCCGGTTTCGTTATCGAAGACGACATCGAACTGACCTCACAATTCCAAACGGCATATGCGGCTGCATGTGAGGTGCTGAGCGTAGACAGTTTCATCCGCTTTCCGTTTCGCGAGCGCGAAACCGGCCGCGAGGTGCTGAGCGAGCGGGATGTGCGGATCATAGAACCCGCGCCCGTCGGCCTCGGCATGGTTGCCCAACTTGTCGGCCGTGAGGCGGCGCGAAACCTGCTTGCGGCCACCGAAATCTTCGACCGGCCTGTCGATACGACCGCGCAGATGAACTGGATCACCGGACTGAGGCCGCTTTCCGTATTGCCGGGCGGCGTTACCGAGGTTTCAGCCCGCCTTGGCGGCAGCACCATCCAGAAATCGCGCTCGCTGCCCGACAAGCTGAAGCGGGAGATATTGCGCCCGCTCTACCGCTGGAAGATCAAATCGCGCTCACGCGCCGCGCAATGAGGTTCCACGTGCTAATACCGGTCCTTCTCTATCATCAGATCGACATCCCGCCGAAGCGTCGCGCGCCCTTTCGCAGCATGACCGTGCATCCGGATCGCTTCCGCAATCAGATGGCGTGGCTGAAACGGCTGGGCTATCGCGGATTGTCGCTCAGGGACGCCATTCCCTATATTTACGGGGGCAAGCAGGGCAAGGTCGCGGTCATTACCTTCGATGACGGGTTCGAGAATGTACTGCGAAACGCCGCGCCCGTTCTGGAGGAGTACGGCTTCACCGCCACGAATTATTTCGTGGCCAACCAGATCGGCGGCTTCAACCTCTGGGACCAGCCGGTCGGCGTCGCCCGTGCGAACTGCATGAGCCAGACGGAAATGCGAGAATGGGCAGGTCTGGGCCATGAAGTCGGATCGCATACGCTGGACCACGTCTTTCTGCCGGATACCAATGCGCAGGAGGCCACGGCCCAGATCAGCCAATCTCGCGCCAGAATCGAGGATATGCTGGGCGAGGAAGTCGTGTCCTTTGCTTATCCCTATGGCGGAGAGAATGGCGCGACGCGCGAGATTGTCGAAGCTGCGGGCTATAAATATGCCGTGACGACAGAAAGGCGCCGGGCCCGGCCCACCGACGATCCGTTCGGCATCCCGCGCCTGACCATCAGGCGCAACGATATCTGGCTGCAGTTCCTGGCGAAAACGCTTATGCGGTAATGTGCGCCTTCAGCGGGACCGGCCGTCAATTTCCGCGATATCCGCCATGAAGCCGCGCTTAACAAGACATTCCGGTCCGGTATAGTGTACGGACCCCTCATAGAGGAGTGACAGTTCACTGGAAAATCGTTCGTTCTCGACGATCGCCCGGTAATGTTCGGACCCGCCGGCGTGTCCCTTTTCGAGCGCGATCCGCCTGAACTCCTCGAGCGATAGCGAGGAAAAGCGGTAATGCAGCAGCGCACCGGTCGCAGGCAGGAAATTGCGGACGCAAGGTCCGGGCCCGTGGATGCTGCCGCGACGATAATCCGTGTCCCTGTCGACCCAGATGAGAGGGAACTTCGACAGACGCATACTGCGGCCGAACAGCCGCTGGCGCGGCCCGCCACGGAAAGCCACGCCGAAACGCTCTGCCTTCGCCGTATAGCCGTCTCCGTCAAAATGCGACGAAATCTCGAAGGGGTATTTCGTCCCGTCATCGGTGAAGACGCCGTCGCGCAGAAGGCCTGCCGGATACATATCGATCATCGGCGCAAGGCAGCGGTAAATGCCTTTCTCTTCCAGTTCGTCGATGAAACCGAAAATGTTGCGCTGTTCCATGCGCGGAAAGACGAAAAACTCATCGGCATCCACCGAGAGATACCAGCGCCCGCGTCCGTAGAGCGTGAACAATGCATCCCGCCATACGCGACCGCGATCGGCTTCGGAATATCGCAGCCCTGAAGCGAAAAGATCGACATCGCCGGCTTCCGTCAGAATATCGAGCGTGCCGTCATCGGACCTGTCATCGACGACGATGAAACGGGTTACACCCAATCCACGATAATATCGAAGAAACGACCTTAGATAAGGGGCAGCGTTACGAACCACGCAGACCAGAGGCAGATCGTTCGGCCGCAAGGCTTCCGGCTCTCCTTTCACGGAGGCGAGCACGGCCTCATGTTTCCTGTTCAAGGCTGACAGGCGCAAATGGCGTAGTTTCAACCTAAGGTATCGCGTCGGCGAAGCGTGCCAGTATGCGGTCCAGTCTTCCGGCCTGGAAACTGGATAATTCATCACCGTATGCCTTGATTTCATGTAAGCGCCAAGCTGTCAGAGGATTGCCTGAAATAGCTGGCGTTTTCTATGCTTTCGTTCAAGCGCCTCCATGACGAAACCGATCACTTCGCGCAATATCCCGATATGCTTCGTGAACGCCCACAAGGAGAGCTCCCGAAGCCGGAATGACCCCATCTAGAGCGGTTCCTGTTTAAATGGAATCGTTGGAACCGCTCAATCTATTTGTTTTTACGCATTTCCGGACGCAAAACCGGTTCCCACTTTTGCTGGAAATGCTCTAGTTGATTTCAATCAAGGCTGCTTCATCAAAACGTGGCAAATTGCCCACCATTGCGCCATGGACGGCTGGAGCCAAAAGCGCTAGTAAGACACAGATTAAGGAGCGCATTATGGACTATCGCCGTTTTTTCGAAGAAGCGATCGACCAGCTGCACGCCGAGAAACGTTACCGCGTTTTTGCCGATCTTGAGCGTATCGTCGGACGTTTCCCCCGCGCTATCTGGCGTAACAATGGCACCGCACGCGAGATCACCGTGTGGTGTTCCAACGATTATCTCGGCATGGGCCACCATTCCGATGTGATCGACGCCATGTGCGGCACGGCCAGCGTGGCAGGTTCCGGTTCCGGTGGCACACGCAATATTTCGGGCAACAATCACCCGCTGGTCGAACTGGAAACGGAACTCGCCGATCTGCACGGCAAGGAAGCCGGTCTCGTTTTCACCTCGGGTTTCGTATCCAACGAAGCTTCGATCTCGACGATTGCCCGCCTGTTGCCAAACTGCCTGATTCTGTCCGACGAGCTGAACCACGCTTCCATGATTGAAGGCGTACGCCGCTCCGGTGCGGAAAAGAAGATTTTCCGTCATAACGATGTCGAACATCTCGAACAGCTTCTGAAGACGGCTGACCGTTCCCGCGCCAAGCTGATCGTGTTCGAATCGGTCTACTCCATGGATGGCGACATCGCGCCCATCGAGAAGATTGCCGATCTGGCCGACAAATATAACGCCATGACCTATATCGACGAGGTCCATGCGGTCGGCATGTATGGCGCACGCGGCGGCGGTATCACCGAACGCGACGGCCTCGCACATCGCATCGATATCATCGAGGGCACCCTGGCCAAGGCATTCGGCGCTCTTGGCGGCTACATTACCGGCTCACGCGCGATTATCGACGCCGTGCGCTCCTATGCGCCGGGTTTCATCTTCACGACGTCCCTGCCGCCGGCGGTTGCCGCAGCCGCAACCGCGGCCATCCGGCATCTGAAGACGTCGCAGGTGGAACGCGACGGCCAGCAGCGTCAGGCGCAGCGCGCCAAGGATGTGCTGTCCGCGGCAGGTTTCCCGGTCATGCCGTCGGAAACGCATATCGTACCCATTCTGGTCGGTGACCCCGAGCTTTGCAAGAAGGCAAGCGACCGCCTGCTCGACGTTCACGGCATCTATATCCAGCCGATCAACTATCCCACCGTCCCGCGCGGAACCGAGCGCCTTCGCATCACGCCGTCGCCGCTGCACGACGATGCGCTGATCGACGGTCTCAAGGATGCACTGGTGGAAGTGTGGGACACGCTTGGCATCCCCTATGCGGAACCTGCCATTTCCCAGCCCGCAAGCTCCGAGCGGATTATTCCGCTGATGGTGTCGAAGGCGGGTGGTTAGAGCACCGATCTGATTGGGTAAAAGGCCGGCTTGACCGGCCTTTTTCATGACCTCAGAAGATTAATCCGGCCACGAGAGCCGCGAGGTACAGACCCGCGCCAAACCAGAGATGCGTCACGACGCTCCATCCCCTGCTGACCCAGGGCTTCGGCGTCTTTCGCGCCGCGATCCCCGCGCCCATTCCCGGCTGCATGATGAAAAATGGAGCAGCAACGGTTGTCAGTCCGAAGACGAGCGCTGGCAGAAGCCGTGGCGACTGCATCCACTCCAATCCGCAAGTCGCGACCAGAATGGCCGCGAACAGCACGCCGATAGCGTAATGAACGCTCCAGCCCAGAATTTTCTCGCCCTGAACCGGCGGGCTGGCTCCAATGCGCTCATGCATGAAGCGCCCGCGCAGCATATGCCCGAACCAGCGCCCCACCAGCCCATAATCCATGTTTGCAACGCCAAACAGCCACCCTCTGGCCACCGTCCAGATATCCGTGACGAGTGTTGCTCCCGCACCGATGAAAACGACCTGAAAAACAAGCATTTACCTTCCCTTTCCACTTGCGCGGATATTCGAAAGGGCTAATCCTACAAGTTAAAGCCGACTTGAGGTCAATATGAAAGATATGGACATTGCGGAGGTTGCCAGGATGACGGGTTTTCCCGCGTCGACCCTGCGCTATTATGAAGAAAGGGGGCTTATCGCCTCACACAGCCGCCGGGGCCTGCGCCGCGTTTTCGATCCCGGCGTTGTGACTAAACTGTCCCTGATCGCCCTCGGTCAGGCTGCGGGTTTTTCGCTCGACGATATTGCGGGCATGTTCGGGCCTGACGGCCGTGTATCGATCAGCCGGGAAACCCTTTCAGCGAAGGCCGACGATCTTGACCGCACAATCGCACATCTGGCAGCGCTCCGGGACGGGCTGCGCCACGCAGCCACGTGTCCGGCTGAAAGTCATATGGAATGTCCGACATTCCAGCGTCTTATGAAGGTCGCCGCAAACCGTTCGCCTCGCGCCAGTTCAACGCGAACGCGGTGAAGTCAGAGCTTTTCGATCCAGCGTACGAGCCGTTCGGCGGCTTCGTCTACCTGTTCCGGGTCGCGGCAGAAGCACAGGCGGAAGAAACCTTCTCCGCCAAGTCCGAAGGCGCTGCCCGGAGCGAGACCGACATTGGCTTTGTCCACCATGTCGATGGCCGCTTCGACCGAATTCGTGACCCCATCGACACCGAAAAAGAGATAAAAAGCACCCTGCGGCGGCGCCAGGCGCACCTTACCCGTCGATTGCAGGGCCGCGAACAGGCTGTCGCGCGTGGACCTGGCCCGCTCGACCTGCATGGAGATGAAGCCGTCCCCCTCATCGAGCGCGGCAACGGCTCCGCGCTGCATGAACTGCGCCACCCCGGAATTCGAATACTGGATCAGGTTTTCGATAACCGGGCCGAGCGATGGATGCACCGTCATCCAGCCCAGCCGCCAGCCGGTCATTGCCCAGTTCTTGGAGAAGGAGTTGACGAAGATGATACGGTCGTCCGGCTCCATGATATCCATGAAGGACGGCGCGCGACCGCCGCCATAATGAAAATGGGTATAAATCTCGTCGGCAATGATCCAGAGGCCGTGTTTGCGGGCAAGATCGAGGATGAATTGCAGCGTCTCGCGATCCGCCGTCCAGCCGGTGGGATTGGACGGCGTATTGATGAAGAGTGCCCGCGTGCGCGGCGTAACGGCGGCGGCGATCTTTTCAGGATCGAGCACCCAGCCATTGGCGCCAAATTCCAGTTCGACCGGCACGGGCACGGCCCCCGCAAGTCCTGCCGCGCCGACGAAGTTGGGCCAGGCGGGCGACAGGTAGATCGTTTCCTCGCCCGCGCCCATGGTGGCCGTGATCGCCATGTCGATCGCGTGCATCCCCGACCCGGTGACGTAAAAATTCTCAGGCTTCAACGGCAGTGGGAAATGGCGCGAATGATAATGGGCCAGAGCCTGACGCAGTTCAGGAATACCGGCCTGCCAGGTGTAGAATGTCTCGCCGTCGACAATGCCCTTCTGGGCCGCGTCGCGGATGAAATCCGGCGTAGACAGGTCGCCCTCGCCCACCCAGAGCGGAATGAGACCTTCGCGTCCGCGTCCGTGATTGGCAACCGCCACGATACCACTTTCCGGCGATCGGGCAGCTTCCCGACGAAGATTGGCGATGAGCGTCATGATTTCCCCGTTAAGGATTATGATTTAGAGCCTGAATCAAAAAGCGGCATGTGTGTGCGAAAATGGTGATTTTCGAGTAGCGGAGCTTGAATAGTACTGGACGTACATGAGCACCGGAACGCAGAAAATTGCCATTTGCAGCCGCTCATGACGCCTTTTCGAACGGACTCCTGGACCTCGTGCTTACCAAGGCAGACAGCCGAAATCACGCGGCATTTTGTGATGATCCGATCAAGCGAATTTATGGATCAAAAGAAAACGGAGCCAAAAGGCTCCGTTCCATTCGATTATACGAAACGATCAGGCTTTCTTTGCAAGAAGATCGCGGATCTCCGCCAGCAGCACTTCTTCACGCGGCGCTTCCGGCTCCGGCTGCGGCTTTTCTTCTTCCTTCTTCTTCAGACGGTTCATGGCCTTGACGACAAGGAACAGAACCCAGGCGATGATCAGGAAGTTGATGAGAAGCGTGACGAAATTGCCATATGCGAGCGTTGCGCCAGCTTCACGGGCTGCGGCCAGCGTGGACTTCGGTTCGCCCGCCAGCTGAATGAACATATTCGAGAAATCCATACCGCCGGTAATCAGACCGATGATCGGCATGATAATATCGTTGACGACGGAATTGACGAGGCCACCGAATGCCCCGCCGATGATGACACCGATGGCCAGATCGACCATATTGCCCTTCAGAGCGAATTCCCTGAATTCCTTTAGCATTAGCCTGTCTCCCTCACGAACGCGAACCGCTATAATGGGCCGTCTATGCGACCGGCGTTCGCCAAATCAACTGGGCACCAGATGAACTGGCGGCGGACAGCAGAACGTTTTCCCGAACGAAAGCCGGTCTGCCTGTTTTCGTGCGAACCTGACGGAAAAACGACGTTCTTTTCCCAGGCTGCATTTCCAGTGTGTAGGCGAAAATTATCAAAGAAAAGATAAAGCAGCGGGAATGCACTGTTTTTTCGCCAATAATCTTGCGTGAAACCTTCGAAAGTGCTTGCGTCATTTCGTGCCTGAGTGAGCGAGGGAAGGAACGAACCGGCTATGCAGGGCTGGGGAATTATCGGTGTCGCCTTTTTCTATCTGCTGCTGCTGTTCGCCGTTGCCAGTATCGGTGACCGGCGCACTTCGCACTGGAACATCGCCCCGCGTCCTTACATCTACGCGCTCAGCCTCGCCGTCTATTGCACGTCCTGGACGTTTTTCGGTTCCGTGGGGCTTTCCGCGCAACGCGGCCTCGAATTCCTCGGAATCTATATAGGCCCGATCCTCGTCTTCACGCTCGGCAACAGGTTGCTGCGGCATATCGTGCGGCTGGCCAAATCGGAACACATCACGTCGATTGCCGATTTTCTCGCGGCTCGCTACGGGAAAAGCTTCGGCGTGGCCTCACTTGCGACCTGCATCGCCGCCGTCGGTTCGATTCCCTATATCGCGCTCCAGCTCAAGGCCGTTTCCGGAAGCGTCGGCCTTGTCATGGAACATTACGGCGCGGCGGTCGGACCATCGGTGTTTCTCTTCGGCGACATCTCGCTGCCGGTCGCGGCCGTCCTGGCCGTGTTCGCCATTCTTTTCGGCACGCGCCACACCGACGCGACGGAACACCAGAACGGTCTCATTCTCGCCGTGGCGCTGGAATCCGTCATAAAGCTCTGCGCCTTCCTGACCGTTGGTTTTGCCTGCACCTTCTTTTTGTTCGGCGCCCCCTCGCAGCTCATCGACCAGATATCGCAATCGTCCGCCGCACTGGAAGCGTTTCACTACGAAACCTCCATCGGAACATGGATCGTCCAGACGGCGCTGAGCGCCGCAGCCATCATCATGCTGCCGCGACAGTTCCATGTGGCGGTCGTAGAGAGCCGCAGCGAAAAGGAGTTGCGCACAGCTTCCTGGCTTTTCCCGCTCTATCTGGTCCTCATCAACATCTTTGTGTTTCCGATTGCGCTGATCGGTGCGATGACGCTCGGCAACAGTGTCAGCGGCGACCTTTACGTTCTGGCATTGCCGTTGTCAGCCGGTGCGCACTGGCTCGCACTCGTCGCGTTTCTCGGCGGGCTTTCGGCAGCGACCGCCATGGTGATCGTCGCGTGCGTCGCGCTTTCGATCATGATTTCCAACCATCTTGTGCTGCCGCTTTTCATCCGCAGGCTGGCCAAACGCCACGCCGCCGAACAACGCGACCTGACCAAGATCATCCTGAATACGCGCCGCCTCACCATCATCGGCATTCTGGCGCTGGCATTCGCCTATTATCGCTTCACGTCGAACAATATCCATCTCGCATCCATCGGCTTCGTTTCCTTTGCCGCCATCGCGCAATTCGTGCCTGCCTTCATCGGCGGACTGTTCTGGCGCAACGCCAATGGGCGCGGCGCGATGCTGGGGCTCTCGGCAGGTTTTCTCATCTGGGCCTATACGCTCCTGCTTCCGACCATCGCGCCGGAAGGGGCGGCCATATTGCGTGACGGCTTTCTTGGTTTCACGGCGCTTCGTCCCGAAGCGCTCTTCGGGACGAACGCACTGCCGCTGACCAATGGCGTGGCGTGGAGCCTGGCGGCAAATACACTGTTCTACGTGCTCGGCTCCCTGTCGCGCGCCTCCACACCGCTCGAACGCATTCAGGCGAGCATCTTTTTGCCGCGCTATTTCATCGCCACGCCGACGCTCAAGCGCTTTCGGACGACCGTGACCGTTTCGGAACTCAAAACGACCATGGGGCGATACCTTGGCGCCGAACGCGTCGAACGCGCATTTCTGCGCTTCGAAGGGCGGGAGCAACGCCGGCTCGATCCGGGCATGACCGTCGACACCCCCCTGATTCGTTATGCCGAACAGCTTCTCGGCACGGCGGTCGGCTCCGCATCGGCACGGCTCGTTCTGTCGCTGCTTTTGCAGAAGAGCGACGCCTCCGGGCGCGATGCGCGACAGCTTCTCGACGACGCATCCACCGCATTGCAGCAAAACCGCGACCTTTTGCAGACCGCTCTCGACCAGATGGAACAGGGGATCACCGTTTTCGACAAAGACCTGCGGCTGACCTGCTGGAACCGGCAATTTCGCAAGCTTTTCGACCTGCCGGACGAAGTGATGCAAGTCGGGATTCCCGTGTCGGAAATCGTGGAATATCTGCGCCGCCGCGGAGACATCGCCTTCAATGCCCAGAACGGCGTCATTCGCTCCCTGGCCGCAGTGCGCCAGCCTTTGCGCATGACCATGAAGTCCACCGGAAAAGTACTGGAAGCTCAGTCGAACCCGATGCCGGATGGTGGCATCGTGGCGACCTACACGGATATAACGGCGGCTGTCGAAGCGGATGTGGCGCGCCAGAAAGCCGCCGAACTTCTGGAACAGCGTGTGGCTGACCGCACGGCGGAACTGACCAGCGTCAACCAGAAGCTTGCCAAGGCGCAAACCGCAGCGGAAGAAGCCAATCAGGGCAAGACCCGCTTCCTCGCAGCAGCAGGCCACGACATCCTCCAGCCGCTCAACGCCGCGCGACTTTACAGCACCGCCCTTGCCGAAAAACTCGGGCGCTCCGAAATGAGCGAATTCGCCCGCAATATCGACTCGTCGCTGGAGGCCGTCGAGGCCATTCTGGGCATGGTGCTGGATATTTCCCGTCTCGATACCGGCTCGCTGAAACCGGAGCTGTCCACATTTCGCCTCGACAAGCTGATGAGCCAGATCGCCACGGACTTCACGCCTCTTGCCGCCAGGAAAGGGCTGAAACTGCGCGTCGTACCGTCCAGCGTGATCGTCAGGACCGACCGCAACATGCTGCGGCGCCTGATCCAGAATCTCGTCTCGAACTCGATCAAATACAGCCGCAATGGCGGCATATTGCTGGGTGTCCGGCGGCGGGGAACCTTTGTGGAACTACAGGTTCTCGATACGGGGATCGGCATACCGCCGCAGAAGTTGAAACTCGTTTTCCGCGAATTCACACGGCTGGACGAAGGGATGCAGGAAGCCGAGGGGCTTGGCCTCGGTCTTTCCATCGTCGACCGTATCGCCCGCCTGCTTTCGCTGCCGCTTTCGCTGTCATCCTCGCCCGGCAAGGGCACGACGTTCACATTGCGCATTCCGGTCTCAAACGAAAAAGTACCGGCTGACGATGTGAAGAGCCGACGCGGGCTTCAACGCGCCTCGGAACTGACGGGGCTGAACGTGCTTTGCATCGACAACGATGCCAGCATCCTTTCGGGAATGGAGACCCTGCTTCACGGATGGGGCTGCCGGGTCACGACCCTGCGCAACGGCGCCGCCCTGAAAGATTACTGTTCCGGGCAATCCGTTCCGCCCGACGCGATTGTCGCGGATTATCATCTGACGCATGAAAACGGGCTGGATATGATCGGCTTCACGCGCGAGACCTTCAGGATAGAGATTCCGGCCGTGCTGCTGACTGCCGACCGGTCGAAGGAGGTGCGCCAGCGCGCCGAAGACGAAAACGTCACCGTCCTGCACAAGCCGCTGCGACCGGCGGCGCTCCGTTCGCTGCTGTCGCTTTTTCACCATGCGAGACAGGACATCGCCTCGGCACAGAGCGCCGCACAATAGCGCGTCGATCTGATCCAGTCAGTCTGCGTTCAGCATGTCGTTGCCGATCCGCGACAGCAGGATGACGGCCTGGGTACGGCTATCGACACCGAGTTTTTGCAGCACCGCCGAGACATGCGCCTTGACCGTTGCTTCCGAAACGCCGAGTTCATAGGCGATCTGCTTGTTCAGCAAGCCTTCCGCAAGCATGGTCAACACGCGCGTCTGCTGCGGCGTCAATGTGCGCAACCGGACAATGAGCGCTTCGATTTCCGGGTCCTGCGGATGATCCAGTTCGATATCGTCGGGCGTCCACACCTCGCCTGCCAGCACGGCCCGGACCGCCTCG
Organism: Brucella daejeonensis; assembly: GCF_014199265.1. GTDB lineage: Bacteria > Pseudomonadota > Alphaproteobacteria > Rhizobiales > Rhizobiaceae > Brucella > Brucella daejeonensis. The sequence goes on from NZ_JACIJG010000007.1 coordinate 90,373, forward strand.
CCAATGGTTTCCATGCTCGCGGACTTGGAAATAAAGCCGGAAGCGCCAAGCTCGACCGCATGGCGAATGGTCGTAGCATCGTCGGTTGCCGAAACGATGATGATGGGGAGAGCCGGCTGGAGGGCCTTCAGCGTCACCAGACCGGAAAGGCCGCTTCCTCCCGGCATCGTCAGGTCCAGTAGAAGAAGATCGATATCTTCCTTCTCGCCGACCAGTTTCTTGACAGCGTTGAAATCACCGGCCTCGATAATTTCCACATCTTGCGACTGCCCCGACAGGACCTGCCGGAGTGCGCCCCGGAAAAGCGGGTGATCGTCAGCGATAATGAAATGCATGTGCCTCGCGCGCCATTGTTACAGGTCTCCTCCCCTCGCGGTGCAGGCTGTTCAGCCAATTATTTCGTTTTATGCCGATTTTCGGGCCGGGCAACCAAAAATAACGTTGCTAACCTTTTTCGCGAATTCCATTGCCGCCATCTGGCCGCATTCTATGCTAGGGTCAAAAACAACATAAGAGCACCTCCACCATCGAGTTGGAAGGGAGACAAAGGCATTTCATGACGCGCAACACGCTTTACCCAGAAATCGAACCGTTCAAGGAAGAGATGCTGCAGGTTTCTCCGCTGCATCGCATCCATGTCGAACAGTGCGGCAATCCCGACGGCAAGCCGGTCATCATGATTCACGGCGGACCGGGCGGCGGCATCACGCCGACGATGCGCCGCCTGCACGACCCGGAACGCTACCGCATCATCCTGTTCGATCAGCGCGGTTGCGGACGCTCGACCCCTCACGCGGAACTGCGCGAAAATACCACGTGGGACCTTGTTGCCGATATGGAGCATATCCGCACGCATCTCGGTATCGAGAAGTGGCAGGTGTTCGGCGGCTCCTGGGGTTCGACGCTGGGCCTCGCCTATGCCGAAACACACCCCGACCACGTGGCCGAACTCATCCTGCGCGGCATTTTCATGGTGCGTCGCTTCGAAGTCGACTGGATGTATTCCAACGGGGCGAGCATTATTTTCCCCGATCATTTCGAGGCTTATCAGGAACACATTCCGGAAGCCGAACGCAGCGACATGATTGCAGCCTATTACAAGCGGTTGACCGATCGCGATCCGCAAATCCAGCTCGAAGCCGCCCGCCGCTGGGCGCGCTGGGAAGGCTCCGTGATTTCGCTTCTTCCCGATCCCTCCCGTGTCGATGCGTTTGGCGAAGACCAATATGCCATCGCCTTCGCGCGTATCGAATGCCACTATTTCCAGAATCGCGGCTTCCTCGAAAGCGACGACCAGCTTTTGCGCAATGTCGAGCGCATCCGGCATATTCCCGGCGTGATCGTCCATGGCCGCTACGATATCTGCACACCGTTCATCAATGCGTGGCAGTTGAAGAAAATGTGGCCGGAAGCCGATCTGAAAATCGTTGAAGACAGCGGACATGCCGTTACCGAACCGGGCATTACCCATGAGCTGATCGAAGCCACGAAACGTTTCGCCCATTAGAAAAAGGCGCCCAAGGGCGCCTTTTTCTAATCCAGACTACATCTTCCCGCCCGGCTCGGCCCCGTCAGCCGGGCTTTCGGGTTCGCTGTCGAAGCTTTTGGCTATATCCATGAAACGCCGCATGAAGCGTTCCATATAACTCATGGATTGTTCGAATTCCTGTTCGGTCGGCAAGCCGGACGCGGTGCTTCCGCCCTTGCCTTCCAGCACGGCGACCTGGTCTTCGAGCTTCTTCACCCTGTCCTGCAAATCCGCGAGGTCGTTCTCGTAGGCCTCGCGATCCTCGGTAGCCATCTTGCAGACAAACTGTCCCTGCTGTTCGGTGCAAGTCGAGATCGCGCCCGTCCGCGTATCCAGACGCACATAGCCGGTCTCGGTTCCTTCGAGACGATAGCGGCCATTCTCCTGCGCCAACGCGCCGGTTGCGGCAAAGGCCGCGCCGAAGAAAACAATTGCTGCCAGACTGCGGACCGCAAGTGTGTTTGTGCTCAACATGACTTCGTTTCCTTCGGCTTCCATTTTCATCCTCCCCATCATATGGGAGCTTTGCGACGAAAATCGAACGCCGGATGTTTATATTGATGCACGTCTTTATCCCGAAACCGGTTCCTGCTTTCGGAGACATGCTTCAGGGACTTTGATTTCCCAAGGAATTCAGTCTAGAGGTCAACCATGACCAACACGATCATCTACAAGATCGCTCCACGCGAACTGTGGACGCAAGCGGAAGAAGCTGGAACCTTTACTGGCGCGCCCGTGGATATTGCCGATGGCTTCATCCACTTCTCGACGGCGGAACAGGTACGGGAAACGGCGGCGAAGCATTTTGCAGGTCAGTCAGACCTGTTCCTTGTCAGTGTCGATGCAGCCGTTCTCGGCGCAGCGCTGAAATTTGAGGTCTCGCGTGGCGGGGCGCTCTTTCCTCATCTCTATGGCGAATTGCCGCTTGCCGCGGTTCTCAAAGTCGAGCCATTACCGCTCGGCAACGATGGTCTCCATGTTTTTCCGGAGCTGAAAGATAAATGAGCGGGCTTTTTGAAACTCTCGGCCGGCGCGCGCTTTTCGCATTCGATGCGGAACAGGCCCATGGTTTTTCCATCACCGCGCTGAAGACGGGCATGGTGACCTGCAATCGTCCCGACGATCCCGCGCTTTCCGTCAAGGTTGCCGGTTTGCAGTTCCCCAATCCGGTCGGCATGGCCGCCGGCTACGACAAGAATGCCGAAGTGCCGGACGCCCTGCTGAAAATCGGCTTCGGCTTCACGGAAGTCGGTACGATCACACCGCGACCGCAGAGCGGAAATCCGCGCCCGCGTATCTTTCGCCTCATCGAAGACAACGCGGTGATCAACCGCCTGGGCTTCAACAATGAAGGTCACGACGCGGCGTTCAAGCGCCTGTCGCAGCGCGCGGGCAAGAGCGGCATCGTCGGTGTCAATATCGGCGCCAACAAGGATGCAGAAGACCGCATCGCGGACTATGTAGCGGGTATTCGGCGCTTTTATCAGCTTGCGCGTTATTTCACGGTCAACATCTCGTCGCCCAATACGCCGGGCCTACGCAACCTTCAGGCTCGCGACAGCCTGCACGAATTGCTCAGCCGTGTATTGGAAGCCCGCGACGAAGAAGGCCGGATGTGCACGCTCAAGCGGCCCGTTTTCCTCAAGATCGCCCCCGATCTGTCCGATGAGGAGCTGGACGATATTGCGGCAGAGGCCACCGAGCAGAAGCTCGACGGCATCATCGTGTCCAATACGACGCTGTCGCGTACCGGTTTGAAAAACGCAGACAACCGGGACGAAGCGGGCGGACTGTCCGGGGCACCGCTTTTCGAACGCTCGACCATCGTTCTGGCGCGAATGCGCGAACGCGTCGGCCCGGACACGCCGCTGATCGGCGTGGGCGGGATCGATAGTGCCGAAACCGCTTTGACCAAGATCAGGGCCGGTGCCGATCTGGTGCAACTCTATACCGGCATGATCTATCGCGGACCGGGACTGGCTACGGAAATCCTGCGCGGACTGTCCGCTACCGTCAAACGCGAAGGCGTTTCCAGCATTGCAGAACTGCGCGACCGTGACACACGGGATTGGGCGACACGCACACTTCCAGCCTGACGCGCCGTAGCCTGTCAGGCAAATTCCATGCGATAACGCCGCGGCAGGATTGCCAGAAGCGTGATGCCGCGGATCGACAGGAACAGGTTGATCGCAAGCCAAAGCCCGTGGTTGCCCATCGCGGGCTTTGCCGCATAAAGTACGGTCAGAAAGAAGGCCAGCGACAGGAACATCATGTTGCGCATGTCGCGGGACCAGGTCGCGCCGATATAGACGCCATCCATATGGAAGGCCAGCAGCCCGGTAATACCCGTCAGCGCGGCCCAGGGCAGATATTTCAAAGCCTCGGCGTGGACATCTTCGGCCTTCGACAGAAGACCGATAATCGCGTCACCGAAAACCAGCAGGCAGAAGGCGACGATGCCCGCCATCACCAGCCCCCACATGAAAGTAAGTTTCGTTCCCCGCAGGAAGGCGGGGCTGTAGCGCGCGCCGATCGACCGCCCGACGATCTGTTCGGCCGCCGCCGCCATGCCGTCGAGGAAAAAGCCGGCGACAAGGAAGAAATTCATCAGAACGGCATTGGCGGCGAGCGTTACCGCCCCAAGATCCGAGCCTGCGCGCGTGAAGAACGCGAAAGCCGTCAGAAGCAAAAACGAGCGGATCATGATATCGCGGTTGACCGCGAACATCCGCAAAATTCCTTCCTTCTGGAATATGCGCGCGCGGTCGGGACGGATGGTCGCATCCTTGCGGAAATGTCGCAGCACCACGAACATGCCGACAAGGGCCGCGACCGTCTCGCCGGTCACGGTCGCCCAGGCGACACCGGTGACACCCCAGCCAAGCTCCAGCCCCAGAATGATGCAAAGAACGATATTGATACCGTTCAACAGCACTTGCAGGCCAAGACCGACAATGCCCTGCCCGCGCCCGAGAACCAGCCCGAGGATGGAATAGTTGACGAGTGCAACCGGAGCCGACAGCATTCGGATCGAAACATAGGTCGCCAGCGCTTCCTGCGTGGCCGATGTCGGATGCATGAAACCCGACGAAACAGCAATGATGAGCGGCAGCCCCAGGATCATCAGGCCGCCTGCGATCACGGCGATGGTGATCGCTCGCCAGAAAATGGCCTGTTCTTCGACGGCATCTTCCGCGCCCACCGCCTGCGCGACGAGACCGGTCGTTCCCGAACGCAGGAAATTGAACATCGACAGCAGGAAGTCAAAGACCAACGCTCCGATGGCCAGACCGCCGATCAGCTCGGCCTGTCCCATCTGGCCGACGACGCCCATATCGACAAGCCCCAGAAGCGGAGTGGTAATCGCTGCAAGCGTCATCGGTATGGCGATCAGCATCACCATGCGATGCGTCACATCGAACGGCCTTACTGCGCCCCCGGCACGATGCAGCGACTGATCCATTTGCAATTTTCCTGAACGATCATCTTATCAAACCAAAATGATCTACTCTGGAATCAATCGAAACGACAGAGAATTCGGCCACCGCATTGCCGCAATTCCTGACAGCCAACCGTCAGGAGAAGCCGCTACCGAGTTCACAGGCCCAGCATCATCGCCCAATAGATATAGGTTGGCTTGCTCTCCGGTGTCGCCCAGGCAAGACCATAGTGTTCGAAGGTCGGGTCGAGCATGTTCCCGCGGTGACCGGGGGATTTCATCCAGGCGTCGAAAACCGCCTGCGTATCTTTTTGACCCGAGGCCACATTTTCTGCCGCAGGTCCCCGGATGCCCGCCTTGCGCAAGCGCGCCACGAAACCGTTGCCCCAGCCGACGCTGTGCCCGATCTTTCCATGACTGGCCATGCGCTTCGCCTGATAGAGCGCGGCCTGTTCCAGCCTTGTATCGGTCGCCATCATCGGCAGGCCGTGGGCCTTGCGAATGGCGTTGAATATATCGGTGGGGTCGTTACTTCCCGCGGCAAAAGCCATATCCGGCCCCATCGCCGATATTGCCACGGCTCCCCCGGCGAAAATCAGGAAACCCCGCCGGGAAAGCGTAAACCCATGTTTGTGCTGCATTGCCTGCCTGAGCTGTCTGACTGTCTGCTTCGATTATCGCGTTACGGTCATTTCCGGTAGCTGAGAATACGGAGCAAAATAAAGGCGGGAATGACGACAGCCGCACCGAGAATGAGGTAATCGACAAAGCCGGCAATCGCCGAGAAACCCATGTTCCACAGGCGCAGAACGAAATCGCGGATGCCGTAAACAATGTCATAAGGCGTCCAGTGAAAGGCGCTCATCACAACGCCCACGACCAGCGAGATCAGCACCAGCTTGATCAGGACACGAGCGGGCGTATCGCCAAGAAAACGGTTCACACCATCCGACATGCAAATCTCCTGCATCTAAAGCGTGTCGCGTCCAATCATACTCAGGCGACACGCTTTAAGTTTTTGTTTTGACGCATGTCTTTATCCCGAAACCGGTTCCCACTTTCGGGAGACATGCTTTAGAGCGGTTCCAGTTAGAACGGGGACATTGAAACCGCTTCATAACTTTGCCGAGAAAGCTCTCGATCCCGTCAAAGCGGCAGATTCATCGCGCAAGAAATAGGCTGTCTCCGTGGTCTTCGCAAGTTCCGCTACCGCTGCTTGCGATATTCCCTCGGGGGCTTCTGCTTTTGGCGCGAGAACGACCGGTTCATGCTGCGCGTGTCCGTGAAGCCGCTTGCGACAGCGACTTCCAGCAATGACAGGCCGGTTTCGGAGAGAAGTTCCTTTGCCTTTTTAACGCGCAGTTCCTCACGAACCTCGAACGCAGTGCGTTCCAGCGCAAGTTTGAAGCCCCGCTCCATCTGCCGGACGGAAATCCCCAGCCTGCGCGCAACGTCGATCATCGGCAGCGGGTCTTCCAGCGTTTCCTCGAAAATGCGGATTGCCTTGCGGATCATGGGCGAACGGACGCCGTTGAAGCTCAGGGCCGGCTGCTCTGACCGCACGAGTTCATAAGGGATCATGAGGATGGATGCGCTCTTGCGCGCCAGTTCCTCTGAAATCTCGTTCTGGATGATGGAAAGCGCCAGCGACGCCGCGCCAAGCCCCCCTGCACAGGTATAATGACGCCCGCTGCGGTGAAAGAGACTGGTCGTATCCGCCCTGTAACCATCGAACAGGTCGATAAAATCGTCGCGATGGAACCAGCTTACGCAGCAATTGCGGTCTTCGAGTATCCTGGCTTCAGCCAGCAGAAAAGCGGCGGTGCACAGCCCCACCACTGTCTTGCCGCGCTTGTCCGCGCGCTTGATGAGATCGACCAGGGCCTGCTGGCGGGGGCGATACTGCGCAAGCAGACCGCCGACCACCGCCACATAATCGCAGTCGTCAAGCTCGCCCATAGGGGCTGTCGGCTCGATGACCATGCCTGAGCTGGATGTTACGGGGTCACCGGAAAGCGTGCAGATTTTCCACGCACAGCGTATCTGGCGGCTCTTGTCACGGTCGTCGGCTGCGAGACGAAACGGGTCGAGGAACAGGCTAAGCGCCGTCAGGGTAAAGCCTGGCAGCGCAACGATGCCCACCGAAAGACGGCGCGGCGGCACGTCGGATTCCGCATCCGTTTTTTTAATCAGGTCCTGTCGCTGTCCATTCGTCACCGATACCGCCTCCTCCGTTGGCATTATATGTTTGGGGGAGCGGTTATTACAATCAGCGGAAATGCTTGGAAAGCTTGAGTTGCTGCGCCTGATAATTGGAGCCGAGATCGAGCCCGTAAAGCGCCTTCGGACGGTGCAGCATATGCTCATATACGAGGCGTCCAACGATCTGGCCGTGCTCCAGAATGAACGGAACTTCGTGGCTGCGCACTTCCAGAACGGCGCGGCTACCGGTACCGCCAGCCGCGCTGTGGCCGAAACCCGGATCGAAGAAACCGGCATAATGAACGCGGAATTCACCGACCAGCGGATCGAATGGCGTCATTTCGGCGGCATAGAGCGGCGGCACGTGCACCGCCTCGCGCGAGACGAGGATATAAAATTCATCCGGATCGAGCACCAGTTCGCGCGCGCCGCGATCATAAATCGGCTCCCAGAAGTCGAGGACGTCATGCGCGGCCCGCTTGTCCACATCGACGACAGCCGTATGATGCTTGCCGCGATAACCCACCAGCCGGTCGGGCCCGCCGGTCAAATCCACGGAAAGCGCAATGCCGCCGCCCGAAATATTCGGCATTTCGGCAGCGACCAGCGTTTCGTCCTTGTGCAGCGCGGCAAGCTCGGCTTCGTCAAGCTGGGCACGGCCCTTGCGGAAACGTATCTGCGACAGGCGCGAGCCAGTGCGCACCACAATCGGGAACGTCCTCGGGCTTACCTCCAGATAGAGCGGACCGTTATAGCCGGCAGGCACCTTGTCGAATTCCTGCGCCCCATCGGCAATCACCCGCGTGAAGATGTCGAGACGGCCCGTCGAGCTTTTCGGATTGGCCGAGGCGGACAGATCGGGCGAAAGTGCCAGGCTTTCGAGCAACGGCACGATATAGACGCAGCCTGTCTCCAGAACCGCACCGGCCGTCAGGTCGATTTCATGCAGTTTCAGCCGCTCCAGCTTGTCGATGACCGGCGTTCCGGGGCCGGGCATGAACGAAGCGCGGACACGATAGGCTTTTGCGCCCAGCCGAAGGTCGAGGCTCGCAGGCTGAATCTGATCGGGGTCCAGCGATCTGGGCGAGGCAAGCAAACCGCTTTCGAACAGCGCGGCAATATCCGCATCTGCCAGAATTCCCGCATCTCTTTTCACCATCAACCCGATACTCCATAGCCTAGGCGTTACTTGACAAAGACCATTGACCACTCCCGGCCCCAATGCCAAGCCTTGCAGGTGTCGAAAGCCATGTTTTCCGCAAGAATCGCAGTTCCGAGCGCCCTGCTGGAACGCGCTTTTCCCAAAAACTGGTTATTCCGGCATTGACGGCCCTGCTTAACAGGCATAATGGAAAAAGTGTCCCGTGGTGATTTGGCCGGCCGGCTTGCAGCCACGTTAAAGAATTCGCTAAAAAAGGCCGCGGTTCGTTACCGGCCTTTTGCGTCTTCGCAAGGCCGGTTTTTTATTGGCCGCCGAGGCTTTGCTTCCGCCCCGGCCGACCAGCTTTCGACAGGTTGGAAAAATGACGACTGAGAATAATCGCAAGTTTCGCCCCGCAACCGAACTCGTGCACGCCGGATCGCTCCGGTCGGGTTTTGCCGAAATGTCGGAAGCGATGTTTTTGACGCAAGGCTTCCTCTACCCCAGCGCGGAAGCCGCCGAAGCACGCTTCAAGGGCGAAGATCCGGGTTTCATCTATTCGCGTTACGCCAACCCGACGACCGATATGTTTGAAAAGCGCATGTGTGCGCTGGAAGGCGCGGAAGAAGCGCGCGCCACGGCTTCCGGCATGGCTGCGGTTGCCGCTGCCATCCTGTGCCAGGTACAGGCGGGCGATCATGTGATTTCCGCTCGCGCGGTCTTCGGCTCGTGCCGTTACATCGTCGAGACCATCCTGCCGAAATACGGCGTCGAAATCTCGATCATCGACGGCTCCGATATCGCCAACTGGAAGGCTGCGGTTCGTCCGAACACCAAGGTCTTGTTCCTTGAAAGCCCGTCGAACCCGACGCTGGAAATCATCGACATTGCCGCCGTGGCCGAGGTCGCCAATGAAGCGGGCGCCAAGCTGATCGTGGATAATGTCTTCGCCACGCCGCTTTTCCAGAAGCCGCTGGAACTGGGCGCGCATATCGTCGTCTATTCCGCGACCAAGCATATTGACGGCCAGGGGCGCTGCCTCGGTGGCGTGGTGCTTTCGGACCGCGAGTGGATCGAAAACACGCTGCAGGATTATTTCCGCCACACAGGCCCCGGTCTCAGCCCCTTCAATGCATGGATCATGCTGAAGGGGCTCGAAACGCTTGCCGTGCGCGTGCGCCAGCAGACCTTGTCCGCAACTGCGGTAGCCGATTTCCTCGCTGGCAGGGCGGGCGTAAAACGCGTGATCTATCCGGGCCGGGCCGATCACCCGCAGGCGGACATCATAGCCAGACAGATGACAGGCGGCTCAACGCTCATCGCCCTTGAACTGGAGGGCGGCAAGGACGCTGCGTTCAGGTTCCAGAATGCGCTGCGTGTCTTCAGCATTTCCAACAATCTGGGTGACGCAAAAAGCCTCATTACGCATCCGGCCACGACCACACACAAGAACCTTTCCGATGAAGCAAAGGCCGAACTTGGCATATCGGACGGCCTGCTGCGCATCTCGCTCGGTCTCGAAGACACGGACGATCTTGTAGAGGACATGGAAGAGGCCTTGAAGGCCGCGCGTTAGGATCGGATTATACTCTGAAGCAATTCCGTCGATCCCGCAGGATAGACGGATTAGCGATGCTCAAAGGCCGCAATTGCCGGAACATTTCGGCAATTGCCTTATATTTGCTGCCCCAATTATTGACCTGCCTCGCAACTTTCGCGATAGGTGAGTGACGGAGGTTTCGGTAATGCAAGCGCCGAAGCCGCCTGACTACAAGAGAAACAGGCGCTGTGGCGGGCGACTTCGCCTGATTGCGCAGCGTGTCAGGGCCGATGCGATTTTCGAAAGCGGGTATGCATGTATAGAGCGGTAACGCGAGGGATCGAAATCACGGTTGAGCCCTTTTACCTGGAAGACCAGTCCGAGCCCGAAGAAAACCGTTATGTCTGGGGCTATCGTATAACCATTGCGAATAATTCTGCGGAGATCGTGCAGCTTCGTTCGCGCTACTGGCAGATCACCGATGGAAACGGCTATGTCGAGGAAGTGCGCGGCACCGGAGTGGTGGGCGAACAGCCGACGCTGGAACCGGGCGATTCATTCCAGTATTCCTCCGGCTGCCCGCTCACGACAACGTCGGGCGTCATGGTGGGACGCTATGAGATGCAAGGCGCGGGCGGAAACCTGTTCGAAGTGGACATTCCCGCCTTTTCGCTCGATATTCCCGAGCAGAGACGGACGCTGAATTAACTCTACAGTTACATTCTTCTCGCCGCAGCCTGACGAATCTGCAACTGTAGTGTTAGGGTCGAAACCTGATCAGGTTTCGACACCGGAGCATTGCGCATCAAAGCAGCTCTCACGGAGCCTTAACGATCAGGACTTGCGGCCAAATTCGGCGGGATCGAACTCATAGGTCTTTGAGCAGAACTCGCAGGTTACGGCAATCTTGCCGTTCTCGATGCTGTCCTCGATCTCTTCGGCCGTGAAGCCTGACAGAACGCCGGAAATCTTCTCGCGGGAACACGAACATTCGTCCAGTACAGGTACCGGATCATAGACGCGCACGCCGCGTTCATGGAAAAGGCGATAGAGCAGTCGTTCCGACCCGACCTGCGGGTCGGTCAGTTCCGAGCTTTCAATGGTTCCGACCAGCGAACGGGCCTCGTCCCAGGCGTCATCCTCGGGGTGGAAGACCACCTCGCTGTCACCGTCGCCGCCCGGCAGATCGGGCAGACGTGCGCGCAGCTCGGATTCAGGCAGGAACTGGATGATCAACCCGCCGGCACGCCATTGTTCGACAGGCTTGCCGTCCTCGCCGCGCTCGATCAGCTTGGCGACGCTGAGTTTAAGGTCGGTCGGAATCTGTTCAGACTGACGGAAATAGGTCGCGGCAATTTCTTCCAGCGTCGATCCGTCGAGCGCAACGATACCCTGATAGCGCTGGGTGTAGGCACCCTGATCCACGGTCAGGGCAAGCGTTCCCCGTCCAAGCAGTTCCTCCGGCCTGGTCTTGTGCGCTGCAATTGCGTCCTTCAAACGCTCCCCGTCAAAGCGGGCATAGGCGCGCACCGACCGGGGCGTACGGAAATCCACGACCAGCATGTCGACCGGGCCATCAGACTGGGTCTGAAGAATGAACTTGCCGTCGAACTTGAGCGAAGTACCGAGCAGGACAGTCAGAACCGCCGCCTCGCCGAGAAGGCGGGCGACTTCATCCGGATAGTCATGCCGTTTTAGAATGGCGTCGATGCTCGCGCCAAGCTGAACGGCACGGCCGCGCACGTCCAGCCCCTCCACCTGGAAGGGCAGGACGGCATCGTCGCCTGCGAAATCGAAGTCACCCAGATTGACCGGTATGTTTCCGACTTCGGTATGCTCATTGCTGGTCTTGTCAGCCAATTTATGCTCCAGAATTGCGGCCTTGCAGACACCACGCCAGAATGGCTTTCTGGGCATGGAGCCTGTTTTCCGCTTCATCGAATACGACCGACTGCGGTCCATCGATCACTTCGTCCGTCACTTCCTCGCCGCGATGCGCGGGCAGGCAGTGCATGAAAAGCGCCCTGGGATCAGCTTTCGCCATCAGCCGCGCATTGACCTGATAAGGCATGAAAACGTTGTGGCCGCGGGCATGGTCTTCCTGCCCCATGGAAACCCAGGTGTCGGTCACGATGCAATCCGCACCCTGCGCCGCCTTTTCCGGGTCCACGGTGGACATGATGCCAGCGCCGTTCGCTTTCGCCCAATCGATATATTGCGACTTGGGTTCGCTGCCTTCCGGCGTTGCGATATTGACGTTGAAGTCAAAACGCGCCGCAGCCTCGACCAGCGAATGGAGAACGTTGTTGCCGTCCCCCATCCAGGCGAAAGTCTTGCCCTGGATCGAGCCGCGATGTTCCTCATATGTAAGAACGTCGGCCATGATCTGACAAGGGTGCGTGTCGTCCGTCAGCGCATTGATGACCGGAACGGTCGCATATTCGGCCAGTTCCAGCATACGGTCATGCGATGTGGTGCGGATCATGATCGCATCGACATAGCGCGAGAGGACCTTGGCCGTATCGGCAATGGTCTCGCTGCGCCCAAGCTGCATTTCCGAACCCGTCAGCATGATGGTCTCGCCGCCGAGCTGACGCATCCCGACATCGAAGGAAACCCGCGTACGCGTGGACGGTTTCTCGAAGATCATTGCCAGCACCTTGCCGGCGTATGGCTTCTCGATCTCCCCGGCCTTCAGGCGCGCCTTGCGCGCTTTCGCATCGTCCAGAATGGAGCGAAGCTCGGAAGCCGGGACGGTGGACAGGTCGATGAAGTGTTTGATGCCGTTATCGTTCGCCATGATATTATGCCGTCTTGCTGATCGGATTTGCTACGGAAAGCCGCTCAACGGCCGTTTCGATACGCTTCAGCGCCTCACGCGCCTCATCGGGCGTCGTAACCAATGGCGGCAGAAGGCGCACGACATTGTCGCCCGCTCCCACGCTGAGCAAATGCTCATCGCGCAGGGCCTGGATCAGGCTCGTATTTGGCACAACGCATTTGATCCCCATCAAAAGGCCGCGTCCGCGAATTTCGGAAACCACATCCGGGAAACGATCTATGATGGATGCGAGGCCCTGCTTCAGGACGAGCGCGGTCGCCTGAACGTTTTCGATGAAACCGTCAGCGAGAACGACGTCCAGGACTGCGTTGCCCACGGCCATGCCGAGCGGGTTGCCGCCGTAGGTCGTACCGTGCACGCCCGCCGTCATGCCCTTGGCCGCTTCCGCCGTGGCAAGACACGCGCCGATGGGGAAACCACCGCCGATACCCTTGGCGACAGCCATGATGTCCGGCTCGATAGCGGCCCATTCATGGGCGAACAGCTTGCCTGTGCGACCGACACCGGTCTGAACTTCATCAAGAATGAGCAGCAGGCCTTTTTCATCGCAGATCTGGCGGAGAAGACGAAGGAACTCTTCGGGGAAGGCACGCAAACCGCCTTCGCCCTGAATGGGCTCCAGAAGGAAACCTGCCGTTTCATCGGTAATAGCGGCGCGCAGCGCGGCCTCATCGCCAAACGGCACCTGATCGAAACCCTCGACCTTGGGGCCGAAACCTTCCAGATATTTGGCCTGGCCACCGGCGGCAATCGTCGCCAGCGTACGGCCATGGAAGGCGCCTTCGAAGGTGACGATACGGAAACGTTCGGGATGACCGTTCACATAATGATAGCGGCGCGCGGTCTTGATCGCGCATTCCAGAGCCTCGGCGCCGGAATTGGTGAAGAACACCTTGTCGGCAAAGGTATTCTCGACCAGACGGCGCCCCAGCTTTTCCTGGACCGGAATTTCATAGACGTTGGAAAGATGCCAGAGCTTTTCCGCTTGGCTTTTCAGCGTTTCCACCAGATGCGGATGCGAATGGCCAAGCGAATTCACGGCAATGCCGGCAGCGAAGTCAAGGTAGCGTTCACCGGTTTCGGTAATAAGCCAGATCCCCTCACCTCGCTCGAAGCGCAGAGCCGCACGATTGTAGGTGTCGTAAAGCGGTTGCACGGTCGTCGCGTCGGTCATTGCAGTCAGGCCTCCAAAGCCCCTTAAATCCAGCCGCCCGGCCAAGCCGGTCATGCTGCGTTTCCCATATTGTTTGCCGGAGCGTCCGAAATGGTTCCCACGTTTCGGAATGCGCTTCGGTTCCAGGCTTCCCTTTGCCGCCAGGTAAAGCAGCCCGGTAGAAATAAAAAACCGCCCTCGGGGCGGCACATTTATCACCGGCGTATATTGGCGTTCACAGAAAAAATGTCAATCAAAGCAGATGCGGTTTGTCGCCCCTGTTTCCGCATGGGTTCATGCATTTTGGCACCGGATCGGAACCTGTCGTCCAGAGATGGCTTTACCTCGACGCCAATACTATATAGAGAAAGCCCGTTCCCCGACAGGGAGCGCCTATGGTTCCCCTTATCGGTTTGCCGGCAATTATATCCTGACTGAAAACAATCCGGTTTTATCGACCGGGATATTATTGCGACCAAAACCGGGTCCCAGACCAAAGAAAAACCGTCTTTGGTGCCCAAGTTGGGGAAAACCATAAAAATGGAATCCGCCTGACAAAGCTATCCCTTGTCATGGAGTCGCTGGTTATTGTAGTTTCCCTTTAAAGAAAAAAGCTACATTTCGTACGACGGACCTAGTCACCCGGATAGATATGGTGTTCGTGCTTGGAGTAATCCGAGAGCGCCGATGGATTCCGGATAACGAAAATGATTGGAGCCCAGGGCGATGAACTGGACAGACGAACGCGTTGAACTACTGAAGAAACTGTGGAGCGAAGGCTTGAGCGCAAGCCAGATCGCCGCGCAGCTTGGTGGTGTCAGCCGCAATGCAGTTATCGGCAAAGTGCACCGTTTGAAGCTTTCTGGCCGTGGCAAGACCACGACGGCTGCGCCTCGCAGCAAGAAGGTCAACACGGTAGCCGCAGCGCCGCGTCCCGCGGCACAGCATTCGACTGGCGCACATACGACGACCATACGCACGGCCAACGTCACGAAGACCGTGGGCGCAACCGCGCTCCAGGTGGATTACGCCGTGGATGTCGTGGCGGAAACGGTGGTCAAGCCCGCTTCCGACGTGGTGGTGCCGATTTCCCGCAGGCTATCGCTGCTGCAACTGAGCGAGCGCACCTGCAAATGGCCGATCGGCGATCCGCTGAACGAAGACTTCCATTTCTGCGGCAATGAATCGGGTGAATCGAGCCCATATTGCAGCTACCATTCGCGTCTGGCTTTCCAGCCCACGGCAGAACGTCGTCGCGCGCGCTGATACGCGGATAAGAATTTTACAGAGGCCCTGGAACGTCCACGTTCCGGGGTCTTTTGTTTGGCAGCATCTATTTCAGCACAGATTGATATACAGCAAGCGTACGGTCAGCGATCCCGCTCCAGCTATAATCCCGTGCAATCCGGTCGATCAGGTCCTGCGACTGGTCAGGAGACAGCGGCCTGTCAATCTTCCCGCGCATGGCATCCTTGAGAGCCTCAATATCGCCGAGGGGAAAATAACTGTCCTTCGAAAGACCGACCTCGATATTGGCCGTGATGTCGCTCGCAAGCACGTTCAACCCGTACCCCATCGCCTCCAGAAGCGCGATGGGCATACCTTCGTGGCTGGAAGGCAGGACAAACAGCGCCGCCTGACTGAACACGGCAGAAAGTTCCTCGCCCCGGAGCGCGCCGGTCAACACCACACCCGGCACGGCTTCCGCCCGTGCCCTGACCGTGGCGGCGTATTCGGCCGTATATTCCGCCGACCCGATCAAGGCGAGTTTCAGGGATGGATCGGAGAGTTTTGCAAAAGCCTCGATCAGATCGAGCTGGCGCTTTTCAGGAACGATCCGCGCCACAAGGGCAATATAGCGTCCGGGGGAGAGATCGTATTTTTCAAGCCACACCCGGTCATGCGATGCGGGGCGCAATGTGACCCCGTTCGGAATGAATGTGACCGGCACATCGTAGCGTTGCTGCATGGTCTGCGCGATGTCGTTGGAAACGGCGATACGCGCATTTGCAAAACGCATCCCGCACCATTCTCCCAGTTTGAGCATCGTCCGCGCCAGACGGCCCCATTTCTGGCGGTTATAATCGAAACCATGGTGGGTCACGACCGTCGGCAATCCGAAAAGACGGGCCAATGGGGTTGCCAGTGCCGGTCCGATCGCGTGGATATGCAGAACATCCGGTCTTTTTATTCCCGCGCGCAGGATGCCGATGACCGTATGGATGATCGCCTCGAATTTCATCGATGTAGGGGCCCAGACCGGCGTTACCTGAATGCCTTCCCAGACATAGGGCTGCTTCCTGTCCAGATAGGGACTACGTCCGACAACCTCGACGTCCCAGCCCTTCGCGATATAGAGCCGGGCCAGTTCCTCGACGTGTTTTTCCACTCCGCCCTGAACGTTGGGCACACCGCGCAGGCCGAGCATCATGACGCGGGGTCGCTTGCCTTTGTCGGCCATCATAGCGCTCCCAGTTCGGCGTAGAGTTCCAGCGTCCGGTTTCTATAGGCCTGAGGCGAAAATTCGCTCGCGGCCCACAGGCGTCCGGCGCTTCCCAATTTGCGCCGCGCCTGCGGCGTCAATCCGGCCAGTTCACTGAGGACACGTGCAAGATCGGCCGCATCCGCGCTGCGCGCCACCGCCCCGGTTTCACCTTCGATGATCATTTCAGGAATACCGCCTATATCCGCTCCGATTACTGGCACTCCAAGCGCATAGGCTTCCAATATGCTGATCGGTGCGTTTTCGTACCATTCGGATGGCAGAACGAGCGCCCTGGCCTCCCCGATGAGCCGGTGCAGCCGCTCCCCGGAAACATAGCCCGCAAAGGTAACATCGCCACCGGTTTCGGCGGCAATGGCCCTCAGCGTCTCTTCTTCCGGTCCGGTGCCGGCGATAACCAGTTTCTGGCCCGCGATAGCCGCCGCGCGAATGAGCGTGCCGATACCCTTTTCAGGCGCTAGCCTTCCGACATAGGCGAAATAATCGCCTTCATCGTCATAGGGTTTCAGATCGTCGGTATGGGCGAAGTTCGGAATATAAACCAGCTTTTCCTCGGGCCAGCCCCATTCGACAAGCTTGGCAATATAAAAGCGGCTCGGCACGACAACACGGTCCAGCGTATTGCGGTAAAGACCCAGAGTGCGGTGAATGGCCGTCTCGACGAAGACCAGACCGCTCAAGGCAGCAGAATCCTTGATGCATTTGCGGACAGCCACATTGTAAATGCGGCCGCCTTTGCAGCGCTCGCATATCTGGTCGTGCGACAGCATCTTGTAAGCCGGACAGGCGAGTTTCAGGTCATGGGCCGTCATCACCGTCGGGACACCCGCTTCCTTCAGGACCGGGAAAATCGACGGCGACAGGTGATGGTAGATATTATGCGCGTGGGCGATGTTGGGCCGGAAGCGTTCGATCAGCGCCTTGATCCGGTTCCGTGCTTCCCATGAATAGATGATCTTTCCCGCCTGCACGACCTTCGTCAGCGGGCTGCTCTCGCGACCATATTCGATTTCCGACACGAAATAGGAAGACCAGTCGGAGGCGAAATTATCCGGGTGCTGCATGGCGAACGGCGCCGTCTGCCAGCCGATTTCAGAAAAAAGCCTGATATGATCGAGAAAGACCGCCTCGGCGCCGCCTCGGCGATAAAAGTAATTGTTGATCGCCAGAAGGCGATGCTCCCTGTTGTCTGCGGATGTCAAGCGGCACCTCGCTGCGCGCCAAGATGGGCCAGCGCCTCGCGAATGGAAAGGACCATCGCGCCACTTTCCACCGCGCGCGATACGAGATGCTCGAATGTCTCGGGCTTGCAGCCGAACTCAGTCGGCGTGTTGCTGACATCATGCGTGTAGAAAACAAGCCAACCGGGATTGGCTTGCAGGTCCTCGATCCACCGTGTCTGACCTGCCGCCAGCTCATCAGGCTGCCTGATTTCGACCGCCTGCAAAAAAGCAAGGTCGATCATGCCGCGATTGACGCGGTTGCCACCGCCGCGGCAGGTCGCGAAGCGATCCGCGAAGAGCCGCCGCGTCGCGACCGACGAAGCGCAATAGGGATAGGCAAAGTTGCGCTGTGCGACGCGATCTGTCTCCAGTGTGTCGAGGTAACCTGTGTTGCGATCGAGATCGGAAACGATCCGCTGCGCGCCTGTGTAAGGCACTTTCAGATGGTCGTAGGTATGGCATCCCAGCTCGTGGCCTTGTTCGACCAGCCTCCGGCAGCCGTCCTCCGTGATCAGATTGCGATTATCTTCTTTCGTGCCGACGAGACTGCCGGAAATATAGAAGGTTCCGTGCAGGCCATGTTTATCGAGAATTGCCGCTCCGGCGCTTTCTGCCGTATCCGGCACGTCATCGAATGTAAAACTGATGATGCGGTCGCTCTTCGGCAGGCTGAAAGGACGCAGCGGAAATCTCCGGCTGATACTGTCGTTCAGTCGGGTCGCATACCATTCCAGACGCCGGCGCGCCCTGTCTAGACTACCTGTTTCCACCAATGCCCCAGCCCCCCAAAAGCTGTTTCAGACAAGCTTTGCCTTTGCCTGCAATCGCAGCCCAAAGACGGCGACCATTATACAGAACCACAATGGACTACCGTTCTGGAAGAAACTGCTTTCCATACAAGACGTATATAATCCGTAAAGCCAAAGCCGAATATAAAGTAGCGTCAATATAGGATCGTTATCTGTGTTTTCTGCTTCCCTGATATACCGAAGCGGCAAGATCATTATCCAGACGAGTGTCAGAATTAATCCCGGAACGCCAGCATTGATCATCATATCCAGAAACGAATTATGCGCGTTAAACGCCGCAACCGCCCAGCTTGCTCCGCCCCCTCCGGCATAAACCATCTCCGGCGTCTTCCAGAACGAGTCGAGCCCGTATCCAAAGAACGGTTTCGCCCCGATGGCAGAGAATGCCAGTTTCCAGATATCGGACCGATTCGTGAAACTCGCGTCGATGCCGAAGCTCTCGACAAGCTCTCGCAATGGATCGACCACCGCGGAACCGACGGTGATGATATTGAAAGCCGCGATACCGGCAATCGCAATAAATGGCCGAGTCCATCGCAACCGCACGAAAACGAGCGATACTATCGCAATGAAGGGCAACATGGCCGTTGACGTCTTGCCGCCCGTATGGAGAACGAAGAACACGCACAGCCCCACGATGAGCAGCCCGGTTTTGGGTAATCCAGCCTTCCGTATGTAAAGACCGACGAAGGCGAGCAGCACGAGTGAAGCGGCAGCGGCGTTCTTATGCGGATAATGCCCGCGCCAGGCACCTGCAAGCATCGGCTCGATGACTTCGGTGGCCTGATGAATGCCGCGCTGCGGCATGAAAATCACGCCGAAATAGGCGAAGCCCAGCGTCAATAGCGATCCGATCGCCAACAGCCGCGCCATTTGACGTTCTGACTGCGGGAGCATCAGAAAAACGCTCGCATTGAAGGCGGTCAGGATGGACAGAACAACCTTTTTCTCCGCGATCATGGGATGAGCGGACAGAAGCGCGGTCGCGAAGAGCCAGAAGAAGATCAGGCAGATCAGAACGCGCGGCTGCATGATCCCACTGCGCAACGAACCGTTGAACGCACAGACCAGAAAGCCACCTGTCAGGAAAAGCGTGACCAGTTGGTTCAAGGCGTTGGAAACGCCCGCTTGCGGCGCCACGCCGGTCACGGCACCGACATTCGGATAAGGATTGGTCCCTATCCAGACAAACAGGAACATGCCCAGAAAAAGAAGCGCGCCTACAGCGGACGATACCTGCTGCTGCGTCTGTTCACGGTAATATGCCGATATTTCAGCCACAGTCTGACCAGTATCCCACTATCGCACGGTTTCGGCATCATCTATCCGATAATTCCTGCGCCAGGCGCCAAGATAGCCAAACCCAAGCGCCAGGGCCATACCCAACCCCATGCCCGCAATACCGCCTGCGGCACCAAGAACGATAGTTTTCGGCGGCCAGCTTCGGCCGATCGGCGGGATAGCGGTCGATATGATCCGGATATTGGTTGCGTCGAGCTGCTGCCGCTGGCTCGTCTCGGAACTGCGCGTCAGGAACGTATTATAGATCGCCACTTTCGCGGTCATATCGCGCTCCAGATCGGAGAGCTGTACCTGCGCGTCATTGTCGAGCGCAACCGCGGAGCGCGCCGAAGCGGCCTGAGCGTTGAGCGCGGCCACCACGGCGTTGGCCTGGTCCAGATCGACCTTCGCGGCCTGCAGAATACGCGCCCGCTCCTGAACGATCTGCTGCTCAAGACCGGCAAGCTGGCGTTCCGTATTGATGAGTTCGGGATAGCGCGGGCCATAAGTCATGGCGAGCGCATCATATCGTTGCTTCAGCGATGCATACTGGCCGCGCAGATTGGTCATGGTCGGCGATTGCAGGGTGCTCGCCGGACTGATCGCATTGCCCGTATCCCTTGTCAGTTCTTCGTAACGTGTGCGCGCATCGGCCACCCGCGCCTTCGCATCGACAAGCTTGGCGTTGATCTGCGTCATGGACTGCGTGCTGACGAGTTCTCCTCCCGCTATTTGCAGGCCATGCGCCCTGCGGAAAGCGGCAACCTTTTCTTCCGCCCCGGTCGCGGCCTTCTGCAGCGACGTCAGGCGTTCGGACAAAGCAGCGGCCGCACGGCCTGCCCCGTCGGCGTCGGCCTGTGCGACTTCTTCCTGGAAGGAGTTTGCCAGAGCATCGGCAACTCTCACCGATTTTTCGGGATTGTCCGTCCAGACGGCAATCGTGACCAGATAGGAGCGCTCCGGCCTTGTAACGTTGATGCGCTGCGAAAGCGCCCGGATCGCCGTCAGCGTATCGTCCCGCAAGCCCGCAGGTTTGCTCAATCCCAGCATAGCCCTCAGATCGAAGCTCGGCGGAGGCGGAACGAATTCCTCGTCATTGCTCAGCTTGAGTTCCGTCACGACCCGCCGGAGCACATTGCCGGACGTCAGAACGCGCATCTTGCTTTCGATATCG
Organism: Brucella daejeonensis; assembly: GCF_014199265.1. Taxonomy (GTDB): domain Bacteria; phylum Pseudomonadota; class Alphaproteobacteria; order Rhizobiales; family Rhizobiaceae; genus Brucella; species Brucella daejeonensis. Next base: position 111,208 of record NZ_JACIJG010000007.1, read on the forward strand.
AGAATCTGGCTGTCTGCCTGCAAGCTTTGCGCATAGACGTCGTTCGGCAGCAATTGCAGCCCGGATGGCGGGACCAGCAGATCCGTATAAGCGGTATATCGCGGTTTCGCCGTCATCCCGTAAGCAAGACCTGTGAGCGCGCCGACGACGGCAAGCGCTGCAATCGAAATCCAGCGGGCGCGTATCCACGCAATCGCCTCGAACAGATCGAGTTCGGGAAGCATCAGGCCCCGGCTCTCCGAAGCCCCCTCACCGGCTTCTAGCCGTTCTTTACGTACACCGCCCGCCTCATGCGTCACCGCATGCAGTCGGTCATCGACGGCCACCGGTGTTTCACTCCCGGCCTCCGTCAACCGTGCTTTCGAAGCGAGATCGCGCAAGGTGTACATTAGTCATCCTTAAAGTTTTCTCGGCAGCGCAACTATGACGCTACTTTCTCCATAGGGCGAAAGACTAAAAAAAATGGTTAATGAAAGGCAATGCCATACAAAGGATTCAATAAATCGCCTATGAAGGGCAATCCACTAATGGTTGTTCACCAAATTGTGGCACGCCTGCTTGGCAGAAGAGGTTTTTCGAGGTTAAGAGAGTGGAGAGGATAATGCACGTCAGCGGAATCTTCTCTTGAGGTTTCGCGTGCGCTACGGACTTTCCCGGAAGTGGGCCGAACATTCGGTATGAAAATTTGAAACGCCATTGGTCGACATTATTATCCTACGCAGCTTCCAGCGGCAGCCTTTTCACGGCAAACATCGCTCAGCTTTTCACCTTTGCGATACTGGCACGATATCTCGGCTCGCATGAGTTCGGCCTGTTCGTCACGGTGATGGCCGTAACCAGCATAGCCACTTTCATTTGCGGACTTGGCGGCGCGGAATGCCTCGTTCGTCGCGTGGCGCAGGACAAGACGATCTATCCGGCGATGCTGGGCCACAACCTCATCCTCATCGCAATCACAGGTGTGATACTCGTTGCAGCGGGGATGTTCATATTGCCTTTCTGGCTGAGCGGTTCTCCCGAATTCGCCAATAGCCATTTGGGGATTTTCCTGCTGCTCGTCACCAATATCGTTCTCGTGCGCCTCATCCTGCTGGCCGAACAGATTTATATCGCGCACACGGATTTCGTTTCGGCCAATCTTTCGGTTGTCGGTTTCGCGGTGGCCCGGACGATCGCCGCGGCAATCGCCTGCCTCGTCTTCGACGTTTCCACCGTGGTTGGATGGGCCTATTGGCAATTCGGCGTCCACGTTCTGGTCGCTATCGTCTACGCCCTGTTTCTGCGTCGGCTCGGAATGCCGCGATATGAGATCGTGCGGGACGAACTGAAACTCGGCGTGATGTTTGCCTCGCAATTCATCTTCAGGGCCGTGCGCCAGAATGCCGACCTTCTGCTGCTGGGCACGCTGATGTCACCAAGCATCGTGGGCAGCTACGGTGTAACCCGCCGCATCATCGACAGCAGCACGTTGACCGTGGAAGCGATGAACCGCCTCGTCTATCCGCATCTGGCGCGCGCCAGCGCAAACGGCATTCATCATGCGTTGCCGATCACCCTGCGACTTCTGGGGGCAGCTTTCGCGATCGGCGTTCTAACCTCGCTTGCCGTGTTCGTCATCGCACCTTATCTGCCCTATCTCTTCGGCCAGGAATACGACACGCTGGTTTCCTTCTGCCGCACACTGTGCTGGATCACGATCTTCGTTGCCTTGTGGTCGATAGCCGTCGACCTTCTGGGGGCTGCAAGCCAGCATAGCTACCGTACGGCTGTTCTCAACACGGGAAATCTTCTCGGCGCGCCATTTCTGGCGCTGGCGACATGGTACGCGCCGATCACGGGCACTTTCGCAGCCATCTACGTCATCGAAATCGGAATCGTACTCGCATCATGGAGCTGTGTCGTCTATCTTGTCCGGCGAAGCCGGGACGCAGAGGCAAACAAGGGCGGCTTGAAACAAACTGGCTCGAAAAAGCTCGATGGTCGCAAGGACTTATCCGAAACGCGATGAATTCCACTCATTGAGCTTTGGCTCTAACCGGCGAGCTTGCGTTCCAGAAGGAAAAAGGTCGTTGGGCCATTGGAGCCTGCGCCGTTATCCAGCCGGAATTTGACCGCCCCCGCACCGGCGGCAATCTTTTCATGAACCCTGCCGTCCAGCCCGACCGGCGACAGCGTCCAGGATACGGCCTGCCCTGCCAGACTGACATCGATGCGATTGCGTAGCAGTGTGACCGGCAATTGCCCCCAGTCTTCGACAATCGTTTCTGCATCGTCGCGGAAACGCATATCGGTATTGCGTGCATCGCTGGCAAAGATGATGAGCAGTTTTTCGCTTTTATCCAGCGGCCTGCCGTCTATTGCCGAAGCGGCGAACAGCCCGCGTTCCTCCGCATTGCCGATGGTGACGCCGTTCAAGGTCACGCTGTCCCGCAATTGCGCGAAAGCCATGGCTTCCGTCCTTGGCGTGACAAGCTGCATCCGCAGCCTGTTCCGGTCGAGAAGTATCTCGCACGTTGCACTCTCGAACAGTCCCTGCGAGGCATCCGTAAGATTTTCACCGGACAGCAGCCGCGCCTGTTTCAGACGAAGCAGGATATTATCCAGCGAGGCGTTCCGGTACGCTATGGCGACCTCTTTCTGGAGCCCTTCCGGCCGTTTCGGTTGAGCATCCGCGAGGCCTATTCTTCCGACAAGCGCGAGGGGTTTAAGCCGCGCGGGCTCACGCGCCTCAAGCGAGTCGCCAAGGCTTTTTTCGCCCTGCATCATGAACGGCACCGTGAAGGGCGCCTCTTTCACGTCGCCCCGGCGAAACAGGAGCGACATCAGTGTTTCACCCGCTCTGGCCACGGGGTCTTCGGCAAAAGTATAGGGAACGATACGCTGACGAAACGGCGTTGCTTCGTCGAAAGCCAGCGTCAACGGTCCCTGGCCGTGGCGGCAGATACCGTCCCAGCCCTGCAAGGCAGCGTAGGCCGGAAACAGCAATCCGGCTTCGTAACGATAACGATTCCAGAAAAGGTGCTCATATTCCGTCACGAAAAACGGACGGCCGATCCAGCGACCGGCAGCAATTTCGCTTACATAGGCAGCGGCATCTGCGATCGAACTGCCGTCCTTGATCTCGGTTCCGGGAGCAAGGGTTCCGATCCAGTCGTGATAGGTATTGGCAACCACCGCCTGTTGCGGTTGCCGCGAAAGGGCAGTCTGCGTTGTGAACCAGTTGTTGTACGGCGCCACCAGCCCGCGATAACCGAGGCCGCGCAGCGCATTCTCCATCCGCCGGGCAAGCGAACGTTCCTTTTCCACGGCGAAAGCCTGGAAATCATGAAGCCGTTTGCCTCCGCCATGACGGCTGGAGGGCAGGTCGATGGTCTGCCGCTCCAGGCTTTCTCCCGATGCCAGTCCGCCCCATGCGCGCGAAAGGGCGGCCGTGTCCGCATAGCGTTCTTTCAGGAACGCGTTGAAAGCGGGACGAAAACCGGGCCAGAACGTCTGCCCGTCTGCGTGCTCATGCACGAAGCTCGTAAATTCGATACTGTTCTCGTTAAAGGGAATAATCAGGGCAAGCGCCGGGTCCTGCAACGGAGCCAGACCCGTGTAGGGATTGACCGTAGCGTAGACCACTTTTTGGAAGCGCAGCCAATGCTCGAAGGCTTCATCCTCCACATAGGCGCGACGCTTGAGATTGCCCGTTGGTCCCCAGCGATCGGTTTCCGCACCGCCCAATGCCCCGCTTTCGGAAGTCAGCCCGTCTATAACCCAATAGATCCCCTCCCGTTTCAGCGCCGCCATCAGGTAGCGCATACGGTCCAGCGCTTCAGGGCGGAAATCGAAGTCGCCTCCCTGCCTGATCATCAGATCGGCATCGACAAAATGGAACCGCGCTATGTTGTAGCCATTGAGGCGAAGCTGCCTGACATATCGGTCGATGAAGGCATGGTCGACGATCCCGGCCGACGGCGGTCCCCAGGCGATAGCCGCACATTGCAGCCGCATCGCCTTTTCCGGCGCATCCGCCCGGGCAAAACGCCCGGCTGGATTTGCAATCAGACGGCTTTGTTCGCCAATCGGCGGATTGGGCAGAAAGCCCGAAAAATCCAGCGGACTCCCGGCTGAAATCTCAAGATTGTTTTCAGTGACCGGAAGCCATTCCTCCGCCTCGGCCACTGATCCGGCAAGGCTGACGATCGAAGCAAGAAGGGCCAGTCGCAGCTTTTTCATCAGGGTTCTCTTATGACCCTGCTTTCGATCCAGTCCGTTGGCTTGCGGCGAGACTGGAAGAAACCCAGCGGCAGAGCCGCAGCATGGAATATCCAGGCCACCACCGCATAAACACCGAGTTCGACGCTACGCGAGCGGATCGACATGGCCACGAACGGGAGTGCTGCAAGAATCGCTGCCGTGCCGATAGCCAGCGGCCAGCCGGGCAGGAAAACAAGTGCGGCGATAATCGCCAGCCACCAGAGATATACCGCGCCCCACAGCCGCAACTCCGGCAGTTCCCTCAAAAGACTATTCTGATGCGGCTGCCCGATGGCTGCTCGCAGCACCTCGCCCGTGCCCCGCAGATATTTGCTTTTCCATCGCCGCGCCAGAAGCTTATAGGCATTCATGGCATATCCGAAATGCTGCACGAACGGGCGATCGAGACGATGAAGTTTCCAGCCATGGCTACGCAGGCGTACACCGGCGTCGAACTCCTCATGGCCATGGAGATTGCGATCCGAAAAATATCCGGCCTGCTCGATGGCGCTGCGCCTGTAAAGCCCACCGCCATTCATGCGATCAATATCGCCGGTGCGCGCTTCCGGCGAATGACGTCTGGCGCGCCGCTGAAACTCCAGGCTTTCCAGAATCTGATCCACGACGTGGCCGGTCACGCCGCCAGTATCGGGATGCCTGTCGAGATATTCGAGCGCAACCGGCAGAAAATCCGGTTCGAGGATCATGTCGCCGTCGATCAGGCAGACGAATGGCTGTGTCGAATACTGGAATCCGAGTTGGGGGCCGAGACCGCAGCTTGCCTGCGCGGGAGATTCGATCTGCACCACCCTGACCGGATAGGAGCTTGCGACTTCTATCGTGCGGTCTGTCGAGCCGCTGTCGGCGACAATCACCTCGACCTTGCCGCCCGGCAAGGCTTTCAGCGAACTCTCAATGGCCGCAGCGATGCGCTTTTCTTCATTCAATGTCTTGATGATAATCGAAACAGCCATTCGCGCCCACCCGAGAGGAAATACCCGGTCCGCAACTTGTCGAGTCAGGAACCGGTAGCCAGCATTTCATAGTTCCCTTTGGTTTCAAATCCACTAAACAGTGCAACCATAATAAGAGATTCGGTGCCATGCGTCCGAAGGGTCTTCGATGTTGATCGACGGTTTTCAAATTCAGGTGCATACCAGCACCAGACAATTATCGGACGATTGGCCGGAAGCCGACGACAGGACGGGCTGTGCGTTATTCGTTTTCCAATCCAGAACGTTCCTGCAGGCATGGGAGGCCAGCTACGGGCGAAAACGCAATGTCCGGCTATGCCTTGTCGAAGTTCGACGGCAAGATGGCGACCCGGTTATTTTCCTGCCGCTTTATCTCAGCAGGCATTATGGCGCGCGCGTTCTTTCCTTCATTGACGGCGGCGTGGTTGATTACGGCGCTCCCGTCATTTTCCCGGCGGCCGCGCAGCTTTCGCACATTACCATAACGGCTATCCTCGAGCGGGTTCTGTCTGCGGTCCCGCCGCATGACATCGTGGCATTCACCAAACTTCCAGAACGGGTGGAGACCTGCCCCAATCCATTGTGGCCGTTCACGAACCGGTCGTCCGTGGCCTCGGCCCATGCGATTTCCCTGACGCGCCCGCTCGATGAAATCGAGGCGTCCATACAAAGCATCCGCAATATCAGAAAGCGTGACCGCGCGTTGCAGCGGATGGGAGAACTCCGCTTTTTCCTTCCTGAAGCGGAACGAAAAGCCGTTCTCACAACCATGCTGCGCCAGAAGCAGCGGCGTTTTGAGGAAACCATGGTTCCCGGCTTCGATGCGCACCCGGAAAAGCAGCGCTTTTTCGAAGAAGCGACAGAGCGTCTGGTGAGAAGGGGAGCGCTCCATTTCTCCGCGTTGGCGCTGGACGGCACCATACTGGCTACGATGTGGAGCCTTGTCCGCAAGGACCGGTATTGCGCGATGATCACCACTTTCGAGGACGGTGTCTGGAGCAGATATTCGCCCGGCAAGGTGCTTATGCTGCACCTTGTTCGCGCGCTTAAATCAGATGGTTACGCCTGTCTCGATCTGGGCTTCGGCGACGAACCATGGAAGCAGGAACTTTGTGACCGGACAATAGCGCTACGCGATTATATCCGCGTCGTCACGCATCGCGGACGCATGGCCCTGTACCTTGAAAACGGCGTCGCATCCCTGCGCGCTTCGCCGCTTTACAGGAAGCTGCGGCCGCTGAAATGGCGGCTGCTGCGCGGGATTCGGTAAATGCTCATGCGGCGCGCTTCGGCAACCGTACGGTAAAGGTGGACCCTTCCCCGACCTGCGACCGGACGACGAGCCGTCCGCGATGGCGGGCAAGAATGTGTTTGACGATCGCGAGCCCCAGGCCTGTTCCTTTTTGCGCGCGGCTTGTTTCAACGTCGATACGATAGAAGCGTTCCGTCAGGCGCGGGAGATGTTCGGCTGCGATACCCGGCCCGAAATCCTGCACGGAAGCGACGATCTCCGGCGCGCTGCCGCTCTTGTCTTCTTCCAGCTTTACGATGACTTTCTTGCCCGCCTGACCATATTTGCACGCATTCTCCACCAGATTCTGGAAAACCTGTATCAGTTCGTCGCGAGCGCCGGTAATCAGCACGGGGTGGTCCGGCAGGCCGCGCTCGATGGTGAGATCGAGGCCTGCCGCAAGCGGCGTGAGTGTATCGGCGACGTGGTTGAGGACGGCAGTCAGGTCGACGGTTTCATTGACGGCCAGATGCGCGCGCATTTCCAGCCGCGACAGGGACAGAAGATCATCGATGAGGCGGGACATGCGTTCCGCCTGTTTCTGCATGATATCCAGAAAGCGGTCACGCGCCGCCGCATCGTTGCGGGCAGGTCCCTGAAGGGTTTCGATGAAACCGCGAAGCGAAGCAAGCGGCGTGCGCAATTCGTGACTTGCATTGGCAATGAAATCCGACCGCATCCGGTCGATACGGCGCGTTTCGCTCTGGTCGCGGAAGAGCAAAACGAAGAGTTCTGGTGTGCCGTCCCGACCCGGCAGGGCCTTGACCATCGCCCTGAACCAACGATCGATGGGAACACGTTCGAAATAATCGATGCTTCGCGGCTCACCATCGGCAACGACGCCTTGTATGAGGGCGTGCATTTCGGGTGCGCGAAAGCGCAGATAAAGTGCCGTTCCCGCTTCGAGCGATTGGAACGCTTCGAGTGCCGCGACATTGGCGAACAGAACCGTGCCGGTGTGGTCGAACACCACCATCGGATCGGTCAACAGATCGGCCAGCCGTTCACCCGACACCCCAGCCATGTCGTTTGGCACGATATCCTTCACGGGCGCCTCGACAGGTTCGCTACCCGCCACTTCGCTCGCAAGCCACACCGCCCCCAACACAACGACCGCAAGCAGAGCGGCGCTGAACCAGAAGGGGAGATCGAGCGCGAGCACGCAAATCGCAAGAACCATGCTGGCGATGACCACGCCTTTCACGCGGAGAAGCGGTTCGAAAATCGACGCCTCCGGTTGCTGGTCGTTGTTGGTGCGATTGCCAGTATCGCTCATTCCGCTTTCCCTCTGCTGTTGCGTTGCCGACTTTTTCCAGAAATGCTCGGACATGCTTTATTTGGCTTCCAGACAGCCATTATCATGCTTTGATATAAACGAAAGGGAATTGCCGTGGGTGACAGTTCGAAGACAGCTAACAAAAAGAAAGATAAAAAAAGCACTCGGAAAGCCGGTAACAAGCCGATAAAGCTCGATATCGCCGGAAAGACGCGAAAGTTCGACATAGACGATCCGAAGCTGCCCGACTGGATTGACGACAATGCGCTGCAATCCGGCGGCTATCCCTATCCCGAAAAGATGAAGTCGGATGAGTATGAGGAGACGCTCGAACGCCTGCAGGTCGAGCTCGTCAAGCTGCAATACTGGCTCCAGGACACCGGGAGCCGCGTGATCAGCGTTTTCGAAGGGCGCGATGCCGCCGGTAAAGGCGGAACGATCTTCACCATCCGCCAGTTCATGAATCCCAGAACAGCCCGTAACGTGGCTTTGCCGAAACCCACCGAAACCGAACGGGGCCAGTGGTATTTCCAGCGATATGTCGCTCATTTTCCCACGGCGGGGGAATTCGTTACATTCGACCGCTCATGGTATAATCGGGCCGGCGTCGAGCGTGTCATGGATTTCTGCACTCCCGCCCAATTGGAAACCTTTCTTACGGAAACACCCGATTTCGAACGCATGATCGTGACCGATGGCATTCATCTGTTCAAGTTCTGGCTCGATATCGGGCAGGAAATGCAGCTCAAGCGGTTTCACGAACGCCGTCACAGCCTGCTTAAAATGTGGAAGTTCTCGCCAATGGACGTCGCGGGCATTTCGCGCTGGGACGATTATTCCACAGCACTACATGCGATGCTCGAACAAACCGATACCGGCTTCGCGCCATGGACGATCATCCGCTCCAACGACAAGAGACGCGCCAGACTGGCAGCAATCCGGCGCATCCTGCTCTCTCTCGATTATGAGGGACGTGATCTGGAGGCAATCGGTGCGGAAGATCAGTCCATCATCGGTCGCGGTTCTGCCCTTCTTACCTCATCCTCCAGCGAGATATAGAAAAGGCTTGGCTGGTGCGGGGTCTTCTCCCACAGATGGGGCTTGTGCACCAGCTGCCCCAATGCTCTCCACGCAGATATCGAAATCAGCACCCAATAGACAGGGATCGACAGGAAATAGGTATATCCGCCGATTTCGGTCGGCTCCATAGTCCTTGCCCCCAGCAGATAGAAGCTGAGATAGGCCAGCACGATATTGTTCACATCCAGCGCAAGAAGCCAGATACGATAGGACGTCAGCGGCTCGAATGCGGTGCTCACCAGCAATATCAGGAACATGAGCAGCATGAAGGGATGGAGCAGTGCCGATCCGATAATGCCGAGCGTGTATATCTGATTGATCGTGAACCGAAACCAGCCAAGCTGCTGCCACGTGCTGTAGGGCCGGCGTCCGTGCACAAGCCAGGTTTGCATCCAGCCTTTCAGCCAGCGCGTGCGCTGCTTTCGCCAGACATGGTAATCGGCCGGAGCATCCTCTATGGTTCCTCGCGCAATGACGCCGATACGGTATCCGAACCGGGCAAGCCTTACGCCGAGATCGGCATCTTCGGTCACGTTATAGGCGTCCCATCCCCCGACTTCCTCGATGCAGCGACGACGGAAATGATTGGACGTGCCTCCAAGCGGAATGACAAGTCCGTGAGAAGCGAGCCAGGGCAGAAGACCGCGAAACAAGGCCGCATATTCAAACGCAAACATACGGGTCAGAAAATTCTGCCGGAAATTGCCGATGATGAGCGGCGCCTGCACGCAGGCCAGTCCGTCCCCTCCCTCCTCGAAAGTCTGCCATGCTTCGAGCAACTGATCGGGATGCGGCCTGTCTTCGGCGTCGAATACGGCCACGATCTCCCCACGTGCGAATTGCAGCGCGTAGTTCAGCGCCTTCGGCTTCGTGCGAGGTCCGCCCGAAGGAACCAGCACCAGTTCGAAATTCGACGGAAGCTTTTCACGCCGTATCGCTGCCAGCGTATCGAAATCGTCCTTCTCGCAAATCAGTTTGATATCGAGCTTGCTTTTCGGCCAGTTCAGCCGCCCGAGAGCCACTATCAGCTGGCCCACCACATCCTGTTCGCGATAGAGCGGCACGAGAACCGAGTAAACGGGTAGATTCCGCGGCTGACATTGCCTGATTTCGGGAAACTGCAAGCGCTTGCCGCCAACCGCGGCGAACAGCCTTATCAATACGCAGCCGAAGAAAAACAGCGTCAGAAACACATGGATGACCAAAAGCGTCGTTGTCGGCCAGTTGAACATGCTCGCTATGAACGCATAAAGCGTCATCGCTATGAAAAATGCCTGCGGCGTGTCCAGAATGCGCGCAGCCGAAAACCTGTTCGGGGTCATTTCATGTGCCCGCGCTATCAGCTCTTTCTGATGCCTCTGACGCATGATCTGCTTGAGAAAACCCGGCGTGCAGATGCGGATTCGCTTTCTCAGCCTGGGCGAACGCCCGAGGTGATCGAGCAAGGTTTTGATCCGGTTTTCCGTCGGCGCGATATAGAGACAGGTTTCGCCATCGCTGCCAAGGACAGTGATCTGGCCAACATCGATAAAGAGAGACGGCTTTTCTTCGCCGGACACAAAAATACGTGACGGATGGACCTCCTCCGCGAATTCCACCGCCAGAAAATCGGCTATTGCCTGGTAAACAAGCTTTTCCGGCACGCCGCGCTGCTGCACCAGTTCGTCGCAAAAAGATGTTCCGTGAAGCATTGCCGCGCTGTAGGCCTGCAGCAACGCATCGCGAGATACGCCGCGCTTTTCCAGTCTCGCCGATATGGCGCTGCATACGCCAAGATCGAACGCAGTCGATACACTACTCATAGCACCCCCGCACTATTACAATATTAGTAATTTTCATTTTAGGAAGTATTGTGATTACTTATTGACATCTCCCGTGTTTTTTAGATATTTCTTACGGAAGAAGTAACACCTATGGTAATTATTTGTTAACGAAATTCAACCCTGATTTTATCTCTTGTCGGGGCAGCACTACCGCCTCTCATTCGCGCAAAGTCAGGATCAGGCCCTATACTTGATTATGGGAAACAGGGTACAAGCCACCCATGAGACGCTTTTCCTTGAGCCTGCTTCTAGCAATCGCGCCTTTGTGCGGCGCGGCGGACGTGTGCGCCGAAACGGGGCCGGAGGCTCCCTCTTTCTTCAATCAGAAAGAGCGTCTTCCGTTACCCTCCCTACAGGGGATCGCCCGCTTGCGGTTCGTCACGACCGTCGATTTCGCGCCTTTCAGCATACTCGGCCCCCAAGGCCAGCTTTCCGGCTACAATATCGACCTTGCGAAGGCATTGTGTCAGCAACTCGGCATTGACGACATCTGCCAGATCGAAGCCGTTCCCTGGAACGAACTTGAAGAGCGCCTGCTCAGCGAACAGGCGGATGCGATCATTGCCGGCTGGCGTCCGACAGCGGAGAACCGTGAGAAATTTTCATTTTCCCGTTCCTATATGCGGCTTCCGGCGCGTTTCGTTACGACCAATGCCGGAAGCTTCAGGAAAACCGCTGCGGTCGCCACAAAAGGGATGACGGTCGGGGTGCTGGACGGGACAGCACATGCACAGTTGCTCAAGACCTATTTCCCTCAGGCGAGAGCCAAACCCTATCCAGACAGGGCTGTCATGCTGGACGACCTGAAAGCCGGGAAGCTGGGAGCCGTTTTCGATGACGGCATGTCCCTTTCATTGTGGCTGAACGGCCCGGAAGGCAGCACGTGCTGTTCCTTTACCGACGGACCCTATATGGCGCCGCAATATCTCGGTTCCGGATTGAGCATCGCCGTTACCCGGCAGAACGCAACGCTGGTGGCCGCATTCAACAATGCCTTGCAGGCATTGCAGCAAAACGGCGTCCTGACCGAGCTGTATCTGAGATATTTTCCGAACAGTTTTTATTGATCCCGGACAGCACGCGCAAAACGAGATAACGCCCGGGATTTTCCGCGTGCCATTTTGACGCAGAATTCCTTTCGTTCATAACGATATTTCAGATAATTTTGAAAATTCAGATTAAACAGTACTTACTGTATCAAAGTAAAAATATTTCATTTCAAGATGATAAGGATCATTAAAGGCATGAAAATCGCAACAATAAGCGGATCATGAACTTCTTTCGCAGTGCCTTTAGCACAGTTCGAGCGATAAATACATGGATTTAATTTGACTTGAATAAATTACCACCTGGCCAATAATCGAACATAGGGAGAAGGAGGATTTATACAATGTTCGATGGCGTTCCTGCTCAATGGCACAAGGCCCCGGAACAGACAAAGCGCTCGCCTAACGAAGCCGCTTATGTGTTTCTCGGCATCATGCTGGCCGCACTCAGCGTTCCCGCGACATTTCTGGCCTGGGCGCTCATCAAGAGCGTCGCTTCGCTGTTCTAGTGGATTGAATTTGACGTTTGAATCCCGACTGAATGAGATGCTGTTTCAAACGTCAAATTCGAAAAATCCACTAGATACATAAACTCACTAGTGGTCTTTTCGATTCCGGCATTTGCTCAACGCTTGTATCGAGGGGATGCAAATGTCGGAATCAGACCACTAGGTCCTGTCTGCTATACGCAGTCGATGATCTTCGTTCATCGGGACCGGAAGGCTTCCAGCAAAAAGCCCCGCTCGCAGGCGGGGCTTTTTCCATTCGTGGAACCGATCAGACCTCGGTTTCCCCTTGCACGGGGGGCGTTCCGCGCGGCACATCGGACGTCTCGATCACCGCATCCTCGTCGCCCGGACGCTTTGGCGCCTGACGTGCGATCAGGCGATAGAACATCGGAATGAAGAAGGTTGCGATGAAGGTCGCCGCCAACATGCCGCCGATAACGCCCGTGCCGATGGAGTGACGGCTTGCGGAACCCGCGCCCGTGCTGATTGCCAGAGGCACCACGCCGAGGATGAAGGCCAGCGAGGTCATGACAATCGGACGGAAGCGCAGGCGGGCCGCCGAAGCCGCAGCCTCGATCGCCGATTTGCCCGTCTCCCTCTCCAGCACGGCGAACTCCACGATCAGGATCGCATTCTTCGCCGCGAGACCTATGAGCGTTACCAGACCGATCTGGAAATAGACGTCGTTCGTCAGACCGCGCAGATCCGTCGCCAAGAGAGCCCCGAAAATGGCGAAAGGCACCGCCGTGATGACGGCAAGCGGCAGGCTCCAGCGTTCATATTGCGCGGCAAGGATCAGGAACACCATGACGAGGCCGAAGATCATGGCCTGCGTGCCCGTGCCACTGGTCGTCACTTCCTGATATGCCGAGCCGGTCCATGCGATCTGGTAGCCTTGCGGGAGCACTTCCGCCGCCACTTCCTGCATCGCCTTGATCGCATCGCCCGACGTGAAGCCGGGAGCCGGATTGCCGGTGACCTTGGCTGCATTGAAGGCGTTGAAACGTTCGAGCTGGTCGGGACCGACGATACGCTTGACGGTCACGAGCGCGTCAAGCGGGATCATGCTGCCGGAATTGGCGCGCACGAACACATGCTTGAGATCGCTCGGATCGCGGCGGAACTCGGCCTCCGACTGCAGATTGACCTGATAGTTGCGGCCGAACAGCGTGAAGTCGTTCACGTAGAGGCTGCCGAAGGTCGCCTGCATGGCGGTGAACACGGAGTTGATAGGCACGCCCAGCGCCTTCGCCTTCTCGCGATCCAGCCGGATATCGTATTGCGGAACGTTCGGGTCGAATGTCGTGCGGACACCCTGAAGCTCCGGCCGCTTCGCCGCCGCATCCGTGATGAGCTTGGTGGCGCGCGTCAGCGACTCCACGCCACCGCCGGTGCGATCCTGAACATAGAGTTCGAAACCGCCCGTCGTGCTGAGGCCCATGATCGGCGGCGGGTTGAAAGCCAGCACCATCCCGTCCTTGATGCCCGCGTTCATACCCATGATCGCACCGGGAAGATTGCGCGCGTCGGTTTCGGGCGTCGTGCGTTCCTTCCAGTCCTTGAGCATGATGAACATCGTGCCGGCACTGGTCTTCAGACCGCCGGACAGGAGGTCGAAGCCGGACACGGCAAACACGCTTTCCACGGCCGGGCTTTTGCGGATGTTGGCGCTCGCCTGGTCGAGGACTGCCGTCGTGCGTTCAAGCGAAGCCGCCGGAGGAAGCACGGCGACGCTGAACAGGAAGCCCTGGTCTTCATCCGGCAACAGCGATCCCGGCACCTTGTCGAACAGATAATATGTACCGCCAAGAAGGCCGGCAAACAGAACGAGGCCGATTGCCGCCCGCTTCAGGAAAAAGCGCACACCCCGGGTATAACCGTCCGTCACCCGCTCGAAGAAGCGGTTGAAGATGCGGAACGGCAGCATCGGTTCACGATGCCCCGGCTTCAGGATCAGCGCGCAGAGCGCCGGTGTCAGCGTCAAAGCCACAAGGCCGGACAGCGTCACGGAGATCGCGATGGTAACGGCGAACTGTTTGTACATTTCGCCGACGAGACCGCCCATGAAGGCCACCGGGATAAACACCGCGCAGAGCACGAGAACAATTGCGACGACCGGTCCGGTCACTTCGCTCATGGCCTTGATGGCGGCCTTGCGCGGCGACAGTTTCTCGGTCGTCATGATGCGTTCGACGTTTTCCAGCACCACGATGGCGTCATCCACCACGATACCGATTGCCAGAACCAGACCGAACAAGGTCAGGAGGTTGATGGAGAAACCAAGCACATACATGCCCGCGAACGTACCGATGATGGAGATCGGCACTGCGATGATCGGGATGAGCGTGGCGCGCCAGTTCTGCAGGAAGATGAACACCACCAGAACCACGAGGATGATTGCCTCGATGAAGGTATGAACCACTTCCTCGATGGAAACCTTGATGAACTTCGTCGTGTCGAAGGGGATCGAATAGTCGATACCCGCCGGGAAACTCGCCTTCAGCTCGTCCATACGGCTCTGGATGAGTTCCATCGTGTTGAGCGCGTTCGCGCCCGGCTGGAGATAGATCGCGATCGGCACAGCGGATGTGCCGTTGAGGTTACTGTCGACGAGATAGCTCTCCGTACCGAGTTCTACGCGTGCAACGTCCTTGAGGCGGAGCGTCGCCGCATTCGAGCTCGAACGAAGAATGATGTTCTCGAAGGCCGCAGCATCCGGCAGACGTCCCTGCGTCGTGGCCGTGTAGGTGAACGGTCCCGCCTGCGGGTCCGGCTGGTCGCCGAAACGACCGGCGGCGAACTGGGCGTTCTGTTCCTGGATCGCCGCGGATACGTCGCTTGGCGTCAGGTTGTACTGGGCGAGCTTGTCGGGGCGCAGCCAGACACGCATCGAATATTCGATATTGCCGAGAAGCTGCACGTCGCCGACGCCTTGCAGGCGCTTGAGATCGTCCACCACGTTCAGGAGCGCATAGTTACCGACATAGGTGCGGTCGTAGCGATCGCTGTCGGAGAACATGGCAACCATGCCGAGGATGGTCGTCGACCGTTTGTCGACGGTCACGCCGAGGCGCTGCACTTCCTGAGGCAGTGACGAGGTCGCGCGCTGCGCGCGGTTGTTGACGTTGATCGTGGCCTGATCGGGATCGGTGCCCAAAGCGAAGGTCACGGTGAGCTGCATCGTGCCGCTGCCGAGGCTCGAGGACTGCATGTAAAGCATGTTCTCGACGCCGTTGATCTGCTGTTCCAGGGGAGCGGCGACCGTCTGCGCCACGGTTTCCGCGCTCGCACCCGGATAGGTGGCGCTGACAACCACCTGCGGCGGCGTCAGTTCGGGATACTGTGCGATCGGCAGAATCCGGATACAGATCAGGCCTGCCAGAACGAGCACAATGGATATGACCGCCGCGAAAACGGGGCGGTCGACGAAAAACCTGTTCATTGTTTGCCTGCCGCCTGTTCTTTGCCAGCTTCAGCACCGGCCTTTCCGGAGGATGCCTGATCGCCTGTTTCGCCCGCTGCTTCGGTCGCCGCTTCCGTCGCCGCTTCCGTCGCATTGACCGGACGTCCGGGGGCTGCCTTGATCAGCCCTTCGGTTATCACCCGGTCGCCCGGATTGAGACCTTCGGAGACCAGCCATGCGTCGCTGAGTTCGCGCGCCACCGTTATGGGGCGCACTTCGACCATATTGTCCTTGTTGACCACATAGACGAACTCGGTCTGCGGGCCCTGAAGAAGCGCGGCCTTCGGAATCGTGATCGCATTCTTGACCTCGATACCCAGAATGACGGCGCGCACGAACTGGCCCGGAATGAGACGGCGCTCCGGGTTTTCCACGACGGCGCGAGCGCCGAGCGTTCCCGTCTCGGTGTCGAGCGAGGAAGACGTGAAGTCGATGGTGCCTTCATGATCGTAGGCACGCCCGTCGCCGAACAGGATCTTGATCTTGAGACGGTCGGCATCTTCGCCCGTTGCACCGCGTTCAGCGCGCAGCCGATCGATCTCGGCGGCTTCCGTATCGGTGAAGGAGAAGTTCACATAAACCGGATCGAGCTGCATGATCGAGGTCAGCAAGCTGGAGGACGCGTCCGTGCCGATGAGGCTGCCTTCGTTCACCTGCTCAAGACTGGTGATGCCGCTGATGGGAGCCGTGACCCTGGTATAGCTCAGATTGAGTTCCGCCGTGCGTAGCTGCGCCTTGGCGGCCGCCACCGATGCCTTGTTCAGATCGCGCGTCGCGAAGGCGGAATCGCGTACAGCCGTGCTCTGCACCTTCTGCTGGACCAGTTGCTCGGCGCGCTCCGCATCGCGGATCGACTGCTGATACTGGGCTTGTGCCTGCGCGACCTGGGCCTGCGCCTTTTCAAGCTCGGCTTCATAAGGCGCGGGGTCGATCTCGAACAGGACATCGCCAGCCTTCACCTCGGTACCTTCGGTGAAGTTGCGGTGCAGGAGGATGCCGCCGACGCGGGCACGCACCTGCACATCGCGATAGGCGCTTATGCGGGCCGCATATTCGTAGGTGACGGGCACGTCGTGCGGCTTGATAACCGTCACGGAAACCTGAGGCGGGGGCGGTGTTGCTCCGCCCGGCGCCTGCGCCAGAACGGGTTGCCCCGCAAAAACAAGAAATGCGGCCCCTGCCGCAAAAAGCCTGATCGAACGGTTCATGGTCATCGTGGGAGTTGCCCTTGCTGTCGCGCGGTGCCGCCAATTTAACATACACGTATGTTTGTAAATACGAACTACCGTGGTATAGTCAATCATCGAATGTTAGCGATCACGTATGAGTTATCCGAAGTGCGGGTAAAAAGAACCTGGGGTCAGGACCTGTTAATTTGACGGAAATGGCACCTGAAATGACAAGATATGCCTGCGTATTTCCATTGAGTTTCGCCGAAGCAGCAGATCGCCAGTTTCCGGCCTTGGCATTTCGGTGTCCGAAGGATGTGGTCTATCCGCCCGGCTATCATGTTGAAAAGTCTCGAAAATGAACCACATTTCCTTCGCCTTTTCTCCTCGTATCCAGACGGATGGCCTCACACCATTTTCATCAAACTAACAGGTCCTGACCCCAACACAATTCACCCATTCGAGAAGAAACATGCGAAGAACGAAAGCGGAGGCCGCTGAAACCAGGGAAGCCATCCTGATAGCCGCCGAGCAGGTTTTCCTGGAGCGCGGCGTCAGTCAGTCTACACTGGCGCAGATCGCCTGTCATGCCGGAGTGACCCGAGGCGCCATTTATTTCCATTTCCATGACAAGTCTGAAATCATCAAGACGATCATTGGCAGCGTCCGCTTTCCGCAGGAAGAAATCATGCTTCAGGCGGCGGCCTGCGATCACCCCAACCCGATGCAGATACTGGAACAGTCGATCATCTCGGCACTTCAGCTTTTTGCGACCGATGAACGGCAGCAGAATATCTTCATCATCATAAACCAGCGCTGTGAGTTCGTCGGTGAGATGGCGTCGATCATCGATCGCCTGCGGGAAGCCCGCGACAATGCGCTTGGACTTTTTTCGGGTCTGCTCGATGTTGCGGCACGCCGTGGCGAGCTTGCGAAAGAATGGACGTCGGATACGGCGGCACAGGTGCTGCTCGCCGTGCTGAGTGGACTTCTCAACGAATGGCTCCAGGGAGACAAGCGCTTCGACCTTGTAACCTATGGTGGAAAAGCCATTACGACGCTGGTTCGCTCGCTCAGGAGCCAGCGCCCCGCGCCGGGCGAAAACGCCGCCACATAAGGTTGCACGGAACATTCAAACAATTTTGATTGCGACCCGCCAAAATTGGGAAAGCCTTCAGTCATTTTTTAATTTACGCTTACGTCAATGTAACTCTTGCGAACAGAATGAAACTCGACCACATTGACAACCGAGGAGACGGTCTGGAAACGGACCATCCGGGAGAGACAGCGAGGGGCTGTCGCCCATGAGGACGGAGCGATCCGGGGAGAAGAAATGGCGAAGAAAACAACTGGACACAGCGCACCCGCAACCAGGTCGGCAACCGAACAACCGGGAGACGGCGCAGCGCCTGCACCCGAAAAAATCTGGCTGAAGTCCTATCCCGCGGGCGTACCGCACGAAATCGATATCAGCGCGACGACATCGATCGGCGACATGATTGCTGGCGCTTGCAGGCAATATCCCGCAAATCCGGCATTCACCTGCATGGGCAAGGATCTCTCCTATCGGGAACTGGACGCGCATTCCCGCGCGCTTGCGGCATGGCTTCAGTCGCGCGGTCTCGTCAAAGGCGACCGTGTTGCGGTGATGATGCCGAATATCTTGCAATATCCGATTGCTTTTACCGCGATACTGCGCGCCGGTTTTGTCGTGGTGAATGTCAATCCCCTCTATACGCCGCGCGAACTGGCGCATCAGTTGAACGATTCGGGAGCGAAGGCGCTGATCGTTCTGGAAAATTTCGCCGCGACAGTGGAAAAAACGCTCCCCTCCCTCAACGTGCCCAATATCGTCGTCGCCTCGATGGGAGACATGCACGGTTTCAAGGGCAACATAATCAATCTCGTGGTGCGCCGCGTGAAGAAGATGGTGCCTGCCTGGAACATTCCGGGGCATGTTCGCTTCAAGGATGCGCTGGCGCAGGGGCGCTCGCGGTCGTTCGATCCCGTGCCCGTACAGGGGTCCGATCTTGCCTTTCTGCAATATACAGGCGGCACGACAGGCATTTCCAAGGGGGCCATGCTCACCCACAGCAACATTCTCGCCAATGTCGAGCAGATGAATATCTGGATGGAAGTGGCTTTCCGAAACAAGGGCAGGCCGAAGGCCATGAACTTTGTCTGCGCACTGCCGCTCTATCATATTTTCGCGCTCACCGTGAACGCGATGATCGGCATCAAGCTTGGCGCGCGGAACATTCTCATTCCCAATCCGCGCGATATTCCCGGTTTCGTCAAGGAACTGAAGAAATATCCGTTCCACATCTTTCCGGGCCTCAACACCCTGTTCAACGGCCTGATGAACAATCCCGATTTCCAGAAACTCGATTTCAAACCGCTTATCCTGACGCTTGGCGGCGGCATGGCCGTGCAGCGTCCCGTTGCCGAGCGCTGGCAGCAGATGACCGGCTGTCATGTCACGGAAGGCTACGGTCTTTCGGAAACCTCCCCGGTTGCCTGCGCCAATGCGCTCGACGCGACGGAGTTTTCCGGCACAATCGGCCTGCCAATGCCCTCGACCGACGTCGCCATCCGCGATGACGACGGCAACAACCTGCCATTGGGTGAAGTCGGCGAGATTTGCGTCCGGGGTCCGCAGGTCATGAAGGGCTACTGGAACCGCCCGGAGGAAACCGCATACGCAATCATGCCGGACGGCTTCTTTCGCACAGGCGACATGGGGTTCATGGATGAACGCGGCTATACGAAGATCGTGGACCGCAAGAAGGACATGATCCTGGTTTCAGGCTTCAACGTCTATCCGAACGAAATCGAGGAAGTTGCGGCCAGCCATCCCGGCGTTGTGGAATCGGCCGCCATCGGCATTCCCAATGAGCATTCGGGCGAGGTCGTAAAGCTCTTCGTCGTTCGCCGGGATGAAAACCTCACGGAGGAAGACGTGAAGGCATTCTGTGCCGGGCGCCTTACGAACTACAAGCGCCCGCGTGAGGTCGAATTCCGCGAATCCCTGCCGAAGAGCAATGTGGGCAAGATTCTGCGACGCGAACTGCGCGATTGAAATCGGTCTCGCAGCACCGGTCCGGTTGAACAGGACCGGTGCTTCAAATCCTGACCGGTTTACCCCTTAAAGCCTGTTGCGTTCAGCAGGTCCGGTAAACCGGCGACCGTATCGAAAACGATATCCGCGCGCGGCTCCAGCGCTTCACGCGGGCTGTTGCCGGACAGAACCCCTATCGCCAGTCCCGCCCCGGCGGCATGGGCCGTTTCGAGATCGTGCAGGTTGTCGCCCACCATCGCGATCTCGTGCGGCTGAAGTTGCAGCTTCCCGGCGAAATAGAGCAGCGGATCGGGATAAGGCTTCGGACGCGCTGCCGTATCATAGCCGATCACCACGTCGAACAGGCTGTCCATGCCGAGCGCCCTGGCGGTGGCGTGGGCGCCCGCTTCCGAATCGTTGGTGGCAATCCCCAGCCCAAGACCCATGGCGCGCAACCGTTCCAGCGTTTCGTGCACGGCTTCGATGGCGACCGCGGACCGGGCACCCTCGGTGACGCAATAGGCGTCATACTCCTCGATCAGTTCACGCAATTGCGCGTCGCCGAGATCGGGATGCCAAAGCGAAACGATGTCCTCGACAGTACCGGCGGCGATGACGGAATTGGCGCGGAAGCGCTCGCTCAGCCAGTCGTAACCGCCGGCGTCGAGCAGGGCGCGCGCCCTCGCCTCGTCGCCTTCGGCCGACCGCTGCGCCAGTTGCCACGAAATGGAGAACCAGGTGCGATCGAAATCGATCAGCGTGCCGTCCTTGTCGAAAAGGACGGCACGGATCGCTTTCAAGCGGCCAGCGGAAAGCCGATCGCTCATGCTTCCAGCGCACCGGCGCGCTTTTTGACGGCGGACGGTTTTGCCCCAAGCAGCTTGAGCAGATCGTCGCCGCGCCGCACGTAACGCAGGGAACGGCGCGTCAGGATGCGCCCGTCCTGCGGCGCGGTGAGCGTAATATCGCCCTCCGGCTCGCCCGGTCGCGTGACGATCGTCACAAGTGCCGCGCCTGCCTTGACCTCATCGCCCGGCGCTGCATGGTAAAGCACCATGCCGCCTTCCGGCGCACGGAGCATCTCCACATGCGACAGCGGGGTCACCAGACCCTTGTATTCACTGTCGAGCCTGACATTTTCGTCACGGACGACACCGCGATGGACGAGAAACCTGTACAGTCCCTCCGCATCGCCCTTGCCCATATCTGCATAGACATCGCTCAATCCACGGAATTCCACCGTGGTCACGGCGCGGCGCTTCATATCGCGCTTGTCGGCGGGCAATTGCAGGACCGGATACGCACAGGCTTCCTCGAAAGCCGCGTCCGCCGTCGTATCCCATGCCAGGATCGCTGCGGAGTCGAGCGCGATGGCCAGATCCTTCATGTCCTCGGCAAAGTCCTCGGCGATATAAACGTAGCTCTCGCTTTCGTCGTCGCAATGAAGATCGAGCACGATGTCGTTCGGCAGGGCGAGCTTGACCAGCGTGGCCTTGAGGCGCTGCGCCAGCGCAACCGGCGCATCGGGCCCGGGAAGCTCCGACGTGTCGAAATCCGGCAGGAGCGGGAAAGCACGGTTGAAATTGGTCAGGGAAAACGCCTCGAAACGGCCAAGATGCTGATGCGCCTGCCACTGGTTCGAGCCGATGGGATTGGCCTGCGGGACAATCGTGATATTGCCAAGGACGCGCCCCTCTTCGGCAGCCTTCTTCAGCATGGGAACCAGGAAATGAAGCGCCGCCTGCCCCGGAAGCTCGGCCCCGTGAAGCGAGGACTGAAGATAGGCGCCGGGTGCATCCTTGTCCTTGCCGTCAAAGCGCAACACGCGCAGCTCGATGGCATTGCCCGGCACATCGCCGGCGAATTTTATGATCTCGGTCTTCATTTCATTTCCCATTCTATTCCTCATGAAGAGAGCCGGGTTACAAACCCGGCTCCCTTTCATTTCTAGCTTTCCAGAAAATGCGGTCAAGCTTTCCTTCGCGCATGCAGATGCGCCACGAGCCCCTGCGTCGATGCATCACGACCGCCGCTGGTTTCCTTGCCCGAGACGACCAGCAGAAGTTCGGTCGCCAGTTCCTTGCCAAGCTCGACGCCCCATTGATCGAACGCGTTGATGCCGAAAATCTGTGCCTCGACGAAAACACGATGCTCGTAGAGCGCGACCAGTCGCCCGAACGCGAACGGATCGAGCTTGTCGTGGATGAGGGTCAGCGACGGGCGATTGCCGGAGAAGACCCGGTGAGGCGCGATGCGCTCCACTTCTGTTTCGGGCATCTTCTTGGCCCGCAGCTGCGTCCTCGCCTCATCCAGGGTGCGGCCTTTCATCAAGGCTTCCGACTGCGCGAGACAGTTGGCGAGCAGCATTTCGTGCTGATGATCGAGAGGCTTTTCATGGCCCTTTGCCGCCACGATGAATTCCAGCGGGATCGTGTCGGTGCCCTGATGCAGAAGCTGGAAGAAGGCGTGCTGGCCGTTGGTGCCCGGCTCGCCCCAGACAACCGGACCCGTCGGACCGGAAACAGGACTGCCGTCAACGGTCACGCTCTTGCCGTTCGATTCCATGTCGAGTTGCTGCAGATAGGCTGGAAGACGCGCCAGACGCTGATCGTAAGGAATGATCGCGCGGCTGCCATGGCCGCAGATCGCGCGGTGCCAGTAACCGATGAGGCCGAGCCATATGGGGAGGTTTCGTTCCAGCGGCGCATCGCGAAAATGCACGTCCATGGAATGCGCCCCTGCCAGGAACTTGCGGAAATCATCCGGACCGACGGCGATCATCACCGGCAGGCCGATGGCCGACCAGACCGAATAACGTCCGCCGACCCAGTCCCAGAAACCAAAGACCCGCTCTTCGCCGATGCCGAAAGCCGCCACCTTGTCGAGCGCGGTCGAGACAGCGGCGAAATGCGCGCCCACAGCCGCCTCACCCAGTGCATCGGCAACCCATTTGCGCGCCGTCTGCGCGTTCGTCATGGTCTCGATGGTGGTGAAGGTCTTGGAAGCGATGATGACGAGCGTCGTGGCGGGATCGAGAGCGCCAAGCGTATCGGCGATATGCGCCCCGTCGATATTGGAGACGAAATGCGCTTTCGGACCGTCATGGTAGGGAGAAAGAGCCAGCGTCGCCATGACGGGACCAAGATCGGAACCGCCGATACCTATATTGACGATATCGGTGATTTTCCGGCCCGTCGCGCCGGTGATCGCACCTGAGCGGATGCCGTCGGAGAAAGCCGCCATCCGGTCCAGGACTTCCTTCACATCCGGCAGGACATTATGCCCATCGACAAGAACCTCGCTGGAAGTCGTATCGCGAAGGGCTACGTGGAGAACGGCGCGGTCCTCCGTATTGTTGATGTGCTCGCCCGCGAACATGGCAGCGCGGCGGCCTTCGACGTCGGCAGCAACGGCCAGTTCCTTGAGGAGCCCGATGGTCTCGTCGTTGACGCGGCATTTCGACCAGTCGAACAGGAGATCGTCCAGGGATAGCGAATACCGCTCAAACCGGCCGGGATCCGTTTCGAACGCCGCGCGCATATCGCGCGGGGCCGATTCCGCCCAATGCGTTTTCAGCTTTGCAACCGTCGCCTCAAGCTTCGTTGCGTCTCTTGCCATGATGCTGCTCCCGAATCAAATCGATTTAAATGCGGATATTAAGCGCTCTAGCGAAAATTTGCGGCAAATAAATTACCGAACTTCCTTTTTGGACAGAGTGTCATATACACCATATCGATCAATTTAGGATGACCACTTCGGAGTGAAGAATGGACCTGACCGGAGACGAGCGGATTGCGGCCCCGCGGCAAGCGGTGTGGGATGCGTTGAACGACATCGAAACGCTGAAATCCTGCATTCCCGGTTGCGAGGATATCGAGCGTATCTCGGAAACGGAAATACGCGCCGCCCTCAAGGTGAGCTTCGGAATCCTGAAAGTCCGCTTTCACGGCATACTCGAACTTTCGAACATGGTTCCGCCGGTATCCTATACGATTTCCGGCCATGGCGAGGGTTCCATTGCCGGCTTTGCACAGGGTGTAACCGATGTGCGTCTGGATGAGGACGGCGGTCACACGATCCTGTTCTACGTGATCCGGGGCGATGCCGGTGGCAAGGTCGCGCAGATCGGCACGAAACTGCTCGGCTCGGTCGCCCGGAAACTCGCCGACCGCTTCTTTGCCAATATTGCGGAAGCGGCGTCGAATGCCGCTGCAAAAACGGCATAATTTCATTCCAATATTCCATAGAGTGGACAGCGAGACGGCATTTCCTTTTCGCGGATATTCCAATACTTGATGAAGCAGCAACCAATATTGGGCTATCGGCATGAAACCGAGAGATATCGCGACCTATATTTTCCTCGCCGTGGCCTGGGGGCTTTCGTTCCTCGTGGTCTTGCGGGTGGTAGGGGCGTTCGGCTGGGCTGGCGCGGTGGCCTTCCGTTGCTTCATCGCAGCCGGGACCCTTTTCGCAATAGCGAAGCTGTCCCGGAGAAAACTCGATTTTCATGCGGGCTGGAAGCCGTTCGCCATTGTCGGCGCGACCACCGTTGCAGGCCAGCTCATCGGTCTCTCCTACGGCACGCCGCTGATCGGAACGGCGATGGCGGCGATCTGCGTGGCCTCCATTCCGCTTTTCTCCATGGTGATCAGCCAGCTCTGGGGTCTTGAACGCATCACTTCGCGCGGGCTCGTCGGACTTCTGCTCGGCGTGACGGGTATCGTGTGCCTCGTCGGCTTTCCCGCAGTTGCGGTTACTCCCGCCTTCGTGATGGGCTGCATCGCCGTTCTCTTTTCCTGCTTCTCAGCAGCCTTCGGCAGCAATTATGCGAGCCGCCGCCTGTCCGGAACCGGATCGTGGGAAACGACCATCGGCGCTTTTGTCTTCGGCGGCGTTCTGACCTTGCCCTTGATCCTTGCCGTTCCCGTTCCAGCCATGCCCGGATCGGGTGACTTCGCGTTTCTTCTCATTTCCGCCTGCATCATGAGCGCCCTCACCTATGTGCTCTATTTCAGGCTGGTGGGTAATGTCGGCCCGACGAAAGCCATCAGCGTCGAATTTGTCGTGACGGTCATAGCCGTTCTGGTCGGGGCGGTTTTCCTCAAGGAACAGTTGTCGGTCATACAGTTCGCCGGAGCGGCCATCATCATTACCGGCTGTGCACTGGTCCTGAGCGCGCGTCCCGCGCTGCCAGACATACTCCCCGAGCCTGAAGTTGCGGCGGAGCCGACGACGGGCGCTCTCAAATCCGATCCGCTTTGATCTTTTCCCTACTCTGATCTTTCATGCGGCCAAAGGCTCTCTCACAAGAGGCTTGCGCTCCATAATTGACCAGATGATAAAAAATTTGACCTTCTGTGAAAATCTGTCATCCTGTCATGAACGGGTGTCACGCGACGGCAAGATCGCAGCCCGGAACATAGTTGCGGCGCGCAAAGGGAACCCGCGCCGAAACGCAAGCAAAAATGGGAGATGCGATCGATGAGATCAGCAGAGAATCCGCCTATTGATGCAGTCGACAATCCGGGACACGCAAACGGACCCGATATCCGTGGGGCACGGCTTGAGAAGGCCGATTATGCCCATGTTTTCGACGATCTGCATCCGCCGCTTACCAGACATGAAGCCCTTGTCGAATCCGACCGCTGCTATTTCTGTTATGACGCGCCATGCATGAATGCCTGCCCGACGGGCATCGACATTCCGATGTTCATCCGGCAGATCAATGCGGGCAATCCGGTCGGAGCCGCGAAGACCATCCTTTCGGAAAACATTCTCGGCGGCATGTGCGCGCGCGTCTGTCCAACGGAAACGCTCTGCGAGGAAGTATGCGTTCGCGAAACCGCGGAAGGCAAACCGGTCAAGATCGGTGAATTGCAGCGCTATGCCACCGACGTGCTGATGGAAACGGGCAATCACCCGTTCAGGCGCGCACCTGAAACGGGAAAGCATATCGCCATCGTCGGCGCAGGCCCGGCAGGCATATCCGCCGCGCATCGCCTTGCGATGCTCGGCCATCAAGTGACGATTTTTGAAGCCCGCGCAAAGGGCGGCGGCCTCAACGAATACGGGATCGCGGCCTATAAGACGGTCGACGATTTTGCGCAGCGCGAACTGGAATTCGTGCTGAAAATCGGCGCGATCAATATCGAATACAACCAGACGCTCGGTCAGGACATCACCATCGAAGCGCTGAAAGCCGGCTACGATGCCGTTTTCCTCGGCATGGGTATGCCGGGCGTGAACGGTCTGGGGCTTGAAGGCGAAGAAGCTCCGAATGTGATCGATGCGGTCGATTATATTGCCGGTCTCCGGCAGGCGAAGGACCTCTCCGCCCTTCCGGTCGGACGCAACGTCATCGTCATCGGCGGCGGCATGACGGCGGTGGACGTCGCCATCCAGACCAAGAAACTCGGCGCTGAAAACGTCACCATCGTCTATCGTCGCGGGCAGGAAAGCATGAATGCCAGCCTGTATGAACAGGAACTGGCGCAAGTCCACGGAGTCGTCATCCGTCATTGGCTGCAACCCCACGCGCTTCAGGAAAATGCTGACGGAACGGTCGGTTCTGTGGTCTTCGAATATACCGCGACGGACGGCGGCAAACTGTCCGGCACCGGCGAATATCTGTCGCTGGAGGCCGATCAGCTGTTCAAGGCCATCGGGCAGAAGTTCGAGCCGGAACCGCTCGCAGGGTCGGGTATCGGCCTTTCAAGAGGGCGCATCAGCGTTGACGCGGACCGTCGCACATCCGTTGAGGGCATATGGGCGGGGGGCGACTGCGTTACGGGCGGCAAGGATCTGACCGTCGCATCGGTGGAAGACGGCAAGATTGCCGCGAAATCCATTCATGCGACACTGACCGGTCGCCCCGAAGCAATCGAGGGCTTTGCCGATGCGGTGCTTTCAGGCGGCGCTCTCCACGCACCCGCTTCGCGTGACCGCAGCGTTCATCTGGGGCAGGAACAGGGTTGAGGAGATTTAAAAATGGCTGATCTTTCGACGAATTTCCTCGGCATCAAATCGCCTAATCCCTTCTGGCTGGCATCCGCTCCGCCAACCGACAAGGCCTATAATGTCGAGCGGGCCTTCAAGGCCGGCTGGGGCGGCGTGGTCTGGAAGACGCTCGGCGCGGAAGGCCCGCCGGTGGTCAATGTCAACGGTCCGCGCTATGGCGCGATCCATGGCGCAGACCGGCGGCTGCTCGGCCTCAACAATATCGAGCTGATCACCGACCGGCCGCTGGAAGTGAACCTGCGCGAAATGAAGGAAGTGAAGATGCGCTGGCCCGACCGCGCATTGATCGCTTCGATCATGGTGCCATGCGAAGAAGAAGCGTGGAAAGCGATCCTGCCTCTGGTGGAAGAAACCGGCGCCGACGGCATCGAACTGAACTTCGGCTGTCCGCATGGCATGAGCGAACGCGGCATGGGCGCGGCGGTGGGCCAAGTGCCGGAATATGTCGGCATGGTCGTCAAATGGTGCAAGCAATATAGCCGTATGCCGGTCATCACCAAGCTGACGCCGAACATCACCGATATCCGCAAGCCCGCTCGCGCGGCTTTTGCCAACGGCACCGACGCAGTGTCATTGATCAATACGATCAATTCCATCGTGTCGGTCGATCTCGACAATATGTCGCCGGTTCCGTCCATCGACGGGCGCGGCAGTCATGGTGGCTATTGCGGTCCGGCGGTCAAGCCGATTGCGCTCAACATGGCCGCGGAAATCGCCCGCGACCCCGAAACGCCGGGCCTGCCGATTTCAGGCATCGGCGGCATCACCACATGGCGGGACGCGGCGGAGTTTATCGCACTCGGCTGCGGCACGGTTCAGGTCTGCACGGCTGCCATGACCTATGGCTTCAAGGTCGTGCAGGAAATGATCGACGGCCTGTCCGACTGGATGGACAGCAAGGGCTATCGCACCCTGGACGACTTTCAGGGCCGCGCAGTCGGTCAGGTCAGCGACTGGCAGTATCTCAACCTCAATTATGTCACCAAGGCGCGCATCGATCAGGATCTCTGCATCAAATGCGGACGCTGCCACATCGCCTGCGAGGACACCTCGCACCAGGCAATCACCAATCTGGTCAATGGCGCGCGGCATTTCGAGGTGATCGACGAGGAATGCGTCGGCTGCAATCTCTGCGTCAATGTCTGCCCTGTCGAGGACTGCATCACCATGGAGCAGATCGTCGGCTTCGATCCTCGCACCAAGTCGCCGATCCCGGACGAATATGCCAATTGGACAACCCACCCGAACAATCCGATGGCCGTGAAGGAAGCGGCGGAATGAGAGCAAACGCCGGGCAGTGCCCGGCGTTTTCATATGGTGACGCGGAGATTCTGGACGTCAAGATGACGAAACAAGGCCCTCGGAGCGCAGGGCCTGCCAGAATTCATCGGGGATCGCCTGTTCGAACCAGGTCACATTCTGCCTGATCTGCTCCGGCGAGCGGACACCGATCAGAACGGAACTGACCGCCGGGTGCATCATCGGAAACTGCATGGCGGCAGCGGCAAGCCGCACATCGAACTGATCGCAAATATCATGCAGGCGATTGGTGCGCTCGATGATTTCGGCGGGCGCGTCGGCATAGTCGAATTTCTGCTCGCTGCCTCTTGGCGCCGCCAGAATGCCGGAATTGAACACACCTGCGATGACAAGCGCCATGCCGCGCTTCTGTGCAAGCGGCAGGAACTCCCTTTCGGAAACCTGATCGAGCAGCGAATAGCGGCCCGCGAGAAGCGAGCAATCGAGATCGGCTTCATCGAGCGCATCGCGAATGACCTGCCATTCGTTCACGCCAAGGCCGAACCCCTTGATGTTTCCGGCCTCGCGCAGTTCGGTCAAAGCCCGAAAGCCGCCGCCCTTCGTCAGGGCATCCCAGTGATGGTCGTGTCTTTCGGCATGGGTCACGCGGCCAATGTCGTGCACATAGAGCAGATCGATTTCCGGAAAGCCGAGCCGCTGCTGGCTGTCGTCGAAACTGCGCATGATGCCGTCATAGCTGTAATCGAAAACCTCACGGAAATTGAGGCCATTGTGCCAGCCCGAATCGAGCGGGTTTTTCGGCGGCGCGGGCGGCAGCTTGCGCCCGGCCCGCTCATTCGTCATCAGGCGCCCCACCTTGGTGGAAACGACGGCGCGTTCGGTCTTTTCGCGCAGCATGTCGCCCAGAAGATGCTCGCTGCGGCCATAGCCGTACATGGGAGCGCTGTCGAAATAGCGGATACCGCTTTCCCATGCGACATCCAGCAATGCGGTCGCGTCGGCGCGCGAAACGGGAACGTAAAGCCCGCCCAGCGGCGCGGTCCCCAAACCGAGCGCCGTCACGGCCAGACCGGTACGGCCAAGCGTCCGTTTTTCGGAAGCCTTCAATTGCATGGGTCTCTCCTCCTTGCCGGTGCCAGACACCGTATTCCTCATCGGGCGATTGATAGGAGGAAGATCACCGAAGCGCAATCGGAAATGCCTGCACATGCGAACAGATCATTCATGTGCGAATAGAATAATCCTCGACGCAGGCTGAATGCGCGGCCAGCCAGATCAGTCGTCTTTCGCGAAACGCGCCTGAATGCCTTGCGACAGGAGGGCCACGGGTCGTGTCGTTTCACCCGGCCGGTTCCATAACAATTCCTCGATCTCGCTGGATGCCACCGGCACCTGGCCGTCCTTCAGTGTGAGATGGAACAGGTCCGCCTCGACGGTCGCGCCAACCTCGTTGGCTGCGGGCGCCGACATCCTTGCCGCGTAACGCAGCTGATCGCGGTCGATGCGAAGTCCCAGCTCTTCCTCGATCTCGCGTTCGAGACAGGTCGCCGGGTCCTCATCGTCATCGATCTTGCCGCCGGGCTGGTAAAATATCTCGCTGCCGCGCTTGCGCACGAGCAGAAAGCGTCCCGCTTCATCGCGGATGATGGCTGCTGAAATTCGAATCGTTTTCATGATGCCGGAGTCTCGCCGCGCGGGCGGATACCGTCAAGAATGATGGTGCTGATCGCCGCAGCCGTTTCTTCGTAGAAGCCCGGAGCCTCTGCCCTTGCGCCCATGACGGCCGAGACCTGCACGGAAAAATCCGAGTAATGCTGCGTCACCGCCCAGATCGTGAAAATCAGGTGATAAGGATCGACCGGCGCGATGCGCTTTTCCGCGATCCAGCGATGAATGACTGCTGCCTTTTCATCGACAAGCTGCTTCAGATGCCCTTTCAGGAAATTCGAAATCGCCGGAGCGCCGTGCAGGATTTCATTGGCGAACAGCCGGGAGGCCTCCGGTTTCTTCGCCGACATTTCCAGTTTCACCGCAATATAGCGCCGCAGTTCTTCAAGCGGATCGCCGTGCGGATCGATATGCTCGAAAGGTTCAAGCCAGGTGGCGAGCGTGTCTTCCAGCACCGTCACGTAGATGTTCTGCTTGCGCGGAAAATAATAGAGCAGGTTCGGTTTCGACATGCCCGCCTTCCCGGCGATCTGGTCCACCGTCGAGCCCCGGAAGCCGTAAGCCGAGAAAACCTCCAGCGCAGCATCCAGAATAAGCCGGCGATTGATGCCCTGAATCCGGGTTCCGCCTTCCGGCCTTTCGGTCTGCGTCTTCTCGTTTTCAGAATGATCGGCCCGTGTGTCTGAAGGGGCTGTGGTCATTTGACACCTTTCGGCAGTGTAGAATTCTCCAAAAGCGCTTGACCATATTCAAACGCTCTTCTAGCCTGCAATTTGACCAACTAGTCAAGTTTTTGTCCGCAAGGCAAGAATATTGTGGCCAGAGAGCCGGGTCACGGGAACATTATTAGCGGGTGGATACGGGCTGAAGATATACTGGCCCGGATCTGGAAACGCGTACAGAATGCGGAGGCAGAGTGCATGGTGCTCACCAGCAATCTCAGAGTCAATGGCGACCGTTTGTGGGACAGCCTTATGGACATGGCCCGGATCGGTCCCGGCGTGCGCGGCGGCAATAACCGCCAGACCCTGACCGACGAGGACGGTGAAGGTCGCAAACTGTTTCAGAGCTGGTGCGAAAAAGCCGGTCTCTCCATGGGTGTGGACACCATGGGCAATATGTTTTTCACCCGCCCCGGCGAAGATGCGGATGCCGATCCCGTCTATATGGGCAGCCATCTCGACACGCAGCCGACCGGCGGCAAGTTCGACGGTGTGCTGGGCGTGCTGGGCGGGCTGGAAGTCATGCGTTCGCTGAACGACATGAACATCAGGACCAAACGCCCCATCGTCGTGGTCAACTGGACCAATGAGGAAGGTACGCGCTTCGCGCCCGCCATGCTGGCATCCGGCGTATTCGCGGGCGTGCTGGAGCAGGAATGGGCTTACGAGCGCACCGACGCCAAGGGCAAAAAGTTCGGCGACGAGCTGGAACGCATCGGCTGGAAGGGCGACGAGCCGGTCGGCAAACGCAAAATCCATGCGATGTTCGAGCTTCATATCGAACAGGGTCCGATCCTCGAAGCGGAACACAAGGATATCGGTGTCGTCACCCATGGGCAGGGCCTCTGGTGGCTACAGGTGACACTGACCGGCAAGGAAGCCCATACGGGCTCCACGCCGATGAAGATGCGCAAGAACGCAAGCCTCGGCCTCGGCAGGATGCTGCAACTTGTCAACGGGATCGCCATGGCGCACCAGCCCGACGCAGTCGGCGGCGTGGGCCATATCGACGTCTCGCCCAATTCACGCAACGTACTTCCGGGCCAGATCGTGTTCACGGTCGATTTCCGCTCGCCCAGTCAGGCAACGCTCGACGGCATGAAGGCGCGTTTCGAGGCGGAAGCGCCGAAAATCGCGGAGGAACTGGGGATTGGCATCGAGATCGAGGTGGCCGGTCATTTTGATCCCGTGACCTTCGATACGGGCTGCGTGGAAGCGATCAGCAATGCGGC
The DNA here is from genome assembly GCF_014199265.1 of Brucella daejeonensis. Classification (GTDB taxonomy): domain Bacteria; phylum Pseudomonadota; class Alphaproteobacteria; order Rhizobiales; family Rhizobiaceae; genus Brucella; species Brucella daejeonensis. Next base: position 143,038 of record NZ_JACIJG010000007.1, read on the forward strand.
GGAACGGCTCGGCTACAGCCACCGCAACATCGTTTCGGGCGCCGGGCACGATGCGTGCTGGGTCAATCGCGTGGCGCCGACCGCGATGATCATGTGCCCCTGCGTGGACGGGCTGAGCCACAATGAAGACGAAGACATTTCGAAGGAATGGGCGTCGGCGGGAACCGACGTGCTTCTACATGCAGTATTGGAGACCGCTGAAATTGTAAGTTGATTTCGGACCTTTCCAATACTGCTACTGTTCGCAACAAAACCAAAAGGGGAACGACGAACAATGGCAAAGGTCATCAAAGGCGGAACCGTCATCACGGCTGACCGCACCTTTAAAGCCGATGTTCTCATCGAAGGCGAAAAGATTGTTGCCGTCGGCGACAATCTCTCCGGCGATGAAGTGATCGATGCATCCGGCTGCTATGTCATGCCCGGCGGCATCGACCCGCACACCCATTTGCAGATGCCCTTCATGGGCACCTATTCCTCAGACGATTTCGATACCGGCACCTCGGCAGCGCTTGCAGGCGGCACGACGATGGTGGTCGATTTCGTCCTTCCCGGCTCCGAAGGCAATCTTCTGGAGGCGCTACAGGAATGGTTCCAGAAAGCGGGCAAGGCGCGCACCGACTATTCGTTCCACATGGCCATCACCGGCTGGAACGAGCGCACCTTCAACGAAATGGCCGAGGTGGTGAAGCGCGGCATCAACACCTTCAAGCATTTCATGGCCTACAAGGGCGCGCTGATGGTGAACGACGACGAGATGTTCGCCTCGTTCCAGCGCTGCGCGGAACTGGGTGCAATGCCGCTCGTCCATGCCGAAAACGGCGATATCGTCGCACATTTGCAGGAAAAGCTGCTGGCCGAGGGCAATGACGGGCCGGAGGCCCATGCCTATTCCCGCCCACCGGAAGTAGAAGGCGAAGCCACCAATCGCGCCATCATGATCGCCGATCAGGCGGGCGTGCCGCTTTACGTGGTGCATGTTTCCTGCGAGCAGAGCCACGAAGCTATCCGCCGCGCGCGCCAGAAAGGGATGCGGGTTTTCGGCGAACCGCTGATCCAGCATCTGACGCTCGACGAAAGCGAATATCACAATCGCGACTGGGACTATGCCGCGCGGCGCGTGATGTCGCCGCCATTTCGCGACCAGCGCAATCAGGACAGCCTTTGGGCCGGGCTGGCAGCCGGAAGCCTGCAATGCGTCGCAACGGACCACTGCGCCTTCACGACCGAACAGAAACGCCACGGCATGGGCAATTTCACCAAAATCCCGAACGGAACCGGAGGGCTTGAAGAGCGGATGCCGGTATTGTGGTCGCGCGGTGTGCGAACGGGACGTCTCACGCCGAACGAATTCGTGGCGGTCACGTCCACCAACATCGCCAAGATTCTCAACATCTATCCGCAAAAGGGGGCGATACTGCCCGGCGCCGACGCGGACCTCGTCATATGGGACCCGGAAGCGACCAAAAAGGTTTCGGCCAAAACCCAGCATTCCTCCATCGATTACAATGTGTTCGAGGGGTTCGAGCTGAAGGGGCTTCCGGTCATGACGCTTTCACGCGGGCGGGTCGCCTTCAAGGAAGGCCATGTCACAGCGGAACCGGGCGACGGGCGCTTCGTCGAGCGCGAGCCGAACGGCGCGGTCAACCGTGCGCTGTCGCAATGGAAGGAAGTCGTCGCGCCTCGCAAGGTGGAGCGCAGCGCCGAACATATGCCGATAGGAGTCTGACGAAATGGCCATGGCGCAGCTTCGGGAAGTGCATATGATGAACGTCAACAGCATGGCCCCGGAGCGGGGCCAGAAAGCAGATGGAACCGTCATCGACATCAACGATCTTTCGCTGGTGTTCGAGACCAATGACGGCCCGGTCCACGCGCTTTCGAATATAAATCTCGCCGTCAAGCGCGGCGAGTTCATCTCCTTTATCGGCCCTTCGGGCTGCGGCAAGACCACGCTGATGCGTGTCATTGCCGATCTTGAACAGCCGACATCCGGCCTGGTGACGGTCAATGGAAAAACGCCGGAACAGGCCCGCCTCGACCGCTCCTACGGCTATGTGTTTCAGGCGGCGGCGCTTTTCCCGTGGCGCACCATTGAAGACAATATCAGCCTGCCACTCGAAATCATGAGCTTTTCCAGGGCGGAACGGCGCGAGCGGATCGAGAGCAATCTCGCACTCGTCAATCTAGCGGGCTTCGGCAAGAAATATCCATGGCAGCTTTCGGGCGGGATGCAGCAGCGCGCATCGATTGCCCGTGCGCTTTCCTTCGATCCCGACATGCTCCTGATGGACGAACCTTTCGGCGCGCTGGACGAGATCGTGCGCGACCACCTCAACGAACAGCTTCTGAAATTATGGGCGGCGACGAAAAAGACCGTCATTTTCGTTACCCACTCCATTCCGGAAGCGGTCTTCCTCTCCACCAAGATTGTCGTCATGAGTCCACGTCCCGGCCGCATTCACGAGATCATCGATTGCGATCTGGGGCCGAATCGTTCGCTGGAAATCCGGGAATCGGAAGCCTTTCTCAAAATCGCCCACCGCGTTCGCGAAGGGCTTCGGCTGGGGCATATCCATGACTGAGGCCTCGTTTCTGCGCGACAAACTGATCCCAGTGACGACAGTCCTCATCGTCATCGTTGCGCTGTGGTACGCACTGGCGGTGTTTCTCAATGCGCCTTTCGAACGCGACCAGGCGACACGCGCGGGAACGGAAATCCCGTTCTCGACGCTTGTTGCCAATACGATGCATCAGGACCGCCCGGTCCTGCCCGCCCCGCATCAGGTGGCGCAGGAAATCTGGAAAAGCGTGTTCGGCGTAAAACCAAGCTCCAAGCGCAGCCTCGTCTATCATGGCTGGGTGACGCTTTCCTCCACCCTGCTCGGCTTCGTCATGGGGTCGGCGCTCGGCGTCCTGCTGGCGGTCGGCATCGTCCATTCGCGCACGCTCGACAAAAGCCTGATGCCGTGGATCATCACCTCGCAGACGATCCCCATCCTCGCCATAGCGCCCATGGTGATCGTGGTCCTGAACGCCATCGGCATAGCGGGCCTGCTGCCCAAGGCGATCATATCGACCTATCTCTCCTTCTTCCCCGTAGCCGTCGGCATGGTGAAAGGTTTGCGCTCGCCGGATGTGATGCATCTCGACCTCATGCGCACCTATAATGCCTCGCGGTCGCAGGTGTTCTGGAAACTGCGTTTTCCCGCCGCCATGCCGTTCCTGTTCACATCGATGCAGATCGCAGTCGCGATCAGCCTTGTCGGCGCGATTGTCGGCGAATTGCCGACAGGGGCGGTCGCTGGCCTTGGCGCACGATTGCTGGCAGGCTCCTATTACGGGCAGACCGTGCAGATATGGGCCGCACTGGTCGCGGCCGCATTGATGGCGGCTGTGCTCGTTGCGTTGATCGGCATCGCCGCACAGATCGTGAACCGGCGCATGGGCGCAAAACCGGAAAGGGCCGCAGCATGATGACCGGCATTCTCTCCGTACTGGCGCTCATGGCGCTGTCATGGTGTCTCATCAGTTGGGTGGCGAGTTTCAGGACCCGAAATCCGGTGGGACAAAAGCTTCTCGATATCGCCGTCCCGGCACTGTTCGGCATCGCGATGCTGGCCCTGTGGGAGACGGCTGTCCGTCTTTTCGCCATCCCGCCGGTCCTCTTGCCCGCGCCGTCCGCCATATGGGCGCGCATCGTCGTGTCCGTGCCGATCCTGCTGGCGGATTTCCGCCAGACTTTCCTCAAGGCCGTCATCATCGGCTATGTGGCCGGCTGCGGACTGGGCTTCGTGACGGCCATCGTCGCCGACCGGGTTCCGTTTCTGCGCAAGGGCCTGCTGCCGCTCGGCAATCTGGCGGCCGCACTCCCCATCGTCGGCGTCGCGCCCATCATGGTGATGTGGTTCGGTTTCGACTGGCAGTCGAAGGCTGCGGTCGTCGTCATCATGACATTCTTCCCGATGCTCGTGAACACGGTCGCCGGGCTTGCCAGCACCGGATCGATGGAACGCGACCTGATGGAAACCTATGGCTCCGGCTATTGGCAGACGCTTTTCAAGCTGCGCCTGCCCGCAGCCCAGCCCTTCATCTTCAATGCGCTCAAGATCAACTCCACCCTCGCGCTGATCGGCGCCATCGTGGCCGAATTCTTCGGCACGCCCATCGTCGGCATGGGCTTCCGCATCTCGGCGGAGATCGGGCGCATGAATGTGGACATGGTCTGGGCCGAAATCTTCGTCGCCGCGCTCGCCGGATCGCTTTCCTACGGACTGATCGCGCTGATAGAGCGTCGCATGACATTCTGGCACCCTTCCTACAGAAGGGCCTGAGCCTGAATACCGGTATCCGCAAGAATAAGGCGGGACCGGCAACCAGAGGAGAACTGAAATGAAGAAGGCATTATCGCTCTGCCTTGGAACCGCCGGGCTTGCGCTGGCACTCATGACGAGTACCGCAATGTCGGCGGACAAGCTGACCTTGCAGCTCAAATGGGTAACGCAGGGACAGTTCGCCGGTTACTATGTGGCAAAGGACAAGGGCTATTACGAAGAGGAAAATCTCGACGTCGAAATCAAGCCGGGCGGGCCGGATGTAGCGCCGCCGCAGGTGATCGCGGGCGGTGGGGCCGACGTCGTGGTGGACTGGATGCCGTCGGCGCTCGCCACCCGTGAAAAGGGCGTGCCGCTGGTCAATATCGCCCAGCCGTTCAAGAAGTCCGGCATGATGCTGACCTGCCGCAAGGATACCGACATCACCAAGCCGGAGGACTTCAGGGGGCGCACGCTGGGCGTCTGGTTCGGCGGCAACGAATATCCGTTCCTGTCCTGGATGAACCATCTCAAGATTCCGACGCAGGGCGGCAAGGACGGCGTGACCGTTCTGAAGCAGGGCTTCAATGTCGATCCGCTGATCCAGAAGCAGGCCGACTGCATTTCCACCATGACCTATAATGAATACTGGCAGGTAATCGACGCCGGAATCCCGGCCGACCAGCTCGTCGTTTTCCCCTATGAGGAACAGGGCGTGGCCACGCTGGAAGACGGGCTTTATGTGCTGGAAAAGAGCCTCGACGACCCGGCCATGGTCGACAAGCTGGCGCGCTTCGTCCGCGCTTCGATGAAGGGGTGGCAATATGCTTCCGAACATGCGGACGAAGCCGCCGAAATCATCCTCGACAACGATTCCTCCGGCGCACAAACGAGGCAAGTTCAGGAGCGCATGATCAAGGAGATCGGCAAGCTGATCGACGGTTCCGACGGTACGCTGGATGTGGCCGCCGCCGACCGCACCGTGGAAACGCTTCTCGGCGGCGGCTCCGATCCCGTCATAACCAAGAAGCCTGAAGGGGCATGGACGACGAAAATCACCGATGCCATGAAGAAATAATCCCGGACATTCAACCGGACATTCAAAAAGCAAACCCCGGAAGCCTGCTTCCGGGGTTTGCTTTTTTACCTACTTCAGCTTTTCCTCCAGCGCCACGGCGCTGACCAACTCGCGTTCGAGCTGCGCTTCTTCCTCTGCCTTCGGCTTCGTGAAGCGCCCGAGAAGCAGGTAGGCGACCGGCGTGACATAAAGGGTGGCGACGGTTGCCAGCCCAAGACCGCCGACGATAACCCATCCGAGCGCCACACGCGCTTCGGCGCCCGCGCCGCTTGCAAGCACAAGGGGCACACCGCCCAGCACGGCGCAGATCATCGTCATGCAAACGGGGCGCAGGCGGATATTGGATGCTTCCTCAATCGCCTCGCGTACGCTCAGCCCCCTGTCGCGCAACTGGTCCGCGAACTCGACGATCAGAATACCGTTCTTGGCCATGATGCCGACCAGCAGCACAAGCCCGATCTGGCTGTAGACGTTCAGGCTCGTGCCCGTCAGCAACATTGCAAAGACTGCGCAGCCAAGCCCAAGAGGAACGGTTGCCATCACGATGAGCGCGCTGACAAAGCTTTCAAACTGCGCCGCCAGCACGAGAAGAATGATGATGATGGCGAAGCCGAACACCATGGCGAGGCCGCTCGAGGTTTCGCTGAGCGTGGAAGCCTCGGCAAGCGGAATGATGTGGCTGCCGGGCGGCAGAAGCGGCGCGGCGATCTCCTGCGCGGCCGCATAGGCATCGCCCAGCGCAAAATCGCTGCGCAGGTTGGTGGTTATCGACACCGAACGTTGCCGCGTTTCGCGATTGAGCTGCGGGGGAACCGCCTTCTCGACGACCGTGGCGATGGAAGACATCGGCACATAGCGGCCATCCGACGTCTTGATGAATATGTTTTCAAGATCGGTCGGATCGTTGATCGGATTGGTGGTCGAGACCAGCTTCACGTCGAAACTGCGGTCCCCGACATAAACCGATCCGATCTTGCGGCCGTCGAGCACCGACTGCACGGCATTTGCCAGGCCGGTAATGTCGATACCCAGATCGGAAGCGCGCTCACGATTGATCTCGACGGAGAGCTGCGGCTGCGTCGGTTCCACCGAAAGGCGCGGCTGCACGAAACGCGGATCTTTTTCCAGTGCCGCAACCACCTCCTGCGCGGCGGGCTGGAGCTTGGCATAGTCGCTGCCGACAATGGCGAACTGCAACCCGTTGCCTGCGCCGCGAATACCGAGGCTGTTCGGCTGGGTCGTGAAGATACGCACCGCCGTTATGCCGCGTATACGCTGCGTGATGTCGGCCATGATCTCCTGCTGGCTGCGGGCACGCTCCTTCCACGGCGCCAGCGTCAGGACGACGAAGCCGTTGCTGGACGATCCGCCCGAACCGGCGATGGCATAGGTGGTGGTGATTTCTCCGCTATCGCGCAACGGCTGGACGGCCTCCTCGATCCTGTCGAGTTGCGACTGGAGGAATTCCACGCTGATGCCCTGCGGCCCGTTGATGCGCAACAGCGCGACAGCGCGGTCTTCCGATGGCGTCAGTTCCTGACGGATCAGGCCGTAACCCACATAGGACGCACCGGCGAAAAGCAGGGCGACGAGCACCACCACGAACGGGGCGGACAGGCAGACATGGAGGCTCTTGCGATAGAAGTTTGCAAGTCCCGCGCCAATGCGGCGCAGGAACAGGGGACCGTGACCGCCTTCCGCCGCTTCGCCACTCCCTTCCTTGAGGAAGCGCGAGGCGAGCATCGGGCAGAGGGTCAGCGCGACGACCGCCGAAAGAAGCACTGCAATCGCCAGCACGAAGCCGAACTCGCGGAAAAGACCGCCCGCCTGCCCCGGCAGAAAGGAAATCGGCACGAACACCGCCACGAGCGTCAGCGTGGTGGCGATGACGGCGAAGAACACTTCCTGCGTGCCGAGCACCGCCGCGGCCCGCGGCCCCATGCCCTGATTTCGCCTGCGGACGACGTTTTCCAGCACCACGATGGCATCATCGACCACCAGCCCGGTGGCGAGCACCAGCGCCAGAAGAGTAAGGATATTGACCGAGAAACCCGCAAGATAGATCGCCGCGATCGTGCCGATCAGCGCGACCGGCATCGACAGGGCGGGAATGAGCGTGGCGCGGATATCCCACAGGAACATGAAGATGATGGCGACCACGATGATCACCGAAGCGACCAGCGCGATCTCCACTTCATGGATGGCGCCGTTGATGAAACTTGCATCGTCACTCGTGACGGCGATGTTGACGCCTTCCGGCAAGGTCTTCTGCAGGTTGGCGACGGCGGCGCGGATTCCATCCGAAATGTCGAGCGTGTTCGACTGCGCCTGACGGACGATGCCGAGGCCAATGGCGGTCTTTCCATTCGAACGGACCGCGGAGCTTTCGATATCCGGGCCGAGCGTGACGGTCGCGACGTCGCGAATCTGCGTGCGCTGGTTGATATAGACGTTCTCGAAATCTTCCGGCTTTTCCAGATTGGCGGTGGCGCGCACCACGATGGACTGGTCGGCGCTGCGCAACGAACCCGCCGGCGCATCCAGTCCCATGGAAGAGAGCGCATTGGCCAGATCGGCAATGGTGAGACCGTAGCTCGCGAGCCGCGCCTGAATGATGTCGATGCGGAAAATCTTGTCGCGCTCACCGTTGATCTGCACATCGGCGACGCCCGGCACCGCCGACAGCACGTCCTCGATCTGGTCTTCCACCAGAACCGTCATATCGTCGACGGACATGGTGTCGGATGTGACCGCCAGGCGAAGCACCGGATCGGCGTTCGAATCCGCCTTGATGATACGCGACGGATCGGCCTCTTCCGGCAAGGTGTTCGAAACACGGGAAATCGCGTCGCGCATATCCGCGGCCGCTACGTTGAGGTCCACGCCATCGTTGAATTCCACCGTGACGCGGCTGCGTTCGAACGACGATGTGGAAGAGATGGATTTCACCCCCGAAACGCGCGCGACGGCATTTTCGAGGACCTGCGTCACCTGCCTGTCGATGGTTTCAGCGGATGCGCCGCTGAAATCGGTGCTGATCGTGACCACAGGCCGGTCGACATCCGGCAATTCGCGAATGTCGACGCCTGTGAAGGCCGCCAGTCCGGCAACCACGATCAGGACATTGATGACGAAGGCAAAAACCGGGCGGCGGATGAAAAGCGCCGTGGACCCGCCATTCTTGCCGGATGAGGAATTCTGACCGCTCACGCTCACGCCCTCACCCTGCAACGCGTTTTGCGGCGGCGGGGTCGGCCTGCACCGTCCCCTGTTCTCCCTTGATGCGCACCGGTGCATTGTCGCGCACCGTCTGCACGCCCTGCGTGACGATCATGTCGCCCTGCTTCACCGGCCCATCGATGAGAATGTTGGTGGAATTGCGCTGGACGATGCGCGCGGCAACCTTTTTGGCGATACCGTTCTCGATACGCCAGACATAGGAGCCGTCGGCGCCCCATTGAATGGCCAGCGGATCGACGGAGGGATAGCTGTCGCCCGGAAACAGAACCGTGACGGAGAACGACATGCCCGCGCGCAGACGGTCCTGCTCGTTCGGCACTTCCGCCCGGATGTGCAGGGTGCGGCTCGCCTCATCCAGCATGTTGTCCACGGCGTTGATCTGTCCGCTATAAGTCTCTCCGGGGAAAGCGGTCGATTCCGCGATCAGCGGCTGCCCGACCTTGATCTGCGGCGCGAAACGTTCCGGAACCCATATATCGATGAGCACCTTCGACCGGTCGTCGATCCGGCCGATGGAGGTCTGCGCGGTAACATAATTGCCGACATTGACGGGCAGGATGCCGACAATGCCGGAAATCGGCGCGCGAACCGTGCGGCGGCCGAGCGCAAGCTGGGCGTCCTGCTGGGCAAGCTGGGCATTGGCAACGGCCAGTTCCGCCTCGACCACCTGGACCTGCGTGGCTGTGTTGGTCGCCCGCAGCTTCGCAATGCGCTGGCGCGTCGTCTGAGCGTCCTTCAATGCGGCTTCCGCCTTGGCGACCGCTATTTTCTCGGTTTCGGCATCCATCTCGGCGACCGGATCGCCTTCCTTCACATTATCGCCCGCCTTGACATAAAGCTTTGTCATATAGCCGCTGGAATAAGGCGTCACGGATACGGTGCTGAGCGCACGCGCCGAGCCGATGGCGGTGAGCCGGTTGTTGATGGTTTCCTCGCCCGCCGGCGCCACGACGACCAGCGGCGCTGCCCGGCCCGCCTGACCTCCGGGGGCAGATCCTTCCGTCGCAGCCGTTTTGACAGCGCCGTTCTCGTTCTTGTAGACATACCAACCGCCTATCGCGGCAGCGGCGATCAGCAGGCTCAGCAGGATCTGTTTCCAGGATTTCATTCAACTCTCCGGCGAGGTCCGACGCATTGCTTCTGACGCACCTCATATTCAAAATCAGTCATGTTGGACGCGGAAAATGCCAACAGATAGTATCAGAACGATGATAGCCTTCACATTGCACAAATCATGCAACCTGAAGGCGACAAAGAATTTTGGTCAGGTTCTCGCACACGTAGATTCAAGACGTCGAGTTAAATTTCGGTAATGCAGGGCGGATTTCCTCTTAACCGGCCGATTTTGTAAAGCCGGTTGGAATTATCCGTCGGCTCCATATATAGAGGCTGCATTTATATATCGAACTTTGACGCCTGCCTGTCCGGGCACGAGGATAGCCGGGCCGGTATTACCAAAGTTCGATGAGTGGAACTCAGAGTGTATTGAATAAGCCTGCGCGGCGATTGAGCATTTCCAGGGCGCGGATGGGGTTAGCACCCGGACGCGCCGGTATAAAGTGGCCTTGAATCGGATGAAGATTATGGCGGTTCTTGAAAAGTCGATGGATTCGGGCATCCCCGGTGGCAAAGCGGCGCCAGCGGATGCGACTGTCGAACGCCTGTCTCCCACGCAGTTCACGCGGCTGCCCTGGCGCAACAGGCTTTCCAGCAAGCTGCTTCTTCTCACCGCGCTTGCCGTTCTCATTGCCGAAGTCCTCATCTTCGTCCCCTCCGTGGCGAATATGCGCGTGCGCTGGCTGAGTTCGCGCCTCGATACTGTCGGGGCCGTCAGCGAGGTCCTTCTTGCAAGCGGTGACATGGAGGTGCCGCGCAATATCCAGGACAAGGTTCTGCTGGCGACGGGCACGAAAGCAATCGCCATGCGTGAGGCGGGGGCGTCCCGGCTGCTCGCCATGACGGAGATGCCCGGCCGGATCGATCAGGTCATCGATCTCGACAATATCAGCGAAGCCGCCGCCATCTGGGACGGTTTCGACACGCTTTTCAACGGCGGCAACCGAACATTACGCATATATGGTTCCGTTTCAGCCTCCGGCACGCCCGGCAGGGTCATCGAGATCGTGACGTCCGACGCACCGCTTCGCCACGCCTTGCTGGTTTATGCGCGCAATGTGACTTTCATCTCGCTCATCATATCGGTGATCGCAGCGAGCCTCATCTATCTCATTATTCACGAGATGCTGCTGAGACCCGTGCGTATCATGCATCGCAACATGATCGATTTCGCGTCGTCGCCGGATAATCCGGCGCTCATCCTCGTTCCGGAGAATCGCCGCGACGAATTCGGAATCGCCCAACGGCAGATTTCCCACATCCAGAGCGATCTCCAGCGAACGCTCAAGGAACAGAAACACCTGGCCGATCTCGGCCTCGCCGTTTCGAAAATCAATCACGACATGCGCAATATCCTCGCTTCCGCGCAGCTGATGTCCGACAGGCTTGCCGATACCGAGGACCCGATGGTGCAGAGATTTGCGCCGAAACTGATCCGCACGCTCAGCCGCGCGATCAGTTATTCGGAAAGCGTCATGGCCTATGGCCGCTCGCAGGAAGCGCCCCCCCGGCCCCGCCGTGTCCTGCTGCATACGATCATTGCCGACGTGCAGGAAACGCTCAATCTCAGGCCCGACAGCAGCGTGGAGTTCGAAAACCTCGTGTCGCGGGAATTCGAGCTAAATGTCGATTCGGAGCAGATTTTCCGCGTGCTGAGCAATCTTTGCCGTAATTCCGTGCAGGCGATGGAGCGCGACCAGACGGGCGACGACGCGACCGTCAAACGGCTCACGATTTCGGCGGGCCGAATCGGCGCGACCACAATCATCGGGGTCGAGGATACTGGGCCGGGCCTGCCGCAGAAGGCGCGCGACAATCTCTTTACCGCTTTCAAGGGGTCGACACGCAGCGACGGCACCGGGCTTGGCCTTGCCATCGCGCAGGAACTGATCCGGGCCCATGGCGGGACGATAGAGCTGCGCGAGGACCGCCCCGTGGGGGCGCATTTCGAGATTCGAATCCCCGATTTGCCGGCACAGCGCGACGGAAATAACAATCGGCGCGCAGGGGAAAGTGTCCAGGATCTAAAGCGCGTTTCAATCTGACTGAATCAGATCGGCGCTCCAGGCAATCAGCAGTTGCCGCGCCTTTGCGAGCAGAACCCCGCAAATGTGAGGATCGACAAGAAATATTCACAGAACTGATTTTTTTTCTAAAAAGACGCTTGCATTTGGCAGTCTGTCCGATTATCAACCGCCCATCGCCGCAGCGAGCGGCACACAAGGCAAGCACCCGTAGCTCAGCTGGATAGAGCACCAGACTACGAATCTGGGGGTCAGAGGTTCGAATCCTTTCGGGTGCGCCATTTCAGAACAGAACTATGAACGCCGAACGCCGCCGTTTCTACGCTTGAAGCGGCGACCAACGTTCGCAGCAGTTCCGACTTCGATCCCATGATGCGAACCTCGTCGTCGGCAACCTCGACACGCTGCGCCAGCGCGCGTAGATGGTCGCGGCGGTAGCCGCCATCGTTGAGCCTGATCCGTTCACGGGCTTTGCGGGCAAACCCCTTGAGCATATCGGGGGTGACGCCCTGATTGCCTGAACTATCGAGCGCGAGCTGCGTGCGCTCCGCGTCGGCGGCGGCTTGATCCCGCAATGCCTTGAGGCTCACCATGCGTTCCTTTGCCATGGCGTCGTCCTTGTCCACCATGCCGGCTTCGATGGCGTCAAAGAGACGGCCGAGCCGCTGGTCGGCTTCCGTGATTCGCCTTTGAAGCTCGGCAAGATGCTCGCGGCGGCGTTCGGTGCGTTCCTGTCGGCGGTCGATGACGCTGGCAAGGACGGTTTCCAACCGCTTGGGCAGGAGCAGGCGGTCCCCGATATAATCGGCGACCGTATGGTCCAGCTTGTCCATGGGGATTGTGCGACCCTTGCAGCCGGTCTTGCCCTGCCGGGCCTTGGTCGAGCAGGTATAGTAGCGGTATGTCGCGCCCGTGCTGCCTTGGCCGGTGCGAAGGGTCATCGCTCCCCCGCACTTGGCGCAGAAGCAAATGCCGGTCAGGAGCGTCGGGCCGCTGGAGACACGTGCAGGCGTCACCATGGGATTGCGGGACTTGAGGCGGGCTTGCACCGCGTCGAACGTCTCGCGCTCGATTAGGGGCGGCACCGCCATGATGGCGACCTCGCTCTCCGGCTTCTTCTGGCGGTCCTTGTGCGACCGCGTGTTGAACCTGTGCTCGCCGATATAGGTGGTGCGGGTCAGGATGGCGTGGATTTGCGCCAGCCCCCACCGGCCGCCGTCGCGGGTAAAGAAACGGCGCTCGTTGAGATAGGTGGCGATGGCCTTGACACCCATCGCGCCGCGCGTGCCGTCGCCCTCAAGGAACAGGCGATAGATCATCCGCACGGTGTCGGCGTGCAGCGGGTCGATCTCCAGCTTCTTCTTGGTCTTCGATCCCCGCTGTTCGGCCGCAACGATGCGATAGCCAATAGGCGGCCGCGCGCCATTCCAGAAGCCTTGCCGGGCGTTCTCGTTCATGGCGCGCAGGACGTGCTTGGCGTTCTCCTTCGACTGGTATTCGTCGAAAAGGGCCATGATCTGCCGCATCATCTGGTGCATGGGATCGTCGCCCATCTCCTGCGTGATCGACACCAGCTTGACGCCGTTTTTCGCCAGCTTCCTGACGTAGAACTCCATCTCGAAGTGATCGCGGAAGAAACGAGAGAAGCTATGCACCACGACAATATCGAAAGGCGCAGGCTTGGACGTGCCCGCCTCGATCATGCGCTGGAACTCGGGGCGCTTGTCGTTGGTGGCGGTTGCGCCCGGTTCAACGTAAGTCTCAACGAGCTGGTAGCCGCGTTGCTCGCAATAGGCTTCGCCCTGCCGCTTCTGGTCAGGAATAGAAATGTCATGCTCGGCCTGCCGGGCGGTCGAGACGCGCAGGTAGAGGGCGGCGCGGGCGGTAACGGTTGGGCTGTGCATGTTCATGCTTGGCCTCCCATAGCTTTCTTCACTTTGGGGCGGTCGATAAGGGGCAACGCCAGTTCCACGCGATCATGCACTACCTTGGGTGCGAGCTTGCGCCCATGCCCCGGCTCAAGCCGCACAAGACCGTAGCTCTCCATGGTTTTCAGGGTGCGTGACAGATTGGAGCCGGCCCGGCCGGTGATTTCCGCCAGTTCCTCCAGTGAGGCCGGGGCTTTCTCGGCGATGATGCGCAGCAGTTCGCGGTTACCGGCCGACAGCACCTTGGCAAAGGATTCGGTCGAGGTGAACCACACCTTCGGATCGCTGGGCGCAGGTTTTTCCTCGCCGCGCGCGATCCGCATGGTGCGGGCCTTCATTTCTTCATAGTCGGCAATCCCGACTTTCAATGTGGTCATAGGGCACCTCGTTCCTTCAACACCGCGTCCACCGCCTGCCAGAAGTCGGCCAGCAGCGTGGCCGCATCCTCGTAGGCGTAAGGCTTCACGGTCTGGAGGCGGTGCCGATGGTCCATCGGCTCGCCGCGTCTGCCCCGGCCGACCGGGTGGGCGTTGTCAAAGCCGACCAGCCGTTCGCCCGAAGGCCCGTGAAGCGTGAGCGAATAATCGAGGCCATGCGGCTTTTCCGGCGAGGCCGGAACGCGGGTGACGATGAACTTCACCCAATGGCCGCCCTCGGGGTCGACAAAGAGCATCTGTCCGTCGAGGTCCAGAAGCGTATCGAGGCCCGGATCACGATGCCCGCTCAAGTCTTTTTCCTATCAGTTTGAGATAGGAAATGCAAGCCATCATCCGGCTTTCTCGGGTTCAGGAGTTCGTCGAACACATCGCCGAACCAACGCTCGAACACGTCAATCTCAGCCTCGGTGACGGGAATGTTCTCCGGCCAATCGTCGATAACGCGCATCCTCTGTCCGTCCGGGCCGAGAAGCGGCGCGTCGCTGGCTCGCGTTCGGCCGTCCGGCGTGGGATCGTCGGCATAGTCGAAAAGATCGTCGGGAAGTGGTTCGGGGATCGACTGTCGCGGTCGCCCTTTGCGGGCACGGCGGCGCTCTGCGCACATGGAATCCTCCTTGGTTCTGGTGGATTCCGGGGCGCTATAGGCCCCGGAATTAGGCGAACCATGGAGGGCAGTCGGCGGCCTGTAGCGTGCCGCATTTGCGCCTATGCGCTGGCGGCACCCCTGCCGGGATGGGACTCAGTTGGCGGCTCGCCGTGCCTTGGCGAAGCCGCGATCCGTAGCGATGAACCGCTCCAGCATGGGCACGATGAGCTTGATGGGATCGGTGACGGGCCTGCCGGTTTCACGGGTCAGCACCTCGGCATAGTCGATCAGATCGCGGTGAAGCGGCGCGGGCAGTTCCACCGTCACCTTGACAGGCTTGTCGTCGGGCAGCGGGCCGAGTTTCAGTTTCGTCATGGTCAACCTCCTGCCGGCTCGAACACAAGATCGCGGGTGACGATGATCCTGACCGGGAAGCCGGGCCGGATGGTGAGCGTCGGCGCAACCTGCAACTGGCGCTGGACGATCTGCTGGCCCGCCTGATTGACGGTATCCTGCGCGCCGTCGCGGATAGCCCGGATAAGCCGGTCCTCGTCGCTCGTCGCCAGCTCCGTGCCGACTGCGAGCAGCGTGGATAGCCCTGCGGCCTTCATCAGATCCCACCAATGATAATCGACGCCATCCTCAAGGCCGGCATAGCCGCTGGCATCCGCGCCCGGCAGGCGCTCCAGAACTATGGAACGGCCGCCCGGCAGGATCAGGCGATTCCACACCAAGAGCACCCTGCGCTGGCCGAAGGTCACGCCGTCATCGTATTGACCGATGATGCGCGTTCCCTGCGGGATCAGGAGCAGCGAGCCGGTTGGGCTGTCATAGACGTTCTCTGTCACCTGCGCGGTGATCTGGCCGGGCAGATCGGAACGGATGCCGGTGATGAGCGCGGCCGGGATCACGGCCCCGGCCTGAAGGATGTAGGGCGAGGCCGGCGGCGTGACGCGATCCGGCGCGACGGTCTGCCGATCCACCGGCCCGTTGAGAAACGCCGCGTGGCGATCCTGTGTCGCGGGCTGCCCGCCGAGGCCAAGCCCGGCAAGGCCGGGCATGGCCGTTCCTGCCGGCGCACCTGTGCGCGGGCCGGACTGGAAGAACACATTGCTCAAGCGCGCGGCTTCTTCCTCGGCGCGGCGGCGTTCTTCCTCTGGATCGACGGCGGGCGTCGCCATAACGGGCGGCGCGACTGGTTGTCCCCGGTTCTGCGCGTCGAGAATGGGGCGGCCCAAATCTCCGGGCAGCGCGGGGCCGAGCACCGGCCCGCTATAGTCGCTCGGCAGGCCCGCCAGCCCATCGGCAGTTTGCCGGTTGTTGGTCGAATAGAGTTCTTCGTCGCCCGGTCCTGCGTCGCGGGTCTGGAGCGCGTAGATCAGTGCGCCGCCGATGCCGAGCAAGGCGACCGCGCCGACGCCTGCCAGCATCTTGCGCGACAGGCGGGTGACGCGGGGCGATTCAGCGCGCAGGCGCATGGGGGCTGCGATATTGGTATCGCTCATTAGGACGATCCTCCCGTGGTCGTGCTGGCTGGTTCTGCTGCGGCCTGCGTCGGGTTGGTGCGGACGATCCTGACGACCTGCTGGCGGTTGCCGCTGCCAAGGCGCAGCTCGGCCGCGCCGAACAGACGGTCCACGATCAGGACGTTCTGGTGGATGCGGGAATTGACGATTTGCGGCTCGCCGTTCGCGCCAAGCACGAAGATCGGCGGCATTTCGCCCTGCACGATCCCGGCCGGGAAGACGACATAGACGCGGCGGCCATCGTCGAAGACGGAGACGGGCCGCCACGGCGGGCTGTCGCCCTGCACCTGCAATCCGTAGCGATAGTTCCGCGCCGCCTCGGCCGGGATGATCGGCGCGGCCGGAACGGTCTGGCGCTGGCCCGGCGTTGCGGGATAGGCCCATGCCACGGCGGGCATGTAGAGCGATTCCCGCGCGCGCAGTTCGAGCATGTAGGTGCGCCGGTCGGTGGTGACGACAAGGTTGGTCGAAATGTCCGGCCGCGTCGGCTTCACGAGAATATGGACACGGCGGTTTGCGCCGCTGCCGCTCTCGGTGTCGCCGATGATCCAGCGGGCGGTGTCGCCCGCCGCAATCGGCCCCGCGCCTGTCAGGCTCTCGCCCGGCTCCAGCGCGATCGTCGTGATCTGCCCGACTGCGGCATAGACCTGATAGAGCGCGCCTTCCGACCACGGATAAATCTGGATGGCGTTGTAGTAACCTTCGCGGCGCGGCTCGACGCGAGCGGCTGCATTGGCGTTCTCGACGCGGCCGGTCGGCGTGCCGGCAGCCGTGCCGCCGCGTGCGACGGTCCATGCCGGGGGCACATGCAACGGCCGGGGCGTGTTGTCGGCTGCTGCCGCCTGCACGGTCGGCAGCGGCGGCACGCTTGCATCGTAGCTGAATTGCGGCGTCCGGTTGGTGGCGCAGCCCGCCAAAGTAATTGCAAACGCCGTCGCAAAAATCGCATAGGTTAGCGACTTCAGGATCAGTAAGGAGGAATCGACAGAATGGATTCTGTGCCGACGATTGTTGCCCGGTATATCGACGCCTACAACAGGATGAATGTTCAGGCGATGCTCGACTGCCTGTCGGGCGAGGTTCGGTTTATCAACAGATCGAACGGAGAGACGACGAACGAAACGCACGGGATCGAGGCATTCCGCGCGCTGGCGGAACAGGGCGTCCAGTTGTTTGCTGAAAGAGAACAGACGATCCTCGACTGTATCGCGATAGACGACCGTGCAGCCGTGCGCATCGGCTATCGCGCCAAGGTCAAGACCGACCTGCCCAATGGCTGGAAGGCCGGGCAGGAGATCGAGATGACGGGCACCTCGTTTTTCATGATCTCCGAGGGAAAGATCAGCGAGGTGATTGATGCAAGCTGAAGTTTTCATTGGCTCATCTCCCGCGACCACGAAATTGCATTGACGTAGATGCCAAGAGGATTGGCGCGCAGTCGCTCGGCATCGCGCGGGGTCTGGATCACGATGGTCAGGATGGCGGTCCATCGTTCGGTCGTGGAGAGCTGGCTGTTCTCGTAGTGCCGCTCCACCCACGACACGCGGAAGGAATCCGGCGATGCCCGGATGACCGATGACACTTCGATGGCGACCTGTTGGCGGCCAACCTTGGTGAAGGGGTCATTGGCGCGGGCGTAGTCGTTCAATGCCGCCGCGCCGCGATCCGTGGTCCACTCATAGGCGCGAAGCCAGTTCTGGCGGACAATGATCGCGTCGGCCGGGATCGCGCGGACCTGCTCGATGAATCGGCCGAGATGGAAAGCAATCTGCGGATCGGTCGGCCGATAGTCGGCATTGGCGGGCGCGACGGTCTGCGCCTGACCGAGATCATCGACTTGCACTACCCACGGCACCACGGTCCCGCGTGCAGACTGCCAGACCAGCGCCGAGGCGAAGCCCGCCGACAGGATCAGGGAACCAAAGGCCATGAGCCGCCAGTTTCTCGCCTGCACGCGGGCCGAGCCGATACGCTCGTCCCACGCCTGCGCGGCCTTCTGATAGGGCGTCTCGGGTTCTGGCGATTTGCCGTAATGGGTGGCTGGTCGTTTGAATATGCTCATGTGCGGTCACTTTCGGAAAGGTTGATGGAAGAACCGGAGCCGTGGCTGTCGCCGGAGCGCACCGCATGGGCGGCCATGGTGGTGCCGTGGTTCATGGCCTGCGAGCGCCGCATCTGTTGCGCCCACGCGGGAGCGGTGCCGGCCGATGCGGATGATGTGGCGGGGGCGGTGCTCCCGCCGCTGACCGTGCCTGCGGTGGATGAGCCGCCGGTCACACCGAAGGCGGCGCGTGCGCCACCGGAAAAGCTGGATTTGACGCTTTCGGTGGCTTTCGAGACGGCGCGCTTCAAGGGAGAGACGGCGGCCGAGCCTGCGGCGCGGGCAACACCGCCAAGGCCGGAAGCGACACCGGCCGCGCCGGACTGGCCGAGCGCGCCGACGCTATAGGCTGCGGTTGCCGCGCCCGCGGCCGTCGCCCCGCCGCGGACGGCAGCGGCCCCGCCGGACAGCGCAGCAGCACCACCCTTGGCGGCGAGCATGGCCCCGCCGCCAGCGGCGACGCCTGCACCTGCGACCGCAAGCCCGGTTCCCACGGCTGCGCCCGCGCCGAGCTGCGGGCCGCCCGAGACGATGCCGTTTGCTATGCCGGGGCCGAAAATGCCGAGGCCGAGCAGCGACAGAGCGGCGAGCACAATCGCCATGGCGTCGTCGATGGTCGGCGTCGCCCCGCCGAAACCGGCCGTGAATTGCGAGAACAGGGTGCTGCCGATGCCGATGATGACGGCGAGCACCAGAACCTTGATGCCGGACGACACCACGTTGCCGAGCACCTTTTCGGCCATGAAGGCGGTCTTGCCGAAAAGGCCGAAGGGGATCAGCACGAACCCCGCTAAGGTGGTCAGCTTGAACTCGATCAGCGTCACGAAAAGCTGGATGGCGAGGATGAAGAAGGCCAGCACCACCAGCGCCCATGCGAACAGCAGGCACGCGATCTGGATGAAGTTCTCGAAGAACGCGATCCAGCCCATCAGGTCGGAAATGGAGTCGAGCAGCGGACGGCCGGCGTCGAGGCCGGTCTGCGCCACGCGACCCGGCCGCATAAGGTCGGCAACGGAAAAGCTCGTCCCCGATGCCATGAGGCCGAGGCCGGCGAAACTCTCGAAGACGATGCGGGCGAGGTTGTTCCAATTGCCGATGATGTAGGCGAAGACGCCGATGAACAGCGTCTTTTTGACCAGCCGCGCGATAATGTCGTCATCCGCGCCCCATGCCCAAAAGAGCGCGGCGAGCGTCACGTCGATGACGATCAGCGTTGTGGCGATGAAGGCGACCTCGCCGCCGAGCAGCCCAAAACCACTGTCGATGTAGGAGGTGAAGACTCCGAGGAAATTGTCGATGACGCCCGTGTTGCCCATGGTCAGCGCGCCTCGCTGCGGTCACGGCCGAGGAAGCGGTCGCGGGATTCAGCCCAAGCGGCGAGGCAGTCGGCATCGCTTGCGGCGGCCTCGCCGAGCTGCTGGCAACGGCGCAGGCTGTCGCGCAGGGGATCGGGCGGCGGCTGGAGGGCCGAGGCCGGGGGCGGCGCGGAAGGTTCATCCTTCCGCGCCATGTCGATTGCGGTCGCCGTGACGGCGATAGCGATGAACACAACGGCCGCAAGCCGCGCCAGCATCTTGCCGTCCATGGCGAGCCTCCCGGTCAGTTGTTGCCGTTGTTGAACATCTGCGCATTGCCCGGCTGATAACCGCTGCCCGGCGTCAGGAACCGTTCGCGCTGGATGCGGCCCTGCTCGGCGGCGGTCGCGCGCTCCGCTTCTGTCAGCGCATCGGCGCGGCCGTTCGCCGAGATGACCGCGATCAGGTCGGAAAGCTGCTGCGACTGGAGGGCAAGAAGCTGGTTGCCGGCCTGCGTGGCTTGCAGCGCCCCGGTCGCGCCCTGACTCTGGCCGACCAGCGCGGCCATCTCGGCGCGGTTGGTGTCGATATTGCCGACCGCGCCCGCCTGCACGCGCATAGCGTCCTGCAAACCGCCGACCGTGTTCTCCCAGCGGCCGCGCGCGTCGGCGACAAGCTGAGCGTCGGTCGCCGATAGCGAGACATTGCCATATTGCTGCTGGAACGCTTGGTCGATCTGCCCGACCTCGAAAGCGATGTTCTGCGCTTGGCCGAGAAGCTGCTGCGTGCGCTGGACGTTCTGCTGGAGCTGCTGGAGCGACGAATACGGCAGGCTCGCCAGATTACGGGCCTGATTGATGAGCATCTGCGCCTCATTCTGGAGGCTGGTGATCTGGTTATTGATCTGTTCGAGCGTGCGCGCTGCCGTGAGCACGTTCTGCGCATAGTTGCTCGGGTCATAGACGATGCGGCCGAAGCCGAATTGCGCATGGGCCGGGCTTGCCAGCATGGGCGAAAGCGCGACGGGCACGGCGAGCGCCAGCGCGAGGGCCGAGGCCCCGACGATTTTTGGATAGGTCATGGAAGAATCTCCTGTGTGGGGTCGGTATCGAGCCGGGCCGGCACGGCGGATTCCGGCCGGTCGGCAAGATTGGTGAGGTTGGGGATCAGTTCGGCAGCCCAATCGACGCCGCGCTCACGCAGCCATGCGGCGAGGAAGCCGTCGCGACCGTGTTCGGCGACGATCTGCGCAATGAGCGTCTGGTCGGATTTGGCGGATGCGGCGCAGAGGGCGAGGCCGACTTCGGACAGGCCAAGCTCGAACAGGCGATTGCCCCTGCGGCTTTGGCAGTAGTAATCCCGCTTGGGCGTGGCCCGTGCGAGGATTTCGATCTGCCTGTCATTGAGTCCGAAACGGCGATAAATGGCCGTGATCTGCGGCTCGATGGCCCGCTCGTTCGGCAGCAGGAGCCGCGTCGGGCAGCTCTCGATAATCGCGGGCGCGATGTTACTGCCGTCGATGTCGGAAAGGCTTTGCGTGGCGAAGATGACGCTGGCGTTTTTCTTGCGCAGCGTTTTCAGCCATTCGCGGAGCTGGCCGGCGAAACCCTCGTCGTCCAGCGCAAGCCAACCCTCGTCGATGATGAGCAGCGTCGGCCGCCCGTCGAGTCGGTCGCCGATGCGATGGAACAGATAGGCGAGCACGGCCGGGGCCGCGCCGGTCCCGACAAGGCCCTCGATCTCGAACGCCTGCACGTCCGCCGATCCCAAATGCTCTGTCTCGGCGTCGAGCAGCCGGCCATAGGCACCGCCGACGCAGAACGGCCGGAGCGCCTGTTTCAGATCGTTGGATTGCAGCAGCACCGCAAGGCCGGTGATGGTGCGTTCCTCGACCGGGGCCGAGGCGAGCGAAGTCAGCGCCGTCCAAAGATATTCCTTGACCTCGGGCGTGATGGCGATGCCTTCGCGCATGAGGATGGCGGCAATCCAGTCCGCCGCCCATGCGCGCTCATAGGTGTCGTGGATGCGGGCAAGCGGCTGGAGCGAAACGGACGCCTCGTCCCCTTCTGTCAGCCCGCCGCCAAGGTCGTGCCAGTCACCGCCCATGGCGAGCGCGGCGGCGCGGATGCTGCCGCCGAAGTCGAAGGCGAAGACC
This sequence comes from Brucella daejeonensis, assembly GCF_014199265.1. Lineage (GTDB taxonomy): Bacteria > Pseudomonadota > Alphaproteobacteria > Rhizobiales > Rhizobiaceae > Brucella > Brucella daejeonensis. The sequence continues at coordinate 164,837 of NZ_JACIJG010000007.1, forward strand.
TGCGATCTCGCATAGCGCCGGAACTGCAAGGCCATGAGGGCAAGCAACACGGATTTGCCCGCGCCCGTGGGGCCGACGACAAGGGTGTGGCCTACGTCGCCGACATGGAGACTTAGCCGGAACGGGGTTGAGCCTTCGGTCTTTCCAAAGAGCAAAGGGGGCGCACCGAAATGCTCGTCCCGTTCCGGCCCCGCCCACACCGCCGAAAGCGGGATCATGTGGGCGAGATTCAAAGTGCTGATAGGCGGCTGGCGGACATTCGCGTAGGCGTGTCCGGGGAGGCTGCCGAGCCATGCGTCAACCGCGTTGACGCTCTCGGGCATGGCGGTGAAGTCGCGGCCCTGAATGATCTTCTCGACCAGGCGCAGCTTCTCTTGCGCCACGCGCGGGTCGGCATCCCATACGGTGACGGTCGCCGTGACGTAGGCCATGCCCGCCACGTCCGCCCCAAGCTCCTGCAACGCCATGTCGGCGTCGAGCGCCTTGTTCGCGGCATCGGTGTCCACAAGGGCGGACGCCTCGTTGGTCATCACCTCTTTCAGAATCGCGGCGACGCTCTTGCGCTTGGCGAACCATTGGCGACGGATGCGGGTCAGCAGCCGGGTCGCATCGGTCTTGTCGAGCAGGATCGCGCGCGTGCTCCACCTGTAGGGGAACGGCAGCCGGTTCATTTCATCGAGCAGGCCGGGCGTCGTCGCGGTCGGAAATCCCACGATGGTCAGAACGCGCAGATGCGCGTCGCCAAGGCGCGGCTCCAGCCCGCCGGTCAACGGCTGGTCGGCGAGCAGCGCGTCGAGGTGCATGGGCACCTCGGGCACGCGCACACGATGCCGGTTCGTCGAGATGGTGGAATGGAGATAGGTCAGCGTCGCGCCGTCATCCATCCAACGGCACTCGGGCATGAAGCCGTCGAGCAAGGCCAGCACGCGGTCGGTGCGGTCGATGAAGCCGCGCAGGACTTCCCACGGGTCCATACCCGTTTTCTCTCGGCCCTCGTAGAGCCAGCTTTCCGCCCGCGCCGCTTCCTCGGCGGGTGGTAGCCAGAGGAAGGTGAGGAAATAGCCGGACACGAAATGCGCGTCCGCTTCCTCGAAACCGGCCTTGCGCTCGGCATCGACCAGCGCCGACGCGGGATCGGGAAACATGCTGTCGGGATAGGTCGCCGCCTCGCTGCGCTGCGCCTCGACGAAGATGCTCCAGCCGGAGCCGAGGCGGCGCACGGCGTTGTTGATGCGGCCGGCGACGGCGACCAGCTCGGCCGCGACGGCGGAATCCAGATCAGGACCGCGAAACTTCGCCGTTCTCTGAAAACTCCCGTCCTTGTTCAAGACGACGCCGGAGCCGACCAATGCGGCCCATGGCAGATAATCGGCGAGCCGGGTGGCGGTGCGGCGGTATTCGGCAAGGTTCATCATGGCCGCGCCCTCACACCGCCAGAAAAGCCGGGATGCGCAGATGCCGCCTCCCGACCTCGACGAATTGGGGATCGCGCTTCGCCGCCCACACGGCCGCGAAATGGCCGATGGCCCATATGGCGAGGCCGACCAGCCAAAGACGCAGGCCAAGGCCCACGGCCCCGGCCAGCGTCCCGTTCATGATGGCGATGGCGCGCGGAGCGCCGCCGAGCAGGATATGCTCGGTCAGCGCCCGATGGACCGGGACCGTGAATCCCGGCACCGCGTCGAGCTGTTCGAGGCCGCCCGCCATCAGATGAGCGCCCCGCCGCCGAACGAGAAGAACGACAGGAAAAAGCTCGACGCCGCGAAGGCGATGGACAGGCCGAATACGATCTGGATCAGACGACGGAAGCCACCGCTGGTATCGCCGAACGCAAGGGTCAGGCCGGTCACGATGATGATGATGACGGCGATGATCTTGGCGACCGGCCCCTCGATGGACTGGAGGATTTGCTGCAAGGGCTGTTCCCATGGCATCGACGAACCGGACGCATGGGCGGCCGGGGCGAGCATGAGACTGATGGCAAGGGCGGATGCGGCGGTCGCCATAGTGCGATAGCCGCGCGAAATCGTGCGGATCATGAAGATTCTCCTGTGCTGGTGGGGATTGCCAAAGGGATGGGATGCGTGATGCGATAGTCGCCGTCCGGCCCCAGCCCTTCGACGCGGGCAAGCTCGGCAAGCCGGCGCGCGGAACCGCGCCCGGAAAGGACGGCAACAAGGTCGATAGTCTCGGCGATCAGGGCGCGCGGGACGGTAACGACAGCCTCTTGGATGAGCTGTTCAAGACGGCGCAGCGCGCCGATGCCGGTGCCGGCGTGAATGGTGCCGATCCCGCCCGGATGGCCGGTGCCCCACGCTTTGAGCAGGTCGAGGGCTTCGGAGCCGCGCACCTCGCCGATGGGGATGCGGTCGGGGCGCAGGCGCAGCGAGGACCGCACAAGGTCCGACAGGCTGGCGACGCCATCCTTCGTCCGCATGGCGACAAGGTTGGGCGCGGCGCATTGCAGCTCGCGCGTGTCCTCGATGATGACGACGCGATCCGCCGTCTTCGCCACCTCGGCGAGCAGCGCATTGGTCAGCGTGGTCTTGCCGGTGCTGGTGCCGCCCGCCACGAGGATGTTTGCGCGGGAGGAAACGGCCGCGCGTAACGTCGCGGCCTGATCGGTGGACATGATCCCCGCCGCCACATAGTCGTCGAGGCTGAACACGGCGACGGCGGGCTTGCGGATTGCGAAGGTCGGGGCGGCGACCACGGGTGGCAGCAGGCCCTCGAATCTTTCGCCAGACTCCGGCAACTCGGCCGAGACGCGCGGGCTGCGGGTATGAACCTCCGCGCCGACATGATGCGCGACCAGCCGAACGATGCGTTCGCCATCGGCGGCGGACAGGCGCTCGCCCGTGTCGGAAAGCCCTTCGGACAGGCGGTCGATCCACAACCGCCCGTCCGGGTTCAACATCACCTCGACCACGGCCGGGTCTTCGAGCAGCCGGGCAATGGCGGGGCCGAGCGCGGTGCGCAACATGCGTGCGCCGCGCGCAATGGCTTCCGGTCTTTGGTGGTTGGTGGTCATGTCGGCCCCGGCTTCTTGCGGGGACGCGACAGGCCATCCCCGGATCGGGGTCGATTAAGAGAGGCCGAAATCTGGCCGGTTCAACAAGTATCTAGCTGCGTGCGGTGATCGGCGGCGAACGGCGGTAAATAGGATGGGTCCGAATACTTACTCTTGATCGCCGTTGCTCTCGGACTCGTCCGGCAACGGATCGTCGGGAAGTGAGTCGAGGTCACGCGACAGCTCTTTGAGGAACCTGTCGCCCGTCGCCAGACGCCGGCCGAGATTCTGCATGAAGCCCTCAAACCGCTCCGCGCCTTTGGCGCGGGCAGCGGATTGTGCGGCTCCCGTAAGCGGCGGCGTGAGGGTCATCCAGAAATGGATGAACTGCGCGACCGCCTCGCCAAGGACGGCGAGGTCTAGGTCGAGCGTGTCGATCTGGCGGCCGAGCTTGTCCAAGCGGCGCGACATGGCGGCTTCAAGCTGGTCGGCGGAATCGCCGGACAGGTAGGACATGACCGCCGCCTCAACGATGGCGGATTTCGAGACATTGCGGCGCAGCGCCACCGAGCGGCGCAGCGCCATCGCCTCGATCTGTGGAATGAGCGCGGGGTCGAAATAGAGATTCAGGCGGGTTCTGGTTGCCATGGGCGTATCCTCAAAGGTCGATTCCATCATCGGGGTTCATCGCCACCTGCCGCGCCACCATCCTCATGCGCTGGCGCATGGCGCGGGCCTTGGCCGCGTCAACGTCCGGCTCGTCGTCCAGAAACTCGAACTCCTGTTCGGGGGATGGCGGCGGGGCGACGATTTCCTCATGCTCGGGCAATTCCGGCTCGCGGCGGATGCCCGCATTGGCCGGATCACCTTCGGCCTCGCTTCCGCACGTCGCGGAACGGCTTTCCGCCGCGACCACGCGGCCGGACCAATCATCGGCGGATGGGCTGGGCGCCAGCGGAGCGGCGACCAGATCGGGCGGGGTCAGGATGCGTTCCTGCAATCGCGCATCCTCGAAATAGCGCGCCTTGATGGCGCGGATCGGCGGCGTGCCCGCGACCATGACGATTTCGTCGGTGGGTGGAAGCTGCATGATTTCGCCCGGCGTGAGCAGCGGCCGGGCCGTCTCCTGCCGCGACACCATCAAGTGACCTAACCACGGGGCTAGGCGGTGCCCTGCGTAGTTGGTGGAGTCGCGCAGCTCGGTCGCCGTGCCTAATGCGTCTGAAACACGCTTCGCCGTCCTTTCGTCGTTCGTGGCGAAGCTGACGCGGACGTGGCAGTTGTCGAGGATCGCGTTGTTCGGGCCATAGGCGCGCTCGATTTGATTGAGGCTCTGCGCAATCAGAAAGCCTTTGATGCCGTAACCCGCCATGAAGGCGAGCGCCGATTCAAAGAAGTCGAGCCGGCCAAGCGCCGGAAACTCGTCCAGCATCAACAGCAACCGATGCCGCTTGCCGGAGGTGGTCAATTCCTCCGTTAACCGCCTGCCGATCTGGTTGAGGATCAGGCGGATAAGCGGCTTGGTGCGGTTTATGTCGGACGGCGGCACGACCAGATAGAGCGTGACGGGCTGGCGGCTGCCGACCAGATCGGCAATGCGCCAATCGCATCGCGCCGTCACCCGCGCCACCACGGGATCGCGGTAGAGGCCGAGAAACGACATGGCGGTGCTCAATACGCCCGACCGTTCGTTCTCGGATTTGTTCAGCAGTTCGCGGGCCGACGACGCGATGACGGGATGAACGCCTGCTTCGCCGAGATGCGGCGTATCCATCATGGCACGCAAGGTCGCCTCGACCGGACGGCGGGGATCGGACAGGAAGTTGGCGACGCCCGCCAAGGTCTTGTCCTTCTCCGCATAGAGAACATGCAGGATCGCGCCGACCAGCAGCGAATGGCTGGTCTTTTCCCAATGGTTGCGCTTGTCGAGACTGCCTTCGGGATCGACCAGAATATCCGCGATGTTCTGCACGTCGCGGACTTCCCATTCCCCCTGCCGCACTTCGAGCAGCGGATTGTAGGCGGACGATCTGGCGTTCGTGGGATCGAACAGCAGCACACGGCCATGCTTCGCGCGAAAGCCCGCTGTCAGCGTCCAGTTCTCCCCTTTTATGTCATGGACGATGGCGGATGCCGGCCATGTCAGCAGCGTCGGCACCACCAGCCCGACGCCTTTGCCGCTGCGCGTCGGGGCGAAGCATAGGACATGCTCGGGACCGTCATGGCGCAGATAGTCCCGGTCGTATCGGCCGAGCAGGACACCATCGGGGCCGAGCAATCCGGCGGCGCGGATTTCCTTGTCCTCGGCCCATCGCGCGGAGCCGTATGTGGCGACGTTGCGCGCTTCCCGCGCCCGGATAATCGACATGAAGATGGCAGCGACGATGGCGAGGAAACCGCCCGATACCGCGATGATGCCGCCCTCGACGAAGATCGTGGGCGCGTAGGCGTCGAACGAAAACCACCACCAGAAGAAGGCCGGCGGGTAGTAGATCGGCAGGCCCGCCAGCTCGAACCATGGATTGCCAAGCTGGGGCTGGAAGCCAAGGCGGAACGCTACCCATTGCGTCGCCGCCCACGTCATCACCAGAACGATGGTGAAGACGACAGCGATCTGACCCCAAAGGATTCGGCCTCCGCGCAATGCAGGCTCCAGTCGGCAAAAGAGACGGAGCCGATCAGAGAGTAGGCAAAATCGGGACGGGCAACAGGAAAGACGCTGCCGGAGGGCTGCCGGATACTATCGGCGGCAAATAGGACGGGTTGCCTTCACCGACACCCGGCCGGGTGATCGCCGCTGCGCAACTGGCCGGGCGAATCGCCGAAACGCCTTATATTGTTTGCAAGGTTGAGCAGGTTTTTCAACGCGGCGCTGCGGCTGAATGGCGACCAGACGGCGGTAAAGGCGACCGGCTCTGGCTCATCGGCAAAGGGCAGGAAGACGATGCCGGTTGTTGGCAATAGCGCCGTGGCCGCTCCGGCGAGGGTAATGCCAAAGCCCTGTCCAATCATGGATAACAGAGTGCCGCGCCCCACATCGAAACGCTGGATTGACGGCGAAGGCCAGCGCCCGGCAAAGCGCATCACGATATGATCGTGAACCTGCGGACCGGTGCCACCATGACGAACAAGGAACGTTTCGCCCGTCAGATCGGCCCAAGTAATTGCCTGCTGTCCAGCAAGGCAATGCCCCTCCGGCAATACGGCCATCAATGTTTCGGTCCATATGCGCCGGGAATGGCAGTCCGGCAGTTCGGGCGCACCCGCTACGAACGCCACGTCCAGTCGGTTGGCGCGAAGCTGCATGACCGCATCGCGTGCCGTGCCCTCGGCAATCTCAACCTCGATGCCGGGATGGTCTTCCCGATACTGCCCGATCAGCTCGGCGGGGAAGCTACCCGGAATCAGGGCATGGACACCGATGCGCAAGCGGCCACATTCTCCCGCCGCCGCCACGCCAGCCGTCTTCACCGCATGGTCCAGTTGATCGACGCCTGCCGCTATCCGCTCGACGAAGTGGTGTCCGGCCTCGGTCAGTCGGACGCCGCGCGCGTGACGCTCGAACAGGAGGACGCCAAGGTCTTCTTCCAGCGCCTTCACGCGGGCGCTGACGCTGGATTGCGCTACGCCGAGCGCATTGGCCGCGTGGCGGAAGTTCAGATACTCAGCGACGGCAAGCGTCTGGATCAGCGATGCGAGGGGGATGCGCGAGCCGAGCGTGGTCGGCACGCCCCATGGGCAACCATTCATCGGTGCTGATCGCCGCCGTCGCATCGCTCAAATGCCACTACAGTCCTTCATTGCACGCCGTAGCGGACGCAGTTGCTTGGCTTCCTTAGAATGACGCATTGGATTGCCCCCTCCCTCTATGTCGCCTACTACGCACAAGTGACTTGCATGATGGAAGTTACACCATTATGGATGTGTCATGCAACGAACAAGCTTTCTGTCATTAGAGTGTCCCGCAGCCCGAGCGCTGGAAAGCGTCGGTGACTGGTGGAGCATCCTGATCCTGCGGGACGCCTTCCAAGGGTTGAGCAAATTCGATGAATTCGAGAGGAATCTCGGTATTTCCGCGAACATTTTGGCGAGGCGATTGAAACATCTCACAGCCGAAGGGTTGTTTGAAAGGCAACGATACAATGATCATCCGCCTCGATTTGAATACGTCCTTACCGACAAGGGGCGAGATTTCTATCCGGTAGCAATCGCCCTGTTTGCATGGGGAAACCGGAACCTTGCGCCCAATGAAATAGCCATGCGCCTTGGCGACAGAGCAACCGGTAGGGAACGAAACGCCATCATAGTCGATGCGGATACTGGAGAAAAAATCACTCCTGAAAACACGGTTCTTCTAGCAGGCCCAGCGGCAACGGAAGAAACGATGCGCGTCATAAACCGCGTGAAGCGGATAAGCTCAGAAAAAGGAGCGGAATAATCCAATGCGTCGAATTGTTGTGACCGGCATGGGTTTAGTCGGCCCCCTTGGTTCCGGGGCTGAAATAAGCTGGAAAAGACTCCTTGACGGGAAATCGGGAATTAGGAGTTTGCCCGATGAAATCTCCAACGATCTGCCGGTGAAAATCGGGGGAATCGTTCCTAGCCAGATTGAAGATTCCGAAGCCGGTTTCGATCCCGATTTGATCGTTGACGCAAAGGATCAACGAAAAATGGATCGCTTCATTCTGTTTGCACTTGCGGCCGCGAAGGAGGCTCTTGAAACGGCGGGATGGCATCCCACAAGCGACTACGAACGTGAGCGCACGGCGACAATTATCGCCTCTGGTATAGGCGGGTTTCCTGCAATCGCTTCGGCAGTTCGCATAACGGATACACGGGGAGCACGGAGGCTCTCACCCTTTACCGTGCCATCGTTCCTCGCCAACCTCGCGGCAGGACAGGCTACCATTAGGTATGGATTTACAGGCCCAATTGGCACGCCTGTAACCGCCTGCGCTGCCAGCGTTCAGGCCATCGGCGACGCCGCGCGGCTGATACGCTCCAACGAGGCGGATATCGCTCTGTGCGGCGGAGCAGAAGCTTGTATTGACAAGGTTAGTCTCGGGGCATTTGCCGCCGCGCGAGCACTATCCACCGGCTACAATACTACCCCGGAACTGGCGTCGAGGCCGTTCGACACCGAGCGCGATGGTTTCGTAATGTCTGAAGGGGCGGGTCTGATCGTCATAGAAGAATTAGAACATGCCCTCGCTCGGGGTGCCAAGCCCATAGCGGAATTGGTGGGATACGGCACAAGCGCCGATGCACATCATATGACTGCCGGTCCAGAGGACGGCCGAGGCGCGGCCCGTGCGATGGAAATTGCACTCCAGAGTGCCGGGTTGAAGGCAATCGATATTCAACATTTGAACGCTCATTCGACCTCCACCCCCGTAGGAGATCGAGGAGAAATTGCCGCGATAAAATCCGTGTTTGGCAATCATGATGTGGCCGTAAGCGCCACGAAATCGGCGACGGGGCACCTACTTGGTGCCGCAGGTGGTATTGAGGCAATCTTCACGATACTCGCCCTACGGGATCAAATCGCTCCCCCCACGAGAAACTTAGAAAACCCCGATCCTGTTGCCGCAGGTATCGACCTAGTTCACCAATCTGCGCGGCCCATTCTCATGGAACATGCCATTTCCAACGGATTCGGCTTTGGCGGCGTTAATGCAAGTGTCGCTTTCCGGCGATGGCAATAACAGTCCCGGACGGTGCTTCCGCGACCACTTCGGCTCACGCCCTCGCTATCCGTGGCAGTACCGAATTCGTGCAGACCTGCCGGCCCATGTCGTTGGCGAGACTGAGCAGGTTACGAAGCGCCGCGCTGCGGTTGGACGGCGACCAGACAGCCGAGAAGGCGACCGGCTCCGGCTCGTCGGCGAAGGGCAAGAAGACAATGCCGGTTGACGGCAACAGCGCCGTGGCCGCACTGACGATGGTGATACCGAAGCCCTGTCCGACCATGGACAGCAGCGCGCCGCGCCCCACGTCGAAGCGCAGGATCGACGGCGCGGGCCAGAGTCCGGCATGGCGCAGCACGATATGGCTATGAACTTGCGGGCCAGTGCCGCCATGCCGAACAAGAAACGTCTCGCCCGCCAGATCGGCCCATGTAACGGCCGACCGCTCGGCGAACGGATGCCGCTCCGGTAACACCGCCACGAGCGGTTCGGTCCATATGTGGCGGGAATGGCAGTCGGGCAGCTCGGGCGTGCCGGCCACGAACACCACGTCCAGCCGGTCGGCGCGAAGCTGCATGACCGCATCGCGGGCCGTACCTTCGGTCATTTCGACTTCAACGCCGGGGTGGTCTTCGCGGTATTGGCCGATCAGCTTTGCGAGGAAGCTGCGAGGGATCAGGGCATGGATACCGATGCGAAGCCGGCCGCTTTCTCCGGCTGCCGCCATGCCGGCGGTCTTCACCGCATGGTCGAGTTGGTCGATGCCTGCGGCTATCCGCTCGACGAAGTGGCGTCCGGCCTCGGTCAACCGAACACCCCGCGCATGGCGCTCGAACAGAACGATGCCAAGGTCTTCTTCCAGCGCCTTCACGCGGGCGCTGACGCTGGATTGCGCCACGCCGAGCGCATTGGCGGCGTGGCGGAAGTTCAGATATTCGGCGACGGCGAGAGTGTGAACTAAGGTCATCATCGGCACTCGCCCCGAGAGGAGATGATGGCTCAACGGATTTAATCCGTCATTCCTCGTAAGTCTACGCATACCAATTCGCCATGACTCAATCACAATGAAGTTGCGAAAGGTCTGCGTAGTATTGGCAGACATATTAAATAGAGAATCGCGCCGACAATCCAAACCCAACCGTTCCATGCTCCTATGGTAGCAGAATAGAGTGCCGTGAAGCCAAGCGGTCCCGCGATAGAGCTTAGATTGGTGAGGCTTGTAAGCGTTCCCTGTAAAGCTCCTTGCTTGTTACTGCTGACATTGTTTGAGAGCATTGCCTGCAAGGCCGGCATGCCAACACCTCCGGCGGCAAGCAGCAACAAAATCGGGAACACCATCCATCCCTGCGTGGCAAAAGCCAGAAGAATGAAGCCAGTCGCATCCGCAGCCATGCCAAAGAGTAGCGTACGCCGCTCTCCAAGCCGGCCTGAAAGCGGGCCGGTAACAAACGCTTGGAAGATCGCATGTGTTGCTCCAAACGCCGCAAGCGACAAACCAACAGTCGTGGTGTCCCACTGAAAACGGTCCTCGCCATAGATGACCCATAGAGCCGCAGGCACTTGGCCGATCAGTTGAATGATGAAGAAAACTGCGAAAAGCGCAGCTAGCCCGCGCAATGTATCATCCAGCCGGAACAGAATGAATGGTTTGATGCGAACCGGCTTTCCGGTCCCGCCATGGCTGCGATGAGTCTCCTTGAGAAAAATGCAGGCAAGCAGGAACGCGAAGCCGTTGAGAAGGGCAGCGGCGATAAACGGAGTATGGGCAGAAATACCACCGAGCATACCACCAAGTGCTGGCCCGGCAATCATGCCTGCCCCATAACAGGCCCCCATGTAGCCGAACCAGCGTGCGCGAGAACCTTCCCCAGTCGAATCCGCAATGGTTGAGGCAGCTACAGCTCCGGTTGCGCCCGTGATGCCGGAGACGAGCCGGCCGATATAGAGCACCCATAAGACCGGCGCTGATGCCATAATCGTGTAATCGACTGCGGCTCCCGCAAGGGAAGCCAGAAGCACCGGACGCCGACCGTAAGCATCTGAAAATTGTCCAAGCACGGGCGCGAAGATGACCTGCATCAACGCATAGAGTGACAGCAAGGCACCATAGTGACCAGCGACCTGCTCCGCCGGCACAAGCTCGCGCAGAAGCGTCGGAAGGACCGGCATGATGAGGCCGAGTCCCATGGCGTCGAGACTGACGATCAGCAGGGCGATGATGGCAGAGCTGCGCACCTGAAACTCCAGCGCCGCTCAATGCGAGCGACTTTATCAATGATAAGGACATAGACATAGAACTTATCGGTGATAAATTGTCAAGCGTTGGCGAAGGAACGTGAATGACCAAACTGGACAAGGGCACCGTGATCGCAGCGGCGCTGGAGCTGCTGAACGAGGTTGGCATGGACAACCTGACGACGCGAAAGCTCGCTGAACGCCTCAAGGTTCAGCAGCCTGCGCTTTACTGGCATTTCCAGAACAAGCGCGCGCTGCTTGACGCACTGGCCGAGGCAATGCTGACGGAACGCCACACCCGCTCGCTACCCGAAGAGAACGAAGACTGGCGGCTATTCCTGAAAGAGAACGCCCAGAGTTTCAGAACGGCGTTGCTCTATTATCGCGACGGGGCGCGCATCCATGCCGGCACTCGACCGACAGAACCGAATTTTGGCGCTGCCGAGACACAAATACGCTTTCTCTGCGCGGCGGGCTTTGGTCCGAAGCACGCTGTTTGGGCGCTCCGGGCGGTCAGTCACTATGTGGTCGGTTCCGTTCTCGAGCAGCAGGCATCTGATGCCGATGAGAGAGTTCCGGACAGGCCAGATGTGTCCGAGCAATCACCGTCGTCCTTCCTGCACGATCTGTTTCACGAGTTGGAAACAGACGGCATGGATGCTGCGTTCAACTTCGGACTCAACAGCCTCATCGCGGGTTTCGAGCGGCTGCGTTCATCTACAACAGATTAGAGGCTTATGCCCCTTTGCCGCCCCAACTGCCACGACACCGAACCGCCCTGCATGATACCCGCGACCTCGCGGCCGAGCTGGCGGTCGATGACCGGCCGCCACGGGACAAGCGTGAACTCATGGCTCTTTTCCACCACGGCGAACTTGCCGCTCGTTAGCTGAACAGTCCCGGTGAACTTGCCGCTGACGTTCTCGCCGTCCGTAGCGGCACGGAACGGCAACCCCTTGCCCTCGGCCATCTCCGCGCCGATGCGAGCAACCTCGCGTTCGCGCAGCGTAGCGAGAAGGTTGCGCCGATAGAAGATGCGACCGTCCCGCGCTCGGCTGGCGTCGCGCTGCTCGACATGATGCTCGCGGCGCTGCTCCATCGCCTCGCGCACCTGCTGGCCGAAGCCGGTCGGCGCAGGGCCGGCCGTCTCGCCATGGATCAGCCGCCGGTCCAGCCAGGTCGCGCCGTCCGATCCGATCTGCCTGTCCAGATTGACGGGAGAGACGACGCGAACGCTGGCCTGCCGGTCGCGGCCGGCATCATAGGCGGCGGCGCGGCTCTCGAAATCTTCGGGAATGCGCCACTGGTCGGCGTCGATGCGCTCGACGATTCCGGCGCGGCGTAACGCCTCCAGCCGGCGCACATGAGCATCGACATAGCCCTCGTAGTCGCCGCCCGGAACACGGCCCTCGAATTTCGCCTGCTCCAGATGACGGCTCGGCCGATAGATACCGTCCTCGGCGATGGCGGTGATGGTGCGGTCGGACGGCCGGGGTGCTGCCTCGGCCGGGCCGATCTGGATGACGCTGCCGATGCGGGCGTCCTCCAGCCGCTCGGGCGCGATGCCCGCGATGTGGTGGGTGCGGCCGTCGATCCCGTCCACCACAACGGTCAGGTTCTCCCCCAACTCGTCGGACAGGTGCTTGTCCACGACGCTGCCGATGATGGGCGTCTCGGGCGCTCCGTCATGGATTTGGAAGCTCATGGGATCGCGTTCGCCGCCCTGCGGGCCGAGCGCCTTCTGCATGGTGCGGATAATGTCGCCGCGCTCGCCTAGCTCGCGCAGGGCTGGCTCCATGTCCTTGCTCAATTCCCAAACGGCGGGCGCGTGCTCGGTCGCCAGCCCCATCTTCTCCAGCTTGCCGAGACGGCGCAGGCGTAGCGTCCGCTCGAACTGCCGCCTCGGCTCTGCCGGTTCATGGCGCAAGTCGAGGAAACGGGCATCGGCTTCCTCGGTCATGGCGCGGTCGATCCGGGTGAAACGATCTTGGTCGATTTCGGCCGACAGCTTGCGGGTCTGCTCGATCTCGGTGACGGGGCCGAGTTCCAGACTGGCAAGCTCGCTGGCGCGTTCGCGCAGGCCGGCGGAAAGGTAGTCGCCGTTAATGACTAGATCCACGCCCGTATCGTCGCGGCCGTTGACGATGATATGCACATGAGGATGGCCGGTGTTGTAGTGATTGACGGCAACCCAATCGAGTTTCGTGCCGAGGTCGGCTTCCACCTGTTTCATGAAATCGCGGGTGTAGGCCGTGAGGTCCGATAGCTCCGCGCCGTCCTCGGGCGAGACGATGAATCTGAATTGGTGGCGGTCGTCCTTGCCGCGATCAAGGAAGGCGTCGCCATCGGCGCGGTCCTCGGTCGCCGAATAGAGCCGGCCGCGCTCGCCGACGCGTGAGGTTCCGTCACGCTGGACATAGCGCAGATGCGCGCGGGCACGGCCGCCCTTCCACGCGGCCCTGACGCTGCGCTGCTTGACGATCACGCGGCGGCTGCCCGACTGGCGATGATGCCAATGGCCGGAGATATTGCGAGCGCGCACGAAGCTCGCGCCCCGGCCGCGCTTCACGCCCTTGCCGCTGGCGACCTCGGCACGGGACCGGCCCGGCGATGACGGGCGGGCGGATGACGGCATGGAAGGATCGCGGGAGGCTGCCGCCTGATGCTGCCGGGTGATCTTCTTGACCTGCGTGAAAAAGCTCTTGGTCTTGCCGGCCTTCGGCGTGTCGGATCGGATGCGGCCGGGCTTCGGACGGAAGCGGTTTTCGTCGTCGGCGCTCAAGGATGCGACTCCGGCCAAAACCCCCGGAAACCGGCCGATCTGCGCCTATGGTGCCGCTCGAAACCCAGCAAAGCCAAGGCTTTGCGCAAAATCGCGGCACGCGGCCCCTCAAAACCATGGTGCCGGAACCGGCCACCTAACCAGTGTGCAGACAACAATAATTTCCAGAAGCGGCCCGATATGGTGCCGTCTTCTTTAATCTTGCCCTCCGCCCTTTCTGCCTTTTCTGCCCCTCCTGCCGGGAAGCCTGCCGGGCGAAAACCTGCCCGACTGGACACCGGAATGAGCGCCGCCGAGCGCGGGAACGCCGTCCTCATGGCGTTCCCGAACCGCTCGCGTCGGCGACGAAAATGCTGTCGCCCTGCGGCTCCGCACGGGCGGGGTCGCGCGCCGGAACGGCAGCGCGGCCGTCGCCTGTTTGCACCTCGAACGGCGGCGCGGCGACAGCCCGCGCGTCGCCCGGACGCATGACGAACAGCGGTGCCTCGCGCCAATCGGGCGGCGGTGGCGGTGCCGATGACGGCGGTTCGGTTGCAGCCGCGCCGCCGAGGATCGGCGCTAGCGCGGCGATATACGCCCGCGTTTCGGCGGGAAGCGGGCGGCCCGTCGCGCGGTGCTCGTCATAGCGGCCGGGGCCGGCATTGTAGGCCGCAAGCATCGCCGCGACATTGCCGTAGCGGTCGAACATTTCGCGCAGATAGGCGGTGCCCGCCAAGATGTTGTCGCGGGGGTCGTAGGGATCGCGGCCGAGGCCATAGCGATCGCGCAGTTCCGCCCATGTCACGGGCATCACCTGCATCAATCCCATTGCCCCGGCCGACGAAATCGCGCGCACGTCGCCCGCGCTCTCGGCGCGCAGCACGGCGCGAATCCAGTGCTCGGGGATGCCGAAACGCTGCGACGCCTCGGCGATGTGCGCCGCGTAAGGATGGGCGGCGGCCGGGCGCTCGACCGGCACGGATTGCGCGACCGCGACGCCCGATCCGGCGCAGACGGAAAGCGCGCCGGCCAGCAGCAGGACGGCATAATGCCATGCCGGCCTGTCTCCGCAACAACGGCAGCCTGCCAGCGTGCTCGCTGCGGTCAAGGGCAAGGCGCAAGCGCCGGCCGATGGCCGCCCCTGACCTTCGCTGCGCGCGCCGGCCGTCTGGTCGCCGAGCGGGACGGAGGGATGAGACGGTTTTTTCGCGAACAAAGGGATGCCGATCTTTGACCGGATGGCGGGCCGGACGCGCGCGGCCGTCATTCCTCATCCTCGATCTTCCGCGCGTGCTTCCAACGCAGGGTCCAGACCGAAGGATCGTCGTTCGACTGGAACAGTTTGGCGCGGATCGGGGACGGGAAGATTGGCCCCTCCAAACGCATCGACACGAACTCGCCAGCGTTCTCGCTGGAGTCTTTCCATGCGGGGCCGGCGTCCGGGCCGTCCTCGCTATCGAGGCGCACGCGATAGTCGGGCGCGTTCTTCACGTCGCTCGGCTTGGCCGGGACGATGAACAGCTTTTCGTGGAGGCCGAACGAATGAAGCTCCCCCGCATAGCCGGTTTCGGTGCGGGTGAAGGTGCCTATCTCTGCCATGGGAAATCTCCTGCGGTTGGTTTTCGGGGGGTGGTTTCAGTGTGTCGGCGCGCGCCACTCGTAGCGGCCGACGCCTTCCTCATCGGTCCAGAGCGGGACCGCTCGGCCGATGATGGAAGCTGCGGGGATGGGTCCGAAGTAGCGGCCGTCGAGGCTGTCGCGGACCTCCCAATTCATGAGGAAAAGCTGGTCGTCGCCGATGACGCGGCAGCCCTGCCAGATGGGCAGATCGCGGCCGAGGCTGTCACGCTCCAGCGCCTCGCCCATCTCGATCCTGTTCACCGTGATCGTGCGGCCGGTGCGGCAAACCCGCTGTCCGGGCAGGCCCAAGACGCGCTTCAAGAGCGGGACGCCTCGCGCGATATAGCCGCGCTCGACCATGAAGGCGGCGAGCGGTTCGGGCGGCATGACGGCGACCAGCTCGGGCACGTCGATCCGCTCGGCCGGCTCGATGGTGTAGAACCCGACCGGCGCGCTGGCGGTGGCGTTCCAGATGAGCCTCAATGGCGTCTCGACCGCGCTTGCGGCGGCGATGCCGATCACCGCCAGCGCCGTCACCGTAAGGGTGCGGCGGCGCGTCATGGGTCGATCCTTCGGCGGTGAAGCCAAGCGGCATGTCGCTCGGGCGTGTAGGCGTGCGGTTCCAGATTGGCGGTCAAACGGTTGTGGACGTGCCGCCAGTGATCCGGCGAGGCGTCGGCCGGATCGAGGCCGAGCGCATCCACGGCGTCGATAGCGGCAAGCGCGCGCTGCACCTTGGACCAGCTATCGAGGCGCAACAGGATTTCGCCGCCGGGGCGCACAAAGGGCAATGTCTGGAACGGCTCGCCCCGGCCGATGGCGCGCACAATGTCGATGCGCGAAACGACAGTGCCGTGCTCGCCTTTCGCCCATCGCACGAAGGCAAAGACGCTGCCCGGCGCGAAGCCGACGACGCTGCGGCGGCGGTCGATGATCTGCTCGTAGCTCTTGCGGCCGAAGCGTATCCAGTGCTCGACCTTGCGTTTCTCGAAGGTCAGTTCGACCAATGTCGTGAAGGGCGCAGGCCCGTCCGGCAGCGGACGGTCGTGCGCGCTGCGGTGGGCGCGACGGGTCATTGTTCTTCTCCGGTGATGTGCTGGGGGCTGCGCGGGCGCAGCGCGTCGAGCGCGGCCGTCATGGCTCGCCCCTTCGGGCAGAACCGGCACCACGCTTCGCCTGCGCGCGTGTCAAAGAAAAAGAGTTAGATTCTCTGTTAGATAAGTTAGCGGTCGGATTCCGCTTTTCAGGCCAAAGCGTTAGCTGCGGTTCGTGCGCCTGATCTGCCGATAGTGGTGCGCCCGATGTGCCGATACCCCGTGCGCCTGATCTGCCGATGGCATTAACAGGGTTATCAACAGTGCCTGTTGACAGGTTTTCGGGGCGGATGCGCAGCAGCTCGCGGCCGTCTTCCCGCTCGATCTGGAGGCGATAACCGGGGAGCTGCTGGCGGGCCGCGATCCGGCGCAGGTCAAGCGCGAAGTCGGACGGCCGGGCGAGGCTGCCGGATTTCTGGTGAAGGTGCGCGACCTCGAAAATCCAGCCGTGGCGCTGGTGCCCGGCGTGCTTTCTGGCGACACGGTAAAGCCAACGCTCGATGCCGCCAGTCAGCCGGAAATAGGCCGGGTCGATTGTCAGGACCAGCGAACGGTCGATGACGCTGTTGTAGAACCATTCGGGCAGGACGAACTCCATGCCCTCGACGCGGCCGGCGCGCGTGGTCATTTCCTCCCACTCGTTGATCCATGAGAATTGCCGGCGACGCCAATGCGGGCCGTTGCGGATGGTGGTGGCAATGACGGTCGATTGCAGCCGCGCCAGTGCAGCTTTCAGAAGCCTGTATTGGTGATTGCCGGTCGGCCGCCCGATGGCGCGCAACAGATGGTAAGGCGTAAACCGGACAAAGCGCGAAGTGGTGAGGCCGTTGTTCTCGGCCGCGACGATCTGCGAGGCCGCCCATATCAGCACATCGGCATCCCATATGGTCGCCATCCCATGCTCGGGCATCCCGAACACCTGCACCTCTATGTCGGCGGTCTTGTAGAGAATCGGCTTGGTGCGCGGGGTCTTCGCCAGCGAGAAAAACGGCCGTTCCATCAAGTCGCGCTGGTCGCGCGGCGGCGCGTCGCCCGTTGCGACCACGAAGGGGTCTAGACGGCTGCGCTCGCTATCCTCGGCCGGCTGCGCGGGGTCGTGATCGTCCTCGCGCAGCATCTAGCAGTCGCCCCGTTCTTCGGGCGTGAGGGGACGCGCGGGAAAGACTGTGCCGGCGGTCTTGTCGCGGGTGGATTTGCGCTCGCCGGCCGCGCTCCAGTCTTCCAGATCGCGGACGGTGTAGAGGACGCGACCGCCGACCTTGCGATAGGTCGGCCCGGTGCCATAGGTGCGATGCTTCTCAAGGGTTCTGATGGATATGCCGAGGAAGCGCGCGGCTTCCTTGGTGCGCAGCAGGCGCGGCGGCAGGCCCGCAAGCGGGTTGGGCATGGATCACCTCCAGTCGGGATTGGGCTGCCGGGGGGCGGCAGCGGACTGTGGCGAACCATGGCGAGGGATCGGCGGCGCGTAGCGTGCCGCATTTGCGCCTATGCGCTGGCGGCACCCCCCTTCGGGGCGGCGCGGCTAATAGTTGAGGGATTTCAGCGGCTCGATGCCTGCCGCGCCGAATAGGCAAAGACATTCGCGTGCAGCTCGGCTAAGATTGTGGGTGGAGCAGACGCGCTGCTCTGGGGCGTAGTAACCCCTCACGAATGGCCGGTGCCAGCCAGAACGGCACCAACTCCTTGACCTATGGTCGGGGAGCCTGTGGCGTATACAACAGGCTTTCCGAGCTAAAGGCCATGGGGCCGTTTCGTGACGGTTACTAACTCCCCGATCACCAAGAGTCAGAGAGAATCGTTTGCGGGGGCGCACCGCAGACAAGCTCTCTCAGATACGGGGAATGACTATGCGGGTTCCTGTCGAACTCGATCCCGATGTGGACGACGAAGCGCCGACCGGCGACACTATAACCGTCTATGACGAACGGCACTACGTCACCTATCTACGCTTGCTGGATGCCAAGGCCGAGGGCGCGGACTGGAAAGAAGTCGCGCGGATCGTGCTTCACCGCAATCCGGCTGCCGAGGAACTTCGGACCTATCGTTGCTGGCAAAGCCATCTCGAACGCGCGCAATGGCTTTCGCATGAGGGCTATAGGAAGATTCTGGAACAGGCGGCAGCTAACAAGGCGTGAGCATCGGCGGTTTTCAGCTTACTTCACCTCGCAGGCTTTGGAATTTTACGATATCTGACCGACAGGAATCGACCTAATCGCTGACGTTTCGAGTGGCTTTGACGCGTCCTAAAAGCTGATATGCCCCTCAATTGTTGGCCCATTCTGAACAGGTCAACTCATACGTTACCTCGCCGTGCTCCGTGCCGGGTATGGGGTCGGGAAAATCCAAGAAATCCGTCCGCGTGTGTTTCATACCAATCTTCTCCATTACACGGCGCGACCCTTGGTTGACCGCCATTGTATTGGCCACAATCTTGTCATATCCTGCGACCTCGAAGCCCCAACCGATAAGAGCCAAAGCTCCTTCAGTTGCCAGCCCCTGACCCCAAGCTTCCCGGCGCAGTCGATATCCGATCTCAGCTAACGCCCTCCCTTTCGGCAACAAGCAGAACCAGCCGACGAACTCGTCATCCGCATTGCGTCGCGCTGTCCAGACGTTCGGCTCGGTTCCTCGTGGCATGAGAAATGGCGCGGTCGTCGAATCGATCCTGTCATGATCAACCGCACCATTGTTAAGAAACCGCATCACTTCTGGGTCAAGCTCTAGCTGGATGAAGTTAACACGATCCACCGGGGCGCAAGGACTGAGAATCAAACGCAGCGTCTTTAGTAAGGTCATGGAACATTCCTCAAAATAAATTTCCGGCATGGTCGTGCGAAACCATGGATTGCGCAACGAGTTATTCAGTTGAGCAGCCGCCTTGCCGTTCTTGACACATGAAGCAGTCTGTTAGCTCCACTCCATTCTTGCTGAAATTCTCGTAGGAATTCTAAAGTCCGCAACATTTCCCCGAGGGCTGGCTTTCCGGCTCTTTTCGTATCGCACCTCTTTGTTGCAACTGGCAGTAAGTTTGCGACTTGCAACAAGACGGTGCTCGCTAACGATCAACGCTTGCCGGGCTTGATAGGGTAGTGGAGCAACAGGCGATAGCCGCCGCACATCATCTTGATGCCGTGCGCAACCAGACGGCGGGCCTTGTTCTTGCGCGGGTCATTCTCGAAATCCTCCTTGGTGCCGCGAAAGCCGAGCAGGACTTCGGCGACGGTGCGATAGCTCTCGTCGCGTAGGCGGGCGTCGAGCGCGCGGAGGGAAAGGGTGTGCCATTGCCGGAGCTGGGCGGGAACGGCCCGGAAGTCGGGACCGGGTGCGCGGCCGTTGAGGGACCGCCAGAAACGGCGCGCAGCGTGTGCGCGAAGCTCCAGAAAGGAATCCATCGGCAGGGTGACGGCATAGAAGGCGGCGGCATCCGGCACCGGCTCGGGAAGCCAGAATTGATGTGCGACGCCATCCACCTGCCAGATGCCGTGCCAGCCATCGGCAGCGCGGCGCAGATCGAGGCCGGCGAGATGGGCAAGCGTCAATATCGGTTCGGTGTCGCCGTCCTTATGCTCGACCGGCGAGAGCATCACCGCTTGCGGTTGAAGGCTCGGACTCCAGATTGGTGGCGGCCGGTCATGCGGCGCGTCGGGATCGCACGGGAAATCGCAACCCCCAGCGATCTGCGAACGCTTCAAGGTCACGGCCGGACGGTCCTCCGGTTAGTGCGATGGTCTGGAACTCCTGACGATAATCGTCATTCCGGCGCAGATATTCCCAAGCGAAACCGGCGGCCGAAATGTGCTTCGCGTGCCTGTATGCCACCGGCGAACGCCAGTCGATGCTAAGCATGGCGTCACCTCCCAAAGCCGGGGCGCGCAAGGCAGCGCCCAGCCCTTAGAGGTTCAAAGATCGCTGGAAATATAGAAGCCGCTCAAAGCAGATACCTTGAGCGGCCAGCCCGATCATTCTTGGTTATTTTCTGCTTAACACTATTTCGATGATTCTGCGAGACGCCCGCCCGCAAAAGTGCGGGCAAGACGCTCCGGCTTTCATTGGCTGGAAAACACATGCACCTCGTCATGTGCGGTTTCGACTGTGAAAAACTCGCCGTTCATTTCAGCGTCGCGGGCCATTGCTTTCCAATCAATGTAGTAGCGTAGCGCCTCGGGGATCGCCATGCCGCTTTCAGCGGTCAAGTCCTCCATGAAGTCGGCAAGGCTGGCGAACTGGCCGTGATAGCAGTCCCGCAAGGCGGTTTCGGCTTGGTCCATGTCATCGTCGCACTGATCCAGCAGGCCAGCGCCTAGCGCGCCATGCTCGGCGATGAAAGCGCCCATGCGTGCCACGGTGTCGATGCCGGCATATTCGCTGATCGTGACGCCCTCGAAGCCCTCATAATCATGGATGGCATATTCCTCCGCGTGCTCGATGGGGGACCGTGCGAGCATGGCCGCAATCTCGTCCCTGATTTCGTCCGCGTCCTGATCCGCCTCGATCCAAGCCCCATGCAGATAGCCGTTATTGTAGGCGGCAAGGCAGGCGACATAGATGCGGGGATTGCTGTCGGAAAGGTTGGTCATGTCTCTGATCCTCGGGTTTGGGGTTCAGAGCAGCGCAGCGCCGCTCCTGAACCCTTGCCCGGCGGCGAGCCACGGGTAGCAAGGCGCAGGAGAAGTCTTTGGCACCGTGGAATAAATGGAGGGGACCCGCTTGCGGGGAGCGGGCCGTTTATGCCGCGAAAGGCCGGAGAGTTTTCTTGCGCCGCGCGAGGGCAACGCCCTTAGCAATTTTCTTCGTAACGATCAGATGAGACGCGGCGGCAGCCGCGCCGGCCCGGAGGCGAACGCGCTACCACATTGCGCTGTAGAGAGCCGGAGAGCCGCCAGTGACAAAGCCCCGGCGCTTTAGCGCCGGGTCCGCAGAAACACATGGTGAAAACGTATCGACCGGAAACCCATTGTAATACCATTGGTTTCCGGTCGATTCTCGGTCCCTGATTTATAGGGCTATGGAGTAAACGTAGTTGTCATCTTCACCCGGTGGGGCGCGCCATTTCTTCTTCATCACTACAGTATAGTAGCTGTGCCTCGACAATAATCTTGGCCATTGGAAAGCTACTGCGTATTTTACCGCCGATAGCCGGTTTCGGCAGGGATCACGTTTCGATCTGATTGAATCAGACCAGCGCTCTAACGTCTTTTTTGCTAAGGTCGCCCGAACATTACAAAATCCGGAAGTCATATGTCCCAGGTCGACTGGCTGAGCCAGCTTTCGCGCATGATCACCGTCACCGGTCAACTGGAGGTGCGCTGCGCCTACGGCGCGCCATGGCGCGTCGCCTGGGCCCGGTCCGCGGCGCATGAAATCCCCTATCACGTCGTGCTCAAGGGGCGCGCCGTTATCGAGGACCCGGAAACAAAAGCCGTCAGGGAGCTTGTGGGCGGCGATATCGTGCTTTTGCCGCACGGGGCGGCGCATGTGCTGCACGACGGCAGCGGACACGAGCCGGGGCTTACGCACAATCGTCAGGGGTCGGCCGGATGGATGCTCAGCGAGAATGACGGTCAGGGCGAACATCTGGACATGCTGTGCGGACGTTTTTTTATCGCGCCGCCGCATGACCGGCTGATCCATAATTACCTGCCCACGAATCTCGTGGTACGGGCCATGGACGACCATGGTCAGGAAAACGTCGGAGGCGCTTCGGGCCAGTTGGCCAGCCTCGTGGGGCTGATGCGGATGGAGTCCGCCAGCGACCGGCCGGGCGGACGCGCCATTCTCAACGCACTTTCCTCGGCGTTGTTCACACTGGTCATGCGCGCGGCGAGCGAATCGGAACAGGCCCCGGAAGGCCTGCTCGCGCTGGCAGGCCATCCAAGACTGGCCCCCGCAATCTCGGCAATGTTCTCCGATCCCGCGCAGCCGTGGAAGCTGACCGAGCTGGCCGATTTGTGCCATATGTCGCGCGCCACCTTCATGCGGCACTTTCAGAACAGGCTGGGGCGTTCGGCAGCCGAACTGCTAACCGATATCCGGATGAGTCTGGCTGCCAACGAGCTGAAAAAACCGGCAATGGCCACCGAAGCCGTGGCCGAACTGGTCGGCTATCAATCCATTTCGGCCTTCCGGCGCGTGTTCGCCGACAGAATGGGCATGACGCCGGGACAATGGCGGCATCTGGCCAGCGAACGCGAATAATACCAAAGCCCGTGCGGCGGCGCCCTCAATGACCGGGGAGCATTTCGCGCGGGCACCGCGCCGCGTGAGCTATCATCCGCAGATTTGATCCTTTTGAGCATTATATTGAGGTAATATCGTCTCGAAGTTAGCATTTCCGAGACCTAAAGTGGGGTTCCTAACCAACTGATGAGGAACCGCCATGACAAACGCCGTCATCGAGAATCTTTTAAGCCGCAGCGCCGCCAAATATTACGATCCCGCCGCAACCCTGAGCGACGACCAGATTCGCGAACTCGTGCGGATCGGCACCTCGGCCCCGACTTCCTTCCACTTGCAGAACTGGCGCTTCATCGCCGTGCGGACGCCCGAAGCCAAGGCGCGGCTGCGCCCGATCGCCTGGGACCAACCGGCGATCACCGATGCCGCCGTCACCTTTATCGTCATCGGTCGGCTGGCCGATGCCAGCACAATACCGGACCGCCTCGCGCCGGTGGTTGAGGCCGGCATCATGCCGGCAGAGATGGTGCCGGACTGGGAGATCGCCGCGCGCGGCCTGTATTTCGAGCAGCCGCAGCGCCAGCGAGACGAGGCCGTCCGCACTGCAACCTTTGGCACGTCGGCAATCATCTATGCGGCCCGTTCGCTGGGCCTCGGTTCCACGCCGATGATCGGGTTCGATGCGGAGGCCGTACATCGCGAATTCGGCCTCGCCGAAGACGAAGTGCCCGTCATGCTTCTGTCGATCGGGCCGGAGCGCCCCGGAAACTGGCCGCAAAAGCCGCGCCTGCCGGTGATCGATGTCCTCGATCTCGCATAACTTCCCAAAAAACAGCAACTTAAGGAGAATACAATGTCCAGAATCACTGTGCCTAATCCGGAAAATGTGCCAGCCGCTTCCAAACCGACGCTCGATGCGTTCACCAAGAATATCGGGTTTACCCCGAACATGATGGCGGCTTTCGCGCTGAGCCCGATCGCGTTCAATTCCTGGGCCACCCTGCTTGGATCCCTGAGCAAGGCGCTCGACGTGAAAACGCGCGACAGCATCGGCCTTGCCGTCTCCGAGGTGAATGGCTGTGACTATTGCCTGACGGTTCACAGCTTTACGGCCGAGCACATGGCCAAGTTACCGGCCGATGAAATCGTTCTGGCCCGCAAGGGCCATGCCAGCGACCCGAAGCGGGACGCCGCCGTCCAGTTTGCCCGCAAGGTCATCGAAACCCGCGGCAAGGTCAGCGATGCCGACATAAAAGCCGTTCGCGATGCCGGTTATACGGATGCGAATGTCATGGAGATCGTTTCGCTGGTTGCCATGTATTCGCTCACGAACTTCTTCAATAACGTGTTCGATCCGGAAAGGGATTTTCCGGCTGTCATACCGGCTGGCTCGATCTGATCTCTCGTGTGGTTTACGGATTCGAAGTTCCTAAACGTGGATGCCAGACAAATGATAGAAACTTCAAATCCACCACACCAGCCCGGCCCGGATGCACCCGGAATTCTTTTCGGGTGCATCCGGGCCTTTCGTATATAAAGTTACGCAAACCAAGTCCCGGAGAAAGAAATGACGTTGGATCATCCGATTTTCGCACGCTGGCCCGCAAAGCATCCCGACAGGCTCCAGCTCTTTTCCCTGCCGACGCCAAACGGGGTAAAGGTCGGCATCATGCTGGAGGAGACGGGCCTTGCCTATGAGCCGCACCGCATCGATATTGGAGCGAACGAGAGCCATGACCCGGCTTTCCTGGCGCTTAATCCCAATGGCAAGATACCCGCAATCTACGATCCTCACGGACCGAACGGAAAGCCGCTCGCGCTGTTCGAATCGGGCGCGATACTGCTCTATCTCGCCGACAAGACCGGACAGTTTATCGCCTCCGATCCGAATAGCCGCTACGAGACGATCCAGTGGCTGATGTGGCAGATGGGCGGTGTCGGACCGATGTTCGGTCAGCTCGGCTTCTTCAACAAATTTGCCGGCAAATCGTATGAGGACAAACGTCCGCGCGACCGCTATGCGGCGGAATCCGCGCGACTGCTTGGCGTCCTCGACGAGCGGCTTGCAACTCGTGACTGGGTGATGGGCGCCGATTACAGCATCGCCGATATTTCGCTGCTCGGCTGGGTGCGCAACCTGATCGGCTTTTACGAAGCGCGCGAACTTGTAGGCTTCGACCGTTTTCTTCATGTGCAGGCGTGGCTCGATCGCGGTCTGGAACGTCCGGCGGTGCAGCGCGGGCTGAAAGTGACCGAAGCTTGAGACAAACTGCCATTTGCCGCCACCCATGGCGGCTTTTGGCACAGGCTCTCGGGTCAGGGCTGGACCCGAATGATCGTCTTGCCCCTGCGCTTTTCGGACGGGTTGAAAGCCGCCACAGCATCGTCAAGCGTGGAAATGCGGCC
Organism: Brucella daejeonensis; assembly: GCF_014199265.1. Taxonomy (GTDB): domain Bacteria; phylum Pseudomonadota; class Alphaproteobacteria; order Rhizobiales; family Rhizobiaceae; genus Brucella; species Brucella daejeonensis. Next base: position 189,824 of record NZ_JACIJG010000007.1, read on the forward strand.
GATATTCGTTCTCAATCGCCCGTCCCGCACCCGCTGGACGATCTCGTTCAACTGGGCACGATTGGACTCGACAACGAAATCGACCGCGAGACCATCGACGGGTCTTGCCTCGACCGGTCCGACGACGGAAACCAGCGTCCCGCCTGCCCGAACCAGATTCGCGGAACGCTTGCCGATATCGCCACCGATGACATCGAACACCAGATCGATCCGACCAGCTTCCTCAAGGGGATCGTTGTCGAGGTCGACAAATTCCCGCGCGCCGATGTCGAGCACCGTCTGACGGTCGGCGGCGCGTCCGGTCCCGATGACGTAACCGCCAGCCTCGCGGGCGAGTTGCGTCACCATCGACCCGACAGCGCCAGCCGCACCATGCACCAGAACGCTCTGGCCCGCCTGAAGGCGGCCATGATCGAACAGTCCCTGCCATGCGGTCAGCCCGGAAATCGGCAGGCTGGCGGCCACCGCGAAATCGACATCGCCCGGCAAGGGAGCGAGATTGCGCGCCTCGACAGCCACATACTCCGCAAGGGTTCCGTCGCGGGTCCAGTCCGTGAGGCCGAAAACGCGCTGCCCCACCGTCAGTCCGGTCGTGCCGTAGCCAAGGGCGGTGACGACCCCGGCCACTTCGTGTCCGGGGATCGAGGGCGTCCGGTCCCGATCAAGACGATCGGTCCATGTCGAAGGCCACTCCAGTTCGGTGGAAACAAATCCCGAGGCGAAAACCTGAACGACCACGTCGTTTATCGATGCCTGCGGCTCCGGGCGTTCGGCAAGTTTCATCCCGGCCGTTCCCGCGGCCTGCTCCGTCACTACGATAGCCTTCATGTGTATTGCCTCCTCGGCCGAATATCCATGTGAGCCTGTTCCAGAAATCGCCATTTGCAGTCGCTCACGGCAATTTTTGAAACAGGCTCCGACACTTTCAATGTCGATGGCCATTTGTCGCATGGCGAAATGGCAATTTCCAATGCGCGGAAAACATAGTTTCCATAGTTGCGATGTATATACCGGAAATACCATCGCCACTTGAGAAACATATTGAATTACAAAGCTTTCTTTTATGGAAACTATACATTTCAGTCTTTGATAAAGTCGCATTTTTGACAGCTATTACCGCCCGAAATCAAACAGACCATGCCCCGATTCAAGTTTTCCGTGCAATTTTCCGATTTATCGGCTTGCGCACATCAAGAGCGCCTGCTATCCATAATATATGAGTGAGTCATATATATAATTCTGAGGGCAATACGATGGAAGCGTCGGATCGGCTGGTAAATCTCCTTGGCGTCCTGGCTGTAGGCGTGTCGGACAGGATACGTTCGGCAGTGGCCGAGGCAATGCCGCAAGGGGGAGAGACCGTGTCGGCGGTGATTGTGATCGGACATGCGCCGGCAATGTCCATCGATCAGTTGAGCCGCGTCCTGAGATTGACTCATGCAGGAGCGGTTCGGCTCGTTGATCGTCTGATCGGGCGCCAGCTCGTCGTTAAACAACCCTCCGCGAGCGACCGCAGAATGATGACTTTGACCCTGACGCCGGACGGACTGCAATTGCGCGACAAAATACTCGCCCTTCGTCATGAGGCATTGGCCTCCCTGCTCGGGCATGTGTCCCCGGAAGATCTGGCCGTTCTCGAACGCATAGCCGAAACAATCGTCGGCACGTTGCCGGAGAACGCTCTTACCGCGCTGACAACCTGTCGCTACTGCGACGAGAGGTGCTGCGGCGACTGTCCGATGGACGTCTTCGGGCCGATTGAAACTCCGGGTAGCTCAGGCGTGACGGTATGAGCCGCCTTCCACCAGAAACCAACCTGAAAAGAGATTCCAGATGACCAGTTCCCCCAGCCGGTTTCAACCCCGGATTGCCGAAAAGAACACGGGTTCCTACAGATCCCTCGCCCTGCTCCGATGGGCTCTCGTCGTAATCTTCCTTTGGTTCGGCGGCATGAAATTTACCGCATATGAAGCGGCCGGCATTGCTCCGTTCATTGAACACAGCCCGATCATGAACTGGCTGCACATGCTGTTCGGCGTTCAAGGCGCAAGTTATGTCATCGGCGCGCTTGAATTGTCGACCGCGGCGGCTCTCATCGTCGGGGCCTTTCAGCCCGTTTTTTCCGCCCTGGGAGCGGCGATGTCGGCTGCGACCTATCTCGTCACGCTCACGTTTTTCCTCAGCACGCCCGGCGTGGCCGAGCGAACGGCCGGCGGATTTCCGGCGATATCGGCAGCGCCGGGACAGTTTCTGCTCAAGGACCTCGTTCTGCTGGCCGCTTCGCTCCTGCTTCTCCATGCATCTGTCTCGGTTCCCGTTTCCAAGACAGTGAAGCCATAAGTGGACAAAAACCCGAATAGGGTGACAGCCACACGCAAATCATGCTGAATTGCAGCCCCGAATGGAGAGATCATGATCCGCTTCTATTTCCATCCGACACCAAACCCCGCCAAAATCGCTCTCTTTCTGGAAGAGTCCGGTCTGGACTATGAGGCTATTCCGGTCGACACCAGCAAGGGCGAGCAGCATATGCCATCCTTCCTTGCGATAAATCCGAACGGCAAGGTGCCCGCCATCGTCGACACCGAAGGCCCCGGCGCACGCGAGACACGGATTTTCGATTCCACCGCGATCCTGATCTATCTTGCCGAAAAGACCGGGAAATTTCTCGGCGCTCCCGAAGACCGGCCGGAGCTGCTTTCCTGGCTCCTGTTCATCGCCTCGGGCCTTGGCCCGTTTTCCGGTCAGGCCGTGCATTTCCAGTTCTCCGCGCCTGAGGGTCTCGACTACGCGGTGAACCGCTACCGGCGCGAGGCCGAGCGCCACTATCAGGTTCTCAACGATCATCTGGAAGGCCGAAACTATATCGTCGGCGAGACCTATACGATCGCCGACATTTCCGCCTGGGGCTGGCTCGACCGCGCCTCGCGCGTCATGAAAGGCGCAGACGACCCGCTCGCGCCGTTCCCCAACCTCAAACGTCTGTTCGAAACGGTCGATGCGCGACCGGCCGTGGCCCGTGCGCGTGACATCGGCAAGGACCATCCCTTCAAGCGTGTGAACGATGAGGAAACCAAGCGCGCGCTCTTCCCGTCGAATTTCCCGCCCGCGGCATAACCGGTTTCAGGAGAACATATCATGAGCACTAACAGCGAATATACTCCACCGAAGGTCTGGACCTGGGAGAAGGCCAGCGGCGGCACCTTTGCCAATATCAACCGGCCAATTGCCGGTGCGACCCATGAAAAAGAACTGCCCGTGGGCAAGCACCCGCTACAGCTCTATTCGCAAGGCACCCCGAACGGCCAGAAGGTTACGATCATGCTGGAGGAGCTGCTGGCTCTCGGCCATGGCGGCGCCGAATACGATGCCTGGCTGATCAGGATCGGCGACGGCGACCAGTTCGGCTCCGGCTTTGTCGAAATCAATCCGAACTCCAAGATTCCGGCGCTGATGGATCGCAGCGGACCGTCGCCGATCCGCATCTTCGAATCCGGCGCCATTCTGGTATATCTCGCCGAAAAGTTCGGCGCATTCCTGCCGACGGGTCCCGCAGCCCGCGCCGAAACGCTCTCGTGGCTGTTCTGGCAGATGGGTTCCGCACCTTTTCTCGGCGGCGGATTCGGCCATTTTTATGCTTATGCGCCGACCAAGCTGGAATATCCGATCAACCGTTACGCCATGGAAGTAAAGCGGCAGCTCGACGTGCTCGACCGCCGTCTTGCCGACAATGAATTCATCGCAGGCAGCGACTACACCATCGCCGACATGGCGATCTGGCCCTGGTATGGCGGACTGGTAAAGGGCTGGCAATACGATGCGGCGGAGTTCCTTTCGGTGAGCGATTACAAGAACGTCATGCGTTGGGCAGACCAGCTCTTCGCACGTCCGGCATTGAAGCGCGGCCGAATGGTCAACCGCACCAGCGGCGCCCCGTCGGAGCAGCTTCATGAACGGCACGACGCCTCCGACTTCGATACGAAGACCGAGGACAAGAACAAGGCGAAAACGGCATGAACGCCGCCGGTCGCGGGAGAGAAAGCTGACGTGCGATGGAATTCAACCAGATCCGGTATTTCCTGAACCTGGCGGATACGCTGAACTTCACCGAAGCGGCCACGCGCAGCGGAGTGTCCCAGCCGACGCTTACCCGTGCCATACAGCGGCTTGAACAGGAGTTGGGCGGCACGCTGGTTTATCGCGACGGGAAAGACAGCCGGCTGACGGCGCTCGGCCGCGATATACGGTCCGAATTTACGGCTATCCTGGAAGGCGAGCAGCGTATTCGGGCCATCTCCCTCAATCGGGTGCGCGGCCGGCGGGAAACGCTTACATTGGGGGTCGCCAACACCATCGCGCCCTCGATGATTACCGGTTTCGCCGCTCATGCGCTGCGCCAGATGCCCATGCTCGAACTGGTTTTTCAGCCCACAAGCCGCGACGACGCGCTGGAACGGCTCCTGAACGGCCAGATCGACGGTTGCTTCTGCACCGATCCCCCCACGGGAAACACGAAAGTCGCCACTGTGGAATTGGGCCGGGAGCGGTTGTTACTGGCCATGTCGAAAGGGCACATCCTGGCGGATCGAAGCTCGGTTTCACTTCCCGAACTGTCGGAGCAGCCCTATCTCGACCGCCTCAGTTGCGAATTCCGCACGCGCGTGCAAACGCATCTGCGCGACCGTGATATCATCATGCTTCCGCGGTTGCGATCCGAACGGGAGGATTTGATTCAGCAGGCGGTGGCCGAGGGTGCGGGCGTTTGCATGTTGCCCGAGCACTCCGCAATCGTGAACGGCCTGACATTGCGCCCGGTCGAAACGCTCAACCTGTCGCGCGTAATCGCATTCCAGTCGATTTCGGGGTCGGGAACAGCTACGGCCCTGCGACAGCTCCGCATGTTGGTCGAGCGTTTTGCGTGGTCCTGAATTTGCAGGATTACCGGCGTTTTGGCCTTGTGACCGGGCAAAAGATCCTAAACATCGAAACTATAGCCGCGACGTATTGGATATCTTGAGATCGAACATCCATCTCTATGGCAGAAAGGAGTTTCACATGACGACCTACAGGAAAACAGAAGCTGCGATCGCCAATCTTTCGCCGGAAGAATATCGGGTGACCCAGCAAAGCGGAACCGAACGTCCGGGAACCGGCGCCCTTCTCCATAATCATGAGCCCGGCATTTATGTCGATATCGTTTCGGGCGAGCCGCTTTTTGCGTCTTCCGACAAATATGAATCGGGCTGCGGATGGCCGAGTTTCACCAAGCCTATCGAGCCTGCGAATGTGAACGAATTGCGCGATACCAGTCATGGCATGATCCGCACGGAAGTGCGCTCGACCCATGGAGACAGCCATCTTGGCCACGTTTTCCCGGATGGACCGAGCGATCGGGGCGGCCTTCGATATTGCATCAATTCGGCTTCGCTGCGTTTCGTGCCGCGGGACGAAATGGTCGAACAGGGTTACGGTGAATTTCTCGATCAGGTGGAGGACATCTAATGTCAACTGAACGCGCTGTACTCGCCGGCGGTTGTTTCTGGGGTATGCAGGACCTCATCCGCAAGCTGCCAGGCGTGATCTCGACCCGCGTCGGCTATACGGGTGGCGACGTGCCGAACGCGACATACCGAAATCACGGCACCCATGCCGAGGCAATCGAGATCGCTTTCGATCCGGCAAGGACCAGCTATCGCCGGTTGCTGGAGTTCTTTTTCCAGATCCACGATCCGACGACACGCAATCGTCAGGGCAACGACATCGGCACAAGCTATCGCTCGGCAATCTATTTTACCGACGAACAGCAGAAGGCCGTTGCGCTGGACACGATAGCCGATGTCGACGCGTCGGGGCTGTGGCCCGGCAAGGTCGTCACCGAAGTCGAGCCGGTCGGAGACTTCTGGGAGGCAGAACCGGAACATCAGGACTATCTCGAACGCATTCCGCACGGATATACCTGCCATTTTGCCCGGCCCGATTGGGTGCTGCCACGCAGGACCGGCGACGCAGCCTAGGGTCTAAACCCAATTAGGATTTGGCGAATTCACGGCGCGCGGTGCAACGCCGCGCGCCGACCGAAGGAGAATTTCATGAAAACGGGAATTGTCGGATTGCCTGCGCCCGAACTTGAGAATGTCCAGTGGATCGATCGAAACGGCAATGAGAGCCATCCCCTGAGCCTCGCCGACTTCGGGCAGGGCTTTAAAATACTGTATTTCTTTCAGGATTGGTGCGCGGGTTGCCATGCCCACGGCTTCCCCACATTCGTGAGAATTGCGGAGGGATTTCGTGACCAGAAGGTCGGGCTGGCGGCTATCCAGACCGTATTCGAGGGCTCGGACGTTAACACCATCGAGCGCCTGCGAGAAAATCAGCTGCGATACGGCCTGCATGTTCCTTTTGGGCACGCGGTTTCCAACGATGCTTCGGCAGATGCGGTTCCCGCCATCATGGAAGCATATCGAACCGGCGGCACCCCGTGGTTTGTCGTGATCGCGCCGAATGGGCGCGTCGTCTATGACGGGTTTCAGCTCGACGCAGAGAGCCTTATCCAGACGCTTCGACCACTTGCCGCCTGAGGGCCTGAATCAAAAAGCGACATAAACCGACAAAGAGGCCGGACTGTTTTTCAGATCGTGGGGACTTTGGAGTGGTGCCCGGAGGCGGATTCGAACCACCGACACGCGGATTTTCAATCCGCTGCTCTACCAACTGAGCTATCCGGGCATCCGTAACAAGCAACCAGCTTGTTCAGGGCGGTGTTGGTTCCCGCCGGAAGTGGGTGGGTTATAGCATTAAATTTCGCGCTGTCCAGCACCGGATCGCAATTTTTATCAGCTTTTCTCACAGTTTCGATAAATAGCTGATTTCGTTGGATCAAATCGCCATAAAGAGGCTCAGTTTCCCTCTTCTTCCTCTTCATCGAGCGGCTTGCCGGGGATCACATAGCTGCCCGACAGCCAGCGATTGAGATCGATGCTTTTGCAGCGCGGCGAGCAGAACGGATAGGATTCGCGAGCCGAAGGCTTGCCGCATTCCGGGCAAGGCCGCGTCGGGCGCAGCGGCGTCACACGCGATCCCGCCGCCGCCGATATGTCCTTCTTGTCAGTCATTTCAGTCCTTCGGGGTCATTCCAAAAATCGCCATTTTCGCCGAGGCTGCCGCTTTTTGATTCAGACGCTCAGACCTTGCCGCTGCCCCAGTTGGCATAGACCGGATAACCGGCGTCGCCGAGCAGGCTGACCGTTTCCTGAAGCGGCAAACCGACCACATTGGTGTAGGAACCGACCAGTTTCACCACGAAACTGCCCGCCAGCCCCTGGATCGCATAGCCGCCCGCCTTGCCGCGCCATTCGCCCGAGGCGAGATAGGCGTCCATCTCGATACGGGACAGCCGCTCGAAGCGCAGGCGCGTTTCGACCAGCGTCTGGCGCAGATTGCCGTTCGGGAGAAGCAGGCTGACGCCCGTGAAAACCTTGTGCGTGCGACCGGAAAGCAGCCGCAGGCACTCCCGCGCCTCATCGGCAATTTCCGCCTTGGGCAGAATGCGACGTCCCACCGCCACAACCGTGTCGGCGGCAAGAACGAGGGCGCCGGAGAAATTCGCATCGTCCTTCAGCCGCTCTCCGGCCCTGCGCGCTTTTTCGCGCGACAGACGTCGCGCCAGCGAGCGCGGATGTTCCGTGCGCTGGGGCGTCTCGTCTATATCCGCCGGGCAGATATGGTCCGGCTCGATGCCTGCCTGCCCCAGAAGCTCGATCCTGCGTGGAGAACCGGAGGCCAGAACCAGCTTGTGTTGCGCGCTCATCGAATGGACATTTCCTGGAACGGGAACGGATCGCTTACTTGAAGCGGTAGGTGATGCGGCCCTTGGTCAGATCGTAAGGGGTCATTTCGACCAGAACCTTGTCGCCTGCCAGAACGCGAATGCGGTTCTTGCGCATACGGCCTGCCGTATGAGCGATGATTTCATGTTCGTTTTCGAGCTTTACGCGGAACATTGCATTGGGCAGCAGTTCCGTAACAACACCCGGAAATTCGAGGACTTCTTCTTTCGCCATGCGATACCTGTTTCTTTCTTCGGTAAAATGCCGCCCGCGGGCGGACTTCTGGTCTGAATTTGCGCGGAACCTATATGATTAGGCGGCATTTGTGAACAACGGAATTCGGCGAACTTATTGCTCACCAAAACGGTGCATGATCTGGCGCTTCAATCGATCGCGCACATCGCGATAGGCGGCCATGATCTGGTCGCGGCTGCCGGTCACAAGCGTCGGGTCCGGTGTCGGCCAGTATTCGACATCCACCGAGAAGCCCTGCATCCGTTCCAGAACCGTATGATGCGCGAGCGGCGTCAATGTCACGATGAGGTCGAAATAGCCGTCCGCCAGTTCTTCGAGGCCGCGCGGCTGCCGGTTGTCGAGCGACAATCCTTCTTCCCGAAGCACGGCATCGACAAAGGGATCGCGCTCGCCCCGCATGACACCCGCGGAAGCGATATAAATATTGGGTGGCAGGGACCGTCTTGCAAGAAGTTCGGCAATCGGCGAGCGAATTGCATTCTTGCCGCAGACAAAAAGAAGCGACGTCGGCAATTGCCGTTTGTCGCGCCGTTTCAGGTCTTCCTCGTTTTCGGCGGCGCCGCTCGCGGCGGGCACATCGGCGACTGTCATCGTCGATCAACCTCGCCAGTGCAGGACGCAGACCAGCGTGAAGAGCCGCCGCGCCGTGTTGAAGTCAACCTCGATCTTGCCCTTCAGGCGGGCCTGAAGGGTTTGCGATCCTTCGTTATGCAGGCCGCGCCGCCCCATGTCGATCGCTTCGATCTTGCTGGGCGAGGCCGACCGGATCGCCTGATAATAGCTCTCGCAGATCATGAAATAATCCCGCACCACGCGGCGCAAGGGCGTGAGCGAAAGAATATGGGTGGCAACCTCCTCGCCCGCTTCCCGCGTGATGGCGAAGATCAGCCGCGATTCCATCAGCGACAATTTCAGCCGGTAAGGTCCGCCGGTTTCGTCGCCGACGGGATGGAACGAATTTTCTTCGATGAGGTCGAAGATGGCGACCGCGCGTTCATGCTCGACATCAGGCGTCGACCGCCCGATGGATTCATCGAGCTCGACATCAACAAGGCGGGCATTTGGAACACCGGCGCTCATGTCACCTCATAGGTTCAGCCGGATCGCGACGGACTGCGCATGGGCGTCAAGCCCTTCCGCACGGGCGATCTCGATCGCCGCAGGTCCAAGCGCACGCAACTGATCCGGGCCGAGTTTGAGAAGCGATGTGCGTTTCATATAATCGAGCACCGACAGGCCCGACGAGAAACGCGCCGAACGCGCAGTCGGCAGCACGTGATTGCAGCCGCCGACATAATCGCCGATCACTTCCGGCGTATAACCGCCGATGAAGATCGATCCCGCGTTGCGGATTCTGGGCAGCAGCGCTTCGGCGTCGACCGTGGCGATCTCCAGATGCTCGGCCGCGATGCGATTGGCGAGGGGAATGGCCGCCTCGAAATCCTCGACCAGAATCACGGCCCCGAAATCACGCCAGCTTGCAGCCGCCGTTTCAGAACGCGACAAGGTCAGAAGCTGACGCTCAACCGCCGCCTCGACCGCTTCGGCAAGCGCCTCGTCATTCGTCATGAGGATCGATTGCGCGGCGGTGTCGTGCTCCGCCTGGGCCAACAGATCAGCGGCGATCCAGTCGGGATTGTTGTCCTTGTCGGCAATGACCAGAACTTCCGAGGGGCCTGCGATCATATCGATGCCGACCGTGCCGAAAACGATGCGCTTGGCAGCGGCGACATAGGCATTGCCGGGGCCGACGATCTTTGCCACCGGGCGGATTGTCGGAGTGCCGTAGGCAAGCGCCGCCACGGCCTGCGCGCCACCGACCCGATAAATCTCGGAAACGCCTGCAAGGCGGGCGGCAACGAGCACCAGCGGATTGAGAATGCCATCGGGTGCCGGCACCACCATGACGATCCGGTCCACACCCGCCACCTTGGCCGGCACCGCATTCATCAGCACCGAGCTTGGATAGCTCGCCGTGCCTCCCGGCACATAAAGCCCGACGGCTTCGATTGCCGTCCAGCGCGAACCCAGCTCCACGCCAAGCGCGTCCGTATAGCGATCATCCTGCGGCAATTGCCGCGCATGGTGTTTTTCGATGCGCTCATGCGCCAGCTTCAAAGCCTCGACGGTGGAGGCTGGCGCTGTTTCGAAGGCCGCGTCGATTTCAGCTTCCGTGACGGCGATTCCAGTCTTTTCGAGATCGATCCGGTCGAAGCGGCGGGAATAGTCGATCAATGCGCCGTCGCCTTCGAGGCGTACGCGCTCGACGATTTCACGGGCGGCGCGATCCACATCTTCCGACACTTCTCGCTTGCCGGCAAGAAATGCCGCGAACTGATTTTCAAAGTCGGGATCGGTTTGTCTGAGCGTCTTGGCCACGCTTTCATTCCTTCATGTAATAATAAAAAGCTGCCTGTCAGACGTGCCGTGGGAGAGATTCCGTCTCCCAGGCCGCACCCAGATCGGTCAGTTGCGCCTCGATGCATTCCACTTCGAGACGGATAGCGGCGTTTGCGGAAAAAGTCAGTTCTATTGTTCCGGCGGGCGCCTCTTCGGCGACAAAACGGATCGCCAGCAGCGAAAGCACGTCATCCGGCTTCCGGCGGTCGATGCCCGTGGCCCTGGCGAATGTTACGCGATTGAAATGCAAGGCGGCGCGGCGACGCTGATATTGGGGCTTGCGCAGGAATTTGGGCTTGCTTTCTTCCCATGCAAAACGGTTTGCGGTGAGAAGGAAGCGCTTTTCGCCTGCAAGATACTGAAGATCGGATACTTTCAGAACCGCGTCCTGAAGATGGGCTGACAGGACCTGCAAATCCTCCTCATCCAGCGCCACAAGCTTCAACATATCCATATTTCAGCACCAATTCCCTGTTGCATGTCTTTTCGGGAAAACTGGCTCCCCCACCTTTCCCTGTCAAACCATAATCGTCAACTTGGCATGTCAGGGCAAAAAAATCGACAGGCTTTTCAGGCCTGTCGATGTCCGCGGCGATATTTGGCGCCGATACGGGATCAGCCGCTGATACGTTCAACCTGCGCGCCGCACCGCGACAGTTTTTCTTCCAGTCGCTCGAAGCCGCGATCCAGATGATAAACGCGGTTGACCATGGTTTCGCCCTCGGCCGCCAGACCGGCGATCACCAGCGAAACCGACGCGCGCAGGTCGGTTGCCATGACCTGTGCGCCCTTCAGGCGCTCGACGCCTTCGACGGTCGCGGTCTGGCCGGAAAGAGAAATCCTTGCCCCGAGACGCGCCAGTTCCTGCACATGCATGAAGCGGTTTTCAAAAATGGTTTCGGTGATGCGCGAAGTGCCCTTGGCCTTGGTCATCAGGCCCATGAACTGCGCCTGAAGATCGGTCGGGAAGCCGGGGAACGGGTCCGTGGTGACATCGACCGGGTGAATGCCATGGCCGTTTCGCACCACGCGCAGGCCGCTATTGGTCTCGGTGATCTCGGCTCCGGCCTGCCGCAGCGTGTCCAGCGCCGACGACAGCAGGCTTTCCTGCGCACCTTCGAGAAGCACGTCGCCGCCGGTCATCGCGACGGCCATCGCATAGGTGCCGGTTTCGATCCGGTCGGGAATGACGCGAACGCGCGCGCCAGAAAGGCTGGTCACGCCTTCCACGTGGATGGTGCCGGTGCCCGCGCCGCTGATTTTTGCGCCCATGGCATTGAGGCAGTCGGCGAGATTGACGACTTCCGGCTCGCGGGCCGCATTCTCGATGGTCGTCTCTCCCCTGGCGAGCGCCGCCGCCATCAGCATGACATGGGTTGCGCCGACGGAGACCTTCGGAAAGCTGTAGCGGGCGCCGACAAGACCGCCCTTCGGCGCGCGCGCCCTGGCATAACCGTTTTCGATATCGATTTCCGCGCCCAGCGCCTGAAGGGATTCCAAAAGCAGGTCCACGGGACGGGTGCCGATGGCGCAACCGCCCGGCAGCGACACGGTTGCCTCGCCGGTGCGCGCCAGAAGCGGACCGATAACCCAGAAGCTCGCGCGCATCTTGGAAACGAGTTCGTAGGGAGCAGTCGTATCGACGATATTGCGGGCGGTGAAGTGAATGGTGCGCGAATAGGCGCCGTTCTGGTGCTCGCGACGCCCGTTCACCGAATAATCGACGCCGTGATTGCTGAGGATGCGTATCAACTGCTCGACATCGGCCAGATGAGGCACGTTTTCGAGTGTCAGCGTATCGTCGGTCAGAAGCGAAGCGATCATCAATGGCAGGGCGGCGTTTTTCGCGCCGGAGATCGGAATGATGCCATTGAGCTTGTTGCCACCGACGATTTTGATGCGATCCATGCTGTTTCACCTTCTGGGCAGACCATTGCCCGATAATCGAATTTGTGTGCCGTATCCGGGCAGCCTTGCGGCACGGCGGCAATGCGTCATGAAATTACGAGTCCTGCGGCCAAATTACGTCGATACGAATCACATTCGGACGATATCGCCGCCAAGAATAGAAATGAGCTTTTACCGCACAGCCCCCCAATCTTCAAGAAAGGGCTTGGGCGTATATCCGTCACTCTTCGGCGTCGTCGCGCGCCGCCTTGATGCCGTCATCGCGCTCGTCGGCATCGCCGGCGCGGCGCGAACGCAGCTGCGCCTTGCGGCGCATCAGATTCGCCCGCAATTCATCGGCGCGGCGCTTCTTGCGCTGGTCCGATTGCCTCTGTTTTTCCTTGTTGGTCGTATTTTCGCTCATGATCCGTGTTCTACAACGAGAAAAATGGCGGGAAAAGCGGCTTTCCGTGGCCCACCCCGGAGATTTCCACATTATGTGCAAAGAAATGTAAATGCTCGCTTGCGATTCACGTAATGATGTGGCAGAAGTCCGCCGCACTCAAGAGATTGCTGCGGTAGCTCAGTGGTAGAGCACTCCCTTGGTAAGGGAGAGGTCGAGAGTTCAATCCTCTCTCGCAGCACCAGTCATCCTCCTGAAATGAGTGTCTTTTCCAGACAGAACCGACATTTTCCAGATGCACCGGGATCGTGTGCCGGTCGTCTGGCGAACCATTCGCTCCCATATCGAGGGGGCGCTTCCCTTTCTTCAAGCGCAATTTCGGCGTATGATATTTCCATGTCCATACCGGCTCTCCGGTGAGCCGGACCTGCCGGTCCCCGAAAGCGCGGCTTTCATTTGAGAACCGTCGGGAAACAGGAAATTGCGCACAGGCAGATGCCTTGGCCATATCCCCGCTTGTCAGGGCTGCCCAAGGGCCTGCTCCAACACGCAGGAGGCGCATTATGCCACAGTTTCATGCCATCGCAGGCCGCGATCACTCGGCTTTCTATCCTCAGGTCAGGCGTGTTCACCTGTCCGATATAAAGGATGCCTTGCGTCTCGGATTCGAAGATTTCTGGGCCAAGCCGTCGCATTATGTCTTTCTCTGTCTCATCTATCCCTTCGCGGGGCTGCTCATCACCTATTGGAGCACCAACGCAAACGCCCTGCCATTATTGTTTCCGCTGATGTCCGGCTTCGCGCTGATCGGCCCGGTCGCCGCCCTGCCGCTCTATGAGATGAGCCGCCGTCGCGAAGAGCGCCTCGACACATCCTGGAAACGGGCCTTCGATGTCAGCCACTCCGCCGCCCTGCCGTCCATTCTGGTGGTCGGAGCCCTTCTTTTCGCGATCTTCGTGGCGTGGCTCCTGGTCGCGCAGAACCTCTACGTTCATTATTTCGGCCCCATGCCCCCCGAAAATCTCACGGTCCTCATGAATCAGGTCTTCGCGACCGAAGAAGGACGAAGCCTGATCTTTGCCGGTTGCGGCATAGGACTGCTGTTTGCGCTGGCGGTGCTCTGCCTCACAATCGTGGCTTTCCCCCTGCTGCTCGATCAGGACTGCGGCGCGGCAGCGGCAATCATGACCTCTATCCGGGTGGTCATGCGCAATCCGGTGGAATCCCTTTTATGGGCAGTCATCGTGACCGCGATGCTGATCGTCGGCTTTGCGACCATGTTTGCCGGACTGGCGGTGGTCATACCTATCCTCGGTCACGCCACATGGCATTTCTACCGCAAGACGGTCGAGCGGTCGGCCACGACCGCCCGCAGGTAACGGCACTCCCGCCCGGAGCGCGGCTCCGGGCGGAATTTCCATGCTTTTCAACCAGACATTTTCGAGAATAATGGAATGTGGCGGCGTCCCGCCGCGCACCCTCCCCTTATGAATCAGCCGGACAAGATTCCTCCCATGACGATAAACGACGACACGCCAGCAGACCTTTCCTCGCAGCGCATCGATGGGCTGGGCGGGCTTTCGGTGCAGTTCAAGGACGGACGTTCGCGCCTTTCCAGACTGTATCAGGAAGGCGCGGCCAAGATCCGTATGCCGCAGGTCGCAAACGATCCGATGGAAGCCATCCTGATCAACATATCGGGCGGGCTGACCGGCGGCGACCGCTTGCGTTGGGATGTGGCGCTTGGAGAGAACGCCGCCGCTGTCGTCACCACACAGGCCTGCGAGCGCATCTATCGCTCGGGCGGCGGCGAGGCGCGCATCGCCACACGCCTGAAAGCGGCAAAAGGCACGCATCTTGCATGGCTACCTCAGGAGACGATTTTGTTTAACGGTTCCGCGCTGTCGCGGACACTGGATGTCGATGTGGAGGAAGACGCGGAATTGCTGCTGGTGGAAGCGACCATATTCGGACGTCTCGCCATGGGGGAGCGGCTGGAACAGGCCTCCTTCCGCGACCGCTGGCGGGTGCGCATGGCGGGACGCCTCGTTCACGCGGAAGAATTCCGGCTGGGGCCTGATGTTGCCGCCGAATTGCAGGCGGGAGCGGTCGCGAACGGGGCCAATGCGGTCGCGACGGTGCTGCTGATCTCCGGCAATGCGGAAAGCCATATGCAGGCCGTTCGCGACATCGTTGGGGAAGAAGGCGGGGCGAGCCTGTGGCAGGTCGGGAAAGCCACCAAGCTCGCGGCGCGGCTTTATGCGCCGGACAGTTATACCTTGCGCAAGCGGCTCGCTCCTTTGCTGGCCCTGCTCAATGGAAAGGCAGGACTGCCTAAAGTTTGGACAATGTGAATATGCGGCCTGCGCGCCGCCTTCGGGAAACAGGGTCTGGAATGAAGTCATGAATTTGACGCCGAGAGAAAAAGACAAGCTGCTGATCGCCATGGCCGCGATGGTCGCCCGCCGCAGGCTGGAGCGTGGCGTGAAGCTCAATCACCCGGAAGCCATCGCGCTCATCAGCGATTTCGTCGTGGAAGGCGCGCGCGACGGGCGCACGGTGGCCGATCTGATGGAGGCGGGCGCGCATGTCATCAGCCGTGAGCAGGTGATGGAGGGCGTGCCGGAAATGATCCACGACATTCAGGTCGAGGCGACGTTTCCCGACGGCACCAAGCTCGTCACCGTGCACGAGCCGATCCGCTGATTTTCAGTTTTGTTTTCAGAAGGGTAGCAACATGAAAAAGATGACGGTCCTGACGGCGGCGGCGTTCGCGCTCGTTGCAAGCCCCGCCTTCGCCCACCTCGATCCCGCCGAACACGGTTCGTTCGCCGCCGGTTTCACGCATCCGCTGTCGGGGGCGGATCATATCCTGGCGATGGTCGCTGTCGGTCTCTGGGCCGCGATGCTCGGCGGGCGGGCGCTTTTCGCCGTACCCGCCGCCTTCGTGGGCGTGATGCTCATGGGCTTCACCGCCGCGCTTCTCGACATGTCGCTGCCCTTCGTCGAGCCGGTCATTCTGGCATCGGTGGTCGTGCTCGGCCTTTTGGTCGCGCTCGCCTTGCCGGTGTCTCCGGTGATCGGCGCGGCGATTGCCGGCTTCTTCGCCCTCTTCCACGGCCATGCCCATGGCGGTGAGATCGGTGGAGCGGCGTTCCTTTCCTATGCCGCCGGTTTCGCTCTCGCGACCGCCCTGCTTCATGTGGCGGGCATCGGCACGGCTTTTACCGCCGGTCGCCTTCTGGCTAGCCGCAACGGCCGCTTTGCGCTGCGTGTCGCGGGAGGCGCAACCGCGCTTGGCGGCCTGATGCTGATGGCCGGGTGAGGTTCATCATGATCCCCGGAGAAATCATTACCCAAGACGGCGAGATCGAACTCAATCAGGGCCAGCCGACGGTCACGATGAAGGTCGCCAATACCGGCGACAGGCCGATACAGGTGGGCAGCCATTACCATTTCTACGAGGTGAACGCGGCGCTTTCCTTCGACCGCGAGAAGGCGCGCGGCCTCAGGCTCGACATAGCGGCGGGCACCGCCGTGCGTTTCGAGCCGGGACAGGAACGGGACGTGACGCTGATCCCGATCGGCGGCAAGCGCGAAATCTACGGATTTCGGCAGATGGTCATGGGCAAGCTGTAGGATCAAGGTGACGGAGACATTTCATGCCAGCCAGAATCAGTCGCGCCACCTATGCGCAAATGTTCGGCCCCACCGTCGGCGACAAGGTCCGCCTTGCCGATACGGAACTTTTCATCGAAGTTGAACGCGACCTGACCACCTATGGCGAAGAGGTCAAGTTCGGCGGCGGCAAGGTGATCCGCGACGGCATGGGCCAGAGCCAGCTATCGCGTGCCGAAGGCGCGATGGATACGGTCATCACCAATGCGCTCATTCTCGACCATAGCGGCATCTACAAGGCCGATGTAGGCCTGCGCGACGGACGCATCGCCCTTATCGGCAAGGCCGGAAACCCGGATACGCAGCCCGGCGTCTCGATCGTCATCGGGCCGGGCACGGAAATCATTGCCGGGGAAGGCAGGATTCTCACGGCGGGCGGCATCGATTCGCATATTCACTTCATATCGCCGCAGCAGGTGGACGAAGCGCTGAATGCGGGCATTACCTGCATGGTCGGGGGCGGCACGGGGCCTGCGCATGGCACGCTCGCCACCACCTGCACGCCGGGGCCATGGCATATAGCGCGCATGATCCAGTCCTTCGACGGCCTGCCGATGAATATCGGCCTGTTCGGCAAGGGCAACGCATCGCTGCCCGGCGCGCTGGAGGAAATGGTGCGCGCAGGCGCCTGCGGCCTCAAGCTTCATGAGGACTGGGGGACGACACCCGCCGCCATCGACAATTGCCTCTCGGTCGCCGACCGCTTCGACGTGCAGGTGGCGATCCACACCGATACGCTCAACGAGGCCGGTTTCGTCGAGAACACGCTGAACGCCTTCAAGGGGCGCACCATCCACTCCTTCCATACCGAGGGAGCGGGCGGCGGTCACGCGCCGGATATCATCCGCGTGTGCCAGTATCCGAACGTCCTGCCCGCCTCGACCAACCCGACCCGGCCCTACACGATCAACACCATTGCCGAACATCTCGACATGCTGATGGTGTGCCACCATCTTTCACCGGCCATTCCCGAAGACATCGCCTTCGCGGAAAGCCGCATCCGCAAGGAAACCATCGCCGCCGAAGACATCCTGCACGACATGGGCGCCTTCTCCATCATCTCCTCCGACAGCCAGGCGATGGGCCGCGTCGGCGAGATGATCATCCGCTGCTGGCAGACGGCGGACAAGATGAAGAAGCAGCGCGGAAGCCTGCCGGACGACAGGCCGGGCAACGATAATTATCGCGCCCGCCGCTATGTCGCCAAATATACGATCAATCCGGCCATCGCCCAGGGCATGGCGCATGAGATCGGCTCGGTGGAAGCTGGCAAGCGCGCCGATCTCGTTTTGTGGAACCCGGCCTTCTTCGGCGTCAAGCCGGACATGGTTCTGCTCGGCGGATGGATCGCGACCGCCCCGATGGGCGATCCGAACGGCTCGATCCCCACCCCGCAGCCGATGCACTACCGGCCGATGTTCGGCTCGTTCGGCAAGGCGCGCACGAACACGTCCGTCACCTTCGTTTCGCAGGCCGCGATGGACGACGGACTGCGCGGGAAGATCGGCGTGGACAAGCAGTTGGTTGCCGTCGCCAATACGAGAGGCGGCATCGGCAAGCATTCGATGATCCTCAACAATGCCATGCCGCAGATGGAAGTGGACCCGGAGACCTATGAGGTGCGCGCCGATGGCGCGCTTCTGACCTGCGAGCCGGTGGACGTGGTGCCGATGGCGCAGCGCTACTTCCTGTTCTGACCTGGAAAGGACCAAAATGTTTCGGGCAACAGCCATCATCCGCGCAGATCGGGTCATCGATGCCGTTCCGGCCGGTCATGCCGTTCTGGAGCGCGACGAACGCCATTTGCGGCGCAAGGCCATCCTTCTCGAAGGCGGCGAGAAAATTCTCGCCGATTTCGCCGAGCCCGTCGTGCTGGAACATGGCGACCGGCTCGTTCTGGACGACGGACGCGAGATCGAAATCCGCGCCGCAAGCGAGGAACTTTACGAAATCCACGGCCGCGACCAGCTTCATATCGCCGAACTTGCCTGGCATATCGGCAACCGGCATCTCGCCGCCCAGATCGAGACCGACCGCATCTTCATCCTGCGGGACCATGTCATCAAGGCGATGCTCGAAGGGCTTGGCGCGACTGTAACCGAGGTGACGGCAATTTTCAGCCCGCTGCGCGGCGCCTATTCCGGCGGGCACACGCATCACGGCCATCATCACGATCATGACCACCATCACCACCACGACTGACGCCAGCACGGCCCTGCTGCGGCTGATGGCATGGCTGTCTCCGGTCTTTCCGGTCGGCTCGTTCAGCTACAGCCATGGGCTGGAACGCGCCGTCCACGACGGCTTCGTGACCGATGCCGACACGCTGAGGGACTGGCTCCGCTGGCTCGTGACGCGCGGCTCCGGCTGGAACGATGCCGTTTTGTGCGCGCAAGGCTGGCGTCAGGCAGTTACGGATGACGGCGACCTCACGGAAGTCGCGGAACTGGCGGAGGCGCTCGCAGGCTCGCGTGAGCGTCACATGGAAACCATGTTGCAGGGCGCGGCATTCCTGGCCGCGGCGCGAAGCTGGCCCGCCGCCGTTTTCGAGCGGCTTCCCGCCGAAACGCCCTATCCGGTAGCCGTCGGCGCCGTAGCCGGCGCCCATGGCGTTCCGCTGGCATCGACGCTTGCGGCCTTTCTGCAAGCCTTCAGCATCAACCTGTTGCAGGCGTCGATCCGTCTCTCGGTCACCGGGCAGAACGGCGTGACGGCGACGATGGCGGCACTGGAGCAGGCTATTGCCCGGACGGCGGCGCGGGCTGAAACGACCACGCTGGACGATCTCGGTTCCGCGACATACGTCGCCGATATGATGGCGATGAAACATGAAACACAGCATTCGAGGCTTTTCCGCACATGACCCAGAAAAACGGACCCTTGCGCATCGGCATCGGCGGACCGGTCGGCTCCGGCAAGACCACGCTGACCGAAAAGCTCTGCAAGGCGATGCGCGACCGGTATTCGGTCGCGGTCATCACCAACGATATCTATACGCAGGAGGATGCGCTCATTCTCGCGCGGCGTCAGGCCCTGTCCGAAGACAGGATCATGGGCGTGGAAACCGGAGGCTGTCCGCATACGGCGATCCGCGAGGATGCGTCGATCAATCTTCAGGCCATCGCCGAGATGAACCGGCGCTTCCCCGATCTGGATATCGTGTTCATCGAATCGGGCGGTGACAATCTCGCCGCAACCTTCTCGCCCGATCTGGCCGACCTGACGCTTTACGTGATTTCGGTTTGCCAGGGCGAGGAAATCCCCCGCAAGGGCGGTCCCGGCATCACGCGGTCCGATTTTCTGGTCATCAACAAGAGCGACCTTGCCCCTTATGTCCATGTCGATCTCGACGTGATGGAGCAGGACGCCGCGCGGATGCGCGGCAAGCGCCCCTTCGGCTTTACCGACCTGCAACGCGGCAAGGGCGTTCAGGAGGTCATCGACTTCATCGTGAAAAATGGCGGGCTTGAATTCCGCCCGGCATGACACCGGAAATGGAAACAGAAAGCCGCGCCACAGCATTTCCAGCAAAAGTGTGAAACGGTTTTGCGTTCGGAAATGCAGTAAAAAACAAACAGCCGCGCTGTCACCAGCGCGGCTTTTCCGATCAACCCTTGAAGGTGTATTCCGCAATCGACTGCGGCTTCATTTCAATGGAGAAACCGGGCAATGACGGCGGCATATAGGCCGCGTCCCTGATCACGCACGGATCGAGGAAATGCTCGTGCAGGTGATCGACATATTCGATCACACGACCGTCCAGCGTGCCGGAAACGGCCACATAGTCGATCATGGAAAGATGCTGCACATATTCGCACAGGCCCACGCCGCCCGCATGGGGCCAGACCGGCTTGTTATACTTCGCGGCAATCAGCAGCACGGCCAGAACTTCGTTCAGACCGCCCATGCGGCATGAATCGATCTGCACGATATCGATGGCGCCTTCCGCGATGAACTGCTTGAACATGATGCGGTTCTGGCACATTTCGCCGGTCGCGACCTTCACGTCGCCAATGGCTTCGCGAATCTTGCGATGGCCCGCCACATCGTCGGGGCTGGTCGGTTCCTCGATGAAGAAAGGCTTCGAAAAGGCCAGCTTGTTGACCCACTCAATCGCCTGATCGACTTCCCAGACCTGATTGGCGTCGATCATGAGATAACGGTCCGGGCCAATCACTTCACGGGCAATTGTTAGCCGGCGAATATCGTCTTCCAGATCGCGGCCAACCTTCATCTTGACGTGGTTGAAGCCTTCGTCGATGGCTTCCTGGCAGAGGCGACGCAGCTTGTCGTCGTCATAACCGAGCCAACCGGCGGAAGTCGTGTAGCAAGGATAGCCCTTTTCTTCGAGCTTCGCGATACGCTCCGCCTTGCCGCTCTGCGCTTTAAGCAGAATTTCAACCGCCTCGTCGCGAGTCAGCACATCGGTCAGATAGCGGTAATCGACAATGTCGGCGATTTCTTCGGCCGACAATTCCGACACCAGACGCCAGACCGGCTTGCCGGACTGTTTGGCGAGCAGATCCCAGAAAGCATTGACCACTGCGCCGGTGGCCAGATGCATCGCGCCCTTTTCCGGGCCGATCCAGCGCAACTGGCTGTCGCTGGTCAGGTGCCGCCAGAATTTTCCGGGGGCGGCGCGAACCTCATCGAGATCGACGCCCACCACGAGGTGACGCATGGCAAGAATGGCCTGGCAACAAATATCGTTGCCGCGACCGATGGTGAAGGTCAGGCCGTGGCCCTTCAGCGCCTCGTCATCCGTATCGAGGATGACATAGGCCGCCGAATAATCCGGGTCCGGATTCATCGCGTCGGAGCCGTCCAGACTTTGCGAAGTCGGGAAGCGCAGATCGAAGACGCGCAGGCCGGTAATTTTCGTCATGATTTATCCGTGATCAAAGCATGGTCCCGAAAAGTTGCAGACCTTTCGGGGACCATGCTCAAAAAACTAAATGTCGGCGCGCACGTTCTGCTTCTGCGTGCCAAGGCCTTCGATGCCCAGTTCGACAACATCGCCCGCCTTGAGATAGCGCGGCGGCTTCATGCCCATGCCGACGCCGGGAGGCGTACCGGTGGAGATGATGTCGCCCGGCTGAAGCGACATGAACTGCGACAGATAGGAAACCAGTTTGCGCACGCCGAAGACCATCGTCTTCGATGAACCATCCTGCATGGTTTCGCCATTGACCTTCAGCCACATGCCGAGATTTTCCGGGTCTGCGATCTCGTCCTTCGTCACCAGCCACGGGCCGGTCGGGCCAAACGTGTCGCAGGACTTGCCCTTGGTCCACTGGCCCTGACGCTCGATCTGGAAGGCGCGTTCGGAAACATCGTGAACCGTGCAATAGCCGGCAACATAATCGAGCGCGTCTTCCTCCGAGACATATTTTGCCGTCTTGCCGATGACGACGCCAAGCTCGACTTCCCAGTCGGTCTTTTCAGAACCGCGCGGGATCAGGAGATCGTCGTTCGGCCCGACGATGGCCGACGTGGCCTTCATGAAGATGATCGGCTCGGACGGTACCGCTGCGCCGGTTTCGGCGGCATGGTCGGAATAGTTGAGACCGATGCAGATGAACTTGCCGGTGCCTGCAACGCAAGGGCCAAGGCGCGGATTGCCTTCCACCTTCGGCAGCGCATCCACGTCAAGCGCACCAAGCTTTGCCAGCGCTTCCGGGCTCAAAACCGCGCCCGACAGATCGCCGATATGCGCGGAAAGATCGCGGATATTGCCATCGGCGTCGAGAAGGCCGGGCTTTTCCTGTCCGGCTTCACCATAGCGAAGAAATTTCATAAGTTTGCTCCAAGTGAGGGTATGAAAGGGGTAGCTTTAGGGTGGTTGAGATTCTGGTTATGGCGTGCCGAAAATGGTGTTTTTCGAGAACCGGAGCGGAGTGTACTTAAGGTACATGAGCACCGGAAGCGAAGAAAAGCGCCATTTGCAGGCCGCCAGAGCCTGAATATCGATGACCCTAAATCGTCCAGCCGCCATCGATATTATAGGCCTGACCGGTCGTGTAGGTCGCGCCAGCCAGATAAACGGCAAGATCGGCGATTTCTTCGGGCTGGCCGATGCGGCCGATCGGCTGGCGCGCGATGAAGGCTGCACGCTGTTCTTCATAATCGCCCTGCGCACGCAGGCGGTCCTGCAAGGACGGGCTTTCGACCGTACCGGGGCAGATGGCGTTGCAGCGGATGCCCCTGGCGACATAATCGGCGGCGACGGCCTTGGTCAGGCCGATGACGGCGGCCTTGGTGACACCATAGGCAAACCGGTTCGGGACGCCCTTCACGCTGGACGCGACCGAAGCCATATTGACGATGGCGCCCTCTTCACGCTCCAGCATACCCGGCAGCACGGCGCGGATGGTGCGGATCATCGCCTTGACGTTGAGATTGACGGCGAAGTCGAGGTCTTCATCCTTCATCTCAAGGATCGAACCGCCGTGGACCACGCCAGCGCAATTGAACAGGATGTCGATCTGGCCGATCTCGGCCACCAGCGCATTGACTTCCGCTTCGTCGAGAACGTTGAGCTTGCGCGTCACGATGCCGGAAACGCCTTCGATTTCCTTCAGCGCTTCCATATTGATGTCGGTCGCATAGACTTTTGCGCCGGCTTCCGCGAAGGCCAGCGCGCTGGCGCGGCCGATCCCTTGCGCTGCCGCTGTCACCAGCGCGGTTTTTCCGTCAAATCTTATCGTCATCTTCAAGCCTTCCGTTCGACAAGCAGGATGTGGCCGCAAGCCAGCACCACTTCATTCCGCTGATTGAGCATTTCGCACCGCTCGGTCACGCGGCCAAAATTTTCGCGTTTGGGATCGTCTTCCTTTGCGCTGATCGTCGCCCTTGTGCGAATCGTATCGCCAATATGCACCGGGCGCACGAAGCGCAGACGATCATAACCATAGGAAAAAGCAACCGGATTGCACTCCTTTGCCTATCCCGATTGTGAATTCTATATTTATATGCAAACATAGTATTCAAAACCGGTCAAGGCACTTTCCCGGAAACTGGCCAGTGCCCGACGGCTTTCACTGCCCGCTATATTCGTATATGAAGCCTTGAATTTACGAAGGGGACCGATTTGGAAACGGACGACCGTTATCGCGCACCCGCGCTGGACAAGGGACTCGATATTCTGGAACTGCTGGCCGGCGTCGATGGCGGGCTGACGCAGGCCGAGATCGCCAAGCAACTCGACCGCAGCCCCAACGAATTTTACCGGATGCTCGATCGCCTGGTGAAACGCGGCTACGTGACCAAGCTGGAAGGCGACCGCTATTCGCTGACGCTGAAACTGTTCGGCCTTGCCCATCTTCATGCGCCGGTGCGCAGGCTCGCCTCCTTCGCCACGCCCTATATGCGCGACCTGGCCGACCGCTCGCGGCAGGCCAACCAGCTGGCGGTTTTCGACCGCGGCTCGGTGGTGGTCATCGCCCAGCAGGAAGCGCCCGACTACTGGGGCATTTCCATCCGCGTCGGCTCGCATATCAGCCTGTTCGACACCGGCTCCGGCCACGTGCTGCTTGCCTTCCGTTCGCCGGAAGAACGCAAGATGATGATCGCCGAATACGTCAAGGACAGCGACGGCGTGAAGCTCGACCAAAACTTTTACGAACGGCTCGACCAGATACGCGCGCGCGGCTATGAAATGATGCCGAGCGCGCAGGTTGCAGGCGTCTATAATCTTTCCGCCCCGATTCTGGGACCGGACGGAACCTGCATCGCTGCCATCACCTGCCCCTATGTCACGCTTGTCAATTCAGCCTCCGCTCCCGACATTACCCAGACGATCACCCTTTTGCAGAAAACGGTGGGCGACCTGTCCCGGCTGGTGGGGTCGGATATTGGCGCGGCTGAATAATTCTTATTTGAAAACTTTCTTCTTTCTTGAAAAGATACGGGAAGGAGAAAACTCATGATTATCGATACCCATCTGCATCTGATCGACAAAAGCGCGCTTGACTATCCGTGGCTTGGCGGCGTTCCCGCGCTCGACCGGGATTTTCTGTTTGCGACCTATCGCACACAAGCCGAACGCTGCGGCGTAAGTGCTGCCCTGCATATGGAAGTGGATGTCGCGCCCGACGCCATGCAGGCCGAAACGGACCATGTGCAGGAGACCGCCGTCCAGTCCGGCGGATTCATCAAGGGCGCGATTGCATCCTGCCGCCCCGAGGAACCCGGCTTTGCCGACTATCTGGAGCGGCAACGCGGCAATCCTTTCGTGAAAGGCTTTCGTCGCGTGCTGCATGTCGTGCCCGACGACCTGTCCGAAGGCGCGCTGTTTCGCGAAAACATCCGGCGACTTGCAGGCACCGGACTGACCTTCGATCTCTGCACCCTGCCGCATCAGATCGACAAGGCGATAGCGCTCGTCGATCTCGCGCCCGACGTGCAATTCATCCTCGACCATTGCGGCGTGCCGGACATCAAATCGGGCGCGCTGGGAAGCTGGCAGAAGGGCATTGCCGACATCGCCCGCCGACCCAATGTCACGGCAAAAATTTCCGGCGTCGTGGCCTATGCAGACGCGCAGGACTGGACCGTCGAAACGATCCGGCCCTATGTGGAACACGTTATCCGGTCATTCGGCTGGGATCGCATCGTCTGGGGCAGCGACTGGCCGGTCTGCACGCTTGCGAGCTCTATCGATGCCGGGCTTTCGACATGGGTTGCGGCCACCCACGCCCTGCTCGAAGGATGCAGCAACGACGAGAAGACGCGTCTTCTGTCACTCAATGCGCGCCGCATCTGGAAGCTTTAAGCCAACGACATGCCTCCTTCCCTGCCCCTCATCCTGAGGAGGTTCCTGAGCCTGGCTCAGGAACCGTCTCGAAGGACGAGGGCAAGCACCGTGCGTTTTCCCTCAGCCCTTCGAGACGCCGTTTTCAACGGCTCCTCAGGATGAGGGAAAAGAAAGGCGGTAGAGCCATGCGACTGAATTTGAAATCGTCCCGCTCTAAAACGTCATTCAGATCGCGAGTTCGACTTCGTTGCTGGCAAGCTCCAGCAGGGTCCAGACATGATCGGCAAAGGAGTTCCACACTTCGATGCGATAATGTTCGGCATCCCATTTCATCAGGATAATCTGGGCATGGTCGAAGATGGTGCGGGCAGCGCCCGGCGCCGACATTTCGGCCAGATTGAGCGGAGACGCGGCATTGAGCAGCCACTCGGCCTGCGGGCCGGTAATATCTATTCCCGTCTCGCGATGGCTGACATCGACAAGGCTATGCGGCTCGCTTTCGTAAAGCTTTGCAAAAGCCTCAACGACGGCCACCGCCTTGCTCTCATCGGCCCAGATATACCATTCGTCCGGGCCGAGACAGGCGACTGCAATATCGCCGGTGCGGACAAGCGCACCGATCTTTACCGGAATTTTCGCGCCCAGCGCCTTTTCAGCCGATGACAGCTTTTCCGGCGCGATGCGCAGGCTGAAGCGGGCGGCATCGTCGGCAGCGTGGATTTCCAGACGGCCGGGAATGACGGTCTTGCGGTTCGAATAAGGTTTTGTCTCTTGCAGCATGATCTTATCCTTCACCGTTCAGCCTTTTGCCTTCCACGTCATAGAAGACCATTCCCGAAACGACAGCCTCATGCACGGTGCCATCCGGCATCGGCATATACATGGTTTCGCCCATCCGGTCCTTGCCACCGGCAATGACTGCAAGTGCGATGGAACGGCCAAGCACCTCGCTCCAGTAGGATGACGTCACATGACCGAGCATGGTCATCGGCACGGCCTGCTTCGGATCGGCGACGATCTGCGCGCCTTCTTCCAGCACCAGTTTCGGGTCCCTGGTCAAAAGCCCGACCAGATGCTTGCGGTCGTTCTTCAGCATGTCCGGGCGGCTAAGCGAGCGTTTTCCCACGAAATCCGGCTTCTGCTTGCCGATGGCCCAGCCGAGGCTGGCATCGTCGGGCGTAATGGTTCCGTCCGTATCCTGGCCTACGATGATATAGCCCTTTTCGGCGCGCAAGACGTGCATGGTTTCGGTGCCGTAAGGTGTGATGCCATATTGCTGGCCAGCCTCGTAAAGCGCCTTCCACAGCGACAGGCCATAGCGCGACGGAACGTTGATCTCGAAACCCAGTTCGCCGGTAAAGCTCATGCGGAACAGCCGCGCCGGAACACCGAGGAACTTGCATTCGGCGACCGACATATGCGGGAACGCCTCATTGGAAATATCCAAGCCCTCGACCATCGGCTCGATCAGCTTGCGCGCATTGGGCCCGTTGATCGCCACCACCGCCCATTGTTCGGTGGTCGAGGTCAGCGACACTTTCAGGTCCGGCCATTCGGTCTGGAGATAGTCCTCCATCATGTTCAGGACACGCGCCGCGCCGCCGGTGGTGGTGGTGACGTGGAAGCGGTCCTGCGTCAGCCTGCCGACCACGCCGTCATCGCGGATAAAGCCGTCTTCGCCCAGAAGCAGGCCATAACGGCAGCGTCCGACGCCGAGCTTCGTCCACGGATTGGTATACATGCGGTTCATGAATTCCGCAGCATCCGGGCCGACAACCTCGATCTTGCCGAGCGTGGAGGCGTCGAACATGCCAAGCGTTTCCCGTGTGGCCCTGCATTCGCGGGCGACCGCCTGATGCATGTCTTCGCCGGATTTCGGGAAATACCAGGCGCGACGCCATAGCGACACCGGCTCGAAAGCTGCGCCATGCTGTTCGGCCCAGCTATCGATCGGCGTCTTGCGCGTCACATCGAACAGCTTTCCACGATTATAGCCACAGAATGCGCCGAAAGTCGTCGGCGTATAGGGCGGGCGGAACGTCGTCAGCCCCACTTGCGGGACGGAGCGCTTGAGCGCATCGGATGCAACCGCCAGACCGTTGATATTCGAGGTCTTGCCCTGATCGGTCGCCATGCCGGTGGTGGTATAGCGCTTGACATGCTCGATGGAATGGAACCCCTCGCGCACGGCCAGACGAATATCCTTGGCGGTGACATCGTTCTGGAAGTCGATGAAAGCCTTGGCCTTGCCGGGATCGCAATCCGTCGGCAATTCGCGGCAGCTTACGCCATCGCAGATGAAATCACCGGCCACCGCATAGTCGGAAGCCCTGGCCTTGTAGCCCGCATCGCCTGCGGCGGCGCTACCGGCTTTCGTCCCTTCCGCAAGAGCGGAAGCCAGATCGAAATTGCCGTTGCCAGCACCGGCGCAGCGGGTTTCCTCGGTGCGTTCGCCCGGAAGATAAATCTGCCGCTCTTCGTCCCAGACGAGCTTGCCCTTGGTATGCGAGAACAGATGCACGCTCGGGTTCCAGCCACCGGACATCAAAAGCACATCGCAGGCGATGATGCGAGCCGCGCCCACGACGCCATTCTTGACCGGATTGGCGCGAACGGACGATACGCGATGCCGCCCGCCCGTATCGCTGACGGTCCAGCCGGTCAGCGTTTCAATGCCGAGCATTTTTGCGCGATTGACGAGACTGTCGGCCACATTGTCGCGCACGTCGATGATCGCCGGAACTTTTACGCCCGCCACCGCGAGATCGAAGGCGGCAAGCCATGCGCTGTCATGCGACGTCACGACAACGGCCTTGTTGCCAACCTTGACGCCATAGCGATTGAGATAGGTGCGCGCGGCGGAAGCCAGCATGACGCCGGGGCGATCATTGCCCGCGAAGACCAGCGGCTTTTCGATTGCGCCCTGCGCCAGCACAACCTGTTTTGCGCGTACGCGCCACAGGCGCTCACGCGGCGCATTGGAGGCGGGGTTGGCCTGATGATCGGTCAGGCGCTGGCAAAGCCCGACCATGTTCTGGTGATAATAGCCAATCGCCGTGGTGCGCGGCAGAAGCGTGACATTGGGCATGGAGCCGAGCGCGGCCAGCGTTTCATTGAGCCAGTCCCAGCTTGCGCGACCATTGATGACCGGCTCCGGCTCGGACAGAAGCGAGCCGCCCATTTCCGCCTGTTCGTCGCAGAGGATCACCTTCGCGCCGCTTTTTGCCGCTTCAAGGGCTGCGGCAAGACCGGCAGGCCCGCCGCCCGCCACCAGCACGTCGCAATAGGCATAGCGGCTGGCATAGGTGTCGGGATCAGGCTCGGACGGCGACTTGCCAAGACCGGCAGCTCCACGGATGAAAGGCTCATAGACCTTGTTCCAGAAGCTTTTGGGCCACATGAAAGTCTTGTAATAAAAGCCTGCCGAGAAGAACGGGAAGAATGCATCGTTGATCGCGCCGACATCGTGCTTCAGCGACGGCCAATGGTTCTGGGTTGTCGCGTTCAAGCCGTCATAGAGCTCCAGAACCGTGGCGCGGGTGTTCGGCTCGAAACGGCCAACACCACGCGAAACGCCCATCAGAGCATTCGGCTCTTCGGAACCGGCGGAAAGGATGCCGCGTGGCCGGTGATATTTGAACGAACGCCCGGCGAGGTGTTCGCCGTTGGCAAGCATCGCGGATGCAAGCGTGTCGCCTTCAAAACCGGAGTAGGTCTTGCCGTTGAAGGTGAAACGTACCGGCTTGGATGTGTTGATGCGGCTTTTATTGTTCACGCGCATATCGGTCATTATTTCGTCTCCACCGGGCGCGTTTCGCCTGCCTTATAGGTCATCGCAAACTTGTCGCTCACCGTGTCGCGCACCGCATTGAAAAAGCGGCCGCAGCCGTTGATATGCCGCCAGCGCTCATAATGGGTGCCGCGCGGATTGGAGCGCGTGAACAGGAAATCGCGCCATTCATCGTCGGTCAGCGTCGAAGGATCGGCAGGACGCGCAATATGCGCCTCGCCCGCATAGGCGAATTCGAGTTCGGGACGTTCCATCTCGCAATAAGGGCAACGGATCAGAAGCATTTTATTTCTCTCTTAGTGCGCAACAGCGGCGGCAGCGGCTTCGTCGATCAGGCGACCCGTCTTGAAACGGTCAAGCGTGAACGGCGCGTTGATCCAGTGCGGCTCGTCGCGGGCAATCGTATGGGCGAACACATGCGCCGAGCCGGGCGTGGCCTTGAAGCCGCCGGTGCCCCAGCCACAATTGACGTAAAGTCCAGGAACCGGCGTCTTGCCGATGATCGGCGAGCGATCCGGCGTGACATCGACAATGCCGCCCCATTTGCGCAACATGCGCATGCGGGTGAAAATCGGAAATATCTCGCAGATTGCCGCCAGCGTATGCTCGATCAGCGGCAGGCCGCCACGCTGGCTGTAGGACGTGTATTGATCCGTCCCCGACCCGATGACCAGCTCGCCCTTGTCGGACTGGCTGATATAGGCATGAACCGTGTTCGACATGACCACGCAGGGGAAGATCGGCTTGACCGGCTCGGACACCAGCGCCTGCAACGGAAAACTTTCCAGCGGCATGCGCACGCCTGCCGTGTCCATAACCACCGAGGTGCTGCCCGCAACCGAGACGGCAACCTTTTTCGCCTTGATGAAGCCGCGCCCGGTTTCAACGCCGGATACACGGCCAGACGCATCGCGGCGGATCGCCAGCACCGGGCAGTTCTGGATAATATCGACACCGCGCTGCGTTGCGCCACGCGCATAGCCCCACGCCACCGCATCGTGACGCGCCACGCCGCCGCGCCGCTGCAAGGTCGCGCCCACCACCGGATAGCGCGCATTGGGCGAAATATCGAGCGGCGGGCAATAGTCCTTCGCCTCTTCCTTCGTCAGCCACTCATTGTCGATGCCGTTAAGGCGATTGGCATGAATATGGCGCTTGAAGCTCTGCACGTCATGCACGGTGTGCGCCAGCATCATGACGCCGCGCTGCGAGAACATGACATTGTAGTTGAGATCCTGGCTCAGCCCTTCCCACAATTTCACCGCATGTTCGTAAAGATGCGCGCTTTCATCGTAGAGATAGTTGGAGCGGATGATGGTGGTGTTGCGCCCGGTATTGCCGCCGCCGAGCCAGCCCTTTTCGATCACCGCGACGTTGGTGATGCCGTGCTCCTTGGCCAGATAATAGGCAGCACCCAGGCCATGACCGCCCGCGCCGATGATGACGACATCATACTCAGCCTTGGGTTCGGCATCGGGCCATTGCTTCTCCCAGCCCTTGTTGCCGGAAAGTGCATTTTTGATAATCGAAGCGGCAGAAAATCGGGACATGGGCAACAACCAGTTCAGGCATCAAAACATCTGGCGTTATTTCTATTGTCTCGGCGCGTGTTCCGACAGCAGGCTTGCGTCAAAAGACGCCACAAATACGACATCCCCTCCATTTCGCGACATGAGGGGCCGAACAAAATCGCCCCTCCTGCCAGCATTCTGTCAGGAGGGCTGGCACCAGTGGTTTCCTTTTCCCGGCAGCGCTATAGTTTAGCCCGCAAGGACTCATGAGCGACGAGACGAAACGGGAGACGAAAATGCTTTTCAAAAGCCTTCTCAAAGGGGCGGCGCTGACGCTTACCCTTTTGACCGGGACTGCGAGCCTGAGCGCTACCGCCGAGGCGCAGGTGGTCGTCTCGTCGAAGATCGACACCGAAGGGGGTGTGCTCGGCAATATCATCCTGGCCGTTCTCAACGCCAATGGCATCGAGACGACAGATCGCATCCAGCTTGGCGCGACGCCGGTGGTGCGCAAGGCCATCACGGCGGGCGAGATCGACATCTATCCCGAATATACCGGCAATGCGGCCTTTTTCTTCAACAAGGCCGACGACCCGCTCTGGAAAGACCCGGCCAAGGCCTTTGAGACTGCGAAAAAACTCGATTACGACGCGAACAAGATCGTCTGGCTCAGCCCCTCTCCCGCCAACAACACATGGGGCATCGCCATCCGCAAGGATGCGGCCGACGAGAACAAGCTCGCGAGCCTCAGCGATTTCGGCAAATATGTCGCGGACGGCGGCACGGTGGTTCTGGCCGCTTCATCAGAATTCGTGAACTCCGCCGCGGCGCTGCCCGCTTTCCAGACCGCCTATGGCTTTACCCTGAAGCCCGACCAGCTCATCACGCTTTCGGGCGGCGATACGGCAGCGACCATCGCCGCCGCGGCCAACCAGACAAACGGCGCCAATGCGGCGATGGTTTACGGCACCGATGGCGGTATCGCGCCGTCCGGGCTGACCGTTCTGGACGACGACAAGCATGTGCAGCCGGTCTACCAGCCTGCCCCCATCATCCGCGAGGAGGTTTTGAAGACGAACCCGAAGATCGAGGAACTGCTGAAGCCCGTTTTCGAAAAGCTCGACCTCACCACCTTGCAGGACCTCAACGGCCGCGTGCAGCTTGGCGGCGAACCGGCAAAGGCGGTGGCGGAAGACTTTCTGAAAAAGAACGGCTTCCTGAAATAAGCGGATAAGGCAACAGGCCCTTGCCGGATAACATCGCAGCATCGGGCACAGCTTCCCGCCTGACCGGTCGCATGGCCGGTCGCCTGTCCGGGCGGCTCGACAAGCTCGGCTTCGTCATCGCCATGCTCGCGGCGGGCGGGCTGGCGCTGCCCTTCGCAACCGCGCGCGCCAACCGGATCGTGCCGGGCGAAGCGCGATTTCTATTCGACGCCCTGCCCATGGCAACCGCGTTCCTGCTGGTCGCCGTCGTGACGGCGGGTCTTCTCGTCGGGCTTTTTTCAAGGCGCCGCCTGATGCGGCTCGTCGCGAGCCTTGCCAGCCTCGCTTTCCTGACGGTGGCCATCGGGCTTGCCGCATCGCATCTTGCGCCGGACGGCAACAGCTATGCCCGCGTTTCTCCGGCATCGGGCTTCTGGCTCCTGCTCTTTGCCAGCGCGCTATATGTGGCCGACAGCCTGGTGCGCCTCGAAGTCCGCTCGCTGCTGCGCCTTGCCCTGCTGGTCGCGGCGGCGCTGTTTCTCGCCCTCCTGCTGTCCTCCGGCCTCTGGGACGATATTTCCTTCATGAAGGAATATCGCAGCCGCGCCGACAGTTTCTGGAATGAAGCGCAACGCCATATCGCCCTGGCGCTCGGCTCGCTCGTCGCGGCGACCGTGGCCGGCATTCCGCTCGGCCTTCTCTGCCATCGCCTGCCGCGCCTCCGGGCGCTGGTCCTCAACAGCCTCAACATCGTGCAGACCATCCCGTCCATGGCGCTGTTCGGCATATTGATCGCGCCGCTCGGCTGGCTCGCCGCGCAGTTTCCATTGGCGGCGAGCCTTGGCATACGCGGCATCGGCGCGGCCCCGGCCTTCGTCGCGCTGTTCCTCTATTCGCTCCTGCCCATCGTCGCCAACACCGTGGCCGGACTGGCGCAGGTGCCCGACCCCGTGACCGACGCCGCGCGCGGCATGGGCATGACGCGGCTGCAACGGCTGTTCAGGACCGAGTTTCCGCTGGCCTTTCCGGTCATTCTCACCGGCATTCGCATCGTCATGGTGCAGAATATCGGCCTGACCACCATCGCCGCGCTGATCGGCGGCGGCGGGTTTGGAACATTCGTCTTTCAGGGCATCGGCCAGACGGCGATGGATCTCGTTCTGCTCGGCGCGCTGCCCACCGTGCTTCTCGCCTTTGCCGCCGCCGTCATCCTCGATGCCGCCATTGAAATTGCCGAAAGAGGGAAAACCTCATGATCGAGTTCGACCAGATCACCAAGCGCTACAACGGACGCGCGGCTGTGGATGCGGTAAGCTTCATGGTGGAACCCCACAGCATCGCGGCAATCGTCGGCACGTCCGGTTCCGGCAAGACGACGCTCCTGCGCATGGTGAACCGCCTCGTCGAACCGACGGAAGGCGAAATCCGCATCGACGGCCAGAGCATCCTCAACGAGCCGGGGCATGTATTGCGGCGGCGGATCGGCTATGCGATCCAGCAGCACGGCCTGTTTCCGCATCGCACCGTGGCGGAAAATATCGCAACCGTTCCGGTGCTCCTGCGCTGGCCGAAGCAGCGCATCGACACGCGGGTCGACGAGCTTCTTTCCCTGTTCCAGCTTGAGCCTGCGGATTATCGCAACCGCTATCCGCACGAGCTTTCCGGCGGGCAGCAGCAGCGCGTCGGCGTGGCGCGGGCGCTTGCCGCCGAGCCGAACATCCTCCTGATGGACGAACCCTTCGGCGCGCTCGATCCGGTGATCCGCGCCAAGGCGCAGGAAGACCTGAAAGCCATCCAGCGCCGTTTCGGCACCACCATCCTTCTGGTCACGCACGATATGGAGGAAGCGATTTCGCTCGGCGACCGCATCGCCGTGATGGATGACGGCAGGCTTCTGCAATACGGCTCCCCCGCCGATATCCTGACCCGCCCCGCCACCGAATTCGTCGAGCGGCTCGTCGGGACCGGAGAGCGTCCGTTCCGCCTTCTCTCGCTGGCTGATCTCAAGACGGTTCTACAGCCGGGCGCCGCCGGCGGCGAAGCCTTGCCGGTCACCGCCTCGCAGCGCGATGCCCTCGCCGCGCTCCTGTGGTCGGGACGCAAGGCGCTTCCGGTGCTCGACGGCGAAGGACGGCCGCTCGGCCGGGTGACGCTGGAAACGCTGCTTCATCAGGCAGAGCGCCCCGCATGAAACGGCTGCTCTCCCTTCTTCCCCGCATTGCCCTTCTGGCGGTGCTTCTCCTGTTTCTCCTCTATCCGCATCTCTTCGAGCCGGTTTTCCGCCCGCTGGTCGAAAATGGCGCGCCCGCCATCTACGACCGTGCGAACCTGATGACGCTGACCTTGCAGCATCTGGGTCTGGTGGCGCTTGCCACATCCGGCTCGGCCCTTCTCGCCATCGCCATGGCGATCCTCGTGACGAGGCGGCAGGGCGCGGAATTCCTGCCGCTTTCACGCAGTCTGGTGAATATCGGCCAGACCTTTCCGCCGGTTGCCGTGTTGGCGCTTGCCGTGCCGGTTTTCGGCTTTGGCGACAAGCCGACGCTGATCGCGCTGTTTCTCTACGGGCTGCTGCCGATTTTCGAGAACACGCTGGCCGGGCTGACCTCGCTGCCTGCGCCGATCACGGAAGCCGCGCGCGGCATGGGCATGACGGGTATGCAGCGGCTTGTCAGGGTGGAACTGCCGCTGGCCCTGCCGGTGATCCTTGCCGGGGTCCGGCTGTCCGCCGTCATCGGCCTCGCCACCGCCACCATCGGCTCCACCGTTGCGGCGAAAACGCTGGGCGAGGTCATTATCGCCGGGCTTATTTCCAGCAATCTCGCCTTCGTGCTGCAAGGCGGCCTGGTCGTGGCGGCGCTCGCCATTCTCATCTTCGACGCCTTTCAGGCAATCGAACGCTATCTGATGAAGCGAGCGGGCCGGGTTGCCTGAAAGATCAGCCTCTTTGAAAGAGGCCGCAGAAATCCTATATTCCGGGCCTATATTCCTGCAAATGAACAGCCAGCGAGGCACGGGATGAATATCGGGCAGGCGGCAGCCGCATCGGGCATATCAGCAAAGATGATCCGCCATTATGAGACTATCGAGCTTATCGGCGCTGCCGAGAGGACCGGTTCGGGCTATCGTGTCTACACACAGAAAGATGTCGAGACGCTGCGCTTCATCCGCCGCAGCCGCGACCTTGGATTTCAGGTCGATCAGATCAGGGAGCTTCTGGCGCTGTGGCGCGACCGGAACCGCGCCTCCGCCGATGTGAAGAAAGTGGCTCTCAGCCATGTGGAGGAGCTGGAAGCGAAAATGCGCCAGCTTCAGGATATGGCCGATACGCTGCGCTATCTGGCGAAGAATTGCCATGGCGACAACCGCCCCGATTGCCCGATCATTCACGAACTTTCCGAAGACAGCGGTGAAAGCCGCAACCGACCGGCCGCGCGGAAGGGTGAATTGCTGCACAGCAAGGTCTGAGAACCTGTTCCAAAAGTCGCCACGAGCGGCTGCAAATGGCAATTTCCTGCGCTCCGGTGCTCATGTACCCAAAAGTACACTCCGCTCCGGTACTCGAAAATCACCATTTTCGCACGCACATGCCGCTTTTTGATTCAGGCTCTGACACCAAAGCTCATGCGGCGATTGAGCATTTTCAAGGCTTGGATAGCGTTAGGGTCTAAACCCAATCAGGATTTGGAGCGTGGTATGGTCGAAAATGGCACAGTTTCAGGAGCGAAACCGAAGGTGGGGTGGTTCCCCATCGAGGTTTCGCGACGCCAAAATGGGTTATTTTCGTCATATCCCTTCGGGACGTGGCGGATTTTGCCCCCGAATGCGTCGAAAAACCCTCGTGGTGGGGGACACCACGTCGGCCTTTCCTCCTGTTCAGGAACAAAATCCGGCTCACGCCACGCCCGAAACCTGATTGAGTTTAGACCCTAGAGCATTTCCAGCAAAAGTGCGAAGCGGTTTTGCGTAGGATAATGCGTAAAAACAAATAGTTAGAGCGGTTCCAACGATCCAGTTAAAACAGGAACCGATCTAGCATCGGAGCCGCCTTGGTATGAGTGTCCATACCAGAAGAAAATGCCGGGATTGCTCCCGGCATTCCTGTTTTCATGTCGCCGGTTCAGCTCCTGGGCAAGGTATAGGCAATCACATAATCGCCGGGCTTCGTTCCGACAGAGCCGTGACCGCCCGCCACCATCAGCACGAACTGCCGGTCGCCGACAGTATAGGTCATGGGCGTGGACTGGCCGCCTGCGGGAAGCCGGGCTTCCCAGAGCTGCCTGCCCGAAGTCAGGTCGTAAGCGCGCAGATAATCGTCCACCGCAGCGCCCAGGAAGGCGACGCCGCCAGCGGTGATCATCGGCCCGCCGATGCCCGGAACGCCCACCTTCAACGGAAGCGGAACCGGCGACATATCGCGGATCGTTCCGTTGCGGTGCTTGTAGGCGATCTTTCCGGTGCGCAGGTCCACACCCGCCACATAACCCCATGGCGGGGTCTGGCACGGAATGCCCAGGGGGCCGAGGAACGGTCCCATGAAGACGCCATAGGGTGCGCCCTCGTTGCGGTTCAGGCCCTGCTCGCTGCCCTTTTCGCCCTCGCCCTTCGGCGGGATTTCCGCACGCGGCACAAGCCGGGAGGTGAAGGCCAGATAGGTCGGCATTCCGAACATGACCTGCCGCACCGGATCGACCGCGACACTGCCCCAGTTGAACACGCCGAAATTGCCGGGATAGACGATGGTTCCACGCAGTGAAGGCGGCGTATAGCGGCCCTCGTAGAAGAGCTTGTGAAACTTGATGCGGCAGGCGAGCTGATCGAACATCGTCACGCCCCACATATCGCTTTCGCGCAGCGGCGGCGGGCTGAATGTGAGGTCCGAAATCGGCTGCGTCGGCGCCGTATGGTCTTCCGGGATCGCCCCGGTCGGCGCCGGGATTTCGTTGACCGGAACGATCGGCTCGCCGGTGCGGCGGTCCAGAACGTAAAGGTCGCCCTGTTTGGTGGGACCGACCAGCGCCGGGACGCCGTCAATGTCGAGCAGGACGGGCTGGGCGGGAACGTCCATGTCCCAGAGATCGTGATGCACCGTCTGGCGCACCCAGCGCACCTGCCCCGTATTCACATCGAGCGCCACGATGGAAGACGAATATTTCTCGACATTCTCGCTGCGGTCCATGCCGAGCTGGTCCGGCACCTTGTTGCCGAGAGGCACATAGATCAGGCCGAGCTTTTCATCCACGCTCGACACGGACCAGCTGTTCGGCGAATTGGTGGTGTAATGCTGGCCTTCGGGCAGCGGGGTCGTGACATCGGGATTGCCCGAATCCCAGTTCCACAGAAGCTGGCCGGTGCGGATATCGAAAGCGCGGATGACGCCCGACTGTTCCTCGGTCGAATAATTGTCGTTGACGGCGCCGCCGACGATGATCCTGTCGCCCACCACCACGGGCGGCGATGTCGAGTAATAATAGCCGGCCGGGTTATACTTCATGCCGTGGCCGAGATCGAGCGTGCCGCCATCGGCGAAATCGGCGCAGATTTCGCCGGTCGCGGTATCGAGCGCGATCAGGCGGGCGTCGGACGTCGGCAGATAGACCCGCTCGGCGCATTTGGCCCCGGCGACGGCCGTCGCATCCTTCCAGTAGCTGACGCCACGGCAGGTCTGGTGCTGGCGATCCGTGTTGAAGCCGACCTTGGGATCGAATTTCCACTTTTCCCTGCCGGTCGCCGCGTCGAGCGCAATGGCCCAGTTGTGCGGCGTGCACAGATAAAGGGAATCGCCGATCTTCAGCGGCGTCACCTGATAGGTGGTTTCGCCGATATCCTGCGGCTGTTTCACGTCGCCCGTCCGATATTGCCAGGCGACCTGCAAGCCGGAGACGTTTTCCGCCGTGATCTGCGTCAGTGGCGAATAGCGCTGGCCGTAAGGCGTGCGCCCGTACTGGTGCCATTCGCCGTCGGGAACATTGCCGCCAAGATCGGGCGTCGCAGCCGCTTTTTCGGTCGGCAGTTCCCCGCCGATATCGTAGGGGTCCTGCGTCACGGAATAGCCCGCGACCACGAGCGCGACCAGCGACGCCACGCCGAGCGGCAGACCGCCGCCACCCGCGCCCGCGCCCGCGCCTGCATTGAGCGGCTTCCTGATCCACGGCGCCAGCATCCACAGGCCGAGAAGGACGATAAGCCCGCCGCGCGCGCCGAGCTGCCACCAGTCGAAGCCGACCTCATAGACCGCCCAGCCGAGCGATCCGAGAACGATCAGGGCATAGACCCAGAGGGCGGCCGCGCTGCGCCGGAAAAGCAGGACGGCGGTCAGCAGGAAGCCGATCGCCGCCACGATGTAATACAAGCTGCCGCCAAGCACAGCCAGCCAGATTCCCCCTGCACCAAGTGCAAGTCCGATGAGAAGCAGAATGATGGATGTCAACCAGATAAGCACGACAGTGTCCCCTTTTCAGGTGTGTCACTAGTGTCAGGACCGATAAGACTGCGCGGGATAACCCCGCCATGCAATAAAAGACATTCTCCGGCCATGGCCATGACAGGCCGTGACAGACCTATGACAGACACATGACTGGCCTGGCTTCGGTCGCGGATTCTGCGTCAGCCACAACGCGTCGTCACATGCCGCCTGAGAGCCTGCTTCCAAAGCCGCCATTTCCGCACGCGCATGACGCTTTTCGATTCAGGCTCCAATTGTTGACATAGGCGGCCACGGAAAAAATCCAGAGTCGTGACCGGTCGATGCAGGCAACTGCCCGGATGGTGACACGGGAGACAATTGGCGGCAACATCCCCGCCGGCTTGTCGCAAGTCATGGTAAACGGCGGGCGAAGCGTGAAGGTGTGAATGGCGTTCCTTTCGGGCGCCGCCGCCAATTAAGGCAAAACGAAGACAAGGTGGCATTTCACGGTCAAAAGGCGCGCAACGGCACATGAGTGAACCCGTCTCCGGCCACGAAATATGGCAAATACATGGCAAAATTGTGTGAAATGTGTCATTTATAGGTCTTTTCAGCGGCGACCCGCTTCGCTTTCAAAGAGTGCCCGATTTCTGTTCGGCAGCGGCAAATGCCTGCCGCATAATTTTTACGCGCGAAAAACTTTATGTTGACTCGGGAAACAAGCTCCAGCAAATCTAGGAACCACAGCTTCTGCCGTCATCAAAACGGGGTCGGATAGATTCATGAAGAAAATCATCACCATCGGTGAAATCGTCGTCGAGATCATGGCCGTCGAACCCGGTTACGGTTTCAGGACCACCATTCCCCTGATCGGTCCTTTCGCATCCGGCGCGCCCGCGATCTTCATCGATCAGGCGGCGAAGCTCGGCCAGCCATGCGGTCTGGTCAGCGCGGTCGGCAATGACGATTTCGGGATGCTCAATATCGAGCGCCTGCGCGAAGACGGCGTGGACGTATCGGCGATCGGCGTGCATCCGACAGCCGCCACCGGCAGCGCCTTCGTGCGCTATCGCCCGGACGGAAATCGCGATTTCATCTTCAACATCAAGCACAGCGCGTGCAGCGCCATCGGCCTGACGCCGGAAGCGGAAAAGCTGATCGAAAGCGCCGATCATCTTCACATCATGGGGTCGGCGCTGTTTTCGCAAAGCATCGTCGCGGCGATCCACGAGGCGACCGTGCGCATCAAGGCGAAGGGTGGTACGGTTTCCTTCGATCCAAACATCCGCAAGGAGATGCTGGACCTGCCCGGCATGCGCGAAGCGCTCGTCCATGCCCTTGAGAACACGGACCTTTTCATGCCGAGCGGCCCGGAAATCTTCCTCTTCACCAAAGCGCGTGAAGAAAAGGCGGCCATTGAAGAACTGCTCGCGCGCGGCGTCAGGGCCGTGGTCGTCAAGCGCGGCGCGGAAGGCGCCAGCTATTTCGACCGGTCCGGCGAAGTATTCGCGCCGGCCTTCGCGGTCGACGAAGTCGATCCCACCGGCGCGGGCGACAGCTTCGGCGCGGCATTCGTCACCTGCTGGCTGCGCGGCATGGCGCCGAAGGAGGCGCTCATTTTCGCCAACGCGACCGGCGCGCGCGCCGTCGGCGTGAAAGGTCCCATGGAAGGCACTTCGACCATGGCCGAAATCCAGTCGTTTCTTGCAAAACACGGAGCTTAGGCATGAGCAGCACCGGGTCCCTCAGAGATATTCCCGCCCGTTACAGGAACGGCATGCGCGGCGGAATAACATCCATCTGCTCCGCGCATCCGGTCGTCATCGAAGCCGCCCTTCTGGAAGGCGTTGCGACGAACACGGACGTCCTGATCGAAGCCACCTGCAATCAGGTCAATCAGGATGGCGGCTATACGGGCATGACCCCTGCCGGTTTCCGGCGCTTCGTGGAAGAGATCGCGGCCCGCGTCGGCTTCGACGCGAAACGCCTCATCCTCGGCGGCGATCACCTCGGCCCCAATCCGTGGAAGCATCTGCCCGCCGAAGAGGCGATGCTGAAATCGGAAGTCATGATCGATGCCTTCGTGCGCGCCGGTTTCACCAAGATCCACCTCGACACGTCGATGGGCTGCGCGGGCGAGCCGGTAGCCCTGCCCGACGCCGTGACCGCCGAACGCGCCGCACGTCTGGCCAGGGTTTCGGAGGCAGCGGCTCGCGAGGCCGGTTACGACCTGCCCGTCTATATCATCGGCACGGAAGTTCCGATCCCCGGCGGGGCGATGGAAGAAATCGAGGAACTGGAACTGACCAGACCGGAAGCGGCCCTCGAAACGGTCGCCGTTCACCGCAAGGCTTTCGCGGCGCTGGGACTGGACGACGCATTTTCGCGCGCCATCGGCGTGGTGGTGCAGCCGGGCGTGGAGTTCGGCAATGAGAACGTCGTCTATTACAACAGCGACAAGGCGACCGCCCTGAGCGGCGTGCTCGACCGGATGCCGCAATTTGTCTTCGAGGCGCATTCGACCGACTACCAGCCAGTGCAAGCGCTTTCCGATCTCGTCCATGACGGCTTCGCCATTTTGAAGGTCGGTCCCGGCCTGACCTTCGCGCTGCGCGAGGCGCTTTACGGCCTCGACCAGATCGCGGCTTTCCTCTATCGCCTGCCGGAAGAAGAGACGCTGCGGGGCAGGATGGAACGCCTGCTCATGGCCGAGCGCAAGAACTGGGAAAAATACTATCATGGCGATGCGGAAGAACTCCGCCTCCAGCGCCATTTTTCCTATAGCGACCGTATCCGTTATTACTGGCCTCATGCGGAAGCGACGGCGGCGGTCGAAGCGCTTCTGGCGCGGCTCGACGGACGCAGAATCCCGGAAACGCTCATCAGCCAGTATCTGGGAACGCTCTATCCGGCGGTTGCCGCAGGGACGGTCGAAGCGACGCCGCACGCGCTGATGGTGGAAGCGGTGCGAAACGTGGTGCGTGTTTACGGCAGGGCCGTTGGCACCCACTGAACAGAACGCAGGAAAAAGGCGCGGGAATTGCCCGCGCCTTTTCTTTTCGGTCAGCTTTCCATCGGACTCCTGAACCTCTTGAGCCGCAAGGCATTGCTGAGCACGAAGATGCTTGAGAATGCCATGGCGCCCGCCGCCAGCACCGGCGACAACAGCGTGCCGGTGAACGGATAGAGGATGCCCGCCGCGACGGGGATCAGCGCCACATTATAGGCGAAGGCCCAGAACAGGTTTTCGCCGATATTGCGGATCGTCGCCTTGGATATGGCGATTGCATTGACCACGCCGCGCAAATCGCCCGACATCAGCACGACATCGGCGCTTTCAATCGCAATATCCGTGCCGGTGCCGATGGCAATGCCCACATTCGCCGCAGCCAGCGCCGGCGCATCGTTGATGCCGTCGCCCACGAAAGCCACCTGCTTGCCGCCGGCAGAAAGGCGCTTCAGCGCGTCCACCTTGCCGTCGGGCAGAACTTCCGCCACGACTTCATCGATGCCGAGACGTCCGGCGATTGCCTCCGCCGTGCGGCGATTGTCGCCGGTGATCATCGCCACTTTCAGCCCCTGTTCGTGCAGGGCGGCAATGGCGGCGGGCGTCGTTTCCTTCATCGGATCAGCAACGGTGAGGATCGCCGCCAGCCTGCCGTCAACGGCAGCATAAAGCGGCGACTGCCCCTCGCTGCCGAGACGCGTCGCGTCATCGGCAAAGGCAGCGACATCGTGTCCAAGCTTTGCCATGTAACGGTCAGCACCGATGGCGACCTCATGACCGGACACTTGCGCTTTCAGGCCGAAACCGGGCACGGCCTCGAATGCCGAAACGTCCGCGAGCTTCAACCCCTTCTCCTTCGCCGCTTCCACGATGGCATCGGCAATCGGATGCTCCGAACGCGCCTCGACCGCCGCGACAAGCGCCAGAAGTTCATCCTCTTCGAAACCCTCGACCGTCCTGAAATGCGCCAGGGCGGGCTTTCCTTCAGTCAGTGTGCCAGTCTTGTCGACCGCAATGACCGATGCGTCACGCAGCGTTTGCAGCGCATCGCCACGGCGGAACAGAACGCCGAATTCGGCGGCCCGGCCGGTGCCGACCATGATCGAGGTCGGCGTGGCCAGCCCCATGGCGCAAGGGCAGGCAATGATGAGGACGGCAATAGCGTTGACCAGCGCATAGCCGAGCATGGCCGTCCCGCCAATCGCGAGCCACAAGACGAAGGTGAGCGCGGCGGCGGCCATCACCGCAGGCACGAACCAGCCGGTCACCTTGTCGACCCTGGCCTGAATGGGCAGCTTGTCGGCCTGTGCATCCTCGACCATGCGGATGATCTGCGAGATCACCATGTCGCGGCCAACCTTGGTGGCGCGGAAGGTGAAGGCGCCCGTCTTGTTGATCGTGCCGCCGACGACTTCGGCTCCGTTTTCCTTGATCACGGGCACCGGCTCGCCGGTAATCATCGATTCATCCACATAGGAGGAACCCTCGATCACCGCGCCATCGACCGGCACTTTCTCGCCGGGGCGCACCTGCACGATATCGCCTGCGCGAACGTCTTCCAGCGGCACATCGACCGCCTGACCGTCGCGCACCACACGAGCCGATTTCGCTTGCAGGCCGACCAGACGGCTGATCGCGGCGCTGGTGCGGCCCTTGGCGCGCGCCTCCAGAAAGCGGCCGATCAGGATGAGCGTCACGATCACCGCCGCGGCCTCGAAATAGACATTGACCGTTCCGTCCGGCAGGACGCCGGGAAAGAAGGTGGCGACGATGGAAAAGCCCCAGGCGGCGAGCGTGCCGACAACGACCAGCGAGTTCATGTCCGGCGTGCCGCGCAAAAGCGACGGGACGCCCTTCTTGAAGAAGCGCAGGCCCGGACCGAACAGGACAAGCGTGGTCAGCACGAATTGCAGATACCAGCTATTCTGCACCCCGATCCGCTCCATCACGAACATATGGACAGCCGGAATGAGGTGCGATCCCATTTCCATGATGAAAACAGGCAGGGTCAAAATGGCGGCAAGCAGGACGCTTTTCTTCAGTTCCGCCGCTTCCGCATCGCGTTTTTCGCTCTGCGTTTCCGGCTTTGCATCGCTCTCGGCCTCGGCCAGCGCGCGCGCCTCGTACCCGGCCTGTTCGACCGCCTTGACGAGATCGGACGTCTGGACCGGGCCTGCCAGTTCCACATGGGCGCGCTCGGTGGCCAGATTGACGCTTGCCCGCGTCACGCCCGGCACGGCGTTCAGGGCCTTTTCAACGTTGCTGACGCAGGACGCGCAACTCATGCCCTCGATGGCAAGATCGATGCTGCCCGCCGGAACATCGTAGCCCGCCTTGCGGATGGCCTCGACCACCGACGGCAAATCCGGCGTTCCCCTGAACACGACATCCGCGCGCTCGGTCGCCAGGTTCACAGAAACCCTGTCCACACCCGGAACTCTGGAAACGGCTTTTTCAACCGATGAGACACACGATGCGCAGCTCATCCCTTCGACGGGTACGGGGAAACTGATCGCTTCGTGATTGACAGGCTTGTTCATGGCAATCCCTTTCACTGCCCATGCGGGCACAATTCGAGAATTGCTCCTTAGATAATCCTTCCCACCGTTGGAAGGTCAAGCCCTTTTTTAAGCTGGCAGGCGGTTGGATGCCGGCGGTATGTGCAGAGCGGTTGCCGCACGATTATGAATGAAATCGCACACATCGCTTGCGGGCATTGGCCGCCCCGTCAGAAAGCCCTGCACTTCCCCGAACCGTTCCGACCGCAACCGTTCGAGCTGTTGGGCGGTTTCGACACCTTCGGC
This sequence comes from Brucella daejeonensis, assembly GCF_014199265.1. Classification (GTDB taxonomy): domain Bacteria; phylum Pseudomonadota; class Alphaproteobacteria; order Rhizobiales; family Rhizobiaceae; genus Brucella; species Brucella daejeonensis. The sequence continues at coordinate 233,751 of NZ_JACIJG010000007.1, forward strand.
GGTGGTCACGATGTTGAAGCCCGCGCCCAGCGTCGCCACCGCCTGGATAATGGCAAGGTCGCGCGTGTCCACTTCGATGCCGGAGACGAAGCTGCGGTCGATCTTGATCTTGTCGAAGGGGAAGGATCGCAGATAGCTGAGCGACGAATAGCCGGTGCCGAAATCGTCCATGGCGATGCGCACGCCAAGCCTGCGCAGTTCGAACAGAAGCTCGATATTGTTCTTGCTGTTCGACAGGAAGACCGATTCCGTGATTTCAAGTTCCAGACGTTCCGGCGAAATCCGCGCGGCCTCCAGCGCATCGGTGACGGAACGCAAGAGCGTGGTCTGGCTGAACTGGACCGGCGAGAGATTGACCGAGACCTTGATGTCCTCCGGCCAGAGCGCGGCTTCCCGGCAGGCGGTGCGCAAAACCCATTCGCCAATCGGGCCGATCAGCCCGGTTTCCTCCGCCAGAGGAACGAACTCGGCCGGTGAAACGATGCCGCGTTCGGGGTGGAGCCAGCGGATAAGGGCCTCAAAGCCCGAAATCCTGCCGCTCTCAAGGTTGAAGATCGGCTGGTAATGAAGCTCGAACTGTCCCGCCAGCAAGGCCTGACGAAGTTCGCCGGTCATGACGTGCCGCTTTTCCGCCGCCAGACGCAGCGAGTGCTGATAGAAGCGGAACGTGCGCCGTCCGCCGGATTTGGATGCATAAAGCGCCAGATCGGCATTGCGCATCAGGACATCAGGATTGTCGCCGTGCAGCGGCGCCTGGGCGATGCCCATGCTGCAAGTGACGAATTCCGAATTCTTCACCAGCATGAAAGGGTCCTGAAAGGCCGACAGGATGCGGTCCGCGAACATGGCGATCTGCGCCAGCGCGCCGCTGCGATAGACGATGGCGAATTCGTCGCCGCCGAGCCAGGCTACGAAATCCTTCGACGTGGTGATCTGTTTGAGGCGGCGCGCAACCTCCTGCAAAAGCTGGTCGCCCGCCTGATGGCCGATACTGTCATTGATGTTCTTGAAATGATCTATATCGAGATAAAACAGCGCGAAAGGCTCGGCGTCCGCGCCCTTCTTCAGCAGGCCCTCGACATGGCGCGTGAAACAGGCGCGGTTGGGCAGGCCGGTCAGGCTGTCGTGCATGGCGATATAGGCCATGCGTTCCTCGATCTCGCGACGCTCGGTAATATCCTCGACAAGGCCGATGAGATAGCGGGGTTCGTCGGCATCGACGGGGGGAATCGGACATTTGATGATCCGCACGGCCCGCGCCGTTCCGTCCTCCCGCTCGATCTCGTATTCGGCGTTCAGCACCTCGCGGCGGCGCATCGCCGCCCGGTCCTGCCGGGTGAACGCGATCGCATCGCGCTGCGGAAAGATTTCGCTGTCGGTCGAACCGATGGCCCTGTCCACCGGGTGGCCGCTGACCGTCGAAGCGGCCTGATTATAGAGCACGTAGCGGCCTTCATCGTGCATGTCCTTGACGAAGACCCCGAGCGGCAGGTTGTTGACGAGACTGTCGAGCAACGACTGCGCGTGACTGGCCTGCCGGTTGGCCTGCGTCAGTTCCGTCCGGTCCTGCACGATGGCGAGGATCGTGGGCCTGCCGTCGAAGACGATCTGACGCCCATAGGTCAGGACGTCGATGATTTCGCCGTTGGCGCACAAATGCTGCCAGCGCTCGGGCCGTTCGAGATCGCTCCGGTCGCGAATGGCGGCCAGCATTCGATCCCGCTCGGCCTGCGGGCGGATATCGAGAACCGTCATGCCGGGAATTTCGTCCGCCGTATAGCCGTAAAGCTGGTAGGCGGCGTCGTTCATCACGATGAAATGGAGGGTTTCGGGATCATAGACCCACATGGGCGTTGGATGGGTCGTGAAAAGAATGCGGAAATCCTGCTCGGATGTGCGCGCCATCGTGCCTTCCGCCGAAGCGCCCTTCCGCTTCTCCATTATGACCCCCTCGTCAGATTGACCTTCAAGGACATTCCATTCCCCATGGGGACCGCCTCGCGCTCATAACATCATGAGCCGCACAAGGAAGATGCCCCCATCCAATTTAAATCCGATATTTTAAAAAAATCATATATAATTTGACGTCTTATCTGACGATTTTCTTCGAAGTCCTCCAATTTCTGTCCCTTGACCGGCCTTCCGATCCGGCCTATGCCTTAAAATACAAAATTCGTTGGGGTGCCTTTTCAAAGGCTGAGAGACGCTGATCGCGCCAACCCATTGAACCTGATCCGGGTAATACCTGCGTAGGGAACGGAGTTTGGCGCGTCGCGGACAAGGAGGAGCCTTCCTCCGGGGCAGCACCCCAAAACCCGCTCATGACGTCTCAATTTTCCGTTCGGAATGAGAGACGACATGATGGAGCAGAGACAGAACCTCTCCCGAACCACACCCAGCAACGGCCATGGCACGGCGCCCGTTCCCATTTGCGTCACCATTGCCGGTTCCGACAGTGGCGGCGGCGCGGGTATCCAGGCCGATCTCAAGACCTTTTCGGCGCTTGGCGTTTACGGCGCGAGCGTCATCACGGCGATCACCGCGCAGAACACCCTGACCGTCGCCGCCGTCCACGACGTCCCGTCCGACATCGTTGCGGCGCAGATCGATACGGTCTTCAGCGATCTCAATGTCGCCGCCGTCAAGATCGGCATGGTTTCGGTGCCCGAAACCATCGAGGCAACAGCCGCGGGTCTTGGTCATTTTTCCGGCCCCATCGTCCTCGATCCGGTGATGATCGCCAAGTCCGGCAGCCGCCTGCTCAGCGAAACGGCCATATCGACCTTGCGCGAAAAGCTGATCCCGCTTGCAAGCGTGCTTACCCCCAATCGTCCGGAAGCCGCCTGCCTGCTCGATTGCGCAATCGCCCGCAATGACGGCGAAGCCGAGGAACAGGGCCGCGCCCTGCTCACGCTCGGCGCAAAGGCGGTCTTGATGAAAGGCGGCCACGCGGAAGGCGACATCTGCGCCGACCTGCTCGTCCGCCCCGGCCAGCCGGTGTTCCGGCTGGAAGCGCCGCGCATCTACACGCAAAACACCCATGGCACGGGCTGCACGCTTTCCTCCGCGATTGCGGCCGGTCTCGGCAAGAACCTGTGTCTGGAACAGGCGCTTCGCGAAGCCCATGCCTATCTGCAAGCCGCGATCCTCTCTGCAAACAGGCTGCACGTCGGCAGCGGCCACGGCCCCGTGCATCATTTTCATAATCTGTGGGAGACGGTGTGATGCGCGTCACGATCATCGGCGCCGGTGTTGCGGGCCTTGCCTGCGCCGCGGAATTCAACGACCGGGGCCACGCCGTCACCGTCATTGCGAAAAGCACGGAAATCGGCTCCGATAGCTGTTCGTGGTTTGCGGGCGGAATGCTGGCGCCCTGGTGCGAAGGCGAAAGCGCCGAGGAACCCGTCGTCCGGCTGGGACAGGAAGCCATCGGCTGGTGGGAACGGCACGTCTCGACCGTCCGCCGCAAGGGAACGCTGGTGCTTTCGCACACGCGCGATGCGACCGAACTGCGCCGCTTCGCCCGCCGGACCGAAGCCTTCGATACGATCGGCCAGGAGAAGATCGACGCCCTGGAGCCGGATCTGGCGGGACGCTTCCGGCAGGGGCTGTTCTTTGCGCAGGAAGGCCATCTCAACCCGCGCGAGACGCTGATCGAGCTTGCCGAAAGATTGCAGAAGAAAGGCGTGGTCCTTCATCTGGGGCAGGATGCGAAAGACGTCAAAATCGAAACGGACGTGACCGTCGATGCACGCGGCCTTGCGGCCCGCGACCAGTTGCAGGACCTGCGCGGCGTGAAGGGCGAAATGCTTGTGGTCCGCTCCCGCGATATCAATCTTGCCCGTCCCGTGCGCCTGCTGCATCCGCGCATTCCGCTCTATATCGTGCCGCGCGGCGACGGCATCCACATGATCGGCGCGACCATGATCGAAAGCGACGAGCGAAGCGGCATCAGCGTCCGCTCGACGCTGGAAATGCTCAGCGCCGCCTATGCCCTGCACCCGGCATTTGGCGAGGCGGAAATTCTGGAAACCGGCGTCGATGCCCGCCCCGCCTTTCCCGACAACCTGCCGCGCGTGCGCAAGCGCGGCCAGACCATCTATGTCAACGGGCTTTACCGGCACGGCTTCCTGCTGTCGCCAGCGGTTGCGCGCATGGCGGTCGCGGCTGCCAGCGAACCGGAACAAAGACCTGAATTCCTGGAGGAACTGGCATGACCATCGTTCTCAATGGCGAGGCCGTCGAGACTGCCGCATCCGATCTCGCGGCCCTGCTCGCGGAAATCGAACTCGACGCGGCCGTGGTGGCGACCGCGCTTAACGGCGAATTCATCGCGAGCGACGAGCGCGGGGCAACCCCGATCGGCGAGGGCGACCGCATCGAGGTTCTGGCCCCGATGCAGGGAGGTTGAGATGCTTGAACTTTATGGAAAGACATTCGAAAGCCGCTTGCTGCTCGGCACGGCGCAATATCCGTCACCGGCCATTCTGGCGGATAGCGTCCGTTCGTCGAAGACGGAAATCGTGACCGTCTCGCTCCGGCGCGAAAGCGGCAACATGCGCGCCGGTCAGGATTTCTGGACGCTGATCAAGGATATGGGCGTATCCGTCCTGCCGAATACGGCCGGATGCCACACGCCGCGCGAAGCGGTCACCACGGCGAAGATGGCGCGGGAAATCTTCGGCACCAACTGGATCAAGCTCGAAGTCATCGGCGATCACGACACGCTGCAACCCGATCCTTTCGGGCTTGTGGAAGCCGCCCGCATTCTCTGCGATGACGGGTTTGAGGTCTTTCCCTATATGAACGACGATCTCATCGTCGCGGAAAGGCTGCTGGAAGCGGGCTGCAAGGTGCTGATGCCCTGGGGCGCGCCGATCGGTTCGGGCCGCGGCCTCAATAACCCTTATGCGCTCAAAACCATGCGCGGGCATTTCCCGGATGTTCCGCTGGTGGTGGATGCGGGCATTGGCGTGCCGTCCCATGCAGCGGCGGCAATGGAACTTGGCTTCGACGCCGTGCTGATCAACACCGCCGTCGCCAAGGCGGGCGATCCCGCCGCCATCGCGCGCGCATTCGCGCTCGCGGTCGAGGCCGGTCGCCTTGCCCATGAGGCCGACCCCATCGAGGCGCGCGACATGGCGGTGCCCTCCACGCCCCTTATCGGAAAGGCTTTTCTGTAATGGCCCTCGATCCGTTCTATCCGATCTTCGACAGCGCCGACTGGCTCAGGCGCATGGTGCCGCTCGGCATCAGGCTGGTGCAACTGCGCATCAAGGACAAGGACGATGCCGAACTGCGCGCGGAAATCCGCGCGGCGCGCGAAATCTGCGCGAGACATGACTGCCAGCTCATCGTCAACGACTACTGGAAACTGGCCATCGAGGAAGGCTGCGATTTTGTTCATCTGGGTCAGGAAGACCTTGACGATGCCGATCTCGACGCCATTCGGAAAAGCGGTCTGAAGCTTGGCGTTTCCAGCCATGACGAGGCGGAGCTTGGCCGCGCGCTCGCGCTGAAACCTGCCTATATCGCGCTCGGCCCCGTCTATCCGACCATTCTCAAGAAGATGAAATGGCACGAACAGGGGCTGGACCGCGTGCGTGAATGGAAAACAGCGCTCGCAGACATTCCGCCCGGAGACATTCCTCTTGTCGGCATTGGCGGCATGAATGTCGACCGCGCGCCCGGCGTTTTCGACGCCGGAGCCGATATCGTTTCCGTCGTCACCGACATCACCCTCAACCCCGATCCAGAGGCCCGCGTGCGGCAATGGATCGAAATTACACGGCCCTACGTAATTTAGTTTCTGGAGGAAACATTGAAAAAACTGGTTTTTGCAGCGCTGTTCAGCGCCACGGCTTCGTTCGCCCTGATTTCGACTCAGGCCGCGCAGGCAAACGATAAATTCAAGCTCATACTCGACTGGTATGTGAACCCCGATCATGGCCCGATCATCGTCGCCGACAAGCTCGGCTATTTCAAGGATGCGGGCCTCGATGTCGATATCGTCGCCCCGGCAGATGCTTCCGTGCCGCCGAAGATGGTGGCCGCCGGACAGGCGGATCTCGCGATCTCCTACCAGCAGCAGGTGCATCTCGACGTTCATGCCGATATTCCGCTGATCCGGGTCGGCACCCTGGTCGATTCCCCGCTCAACTGCCTGATGACCCGTGACGACGGATCGGTGAAATCCATCGCGGACCTCAAGGGCAGGAAGATCGGCTTCTCGGTCGCGGGCGTCGAGGAGACGGTGCTCGGCACCATTCTCAAGAAGCATGGCATCCAGCTCTCGGACGTCGAACTGATCAATGTGAATTTCTCCCTCGCCCCGTCGCTGATGTCGAAGCAGGTCGATGCGGTGATGGGCGCCTATCGCAATGTCGAACTGAACCAGATGGCGGTTGAAGGCGTCGCCGGCAAATGCTTCAATGTCGAAGAGGAAGGCGTGCCGGTCTATGACGAGCTTGTCTATGTCGCCAATCCCGGCAAGCTCGACGCTGCCGAAAAAGAGCGGATTTCACGCTTCCTCGCGGCGACCGAAAAAGGCGCGCAATATATCGTCAATCACCCGGAACAGAGCTTCGACGTGTTTGCGTCCTACAGTTCCGAACTCAAGGACGAACTGTACAAACGCGCCTGGAAAGACACGGTCGCCCGCTTCTCGCGCTCGCCCGCGAGCCTCGATTATGGGCGCTGGAGCCGCTACGAGGCCTATCTGAAGGAAAACGGCCTCGTCCCTTCGATCCTGCCTGTCGAAAAATTCGCCATCGACGTGAACGCGGAAGGAAACAGGCCATGACCATGCCACAGCCGCATTATTCTTCCGAACTGTTTACCCGTCTGCGCGCCGCGACGCCCGATGACTGGAAATCCTACATCGATCACCCGTTCGTGCACGGGCTTGGCGACGGCACTCTGCCGAAATCCGCTTTCCTGCATTATCTCCGGCAGGATTATGTCTATCTGCATCACTATGCCCGCGCCTTTGCGCTTGGCGTGATAAAGGCGGGCAACCTCAACGAAACACGGCTTTGCGCCGACATCATGCATCGGCTTGCAGTGACCGAACTGCCGCTGCATGTCGGCATTTGCGGGCGCGAGGGCATCGGCGAAGAGGAGCTTTACAACACGCGCGAGGAGCCGGAAAACCTCGCCTATACGCGCTATGTGCTCGATTGCGGGCAGTCCGGCGACTTTCTCGACCTGCTCACCGCCCTCGTGCCCTGCGCGCATGGCTATGGCGAGATCGGGCTGAAGCTTGCGGCGACGGCCAAGCCCGGCACGCCCTATCGGGAGTGGATCGACACCTATGCCGGGTCCGGCTATCAGGACATGTGCCACACGGTCGGCAAGCTGTTCGATCAGGCCGCGAAGGACCGCATCGGCGCGGATTTCGAGAACAGTCCGCGCTGGCCGAGGCTTTGCCGGATTTTTGCAACCGCCAGCAGGCTTGAAGCCGATTTCTGGGGCATGGGTCTCAAGGGAGCGGAAAGCTAGGTGAACACTCTCGTTCGCTCCCGCAAGAAACGCATCGCCGACGGGTTGCTGTCGGCGATTGCCGTACTGGGTCTATGGCAGGCGGTGGTGACGGTCTGGCAGATGCCGCGCTTCATCCTGCCCGGTCCGCTCGATGTGGCGCTCTCGCTCGTCACCAATGCGCGGCTGATTGCCGATAATGCCATCGTGACCGCTGGCGAAGTGCTGGGCGGGCTTTTTCTCGGCTCGGCCATCGGCGTGCTGACCGCCATCGGGCTGATGATGTCGCCGCTTGCGCAACGCCTCGTCATGCCGGTGATGGTGTTCAGCCAGGCGATCCCGATCTTCGCGCTCGCCCCGATCCTCACGCTCTGGCTCGGCTATGGTCCCGCATCGAAGATCGCCGTCACCATTTTGATGATCTTCTTTCCCGTCGTTTCCACCTTTCTGGACGGAATGCAGCGTACCGATCAAACCCTGATCGACGCGGCGGAAAATCTCGGCGCCGGGCGGATGCATATTCTCTTCAGCGTGCGCATACCGGCAGCCTTCCCTTCGCTTGCCTCGGGACTGAGCCTTGCCAGCGTCTATGCGCCGATTGGCGCCGTGGTCGGCGAATGGGTCGGGGCTTCGAAGGGGCTTGGCTATCTGATGCTGCTTGCCAATGGCCGCGCCAAGGTGGACCTGATGTTCGCAAGCCTTTTCGTGCTCGCGGCCTTCACCATGCTTCTACATGCGACGGTTTCGTATTTTGCGCGCAAGCTCGCCGCATGGCCGCGCAAAACGGCATGAAAAAACCGGCGGTCGCCCGCCGGTTCTCGCATTCACGCATCTGGGGTCAGGCCAGCGTATAGGCCGTCTTGACGGTGGTGTAGAACTCGGCTGCGTAACGGCCCTGTTCGCGCGGGCCGAAGCTCGAACCCTTGCGTCCGCCGAACGGCACATGGAAATCGACCCCTGCGGTCGGCAGGTTGACCATGACCATGCCCGCTTCCGAATTGCGCTTGAAGTGGGTAGCGTGTTTCAGGCTCGTCGTGCAGATGCCCGACGACAAGCCGAAGCTCGTATCGTTGGCCGTGGCAAGCGCTTCCTCGTAATCCTTGACGCGGATGACCGAAGCGACCGGGCCGAAGATTTCCTCGCGGCTGATGCGCATCTGGTTGGTCGCTTCCGTGAACAGCGCGGGCTGGAGATAGAAGCCCGGCGTTTCGCGGTTGAGGCGTTCGCCGCCAAAGGCAAGCTTGGCGCCTTCCTTGCGGCCGATTTCGATATAGTCCATGTCCTGCTGGAGCTGGCTTTCGTCCACGACCGGGCCGATATGCGTGCCCTGCTTCAGGGCATTGTCGACCGTCACGCTCTTCAGCTTTTCGATGGCGGCGGCGACGAACTTGTCGTGGATGCCCTCGGTCACGATGACGCGCGAGGAAGCCGTGCAGCGCTGGCCGGTTGAGAAGAAGGACGAATTGACGACCGATTCCACGGCGACATTGAGATCCGCATCATCGAGGACCACGACCGGGTTCTTGCCGCCCATTTCAAGCTGGAAGCGGCGATTATGCTCGATGGAGGCCGTCGCGACGCGCTTGCCGGTGCCCGTCGAGCCGGTGAAGGTGACGGCGTTGACGTCGGCGCTGTCGAGGATGGTCTGACCGACCACGGAACCCTTGCCCATGACGAGATTGAGAACGCCCTTCGGCAGACCGCAGCGATGCAGGATGTCGACAATCGCCCAGGAGCAGCCCGGTACCAGATCGGCCGGCTTGAAGACGACGGTGTTGCCGTAGCAAAGCGCGGGCGCGATCTTCCATGCCGGGATGGCGATCGGGAAATTCCACGGCGTGATGATGCCGACGACGCCGACAGGCTCACGCGTGACTTCGACGCCGATGCCCGGACGCGCGGACGGCAGAACCTCACCCGCAAGGCGAAGGCACTCGCCCGCGAAGAAATCGAAAATCTGGCTGGCGCGGATGGTTTCGCCGATGCCCTCGGCAAGCGTCTTGCCTTCCTCGCGCGACAGGAGGCGGCCAAGTTCGTCCTTGCGCGCCAGAATCTCGTCGGCGGTTTTGCGCAGGATCGCATGGCGCTCCAGAATACCGGACCGCGACCAGGCCGGGAACGCCGCCTTGGCGGCAGCAATCGCAGCCCTGGTGTCGTCGGCGGTCGCCCGCGCATAGGTGCCCACGACATCATTGGTGTCCGACGGATTGATGTTGGCGATCCCGTCGCCGCCTACCCATTCGCCCGCAATCAGATTTTGATGGATGGTCATGATCTCTCCCTGTGCATCGCACGGCCTGATATATCTCGCCAAGACCCTTCACCCATGAGCGGCGGAATTGCAAGACTGTAGCGTCGTTGTAACGAAAAAAGTGAAATACACGCCGTTCTTTCACGATGAATGATTGCATATCGGCGTTTTCTTCTACCTGAAGTCCAGGCTTGCAAATTTGCCACAGTCAAACAATCACGCGGAAAATAGCGATTTTCCGTCTTGGCAAAAATCAATGCTCATTTATTGTGCAAACATCTGCAACACTGGCAAGGAGGTATGAGATGCGTGTCTATTACCCAACCCCAATGGTGCCCAGTGTTCGCGCGGGCGCCGCAAATTTCTAGGTTCGCGGCCCGCAATTCAGGCTAAGGCCTGAACGCCCGTTTCGGGCGCATTTTCAAAATCATCGCTTATCGTGGCCCTCTTCGGCGGGCCGATAGTCCTGTTTTCTCTCTTGAAGGGCCAGCACCGTCTTCGCGCGGGCTGGTGGTATCAATATGACTCGGTTTCGCATCGATTTCCGGGGACCGGCGTTTCGCAACGTCCTCGGCTACACTTTCAGTCATTGGCGAAGTCAGCCTCTGCGGCTGGCGCTGATGATAATCGGCATGCTGCTTGCAACGGCCGCAGATGTTCTCACCCCGCTTTATTCCGGGCGTCTGGTCGACGCGCTTTCGCTTGGCAGCGACAGCGCGTGGAACGCCGCGATCAGCGCGCTTGTCGTTCTGCTTGCGCTGGGCGCTTTGGCGCTGATCACGCGTCAGCTGACCTTCTATGTCATCACGGATTTCACGCTGAAGATCATGAGCGACATGGCGGCAAGCTCGTTCCGCAGGCTACAGCGGTTTTCAACCGACTGGCACGCAAACGCCTTCGCCGGATCGACGGTGCGCAAGGTGTCGCGCGCCATGTGGGCGCTCGACCTGCTCAACGACACGCTGATCATCGCCCTGCTTCCGTCGTTGCTCATGCTGATGGGTTCGGTTGCCCTGCTTTCGTGGTACTGGCCGGTCATGGGCCTGATGGTCGCGATCGGCTCGGCGCTTTTCATCGCCTGCACCGCCGCTATTTCGCTCGGCTTCGTCGCGCCTGCCGCAACGCTCGCCAATAGCTGGGACACGCGCATGGGCGGCGCGCTCGCCGACGCCATTTCATGCAATGCCGTCGTCAAGGCTTTCGGCGCCGAAGCCCGCGAAGACGTGCGCCTTGCGAAAGTCGTCACCAAATGGCGCAGCCGGACACGCCGTACCTGGCTGATCGGCACGCTGAACGGCTTCATTCAGGGCGCGAACCTTCTGGTGATGCGCGGTGTCGTCATCGTCTTTGCGCTCTATCTGTGGAGCCAGGGCAAGGCAACGGCCGGTGACATCACCTTCGTCCTGACCGCCTTCTTCATGTTGCAGGGCTATCTGCGCGATGTGGGTATGCATATCCGCAACCTGCAACGCTCGGTCAACGACATGGAGGAACTGGTCGATATAGAGGCACAGCCCTACGGCATTGCCGACAGGCCGCGCGCGCCTGCGATCAGGATCGGAAATGGCGAGATCACCTTCGATCACGTCACCTTCCATTACGGCAATCACGAAGCCGCGCTCTATCGCGACTTTTCAGTCAGGATCGAAGCCGGAGAGCGTGTCGGTCTGGTCGGTCATTCGGGTTCGGGCAAGACAACATTCGTCAAGCTGATCCAGCGGCTCTATGACGTCAACGACGGCGCGATCCACATCGACGGGCAGAACATAGCCGAGGTCACGCAGGCATCGCTCCGGTCGCAGATTGCCATCGTGCAGCAGGAGCCGATCCTGTTTCACCGCACGCTGGACGAGAACATCGCCTATGCCCGCCCCGGCGCGACACAGGCCGAGATCGAGGAAGCGGCACGGCTTGCAAGCGCGCACGACTTCATCAGCCGCCTGCCGAAGGGCTATGCAACGCTCGTCGGCGAACGCGGCGTGAAGCTTTCGGGCGGCGAGCGCCAGCGCGTGGCGATTGCCCGTGCGTTTCTGGCCGATGCGCCGGTCCTCATTCTGGACGAGGCAACGTCGAGCCTCGATTCGGAATCGGAGGTGCTGATCCAGCAGGCAATGGAGCGCCTGATGGTCGGCCGCACGACGCTCGTCATCGCGCACCGGCTTTCGACGGTTCGCGCGCTCGATCGGCTGCTGGTCTTCGACAAGGGCAAAATCCTTGAAGAAGGCGACCACGATGCGCTCATCCGCAAGCCGGACGGCATTTATCGCCGTCTGTTCGAGCGGCAGGCGCTGGAACTGACCAAGGGGCTGGAGGATATAATTTAGCCCTGGTCAAGCTGGCGGTTTGCCGGCGGACTGGCGGACGATGAGTTTGTAATCGATCTGGCGGGACGGAGACGCCTCGCCGGTTTCGATATGGCGCAAAAGCATGTCCGCCGCACCGCGCGTCATCTCGAAGATCGGCTGGCGCACGGTGGTAATCTGCGGCGAGATCATACGAGCGATGGCGCTGTCGTCGAAGCCCACCACGGTGAGGTCGCCCGGAATGGAAAGGCCGCGATCATGCGCGATCTGCATGACCGCAGCCGCCATATCGTCATTGGATGCGAAAATTGCCGTCGGCCTGTTTTCCAGCGCCAGCAGTTTTTGCCCGGCGGCAAGGCCGCTGGCGAAACTGAAACCGCCCTGCACTTCATAATCCGGGTTGCGCGCAATGCCTGCCTTTTGCAGAGCATGGCGATAACCGGCAAGGCGCAATTCCGCCGAACGGTGAGTCGGATCGCCAATGACTATGGCGATTTTCCTGTGACCAAGCTTCAGAAGATAGTTCACAAGCTCTATCGCCGCCGCCTCGTCATCGATGGAGACGCTATCGGTCGGCAGCACGCTGATATCGCCCGCCACGCGGGCAAAAGGCATGGCCGAGGCGGTCAGTTCGCGCAGGATTTCGGGATCGTCCGACATGGGCGGCGTTACGATAATGCCATCGAGACCGGAGGCATGGGCCGTTTCAATCAGGGCGCCGCGAATATCATTGCGGTTTTCAACCGGGAAGATCAGCAGACGATATCGCGTATCGCGCAGGCGGTCGAGCGCCCCCATCTGTAGTTCCGTGACATAGCTGGCGCTCGGATTCTCGAAGAACAGCCCGATCAGGTGCGAGCGCCGCTCCACCAGATTGCGCGCCGCCGCATTGGGCCGATAGCGCAGTTCGGCGCCTGCCTGCCTGACCTTTTCCCGAATGGCTTCGCGCACATTCGGCTCGTCATTATAGACGCGCGAAACGGTTTTTATCGACACGCCCGCAAGGCGCGCCACATCATGTATCGTCGCTCTTTTGCCCGTTGCGGCCATTGCCCGTCATGATCCTCCTCAAAATATCTGTCTTCGTAACCCGTTGGCCGGGAAACGAAAAGGACAAACATTTCAAGGGATGGAACATATCCTGGATCGGGTGAGGAAACGCACCTCGCGCCCGTTATCGAGCGAGAACATGCCGCCGCGCCCCGGAACGACATCGATGATGAGTTCGGTATGCTTCCAGGCTTCATATTGCGGGCCGCTGATATAGACCGGCGCACCGCCGATTTCACCCAGTTTCACGTCGGTGTCGCCGACGATGAATTCGCCCTGTGGATAGCACATGGGAGAAGACCCATCGCAACAGCCGCCCGACTGGTGGAACATGATCGGCCCGTATTCGGCCTGCAATTCGCGGATGAGATCGAGAGCGGCGGGCGTGGCGCTGACCTGTCCCATGCCATCGTTACGATCCTGCTGCATTTCCTCCTCCTCTTATCAAGGAAGCCACGCGGTTGCCCGGGCAGACACGCCCGGGCCCCTTGGGAGGGTAAACCGAAATCGCTTTTCCCGCACTTTTTTCACAAGCGCGGAGTTCGCCAGTTGGCGTAGGGGGTAAATTCCGGCTCTGATGAGCCGGAATTTAAGTTCTTTAAAAGAATCCGAGCTTCTTCGGGCTATAACTCACCAGCATGTTCTTGGTGTTCTGGTAGTGATCGAGCATCTTCAGGTGGTTTTCGCGCCCGATACCGGACTGCTTGTAGCCGCCGAAGGCCGCATGGGCCGGATAGGCGTGGTAGCAGTTGGTCCACACACGACCGGCCTGAATGGCGCGGCCGAAGCGATAGGCGCGTGTGCCGTCGCGGGTCCAGATACCGGCGCCCAGACCGTAAAGCGTGTCATTGGCGATCGACAGCGCTTCGGCATCGTCCTTGAAGGTCGCGACCGACACGACCGGGCCGAAGATTTCCTCCTGGAAAACGCGCATCTTGTTATGGCCCTTGAACACGGTTGGCTTGACGTAATAGCCGCCCGCCAGATCGCCCGGCAGCATGTTGCGCTCGCCGCCTGTCAGGACTTCCGCGCCTTCCTGACGTCCGATGTCGAAATAGCTCAGGATCTTTTCAAGCTGCTCGCTGGACGCCTGCGCACCGATCATCGTGGCCGGGTCGAGCGGGTCGCCCTGCACGATGGCCTCCACGCGTTTCAGGGCCTTTTCCATGAATTCGTCATAGATGGATTCCTGCACAAGGGCGCGGCTCGGACAGGTGCAGACCTCGCCCTGATTGAGCGCGAACATCACGAAGCCTTCAATGGCCTTGTCGAGAAAATCGTCGTCCTCGGCAGCCACGTCCTTGAAGAAGATGTTGGGCGATTTGCCGCCCAGTTCCAGCGTGACCGGAATGAGGTTCTGGCTGGCATATTGCATGATCAGGCGCCCGGTCGTCGTCTCGCCGGTAAAGGCGATCTTGGCGATGCGCGGGCTCGATGCCAGCGGCTTGCCCGCTTCCAGACCGAAACCGTTGACGATATTGAGCACGCCCGCAGGCAGAAGATCGGCGATCAGTTCGGCCAGAACAAGGATCGAGGCCGGGGTCTGTTCGGCGGGCTTCAGCACCACGCAATTGCCTGCTGCCAGCGCCGGGGCGAGCTTCCACGTCGCCATCAGAAGCGGGAAGTTCCACGGGATGATCTGGCCCACGACACCGAGCGGTTCGTGGAAATGATAGGCGACCGTATCGTGGTCAAGTTCGGAAATGCCGCCCTCCTGCGCGCGGATCACGCCCGCGAAATAACGGAAGTGATCGACCGCCAGCGGCAGGTCGGCAGCGGTGGTTTCGCGGATCGGCTTGCCGTTGTCCCAGGTTTCAGCCGCCGCGAGAGCAGGCAGGTTTTCCTCAATCCGGTCGGCAATGCGATTGAGGATGAGCGCGCGTTCAGCCGCGCTCGTCTTGCCCCAGGCATCCTTGGCGGCATGCGCTGCGTCGAGAGCCGCTTCCACATCGGCGGCCTCCGAACGCGCCACTTCGCAGAGCACCTGACCGTTGACCGGCGAGATGTTGTCGAAATAGCGGCCCGACTTTGGCTCGACCCACTTGCCCCCGATGAAATTTCCATAGCGTTTGGCAAAAGCCGGTTTCACCGTCCGGCTGAATTCAACCTTGTTCATGACTTCCTCCCGAAACAGCGCGTCCCGAAACGTGCAAAACGGTTTTCGGGCAAGATGCGCGTTATGATAAAAGAGCCGCTCCTCCGGCGCTTCGGTCTTCAGGATGTCGCCGCGAGGGCAAAGTGTCACCTGCCCTTCATGCGCTCACACCGCCATCTGTCGCAATATTGAGACAGTTTCGCCCGCCTATTTCAGCATGGCTTCATCAGTGCGAGCGGATGATCTTCAGACGGTTCAGCTTGCGGTGCAGCGTCGCCCGGCTGATGCCAAGAAGCTGCGCGGCAGAGGAAATATTGCCTTCCGCGCGCGCCAGCGCCCGCAGGATCACGCCGCGCTCCGATTCCGCCATGTCCTCGCGCGGATCGGCCGACGTTCCAAGAAGATCGGCCGCAGGCAGCGGATCTGCCAGCGCGTCGTCGTCCAGTTCCAGCGCAAGCCGCGCGGCGCGCGTTGCGCCGATGACGAGGTCGTCCTTGTCGACGGCGATCAGCGCCCCTCCGGTCCGGTCGGGACTCGGCGCCAGCATGATACGGGCTTCGGGAAAGGCCTGACGGAAATTCTCCGCCTCGATCCGCCGCGCGGCGTCGATGACGGCCACCGATATGAGCTGTACGAAAGCTTCGGTCAGATCGGCGCGGCAGGAAGAAACATCGAGCGCCGCCATCAGCCGTCCCCGGTGATCGTGGATCGGCGCGACAGTGCAGGAAAGCCCGATATTGCGCGTGTGGAAATGCTGTTCGCGATGGATCGTCAGGGGGCGCTGCTCGACGATGCAGGTGCCGATGCCGTTGGTGCCTTCGCTCTGCTCGCTCCAGACCGCGCCGGTCCACAAACCCCATCGATAGAAAGTATCGTCATCGCCGGGAGCGCCGCGCCGTTCCACCGGCACGCCTTCGCTATCGGCCAGAAGCACGCAGCAGCCCACGCCGCCGACGGCCAGATAAAGCCGGTCCATGCTGGCCTGCGCGATGCTGGACAGCCGTTCGAGACGCTGGTGCGCCGTTCGAAATTCTCCGTCGGAAAGTGTTCGAACCGAACCCGGCTCGGCCGGATCGAGCCCGTGCAGTTCCGCCGAACGGCGCCATGAGGCAACCAGAGCCGACCGGGCCGCCCCGTCGGCTGTTCCTATCGCAGATTGAATCCGGTCCGCATGTATCCGGTCTTGCGGTGCGCCCATCTTTTCCTCCCAGAAAGGCTGGAACCCGCTCTCCGGCAGAATAATGACCGCTTAAGCCCCGACTGGCAAGTGGACTCCGGGACAGGAAAGCCTCACGGCATCGGCTCGACCGGGCTTCGATCCGCGGTAACGGAGGTTTCCGGCAGGGCTTCGATCAGTTCGACCTCGTTTTCGGCACACAGATCCCGCAACTGCGTCGACGGGCATCGATCGGTGATGAACGTGTCGATCTGCGAGATATGCCCGATGCGTACCGGCGCCGTGCGTTCGAGTTTCGTGGAATCGGTGACCAGAATGACGTGCCGGGCATTGGCGATGATGGCCTGCGCGACCTTCACTTCCCGGAAATCGAAATCCAGAAGCGCCCCGTCCTCATCCATGGCGGAAGCGCCGATGATCGCATAATCCACCTTGAACTGGCGGATAAAATCGACCGCCGCCTCGCCGACGATCCCGCCATCGGAGGGGCGCACCACGCCGCCCGCGACGACCACCTCTATCGAGGGATGGACGCGCAAGGTGTTGGCGACATTGATGTTGTTGGTAATGACCATCAGATGATCGTGATCGACGAGCGCCTGGCTGACGGCTTCGGTCGTGGTGCCGATATTGATGAACAGGGAAGCGCCGTCAGGAATGATTTCAGCGGCGGCGCGCCCGATCGATTCCTTTTCGACGGCGGCAATGCGGCGGCGGGCCTCATATTCCATGTTCTCGACGCCGGAGGGATAAAGCGCGCCGCCATGAATGCGGCGCAGCAACCGGGCGCGGCAAAGGTCGTTCAGGTCCTTGCGCACCGTCTGCGGCGTCACCTCGAAAGCCGTGGCAAGGTCGTCTACCAGAACCTGCCCCTGCCTGCGGGCAAGCTCGAGGATCGCATTGTGGCGGGGCGTGAGCTGCATCTTGTTCCCGGAACTGGAATTATTCTGATTTCAGTCCGACAATTTCGCGTTTTTTGCGTAGAAAGCAACCGATTCCGTGCGCACCGCCTTCGCTTTTCTGCGCTTTTCGGCAAAACAAAACAAAATGAAACCGGCCAGCGCCGGTCACGGCGTGTGAAACCCGCGCATGAACGCAATCAGTCCAGGTCGAAGCGTTCCCCGTACATCCTGTGCAGCTTGCAGGCGACTTCCGTGCGGTTTGCCGCTCCGATCTTCTTCATGATGTTATGGACATGGGCCTTGACCGTGCCCTCGCTCATGCCCAGCTCGAAGGCAATGATCTTGTTCGACTTTCCGATGCGGATTGCGTGAACGACCTCGATCTCGCGGGCGGTCAGCAACTCGCCCAGCACATCGTCGTCGACATCGGTAGGCGCCGTCTGGAATGCAATCGACGCAGGCACATACATGCCGCCGGCGGCGGCAAGATGGAGGGCTTCAACGCAGACCTTGATGTCCACCGAGGTCGGTATATAGCCGCGCGCGCCGATTTCCAGAGCACGGACGACCTGCGTCCATTCCTCCCGCTCGGCAAGGAAGACGACGGGAACCGGCCGCCAAAGCTCGATGACGGCGTGCAGTTTCTCCGAGAAAAACGGATCGGCTAGGCGCTTGGAGCCGATATGGATCAGGACGACCGCGATATCATCCGCGGGGTCGGCGCATTCGATGACCGATTGCGTCTCGACCTGAAGCTTCAGGCCGTTCACCGCCAGCCCGTTTTGAAGGCACTGGCGTTCAAGATTGCTTTTGCAGACCAGCAGTATGCGGCGATCCTGCGCGGCCTCGATTGCCGCAGCATCTCCCCGATCACCAAAATCATCCCGCCTTGCCCAAAGGCTGTCCCCTCTTGTTTCCAACATGTGATTCTCCCCGCGCTACGCAAGCTGCTTATGTTTATGCGTCCAACTATTACTTTCGTTGAATGCGGACGTTTTACCATGCGTGCTTTGGCTGCCTGTTCCATCAGGCTGGCCTAAATAGTGCTATTCGGAAATAATCGTGTCATTAACTTATGTTAGCAACATCAAAAAAATATGACTGTCCATAGGAAAGGGCCAGAGAGCAAGAGGATATAAACTCTATATCTTTCGTTTAGATGGATTTTAATTTTACTGAATTTATCGACATATCCCTCGGCGGCGGCGCACATTCAGACCGGCCTGCGTGTCCTGGAAGCAGCAACCATCAGCAGCGCGTTAGCAGTCAAACTGTGGGGAAATGTGGTTCGCCAATGCGGCGAATACGATCAGGCATTCGGCTTGCAATGGTCGGAGTGAGAGGATTCGAACCTCCGACCCCCTCGTCCCGAACGGCGTGGGCTTCGATAAAGCGCAATGTTTTCAACAAAACCGATTTGC